>JASJDP010000025.1 GCA_030065095.1 Rhodobacter sp.
TCGCCCTGGTCGATGCGGTTGCCGTCCTTGTCGAGGATGCGGCCATAGTCCGCGTCCATAAAGGCGTAGGATCCGCATTGAAGCTCATTGTAGACGCCCGAGTTCGACTCGAAATAGTAACTGCCGGTGCCACCGCCGCCGACGATGTCGCAGTCCAGCCCCTCGGCCTTCAGCGTGTCCACGGCGTCCTTCACCATCGCGACCGCCGTTTCGATCTTTTCCTTCCGGTCGTTGTAGTCGTCCATGTGCTGCATCGCGCCCTGGTAGGCCTGGATGCCGGCGAATTTCAGCCCCGGCGCCGCATCGATCGCCTTGGCGATCTCGACCACTTCCGGGGTCGTGGTCACGCCGCAACGGCCTGCGCCGCAGTCGATTTCGACCAGACATTCGATCTCGGTGCCATGCTCGACCGCCGCCGCCGAAAGATCGCCCACGTTGGCGGGATCGTCCACGCAGCAGATCGTGCGGGCACCCAGCTTCGGCATCCGCGCCAGCCGGTCGATCTTGGCCGGGTCGCGGACCTGGTTCGAGACCAGCACGTCCTTGATGCCGCCGCGGGCAAAAACCTCGGCCTCGCTGACCTTCTGACAGCAGACACCGACAGCCCCGCCAAGGTCCATCTGAAGCTTGGCGACATCCACCGACTTGTGCATCTTGCCGTGCACCCGGTGACGCATCCCATGCGCCGCGGCGTAATCGCCCATTTTCTTGACGTTGCGCTCCAGCGCGTCGAGGTCCAGCACCAGGCACGGCGTCTGGATATCCGCCTCATCCATGCCGGGCAGTGCAGGGACGTCGTAGCCGACCTCGAGGTCGTTGAAATTCACCATGTCTTTCATGACTTTATCCCCTCAGCTCTTCATCCATGGCAGCTTGTCGAGGTCGACATTGCCGCCGGTCACGATCACGCCGACCCGCTTGCCCGCGAACCGGTCCCTGTTCTTCAGGATGGTGGCCAGCGGCACCGCGCAGCTGGGCTCCATCACGATCTTCATCCGCTGCCAGGTCAGCTTCATCGCGTCGACGATTTCCTCTTCGCTGGCCGTCAGGATATCGGTCACGTAGTTCGACACGAAATGCCAGGTCAGTTCCTTCAGCGGAACCTTCAGCCCGTCCGCGATGGTCTGCGGCGCATCGTCGGCGATGATGCGGCCCGCCTTGAAACTGCGATAGGCGTCGTCGGCCTGCTCGGGCTCGGCCGCGATGATGTCGATCCCCGGCGCGGCGTGGCTCAGCGTCAGGCAGGTGCCGGAAATCATGCCGCCGCCGCCGATCGGCGCGATCATGATGTCGAGATCCTCGACCTGATCGAGAAGCTCGCGCGAACAGGTGGCCTGACCGGCGATCACCCGCGGGTCGTTGTAAGGGTGCACGAATTCGGCCCCGGTCCTGGCCTGGACCTCGGCAAAGACCGCTTCGCGCGACGAGGTCGAGGGCTCGCATTCGGTGATGATCCCGCCATAGCCCCGCACCGCTGCCTTCTTGGCCTCGGGCGCCGTGCGCGGCATCACCACATGGCAGGGAATGCCCCGGCGTCCGGCCGCATAGCTGAGCGACAGCGCGTGGTTGCCGGAGCTGTGGGTCGCGACGCCCTTCTCGGCCATCGCGTCGGACAGCCCGAACACCGCGTTTGACGCACCGCGCACCTTGAAGGCGCCCGCCTTCTGGAAGTTCTCGCACTTAAAAAACAGCTCGGCGCCGGTTAGCTCATTGAAATAGCTCGAGGTCAGCACCGGGGTGCGGTGGATGTAGGGGCGGATCCGGTCATGGGCCGCCAGCATGTCGTCATAGGTCGGGAGGGTCAGGGCCATATCCTTCATGTCTTTCACTCCGCTGCCAGCGCCGCCGCGCCGGTCCCGTGCCGATAGTAATCCTGCGCTGCGGCCACGCCCGAACCGAGCTGGACCGGCAGGCCCAGGTCAGCCATCGCCATCTCTGCGGTCGCGATGCCGGACAGGGCCATGACATCGGTCATCGCGCCCAGATGCCCGATGCGGAACACCTTGCCCGCGACCTCTCCCAGTCCCACGCCAAAGGCGACGTCATAGCGGTCGGCGGCATGGGTCACGATATCGGTCGCATTGAACCCTTCGGGCGTCAGGATCGCCGTCACCGTGTCCGAGTAGAGATCGGGCGACTGGGCGCAGGGCCGCATCCCCCAGGCGAACACGGCCCGGCGGACGCCTTCCGCAATGCGGTGGTGGCGGGCAAAGACCGCGTCAAGCCCTTCATCCAGCAACATATCCGTGGCCAGTTTCAACCCGTTCAGCAGGCCGACGGCGGGGGTGTAGGGGTAGCCGCCCGAGGCATAGCTTTTCAGCATGTCGCGAAAGTCGAAAAAGGTGCGGTGCAGCGTCGCCGACGCCGACGCTGCCAAGGCTTTGGGGCTGACGCCGACGATGGCCAGGCCGGCCGGCAGCATGAAGCCCTTTTGCGAGCCGGTCACGGCGACATCAACGCCCCATTCGTCCATCCGGAAATCCATCGAGCCGATGGAACTGACGCCGTCCACCAGGAAAAGCGCGGGGTGGCCGGCTGCGTCTATCGCCTTGCGGATGCCGGCGATGTCACTGCGGACGCCGGTGGCCGTTTCATTGTGCGTCGCCAGCACGGCTTTGATTTCATGGGTCTTGTCGGCCGTCAAAACCTGGAGGTATTGGTCGACCGGACAGCCTGCTCCCCATGGCGCTTCGATGATCTGAACGTCCAGCCCGTGGCGCTGGCACAGGTCGATCCAGCGATGGCTGAACATGCCGTGCCGCGCGGCCAGCACCTTGTCACCGGGCGATAGCGTGTTGGAAATCGCCGCCTCCCAGCCGCCCGTGCCGGATGCGGGGAAGATGACGATCTCGGCCTTCGTCGTCTTGAGCACCTGCTTCACACCTGCCACGGCAGGGCCGAAGATATCGGCGAAGGCAGACGAGCGGTGGTCCAGCGTGGCCATATCGCAAGCCTTGCGGATCGCGTCCGGCATGTTTGTGGGTCCGGGAATGAATACCGGGTTCTGGGACATCGCCGCCTCCTCATCGGTGTCGATGCGGTTGGATAGCCTTGTGCGGAGCTACATGCAATTTTTTCGAATTATTTTTTCATAATGCGGAAAATTCATCTTTATCAATATCCATCAACCAGTTAGGTTTTTTCACGATATGATTTTGTTTTTCGGAATCGAAAAAAGGGGGCGGACACAGCATGGCGGGAAAGCCAAATCGCCAACGGGGCCGGCCCAAGGCGTTCCACGACAAGACCGAACAGAACACAATCCAGTCGCTGGATCGGGCGATGAACGTCCTGCAGGCGCTGGCCGCGCACGAGGGGATCTCGCTCAGCCAGCTCTCCGACACCATGGAGCAATCCCCCGCCACGCTCTACCGGGTGCTGACAACTCTCGCACAGCACAGGATCGCCGAGTTCGATGAGGCCGCTCAGCTTTGGCACGTTGGAAGTGGCGCGTTTTCAATAGGGTCCGCGTTTCTGCGCCGCACCTCGGTGGTCGAACGCGCCCGCCCCGTCCTGCGGCAGCTGATGCAGGACACCGGCGAGACGGCGAATCTCGGCGTGGAGAGCGGCGAGCAGGTGATGTTCGTCAGCCAGGTCGAAACCCATGCCACCATCCGCGCCTTCTTTCCGCCCGGCACCCTGTCGCCGATGCATGCCAGTGGTATCGGCAAGGCGCTGCTGGCCTTTTTCCCTGAGGATAGGCTTCGGAAATGGCTGCGGAATCATACACTTGAGCGCTTCACCGGCACCACCATCGTGGCCGAACCCGCGCTGCTGGCAGAGCTGCGCTACATCCGCGCACGGGGGATCGCCATCGACAACGAGGAACGCAGCAGCGGCATGCGCTGCGTCGCGGCGCCGGTGTTCAACGTCTTCGCGGAACCGGTCGCGGGCCTGTCGGTCTCGGGTCCGGTCAGCCGGATGGACGACGCCACGGTGGCCCGGTTCGGCGGGCTGGTGCGCGACGCGGCGGCGCGGCTGTCAGAGGCCGTCGGGGGCCGGAAGCCGCAATCGGAATAGCGTCGGACCCCGGTCGGACTCTGGCGGTTCAGCGCGGGGTCAGCTTGTCGAGCGCGGTGCCGTCGGCCCAGGTGCCGTGCAGCTCGCCGTCCTGCATCACGACATAGACCACCGGCGTGGGCTCACCCCAGTCGACGGTGAGAACGCGACCGTCGAGCGTGCCGGCGCCGCGGAAGGTGCTGCCGTCGATCACCCAGGTGATCTCGACGGCGTCGCCCTGCTGGGTGATCTCGGCGCGACCGCGATAGGTGGAGCCGTCGGGATTGCGGCCCTGGCTGGCATAGCGGCCGTCGATGCCGATCAGGCGGGTCATGTCGTCGCCACCGGCGGATTTCTTGCCCTGGGCGGCGGCCGGAAGGGCGAGTCCGGCAAGCAGGCCGGTGAGGATGAGACGGCGGGTTTGCATGGCGGTCCTCCTGTTTGAAGGAAGTGTGGGGGAAATGACGTGGCGTTGGCAATCCTCATGTGTCCCGATGGGGACAGGGGCGTAAGGTGTTGGTTTCACATGAAATAGCGACAAGTGGCGATTGGGCCGTGAGAACTGCTTGTGCGGCAGCCGGTGCGCGATGAATGTGAACCACAATACGGCCTGCTGCGGCTCGCTCACACGGAGTTAATTGCGAAATTTATTACAAAATAGAAACTACCAATAAGGAGAATAATTGGAAAAATTAGATATACCCAAAAAACAGAGAACCTTGAATTGCGATACTTTTTGTCCGCATTCGATATGTCTGGATGAGGGATATCCAATCCATCAAGCTTTTCCCGGTTTAGCCATTGTGCGTATTCGGAATCGGTTATGCTGTCGATCAAGCCATATCGGGATACTATCGAGTTTTTCTCGTCCACGATTCTTCTGAGTTCAGAATCGTTTTTTGGCGCCTCCATATGGTTGATTTCGTCATAGAGACAGCGCATCGCCGCCGCGCTCTTTTCCATTCGAAACGACTTCTCGGAATAATTCTTCGAGTTCTCAAGGTTATCGACAATCATCGAATAGATCGTAGCGAAGATCGTTGCACATCCCAATACGGTAATCCCCGTGACTGTAAGGCGATCCGCAAAGACTAGGGCGATAATTGATGTGCAAATGATAAAGAACGAAGTGAGATTTATCGCAAGTTTTGAATAGGTTCTCAAAACAAGGATTCTGCGATGGGCGGCTTCGCGCCCAGACGTTTCGATTAAAAGCTCGGCTTTCAGATCGCCAAACTGAACCTTTCTATCCGCAATATCTGTCAATTTGCCCTCACCCATTTCACCCCTGCAACGACCGTACCCCGATCTCCCCCTCGACCCGCGCCTTCATCGCCAGCGCGGCAGCATGGCTCGCCGCGGCGGTGGTGTAATACGGGATCTTGTCGGTCAGGGCGACGCTGCGCATGCTGCGCGAGTCCTCCACCGCCTGGGCGCCTTCGGTGGTGTTCATCACCAGGTCGATCAGCCCGTCCTTGATGATGTCGACGATGGTGCGGCCGCCCTCGTAGGCCTTGTTGACGACCTGCGCCTCGATTCCCTCGGCCGACAGGAACGCCGCGGTGCCGCGGGTGGCGGTGATCGCAAAGCCGAGATCGGCAAGGATACGGGCGGTCTCGGCCAGCTCGGGCGTCTTGTCGGCGTCCTTGATCGACAGGAACACCGTGCCCGCGCGCGGCAGGTCGGTGCCGGCGCCGAGCTGGGCCTTGAGGAACGCGCGCGGGAAGGACCGGTCCCAGCCCATGACCTCGCCGGTCGACCGCATTTCCGGCCCCAGCAGCGTATCGACGCCGGGGAAGCGGTTGAAGGGCATCACCGCCTCCTTGACCGAGAACCACGGCATGTTCGGGTCGGCGAGCGTCATCGGATCGGCCAGCGGCAGCGTGGTGTCGTAGGTGGCGTTCGCGTCGTAGGCCGGGCGTTCGGGAAAGTTCGACAGCGGCTCGCCGGCCATGAGACGCGCGGCGATGGAGGCGATGGCCGAATCGGTGGCCTTGGCGACGAAGGGGACCGTGCGCGATGCGCGGGGGTTGACCTCGATCAGGTAGACTTGGCCATCCTTGACCGCGAACTGGACGTTCATCAGACCGACGACGTTGAGAGCCTGGGCTAGGGCCACCGCCTGGCGTTCAAGCTCGGCGATGATGTCGGCGGAGAGGTTGTGCGGCGGCAGGCAGCAGGCGCTGTCGCCCGAATGCACGCCGGCCTCTTCGATATGTTCCATGATGCCGGCGATATGGACGTTTTCGCCGTCGGAGAGGCAGTCGACATCGACCTCGGCGGCGCCGGCGAGGTAACTGTCGAGGAGCACCGGGCTGTCGCCAGAGACGACGACGGCCTCGGAAATGTAGCGTTCGAGCTGAGCGTGGTCGCGGACGATTTCCATGGCGCGGCCGCCGAGCACGTAGGACGGGCGGATCACCAGCGGATAGCCGATGGCATCGGCCGCCTGCAGCGCCTCGGCATCGGTGCTGGCGATGGCATTGTTCGGTTGGTGCAAGCCCAGTTCCTGCACGAGGGACTGAAACCGCTCGCGATCCTCGGCGAGGTCGATGGCGTCGGGCGACGTGCCGAGGATCGGAATGCCTGATCCATGCAAGGCATTGGCCAGTTTTAGCGGCGTTTGACCGCCGAATTGTACGATTACGCCATGCAGGGTGCCATTTTCCCGTTCGCGGGCCAGGATCTCCATCACATGTTCGAATGTGAGGGGCTCGAAGTAGAGCCTGTCGGATGTGTCATAGTCGGTGCTGACCGTCTCGGGGTTGCAGTTGACCATGATCGTCTCGTAACCCGCGTCGGACAGTGCGAAACAGGCGTGGCAGCAGCAATAGTCGAACTCGATACCCTGGCCGATGCGGTTGGGGCCGCCGCCGAGGATGACGACCTTTTTCGCCTCCGTCGGCCGGGCTTCGCATTCGACCTCGCCCATGACCGGGGCCTCGTAGGTCGAGTACATGTAGGGTGTCTGCGCCTCGAACTCGGCGGCGCAGGTGTCGATGCGTTTGAAAACGGCGGTGACGCCGAGATTGCGGCGGGCGCGGCGGATGTTTTCCTCGTCCCGGCCGGTGAGGTTGGCCAGGCGTGCGTCGGTGAAGCCGAGCATCTTGAGCTGGCGGAGGCCGTGTTCGTCCAGCGGGAGGCCATTCTTGCGAACCCCGTCCTCGGCGTCGACGATTTCGCGGATGCGGGCGAGGAACCAGGGATCGAAATGGGTGACGGCCTGGATCTGGTCGTCGGTGAGGCCATGGCGCATGGCCTGGGCGATGCGGCGCAGGCGGTCGGGGTGCTGGGCCGAGATGAACTTGATCAAAGCGGCCGGGTCCTCGCCGAGGTCCGGGACCTCGATCTCGTCGAAGCCGGTGAGACCGGTTTCCATCGAGGCGAGCGCCTTTTGCACCGACTCGTGAAAGGTCCGGCCAATGGCCATGGCCTCGCCGACGGATTTCATTGCCGTGGTCAGGTGCGGCTCGGCGCCCGGGAATTTTTCGAACGCAAAGCGCGGGATCTTGGTGACGACATAATCTATGGTGGGCTCAAAGCTGGCCGGCGTGACCTTGGTGATGTCGTTGTCGAGCTCGTCGAGCGTGTAGCCCACGGCAAGCTTGGCGGCGATCTTGGCGATCGGAAAGCCGGTGGCCTTGGACGCCAGCGCCGAGGACCGCGACACGCGCGGGTTCATTTCGATCACGATCATCCGGCCGTCGGCGGGGTTCACCGCCCACTGGACGTTCGAGCCGCCGGTTTCGACGCCGATCTCGCGCAAAACGGCGATCGAGCCGTTGCGCATGATCTGATATTCCTTGTCGGTCAGGGTCAGCGCCGGGGCGACGGTGATCGAGTCGCCGGTATGCACGCCCATCGGATCGACGTTTTCGATGGAACAGACGATGATGGCGTTGTCGGCCTTGTCGCGCACCACCTCCATCTCGAATTCCTTCCAGCCAAGCAGGCTTTCGTCGATCAGGATCTGGGTGACGGGTGAGGCGTCGAGGCCGGTCTTGCAGAAATGCTCGTATTCCTCGCGGTTATAGGCGACGCCGCCTCCGGTGCCGCCAAGGGTGAAGGCCGGGCGGATGATCGCCGGCAGCCCGACCTCTTCGATGGCGGCCATCGCTTCGTCCATCGAGTTGGCAATCGTGGCCCTGGGGTTTTCCAGGCCTATGCGCGTCATCGCCTCGCGGAACAGCTTGCGGTCCTCGGCCATTTCGATGGCCTCGCGCTTGGCGCCGATCATCTCGACCCCGAACCTGTCGAGAACGCCCATTTCTTCGAGCTTCAGCGAAGTGTTGAGGCCCGTCTGGCCGCCCATGGTCGGCAAGAGCGCGTCGGGGCGTTCCTTTTCGATGATCTTGGCGACGATCTCGGGGGTGATCGGTTCGATATAGGTCGCATCCGCCAGCCCCGGATCGGTCATGATCGTCGCGGGGTTCGAGTTCACCAGGATGACGCGGTAGCCTTCCTCTTTCAGCGCCTTGCAGGCCTGGGCGCCGGAATAGTCGAACTCGCAGGCCTGGCCGATGATGATGGGCCCGGCGCCGATGATCATGATCGACTGGATGTCGGTTCGTTTCGGCATGCCTGCGCGCCCCATCTTTTACGGACTGGCGCGGCCGGGAAGGGGAGTCGCGCCCAAATTGCCGCGGTTATAGTGAGGTGAGTGGGGGGTGCAAGCCCGCGCGGGGGGTCGAATGTGCCGCCCGAACGCCTATCTTTGCCGGCAATGACGGATCAAGCGAACAGACCGGCCCGGCGGGCCATCCTCGGTCGGCGGCGGGCGGAGTTTCTGGCGTTCTATCTGGCGGCACCGGTTTTGATGGCGGTCGTTCTGCCGCCCTCGGCGATGTTCCCGGTGCTGTTTGCGGTGACCGCGGTGGGTCTGGTGCTGCTGCATGTCACAGAGGGCTTTGCATGGCGCGACCTGTTTGCCGGGGCCGGGCGGATCGACTGGCGGTTTGTGGCGCTGTTTTCGCTGGCGACCGTGGCTGTGGGCACGGTGGTGATTCTGACGTTTCGGCCCGAGGCCTTCGGATTCCTGATCCGTCAGAATCCGGGCCTGATGCTGATGATCGCGCTTCTTTACCCGGTGCTTTCGGCGCTGCCGCAGGAGGTGGTCTTTCGGCCGTTGTTCTTTCGGCGCTACGCGGCGGTGCTGCCCGAGGGCGTGACGGCACAACTGCTGCTGAATTCTGCGGTCTTTTCCTTCGCGCATCTGATGTACTGGAGCTGGATCGTCGCCGCGATGACGTTTTCCGGCGGTCTGGCATTTGCCTGGGCCTACCGGGTGCGGGGGAATTTCCCCGAGGCCGTCGTCCTGCATTCTCTGGCAGGCGTGATCGTCTTTGCGCTTGGGCTGGGTGTATATTTTTATTCGGGCAACGTTGTGCGACCGTTTTGACGCGCCACGCGTGTGGGGGGAATCATGGAGTCGTTTTCGGAGCTTGCGCGGACATTACCGGCTAGGTAACAAGCCGCGCGGGGTGACGCCAGATCCGCGACAGGCCAAAGGCGGCAGCACGCGGTTCCAAGGGATTCCGCCAAACTCATACCGCTCTGAAGCCGCTATAAACGTGTGATGACCCGCGCATCGACCTCGCGCAGGCCATCGTCGACCAACCCGCGTTCGTCATGCGCCAGAACCTGGCTTCGGGAATAGATCGGCGCGACGCGGTCGTCGAGGATCGGGGCATCCCAGCCATCGGTGGTCTCGAAAAATCGCCGCACGCCATGCTCGCCGAATTCGCGAAAATACCCCTGCACGACCACATCGATATAGCTGAGCAGTACCGGGTGGGTTTCGTCCGGCACCCCGTGCTTGCCGTGCGGGATCGAATAGACCTGCACATGAATCGGCCGCGGAACGGCATGGTCGGTCAGGTCAGTGACATGGGTGCGGTCATAGGCGCGCTCGCGCTCGTCCAGCGCGACCCAGTCGTCGCCCGGCACATGGGCGACGAGTCCCTCGATCTCGTGGCCCTCGGCCGGAACCGCGGTCAGGAACGCAAGCTTGCGCAGCCTCGTGTGGCGCCACGCCCGGCGCCAGCCGCAAAGACGTGCGGGATGGGCATCTTCGAAGTCATGAGTGGCGCGGTTCACAAGCGAGCCGTAGCCAAAGAAGAACGGGTCTGCCATGGGGACCGATGTGGCGTGGCGGCGCGGTGAAGACAACCCCTTGCACCCGACGCATACCATGGCGTACCGTATATAAGTCAGCGCAGGGAGAATCCGGGCCCGCCTGCGGCGCCCGGTGCCGAAGGAGCAACCGCCCCGGTAAACTCTCAGGCCCACGGACCTGCGGCGGACAAAGAACTCTGGAGAGATCCCGGATCAGGCCCGGGGCGCCGAAGGGATAACGATCTCAGGCGAAAGGACAGAGGGGGCATCGTTCGGCGGAGCATCCGCCGTAAGCGGTGCCGGTGCGCTTGACCGACCGGCTGGAGCGAGGGGGCGGCATGGCCGATCTGAACCGGACCTGTCTGTACGACCTGCATGTGGACCTCGGCGCCAAGATGGTGCCGTTCGCCGGATATGAGATGCCGGTGCAATACCCCATGGGCGTGCTGAAGGAACATCTGCACTGCCGCGCCGCGGCGGGGCTGTTCGACGTCAGTCATATGGGTCAGGTTCTGCTGCGGCCGAACTCGGGCGACGTGGCGGATGCCGCCCTTGCGCTGGAAACGCTGGTGCCGGTGGACGTGCTCGGGCTGAAAGCGGGGCGGCAGCGCTATGGGCTGTTCACCAATGACACGGGCGGAATTCTGGATGATCTTATGATCGCCAATCGCGGCGACCACCTGTTTCTGGTGGTGAACGCCGCCTGCAAGGCACAGGATCTGGCGCATATGCAGGCACACCTGGCGGATCGCTGCGAGGTTGCCGAAGTCACGGACCGCGCCTTGCTGGCGCTGCAGGGCCCGGCCGCAGAGGCGGCGCTGGCCGGACTCGCGCCAGGCGCCGCCGGGATGAGGTTCATGGATGTCGCGGTGCTGCCTTCGGTCTTCGGGGATCTGTGGGTGTCGCGGTCGGGCTATACCGGCGAGGACGGGTTCGAGATTTCGGTGCATCAGGCGCAGGCGCGCGGCCTGGCGGAGTCGTTGCTGGCAAATGACGCTGTGGACGCCATCGGGCTGGGCGCGCGGGATTCGCTGCGGCTGGAGGCGGGGCTGTGCCTTTACGGATCCGATCTGGACGAAACGACGAGTCCGGTCGAGGCGGCGCTGGAATGGGCGGTGCAGAAGGTGCGCCGCGCCGGCGGCGCCCGCGCCGGTGGCTTTCCGGGGGCCGACCGCATCCTGCGCGAATTCGGCGCCGGCGCCGCACGCCGCCGTGTCGGGCTGTTGCCCGAGGGGCGCGCGCCGATGCGGGCCGGGACGGTTCTTTACGCCGATGCGGACGGCGGTGAACCTGTTGGCACGGTGACCTCCGGCGCCTTCGGCCCGTCGATCGAACGGCCCATGTCGATGGGGTATGTCGCCACTGGCCATGCCGCCGATGGCACCACGGTCTTCGGAGAGGTGCGCGGCAGGCGTCTGCCCGCCACGATTGCCCCGATGCCGTTCCTGCCCGCATCCTACAAACGCTGAAACCCGAGGGAGTCGAAACATGAAATTCACCGAGGAACACGAATGGCTGCGCGTCGAGGACGACCTTGTCGTCGTCGGCATCACCGACCATGCCAGCGAGCAGCTGGGCGATGTCGTCTTTGTCGAATTGCCCGAGGTCGGGATCGAGGTGGCCAAGGATGACGAGGTGGCGGTGATCGAGTCGGTCAAGGCCGCGTCCGACATTCTTGCCCCGGTCGACGGCGAGATCGTCGAGGTGAATGGCGCCATCGTCGAGACGCCCGGACTGGTCAACGAGGATCCCACCGGCGAGGCCTGGTTCTTCAAGATGAAGGTCGAGGATCTGGCGGTGCTGGACGACTACCTCGATGAGGCGGCGTATAAGGAGTTGATCGGATAGCGCCGGAACGGCGGGACGAATTTTCGCCGAGAATTCGTGCCTGCGGGGAACAAGAAAGCTTCGGAGACGCCCATGCCCTTTACGCCGACCCATTACCTTCCCTACGACTTCGCCAACCGCCGGCACATCGGCCCGTCACCGTCCGAAATGGCCGAGATGCTGGAGGTCGTCGGCGCCAGGACGCTGGACGACCTGATCGATCAGACGGTGCCGGCATCGATCCGGCAGGCCGAGCCGCTGGATTTCGGCAAGCCCAAATCCGAACGCGAGCTGTTGTGGTATCTGCGCCAGGTGGCCAAGCAGAACAAGCCCTATACCACGATGATCGGCCAGGGCTATCACGGCACGGTGACGCCGCCGGCGATCCAGCGGAACATTCTGGAAAACCCCGCCTGGTACACGGCCTACACGCCCTATCAGCCCGAGATCAGCCAGGGCCGGCTGGAGGCGCTGCTGAATTACCAGACGATGATCTGCGATCTGACGGGGCTCGATATTGCCAATGCGTCCCTGCTGGACGAGGCGACCGCGGCGGCAGAGGCGATGGCGATGGCACAGCGCGTGTCGAAGTCGAAGGCGACAGGATTCTTCGTCGACGAGAACTGCCACCCGCAGAACATCGCGGTGATCCGGACGCGGGCCGCGCCGCTGGGCATCGAGGTGATCGTGGGCGATCCGGCCGCGATGCAGCCCGAGGGGCTGTTCGGGGCGGTGTTCCAGTATCCCGGCACCTATGGCGAAGTGCGCGATTTCACCGACCAGATCGCGGCGCTGCATGGCGTCAAGGCGCTGGGCATCGTGATCGCCGATCCGCTGGCGCTGACGCTGCTGAAGGAGCCCGGCGCCATGGGGGCGGACATTGCCGTGGGTTCGACCCAGCGGTTCGGCGTACCGATGGGGTTCGGCGGCCCGCATGCGGCCTATATGGCATGCCACGACGCGCACAAACGCGCGATGCCGGGGCGGATCGTGGGGGTGTCGATCGATGCACGCGGGAACAAGGCCTACCGGCTGAGCCTGCAGACACGCGAACAGCATATCCGGCGCGAAAAGGCGACGTCGAACGTCTGCACCGCGCAGGCGCTGCTGGCGGTCATGGCGTCGTTTTATGCCGTGTTCCACGGGCCCGAGGGGCTGAAGGCCATCGCCCAGCGCATCCATCGCAAGACGGTGCGCGTGGCCCGCGGGCTGGAGGAGAAGGGATTCGTGGTCGAACCCGAGGCGTTCTTTGACACGATCACCGTCGATGTCGGCCCGCTGCAGGGCGCGATCATCGACGAGGCGGCGCGGCAGCGAATCAATCTGCGCCGGATCGGGACCACGCGGATCGGCATCACCCTGGACGAGACCACGCGGCCCCAGACGGTGGAACGGCTGTGGCATGCCTTCGGCATCAACGACCGCAAGGCGGGGCTGACCGAGGAATACCGGGTGCCCGAGCGTCTGCACCGGCAGACCGAGTACCTGACCCACCCCGTCTTCCACATGAACCGGGCCGAGACCGAGATGATGCGCTACATGCGCCGCCTGGCCGACCGCGACCTGGCGCTCGACCGCGCGATGATCCCGCTGGGATCCTGCACGATGAAGCTGAACGCGGCGGTCGAGATGATGCCGATCACCTGGCCCGAGTTTGCCAATATCCACCCCTTTGCACCCGCCGACCAATGGCAGGGCTACCGCGAGTTGCTGGACGATCTTTCGGCCAAGCTGTGTGCGATCACCGGCTATGACGCGATGTCGATGCAGCCGAACTCGGGCGCTCAAGGCGAATTCGCAGGGCTCTTGACCATCGCCGCCTACCACCGGGCCAATGGCGACACGCACCGCAACATCTGCCTGATCCCGATGAGCGCGCACGGCACCAACCCGGCCAGCGCGCATATGGCCGGGATGGACGTCGTCGTGGTCAAGTCGGCCGAGAACGGCGATATCGACCTGAACGATTTCCGCCAGAAGGCCGCGCAGGCGGGCGACAACCTGGCCGCCTGCATGATCACCTACCCCTCGACACACGGCGTGTTCGAGGAGACGGTGCGCGAGGTCTGCGACATCACCCACCGCTATGGCGGGCAGGTCTACCTCGATGGCGCGAACCTCAACGCGCTGGTCGGCCTCGCCAAGCCCGGCGACCTGGGCAGCGATGTCAGCCACCTGAACCTGCACAAGACCTTCTGCATCCCCCATGGCGGCGGCGGCCCCGGCATGGGGCCCATCGGCGTCAAGGCGCATCTGGAACCCTATCTGCCCGGCCACCCCGAGACCGGCGCGGGCGAAGGCCCGGTCAGTGCGGCCCCCTATGGCTCTGCCGCCATCCTGCCGATCAGCTGGGCCTATATCCTGCTGATGGGCGGCGCGGGGCTGACCCAGGCGACGAAGGTGGCGATCCTGAACGCCAACTACATCGCCAAGCGGCTGGAAGGCGCCTATGACATCCTCTTCACCGGCAAGGCGGGGCGCATCGCACATGAATGCATCCTCGACACGCGCCCCTTCAACGAGGCGGCGCAAATCACCGTCGACGACATCGCCAAGCGGCTGATCGACAACGGGTTCCACGCCCCCACGATGTCCTGGCCCGTCGCGGGCACGCTGATGGTCGAGCCGACGGAATCCGAAACCAAGGCCGAGCTTGACCGGTTCTGCGACGCCATGCTGGATATCCGCGAAGAGATCCGGGCCGTCGAGGCGGGCGAGATCGATGCCGAGAACAACCCGCTGAAACGCGCGCCGCACACGGTCGAGGACCTGGTCGGCGATTGGGAGCGGCCCTACAGCCGCGAGCAGGGCTGCTATCCCAAGGGCGCCTTCCGGGTCGACAAGTACTGGCCGCCGGTCAACCGGGTCGACAACGTCTGGGGCGACCGGCACCTGGTCTGCACCTGCCCGCCGCTGGAGGAGTACCTGGAGGCAGCGGAATAGGATCCGCGGAACACCTGCGATGTGAACCTGGGGCATGTGCGCCCCAGGCCATCATTCCGGCTGGTACGGACGCTCGATTGCCAGCGTTTCGCCCAACTTCGTCCACGTCGCGGTCTCAAAACGCTCCGGCCATTCCACCCCCCAATCGGGGGCCAGTTTCCGGGCCCGCGGCAAATAGGCCCTGGCATAGGCGAGATGCGCCGAGATCATCGCGTCGCGCTCGGGGATCGCCGGCGGCAGACCGCCCAACACCCGCCTCTGCTCGTCGGACAACAGCCGGTTCAGGTGCAGGACTCCGCCGCGATGTGGCGCAGCCGTTTCTTCGATCATGAGATCGACCAGAAGGTTTCGGAGGTGAAACACGCCCAGAACCCCATTGAGGTACTCTTCCCGACCCACCGCCAAGTGCAGCAGGCCGAGTATTTTGATGAATTCCTCGATCTGATATCTGACCCGCTCAGGGTCCGGAGGCTTGACGCCAACGCCGTCTGCGAGGGTTTCGTAAATTCGGTCGTGATCGAAAAGCGGCTTCAGGGCAGATCGGATTTGGCCGCCCACCTGGTCGGGTCTCAGTATCACCACATCGGTGCGCGTCCAGTCGGCGGTGATGGCGTTGATGAGCATCGCTCTGGTGGTGCGATCCCACCAAAGCACAATCTCACCGGTTCGGCCGATCGCGTCGCGCCACAGCTCTGCAACGGCATCGGTCGCACCGTCGGTGGCCACCAGCACAAAGTCGATATCGCTATAGGCATCGGCCAACCCGTTTCCGAAACTGCCGCTGAGATACAGCGCACGGACCTCGGGTGCGTCCTGCAGCGCGTTTGATATGATGGCGATGACGTCGTGATGGTGCATGTCTGCCGCCCTGGGTCCGGTTTTGCGCCTCAATGATCTATTGCTCCGCCCCGGACGTTCAAATCTCGCCATCCCCGACCCCCCAATGCGGGATCGTTTGCCGTTGCTGCGAGAGCTTGACCAAGATCAACGCCGCCCCATCCCGAATCACCGATGTTAGCGCCCGACAGAGACCTCATGCGGACAGGAAGGGCTGATTATGGCTGCGGATACCTTGGTTGACACGAAGGACGTCATCTTTTTCGAGAAATTGCGGCGCGAGGATGTGGCGCTGGTGGGCGGCAAGAATTCCAGTCTTGGCGAGATGGTCCAGACGCTCGGAGCGGTGGGCGTCGACGTACCGCCGGGCTTTGCCACCACCTCGGACGCGTTTCGCGGCTACATTACCTTCAACGGGCTCGATGATCTGATCCGGGACAAGACCGAGGCGCTGGCAGCGGGAAAGATCACCCTGCACGAATGCGGCGACACGGTGCGCAAGGCGATCGCCTCAGGCGACTGGCCGGACCATCTGCGCGCCTCGATCGCTGCGGCCTACAAGGAGTTGTCGGCGCGCGCCGGGCAGGACGCGCTGTCGGTTGCCGTGCGGTCATCGGCCACCGCCGAGGATCTTCCCGACGCCTCCTTTGCGGGCCAGCAGGAAACGTATTTGAATGTCGTCGGCGAGGCCGCGCTGCTGGAGGCGTGCCGCAAATGCTATGCGTCGCTCTTCACCGACCGGGCGATTTCCTACCGCACCGTGCAGGGCTTCGACCACACCGAGGTGGCGCTGTCGATCGGCGTGCAGCAGATGGTGCGGTCGGATATCGGCGGCTCGGGCGTGATGTTCTCGATCGACACCGAATCCGGGTTCGACAAGGTGGTGCTGATCAACGCGGCCTGGGGTCTGGGCGAAAACGTCGTGCAGGGCGCAGTGACGCCGGACGAGTTTCAGGTCTACAAGCCGTTTCTCGACCGCGATGGCTGCAAACCGATCCTGGAAAAGCGGCTCGGCGCGAAAGAGAAGAAGATGATCTATTCGGCGGCCGGCGGCGCCGAGCCGGTGAAGAACGTGCCGACCTCGAAGGCCGAACGCGGACGGTTCGTGCTGAGCGATGACGAGGTGGTGGAACTGGCGCGCCAGGCCAATGAGATCGAGAAACACTATGGCCTGCCGATGGACATGGAATGGGCCAAGGATGGGATCACCGGGCGGCTTTACATCGTGCAGGCGCGGCCCGAAACGGTGGAAAGCCGCAAGGATGCCGGGGCGCTGAAATCCTACAAGGTAAAGAATGCGGGCGAGGTTCTGGTCAAGGGCATTTCGGTCGGGGCTGCGGTGGCCACGGGCCATGTCAGCCTGATCGAAGACGTCAAGGATATCGACAGCTTCGTCGACGATTCCATCCTGGTGACCAGCCAGACCGATCCCGACTGGGTGCCGATCATGAAACGCGCCCGCGCCATCGTCACCGACCATGGCGGGCGCACCAGCCATGCCGCCATCGTCAGCCGCGAGCTGGGCGTGCCGGCGATCGTCGGCTGCGGCGACGCCACGCATCACCTGCATGACGAGCAGGAGGTGACGGTCAACTGCGCCGAGGGCGACGAGGGTCTGGTCCATTCCGGCACCGCCGACGTCGAGACCGAAGAGCTGCGGCTCGACAGCCTGCCCGAGACCAAGACCAAGGTGATGCTGAACCTGGCCAATCCGGCGACGGCGGCGCGCTGGTGGCGGTTGCCGACCGACGGTGTTGGGTTGGCCCGGATGGAGTTTGTCATCATGAACTCGATCAAGGTTCATCCCCGGGCCCTGATCCATTTCGACACGCTGCCGGACGATGCCGAAAAGGCCGAGATCGCCGAACTGACCAAGGACCACGACAACAAGGCCGACTACTTCGTCGACCATCTTGCGATGGGCCTCGCCCGGATCGCGGCGTTCTGCTACCCCAAACCGGTCATCGTGCGGATGTCGGATTTCAAGACCAACGAATACGCCGACCTGCTGGGCGGGCGCCGGTTCGAGCCGCATGAGGAAAATCCGATGCTCGGCTGGCGCGGCGCGTCGCGCTACTACGACGACGGCTATCAGGATGGGTTCGAGCTGGAATGCCAGGCGATCAAGAAGGTCCGAGAGGAGCTGGGCTTTGACAATGTGATCGTCATGATCCCGTTCTGCCGCACGCCGGAGGAGGCCGACCGGGTGCTGGAGGTCATGCGGGACCAGGGGCTGGAGCATGGCGTCGGCGGTATGGAGATCTATGTGATGTGCGAGGTGCCCTCGAACGTCATCCTCGCCGAAGAGTTCTGCAAGCGTTTCGACGGGTTCTCGATCGGCTCGAACGACCTGACCCAGCTGACGCTAGGCATCGACCGGGATTCCGACAAGCTGGCAGGGCTTTTCGACGAACGTCATGCCGCCGTCGTGTGGATGATCAAATCGATCATTGCCCGGGCTCATGAAAACGGCTGCAAGGTCGGGCTTTGCGGGCAGGCGCCATCGAATTACCCCGAGTTCGCCAAGGTGCTTGTCGAGGCCGGGATCGACTCGATCTCCTGCACGCCCGACAGCTTCTTCGACGTCAAGAAGAACGTCGCCGAAGCCGAGGGCTGACCTTCAAAAGCACCCCGGGGCCGGCTGGAGCAGAAATAGGGTTGTTGCAAAGGCGTTTGACCGGTGCTGGGGGGTGGACGTTTACACTCTGTGTTCAGGCGCGGACTCAAGGGGCGAAACCTACGCCTGCGATTGCCGCTGGGACCGCCATAACGGGATGGCACCGCAAGGTGTGGGGTTCGAGACCTCGGCCCATCGCCGAGGGACAACGACACCACGCAGTCGCGGCTGTTGTGCCGAAACCGCCCGATGCCGAAAGCCAAGGGTTCGATTCTCCGCCCGGCTGCCGCGACGGCACGGGCACTTCTTGACATGGATTGGCAAACCGATCACATAAACGCCCGTTGGGGCCGTAGCTCAGTTGGGAGAGCGCGTCGTTCGCAATGACGAGGTCGTCGGTTCGATCCCGATCGGCTCCACCACTTCAGAATCGCACTCGGAAACACCCGCTAAGACCTTGATGGGTAGGGTCAAATCTGCAGTTTCTTGATCTTGACCTCGAGACGGAAACCCTTGCGTTTCGGCTGCAGTCTGCGCGACGGAAACCGGCTGGATCGCCGGTGGCATGGACGGTGAATGCAGCGCGCTTCGCGGTCGTGCAACATAATCCGTGGACCGGAAACCGCACGCGGCCCGGGACGGTGTGTCGTCAGCCGCTTGATCAAGATCATTCACCGAGACCGGCACTCCGTGCTGAGTTCGCCGTAGTTTCAGCGTGAAAGGGCATAGCATGACCCCATTGCCAGCCGATCGGTTGCGCAGGCAATGCGATCCCGCAAAGCTGCCGTTTCGGTCCACGGACGAATTGGAGGGCGTCAGCGGACTGATCGGGCAGGATCGCGCGCTGGATGCCATCCGCCTATCTGCGCAGATCGCTCACCGTGACTTCAACCTGTTCGTGCTCGGGCCACCGGGAACCGGACGGCATTCCGCCGTCAAGCAGTTGCTTACCGAACAGGCCGCCCGGCGCCCACTGCCGTCGGATTGGGTTTATGTCAACAATTTCGAGGCAGCGCACAAACCCAAGGCCCTGCGCCTGCCGCCCGGCACAGCGGCGGCCCTGAGGCGCGAAATGGAAAATCTGGTCGATGACTTGGCCAATGAAATTCCGGCGCTCTTCGAGTCAGAGGAATATCAGACCCAACGGCGCGCGATCGAGCAAGAGCTAGGCGAGGCGCAGGAGTCCGCCATGGCGGACTTCGCCGATCGCGCCAAGGCCGAAGATGTGGCGCTCGTGCGTACACCGATGGGCTTTATGCTAAGTGCCGTCCGTGATGGTCAACTGGTGAAATCCGAGGACTATCAGAAGCTGGGCAACGCCGAGCAGGCCGAAATCGACGAAAAGATCGAGCGGTTGCAGGAAGATCTCGCCGCCGTTCTGCGCCAGGCCCCCAAATTGGAGAAAGAGCACCGCAAACGCATCGAAGAACTCAATGCCGCTATGGCCGAACGCGCCGTTTCCGCGCGTGTCGCCGAGATTTCGGGCAAACTTCAAGAATTGGAGCCCGTATCGGAATATCTTGAAGCGGTGCGCCAGGACATCATCGCCAATGCCGAATTGTTCCTCCAGGCGGCGGCGAAAAAGAACGAGGGCCCATTTCCCGAAGCGATCCGGAAGTACCACAAGGAACCAGCCTTCGACCGCTACGTCGTCAATGTCATGGTCTCGCAGGACAACGATGCTAGCACAGGCGCTCCGGTGCAGGTCGAGGATCTGCCGACACTCAACCGGCTCAGCGGGCGCATCGAGCACATCTCGCATATGGGCTCTCTGGTCACGAACTTCACCATGATCAAGCCCGGTGCGCTGCACCGCGCCAACGGCGGTTTTCTGGTGATGGACGCACGCCGCGTCTTGTCCGAGCCCTTCGCCTGGGACGCGCTGAAGCAAAGCCTGAAAAGCCAGTCGATCACGATCACCTCGATGGCGGAGCGGCTGAGCCTGGTCTCGACCACCTCGCTGGAACCAGATCCAATTCCGCTCGATGTTCGGGTCGCGTTGGTCGGCGACCGGTTTCTGCATGCGCTGCTGGTGCTGCTCGACCCCGATTTCAGCGAGCTGTTCAAAGTGCAGGCGGACTTCGACGATGAGGTCGAGCGAACCGACGACACTTTGATCCTGTTCGCCCGTCTGGTCGGATCCTACGCCGCACGCGAGGGGCTGCGCCCGATCAGTGCCGCGGGTGTGGCGCGGTTGCTCGATGAGGCGACCCGGCTCGCCGACGACAGCCAGAAACTGTCGCTGCGTCTGGGCGCGGTGTCGGACCTTTTGCGCGAGGCCGACCACTATGCCGCGCGCCGCGGCAACAGGCATATCGACGACGGCGACGTCACGCAGGCGGTCCGGGAAAAGGACCGTCGCGCCGGGCGGATCAAGGACCGCATGCAAGAGGCGATCGCGCGCAAGACCGTGTTGATCGACACCGAGGGCGCCGCCGTCGGACAGATCAACGGCCTGTCGGTGGTCGGCCTTGGCGACTACAGCTTCGGCCGCCCATCTCGGATCACGGCGCGGGCCCGGATGGGCGCCGGCAAGCTGGTGGACATCGAGCGCGAGGTCGAACTCGGCGGCCCGCTGCATTCGAAAGGCGTCATGATCCTGGCAGGCTATCTGACATCCCGCTATGCGCTCGACGTGCCGTTCTCGCTGCATGCCAGCCTGGTCTTCGAACAGAGCTACGGTGGCATCGACGGCGACAGCGCGTCTTCCGCCGAGCTCTATGCGTTGCTGTCGGCGCTCTCCGGCCTGCCGATCCGTCAAGGTCTCGCGGTCACCGGCTCGGTCAACCAGACCGGCGAGGTGCAGGCCATCGGCGGGGTCAACGAGAAGATCGAAGGATTCTTCGAGACCTGTGCCGCACGGGGCCTCACCGGCGACCAGGGAGTTCTGATTCCGAAATCCAATGTCGATCACCTGATGCTGCGATCCGACGTCGTCGAGGCAGCCAAGGCAGGGCAATTCCAGGTGATCCCGGTGACCGGCATAGATGACGGCATCGAGATTCTGACCGGCACCCCGGCTGGCGTTCGAAACGCCGACGGCGCCTTCCCGGATGGCTCGGTCAACGCTCTGGTCGAGGCCCGGCTGCGGGCCTACGCCGAAACCCGGAAAGCCTTTGCGCGGTCCGCGTCCGGCGACGGCAACGGCAACGGCAACGACGAAGACAGGAAAACCGTATGACCGGGGTTCAAAAACCCTCGCGGCGCATTTTGATCGGCGCCGGCAGCTATGCCGAGGCCCGCACCGCGTTGCGCCTGGCAGAGCGGCTCGCCGGGACATTGGCAACAGATCTGGGCGGCATGCTCGTCGAAGAGACGATATGGGCCGACCTCGCCGGTCTGCCGAAACAGCGCGTCATCACGTCGAGCGGAACGTTCATCGTCGCGCCGTCCCGCCGCCAGATCAAGACCGTCGCCGAAAGCGACGCAAAGGCGTTCCGTCAGACCCTTTCGGCGTTGGCGCCGCAAGAAAACTGGTCCTTCGAGCGGCGGCGCGGTGAGCTGATCAGCGGGCTCTGCGAGGCGGCCAAGGGGTGGGATCTGCTGCTGCTCGGATATCGCGAAACGCACCGGCTCGTGGGGCAGATCGTTCTGATCGAGCCCCCGGCTGATGCGGAACAGGAGGCACGCGTCCTGGCGGATGACCTGGCGCACGCCTTGGGGACCGGTACGCTTGCCATGACACTGGGTTCCGCGCCCCAAGGCGGGGGCGTTGGACCGCCGGACACCGAGCACTTCAGCAGCGAAGATCTGCTCTTGGCGCGCATTGCCCGCCTCCACGCCTCTGCGGTCGTGCTCGACCTCTCGGCGGGCCCGCTGCGGACCTACGATCAATTGCGCCGGCTGTTCGCTGCCGCACGCTGCCCGATCGTCGTGGTCGGGGCTGGACGAGGCGAGCCCTCGCTGGAACACAGCTCGCAAATCCCACCCGCGCCGGAAGCCGCAACTTGATCTGAGACAAGGCACGCCCGGCACATTCACGTAGGCTGGTTGTCCTCAGAAGACGTTGGAAATTCTGGAACACCGAAGTTGGGAGGCCGGCGTGGACCAGACGGCAACCGCATGCAAGGGCCCGGTCGCGCGACGGTCACGGCACCTTGCGATGTCGGCGATCAAGGAAATGTCGATCCGTTGCGCACAGGTGCCAGGGGCTGCGTCGCTGGCGTGGGGGCTGCCATCCTTTCGCACCCCGGAACCGATCCGCGCCGCCGTGACCACGGCGCTGAAGGAGGACGCCAAGATCGGTATGTATGCCCTGCCCGGTGGCCTGCCGAATCTGTGCGCCGCCGCGGCGCGAGCACATCAGCGGCGCACCGCGATCAAGGTCGACGCATCGACGCGGGTGATGATCTCGGCGGGCAATATGGAAGGCCTTCAGACGCTGTTTCATGCAATCGTCGATCCGGGCGACGAGGTCATCGTCACCGATCCGGGCTTTGTCTCTCATATCAGCCAGATCGAATTCAACGGCGGCGTTCCGGTATTCTGGAAGATGGACGAAGCGGGCGGCTGGGACCTTGATGTCGGCGCCCTGCCCGGGCTCATCGGTCCGCGCACCAAGGCCATCGTTCTGGTCAATCCATCGAACCCGACGGGCGCGATCCTTTCGGAGCGGGCGTTGCGTTGCGCGGCCAGCGTTGCCCGCGACAACGGCCTGCTGATCGTCATCGACGACCCCTACAGCCATTTCACCTATGACAACCGCGGCCGGTTTTTCGATCTCGCCGCGGATCCCGAATTCGCCGATCACATCGCCTATCTTTTCACCTTCTCAAAGGCCTACGCGATGAGCGGCTGGCGCGTCGGCTATATGGTTGTTCCGGAATGGCTGCGCGCCGAGGCCGTCAAGATCCATGACCTGACAATGATATGCACACCGCGGATCAGCCAGGTCGCCGCCTTGACGGCGCTGGAAACCGAGCCTGTCCACCTGGCAGAGTTCGAACGGATCCTCGACCGCCGCCGCAGCCTGATCTGCGAACGCCTCGACCGCCTGCCGCATGTCTTCCGATACGTTCCCCCGCAGGGCGCCTATTACGTCTTCCCGCGCATCGTGGCGGCACACGAGAACGCGGTGCAGTTCGCCCACGACCTGCTCGACCGTGCGCGTGTCGCCGTGACACCCGGCAGCGCCTTCGGGCCGTCGGGCGAGGATCATGTTCGTCTGGCCTATTGTGTCGAGGACGATGTGATCGACCTGGCCTTCGACCGGATGGAGGCGCATTTTGGCACCTGACATCCCAAGCTACCTGCACGGCGTCTCGGACACGCCGCTGATGGGCCTGACCGTCGGCGGATTGCTCGACCGGACGGCCGACCGCCTTCCCGAAAGCCCGGCGTTGGTCGTCCCCTATCAGAATGTGCGCTGGAGCTATCGGACGCTGAAACGAAAGGCGGATGAGGTCGCTGCCGGACTTCTTGGCCTTGGGCTTGACCCCGGTGACCGCATTGGCATCTGGGCACCGAACCTGGCCGAGTGGGTCGTGTTGCAATTCGCAACCGCCAAGGCGGGGCTGATCCTGATGAACATCAACCCCGCCTACCGGCTCTCCGAGTTGGAATTTGCGCTCAACCAGGTTGGCGTGAAGGCGCTGGTCACGGTGCCCAGCTTCAAGACCAGCGACTATCTGGCGATGCTGACCGAGTTGATGCCGGAGTTGCCGACTGCGGAACCCGGCGCCTTGGACGCGGCCCGCGTCCCGAGCTTGCGCTGGATCATTACGCTTGGCGATGCCGCCCCCGGCACGCTGTCCTTCGGCGCGGTGACGGGCGCGGCGACGCAAGAAACCCGGACCCGCCTTCGAGACTTGAAGGCCGAACTGCAATTCGACGACCCGATCAACATCCAGTTCACCTCCGGCACCACCGGCCGCCCCAAGGCCGCCACGCTGACCCACCACAACATCGTCAACAACGCCTGGTTCACCGGCCTGCAGATGAAGCTGACCAGCGCCGACCGCATGTGCATCCCGGTTCCGATGTACCATTGCTTCGGCATGGTGCTCGGCACGCTTTGCTGCGTGGCCCATGGCGCGGCGATCGTCTTCGCCGCCGCCGGATTTGACGCCGAAGCGACGATGCAGACGGTCGAAACGGAACGCTGCACCGCGCTTCACGGCGTGCCGACGATGTTCATCGCCGAGTTGGACACGCCGGGGTTTGCCGACCGCGACCTCACTTTCCTGCGCACCGGCATTATCGCCGGGGCGCCGTGCCCCGCCGAGCTGATGAAGCGGATCATGGGCGAGATGCACCTGGACCAGATCACCATCGCCTATGGAATGACCGAAACCGGCCCGGTCAGCACCCAGACCGGCGTTGACGATCCCGTCCACAGGCGCGTCGAAACCGTCGGCCGCGTTCTGCCGCATACGGAGATCAAGATCACCGACGACAAGGGCCGCATCGTGCCGCGCGGGGTGCCCGGAGAGCTCAAGACCCGCGGGTATTGCGTTATGCCGAAGTATTGGAACGACCCGCAGAAGACCGCCGAGGCCATCGACGAGGCGCGCTGGATCGCCTCGGGCGACATCGCGGTGGTCGATACCGAAGGCTATTTCCAGATCGTCGGGCGATCGAAGGACATGCTGATCCGTGGTGGCGAGAACATCTTTCCGCGCGAGATCGAGGATTTCCTCTATACCCACCCGGCCATCGAGCAGGTCGAGGTGATCGGCGCGCCGGACGAGAAATACGGCGAAGAGGTCTGCGCCTGGATCAAGCTGCGCGACGGGTATGAGGTGACCGAAGAGAACATCCGCGATTTCTGCCGCGGCCGGATCGCGCATTTCAAGATCCCGCGCTACGTCAGGTTCGTTGACGCATTCCCGATGACGATCACCGGCAAGGTCCAGAAGTTCGAGATGCGCCGGATCATGACCGAGGAACTGGCCGCAGCGGAAACCGAACATGCCTGAGCCGCTCGCATTCCTCGATGCCGCGGGCCGGGTCGTCGGCGACCTCCCCGATTTTGCCCGCGACGGCGACACGCTGCGTGCGCTTTATACCGCCATGGTCCGCGCGCGCGCCTTCGATACCAAGGCCATAGCCCTGCAGCGCACCGGCCGGCTCGGCACCTACGCGTCGAGCCTGGGGCAAGAAGCGATCAGCATCGGCCTGGCGAGCGCAATGACCGAGGACGATGTTTTTCTACCCTCCTTCCGCGAACACGGCGGCCAGCTCTGGCGTGGCGTGACGCTGGAGGAGCTGTTCCTGTACTGGGGCGGCGACGAGCGCGGCAACGACTTTGCCGGGCCGCGCCAGGACTTTCCGGTTTGCATTCCCGTCGCATCGCAATTCCCCCATGCCGCCGGCGTGGCTTTGGCGTTGCAACGGAAGGGCACGCCGGGCGTCGCGGTCACGGTTGGCGGCGATGGTGCCACGTCGAAGGGCGATTTCTACGAGGCGCTCAATGTCATCGGCGCCTGGATGCTGCCCGCGGTTTTCGTGATCAACAATAACCAATGGGCGATCTCGATGCCGCGAACCGAGCAAACCCACGCGGAAACCCTCGCCGACAAGGCGATTGCCGCAGGGGTACCGGGCGAACAGGTGGACGGAAACGACGTGGTGGCCGTCCGGGCGGCCGCCGAGCGTGCCTTGGCCCGTGCACGCGCCGGCGAAGGCCCTGCGTTGATCGAATGCGTCAGCTACCGTTTGGGCGATCACACCACTGCCGACGATGCCAGCCGCTACCGTGACGAGGCCGAGGTCAGCCCGCACTGGAAGGCGGAGCCGCTGATCCGCCTGCGCAACCACCTTGTGGTCGCACATGGCTGGGGCAAGCGGGATGAAGAGACGGTGCTGCGGTCCTGCGACGCCGAGGTGGACGCGGCGGCCGAAGCCTATCTTGCCATCGCTCCCGAACCGCCCCGCGCGATGATTACCCATCTCTTTGCCACGCTGCCGGCCGATCTCGCGGCCCTGGCCGAGGACCTTGCCGATGGCTGAGCGCACAATGATCGAGGCGATCCGCATGGCCCTTGGCCGCGCCCTCGCGGACGATCCCGACGTGATCCTTTTCGGCGAAGATATCGGCATCGACGGCGGCGTGTTCCGCGCCACCGACGGGCTGATCCAGCGCTTCGGATCGGGACGCGTCCGCGACACGCCGCTTTCCGAAACCGTGATCGCCGGCATGGCCGTCGGCGCCGGCGCTACGGGCTTGAAGCCCGTCGCCGAGATCCAGTTCATGGGCTTTCTGTATTCCGCCATCGATCAACTCGCCAACCACGCCGCGCGCCTGCGCAACCGCACCCGCGGGCGGCTGACCTGCCCGATCGTTCTGCGCGCACCCTATGGCGGCGGCATCAAAGCGCCCGAGCATCATTCGGAAAGCGCCGAGGCGATGTTCGCCCACATCCCCGGCCTGCGCGTGGTGATCCCAAGTTCGCCGGGGCGAGCCTATGGCCTGCTTCTTTCCGCGATCCGCGATCCCGATCCTGTTCTGTTTCTTGAACCCAAACGGCTTTACCGCGCGATCAGCGAGGAGGTGCCGGACGACGGGCGCGCTTTGCCCATCGACCGGGCGATCGTGCTGCGGGAGGGCGCGGACGTCACCCTTGTCAGCTGGGGCGCGATGTTGACAGAGACCCGGGCTGCGGCGGAAACCTTGGGCGAAGAGGGGATTTCCACCGAACTCATCGACCTGTCCTCGCTGAAGCCCATCGACCGGCCGACGATTCGCACCTCTGTCGCAAAGACCGGCCGCTGCGTGATCGTGCACGAAGCCCCTTTGACCGCCGGTCTCGGAGCCGAAATCGCCGCCGATCTGGCCGAGCATTGCCTCACCGGCCTGCTCGCCCCGGTCAGGCGCGTCACGGGCTACGACACCGTGATGCCCTATCCACGGATCGAACATCACTACATGCCCTCGACCGACCGCATCGCCGGCGCGGTTCGCGACGTGATGGCCTTTGCATGACCGTGTTCCGGCTGCCCGACCTCGGCGAAGGCCTGTCAGAGGCCGAAATCGTCACATGGCATGTGACCGAAGGCGATCACGTGACCGCGGATCAGCCGCTTGTGTCGGTCGAAACCGACAAGGCCGTTGTCGAGATTCCGGCCCCCTATTCCGGCACAATCGCCCGGTTGATCGCGCGTGAGGGCGAGATCGCCAAGATCGGCGCGCCGCTGGTCGAGATCGAGACCGGCAGATCCGAGGACACCGGCGCGATTGTCGGCGAGCTTCAAGGCGCCGGCGAACGCACGCCGAAACCGCCAACCAAGCCGTCCAGGTCGGTCAAGGCGAGCCCGGCTGTCCGTCGCCTGGCCCGCGAGATGGGCGTCGACCTGGCCACTCTGACCGGCAGCGGTCCGGGCGGCGCGATCCAGTCGCGCGACGTCGAGGCCGTGGCTGCCGGGTTTCAGGGCGAAGACCTGCGCGGCGTGCGACGTGCGATGGCCAAGGCGATGGCGGCATCGCACGCAGTCGTCGTGCCGGCTACCGTGACCGACCGCGCGGATATCTCGCCCTGGGACGACACCGATCAGCCGATGCCGCGCCTTGTCCGCGCCATCGCCAGGGCCAGTGCAATCGAGCCTTCGTTGAACGCCTGGTTCGACGGGCGGCGGCGGCAATTGCACGACCATGTGGACCTCGCCGTCGCGATGGACACGCCCGAGGGTCTCTTTACGCCGGTACTGCGCGACGTCGGTGCCGCCGGGGATATCGAGGAGCAGATCGAAAAGCTGCGACACGCCGTCGAGATCCGCACTATCGGGCATGCGGACATGAAGGGCGCCACCTTCACTCTGTCAAATTTCGGGATGCTGGGCGGTGAGTTCACGGCCCTCGTCGTGACGCCGCCGCAAGTGGCGATCCTCGGTGCGGGGCGGATCGTCGAGGCATGCCTGGCTATCGATGGCCGCGCCACCGTTCGGCGCGTCCTGCCGCTGTCTTTGACCTTCGACCACCGGGCGGTCACCGGCGGCGAGGCGGCTCGATTTCTGGCAGCGATCAAGTGTGACCTGGAGTCATAGACATGGGAACCGAAAAAACATGACCGAGATTTTTCAGATGACCGACGATTTCGGTCCGGAAAAGGTCGTCCATATCAGCGACCACGCGGCCGGGTTGCGGGCCATCGTGGTGATCGACAACACCGCCATCGGCCCCTCGGTCGGCGGCGTGCGCATGGCCCCCGACGTCACGCTCGAGGAATGCGCGCGGCTGGCGCGGGCGATGAGCCTGAAGAACGCCGCGGCCGGCCTGCCCCACGGCGGCGGGAAATCCGTGATCACGGCGGATCCGGCGATGCCATTGCCGGAAAAGGCGGGGCTAATCCGCGCCTTTGCTCAGGCAATCGCCCAGCTCACCGACTACGTGCCTGGCCCGGACATGGGCACCAATGAAACCTGCATGGCCTGGATCCGCGACGAAATCGGCCGTGCCCTTGGCCTGCCGCGCGTGGTCGGGGGCATCCCATTGGATGAAATCGGGGCGACCGGCCTCGGCGTGGCGGCCGCGGCAAACGTGGCCGAGGAATTCACCGGCATCGCGCTGGACGGCGCGCGCGTGGCGATCCAGGGCTATGGCGCCGTCGGGCGGCATGCAGCCCGCTACCTTGCGCAGGAAGGGGCGCGCATCGTCGCCGTGGCCGATTCCCGTGGCACCGCGCACCAGCCAGAGGGGTTCGACCTCTCACGCCTCGACGCATTGAAGGCCGACGGCCGAGCCGTGATCGACTACGCCGGTGCCGAGGCCGCCGACCGGGACGCCGTGATCACGGCCGACTGCGATATCCTCGTCCCCGCTGCCAGGCCCGACATCATCGACACCTCAAATGCCGGCGCGATCCGCGCCAAGCTGATCGTTCAGGGCGCCAATATCCCTGCGACGGAAGAGGCAGAGGCCGAGTTGCACGACCGTGGCGTCATGGTGATTCCGGATTTCATTGCCAATGCGGGCGGCGTGATCTGTGCCTCGGTCGAGTATCGTGGCGGCACCGAGAGCCAGGCGATGACGACGATCGCCGAGAAGATCCGAAAAAACACGCAAGAGGTTCTGAACGAAGTGCGCGCGCATGGGACCTTGCCGCGAGCCGCCGCCAACGCACTGGCCGAGTCGCGGCTGCGCGAGGCCATGGCGTTGCAGCGTGCATTCTGACGCAAACTGCGTCCCGGCGAGATCCCTATGGCGGGAATACGGCGGATTTGACAGCGAAAAGGCCGCAGGTGATGGATCAGACCGAGTTGGTGGAGTTTCTGAGCGATCCCTCGACACACGGATCGGATGCGCCCGTCGAGGTGATCACGACGCATTCGGCGCATGTCTTTCTGGTCGGCGACATCGCGTACAAGATCAAACGGGCGGTCAAGTACAACTACCTCGACTTCACGGCCCCGGAAACGCGCCGCGACATCATCAAGCACGAACACAACCTGAATGCGCCGGCGGCACCCCGGATCTATGACCGGGTTGTCGCGATCACGCGCGAACCCTCCGGCGAACTGGCCCTGGAAGGCAGCGGAGAGCCAATCGAGTATGCCTTGCGGATGCACCGGTTCCCGCGCGAAGCCGAACTGACCTGGATCGCGGATGCCGGCAATCTGACAATCGAAATTGCCGAGAAGCTCGGCACCACCACCGGCCGCTATCATGCCGCGGCCGAGACGCGCACGGCCGACGGCGCCGTCCTGATCAAGGAAATCGTCGAGGAACTGCACGAGGCCTTTACAGGCATGAAGGCCACGCTGGGCCACGACAGGCTGGCGGAGTATTTCGCGCGTACCGGGCGGATGTTCGAACGCGTCGCTTCGCTGCTGACCGAGCGCACCAAGCAGGGTTTCGTCCGGCGATGCCACGGCGATCTGCATCTGAAGAACCTCGTCATGATCAACGGCGAGCCGGTTCCGTTCGATGCTCTGGAATTCGACGAAAGGCTCGGGACCTGCGATGTCGCCTACGACCTTGCGTTCCTTGTCATGGATCTGCTGCACCGGGATTTGGACAACCAGGCGAATGTCGTTCTGAACAGCTACCTTCGAACGACCACCGACTTCGCCGGTCTCGCTGCAATGCCGCTGTTCTTGAGCATTCGTGCCGCGATTCGATCGATGGTCGCGGTGCAGACCATGTCAGGCTCTGTGTCCGAAGAGATTGCAGAAGACGCGCGGAATTATCTTGATCAGGCGACTCGATTTCTCACGCCGGCGCCGCCGCGGCTCGTCGCTGTGGGCGGGGTATCGGGTACCGGAAAGACCACGGTCTCGGCGATGATCGCCCCGATCCTTGGCCCGGCCCCGGGGGCAGTACATCTGCGCAGCGATCTCGAGCGCAAGGCGCTCTTCGGTGTCGATCCGCTGGAGAAGTTGCCCGATGACGCCTATGCGCCGGATGTGAACGAAAAGGTCTATGCCCGGGTTCTGAGCCACGCCGAGGAAATCCTGCGGGCGCATCACAGCGTCATCGTCGACGCCACCTTTCTCGCGGAAGAACAGAGCGCCGCGATTCGTGCGCTCGCAGAGCGATCGGCTGCCGCGTTCGACGGTATCTGGCTTAGCGCAGATCCGGATATACTCGCGCGCCGGGTCGCGGACCGCACCGGCGATGCCTCGGATGCCGACGTCGCCGTGTTGCGCAAACAGCTGGACCGGCAAAAAAAGCCCGCGCTCTGGCAGGAAATCGACGCCGGCGGCGATCCGGAGACGGTCTTTGCCCTTGTCGAGGCCTGTCTCTTCACCGTCTAGCCGATCTCGCGGCCGGTTTTGGACGATGACCTTTCAGCCAGTCTGCACGGATCGATTGATCATCCAGCCTACGGCTCCGGCCGGGACCACCGGTCAGAACCGGATCAGGCCAGCACGGCGCTGGCGTATTTCGCCAACGATTCGACCAGCAGGTAATGGTCCTCGTCCACCGAATAGACGACCCCGTCCGGGAACTCCTCCCAGGGGTCGCCGGAAATCGGTTCCGAGGCGATCTCGACGGCACGGTAGTCCGTGCCAACCTCGTGATGCACATGGGTCCGGCCGCAGATTTCGCAGGTGTAAACCTGCTCGCGCCGCAGATGCCACAGCGACCGCCCGAACCGCGACCCCGCCAATTCTTCGCCATCGGTCAGCACGATGTTCAACCCGATCCGCGCCCGCGGGTCCACGGCTTCGCACCATTGCCGAATCCGGTTCAGCCCGACCGCGACCAGCTCGCGCAGGTCCCTATCCGGGTGCCGCATCCTGAGCGACAGCAGAAAGTAGAACACGTGCTCGCTGTCGGTCGTCCCCTTGATATCGTTCTGAAAGAGCGGATCGATCTGCGGCATCATCTGATCGCGCACGTCCAGAAAATGCGGAACCGTGCCGTTATGGGCAAAGATCCATTTGCCGTGGTGGAACGGATGGGTGTTCTCGATCGACGTCCCGCCGACCGTGGCGCGCCGCACATGGGCGACCACGGTATGGGCATAAACCCGCGCTGCCGTCTTCTTGAAATGCTCGCCGTGGAAGGCCGCCCAGGTCTGCTTTTCGATCAGCGGCAAGCCGTCGCGGTAATCGGCGACGCCCCAGCCGTGGCCGTTTGGCAGGCCTTCCTGATCCTCCTGGCTTTGTAGCATCAGCGCGTTCTGTGCATGAACCAGGCTGCATTCGACCCGCGTCGGTTCATTGGCGCTCATCGCGAAAAGGCGGCACATGAAAGAACTCCCTTGAGACCGCACTTACCTTAGCGCCTTGGCGCAAGCCGGCACATTGAGTGATATCAAGGCGCAGCCAAACGATCGGACGCATAAAGGGCTGTCCAACGACGCGCAGAAGGGCATGGCCAGACCAGGGGAAATTCAACGCTTCAACACGCCCGAGGCTGCGGCATGCGGATCCGCCTTGAAGATCCGGCAGCGACGGCATCCGGAAATCAGCCCTGGCAGGCGGCGCCAGATCGATGATCTGGCAGTTGAAATCCGGGGCACCGAGCCGAAACTCGACGATCTCGGAGTGTTCGGGCCGGACGTCGCGAAAGGCTGTGGTCCTGGCCCGGGTGTTTGGTTCGGCGACACCGTGGAAATCCCACTGATGTCGCATGCGCCGGACAAGCGCTTTGATTATCGGATGGGATGGCTTGCAGGCCCGCAGGACGTCGTCGTCATCGGCGGGCCGGACTGCCCCGCGTTCGAAGCGTATCAGAGGACTGTCACCGGCAGCGTAGGATTGACCTACCTGAACGTCGATCCCGCCAACGCCATGCCGCGCCGTGCGACGACGGCGATCTGCCTGCGCGATGTAAACTCCTTTGAGCGTCTGGAGGGCGTGGTGGCTGGCCGCATGGGCACGACGCTGCACGCCCATTTGACCACCGGCACCATCTGGGCGCTTGCCTCGCGCCTTGCGCAAAAGATCCGAACCAAGGTGTTTGTTGCAGGCCCGCCGCCCCTGTTGTCACGGCGCTGCAACGACAAACTCTGGTTCGGGGGGGTGGTGAAGCGCCTGCTCGGGGCCGGCGCCACGCCGCCGAAACGTGCCGCCTTTTCCGCCGCGGCCCTGACCCGGCAGGTCGCGGACCTGGCAAAAAAATGGGACCGAATCGTCGTCAAGGTGCCCGACAGCGCAGGTTCGGCGGGCAATTTCGTCATCCATGCGCACGATGTCCGGGACATTGGCGCGCGTGCCCTGTTCAAACGATTGCGGGACGCCCTTCCGAAAAACGGCCGCGCGCCACGCTTCCCGATGCTGGTCGAGGTCTGGGACGCCAACGTGCTGACCAGCCCGTCCGTGCAGACCTGGATCCCATCGCCCGAGGATGGGCCGCCGATCATCGAGGGCGTCTTCGAACAGATCCTGAGTGGCGAAACGGCCGCCTTCGCGGGCGCGGCCGAAGCGGATCTTCCGCGCCACATCGACGACTCGTTGAGTACCGGTGCGATGGAGCTTGCCATGGTGCTGCAACGTCTTGGCTATTTCGGCCGCTGCAGCTTTGATGCACTGGTAACGGGCGCCAACAGCCATGTCGGCGCCATTCACTGGATCGAATGCAATGCGCGCTGGGGCGGTGTTTCGGTCCCGATGTCTCTGGTGAACCGGCTGGCCGGAGCGGACCGGGCGCCGCCGTTCGTGATCGTTCAAAACGACAGCGATCCGTTTCGGCCGTTTCCCTTTGCTGCGGCCGTACAGGAATTCTCGAACCTCGCGCCGGCGCCCGATCTTCGGTCCGGTGTGCTGTTCCTAAGCCCGAACCTAATGGAAGCCGGGACCGGGTGCCACTTTCTATCCTTCGGAACAGACGCAAAGGCGGCTGAACGACAAGCCAAGGCCGCGCTGCACCGGCTGTCTTGCTCGGAGCGATGTACGGCGCCCACGCGGGCGAGAACGTGAAACGCGGATTGCCTTTGACGTGAATCAATGCGCTGGCCGGTGTCCGGTGCAAGTCTTTGATGCTTGAACGAAACTGGGAGACCGCAAGATGGATTACCGGGATTGGCTGCCGACGTCCTGGCTGGGCGACAAGGACGACGAAGACACTCCGTTCGGCGCACTGCGCAAACAGATCGACACGCTGTTCGAGGATTTCGACAAGGGATTTCCGAACCGGGCGGGATCGTTCAGCGTGCGCTCGAACGTCAGCGAGACCGGCGACGCGGTCTGCATCACGGCCGAGCTTCCCGGGGTCGAGCTTGACGACATCGACGTCTCGGTGACCGGGAACCGGATCACCGTCAAGGGCGAGAAGAAGTCGGAGAAGGAGGAAAAGGGGGAAGAGGAAGGCCGGCAGTTTCACCGGGTCGAGCGTAGCTCGGGCTCGTTCTTCCGGTCGATGACGCTGCCGTTCGACATTGATCCCGACTCGGTGCAGGCGGACACGAAGGACGGTGTGCTGACCGTGACCGTCCCGAAGCCACCGGAAGCCGTTCAAAAAACCAAGAAGATCGCGATCACGAAATCCGAGTAGACCGGCGATACCACATCATCGCCGCCGGACCGCGCGTCGCAAAGCAGCGAAAGGACAGCCCATGTGCTGGAATGCGACCGCCTCGGTGGCGATGGTAGGCTTTGGCGGCGCCGCGGTTGCCGTTGCCGTGATGCGGCGAGAGCCCCGGGCGATCTGGCTGACGCTGGCCTATTTCACGGCGATGGAGGGGCTGCAGGCTTCGGGCTATGCCGTCATCGACGAGTGCGGGACCCTGGGCAACCGGACGATCACGCAGCTCTCGTACCTGCACATCGTGTTTCAGCCGCTGATCCTGAACGGCTTCGCCATGGCGATCGCGCCCGCGCCGGTTTCGTGGCGCGTGCAGCGCCGGGTCTATGGCGTGGCGGCGGTCTGCTCGGCGCTGATGCTCCTGCGGCTCGTGCCCTTCGACTGGGCGGGACCGTGCATCGCGGGGACCTCGCTTTGCGCAGAGGCATTCTGCACGGTGTCGGGCAATTGGCACATCGCCTGGCAGGTGCCGCTCAACGGGCTTTATCGCCCGCTTTCCGCTCTGGCGGGCATGCCAGTCGAATTCCCAGACTACTTCATCGCGGTCTTCGTCCTGCCGCTTTTTTACGGCGCCTGGAGGTTCGCCCTGCTGCACCTGCTGGCCGGGCCGGTCCTGGCCTGGACACTGACATCGAATCCCGACGAGATGCCGGCCGTCTGGTGCCTGTTCTCGATCGGCATCCTGCTGATCGGCCTCAGCCCTTTCATCCGGCACCAGGTTATGGGCGCGCATCGACCCGCGGTGGCCTAGCGCTGACGAATAGACCCAGGCAATCGCGGCACCGTTCACCGCACGGGCGGTATCTTGCCAACTCCGCTGTTTGGCCGCTTCAGCGGCGTCACCTTGCTGTCGGGATCGAGACAGCGCTGGATTTCCTCGAAGTCGAGGGTCTCCTTTTCCTCGAGGCGGGTGATCAACGCCTCGACGCGCGGCCGGTGATCTTTCAGGATCTTCGTGGCCTGTACCTCGGCTTCCTTGAGCAGATCGATCACCGCCGTGTCGACCAAAGCCGCCGTCGCATCGGCGAAATCCCGCGGCTGCGCAATCGACTGGCCGAGGAACGGATGTTCCTGGCTTTGCCGCAAGTCGATCGGTCCCAGATCGTCGGTCATGCCCCATCGGGCCACCATCGACCGCGCCAGGTCGGTTGCGCGCCGGATGTCGTCATCGGCACCTGAACTGACAGTCCCCACGAACAGGCGTTCGGCCGTCCTGCCTGCAAGAAACGTGACGAGTTGTCCGCGCAGATAATCCTCGTCAAGCGTATGCCGTTCGCTTTCCGGCAGCATATGCGTGCCGCCAAGCGCGTGGCCCCGCGGAATGATCGTGACCTTGTGGAGCGGATCGGCACCGGGCGTGTAATAGGCCGCCGCCGTGTGCCCGGCCTCGTGAACGGCCAGCCGGTGCTTTTCCTCCGGCCTGATCGCCAGCGAGCGAACCGTGCCCATCATCACCTTGTCGCGCGCCTCTTCCAGATCGTCGCGGATTATCAATGTGCCGTCGCGCCGCGCTGCGGTGATCGCCGCCTCGTTCAACAGGTTCTTCAGATCGGCGCCGGAAAACCCCGGCGTGCCCGCAGCCATCGCGTCGAGATCGCCGGTATCCTCCAGTGGCAACTCTTTGGCATGGATATCCAGGATCGCGCGGCGGGCCTTCCTGTCCGGTAAGTTGAGCGTGACATGCCGGTCGAACCGTCCGGGGCGCAACAGGGCGGGATCCAGCACGTCGGGCCGGTTCGTGGCCGCCAGCACCACCACCGCCTCGCGCCCACCGAACCCGTCAAGCTCGGCCAGGATCTGGTTCAACGTCTGCTCGCGCTCGTCATGCCCACCGCCCAGGCCCGTGCCGCGCGTGCGGCCGATGCTGTCGAGTTCGTCGATGAAGATGATCGAGGGCGCCGCCTTGCGCGCCGCCTCGAACATTTTGCGCACCCGACCCGCACCGACGCCGACGAAGATCTCGATGAACTCGGACCCGGAGGTGGAGAAGAAGGGCACGTCGGCCTCCCCTGCCAGCGCCTTGGCAAGCAAGGTCTTGCCCGTGCCCGGCGGGCCGACCAGCAGAACGCCATGCGGCACCTCTGCGCCGACGCGGTGGAACCGTTCCGGATCGCGCAGAAAATCAACGAGTTCCGCTACCTCCCGCTTGGCTTGGTCCTGCCCGGCAACATCGTCGAACGTCACCTTCTGAGCCGGTGCGGTGGGTTTGGCGAACCGCCCGCCAAGCAGCCCGCCGGTGACGCCGCCCGGGCCGCCGGCAATGCCGCCCATCATCCGCCGCTGCAGCCAGAGATAGAAGCCGAGGATCAGGATCCATGGCAGGATGTAGGCCAGTATCGAGACATCCGCCGGCTCCTGCGCGCGAACTTCGACGCCCTGCTGTTCCAGGAGGCTCAGCAACTCCGGATCGCCCTGTGCGGGGATCACCGCGCGAAACGACGTTGCGCCCGTCTCGTCGGACGCCTCCGTCGTCACAACAACCGCATGTTCCTCGAATTCGGCCGAGACGACAGCGCCGTCCCGGATCATTTGCTTGATTTCGCTGTATGGCAGCTGCGACTGACCCGCCTCCGGATCCACCAGAAGGCCCATCGCTGCGATCGACAGAAGAAAGGCCGCGATCAAAGCCCAGATCGCCCATTGCGGCCCGTTCGGACCTCCGGTTCGGTCAGGTTCGCGGTTCCTGGGCATGATGGCGACTCTCGTCTTGCGATTGATCCATCTCTAGTGGCAGGCGCGGCTTCGGTCGTTGACGCAAGTCAATAGCGCCGGCGCGTTGAGCGCCGCGAAACCCGCTCGACGCGAGTTGGGCACGACGGCCCGGACACGGCCCGGCGGACTGTTGGCATTGGCTTGCGCAAGAAGTCGCCATGCCGGCGCAGCACGACATCCGGGTCCAGCGCGTCATTGCGGTGTCCGAGACTGCGACCGTGGAGGACGAGCACCTCACCGCACTTTGCGCGACATCAAGGTGTATCGGCACCACCGGTGGTAACCTGAAAATTGAAGACTGCGGCGCATAGGAGGTAGTGTTGAAGCCTACGGAAGAAGAAGTAAGACGCATCTTTGGCGACATCAGTGACCACATGATTGTGGAGATCCTGTCGAGCGGCGCAAATATAACCGATCTGCAGGAGGCGGCGGCACATCTGGCCCAGGAGACCGACGTGATGGGCGAGTTGGAGCGCCCACTGACAGGCGCCGCGCTGACGATCTACAACATGCTGCAACGGGAAGAGGAGGCCTGGGACGAGGATCGATAGGTCCGCGGGAGGCTTTGCTGAACGGTCATTCGCAACCGGCCCGTATGCCGATCGAGCCTTCCTCGATGACGCAACAACAAGGGAGGACAAGGCAATGAGACTGCTGATTTCGGTGGTATTTTCCCTGTCGCTCGGACTCATTCCGGCTGGGCCGGCGATGGCCCAGGGGGATGCGATGACAGGGCAGAACCTGGCCAAGGATTGGTGCGCGCGATGCCACGACATCTCTGCCGATGGGCCATTCAAGCAGACACCGCCGAGCTTTGCCTCCATCGCCGTTTACCGGGCGGCCGACGACATACACTGGCGCATCCAGTTCCCGGCCGAACATGCGAACATGCCCCGTCTCGGCTATTTCCTGGATAGAGAGGCTCTCGACCATCTGGTGGCGTTCATCCTCTCGCTCGAAAAGCCCGGCGACTAGGGAAGGATCCGCAGAACGGGGCATTGATTTCGATCAAGACGTGAAATTGCCGTCTGACGTAGCCTGATTGCCGACGCCTTCGGTGTTTGCGCAGTACCGCGGTAGCGGTGGCGGGCCTTTCGCGAGGCAATCGAAGGTGGACAGCACCTTTGGAGCTGATTGGGAGGAGCCCTTATGAAACATCTGAGATCGAACTTGATCGCCACGACCGTGGCTGCCGCAGTCACATTGGGCGCGGCGGCGACGGCAAGTGCGTTCACGGCCTGTCAGGTTACCGATACCGGCGGGATCGACGACAACAGCTTTAACCAGACCGCCTGGAAGGGCGTGCAGGACGCCGAGGCCCAGCTCGGGATCGACGGGCGTTTTCTGGAATCGCAGGCCGAGACCGACTACGAGGCGAACATCAACTCGCTGCTCGGCGAGTGCGACATCATCCTGACCATCGGCTTTCTTCTCGGCGACGCGACCCAAACCGCGGCAGAGGCGAACCCGGACCAGAAGTTCTCGATCGTCGATTTCGCCTACGATCCCACCATCCCGAACGTCCTGGGCCAGGTTTATGCGACCGACCAGGCGGCGTTCCTTGCCGGCTATCTTGCCGCAGGCATGAGCGAGACCGGGATCCTTGGCACGTTCGGCGGCATCAACATCCCGCCGGTGACGATCTTCATGGACGGATTCCACGCCGGTGCCATGTACTACAACGAACAGAAAAGCGCCGACGTGCAGGTACTGGGCTGGAATCCGGAGTCCCGCGAAGGTCTTTTCACCAACAACTTCGAGTCGCTCGACGATGGCCGCGCCTTCGCCCAGAACCTCTATGACGAGGGCGCCGACATCGTGCTGCCGGTGGCTGGTCCCGTCGGACTTGGCTCGGCCGCGCTGGCGGACGAGCTTGGCACCGACGCGCTGAAGATCATCGGCGTCGACGCCGACCTGTATCTGACCGACCCCGAGAAAGGGCATGTCTACCTCACCTCGATCATGAAGAACATGGATTCGACCGTGTTCCAGGTGATCCAGTCCGCCAAGGACGGCACCTTCGAGGGCGGTGTCATCGTCGGCACGCTTGAAAGCGGCGGGGTGGGCCTTGCCCCCTATCACGACATGGACGCCATTGTCTCTGATGAGTTGAAGGCCGAGATCGACGCCATCAAAGCCGGTATCATCGACGGTTCGATCAAAGTCGGCATGTAGGCCGATCCGGCGGGCGTCCGTTTGGGCGCCCGTTTTCAGCGGGCTGTGGGGGCGGTTGATCATGGATGTTGAACTGCGCGGAATTACCAAGCGCTTTGGCCCGGTTGTGGCCAATGCGGAGGTCGACCTGACAATCCGCGGCGGCGAAGTGCTGGGCCTGCTCGGTGAGAACGGAGCCGGCAAGTCGACATTGATGAACGTCCTTTGCGGGCTCTACCACCCGGACGAAGGCGAGATCCTGATCGACGGCAAGGAGGTTGCGTTCGAGGGCCCCGGCGAGTCCATCGCCGCGGGCATTGGCATGGTGCATCAGCATTTCATGCTTGTGCCGGTGTTTACCGTTGCCGAGAACGTGGTCCTCGGTGTCGAGCCCACCGGGCGGCTCGACTATCTTGACCTTGAAACCGCCCGCGCGCAGGTGCGCGAGATCAACGAAAAATACGGGCTGGAGGTCGACCCTGATGCGCTGATCGAGGACCTGCCCGTCGGCCTGCAGCAGCGCGTCGAGATCCTCAAGGTCCTGTTCCGGTCGGCCGATGTCCTGATCCTCGACGAACCGACGGCCGTTCTGACGCCGCAGGAGGTCGAGGACTTCTTCGAGATCGTGAAGTCCCTGCGAGACGCCGGAAAAGCGATCGTCTTTATCACCCACAAACTGCATGAAATCCTCGCCATTGCCGACCGGATCAACGTGCTGCGCGCCGGGCGCATCGTCGGCGAGGGCGATCCGAAAACGGTCAGTGAAGAAGACCTGGCCGAGATGATGGTCGGCCGCCCGGTGAGCTTTGAGGTCGACAAGACGCCTGCCGAACCCAAGGATGCGATCCTGGAGGTCCGCGATCTGATCGTGCTGCGCGAGAACGACGAGGTCGCCGTCGATCACCTGTCGCTGACCGTGCACTCGGGAGAGATCGTGGGCATCGCAGGCGTGCAGGGCAACGGCCAGACCGCTCTTGTCGAGGCGATCACCGGGCTCTCGCGCGCCGCACATGGCGAGATCCTGTTTCAAGGCAAGGCGATCACCCACGCCTCGGTGCGCGCGCGCCACGCCATGGGCATAGCGCATATCCCCGAGGACCGGCATCGCAGCGGCATGATCGCCAATTTCACCATTGCCGAGAACATGGTGCTGAACAACTACTACGATCCGACCTATGCACGCGGCCCCGCCGTGGACTGGGACACGGTCAACCGGACGGCGGCGAAGTTCTGCGTGGATTTCGACGTCCGCACGCCCAGCGTCTTTCTTGCCGCCGGCAACCTGTCCGGCGGCAATCAGCAGAAGATGGTGGTCGCCCGGGAACTTGAGCGCGAGACCAAGCTCGTCGTGGCCGCCCAGCCCACCCGAGGCCTCGACATCGGCTCGATCGAATATATCCATGCGCGGCTGGTCGAGGCCCGGAACGAAGGCGACGGAGTGCTGATCGTCTCGTCCGAACTGGACGAGATCATCGGGCTCGCCGACCGCATCCTGGTGATGTTCAAGGGCCGGGTCGTCGGCGAATTCGACAACGTCAGGGCGCGGGCGGACCGGAACGCCATCGGACTTGCAATGGCAGGGGCGGCGGCATGAGCGATCGCACAAATCTCGACGACGTCACGGCCAAGCTTTTGGAGCGGGCGGCCCCCGGGCGGACCCAGTTCGAAGATCTGGTCGTGGTGCCGGTTTTCGCGGTGATCGCGGCGCTCTTCCTCGGGGCATTGACGATGCTGGCGACGGGTGTCGATCTGCCGACTATCGGCCGCTCGTTCATCGCACTCGGCGTCGGCTCGTTCGGGTCGCTCAACGCCATCTCCGAGACGCTGACCGCCGCTGCGCCGCTGACGCTTGCAGGGCTGGGCCTGGCAGTCGGGTTCCGCACCGGGCTGTTTAACATTGGCGCCGAGGGGCAGATCGTCGTCGGCGGCCTCGCCGCGGTCATTGTCGGCTTCAGCCTGCCGGGCCTGCCGTTCGCAGTCCTCATGCCGCTCTGCCTGTTGGCCGGCGCGCTGGTGGGCGCCGCCTATGCCTCGATCGCGGGCGGTCTGCGCGCCGCAACCGGTGCGCATGAGGTGATCTCGACGATCATGCTGAACCTGATCTCGTTTCGCCTGCTCGACTACATGCTGCGCCGGCCCTGGGTGCAGAAAATCGGACGAGACGACCCGATCTCGAAATCCGTACCCGAGAATGCCGAGTTGCCCAAGCTGCTCGACTGGATCGATCCGAACCTGCGGGTGCATGCGGGCATCTTCCTGGTGCTGATTGCCGTTTTCGTCGTCTACTGGCTTCTCTTCCGGTCGAAGATCGGGTTCGAGTTCCGGGCAAGCGGCGCCAATCCGGATGCGGCGCGCTATGCCGGCATGCATTCGAAGCTGATCATCGTGGCGGCCATGGCGACGGCCGGAGCGCTGGCTGGGCTTGCCGGTGCCAATCAGGTCCTGGGGGTGCTCGGCCGCGCCACACCCGGATTCTCTTCCGGCATCGGGTTCGACGCCATCGCGCTTGCTCTGCTGGGCCGCTCGCACCCGGTTGGCGTGCTATTGGCGGGGCTGCTGTTCGGCGCGCTCGAGGCAGGCGGGCGGCAGATGCAGGTCGACGCCGGCGTCAGCATCGACCTGATCGGCATCATCCAAGCGCTTATCATCGTCTTCATCGCCGCGCCACTTCTGGTGCGCGCGATCTTCCCCTGGGGGTTCCGGAAGCCCGTCAATAAAGCGGGAGGCCGGTCATGACCGATCTGACCAACACCGGTGCGACACAGGGCGAGAAGATCGACACTGGCCAGCAACGCCAGGCGCGGATCACCGGCGGCGTGCTGCTCGGGCTGGCGGTGTTCACCGTCTTCGTCTTCGGTTTCGACGCCGCGGGCGACGCGACGTTCCGCCTGTCGCGCCCGCGCGATCCCTTCGCATTGCCGAACCTCGTCGTACCGTCCGGTCCGTTCCTGTACATCGCGGCCGCGGTCCTGGCGTTCCTCGGCGCCCGGCAATTCGTGCGCGGCGGCACACGCTGGACCGCCCTGTCCCTTGGTATCGGTCTTGCGGTTCTGGTGGCCGCCTTCCTGGTCTGGGCCACAGCCGGCAAGGCGTTTTCCCTGACGGGCATGCTGCAGGCCACGATGGTGCGCGCCGTTCCGATCGCGCTTGGCGGCCTTGCCGGCGTCCTGTGCGAGCGTGTCGCCGTGATCAACATCGCCATCGAGGGCATGCTGCTGGCCGGCGCGTTCACCGGTGCGCTGATGGGCTCGTTGATCGGCGGCTGGGGCGGGCTCTTGTCGGCTGTGGTGATCGGCGGTTTGTTCGGCTTTATCCTGGCCGCCCTTGTCGTCACCTACCGGATGGACCAGATCATCGCCGGGGTGGTGATCAACCTCTTCGTGCTGGGGCTGACCAGTTACGTGACTTCGCAGGTCTTCGCCGAGCACAGGTTTCTCAACAACGCACCCGTCTTCCGCGCCTGGAAGGTCCCGGTCCTTGGCGACCTCCCCGTGATCGGCCCGGTGTTCTTCAACCAGAACATCTTCGTCTACGGCGCACTCGTCCTGGTCGCGACCGCGACCTACTATCTGTTCCACACCCGCAGCGGCCTGCGCGCGCGGTCGGTCGGCGAACACCCGCGCGCGGCGGACACGCTTGGCATCAATGTCTACCGCACGCGCTATATCCACGTGACGCTGGGCGGTATGGTCGCGGGCTTCGGCGGCGCCTGGTTCACGCTCGGCTCGGTCGGACGGTTCGATGAGAACATGACCGGCGGGCGCGGGTTCATCGGACTGGCCGCCATGATCTTTGGCCGCTGGCACCCGGTGGGGGCGCTGATGGCGGCGCTGGTCTTCGGCTTTGCCGACTCGCTGCAACAGAAGCTGGCCCTTCTCAACACACCGATCCCGTCGGAATTCCTGGCCATGTCGCCTTATATCGCCACGATCATCGTGGTCGCAGGGCTGATCGGACGCGCCCGAGCGCCCGCTGCAGACGGCAAGCCCTATGTCAAGGAATAGGCCGGCTGCCCCAGGGCTTCGCGGCGAAGCCCGACCGAGGGATCCCGGCAAAAGCTTCCTTCTCACCGACCTCTACCAACTCGCCATGATGCAAGGCTATCTCGAGACCGGCGAGACGGACACTGCGGTGTTCGAGTTCTTCGTCCGAAAGCTGCCGAAGAACCGGAACTTCTTTGTCGCAGCGGGTCTTGAACAGGTGCTGGATTTCCTGGAACACCTGCATGTGCCCGCAGACGAACTGGCGTGGCTCGGCGCGTCAGGACATGTCAGCGACGACCTGATCGACTATCTGAGCGATTTCCGGTTTACCGGCGACGTGCATGCGATGCCCGAGGGCACGGTGTTCTTCCCCAACGAGCCGGTCATCCGCATCACCGCGCCGCTGCCGGAGGCGCAATATGTCGAAACGCGGTTGATCAACATCCTGCATTTCCAGACCCTGATCGCCTCCAAGGCCGCGCGGATGGTGATGGCCGCAGAGGGGCGAACGCTTGTCGATTTCGGATTGCGCCGCGCCCATGGCGCCGAGGCTGGTCTGATGGCCGCCCGCGCGGCCTATCTGGCTGGTTTCGACGGGTCCGCGAATGTGCTGGCAGAGCGCCTCTATGGCGTGCCGGCCTTCGGGACCATGGCGCATTCCTTCGTGCAGGCGTTCGACACCGAGACCGCTGCCTTCGAGGCCTTCGCCCGCGCGCGCCCGGAACGGCTTGTGCTGTTGATCGATACCTATGACACCGAAGAAGGCGCACGCAGGGTCGTATCGCTGGCGCCGCGGCTGAAGGAAAGCGGGATCGGCATCAGTGGCATCCGTCTCGACAGCGGCGACATGGCGGCGCTGTCGAAATCGGTGCGGCGGATCCTCGATGACGGCGGCCTGCCGGATGTCACGATCTTCGCCAGCGGTGGACTTGACGAGGCCGGAATAGGCGAGCTGATCGCATCGGGCGCCGTGATCGACGGGTTTGGCGTGGGCACCAGCTTGACGACAGCCTCGGACGCCCCGGCATTGGATTGCGCCTACAAACTGCAGGAATACGCAGGAATTCCACGCCGCAAGCGGTCGGAAGGAAAGGCCACATGGCCGGGCCGGAAACAGGTCTGGCGCCGGTTCGACAAGACGGGGCGTATGGTGGGAGATATCATTTCAGTGCATGACGACGATCTGGACGGCAGCAAGATGATCGACTGCGTCATGCGGAACGGGAAACGTCTGGCGCCGCCCCGCTCCCTAGACGAGATACGCGGTCACATGTCCACACAAATCAACACTCTGCCAAAAGACTTGGCTGGTCTCGGTGCCGCAAGGCATTATCCCGTCAGCGTGGCCGAGGCACTGACGGACCTTGCAGCCAGCGTGGATCGCCGCATCGACCGATCCCTCTGCAGGGCGCCCTGAAAGAACCGGATTTCAGGTCCTGCGGCCATGGGCGGGTGTCCAATCCGACCAAAGCGGCCTTGCAGCCGCATTGGCGGAACAGGCCGGGGCAGCGATTACTCGGCTGCGGGCTTCAGGCTTGCCATCAGGTCCTGGAACCTCGCACCCTGTACCGCAACGTGCGCGCGTACCGCTTCGGCTGCGGCGGCTGAATCGCCATTTTCCAGCGCGGCAACGATGGCTTCGTGCTCTGCCATCGACTGGGCCATTCTGCCACGCAGGCGCAACTGCACACGCCGGTAGGGCTTCAGGCGCCGATGAAGACGCAGGCATTCCTGTTCCAGAAACCCGTTTCCGGACTGACGGTAGAGAATAAGGTGAAACCGCTCGTTCTCGCGATAATAGGCATCCGCATCCTGGGACTGAACCGCCGCACTGCACCGCGCGTTGGTCTGCCGCATTTCTTCCAGTGCGGTATCGCCGATGCGGCGCGCTGCGAGGCGGGCGCAGGTGGCCTCGAGCTCTGCCATGACCTCGAACATCTCCATCAGTTCGACCGGACCGGGCTGGCGGACGAACACGCCCCGCCGGGGAATCTGTTCGATCAGGCCGGATTGCGCCAGGCGCTGAAACGCTTCGCGCAGCGGCGTGCGCGACACACCGAATTGCGCGGCCAGCCGGATCTCGTCAAGCCGGTCGCCATCCGCGAATGTCCCGTCGAAGATCTGTTCTTCAAGGGCTTCGGCAATTTTGTCGGCACGGCGTAACTCCATGGCTTTTGTATGTAGCAGAGCCCGAAAAGAATTCAAAAAGAAAAATCTTGTATACAAAATGCTTGACTTCTCATACTCCGTTCCATGTTATGCGCTGGTCCGGATCAAGCCGGGCACATTCATTCGGGAGGAACCCATGAAGTCAGCTTTGATCTCCGCCGTCGCCGGGATCGCGCTTGCCGCCGGAACTCTGGCCGCGAATGCGGCCGAACTGCGCCTGTCGCACCAGTGGTCCACCAAGGACGTGCGCCACCAGGTGGCCCAGATTGTCGCCGACGAGGTGGCCGCGGCCGACGTCGGCCTCGAAATCAAGATCTTTCCGTCGAAATCCCTGTTCAAGCCGCGCGAACAGTACAAGCCGCTCAGCCGGGGCCAGCTCGACATGACGGTGTTTCCGCTCAGCTACGCGGGCGGTCAGCAGCCGGCCTTCAACCTGACACTGATGCCCGGGCTCGTCAAAAACCACGATCACGCCGCCCGCCTGAACCAGAGCGAATTCATGCAGGCGCTGGAAGAGAAGATGGCCGACGACGACGTCATGGTGCTGGTGCACGGCTATCTGGCCGGCGGCTTCGTCGGCAAGGACAAATGCATCACCGGGCCCGACGACGTGCAGGGTCAGCAGACCCGCGCCGCCGGCAAGGCGTTCGAACAGATGCTGGCCGGCGCAGGCGCCTCGATCGCCTCGATGGCCTCGTCCGAGATCTACAACGCCATGCAGACCGGCGTTCTGACCGCGGCCAACACCTCGTCCTCCTCTTTCGTCAGCTACCGGATCTATGAACAGGTCGCGTGCTACACACCGGCCAGCGACTTTGCTCTGTGGTTCATGTACCAGCCGCTTTTGATGAACAAGTCGACCTTCGACGGGCTGAGCGCAGAACAGCAGAACGCCTTGCTGGCCGGCGCGGAGAAGGCTGAAGCCTTCTACCTCGAAGAGGCCAAGAAGCAGGACGCGAACTCGGCCAAGGTCTTTGCCGACAACGGTGTCGAGATTGCCCAGATGAGCCAGGAAGAGTTCGACGCCTGGCGCGCGCTTGCGCAAGAGACGTCCTATAAGGCCTTCGTCGACGAGGTGCCGGACGGCCAGGCGCTGCTCGATCTGGCGTTGTCGGTCGAATAACCGCCGGTTGGGGCGGCCATGCGCCGCCCCGCCCATCATTCACGAAACGACAGGGGGCGGATATGGCCGGACACGCCAGCGCGACGGCATCGCAGACCGGCAACAACCCGTTTCTCAGGGCCGTTGCCGCCATATCCACGCTTGCGGGATGGGCCGCGGCCGGGATGATCGTTGCCGCCGTCGCCATCACCTGCCAGATGATCTTTATCCGCTTCGTGCTGAATGGCTCGACGATCTGGCAGACCGAGGCGGTCATCTATCTGGTGATCGCCGCGACGCTGGTCGGGTTGCCCTACGTCCAGCGCCTGCGCGGGCATGTCAACGTGGATCTCGTGCCGCTCTCGCTGCCGCGCCGTGCAAGGTTCGCCCTGTCCGTCGTCACCCTGGGGGTTTCCGCCCTGATCGTCGCGGTCATGCTGTACTACGGCTACGACTACTGGCATTTCGCGTGGGAACGCGGCTGGCGGTCCGACACGGTCTGGGGCGTGCGGCTGTGGATTCCCTATCTCTCGATTCCCGTCGGCTTTGGCCTGCTGCTGTTGCAGATCGTCGCCGACCTGGTTGCGGTGGTCACGGGCGTCGACAAACCCTTCGGTCTGGAGGACGGCTGATGGACCCGCTGCTCTTGGGCGCGCTGGTCGCCATCGCCACGGTCCTGGTTCTGTTTTCCGGCGTGTCGGTCGCCATCGGGCTTCTGATCGTCTCCGCCGGCTTCCTGATCGTCTTCGACGGGATGCGGTCGCTGGAACTGATGCCGGAAATCCTGTTCGGCAAGCTCGACAACTTCGCGCTTCTGTCGATCCCGATGTTTATCATCATGGGCGCGTCCATCGCCTCGACCCGCGCAGGCGCCGACCTCTATGAGGCGTTGGAGCGCTGGCTGACCCGGGTTCCCGGCGGCCTTGTGGTGTCGAACCTTGGCGCCTGCGCACTTTTCGCCGCGATGAGCGGATCCAGCCCGGCAACCTGTGCCGCGATCGGCAAGATGGGCATCCCCGAGATGCGCAAACGCGGCTATCCCGACGGCGTCGCCGCGGGATCCATCGCCGCCGGCGGCACGCTGGGCATCCTGATCCCGCCCTCGGTCACCATGATCGTGTACGGCATCGCCACCGAGACCTCGATCGGCCGTCTGTTCCTGGCCGGCGTCTTCCCCGGTCTCCTCCTGGTCGGGCTCTTCATGGCCTGGTCGCTCTATTCGACTTGGCGGTCGGGCGACGCGGCGCTGCTGTCAGCCCGGACCTATAGCTGGACCGAGAAATTCGAGATCCTGCCGCGCGTCCTGCCTTTCCTCGCGATCATTCTGGGGGTGCTCTATGCGATGTACGGAGGCGTCGCGACGCCGTCGGAGACCGCCGCCGTCGGCGCGCTCTTGTGCCTGTTGATCGCCATGGTGATCTACCGGCTGTGGAACCCTGCCGATCTGTGGCTCGTGCTGCGCGACTCGACCAAGGAATCGGTGATGATCCTGTTCATCATCGCCGCAGCGGGCGTGTTCAGCTACATGCTGTCGTCGCTCTTCATCACCCAGTCGATCGCCGAGTGGATCGGCACGCTGAACGTCAACCGCTGGGTGCTGATGGGAGCCGTCAATGTCTTTCTGCTGATCGCCGGTTTTTTCCTTCCGCCCGTCGCGGTGATCCTGATGGCCGCACCGATCCTCTTGCCGATCATCACCGCCGCCGGATTCGACCCGATCTGGTTCGCCGTGGTCCTGACCATCAACATGGAAATCGGCTTGATCAGCCCGCCGGTCGGCCTGAACCTCTATGTGATCAACGGGATCGCGCCGGACATCTCTCTGAAGACGATCCTCACCGGATCTCTGCCCTTCGTCGCCTGCATGGTCATCGCCATCGTGCTGCTCTGCCTCTTCCCCGGTATCGCCACCTGGCTGCCGACCGCCGTCATGGGGCCGGGGATATGAGCCTGCTTGCCGATCTGCTGTCGACGGTTTTCGAGCGCCGGTACCGCGCCGAGGCCGCGGATTGGGATGGACGCCCGATCGAGGAACTGGCCACTACGCTGATCGGCACGCTTGACGAAACATCGGGCGGTTCGCTGGCCTGTCAGATCCTCGACCGGTTCGAGGCGATGGCGGATGACGAGAAGCTGGATTTCCTGCGCCATGTCGCGCGAAAGATGAACATCGACCCTGCGGCGGTGCGCGAAACCCTGGCCGAATACGAGGCCGAGCCGACGAGGGCGAGTTACCGCGCCTTCATGGCCGCGGCCGAACCCGCCCGACAGGAGCTCATCCGGCGGCTCAACCAGGTGCCCGGCGCCACGGGCCGTCTCGTGCGGATGCGCGCCGACCTCTTGCGCCTTGGACAGGATATGCCAGAGCTTCAGGCGCTGGACCTCGACTTCCGGCATCTGCTGTCGTCCTGGTTCAACCGCGGGTTTCTGGTGCTGCGGCCGGTGAACTGGAAAAGCCCGGCCGATATTCTCGACAAGATCATCGCCTACGAGGCGGTGCATGCCATCGACAGCTGGGACGATCTGCGCCGCCGGCTGGCACCGCCCGACCGCCGCTGTTTTGCCTTTTTTCATCCCTCGATGCCGGACGAGCCGCTGATCTTCGTCGAGGTCGCGCTGACCCGGGGCGTTCCCGGATCGATCCAGACGCTGCTGGCCGAAGACCGCGCGCCGCTCGCCTCGGATCAGGCCGACACGGCGGTATTCTACTCGATCTCGAATTGCCAGGACGGGCTTGCAGGCATCTCGTTCGGCAATTCGCTGATCAAGCAGGTGGCCGCCGATCTCGCGGGCGAGCTCGCAGGATTGAAGACCTTTGCCACCCTTTCGCCGATCCCCGGCCTGACGCGCTGGCTGGACGACGCCGGACTCCCGTACCCCGACGACGCCGAAACCACCCGCCGCGTTGCCGCCGCCTATCTGCTATATGCAAAACGCGGGGACGGACTGCCCAGCGATCCGGTGGCGCGTTTTCATCTTGGCAACGGGGCGCTGATCCATTCGGTGCACAGCGATGCCGACACCTCGGCAAAGGGCATGCAACAGTCGCTCGGGGCCATGGTCAGTTACCATTACGACCTCGCGCAAATCTCGCAAAACCACGAACGGTTCGTGTCGGCCCATGATGTTGTTGCCTCGGCAGAGGTGCAGGCTTTGGGAGCCGCCTACGAAAAGACAGCAGCCTGAAGGTCCCGCCGATGGCAAATCCATTATTCGACCGCCTGTTCGCCCGGCACGCCGGCAAACCAACACCGTTTCTGCACCTGCCTGACGGCACGGTCGTCACCCATGACGCCTTTCTGCGGCTGGCCGCACAATTCGCGCATGCCATTACCGCACAAGGCCTTGTCCCCGGCGACCGGCTTGCCGTTCAGATCGACAAGTCACCCGAAGCGCTGGCGGTCTATGCCGCCTGCGTGCAGGCGGGCGTGGTCCTTCTGCCGCTCAACACCGCCTACACCGCCGCCGAGACCGACTATTTCGTCGAGAATTCGGGCGCCAAGCTGGTTTTGTCCTCGGACACTGCGCAGGACGCCATGGCACCCATCGCCGGAAGATACGATGCGGCGCTGCTGACGCTCAACGCCGACGGCAGCGGCAGCTTGTCCGACGCGGCGCGCGGCCTGCCCGAGACGTTCGACACCGTCGCACGGGCCGAAGACGACCTGACCGCCCTGCTTTACACCTCGGGCACCACGGGCCGTTCCAAGGGCGCGATGCTGACGCAGGGGAACCTTCTGGCAAATGCCGAAGTGCTGACGGATTGCTGGCGGTTCACCTCGGACGACGTGCTGTTGCACGCGCTGCCCATCTTTCACACACACGGTCTGTTCGTCGCCACCAACATCCTGCTGCTGGCCGGCGGGTCGATGATCTTTCTGCCGAAATTCGACCTGGACGCCATGATCGCCCAGATGCCGCGCGCGACGTCGATGATGGGCGTGCCGACATTCTATACCCGGCTGCTGGACGACCCGCGATTCACCCGGGACCTGACGGCGCATATGCGGCTTTTCGTGTCGGGATCGGCGCCGCTTCTGGCGGAAACCCACACGCGGATGGAGGCCCGAACCGGCCACCGCATCCTGGAACGGTACGGTTTGACCGAGACCAGCATGAACACCTCGAACCCCTATGACGGCGACCGCCGCGCCGGAACGGTCGGGTTCCCGCTGCCGGGGGTCGAGCTGAAGATCACCGATGCGGCCTCTGGCGAGGCCTTGCCGGATGGCGAGATCGGCCAGATCGAAGTGCGCGGACCGAATGTGTTCAAGGGCTATTGGCGGATGCCCGAGAAGACCGCTGCGGAGCTGCGGTCGGACGGTTTCTTCATCACCGGCGATCTCGGCCGAATCGACGCCGACGGGTATCTTCACATCGTCGGGCGCAACAAGGATCTGATCATCTCGGGCGGCTACAACATCTATCCCAAGGAGATCGAGCTGGTGCTCGACGCCCAGCCCGGGGTCCTGGAAAGCGCCGTGATCGGCGTGCCGCATGCCGATTTCGGCGAAACCGTCGTCGGCGTCATCGTCGAAGAGCCCGGTCGGACAGCGGATCTCGAGGAAATCTCGCGCGCGGCCGGCAAGGCGCTCGCCCGGTTCAAACATCCACGAAGGCTGATCGTGCTGGATGCCCTGCCCCGCAACACGATGGGAAAGGTTCAAAAGAACCTGCTGCGCGAGCGGTTGAGCGACCTGTTTGCGCCCGCAGGCTGACAAGCTGTTGTCATCTTGAGGGGTCCGCGGACCGGGCGCCCGGCCGCTCGACGGATCGGCGCGCCGATCGAGGCGGCAGACCACCGCAGCGGCCACATGCGTGCGCCTGCAGGCCGGGCGCGTCGTTCGCAACGACCCTGGAAGCAGGGTTTGTCGGATCGGGCGAACCACATTCGACGGGATTGGCGGTCGCATCTTCCTCTGCAGCGTATACGTTCCGCACAGAAGGCACGGCCCCCGAATACGCACATCCGGCGCTTCGGACGGCTGCCTCACTTGCGGACAGGCACAAGGTGCGATCATCGCATCCCACCGCTCTCGGGCAAGACCTGCCCAGTGCCGGAAATCGACTCGACGTGTCTTTCGAATACAACGACGTATCACAAATGGGTTTGAAATCAGCAGCCTGCTGATGAAGGGACCGCGACGTGCGGTTCGTCTCGACACCGGGGACGCTCAGTGCCTCGCCTCGTCTTCCCCCGGCGTGTCTCCGACGAAGGTGTGCTGCGCCCTGCCCGCATGTTTCGAGGCGTAGAGCGCCATGTCGACATCGTGCAGCATCTTTTCGGCGTCGGGATCTGGGTAATCGTCGGAGACCGTGATGCCGATGCTGCCCGAGATCCGGCACGGTTCACCGCCGAACAGGATCGGCTCTTCCAGCCGCTCCAGCAAGCGGACGGCGATCGCCGACAACTGCTCGGACCGCGTGAGATTCCGAAAGATCATCAGGAACTCGTCACCTCCGAGGCGAACCACGGTGTCTTCGGCGCGCGTCTCTTCGATGAGGATCTTCGCCACCTCCTGCAATACGTGGTCGCCGGCGGCATGGCCCAGCGTGTCGTTGACGGCCTTGAAGTGATCAAGATCAAGATGCATCAGCGCGAAACTGTCACGGCGCCTGGCATAGCGACCCAGAACCATATCCATCGCCCTGCGGTTCTTCAGCCCGGTCAACGTGTCGGTAAAGGACTGTTCCTCGGCGGCAATCCTGGCGCCCTGCAGGCGCTGCATCAGAGTCTGCGAAACCGCGTGCACCGCCGCGTTGGCCTCGACCAGATACAGCATTTCGACCGCCAGATCGGTGGCGGGGAAATCGCTGCTCGACAATTGATAGGTGCCGACAGCGTCGACCACGGCGATGCCGAAGGACAGATCGATCAGCAGCCCCTCACCCTGCAAGACCGCCGCCAACCCCCTAAGCGGTGTCTCCGGGGCGTCGCGGAACCTCAGGCTGAGCGGCGCGCCGGCCGCGGCGCACAGCCCGGCGATGGTCGTGACGTCGCGCGGACGCTTGAGTTCGAAGATCTCAAGGAACCGTGTGCCAAGCAGGCTCCGCTCAGGGCGCAGTTTTGCCAGTGTCGGACCCGCCTGAACGATATGGCCCGTGCGGCTGACCACCAGACTCATCGGCATCATCTGCGCCAAAGCATCTGCCGAAAGGGTCCACGCGGCATTCATGGCGCACGAAGCCCCAGCTCGAAATGGCGGCCTTTGGCAAAACTCATCTCGGCCAGCTCGATGCCGATGATCTCGACGCCATCCTTGCGTCCCGCGTGATCCAGCAGCACCAGCGCGCCATAGTCGTCGGCCATCGCGCGCAGGATCCCCACTATGACGTGGCCGAATCCGGGCTGCGGATGGACAACGCTCAGCGACCAGGCCGACGCCCCGTGTTCGCGCAGTTCCAGCTGCGGCATCGTCAGGTCCGGGATGGCCAACCGGGCGCGGTCGTGCAATTCGTCCAGCGAATGCAGGAAATCGACGAATGTCGCGCCGCCGAAACGCAACAGCCTGCGCACCGGCTGCGTGCCGGAATGCGACACCAGGTAAGTGCCCAGATCCTCCAGCAGCATGTCGCGCGGTTTCTCCAGATGCGCGGCAGCGCCCGCCAGCAGCCGGTCGGTGGATGCGTCTTCATAGCTCAGCATCGCCTCGAACCCCGTTTCGTCGGCACCGGAGCGCTGGGCGATCCGCACCCAGGCCTCGGCCCCGTAGGTGTCCCGCAGAAAGCATTCGATCGACCGGTTGATCAGCCCGTGCATGGCGCCGCCTCTTTCGGTTTGCGGCGTGCCTAGCGCGGCGAGGTTAAGAAACCGCTAGCGCCGTCAGGGCGCCACGATGATCTCGGCACCGCCGAGGCGCAGCATCAGCAGGCCCGCGGGCGCAATCTCGGCGCCGTCCTCCTGCAGCGCATCGATAGCTGCCGGGGTCAGGTCGGCAAGCTGGCTGCCCGAAAGGAACCGCGCGCGCGGTCGGGTTCCGTCGTGGCCCGCGGGTGTGAGCACGGCAATGCTGGCCCGCCCGCTGCCGGTCATCCACAGCATGATGAGTTCATCCCCCGGCGCCGAAGGCAGGAAATCGGCTATCAAGGCGACGCAACCCGGGCGTCCGTTTGGCGTGTCCATCTCGCAGCCCGTGTTCATGCTGCGCAGACGCGAAAGCGCTATGTCCTCGAAGGCTTCTGCGGAAACGGTTTCGGTTTCGGGCCACACCGCGGCACGGGAAAGGATGCGCTGAATCAGGTCTGGAGCCGCGACGCCGTCTTCGGCGGAGGTGAACCTGTAGCGCGAATTCGATTCGCCGAGGCGCGCGATACGCGCGGCAAGTGCCTCTGCCTCGGGATGTTTCAGCGCGGCAAGGGCGTCGATGGCCGGTGGGCCGGCCACGCCCAGTTCACGGCCGATGAACCATAGATCAAGCGCATCGGCGCCCACCTTGCCCGTCTTGAACCTCGCAATCTGATTTTGCGCCGTCAGGCGTTCGGGGTTCAGCGCCGGGGTCAGCCAGAGGGCGCCGAGCCCGACGACCACCAGCGCCATGGCGATGTTGGCGCCCCGGATGCGGGCCATCCAGTTACGCCGGGCAAGAACGGCGAGCGAATAAAGCACACCGTAACCCAGCATCACCGCGGCAGCGCAGGCGGCGGCAATGCGGTCGGGACTAAGTCCGTAATCCATGACCCTGAGCCAGATGGCATAAAGCGCCAGCGCCGCCAGCACCGGGATAGACAACGCCGAAAGCTGCGCCGAGGCGCGCAGTGCGACGGCGTCGGCAGCATCCTCGTCGGCGCGATCAAGCGCCGAAGTGATCAGCGTGGCGATGCCCAACGCCATCGCCAGCAGCGTGGCGGCGGCCGACAGACCGCCGAACAGGTTGGACAACCCGCGCAGGGGCAGAGCGATCAGGAAGACGGCAGTCACCACTAGAACGACAGGCAGGAGAAGCCGGAGAAGCCGCAGGATCAGAAAGGGCGAGACGTAGTCGGCAAGTTCCGTCACCACGCCAAGCGCCAGTCCAAGGACGGCCCCGGTCACGACAAAGGGGATCCACTCGATGTCCAGCAGGTCCTGAATGATCGTCAGGCCGACAAGACCAAAGAGTGCGTCCGACAGGAACACCACCGCCCACGTCACACCGGTGAACAGCCAGGCGGCGGCGTAGCGGACGACGATGTTCCAGGATTCGCGAAAGAGCGTCGGGTAGTGCCGCCAGCCGGCATCGGGCCGCAATGCCGCGATCAGGAAGGGCAGCGAGATACCCACAATCAGGGCATAGGCGGCAGGCGCATGCAGCGTTTCGAGGAAATCCTCGACATCGTCGTAACGTGCGCTGGCCCAGGTCAGCAGCGCGGCTGCCGGAACCGCCGAAATGGCCGCCGCAAGGATCGCCTTCGCATAAGGCAAAGGCCCGGCGGCAGCGAGCAGCGCGGCGAAGAAGCCCCCCGTGAGAGTGATCGTGAACAGAAGCAAGCGTTCGTTCTCGACATAGTCGGGCAGCAGTTCAACCAGTGCATACGCCGCGAACCCGGCAAGGGCACCGAGCACGGTCATGACGATGCGGTCGCGGGCGCTGCTGCGACTGTCGGTCTCGGTCGGCATGATATTTCCTCCGCTCCACCCGGCGATGATAAGATGGCTTCGTGCCGGGCGCCATCGTTCGGACAGCGACCCTGAAAGTTTGCCGTTGCCGGTGAAGCAGGGCCTTGATCGGCGTCAAGCCGGATCGTCACGGCGAGTGCCGGGGGAAAGTGTTCGCTTCGGCATTTGGCGGGGTATCCGCGCCGGGTTTTCCGAGAATCGCCAACCCGCGCTTGTGAGACGACCGCGACCGGCCGGATCATGGTGAGATCAGACCGGAGCTCCGCGGAGTTTTGGCATGGAGCAGTACATTGTCGGCTGGGTGAAGAGCCGTGCGAGCGCCGGACCGTGGGCTAACGCGGCGACTCCTGTTCTGCGCGGTTTATGGCAGCAAAGTCCGAAAGAGATCAGAGCAAAGCGCGTGCGGCCGACAAAGCTCCAGACTGCCGGGACGGTCCGGCGCTCGGTCATCCACTGGTTGCGCGGACAAATGGCGCAACCAAGGACGACCGGGGCTGCGCCCCTTGAGTCGGCGCAGGGCGCATCAACGTCCGCTCAAGGCACGGGTGGCGCTCTACTTGCGCGTATAGGCGTCCGAGAACCCGGCCCGCCGCACCGCGGCCAACCCGGCCCGCAGCGATCCCGCATCCCGGTACGGTCCCGCCACGACGATCCGATAGACCTTGCCCCCCCGCGAATAGCTGGCCAGTTTCGCCGGGACCCCCAGCGCCTTCAGCCGTGCCGCCGTGTTCCGTGCATTCGACTCGACCGAGAACGTGCCCACCTGCACATAGCGGTGTCCCGCATTCACCGGCTTCGTCGGTTTGGCCGGAGCCGTCACCCGCACCGGTGTCCGCTTCGGCGGCGCGGCCTGAGCCGGCGGCACAGCCTTGGTGGACACGCGAACATTGGCCGTTGCCGCCGGTGGCTGGTTCTTCGTCGACACAACCGGACCGTTGACCGCCACATAACGCCGCTGCTGCTGCATGCTCACGAACGGATAACGCAGATTCGGGAACAGCTTGGTCACATCCCGCCCGGTAGTTCGATCGATCAGCCGCCGCGGCGTTCCGCTGGTCCACACCAGCCGCATCTGCACGAATCCCTCGCGGGTCTGCTGGCCGCGATAGGGATTGAACCGGTCCTGTTCGAAGGCGGGCTTGTAGCCCGGCGGTGGCGCGATTCTGGGCGGCGGCGCGACCCGGATCGCACCGGAGGCCGCCGCATATTGCGTACCGCCCGCCGTCGCATAGGCCCCCGGGTGATCCACCTGCGGTCCGCACCGCACCTTATGCCCGCCTCCGTTGCGCAGGTATTTCTGGCTCAACGCCGATCCGCCGGGGCAGGCGCTGGCCACCGTTGTCGTGCCTAGCGGTGCAGGCGCCGCGGTCTGGATCCGGACCGGCGCAGGCTTGACGCGCACCTGTGCTGGCGGCGCGGCCTGTACAACAACAGGTGCCGACCGAGGCTTGTTCTGTACGACCACCGGGGTCGGTGCCGATGTCGGGCGCACCCGCGTCGGCGCCGGGGCTGGCGCGGGGCTCGGTTTGGGCGGCGCGACCACCCGGACCGGGTCGGGTTTTGGCTTTGGCGGCACCGGTTTCGGCGCCGCAGCCACCTGCACCGGCGGTGCGGCGGCGGGCTTTGGCTTGGCCATGGTCGGCTGGAAGCCGCACAGCACCTTGCGGTTCCGCGTCACCCGCGGCACCCAGGTCACGGCCCCGTCAAACCCCGCCCGCACGAAGACGCATCCCTTGCTGTCGACATATTGCTTGCCGGTGAAGCTCGCAGGCGGAAACTCTGCCGGTTCGTCCGCGTTGCGCAGCGATTGGGCGTCCGCGGCACCGATGATCAGCACAAGCGCCAAAGCGGTCAGGGAGGTTGTTCTCAGCATTCTGTGGCCCCACACAAGATGTTGTGTAAGAATGCCTCAGATGTCCCAACTCGTAAAGAGGGCGGTTCGCCTATTTTGTGCCGAACATCCGGTCACCCGCATCCCCTAGACCTGGAACAATATATCCGGAGTCATTCAGATAATCATCCACAGATGCTGTAACAATTGGAACGTCGGGATGCGCCTCCTTCATGCGCGCGATTCCCTCGGGCGCGGCCAGCAGGCACAGGAACCGGATGTCCCTTGCACCGGCGTCTTTCAGCAGATCCACCGCCGCGGCGGATGAATTCCCTGTGGCCAGCATCGGATCCACCGCGATCACCAGCCGGTTTTCCAGCCCGTCCGGCACCTTGAAGTAATACTGTACCGGTTCCAGCGTCTCTTCGTCCCGGTAAAGCCCGACGAATCCGACCCGCGCCGAGGGGATCAGTTCCAGAACCCCGTCCAAGAGCCCGTTCCCGGCCCGCAGGATCGACACCAGCGCCAGCTTCGGACCGTCCAGCACCGGTGCGTCCATCTCGCAAAGCGGGGTCTCGATCCGCTTGGTGGTCATCGGCAGTTCGCGGGTGATCTCGAACGCCAGAAGTTGACTGATCTCGCGCAGAAGCTGCCGGAAGGACGCGGTCGAGGTGTCCTTTTCCCGCATCAGGGTCAGCTTGTGCTGTACCAGCGGATGTTTGACGACGGTCAGGTGATCAAGCATCGGGAGCCTCCAAAATCTTCAACACCCGTGCCCGGGTCTCTTCATCACAGAATGCCGCGTTCGCCGCGGCAAGGTTGATCTGCCGAAAATCCTCTGCCTCCCAGCCGAAGGTTTCGGCCAGGCGATCGTACTCGACCCGCAGCGAGGTCTTGAAAAACGGCGGATCGTCGGTCGACAGCGTAACCGGAACGCCTGCGTCTCGCAGCGTTTGGACGGGATGCGCCTCCCATGACGGGAACACCCCCAGAAACACGTTCGACCCGGGACACACCTCCAGCACGACCTGTTCTTGCGCCAGGCGCTCCACCACTGCCGGTTCTTCGATCGCCTGCACGCCGTGCCCGATCCGCGCGGGTCTCAGCGCTACCATCGCGTCGCGTACGCTGGCCGCACCGCCCCATTCGCCGGCATGGACCGTGATCCCAAGACCCGCCTCGCGCGCCATATCGAAGGCATAGCAGAAATCCCCGGGCTTGCCCTTTCGCTCGTCGCCGCCCATGCCGAAACCCACCAGCCAGTCGCCCGCCGTTTCTGCGGCGCACAGCGCGGTTTCCTTGGCCTTTTCCGGTCCGAAATGCCGGATGCAGGTGACGATGCCGCGCAGGACGATTCCATCGCGCGCCTCGGCGATCCCGGCCGCCTCCTGGATCGCGTGCAGGTACTCGCGCCACGCCCCCAGGTCGCGCCCGCCGCAGAAATCGGGGCTCAGGAAGGTTTCGCAATAGACCACCCCTTGGCCCGCGCTTTCCTCCAGAACGGCCAGTGTCAGGCGATGATAATCCTCGGGTGTCTTCAGCGTCGAGGTCGCGGCCTCGTAAACCTCGAGAAAGTGCCAGAAATCGCGGTAGCTATAGCCGCCATCCGGGGCAAAGATGTGAGAAATGTCCAACCGTTTCTCGGCCGCCAGGCCGCGGATGAACCCCGGTGGCGCGGCGCCTTCCAGGTGCAGGTGCAATTCGACCTTCGGCAGATCGGCGACGCTCACAGGAACGACCGCCCGGGCCCCTGCGCCGGCACCCCCAGATGCGTCGCGATCGAAGCGCCGACGTCGGAAAACCCGACCAATCCGACCTCTCGCAGGCCCAGACCAAACCCCACCACTGGCACACGCTCGCGCGTATGGTCGGTGCCGTGCCAGGTGGGGTCGTTGCCATGGTCGGCGGTGAAAATCGCCAGGTCGCCGGGCCGCAGCGCGTCGACGAACCGCGGCACCAAAGCATCGAACCATTCCAGCGCCCGAGCGTAGCCGCTGACGTCGCGCCGATGGCCGAATTTGCTGTCGAACTCAACAAAGTTGGCAAAGGTCAAGGAACCCTCCACAGCCCCGGCAGCGTAGTCCACCAAATGTTCGAAAAGCAGCGCATCTTGCCCTTTTCGAACCTCCGAGATCCCACGCATCGAAAAGATATCCCCGATTTTGCCCACAGCGTACACAGGCCGTCCGGCCGATTTGACCCAGTCGCACAAGGTCGGGCCGGGGGGCGCAATGGCGAAATCCCTGCGGTTCGCCGTCCGTTCGAATCCGCTGTCGGCCGAACCCACGAAGGGCCGTGCGATCACCCGTCCGACCTTCATCGCATGCAGCCGCGGCGCCAGCGCCTCGCAAAGCGCCAGCAACCGCTCCAGCCCGAAATGCTCCTCATGCGCCGCGATCTGGAACACGCTGTCGGCCGACGTGTAGCAGATCGGCCGACCGGTGCGGATATGCGCGGCCCCCTCCTCTTCGATGATCCGCGTTCCGCTGGCATGCCGGTTGCCCAGGATAGCGTCGGTCCCCGCCAGCCGGCAGACCTCGGCCACCACGTCGTCGGGAAAGGCCGGGTCGGCGTCGGGAAAATAGTGCCAGTCCCAGGGGACCGGTACGCCCGCCAGTTCCCAATGTCCCGATGGCGTGTCTTTGCCGCGCGAAACCTCCGTCGCGGCCCCCCAAAGCCCCGACGGCGCGGCCGTCAGCCCCGGCACCCCTGCCCCGCTTGCCAGGCGCACGGCCGCCCCCAGCCCCAGCGCGTCCAGATGCGGCAGCCGCAGGGGGCCGCTCCGCCCCTGTTCGGCCCGGCCCGCGGCGCATTCCGCCGCGATGTGGCCCAGTGTGTTCGCACCCGCGTCACCGAAATCGCCGGCATCGGGCGCCCCGCCGCACCCCACCGAATCCAGCACCACCAGGAATGCCCGCGCCATCAGGTTACGACCCGGTGCACCAGCGGCGGCGGCTCGACCTCGGTCTCGCCGATCTCGAACGCCGGCACCAGCGCGGCCACCGCCGCGTCGGCAGCGTCCTCGTCCGCGGCATGCACGACGGCCAGCACGTCCCCTGCGGCCACCTCGTCGCCCAGCATCGCGACATCCGACAAGCCCACCGACGGATCGATCCGTTCGCCGGCGCGCATGCGCCCGCCGCCCAGCCGTACGACGGTCATCCCCATTTCATAGCCGTCCATCGCCGCAACGAACCCTGCGCGCGGCGCGGGCACCGGGCGTTCCACCGGAGCGGCAGGCAAACGGTCCCGCCAGCGCTCGACGAAGTCGCGGGGCCCGCCCTTGGCCGCCACCATGCGCCCGAAGCGTTCAGCCGCCGCGCCCGAGGACAACACCTCCTGCACTTGCGCGGCGCCCTGCGCGCGGGTCTCGGCCATGCCGGCCAGGCGCAAGAGCTCGCCGCCCAGCTCTGCGGTCAAAAGGCTCAGGATCGTGTCGGTGCCGTCCTCGGTCAACGACACCATCACCTCCATGATTTCCAGCGCATTGCCGACGGAAGGCACGCAGGGCTGGTTCATGTCGGTGATCAGGGCCGATGCCGGGCTGCCCGCGCCCTGGGCCGTCTGCACCAGCGACGCCGCCAGCGCCCCGGCGTCGTCCAGCGTGCGCATGAACGCACCGGACCCGGCCTTGACGTCCAGCATCAGGGGGGCGGCGCCGCCCGCCAGCTTCTTCGACAGGATCGACGCCGTGATCAGATCGATCGATTCCACCGTCGAGGTGACGTCGCGGATCGCATAAAGCCGCCGGTCCGCCGGCGCGATATTCCCGCTTGCCGCCACCAGGGCGCAGCCCGCATCGCGCACGATCCTGCGAAACGCCTCCTCGCCCAACTCGGTCGACAGGCCGGGGATCGACTCCAGCTTGTCCAGCGTCCCGCCGGTATGGCCCAACCCGCGCCCCGACAGCATCGGCATATACGCCCCAAGCGCCGCCATGGCGGGGCCCAGCGTCAAAGAGATGCAGTCGCCGATGCCGCCGGTGGAATGCTTGTCCACCACCGGCCCCGGCAGATCCCAGGTCATCACGTCGCCGCTGTCGCGCATCGCCAGCGTCAGCGCCACGCGCTCGTCCTCGCTCATCGGGTGGCAGCAGACCGCCATGGCGAACGCCCCGGCCTGTGCGTCATCAACCGCGCCGCTTGCCAGACCTTCGGCGAACCAGCCGATTTCTGCCGGGTTCAGGCGGTCTCCGGTGCGCAATTTGGCCAGGATCGTGCGCGCGTCCATCGTCAGTTTTCGTCCATATGCGACTTGCGGAACGCGCCCGGCAGCAGTTCGGCCACCGTCGCCGTCGCCACTGCACCGGCCGTCGTCGCCATTGTCACAATTGCATCCGGCCCCGCGAATTCCGCCAGCTTCTGGCGGCATCCGCCGCAGGGCGACACCGGTTCGGGGCTCTCGGCGATCACCGCCACCTCGGCAATCTCGGTTTCGCCTGCGGCGACCATCGCGGCGATGGCCCCGGCCTCGGCGCAGGTGCCTTCGGGATAGGCCGCGTTTTCCACGTTGCACCCGGCATGGACATGGCCTGCTTTCGTGCGCAGCGCCGCGCCGACCTTAAACCCCGAATAGGGCGCATAGGCGTTTTTTCGGATCTCTCTAGCGGCATCGAGCAACGACATCGGCACACATCTCCACGAGTCATCCCCAGACTGCGGCGCGGCGCGGGCCGATGCAAGGGGCGGCGGACCGCGCCTATCCAGACGGACAGGCCACTGCCAAGGTCGTCCAACGGCATTTCAGAAAAACGAGGGATTCCAAACCATGCTTAGATTTGTTCCGTCCATTGTCGCCTTGTCCGTGCTGTGCGCGCCCACGCTTCACGCCCAGCAGACCGATCCGTCCAGCCCGCAGACCGAACGGCTGCGCGTGACGAACATGTGCGGCTACGAGATCTGGGTCGAGCAGGATTTCATTCACACGGTCCCGGGCGCGCCGATCGTGGTCAAGCTGCCCGACGGCAAATCCTATGATTATCCGATCCCGGATGCCGGGATCGCCGCCACCCGGTTCTGGGCCAAGAATTCCTGCAACGAGCATGGCTATAACTGCGGCGTCGGCGAAAGCTCTGGCGTGCCAGAGGCGCAAGACAAGGGCTGGCAGACCAAACAGACCGTCTACGACGCACCGATCGACTCGAAATTCGAAGGGACCTTCGGATGCACCATCACTGGCGGCACCGGCTGCGCCACCAACCCCTCGAACGGCGAGCCCCTTGATTCCAGCACCTATTGGGATGCCTCCGCCGTCGATGGCTACACCTTCCCGTTCCAGATCAACGTCAAGAACGACGCCAGCGGCAGTTGCATGACGCAAAGCGACACCCCCAAACTGGTCAAGGAAATCACCTGCGGCAGCCTCGAACCGGAAAATTACTGCGGCAGCAACGATCTCAGCACGAATGGCAAATACGACACCGTTAACGGGGTCGATGTGACCAGCGTGATGATGAAATACACAGCTTACATGGACGACACCAAGGTCGTCGGCTGTTTCAGCCCCTGCACCAAGATGACCTCCGGCTCGTGGAATGGCTGGATGGACAAGCTCGGCGGTCTTCAGCCGGCTTCGCCGGAATCGCAGATGTATTGCTGTCCGACGCCGCCGGTCAGCTCGGCCGCGTGCCGCGCCGGGCCCGCCGATACCATGCAGTACACCAAGGACGTGCATGAGGTCTGCGACAGCTACGCCTACGCCTACGACGACGGTATCGGCCTGGTGAAATGCGACGGGACCGTGCGGTACGAGATGGTGTTCTGCCCCGGCGGCGCCGCGACCGCCCCGCCGCAGACGGCCCAGCGCCCGGCGAGCCAAGCCTTCTGCAACAGCACCGTCCCCGGCCAGATGTGCCGCGGCGACATCCCCTGCCCGTCGACCGTGGCAGCCTGCGGCGCGAACCCGGAAATGTGCCGCTGCCCGTCGAACGGCTGACCGCCGCCGCGCGCCGCCTTGCCGCGGCGCGCCCGTTCATGCGACGATTGCCTGAGCGCATATCCTGCGATATGCGCAGCCACATGGTTAGTTTAACGTTAAACTAAATCCTCGCACGAAAGGCCCGCGCCCGTGAACGACCAACGCCAGGAAACCTTCCGCCAGACCGCGCTGACCTATCACGAGACACCGAAACCCGGCAAACTCGAGATCCGCGCCACCAAGCCGCTGGCCAACGGGCGTGACCTGGCGCTGGCCTACTCTCCCGGCGTCGCCGAGGCCTGTCTGGAGATCAAGGCCGACCCGCAGGCCGCAAGCCGTTATACGGCCAAGGCAAATCTGGTTGCGGTGGTCTCCAACGGGACCGCCGTCCTCGGCCTCGGCAACATCGGCGGGTTGGCCTCCAAGCCGGTGATGGAGGGCAAGGCCGTCCTGTTCAAGAAATTCGCCAATATCGATTGTTTCGACATCGAACTGAACGAATCCGACCCCGAGAAAGTCGCAGACATCGTCTGCGCGCTGGAGCCCACCTTTGGCGCCATCAACCTCGAAGACATCAAGGCGCCGGACTGTTTCATCGTCGAAAAGCTGTGCCGCGAGCGGATGAACATCCCCGTTTTCCACGACGACCAGCACGGCACCGCCATCGTCGTCGGCGCCGCCGCCACCAACGCGCTGCACGTGGCGGGGAAGCGGTTCGAGGATATCAAGGTCGTATCGACCGGCGGCGGCGCGGCGGGGATCGCTTGCCTCAACATGCTGCTGAAGCTGGGCGTGAGACGGGAAAATGTCTGGCTGGTCGATCTGCATGGGCTGATTCACGAAGGCCGCACCGAGGACATGACCGAGCAAAAGGCCTGCTACGCGCAACCGGGCAGTGCACGGACGCTCGACGACGTCATCGAAAACGCCGACCTGTTTCTCGGCCTGTCGGGCCCCAACGTGCTGAAACCCGACATGGTCAGGAAGATGGCCGACCGCCCGATCATCTTCGCGCTGGCCAATCCCAATCCGGAAATCCAGCCCGAAGACGCCCGCGCCGCAGCGCCGGACGCGATCATTGCCACCGGCCGGTCCGACTATCCCAATCAGGTCAACAACGTCCTGTGCTTTCCCTTCATTTTCCGCGGTGCGCTGGACGCCGGCGCGACCGAGATCAACGACGACATGCAGCTTGCCTGCATCGACGGCATCGCCGCGCTGGCGCGCGCCACGACCAGCGCCGAGGCCGCCGCCGCCTACAAGGGTGAACAGCTCAGCTTCGGCGCCGAATATCTGATCCCGAAACCCTTCGACCCGCGCCTGATGGGGGTCGTCGCCTCGTCCGTGGCAAAGGCCGCCACGGCCTCGGGCGTCGCGACCCGCCCGATCCCGGATATCGACGCCTACAAGGCGGGACTCGACAGCTCGGTCTTCCGCTCGGCCCTGCTCATGCGCCCGGTCTTCGACGCCGCCGCAACGGCCAGCCGGAACATCGTATTCACCGAGGGCGAGGACGAGCGCGTCCTGCGAGCCGCCAACGCGATGATCGAGGAAACCACCGACCGCCCGATCCTGATCGGCCGGCCCCAGGTTGTCGAGGCGCGCGCCGAACGCGCCGGCCTGGCGATCCGCCCCGGCAAGGATTTCGAACTCGTGAACCCCGAGGACGACCCGCGCTACCACGCGTACTGGACCACCTATCACTCGATCATGGAACGCCGCGGCGTCACCCCTGACCTCGCGCGTGCGATCATGCGCACCAACACCACCGCCATCGGCGCGGTGATGGTGCACCGGGCCGAGGCCGACAGCATGATCTGCGGCACCTTCGGCCAGTATCTCTGGCATCTCAACTATATACAGCAGGTGCTCGGCACCGAAAAACTCCACCCCGTCGGGGCGCTGTCGATGATGATCCTCGAAGACGGGCCCCTGTTCATCGCCGACACCCATGTCCACCCCGAACCGACGCCGGACCAGATCGCCGAGACGGTCTGTGCCGCGGCCCGTCATGTCCGCCGCTTCGGGCTCGACCCGAAGATCGCTCTCTGCTCGCATTCGCAATTCGGCAATTTCGACTGCGAATCCGGCCGCCGGATGCGGGCGGCGATCGACCGGCTCGATGCCGCGCCGCGGGATTTCGAATACGAGGGCGAAATGCACGCCGACGCCGCGCTCGACCAGACTCTGCGCGACCGCATCTTTCCCAACGCGCGCTTTCAGGGGGCCGCCAACGTGCTGGTCTTCGCCAATACCGACGCGGCCTCAGGCGTACGTAACATCCTCAAAATGAAGGCAAACGGGTTAGAGGTCGGCCCGATCCTGATGGGCATGGGCAACCGCGCCCACATCGTCACCGCCTCGATCACCGCCCGCGGTCTGTTGAACATGTCCGCCCTTGCCGGAACGCCCGTGGCGCATTACGGTTGACCGTCCTTCCCGGTTCCGGACGCGGGTCGGCCTTTGCGCTGTTGGTTTCATTCCTACGTTACATTGAGCGCGCAATACCGGCCACCAGAGGCCCCGGAACGGCACAGTGAGGGAACTGTCGAACGGGCGCCCAACGCAGCCGCGCACCGTAAAGAAACGACCATAGGGAGACCAATGTGAACCACCACATCGAAACCGAATTATCCTTTGACGAGTTCGACGACATTCACAGCCCCCGCCCTGACACCTGCGACTTCGACCG
>JASJDP010000008.1 GCA_030065095.1 Rhodobacter sp.
ATCGGCCTTGCCGACCCGACCCAGCTCGCCACAGACTGGGATCTCGCCGCGCTCGACCTCGCCGATCCCGCACCCGAGCCCACGCCCGCAGCGCTTGAAGAGGCCGCACACGCCGCTGACCGCCAGCGCGGCGGCCTCGGCGGCGTGTGCGGCCTCTTCAAGCGCTGCGGGCGTGGGCTCGGGTGCGGGATCGGCGAGGTCGAGCGCGGCGAGATCCCAGTCTGTGGCGAGCTGGGTCGGGTCGGCAAGGCCGATAAAGGGGTCGTCGGGGGCTTCGCGGGCCATCGCGACGGCGCGTTCGGCCATGGTGGCGATGGTGCTGCCGGAGGTATCGGAGGCCGAGACGCTGGCCTGACGCTGGCCAATCAGGACGCGCAGGCCGATTTCGGTCCCTTCGGCGCGTTCGGCCTGTTCCAGCCCGCCGTCGCGGACGTCGGTCGAAAGCGACATGCCGTCGACGGCCAGCGCATCGGCGGCGTCCGCGCCAGCCGCGCGGGCGGCGTCGAGGAGCCGGGCGGTGAGGTCTTGCAGTCGGTCGGTCATCCGGGCCTCTGGGTTGCTGCTTGCCGACGTAGTCCTCATGAACGGCGGCTGCAAGCGGTCAGGGTGAGTTGAACGCCGGCACCGGTTGCTCCGCAGGGCGTGGCCCGTCGATGGGTGCGGAAGGGTTCCCGAAAGGTCCGGCCCATGGTCGGGCGAAGCCTGGCTCCTTGGACCCGCGCGATCTTTTTGCATGTGGCTCAAGAGCGCCGCACCGCCACGAGGCTTTATCGCATTCGCTTGCCGCAGCGCAGCAATGGGATTGCCGCCTTTCCGTCCGGCGTCGTCCGGGGCATATGGGGCGCATCCAATTCCAATGCCGGATTCCGGCCAGCCAAGGACACCGCCTGTGACCCAAATCGTAAACGCTCTGGCCGACATCTCCGCCCGGTACGACGTGTTGCTCTGCGACCTTTGGGGCTGCCTGCACGATGGCCGTATGGCGTTTCCGCCCGCCGTTGCGGCGCTGCAGGGCTTCCGGGCGGCAGGCGGCACCGTCGTGCTGCTGACCAATGCGCCCCGGGCCCGCGCCGAGGTTGCAAAGCAGCTTGAAAGGATCGGGGTGCCCGAGGATTGCTGGGACGTGATCGTCACCTCGGGCGACAGTGCGCGTGCGGCGATGTTCGAAGGCGTGGTCGGCCCGAAGGTCTGGTTCATGGGCTACGAACGCGATCTTACCGTCTTCGAACCGCTTCATATCGTTGAAAATCCCGTGGCGATCGAACGGGTTCCGCTGGATCAGGCGACCGGCATCGTCTGTTGCGGTCCCGAGGATCCCTATGCCGACCCGGCGATCTATCGGCCCCAGTTCCTGTATGCCAAGCAAAAGGGGTTGAAACTGCTGTGCTTCAACCCCGACATCGTCGTCGATTTCGGCGACCGGCGGCAGTGGTGCGCGGGCGCTCTGGCGCAGCTTTACACCGAAATGGGCGGCACGTCGCTCTATTTCGGGAAACCCCATCCCCCGATCTACGATCTGGCGCGGCGGCGGCTGGCTGCGTTGGGCAAGCTTGTGCCCGATGCTCGCATGCTGGCCATCGGAGACGGCATCAAGACCGACATCGCGGGCGCCATGGGCGAGGATATCGATTCGCTGTTCATCACCGGCGGCCTCGCCGCGAAGGAAACCGGGACTGCCGAGCAACCCGATCCCGACGCGCTGGGCCGTTTCCTGGAACGCGAAAGCTATGCGCCGATGTATGCGATCGGCTATCTACGTTGAAATTGATGACGCAACATTGTTGCGCCATATTGACCATTTAGTACAATAAATTACTTTCCCGATTGCATCGCGTATGCGCGCTCCTTATGCTGCACCGCAACATGAACTCGGGAAGCGACCCCATGCTAGACAACCTGCCACGTGGCACGATCTGCATCGAAGACCTGGAAATCGGCATGCACCGGTACCTGATGAAAGAGGTCACCGACCGCGACATCCAGCTGTTTGCCGAGGTCTCGACCGACTGCAATCCGGTGCATATGGACGACGCCTATGCCATGGACACGATATTCGAGGGCCGGATCGCCCACGGCATGCTGACCGCCTCGCTGATCTCGGCGGTGATCGGTGAACAGCTGCCCGGCCACGGCTCGGTCTATCTGGGCCAGTCGCTGAAATTCATGGCCCCCGTCCGCCCCGGCGACATGGTCTATACCGAGGTCCGGGTGCGTGACATCGACCATTCGCGCCGCCGGGTGACCCTTGATTGTCACTGCGCCGTGGGCGATACGGTCGTCCTGAAGGGCGAAGCGCTGGTGCTCGCGCCCAGCCGGAAATTCGACTGACACGACCGGGATTGTCCCCGGTTTAGGGGACGATGCGCACCTTCACGACCTGGACCGGCCTCGACGACACCGCCCGCGGCGCCTCTGCTGCGATCGGGAATTTCGACGGTGTGCATATCGGCCACCAGGCGGTCATCGATCTGGCCCGCGCCATCGCCGACCGCACCGGCGCGCCGCTGGGCATCGTCACCTTCGAGCCGCATCCGCGCGAGGTTTTTGCGCCGTCCTCGCCGCCTTTCCGGCTGATGAACGCCGAGGCCAAGGCACACCGGCTGGAAAAGCTGGATATCGACTGCCTGTACCAGCTCAGTTTCGACGAAACCCTGCGCAGCCTCAGCCCTGAGGAGTTTGCCCGCCAGATCATTGCCGAGGGCCTGGGCCTGTCCCATGTCGTCGTCGGCAACGATTTTCGGTTCGGGCAGGGGCGCGCGGGCAATACCGCCGATCTGCAGCTGTTCGGAGCGGCCATGGGGTTCGACGTCACCGTCGCCACGTTGGTCGAAACCGACGGCGGCCAGGTCAGCTCGACCTCGATCCGCCGGGCCCTGACCGACGGCCGCCCCCGCGACGCTGCGAGGATGCTGGGCCACTGGCACCGCATCGACGGCGCGGTTCTGCACGGCGAAAAGCGTGGGCGTGATCTGGGATATCCCACCGCGAACATGTCGATCGACGGCCTGCACCCGCCGCGGTTCGGCGTATACGCGGTTAAGGTCGACGTCCTGAGCGGCCCGCATGAAGGCAGCTATGACGGCGCCGCCAGCCTGGGCGTCAGGCCGATGTTCGGCGAGAACCGGGCCAACTTGGAAACCTACATCTTCGATTTCGGCGGCGACCTTTATGGCACGCATCTGTCGGTGGCGCTGATCGAGTTTCTGCGGCCGGAAGAGGCGTTCGACAGCCTCGATGCCCTGATCGTCCAGATGCAGACCGACTGCGCGCGGGCGCGCAGCATCCTTGCCGAGGTCCGATGACCGACCCGATCCGGCGCGACGGCCTGCGCGAGCAGTATTGGGAGAAGGTTCCGCTAATGAACCTGACGCCGAAGGAATGGGAGGCGCTGTGCGACGGCTGCGGCAAGTGTTGCCTCAACAAGCTGGAAGACCCTGATACCAACGAGGTGGCGTTCACCCGCGTCGCCTGCCGTCTGCTGGACGGCGACACCTGCCGCTGCGCGCAATACGACATACGCAAGCAGTTCGTTCCGGACTGCGTGGTGCTGACGCCGCAGAACATCGGTGAAATCGCATATTGGATGCCGGAAACCTGCGCCTACCGGCTTCTGTACGAGGGCAAGGCGCTTTACGACTGGCACCCGCTGATCTCGGGCCGGGCCGAAACGGTGCACGAGGCCGGCATCTCGGTGCTTGGCTGGACGGTGCCCGAATTCGAGGTCCCCGAGGAGGAGTGGGAAGACTATGTGATCGACGGCCCGCTTTGAGCCGCGCCGATTGCCACTTGCCGGCCGATGTGATTTCTGGTCGCGACAGAACCCGGGACGACACCTCATGAACTTCGCCTCCGACAACGCCTCGCCCGCGCATCCCAAGGTCATGGACGCCCTACAAAAGGCCAACGAGGGCTTTGCGCCGTCCTATGGTGCCGATCCGATCATGGGCGAGGTGCGCGACTGCATCCGCGAGATATTCGAGGCGCCCGAGGCCGCGGTCTATCTCGTCTCGACCGGCTCGACGGCAAACGCGCTGTCTCTGGCGACCTTCTGTCCGCCCTGGGGCGCGGTTTATTGCCATGAACACGCCCATATCGAGGTCGACGAATGCGGCGCGCCGGAGTTCTACACCGGCGGCTCGAAGCTGGTGCTGCTGGACGGGAACCACGCAAAGATCGACCCCGCGGATCTGAACGCCAAGCTGCAGGGTGCCGCCCCCGTCGGCGTGCACAATGTTCAGCGCGGCATGGTCTCGATCACCAACGTGACCGAGTTCGGCGCCGTCTATACCGTGGCCGAAATCGCCGGGCTGGCCGCTATCGCCAAGGACTGGGACCTGCCCGTCCACCTCGACGGCGCGCGTTTCGCCAACGCGCTGGTCGCCACCAACGCCTCGCCCGCCGAGATGACGTGGAAGGCCGGCGTCGACGTGCTGAGCTTCGGCGGCACCAAGAACGGGTTGATGGCGGTCGAGGCGGTGGTGATCTTCGATCCGGCCAAGGCGTGGGAGTTCGAGCTGCGGCGTAAGCGGGGCGGGCATCTGTTTTCCAAGCACCGGTTCCTCAGCGCGCAGATGCAGGCCTATCTGCAGGACGACCTGTGGCTTACCATGGCCCGCGACGCCAACGCCGCGGGAAAGCGCCTGGCCGAGGGCCTGGCCGGGATCCCAGACGCCTCGCTGATGCACCCCGCCGACGCCAACATGATCTTTGCCCAGATGCCCCGTGGCCGGCATCAGGCGGCATTCGACGGCGGCGCGACGTATTATTTCATGCCGATGAACGCCACGCTCGACGGTCCGCCCGAGGACCAGCTCGGCGCGCGGCTGGTCTGCAGCTGGTGTACGACGCCCGAGGATATCGACCGCTATCTTGAGCTGATCAGCGGCTGAGGAACGGCGCGATGGCGTCGGCCACCTCTGCGGCATGCGTGATCGGCAGCATATGCCCGGCGTCCGGCACGACCTGACGGGCGGTCATCCGCAGGCGCGTCTGCAGAACATCCTGGATCGCGTGCACGATGGCGGGCGAGGCGCTGCCGGCAAGGAGGAGTGTCGGAGCGGCGATCGCCTCCAGGCGGCCGGGCGCGAGCATCCCTGCGTTATCCTCGAAAAGCGATCCATTCTGGGCCGGGATGACGTGGATCTGGTCGACCAGCGCCTGACGCTGCGCCACGCGCATCTGGTCCCAAGCCACGCCAGCACCCCACATCGCGGTGAACCGTTGCGCGGCCAGCACGGGATTTCCGGCTTGAAGCGCCTCGGCGAAGGGCCGGAACGCAGCGACATGGGACTCGAACACCGGTGCCCCCCGCGCCGCTGCAAAGAGCACCGGTTCGATCAAAACCAACCGCCGTACGGCCTGTGGCCGTTCGGCCGCCAGCCGCAGTGCCACCGTTGCGCCGAAGGAATGGCCGATCACATCCATCGGTTCCCGGCCAAGAAAATCCTCGGTCACCCGCAGACATTGCACCTGATAATCCAGGGTTTGGTCCAGCGGCCCGGACTGGCCATGGCCCGGTGCGTCGAAAGCCACCGCCGGAATGTCCAGCCGCCGCACCAGCCCGTCCCACACCCCGGAATGCGCAAGCGAGCAATGCAGCAACAGGGCCTGCGGCGGGCCGCTGCCCCATGTCCGCCAAAACGTCCGTGTCCCGCCCCTGAGGGCGATGGGCATCAGATCTTGCCCGACAGGTGCAGATCCAGATCGTCCAGCCGGTCCTGGCCCCAGAACCGCTCGTCCGTGTCGGTGATGTAAAACGGCGCGCCGAACACGCCGCGGTTCACCGCCTCTTCCAGGTTGGCGGTATATTCCTCTGCCCCCGCCAGCATGCCGGTATCCGCCAGAGACGGATCGAACCCCGCCGCGGTCAGGCAGTCGCGGACCACGTCATCCTCGGCGATGTTGCGCTCACCCGACCAGCAGGCGGTCGTGAAGCTGTGGACCAGCGCCCCCAGGTCGCCCCCACCCGCCTTTTGCGCCGCGATGATCGCATAGGACGACGGCGCCGGATTGGTCGGCCAGAACGCCGGCTTTAGGTTGATCGCCGCGCCCGCCTTGGTCGCCTGACGTTTCAGTTCCTGCAGCCGGTATTCCTGGCGCGACGGGTGCCGGTCCTTGGGCGGTACGCCGCCCGTCCGGCCGAAGAGCGCGATGATGTCGAGCGGCTTGTACGTGACCGTCGCGCCATGGCGCGCCGCGATCTCTTCCAGGCGTGTCCCGGCGATGTAGGTGAAGGGGGACACCGTTGCAAAAAAATAATCTATGTGGGGCATCTGGCCGCTTCCCTGTTCCGCAATGTTTGCAAGACCGTACCGGGGTGGTAATCGGTGTCAACGTCACGATTCCGTCATCTGTGCCCGTCCGAAGGATCCTGCTGCCCCATGCCTGCCCTGAACGAGCCGAAGCTGATCTCCGGCAACGCCAACCGCATGCTCGCCAACGCCGTCGCCCGCCGCATGTCGATGCATCGCGGCATCAGTGTCGACCTGGTGGATGCCCGCGTGGAACGTTTCAACGATGGCGAGATCTTCGTCGAAGTGTTCGAGAATGTCCGCGGCGAGGACATGTTCATCATCCAGCCAACCTCGAACCCGGCGAACGACAACGTCATGGAGCTTTTGATCATCGCCGATGCCCTGCGCCGGTCGTCGGCGGCGCGGATCACTGCCGTGATCCCCTATTTCGGCTACGCCCGGCAGGACCGCCGCACCAAGGCGCGCACGCCGATCAGTTCCAAGCTGGTCGCCAACATGATCTCGGGCGCCGGGATCGAGCGGGTGCTGACGATGGATCTGCATGCCGCGCAGATTCAGGGCTTTTTCGATATCCCTGTCGACAACCTTTATGCCTCGCCGGTCTTTGCGCTCGACATCGAGCACCAGTTCAAGGGCAAGCTGCAGGACGTGACGGTGGTGTCGCCGGACGTGGGTGGTGTCGCCCGCGCGCGGGAGCTTGCCAAGCGGATCGGCTGTGCCCTGGCCATCGTCGACAAACGCCGTGAAAAACCGGGCGAAGTGGCCGAGATGACCGTCATCGGCGAAGTCAGCGGCAAGACCTGCATCATCGTCGACGACATCATCGACACCGCCGGCACGCTTTGCAAGGCGGCCGAGGTGCTGACCCAGAACGGTGCGAAGGAGGTTCATTCCTACATCACCCACGGCGTGCTCAGCGGTCCCGCCATCGGCCGTGTCACCGAGTCGGTGATGAAGAGCCTGGTGATCACCGATACGATCGAGCCGACCGAAGCCGTGCGGACGGCCCGGAACATCCGCATCGTCCCGACCGCGCCGATCTTCGCGCAGGCGATCATGAACATCTGGAACGGTACGTCCGTCTCGTCGCTGTTCGAGACCGACACGCTGGGGCCGATCTACGAGGGCACCTACGCGCGGATCTGATACGAGTTCTTGGCTTTCTCTTCGTCCAGATACGCGGCTCGGCCTGTCGGCCCGAGCGGGTGTCCGAACGACGGGTCGCCTTTCAACCGAAAGAAAAAAAGCGCGCGTAGGCGCAGATTTCGGCAGTGGACGCCCTCAATAGAGGTCCCATTCATCCTCGTCCTTCAACTCGCCGATCGCCATCCAGTCGGCCCTGACCCGGGCGATGCGGCTGTCGCCCCACGTTCGAAACACGATGTCGAACCCCGCCTCGGTGATTTTTTCGGCGGTGATGTCGGCGCGCTGGTTGGTCTTGTGATCCAGGTCGAACATCGACATCGTCACCTGCACCGACGGCGGCGAGCGGAAGGTTTCGCTGAACTTGACCTTGCGGCGCCGCGTGCGCGGTCCGTCCCCGGCCCACATCTTGCCGTCGTTCTCGAAATCGGAAAACAGGACCGAGCTGCCCTGATCCACTCCGACAAGATAGTTACGCAAACGTTTCATCGGGTCCTCGCCGCCGGAACCTTAAATACGCAATAAGGCGAAACTTTGGTAGCAAAATGGAAACAGCCCGGTGCGAGCGGCCGGGCTGTTTCCAGATTTGTCACAGACATGTCTTGGCGCGTGTCAGACCATCTGATCTGCCAGATGCGCCAGATCGGCCAGCGCCTTGGCGGTGTGGTCCTGCACCTCGGGCGCGGCCTGGGCATGGGCCTCTTCGGCCTCCTTGCGCAGCTTTTCCAGGAAATCCGGCGTCACCTCTGATCGCGGCACGGCGTTTTCCGCCAGGACCGAGGCGCTTGTCGCCGTGACTTCGGCGAACCCGCCCGAGACCACGAATTCCTGCGTCCCGTCGGCGCCGGTCGCCCGCAGAATGCCGGGGCGCAGTGTCGTGATCACCGGCATATGGTCCGGCATCGCCGTCATGTCGCCTTCGGATCCGGGGATTTGCACCTCTCGCGCCGGCATCGATGCCAGCATGCGTTCGGGGGACACCAGGTCGAATTGCAGTGTATCGGCCATGTCGGCTCCTTCGAAGTAATCTCAGATCCGGCGCAGTTTGGCCCCGGGATCCGGGATTGCGATCAGTGATCTAGGCCGCTTCCGCAGCCATGCGCTCTGCCTTGGCGACCACTTCGTCGATACCGCCGACCATGTAGAAGGCGGCCTCGGGCAGGTGGTCGAACTCACCGGCCACGACACGCTTGAACGAGTCGATCGTGACGTCCAGCGGCACCTGCACGCCATCGGAACCGGTGAACACCTTGGCCACGTCGAAGGGCTGGCTGAGGAAGCGCTGGATCTTGCGGGCGCGGGCCACGGTCAGCTTGTCCTCTTCGCTCAGTTCGTCCATGCCGAGGATCGCGATGATGTCCTGCAGTGACTTGTAGCGTTGCAGGATGCCCTGCACCTGGAAGGCCACGTCATAGTGTTCCTGCCCCACGACGGCGGGGTCCATCAGGCGCGAGGTCGAATCGAGCGGGTCCACGGCGGGGTAGATGCCCAGTTCCGAGATTGCGCGCGACAGCACGGTGGTGGCGTCGAGGTGGGCGAAGGTCGTGGCCGGCGCCGGGTCGGTCAGGTCGTCGGCGGGCACGTACACGGCCTGGATCGACGTGATCGACCCCGCCTTGGTCGAGGTGATGCGTTCCTGCATCGCGCCCATGTCGGTGGCCAGTGTCGGCTGATAGCCCACGGCCGAGGGGATCCGGCCCAGCAGCGCCGACACCTCTGACCCCGCCTGGGTGAAGCGGAAGATGTTGTCGACGAAGAACAGAACGTCGGTGCCGGAGGCATCGCGGAACTGTTCGGCGAGCGTCAGGCCGGTCAGCGCCACCCGGGCGCGGGCGCCCGGAGGCTCGTTCATCTGGCCATAGACCAGCGCCACCTGGGATTCCGGCAGGTTGTCGGGCTTGATCACGTTGGATTCGATCATCTCGTGATACAGGTCGTTGCCCTCGCGGGTCCGTTCGCCCACCCCGGCGAAGACCGAAAAGCCCGAGTGCACCTTGGCGATGTTGTTGATCAGTTCCATGATCAACACGGTCTTGCCCACGCCGGCGCCGCCGAAGAGGCCGATCTTGCCGCCCTTGGCGTAGGGCGCCAGCAGGTCCACGACCTTGATGCCGGTCACCAGGATTTCCGATTCGGTCGACTGTTCGGCAAACTCGGGCGCCGGCTGGTGGATGGCGCGCTTTTCGTCGGCCTCCACGGGGCCGCCCTCGTCCACGGGCTCGCCTACGACGTTGATGATCCGGCCCAGCGTCGCGCTGCCAACCGGCACGGTGATCGGGCCGTCGGTGTCGACCACCTCTTGCCCGCGAACCAGACCCTCGGATGAGTCCATGGCGATGGTGCGCACGGTGTTTTCGCCCAGATGCTGGGCCACTTCCAGAACCAGCCGGTTGCCGTGGTTGTCGGTTTCCAGCGCGTTGAGGATTTCGGGCAGGTGATCGTCGAACTGTACGTCGACGACGGCGCCGATGACCTGGGTCACTTTGCCTTTCGCGTTTGCCATGTCTTAGTCTCCGGTTCCTTAGAGCGCCTCGGCGCCCGAGATAATTTCGATCAGCTCGTTGGTGATGACGGCCTGGCGCGAGCGGTTGAACTGGATCGTCAGCTTGTCGATCATCTCGCCCGCGTTGCGTGTCGCATTGTCCATCGCCGACATCCGCGCGCCCTGCTCGGAGGCGCCGTTTTCCAGAAGGCCCGAGAAGATCGCCGTCGCCACGCCGCGCGGCAGCAGTACCTCGAGGATTTCCTGTTCGCCCGGTTCGTAGTCGTAGAACCCGGCACCTCCGGCGTCATCGGTGTCGAACGAGGCCGGGATGATCTGCACCTCGGTCGGCTCTTGCGCGATCACCGACTTGAAGGCGGCAAAGAAGATCGTCGCGACGTCGAATTCACCCGCATCGAACCGGTCGAGCACCTGCTTGGCGATGTCCTGTGCGTTCGCATACCCGATCCGCTTGACCTCGCTCAGGTCCACGTGGTCGACGAAATGGTCGGCATAGTCGCGCTTGAGCTGTTCGCGGCCTTTCTTGCCGACGGTCAGGATCTTGACCGTCTTGCCCGCAGCCAGCAGCTCGGCGATCTTTGCCCGGGCCAGCCGCACGATCGACGAGTTAAAGCCACCGCACAGGCCGCGCTCTGCCGTCATGACGACCAGCAGATGGGTCTGATCGCTGCCCGTCCCGGTCAGCAGGAGCGGGCCCTGACCGCTGGTCTTGGCACCGGCGGAAAGCCCTGCCATCACGGCATTGAACCGCTCGGTATAGGGCCGCGAGGCTTCCGCGGCTTCCTGCGCCCGGCGCAGTTTCGCGGCGGCCACCATTTGCATGGCCTTGGTGATCTTGCGGGTCGACTTGACCGACTCGATCCGGTTTTTCAGGTCCTTAAGGCTTGGCATCTACCTGCGATCCCTCAAGGCTTAGGCGAAATCGGCGGCGAAGGCGTCGATCGCGGCCTTGATCTTGTCTTCCAGGTCGCCCGAGACCTTGCGGTCGTTGACCGTGATATCGTCCAACAGGTCCTGGTGCTTGCCGCGCAGATGCCCCAGCAGGCCCTGTTCGAACCGGCCCACATCCGACACCTCGATCTTGTCGAGATACCCCTTGATGCCCGAGTAGATCACGCAGACGATCTCGGCATTGGTCAGCGGCGAATACTGCGGCTGTTTCATCAACTCGGTCAGGCGCGCCCCCCGGTTCAGAAGCTGCTGGGTCGCGGCGTCGAGGTCGGACCCGAACTGCGCGAAGGCCGCCATCTCGCGGTACTGCGCCAGTTCCAGCTTGACCGAGCCAGCCACCGATTTCATCGCAGACGTCTGGGCGGACGAGCCCACCCGGCTCACCGACAGACCAGTGTTCACCGCCGGGCGGATACCCTGGTAGAACAGTTCGGTTTCCAGGAAGATCTGTCCGTCGGTGATCGAGATCACGTTGGTCGGGATAAAGGCCGACACGTCGCCGCCCTGGGTTTCGATGATCGGCAGGGCGGTCAGCGAGCCAGCGCCGTTGTCTTCGTTCAGCTTGGCCGACCGTTCCAAAAGGCGCGAGTGCAGATAGAACACGTCGCCCGGATACGCTTCACGCCCCGGCGGGCGGCGCAGCAAGAGCGACATCTGACGGTACGACACCGCCTGTTTCGACAGGTCGTCGAAGATGATCAGCGCATGGCGGCCGTTGTCGCGGAAGTATTCGGCCATCGCGCAGGCCGAATAAGGCGCCAGGAACTGCATCGGCGCCGGGTCAGACGCGGTGGCGGCGACGACGATGGAATAATCGATGGCGCCGGATTCCTCGAGCTTCTTGACAAGCTGCGCCACGGTCGACCGCTTTTGACCGACAGCCACGTAGACGCAGTAGAGCTTTTTGCTTTCGTCGTCGCCCGCGGCCTCGTTGTAGGACTTCTGGTTCAGGATGGTGTCCAGCGCCACGGCGGTCTTGCCGGTCTGGCGGTCGCCGATGATCAGTTCCCGCTGGCCACGGCCGATCGGGATCATCGCGTCGACCGATTTCAGGCCGGTCGCCATCGGCTCGTGCACCGATTTGCGCGGAATGATGCCGGGGGCCTTAACGTCCGCAACGCGGCGCTCGGCAGCCTTGATCTCGCCCTTGCCGTCGATCGGGTTGCCGAGACCGTCGACCACACGGCCGAGAAGCGCATCGCCCGCGGGCACGTCCACGATCGAGTTCGTCCGCTTGACGGTGTCGCCCTCTTTGATGTCGCGGTCGGACCCGAAGATCACGACGCCGACATTGTCGGCTTCGAGGTTCAGCGCCATGCCCATGATGTTACCGGGAAACTCGACCATCTCGCCGGCCTGCACGTTGTCGAGGCCATAGACCCGGGCAATCCCGTCGCCGACCGACAGCACACGGCCGACCTCGGCAACTTCGGCCTCTTGACCGAAGTTCTTGATCTGGTCCTTCAGGATCGCAGAAATTTCAGCAGCTTGGATCGCCATCTATCCGACCTCTTTCATTGCATTCTGGAGGTTTGCAAGCTTCGAGCGAATCGACGTATCGATCATCTTCGAGCCCACCTTAACGACAAGACCGCCGATGAGGCTTTCATCGACGGCCATATTGATCTTCACATCCTTGCCCACCGACGCCTTGAGCGATGCGGCCAGCTTGTCGGTCTGCGCCTTGGTCAGCGCCTTGGCGGCCGTAACGTCGGCGGTCACCTCGCCCTTGTCGTCGGCGATCAGCCCGCGCAGGGCGCGCACCAGTTGCGGCAGCACGAACAGACGCCGTTTCGAGGCCATCAGCGCCAGCGTATTGGTCAACACGCCCGACAGGCCCATCTTCTGCGAAATCGCGGTAATCGCGGCCCCTTGCGCGTCGCGCGTGTAGATCGGCGAGGCGATCAGCGACCGCAGGTCCGGGCTTTCACCCATTGCGGTTTCCAGTGCGTCCAGGTCGGTTTCCAACGTGGGCAGAGAGTTTTCCTCTTTGGCCAACTCGAAAATGGCCGTTGCGTAGCGTGCGGCGATGCCGGCAGAGATCGAAGCTGTCTCGGACACGTCCGTCCTTCCGATGTCTAAAGCCCGGTCTCGGCCGTGAGAGTACGGCCTTGGGCAGCATAAACGAGGTGCCGAACCCGCCACCCCGTCCAAATCGGCGCCGGTCTAGCAGAGGTGGTTTCGGCCCGCAACAGGCTTGGCAACGGTGGTTGGCTGACGAAAATGAAAAGTTTCAAAGGCTTACCGAAGGTGCGACCGATTGCGCGCAAAAAACGCGCTGCAGGTGCGAAAAAAGACGCCGGATTCACGCGGGTTTTTCCAGGCACCGAGCGGTGGCCGTTGCCGGGTGTTTTCCGGGGATGAAAGCCTCGTCGGCAGGCCCGAATTCCATGGGTCCGGTATCCGCGTCCGGTACGTGCGCGGGGTGAGTCACGCGCTTCGGGCCGAAACGCGATCACCTTGCGGATGGCACCAGGCCGTCCTGCGGCAACATCGTGGTCCGGTTCGCAAGCGGCGGGGACACGGTTGTGCCGGCTGGGCAACAGCGAATGCACCCCGCGGCAATGCGCCGAGCGTAAATGCCGGCTGCACAACGTCCACTCAAGGACACGCTGGCGTTGAGAGCCTTGCCCCGGCGTGTTAGAATACGTATGGGCAAACGGGGTATCACCTTGCGCGCAAGGTATTGAAAGTGGGGGGATTTGATGGATTTCGTGTATCTTCGACGTGGCGCAGCTGCGCTGGCTTTGGGGGGGATCATTGGCGGCGGCGTCTGGGCGCAGGACACCTGCGAGCCGGTCGAACGGCAGTCGGCGACGGAGAAGCTGATCAGGCTGGTGGACGAGGACGATGGGCTGAAAACGGCACTGACCGGTTCGATTGCGCTGGGGCAGCTCGTTAATTCCGATCCAAAGACAAATCCCGTCGCAACGCTGGACGACTACTACGACTTCATCGACGCGTTGGTCACCTATGACCCGAGAAACATCGACACAACCGTGTGGAAGGGGGAACAGGGCTTCAGCACCCGGATCGGAATGGACGGGTCGAATTACTGCAACTGGAACATCCTCGACCTGCTCAGCTACAGCTATTTCCTGGTCGACCGGCAATTGACGACGGACCCGCGCGGGCAGATCCAGTTCACCGAAGACGCGTTTTCGCAGTGGCTGCGCAATGTGGCCGAGGAATGGGGCATGTTCCTCGAGACCAAAGAATCGGCGCGATACGTGCCGGAGTTCACCTCGGATCCCTATTTCGGAGACTGGTATTGCGGGGCGGGATCGACGGAGCCGACATACGAAACGTTTCAGGATTTCTTCGTCCGCGAACTTTGCGACGACAAGTTTCCCGCCGGGTCCCGCCCTGTCGAGGGATTCAACGATCCGCTGACCGTGGTGTCGATCGGCGACTCGACCTCGGCCGGGTGGTGGCCGATCAGCGAAGACGGCCGTCTGATCACCGATTACGACACGGTCGCGCAATCCGGCATGCTGATCAAAGGCAAGATGTACAACGATGTGCATGAATTCATCCTGGGCGAGCCGGGCGAGACGGTGCTCGAGACCTTCGGGTCGATCGATCCGAGTCGCTTTGACGGAGGCACCTGGACGCACCAGTTCCTGGACGTGAATAACTATCACAGGCTGCATGTGCCGGTGGCCGGGCGGATCGTGTATCTGCGGCATTTCCAGTCCGCCGTGCGTCTGAAATCCGGCTGGAAGGCCGATTTCGGCGACCAGAGTCCCGGCTACTATGACCCCCGCGACACCGCAGACTGGCAATTCGGCCAGACACGGATGGTGATCGGCATGGAGACGGCCGACCACGGGCTTGTGGTGATCTCGCCGATGGGCATGGCGCAGGTTTCCGGCATCGACCGGCGCGACTGGGTCGCCGAAGGCGCCATGGCCGAGAAGGGTTGGGAGTTTGCGAATTTCAAGTTCGGCGGGTCGGATTTCGTGGTGATCTTCGAAGAGCAGGCTGATTTTGTCCTGACCGTTCCGACTGTGCCGGTCACGCCCGAAAGCGAGCCGGGCGCTGGGGTCAATTACGAGCTGTCGTTACAGGGGTCCCGCTATGGCTGCTTCGGCGGGATCTCGACGTGCAGCACGGTGCCCTTGACGCCGCCGCCATCGCCGAAGGATCAGCCCAGGCAGTGATCCCAGACAATCTTCTGCACGCACGAAAAAGGCGGCCCGATGGGGCCGCCTTTACGGAGTCGCGGGCCGGCTACTGCAGCCGCTGACCGTTGGCCGAGATCGCACCGGTGGCGCCGTCGACCTCGATTTTCGACACCAGCGTATCCTCGCCGTCGCCGGGCCGGGCAAAGAGGCCCATCATCATACGCGCACCCATCGCCTGATCTTCGGGCACCAACCCCATGGCGACCAGCGTGTCGAGCAGGCCGTTGCCACCGACCAGTTGCAGGTCGATGGATCCGGTGGGGGCCGGCATCCCGTCGAAGGTTTCCAGGTCGGCGTTGTCGAAGGTGAAGGCGCCGGTGCCGGTGAGTTCGGCGCCCGCCAGACGCAACACAAGCTCATTGAGGTCGAGCGAGTGCAGCTCGGCCGGCATATCCGCCTCGACCTCCATCGCCGATTCGGGATTGAAGATGTCGAAGAGCCAGTTCGCCTGGCCCGAGACGTCAACCACCAGCGTCGCCGGATCGTGCGACAGCTGGCCTCCGGCATCGATCATCGACCAGATCATGTCGCTGACCGACAGATCGCCCAGCACGATTCCAAGACCGAACTCGCCGGGCGTGTCGCTGGGCTGCGTGGGCATCAGGATGCCGAAGCCCAGTTCGCCGAGTCCGAAGGCGACCTCGGGCAGCGGGATCTCCGATCCGGACATGGCCACCGCCAGCCCGGTGTTGCCGAAGGAATATCCAAGCGCCTCGGCGTCCAGCGCCACGTCGAACTCGCCGGTCTCTGCCGAGCCGGACAGCGCGAACATTTCGGAAGCGTCCTGAAAATTGACCTCGAACGTGGCGGGTCCGTGTGCCATGCTGGTGGCCGTCGCCAGCCCGTCGGCCAGCATCGCCGACAGATCGCCGGGGTTCGCCATCATCAGCATAGAGCCGGTGGATTCCGCGGTCAGATCGGCATAGTCGAGCTTCATGACAAAGCTGCCGTCGCCGCCGGGTTCCTTGACGTCCACGTCAACGGTCATCTGGGTGGCGGCGAGCATGGTCGAAACGTTCGGGTTGTCGCCTTCGGTGACGACGTATTTGCCGTCCATGTCGATCAGCGCGGCCTCTAGCACCATGTCCAGGGCTTCGCCGTCAGCCTCGAAATCCGTGACGGATATCGTCATCGAGGGCGCAAGGAAATCATAGACCACCTCGCCGTCACCGCCGGAGGCAATCATCGACAGACCCTCTTGGGTGACCTGCAGTCCGACGTTCACCGGCTCGTCGAACTCGGGATCGACCGACACCGACATATCGTAGCTGGGCGACATGGAAATCGCCACGGTGCCGTCGCTGCGGTCGACGAACTCGACCATGGCAATGGACCCCTCGACGCTGCCTTCGGGGAACGGCATTGAAATCTGCAGATCGCTGATCGTCAGCGTGTCGCCCGCCTGCGTCTGGCTGCCGGGGGTGAGCGTCTGGCCCATGCTTTCGGCAGCGGACTGCCAGTTGGCCCATACCTCGGCGCCGGTGATTTCGGCCTGGGCGAAGCTGGCGGATGCAAGCAGGAATGCTGTGGTGCCGCAAAGGGCGGTCCTGTGTGTCATTGTAACCTTCCGGGTCAAATTCGAATGTAATCAACTTCTGCGCCTGCGCGGGCGGGGTCAAGGTGAGACTTTCCTGACCCGTTCAACCACGCCATGGTGCGAGTCGGTACATCAGGAGGCATGAGATATGGATTTGACGGGCAGGGCGGTGCTGATCACCGGGGCGAGCCGCGGCATCGGCGCCGAAACGGCGCGGGCGTTCGCGGCGGCCGGGGCCAATGTGGCCTTGGTCGCGCGCGGACGCGAGGCGATTGCGGATCTCGCGGGCGAGATCGGCCCGTCGGCGATGGCGATCCCCTGCGATGTCAGCCGGTATTGGGAGGTCGAGGCGGCGGTGGGCGCCTGTGTCGAGGCATTCGGATCCCTCGACGTTCTGGTGAACAATGCCGGTGTGATCGAACCGATTGCACATCTGGCGTTCTCCAACCCCGAGGGGTGGGGGCATGCGATCGACGTCAACCTCAAGGGCGTCTACCATGGAATGCGGGCCGCGTTGCCGGTGATGGTGGCCGCCGGGGGCGGCACGATTCTGACCGTCTCTTCCGGTGCGGCGCATGGGCCGGTCGAAGCCTGGTCGCATTACTGCGCCTCAAAGGCCGGGGCGGCGATGCTGACGCGATGCGCCGACAAGGAATATGCTGCGCAAGGTGTTCGGGCGATGGGGCTGTCGCCCGGCACGGTGGCGACGCAGATGCAGCGCGAGATAAAGGCAAGCGGGGTCAACCCGGTGTCGCGGCTTGACTGGTCGGATCACATTCCGCCGGACTGGCCCGCCCGGGCGCTGGTGTGGATGTGCTCGTCGCAGGCCGACGACTTTCTCGGCCAGGAGATTTCCCTGCGGGATGAAGGGATCCGCACACGGGTGGGGCTGGCATGATCGAGGTGTCGCAGGAGGGTGCGCTTTGGCACGTGCGGCTGAACCGGCCGGAGAAGGCGAATTCGCTGACCCGCGCCATGCTGACAAGGCTGGCCGAGACCGCCGAGGAGGCCGCAGGCAAGGCGCAGGCCTTCGTCATTTCCGGCGAGGGCAAGGTTTTTTCGGCCGGCATGGATCTGGTCGAGGCACAGGCGGGGCTGGCGACGGACCCCGTGTGGGAACGGTTGTCGGGCGCGGTCGCTGCGCTGCCGTGCCTGACGGTGGCTGCGCTGAACGGCACGCTGGCGGGGGGCGCCTTCGGCATGGCGCTGGCCTGCGACCTGCGGGTCTGCGTGCCGGAGACGCATTTCTTTTACCCGGTGATGAAGCTGGGATTCCTGCCCCAGCCGTCGGACCCGCGACGGCTGGCGGCCCTGATCGGTCCGGCGCGGGCCAAGCTCATTCTGATGGGCGGTGCAAAGCTGAATTCCGACGAGGCGATGCGCTTTGGCCTGGTGGACGCGGTGGTGCCGCGCAGCGAGCTGGAGCCGTTCGTGGCCACCCTGTGCGAAGATGCGCTGGGGGCGGATGCCGGCCACGTGACTGCGATCAAGGGAATGTTCTGATCTCGCCCCGATCCCACCGCGGCAGGCGGCTGTCCGGAGGGCGTTGCGTCGCGGTTCAGCGCTTGCGGCGCGGACCCGGCGTCTTCGAATGGAAGCCCGGCGGGCGTTTCGCCACCCAGGCGACGAACTTCGCCAGCCGCGGATGGGCGCGCAGGGCTTCGATGCTGGAATAGCTGCGGGCAAGGTCCGACTCGGTCAGGGTGGCATGGATCTCGTTGTGGCAGATCTGGTGCAGCAGGACCGTTGGCCCGCAGCGACCGCCGCGCAGCCTCGGCACCAGATGATGCAGGCTTTGCCGCGCGCCGGGCGGAATCGGGCGCCGGCAAAGCGGGCAGATCGGGGTTTCTTGCTCTGACATCGGACGAAACCTTGTCAGGCAGCGCGGATCGGTGCAACACCGATGCCGTGCGCGGGGCGGCACGGCAAGGGACATCAATGGACGGTCAACCTGAAATACTGCAAATCCTGCTGGACTATCTGCGCCAGGGGCGGGAGATCGCCGAAAGCTGGCTGCTGAGCCCCGCGGCCTGGTCGCAATTTGCACTGCTCCTGGTGGCTTTCGCCGCGGCGTGGCTGGTGAACCGCCGCGTGCAGCCCTGGCTGAGGCGTTTGCTGACACCACCCGACGGCAAGGATACGATCCTTGCCACCGCACGGCGTTTCCTGTCGACCTTTCTGCCGCTTCTGCTGCCTCTTCTGGCCTACGCCTTTACCGGGATCGGCGAACAGATCGTCCGGTCGCTGTTCGACAGCGGCGCGGTGATCGCCTTCGGCAAGCGGGTGTTTCTGTTTCTCGCCGCCCGCGCCCTGGTGCGCGACATCGTCACCGAGCCGTTCCTGAAACTGCTGGGGCGCTTCGTCCTGGTCCCGGTGGCGGCGCTTTATGCGCTTGGGCTGTTGGGTCCGGTCGCGGCGCGGCTGGAAGCAACCGTCGTGCCGCTGGGAAACCTGTCCTTCGACCTTCTGTGGTTGGTCAAGTTCCTGGTCCTCGGCGGTGTGATCTTCTGGCTTGGGCGCTGGTCGAACACGCAATCGGCCAGCTATATCGAGGGCCAGAAAGAGATGCGGCCCGCGACGCGGCAGCTGGCGGTCAAGGCCGCGGAAATCGCGATCTTCGGCGCGGCGTTCCTGATTCTGATGAACATCATGGGCGTTTCGCTGACCTCGCTTGCCGTTCTGGGCGGTGCGATCGGCGTGGGCCTTGGGTTCGGTCTGCAGAAGATCGCGTCGAACTTCATCTCGGGCGTGATCCTGCTGTTGGAAGGTCAGGCGACGGTCGGCGACTACGTCGAACTCGATGGCGGCGAGGCCGGCACCATTTTGAAGATGACCGCCCGGGCGATCATCCTCGAAACCTTCGACGGCCGCTGGATCGTCGTGCCGAACGAGGATTTCATCGTCACCCGTGTGGTGAACTATTCCGACAGCGGTTCGGCCAACCGGTACGAGGCGCCGTTTTCGGTCAGCTACGACACTGACATCAATCTGGTTCCCGGCATCGTCGAGGCGGCGGTGGCCACGCATCCCGACGTTCTCGACGATCCGTTCCCGCCCGATTGCGAATTGCGCGGATTCGGCGAGTCGGGGGTGGATTTCGCGGTGGAGTTCTGGGTCAACGGCATCGACGACGGCAAGAACAAGTACAGTTCGGACGTGCTATTCCTGATCTGGAACGCGTTGCAGGACCACGGCATCGAAATTCCCTACCCGCAGCGGGTGGTGCATATGAAGACGCCCGAAGGGTGACGCTGGCCCGGCCGCTTCTTGAAGGCGCAAACCTTTCTGGATATGCGGCGGCGCCCTTACAACCGGCAGCGCGGAAAGTGGCGCAGGCCCATGAGGCCCGGGAAGGCGCGCACCTCTGTCACAGCGACCGAGCCCGCCGGTAGGCCGGCCGGTCGCGCAGGCGTGTGAAGTACGCGTCAAGCGCATCCGCAGGCATCGGGAATTTCGCCGCCACTGCCCAGCCGCTGCAATGGCAGGCGATGATGTCGGGCACGGTCAGGGTCTCACCCATCAGGAAGGGGCCGTCGCCCACGCGTTCCGTCAGCCGGTCGAGCGAGGTCTTGTATTCGTGCCTGAGCGTGTCCTTGATCGCAGGAACGCGCAACTCTTGGGGCAGGATGAAACTGTGGCGCGAGGCGGTCCACAGGAGCGCGTCGAATTCATCCAGCAGGAACTGAGTGTGACCGTCCTGGCGGGCGCGCTCCAGAGTGCCGGCGGGAAAGGTCAGCGCGCCGTGTTTGTCCGCGAGATAGGTCAGAATGGCAGTCGAATCGGTCAATGCGGTGCCGTCCTCCAGCAAGACAGGGACCTTGCCCGCCGGATTGTGGGCCCGCACGTCGTCCGAGCGCGGGGCGGCGGGCAGATGCGAGTAGGGCTGGCCAAGTTCCTCAAGCATCCAGAGCACGCGGAAAGCGCGGCTGCGGACGCCACCGATGACGGTGTACATGGGGCGATCTCCAGTTGGTTCGCCGGCGACCATGACATGCGCTCGGCTGCCGCGCCAGTGGCTGATTATAGGGGCAATCGCGACGTCGTGGGCCTGTGTCCCGGGTTCGCCGCGCCCAGGGCTGCAGGTGGGGTTGCACCTGACGTTCTGCGGCCATGCCCAGCGAGAGCGTGATGGATTGTGAGTGCATCGCAATACCGGCTTTGGCCTAGAAGTTGCCATTCGCGACCAGTCTTCTGGCGCGGAATCAAGGGGCGTAGCCCCGCCGCGCCATCGCCGACCCGTCCCGAAGGGGAGGCGATTTGCTGGCGTCGCGTATCGGATTGAGGTCGTTCGGACTTTGCTGGGATAAATCGAGCCGTCCATAAGTCCGGGTCGCCTCCCCGCGGGTCGGCGATGGCCCGGCTCTTCGCTAGGTGGGCAACGTCCGCTTCAGGCCAACCGCGACACCCGAGCCACCCACAGGGTCTTCTGCTCTAGGATCTGTCCGGCAGGCGCTCGAATGCGGGCAGGTCCTGCGGGACGGAGTGGAACGGCTGCAAGTCCACGGTATAAATCGCCGCCTTCGGCCCCCCGAAGGCGGCCGGGTCATTCAGCGTGCCGATCTTCAGAACCGCCGCCGCCATGTCCGGCCGCCGCGTGGTGATGTGGGTCCCGCAGGCCGGGCAGAATTCGCGAGTGACGGGCGCTTCGAGGTCGTCACGGGTGAAGGTCGCCGGCGTGCCGAGCGTGTAGGCAAATCCCTCGTTCGGGATGACCATGAAATAGTTGGGCCCGCCGCCCGAAAAATACTGGCACTCGCGGCAATGGCATTGCGCCTTGAAGACTGGCTTGGCCGTCACTTCGTAACGCAGGGCGCCGCAATAGCAGCCGCCGGTCAGAATGTTTCTCGACATTTCCATCGCACCGCCCCTTTCAAAGAATATGTCCGGATTTCTTTGCCTTCGTATCGAGATATTTTGCGTTCAGCGGGTTGAGGCCGGCCTTGAGCGGCACGCGCTCTGTGACCGTCAGCCCGCAGGCCTGCAGCATGTCGACCTTGGCGGGGTTGTTGGTCAAAAGCCGCACGTCCGAAAACCCCATGCGGCGCAGGATATCGGCGCCGATGCGAAAGTCGCGTTCGTCGTCCTCGAACCCAAGGCGGTGATTCGCTTCGACGGTGTCAAAACCCTGGTCCTGCAGGCTATAGGCGCGCATCTTGTTGGCCAGGCCGATGCCCCGGCCTTCCTGGTTGAGGTAGAGCAGGACGCCCGCGCCTTCGCGGCCCATATGGCCGAGCGCGGCGCGCAGTTGCGGGCCGCAGTCGCATTTCAGCGATCCCAGCAGGTCGCCGGTGAAGCAGGCCGAATGCAGGCGCGTCAGGACAGGCGCATCGCGGGGCGGCTGGCCGATTTCGACGGCGTAATGCTCTTCGGCGCCGTCCTCGGGGCGGAAGACGTGCAGGCGGCCGGCTTCGGAGACCTGCAGCGGGACGCGGGCGCTGATCACGGGTTCCAGCGGGCTGAGCGCGTCGAGCGCGTCGGAGGCCTTGGCGATGTCGATGGCGGTCAGTCCGGGCGCCGGGGCGTCGCCGGGCGACACCATGACCATTGCGGGAAGCAGGCGGGCGGATTTCGCCAGCCGGATCGCGGCGCGGTGCAGGTCGGCCGGGCCGTCGCGCTGGCTGCGATGCGGGCCCTTCAGTGGCATCGTCAGGTCGTCGGAAGGATCGGCCATATTGGCGACCCAGGCGATGTCGGCGTCGTCGGGCAGAATGATCCGCGCAAGATCGCCGTCATAGGCGCGGGCCTTCAGCGTCTCGGCCCGGCGCGCGGTGACGGCAAGGACCGGATCGCCAAGCTGCCGGAGGTCCGTCAGCCGGTCGCCGGTCAGCGTTTCGGCCGCGGCGGCAAGCACACCAGAGCGACCATGGGTCAGGACCACCGGCAGGCCCATGCGCAGATCGGCCCTGGCGCGGGCGAGCTGTTCGAGGATCGTGGGCGTCAGGGACATGGGCGGCCTGCGGCAGGGCTTGGGTCTTCTTCAGATATGAAACAAATGCCCGGCTGTCGACACGAGCGCGTGAAATGGTTGCAGCAAATCTTGTCGATGCCCGCCGCACGGCACACTTGTCGGCCAACGCACAAGGAGGCTTGGGCCGATGTCAAACCTGAAGAAGATCCTGCTGGTCGATGACGACGAAGACCTGCGCGAGGCGCTGAGCGAGCAATTGGTGATGACCGAGGATTTCGATGTGTTCGAGGCCGGAGACGGCCACGAGGCGATGACCAAGGCCAAGGAGGGGCTTTACGATCTCGTGATCCTCGACGTGGGCCTGCCCGACACCGACGGGCGCGAGCTGTGCCGGCTGATGCGCAAGCAGGGCGTCAAATGCCCGATCCTGATGCTGACCGGACATGACAGCGACAGCGACACGATTCTTGGGCTGGATGCAGGCGCCAACGACTACGTCACCAAGCCGTTCAAGTTTCCGGTTCTGCTGGCCCGGATCCGTGCGCAGCTGCGCCAGCACGAACAGTCGGAAGACGCGGTGTTCCAGCTTGGGCCCTACACGTTCAAGCCGGCGATGAAGATGCTGCTGACGGAAGATGAAAAGAAAATCCGGTTGACCGAGAAAGAGACCAACATCCTGAAGTTCCTCTATCGCGCAACCGAGGGCGTGGTGGCCCGCGACGTGTTGCTGCACGAGGTCTGGGGCTACAACGCGGGCGTGACGACGCATACGCTTGAGACGCATATCTACCGTCTGCGCCAAAAGATCGAACCCGACCCGTCCAATGCCCGCTTGCTGGTGACCGAAAGCGGCGGATACCGGCTGGTCGCGTAAGGAATACCCGACTTTCCTGATCCAGATCAAAGTGGCATTCTAGGGACAGGTTAAAGTCGCGACTGATCCCGTCGCATGTCCGGGCAATGACATGCACCTCCCTGTTGGACTGGCCCGGGCTTCGCGCCCGGGCTTTTTTCGTCCTCATCGGCGGATTTCCAGCGCGTTAACCTAGGTTGACGTTTCGTTAACTCTTTGTTGAGGAGCTTGCATTAACACCCCGCCGAGATGATGAGATTAAGTCGTTTTCCCCGGCCTAGCGCCCTTTTGGCCGCCGCCTGCCTCGGTCTTGTGCTGTCTTTGATTTTGCCTTTTTTCTCATTGTATTACTCGCATCAAAGGCACAACGAGGCTGCGCAGGCCACAGCCGGTGCGCTGACGACTGCGCTGCAATTGCGCCTGTCGCTGATCGAGAATCAGATTGCCGGTGCCGCCGGGTTTCTGGCGGCGGGGCGTCACATCGATGCAGCCACCTATGCCAACTACATGCGCAAGACGACCAATGCAGAGTTAGATCGGGCTTTGCGGGCGGTTGCGTTCATGCCGGCGCTACGCCGTAGCGACCTGCCGTCGGTCGAGCGTTTCATCGCGCGCAACAGCGATAGTTTTGCCGCCGAGGGCTATCCGGCGTTTTCGATCTTTCCCGAAACAGAAAACGAGGAACTGTTTCCGGTATTGCTGGTCGAGCCCGCGCGCGCGCGACTGCATGTTTTCGGCTTCGATCTTGCGTCGAACCCGGAGCGGCTCGAACTGGCAAAACGTGCCCTCAAAACGGGTCGGACCATGCTGACCGGTCCGCTGGCGCTGTCGCAGGACAGCAACGGCGCGCCGGTGAGTCTGCTGTTGATCGCACCTGTCGAAATGGCTGCGTCGGCAGCGGATCAGAGTGGCCTGCCAACGACGCGTGGCGTGGTGGCAGTCGGTGTGACACCGGTGGAAATTCTCGAAGATCTTTTAGGGGCGGTCGACGGGAGGGAAATGCGTGTTGGCTTGCTGCTGGGAAACGAGCGTCATCCCGGTTTGGCACTTGACCGGGCGGGTGCGGCGGACGGCGAGACGAAAGGTTTTTTCCGCCATCTGGCGCATGCCCGGCCGGCACCGATCAGCTTTGGAGGCAGAGTTCTTCGACTGGAATACAGCGAGGTTGTCGGTTTGACCGCGCGCGAGTTGGCGAATGCCGTGGCGTTGTTCCTATTGAGTCTGATGGCGACGAGTCTGGGCGTGGCGTACCGGTGGCGGCAAGCGCAGGTTGCCGGCGAAATCGAAGCCCGGCTTGCCCAACAGGAAGAGGAACTGCGCCGGTCCAACCAGATCATCGCACAGGCGCAGAAACAAGAGGCGCTGGGAAACCTCGTCGGCGGGGTTGCGCATGACTTCAACAACCTGCTGGCGGTGGTCCTGGGCAATGCCGAGCTTTTGGACGAGGATATCTCGGCAGCCGAGCGCGACGAATGCATGCGCCAGATCAAGATGGCCACCGAACGCGGCGGGGCGCTGTCCCGGCAGCTATTATCCTTCGGGCGCCGGGCGCTTCTGGAGCCCGGGCGCCAGGATGTCGGTGCCTTCGTCGGCGAGATGGAGTCAATGCTGCACCGCGTCATGCCGGAGACGATCGCGCTGTGCTGTTGGGTATCTCCGGGCACCGCGCCGATTTTTATTGACCGCAGCCAGCTGGATACGGCCGTTTTGAATCTAGCGATCAACGCGCGCGACGCGATGCCGAACGGCGGCCGCCTGACGATCGAGGCGCGCAACGTCGTGCTGGGTGCTGATTTCGCTCAGGGCGACGAAGAGCTGGCTCCGGGAGTGTATGTCAGGCTGGCCGTGCACGACACCGGCCATGGCATGACGCCAGAGATGGCGGCGCAGGCGTTCGATCCGTTCTTCACCACGAAGCCGGTCGGGCAGGGTTCCGGCCTGGGGCTATCGATGGTGCTGGGTTTCGTGAGGCAATCGGGTGGCACTTTGCGGCTCGACAGCCAAAAAGCCAGGGGCACGACGGTCGAGCTTTACTTCGCTGCGCTGGAAGCCGAAGGCGAAACGGTGGTGACGATGCCTCGGGCACGCAAGGTCGCCGGGCGCGGCACCTGCACTGCGCTGCGAGGGTGAGACATCGCGGCGAGGGGTTTTGTAGGACGGTTTGAAGATGGGTGATATTCCTGCGCCCGCAGCCTGGGCCGGCCATCGGCAAGCCCCAAAAAACGCAGCCGGGCGGCACGAGTTCCAAGCGGGTTCCGCTGGCGCTGGGCGGCGGGGTTGGCTAGGGTCCGCGTGGACTGCACAGGATGCCCGCGAAATGCCCTTTACGATTGCCACCTGGAACATCAACTCGGTGCGGCTGCGCGAGCCGCTGGTGTTGAAGCTTCTGCAGGAGGAGGCGCCGGACATCCTTTGCCTGCAGGAATGTAAGTCGCCGGTCGAAAAGATCCCGGTCGAGGGGTTTCAGGCGCTGGGCTACACCCACTTCGCCGCACGTGGGCAAAAGGGCTATAACGGCGTCGCGGTCCTTTCCAAGCTGCCCATCGAGGATATCGGTGACAGGGATTTCGCGGGGCTGAACCACGCCCGCCACGTGGCCGTCCGGCTGGAAAACGGGGTGGTGATCCACAACTTCTATATCCCAGCAGGCGGCGACGTGCCGGACCGCGAGGTAAACGAGAAGTTTGGGCAAAAACTTGATTACATTACCGAAATGCGAGACCACTGGTACGCCGAGCGGCCCGAGCGGATGGTCATCGTCGGCGATTTCAACATTGCCCCCCGCGAAGACGACGTCTGGTCGCACAAGCAGCTTCTGAAGGTCGTCAGCCATACGCCCATCGAGGTCGAGCATCTGGCCGAAATGCAGGAGGCCGGACGCTGGGTCGACGTCACCCGGACCGACATCCCCGAGGGTCTGCTCTATAGCTGGTGGAGCTACCGTGCGCGGGACTGGGACGCCGCCGACAAGGGCCGGCGGCTGGACCATATCTGGGCCACGCCGGATATCGCCGGGGCGGGGCATTCCAGCCGCATCCTGCGGGCCGCGCGGGGGTGGGAGAAACCGTCGGACCACGCCCCGGTGTTTGCGACCTTCGATCTTTGAATCCGGTGTCGGAATAACGTCGGACTTCCATTGGAGTTTTGTCGGACTGTTTGAACGGTTGCGCGATTCTTGGCTGTGGCCCATCTTCGGGGTGAGGAGGGTGTGGAATGAGTGCGGCGGATGATGCCTATGAGTTGGCCAGGCGCCTGATTGCTGAGGCGTCGGCCGGGGGTGCGAGATCGTTGAATCTTTCTTCGGATGCAGGCACCCGAGATCTTACTTCGCTGCCACCCGAAATTGCGCGCCTGTCCGGACTGTTGACACTTGATCTGGGTGGAACAGACGTCGAGGATATTTCTTCGATTTCCAGCCTGAAATCACTGACTACGCTGCGGCTTGGCGGAACAAAGGTAACCGACCTTTCTCCAATTTCGGATCTTGAGCGGCTTGGATGGTTGAGGCTGGAGGATACAAAGGTTGCCGATCTCTCGGCCCTATCCGGATTGACCACGTTGATAGCGGTGTGGCTCGATGGAACCAATGTTACCGACATCGCACCGCTGATTGGCTCAAAGGGCCTGCATCGCCTGGACCTCAACAGTTCCGCCATAGTGGACCTTCGGCCGCTTCGAGCCATGGATGTCCTGGCGGAGCAACCGAGAGCTGGAGGATTGAGCTTCAGAGATTCTGAAGCGACACTCGTCGATCCGCAGATCGCAAGGATTGCCGAAATCGAAGATGACGGCGAGCGGGCAAAGGCATTGTTCGCCTATTTGGAAGACTGGGTGCCGCCCGGAGAACGCCCCGAGGTCGGTGGCGACGAGGCGGCTGCGGTCTCCGAAGCAGGCGCACGTTTAGAGGTCGCCACCTCCCACCCCTCGGAGGCGGAGCGCGAGGAACGGCTGAAGCTGGTCCTCCACGAGCGCCTGAAGGAGAAATCGGCGGCGCTGGCGGTCGCGGCGGGGAACCGGTTCTTCCGGCTGGCGGCGCGGTCGCGGGCGCTGGAGGATCAACTTGACCGGGAGTTCGGCGAGCTCGACCTGCTGATGCTGCATCTGGCCATCGAGGATCTGCGCGATCTCGACCGGCTGGGGCGCGAGGACGAGGATGGCGAGGCGTTTCCGCCTGAGGTCGTCGTGCCCTTGGGCGATGTGCTGCGGCTGGGGCCTGGGCTGACGCTAGGGCACAAGGAAGTGGACCTGCTGGTCGAGCGCGCCAACCGCCGCCGGGCCGGGCCGCCGGTGCCGGCAGGCGAGGTCGCGGCGCAGGATGCGATGAGCGTCGCGGTGTCGCTGGACGCGGACACCATCGGGCCGCGGCTGCGCAAGCTGGAGGAGCGTGTCGCCGACAGCGAGACCGCCGAGGCCAAGGAGCTGCAGAAGGCGGCGAACCGGAATGTGCTGTGGAAGCTTGCGGCCTGGGGCGGGTCCCTGGGGACCGGCGTCGCGGCGAGCGTGATCGCGGCGACCTACGGGGTCGAGATCACGGCCTTCGTGCAGACGAACTGGGCGGTGCTGGTCGAGGCGGCGGGCACCTATGGGCCGCAGTTCGCGCGTTGGTTCGTACTGTCGATGCAGCAGGTGTCGGAATTTGCGGGACTGGCGGCGAATGTACCTGTGCCGCCGCGCGCTGGCAGCAGGGATCGGGAAGAGTAGCTCTGGCTGCGAAGGGTGACGAGGGTCGCGCGCGACCCTGAGGGTGGGTGCGGGGACAATCGCTTGGATTGCAGCGGGCCGCGCCATCGCCGACCGGCGGGGAGGCCACCCGGCGCCTTGGACGGCTCGGTTTTTCCCGGCAAACTTCGACCGAACTCGGTCCGATTATCGCTGCCGGCAAATCGCTCTCCTCCGGGGCGGGTCGGCGATGACGCGGCAGCCTTCGGCCTGAAATCAGCGCCGTGGACAGCATTCGAACGTCAGGTCGTAGGCCAGGCCAGATCGTGCGGTCCGCTCGCGGCCTACCGTGCTCTGGCCGGGGCTCCGCTCGTTCGCGGCTCGAAACGTCCACTGGACGTCTCGCCGGCTCCGCCGGACCGCCACTCACCCCCTTGCAACCCCAACCTGTCTGCTCCATCTACCGGAGGACGCTGCCCAAGGAGGCCCGAGCATGCTGGAACTAGGACAATCCGCCGACGCTGCACCGCCGGGCGATCTGATCAAGGACGCGACCGAGGCGTCGTTCATGGCCGATGTCATGGACGGCTCGGCCGAGGTGCCGGTGATCGTCGATTTCTGGGCGGAATGGTGCGGGCCCTGCAAGACGCTGACGCCGATGCTGGAGGCCGAGGTGACCCGGGCGCGCGGCAAGGTGCGTCTGGTCAAGGTCGATATCGACAAGAACGCGCGATTGGCGCAGGCGCTGGTGCAACAGGGTCTGCCGTTGCAATCGGTTCCGACGGTGGTGGCGTTCCATCAGGGCCGTCCGGTGGACATGTTTCAGGGCGCCGTGCCTGGGTCGCAGGTCAAGGACTTCGTGGACCGGCTGGCGGCGCTGGCCGGTGATGGCGGGCTTGGCGAGGCGTTGGAGGCGGCCGAGGCGATGCTGGCCGAAGGTGCGGCCGTGGATGCGGCGCAGACCTTTGCGGCGATCCTGGGCGAGGAGCCCGAGAATCCGGCGGCCTATGGCGGGCTGGTGCGGGCGCATATCGCGCTGGATGATCTGGATCAGGCCGACGCGATCCTGAACGGGGCGCCGGCCGGGATCAGCACCGCGCCGGAACTGGAGGCGGCGCATGCGCAGCTTCAGCTCGCGCGGCAGGCGGCGGATGCCGGACCGGCGGCAGAGCTGAAGGCACGGGTCGAGGCGGACCCCGACGACCTCCAGGCGCGGTTCGATCTGGCGCAGGCCCTGCATGCGGGCGGACAGGTGCAGGAGGCGGTGGACGAACTGCTGGAACTGTTCCGGCGCGACCGCGAGTGGAACGACGGTGCGGCGAAGACGCAGCTCTTCACCATCTTCGACGCGCTGACACCGCAGGACCCGATCGCGCTCAACGGGCGGCGCAGGCTGTCGTCGATGATATTTGCCTGACCGGAGCGTCGGTCTACGTTCAGGTCATGTTCTCGAGAGCCGATCTGCCCGACACGATCCCGGTTTTCCCGCTGCCCGGTGCGCTCTTGTTGCCGCGGGCGCGGCTGCCGCTGCATATCTTCGAGCCGCGCTATCTGGCGATGCTGGACGACACGCTGAAAACGAGCGAGCGGCTGATCGGGATGATCCAGCCCTATGACGGGCCGGGCGGCGACGGCAAGAAGCTGCATGCGATCGGCTGCGCGGGTCGGCTGACCGCGTTTTCCGAGACCGAGGACGGGCGGTACATGATCACGCTCAGCGGGATCTCGCGGTTCCGGGTGAGACGCGAGATCGAGGGCTTCGCGCCGTATCGGCGCTGCGAGGTCGGCTGGGACGGGTTTGTGCGCGATATCGGTCCGGCAGAGCAGGATACCGGGTTCGACCGTGCGGCGTTTCTCGACCTTTTGGCGCGGTATTTCGAGGACCGGTCGCTGAAGACCGATTGGGAGGCGTTGCGCGAGGCGGATGACGAGCTGTTGATCAACTCGCTGTCGATGCTTTGCCCGTTCGATCCCGAGGACAAGCAGGCGCTGCTGGAAGCGCCATCGCTGACGACCCGGCGCGAGACCATCGTGACGCTTATCGAATTCGCGCTGCGCGGCGGGTCGGCAGAGGAGATCATGCAGTGACCGAGGCGGCGTCCAGTCCGGCCTTCGACCGCAAGATGCTGGAGGCGCTGGTCTGCCCGCAGACCCATGCGGTGCTGACCTACGATGCGGAGCGGCAGGAACTGGTGTCGAAGGCCGCGCATCTGGCCTATCCGATCCGCAACGGAATTCCGGTGATGCTGATCGACGAGGCGCGGGCGCTGGAGTGAGGTCCGTGGCTAACCGGCTGTTCTGTTCGACATAGCCCGGTCAGGGTTTTCGGAACATGAACCGGTTCATCACGGGCGCTAGGATCAGTCCCAGGGCCAGCAGAAACTGCAGAACGGGCGGACGGGCACCCTCGACCACTATGGACGGCCGTGTCCGGCTTGGGCGATCGGGCAGATAGTAGATATCTATCGGGGCGTTCGGATCGGCCTCGCGCCGGCGCCTGAGCTGCCGTCCGGCCGAATTCGGCAGCAGGATCCTGCCGGATTCGACGGTCCGGCCGTCGTGGGGGAAGGTGTATTCGATGTGATAGGTGGGATTGATCGACGATCCCTTCTGCCCGCCGATGTTCTTGGCGACATATGTCACCTTGGCGGGCACCTCGAAACCGCGCACCTGCAGGGTTCGGATCTCCATGTAGGTGTACAGGAAATATCCGCCGATCAGCAGGCCGAGAACCGGCAATCCCACATTCAGTGCCGTCTTTTGCACCGGCGTCTCCAGGTTACCCCGTTGCTGCAAGTCTACATCAACCGGGCGAATCCTTCCACGTCGTGGGCTTTCGGGTTCAGATCGGCCTGCCCTGCAAAAGCCGCGGCAGATCGCCCGTCAGACCCGCGGCTTCGCGGATCAGGCCGCGGCGCAGCCCCGGAAGGCTATTTACAACGCCCATGCCAAGATCGCGGCCAAGTCTCAGAAGGGCGTTGTCGTTGGAGAACAGGCGGTTGAAGCCATCCGTCGCCAGCGCCAGCGCGGCGGTGTCGAAGCGGCGCCAGCGCTGGTAGCGTTCAAGAACGTCGAGCCGCCCGATGTCCTCGCCCCGGCGGTGGGCGATGGCCAGCACTTCGGCCAGGGCGCCCACATCCTTCAGCCCGGCATTCAGCCCCTGACCGGCGATGGGGTGCACCCGGTGCGCCGCGTCTCCCAGCAGCGCGACGCGCGGCGCGGCGAAACGGTGGGCCAGGGAAAGGGTCAGCGGATAGGTCATCCGGATCCCGGCAAGGCCGATCTGCCCCAGAAATTCGCCGACGCGAGGACGCAGGGCGTCCAGATACCCTGCATCATCCAAGGCCTGAATGCGGGCGGCTTCGGCGTCGGCTTCGGTCCAGACGATTGAGCTTCGGTTTTCGGGCAGGGGCAGGATCGCCAGCGGCCCGGGCGGCATGAAGAACTGATGCGCGCAGCCATTGTGCGGACGGCTGTGATCGATGGCGCAGACCAGTGCGGTCTGGCCATAGGCCCAGCCCATCCGGCCGATCCCCGCGCGCCTGGCGGTGGGCGAGTGCTGGCCGTCGGCGCCGACCAGCATGCGGGCCCTTACTGTGCTGCCGTCGCCCAGGGTCACGGCCGCCTCGGCCGCGTCGACGGCGTGACCGGCGACATCCAGACCGGAGAATTGTTCGATGGCAGGAGTGTCCGCCATGGCCGCCATCAGGGCGCGGCGCAGGTGCCGGTCTTCGACCATGAAGCCCATCGGGCCTTCTTCGATCTCGGCATGGTCGAATTCCAGAACGAAGGGCGAGGGGCCTTCGCCGGCACGGCCGTCGGTGACCTTGATCTGCAGGATCGGCTGGGTCCTGTCCGCAAGACCCCGCCAAATGCCGATCGCGTCCAGCAGACGCTTTGATGCATGCGCCAACGCATAGCTGCGACCGTCGAACGCGGCATCGGCGCGGATGTCGTTCGCCAGACGGTCGACGATTGCGACGCTCAGCCCCGCCTGCGCCAGCGCCAGGGCCAGCGCCGAGCCGTTCAGGCCGCCACCGATGATCAGGACGTCGCGGATATCTTCCATGCCGCGCAATATGAACCTGACCGGGGCATTGTCCATGCGCCGCGCTGCCGCTACCGTCGCGCCGGCAAAACGGGAGACCGGCATGGCGGATGACTGGCTGTGGAGCACGGCGGCGGACCTGGGTCGGAGGATCGGCGCAGGCGAGATCGATCCTGTCGCGTTGGCCCGGGCGCATCTGGATGCCATCGACGGCCACGCCCTGCGCGACCGCATCTACGCCCGGCTGACCCCCGACCGGGCGTTGGCAGAGGCCGGGGCGGCACGGGACCGGGCGCGGGTAGGGCGGCGCCTGGGGCCGCTCGACGGGGTGCCGGTGTCCTGGAAGGATTTGTTCGACACAGCCGGGCACGGCACCGAGGCCGGATCGGCTTTGTTGGCGGGCCGTGTGCCGGCAAGGGATGCGGTGGTGCTGCGGAACGCCACCGCGGCGGGGCTGGTATGCCTGGGCAAGACGCATATGTCCGAACTGGCGTTTTCGGGACTGGGCTATAACCCGGTGACCGGAACCCCGCCCGCGCTGCACGATGCGGACGCTGTGCCGGGGGGGTCGTCGTCGGGCGCCGCGGCCTCGGTGGCCTTTGGACTGGCGGCCGCCGGGATCGGCTCGGACACCGGCGGGTCGGTGCGGATCCCGGCGGTCTGGAACGATCTGGTTGGGCTGAAGACGACATCGGGACGGCTGTCGCTGGAGGGGGTCGTGCCGCTGGCAGAGAGTTTCGACACGGTGGGACCGCTCTGCCGGTCGGTAGAGGATGCCGCGTTGCTGCTGGCGGCGCTGGAGGGAACCGCGGCCCCGGATCTGACCGGTGTGTCGCTGGACGGTGCCCGGCTGATGGTTCTGGACACGGTGGCGACCGAAGATTTGCGCGACGCGCCTCGGGCCGGGTTTCAGCGCGCGGTCGAGCGGCTGCAGGCGGCGGGTGCGGTGGTCGAGCATCGCGAGCTGCCATTGGTGGCCGAGGCACTGGCGCTGTCGCCTGCCCTTTATGCGCCCGAGGCCTATGCCACCTGGAAGGACGTGATCGAGGCGGCGCCGGACAAGATGTACGATGAGATCCTGGCCCGGTTCCGTGGCGGCGCTGGCGTGACGGCGGTGGAGTTCATTCAGGCGTGGCAAGAGTTGCGGCGGCTTCGCGTGCGCTGGAACACGGCGGTTGCGGGCTATGACGCGGTGATCATTCCGACGGCGGCGAACCTGCCGCCGAAATTGCAGCGGCTGACCGACGAGCGGGATTACTACGTCACCGAGAACCTGATGACTCTGCGCAATACCCGGATCGGCAACCTGTTCGGCCTTTGCGTCCTGACCCTGCCGACCGGCGTTCCGGCGACGGGCATTTCACTGCTTTGCCCGCCGCACGCAGAAGAAAGGCTGCTTCGCCTGGGTGCTGCGGCAGAGGCGGCGCTGGCGTAAAAGTCACAATTTGGGCGCACAAGGCCGCAATTTCGCTGGGATTTTCTGGACCGGACCGGATTTGCCGGGTATCGTCATCGCAAACGGGGCGCATACGACCCCGTATCTTGAGGCAGTCACAGCGTTGCAATGACGTATCCCGAGCGGTTTTCGAACCTGCCAGACTATGCGTTTCCGCGTTTGCGGGCGCTTCTGGACGGCCATGCGCCGGGGGGCGAGCCCATTGCGATGTCGATCGGCGAGCCCCGGCATGCATTTCCGGACTGGATTTCGAGGATTATTGCCGACCACGCTCACGAGTTCGGCAAATACCCGCCGAACGACGGAACGCCCGAGCTGCTGAATTCCATCGCGGGCTGGATCGCGCGTCGCTATGGCGTGCAGGTCCAGCTTGACCGTCAGATCATGGCGTTGAACGGCACACGCGAGGGCCTGTTCAACGCGTGCCTCGCGCTCTGTCCGGAAACCTCGCGCGGCGGGCGGCAGCCCGCCGTTCTCATGCCGAACCCGTTCTATCAGGTCTACGCGGTGGCCGCGCTCGCCGTGGGGGCAGAGCCGGTCTACGTGCCGGCAACGGCCGAGACGGGGTTCCTGCCCGACTTCGCCAGCTTGCCGACCGATCTGCTGGACCGGGTGGAGATCGCCTATCTGTGCTCGCCGTCGAATCCGCAAGGCGCGGTGGCAAGCCGGGAGTACTGGGCGGCGCTGATCGAACTGGCCGAGATGCACGATTTCCGTATCTTTGCGGATGAGTGCTATTCCGAGCTTTACCGCGAAATGCCGCCCGATGGCGCGCTGCAGGTGGCCAGCGAGATGGGGGCATCGCCGGAACGGGTGGTTATCTTTCATTCGCTGTCGAAGCGGTCGAATCTCCCAGGTCTTCGGTCGGGTTTCGTCGCCGGTGGGCCGGAAAGCATCGCACGGATCAAGCAGCTGCGCGCCTACGCCGGGGCGCCGTTGCCGATGCCGCTGCAGCGGGTGGCCGAACAGGTCTGGCGCGACGAGACCCATGTTGGGATCAACCGCGCGCTTTACGTCGAAAAGTACGAGATGGCCGACGCGATATTCGGCGATGTCGCGGGGTTCCGGCCGGTGGAGGCGGGGTTCTTTCTGTGGCTGCCGGTGGACGATGGCGAGGCGGCGGCGCTGAAGCTTTGGACCGAGACCGGCGTGCGCGTGCTGCCCGGGGCGTATCTGGGGCGCGAGGTAGCCGGGAGCAATCCGGGGCAGGGATATATCAGGGCCGCAATGGTGGCCCCCAGGGACGACTTGCAGCGCGGGCTGATCAAGCTGCGCGACTGCATCTACGGTTAAGACGAGGGTTTCGATGGCGTCATATCAGGTCAGATCGCGCGGACGTTTGCTGGACAGCAAGACACAGGCCGTAATCGAACGGCGCAGCCAGGAACTCTTGGGTCTTGCGTTGCTGATGCTCGGTGTTCTCTCGGCGATGATTTTGATGTCTTACGTGCCGGACGATCCCAGCTGGCTGTCGGCCACGGACGAGCCCGCGCAGAATCTGCTGGGCCGGTTCGGGGCGTCGATCGCCTCGCCTCTGTTCATCATTGTCGGCTGGGGCGCCTGGGGCTTTCCTGTCGTATTCCTGACCTGGGGCCTCCGGCTGGTCACGCATTTCGGATCGGACCGTGCGCTGGGACGGATCGTCTTTGCGCCGATCGCCATTGCCCTGGTGTCGGTCTATGCCTCGACCCATGTGCCGACCAGCGTCTGGACGCATTCCTTCGGCTTGGGCGGGCTGTTCGGTGACACGGTACTGGGGGCGATTCTGAACATCGTGCCGGTGACGGCCGCCTTCGGCATCAAGGTAATGGCACTGCTTGTGGCACTCGGCGCGGTTGGCATGGCATTCTTCGTGCTCGGCTTCAACATGCGCGAACTGCGCGGGCTGGCGCGGTTCCTGGGCGTTGGGTTCATCCTCGCCTATGCCGGGCTGATGCAGGCTCTTGGCCGCGGCGCGAAAGGCACCGTGCGGGGTATCGGTGCGCTGGCTGCGCGCCAGGCCGAACGGCGGGCGCGCAAGCGCGAGGCCGCCGAAGAAGCGGCCGCGGCGACGATGGAGGCCCCGGCATGGCGGGCGCATCGCGCCGAACCGCCCGTGCAGACGCGCGACGCGCCCGAGGAGGACCCGAAGGGTAAACACGGGCTGCGCTTGCGCCTGCATGGCCTTGTGAAGCGCGCGCCGATGCCAGAGCCGGAACTGGTCGAGCCGCCGGTAACGACGGCCGATCCGGAAGTGGCAGGCGACGACCGCATCAAGGCGAAGATCGCCGACGTGATCAAGAGCCGGGTGCGACAGCCCGCCATCTACGCCACCCGTCGCGAGCCGCCGGTGGTGCGCCAGCGCGGGCCGCAGCCGATGATCCTGGCCGAAGACGAGCCCCCGGTGGCCGCGCCGGCGCCGGCCGAACCGACACAGGCCGCCGAGACACCGACACCGGCGCCCGAGCCGCTGCTGGCCACGCCGATCTTTGAGACCGAGGACGCGCCCGTACCGCGTGCACCGCAGGATCCACAGGCCCGTGCCGTGGTGCAGCATGCGCCCCGCAAGGCACCCAGCCCGTCGCGGCAGGCCCGGGCGGAGGCGCAGCCGCAGCTGCAGTTCGAGGACCGGATGGCGGAGTACGAGCACCCGCCGCTGTCGCTGCTGACCAACCCGGTCGAAATCCAGAGGCATCATCTGAGCGACGACGCGCTGGAACAGAACGCGCGGATGCTGGAATCGGTTCTGGACGATTATGGCGTGAAGGGCGAGATCGTCAGCGTGCGGCCCGGCCCGGTGGTGACGATGTACGAGCTGGAACCCGCGCCCGGACTGAAGGCGTCGCGCGTGATCGGTCTGGCCGACGATATCGCGCGGTCGATGTCGGCGCTGTCGGCCCGGGTGTCGACCGTGCCGGGGCGCAGCGTGATCGGGATCGAACTGCCGAACGCCAACCGTGAAAAGGTGGTGCTGCGCGAAATTCTGTCGGCGCGCGACTTCGGCGACAGCAACATGAAGCTGCCGCTGGCGCTCGGCAAGGATATCGGCGGCGATCCGGTCGTGGCGAACCTCGCCAAGATGCCGCATCTCCTGATTGCGGGCACCACCGGGTCGGGCAAATCGGTGGCGATCAACACGATGATCCTGTCGCTGCTCTACCGGCTGACGCCCGAGGACTGCCGGCTGATCATGATCGACCCGAAGATGCTGGAGCTTTCCGTCTATGACGGCATCCCGCATCTGCTGTCGCCCGTGGTCACCGACCCCAGAAAGGCCGTGGTTGCGCTCAAATGGGTCGTGGGCGAGATGGAAGAGCGCTATCGCAAGATGTCGAAGATGGGTGTGCGCAACATCGAGGGCTATAACGGCCGGGTCCAGGACGCGCATTCGCGCGGCGAGATGTTCAGCCGCACGGTGCAGACCGGGTTCGACGACGAGACCGGCGAGCCGGTGTTCGAAACCGAGGAATTCGCACCCGAAAAGCTGCCCTATATCGTCGTCATCGTCGACGAAATGGCCGATCTGATGATGGTTGCCGGCAAGGAGATCGAAGCCTGCATCCAGCGGCTGGCACAGATGGCGCGGGCGTCCGGCATTCATTTGATCATGGCGACGCAGCGGCCGTCCGTCGATGTGATCACGGGCACGATCAAGGCGAATTTTCCGACGCGGATTTCGTTTCAGGTGACGTCGAAGATCGACTCGCGGACCATCCTGGGCGAGCAGGGGGCCGAGCAGCTCCTGGGCATGGGCGATATGCTTTACATGGCGGGCGGCGCCAAGATCACCCGCGTGCACGGACCGTTCGTGTCCGACGAAGAGGTCGAAGAGATCGTTTCCTATCTCAAGGCCTTTGGGCCGCCGGACTATGTCGGCGGTGTGGTCGACGGTCCGGACGAGGACAAGGAGAGCGACATCGACCTCGTCCTTGGCCTTGGCGGCAACACCGATGGCGAGGACGCGCTTTACGACCAGGCGGTGGCTGTGGTGATCAAGGATCGCAAGTGCTCGACCTCTTACATCCAGCGCAAGCTTGCCATTGGTTACAACAAGGCCGCCCGGCTGGTGGAGCAGATGGAGGACGAAGGGCTGGTGACGCCTGCCAACCATGTGGGCAAGCGCGAGATTCTGGTGCCCGAGCCGACTTAGGGTACGAATTTTCGGCGAAAATTCGTCGTCCGGCCAAACAAAGCTGTCCTGCGTCGGCAATTGTCCGCAAAGGGTGGCGTTTCACCCGTGCAACCGGCCGATCAACTGCTTAGATAGAGCTCATGAAACGCAGAACGCTCTTTCTCGCCCCGATCCTGATGGCCCTGGCGATGCCTTCTTTGGCAGCCGAACGGCTGTCGCTGAACCAGATCTCGTCCTACCTCAACGGTCTGCGGACCGTGAAGGGCAGCTTTACCCAGATCAACGATGACGGCACCATCGCCACCGGCACGATCTATATCAAGCGTCCGGGCCGCGTGCGGTTCGAATACGACCCGCCCGAGGCCGCACTGGTGATGGCGGGCGGCGGGCAGGTGGCGATCTTCGATCCCAAATCGAACCAGCCGCCCGAACAGTATCCGCTCAATCGCACCCCGCTGAACCTGATCCTGGCGCGCAACGTCAACCTGGGCCGCGCCAATATGGTCGTGGGGCACGAATTCGACGGCACCGCGACCTCGGTCGTTGCCCAGGATCCCGAAAACCCGGACTACGGCACCATCCGCCTGGTCTTTACCGGTCCGCCGGTCGAGCTGCGGCAATGGGTGATCACCGGCGGGGACGGGACCGAGACCACAGTGATCCTGGGCGACACGCAGCAAGGCGTTCAGATGGCCGCCTCGCTGTTCAGCATCCCCGTCGAGGTGCAAAAGCGGCGCTGACGCGTCTCAGCGCACGCGGCAGCCTCTGAGCTGCTGGTCGTACACGCGCGCGCGTTCCTCCAGATCGTCGGCTACCCGCAAAAGCCATGGTTTTGCATTGTAGCTGCCGCGCAGATATCCGGTCTGGCCTTCGTGATAGGCCAGGTACTGGTTGCGCGCATCGGTGAGCGGTACGCCGGTGCGATCCCGGGTCTTGTTCATATACCAGCCCATGAAATCGGTCGCGTCGCGAATGTCGTCGCGGCGGGCGCGGCGGCGACCGGCGTCGTCGAGATATTCCTTCCACGTGCCATCGAGCGCCTGACTGTAGCCATAGGCCGACGACTGGCGGCCCATCGGGATCACGCCCAGGACGTAGCGCAGCGGTGTGCGCGCGTCACCGTCGAACTTCGACTCTTGATAGATCGTCGCCATCTGCACATGCACCGGCACGCCCCAGCGGCGTTCGGTGCGATTGAACGCCTTTAGGTAGTTCGGCCGCTGTTTGACGATCGCGCAGGCGTCATCTAGGTCGCGCGGCGGGGCATCGCCGCCGCCACCGCCGCCGCATCCCGCGGCGAAGGCCAGTAACACCATTGCGCGGAGGAACCTGCTCATCTGCCTCTCGCCGTTTATTGTTTTGCCGGACGATATCGCAAAGCGGCCTGAGAAGAAACGATAATTCTGCCGCCCCAGATCACAATTCCGGAAACGGCCCGTGGGTGGCGGCGGCGCCCGTGCCGGGCAAGCGAGGCCGGCCCGGCAAGCCTATGATTCGTAATGCGCGGATTGCCGCGGGACGGGGTCATCGATTCGGCTGTTTTCCACACTGTCAGGGCGGGGTTCACAGTCTGTTTCCCCGAAAATCGCGGTCAATTCCTAGACAAGCCCCGGCGTGAGGGTCTAGAAACTTCCGGTAGGGGGTGCAGTGCAATGCTTAAAACACGTGCGAAATATCACCTCGGGCAGGTTGTTCGTCACAAAAAGCATCCCTTCCGAGGCGTCGTGTTCGATGTCGACGCGATGTTTTCCAATACCGAGGAATGGTACGACGCGATCCCCGAGGACAGCCGCCCGTCGAAGGATCAGCCGTTCTATCATCTGCTCGCCGAGAACGACCACAGCTATTACGTGGCCTATGTGTCCGAGCAGAACCTTGTCGCGGATTATTCGGGCGAACCGGTGGATCATCCCGATCTGCCCGACCTGTTCGGAGATTTCGAGGACGGGCACTACCCGCTGCATTTCCAGTTGAATTGATCGCTGCGCGGATAGCGCATTTTCCGCCTACGCCATCGGATAAGATTACAAGGTTGGGTTATGGCCTGGAGCGGGCGTTGACCGGAATCTGAGAAGCCGCGCCATCGCCGACCGGCGGGGAGGCGACCCGGATTTATAGACGGCTCGATTTATCCCAGCAAAGTCCGAACGACCTCGATGCGATACGCACCGTCAGAAAATCGCCTCCCCTTCGGGGCGGGTCGGCGATGGCGCGGCGGCCTTCGGCCTTGATTCCGCGCCTGAAGACTGGTGGCGAAGGTCTGGTCCAGGCCAGAAGCCGATCTTGGCACGGGCGGTGCGACTGCCCGATCCGTTTGCTGGCCCTCCTAAAGCACCCCGATCTCGGCCAGTGCGGCGCTGAGCTTGGGCGGCAGGTCGGGTTCGTTCCGGCGATTGCCGCGCAGATCCGGCGGGGCGTCCGCGGGATCGAGATAGCGCCAGCCCTGGAACGGACGTTTCGGAGCGGCAGCGACACGGATCAGTGTGGGATCGAGCACGATGGCGCAGCGGCGGATACCGTCGCCGCCCGTCACCTCGTCAAGGCGCAGGATCCTCTGACGGCAAAGCGTCACGCCCCTGATCACCCAATAGATGCTGCCGCCGTTCAGGATCTCTGCCTCGCGCTTGGGCCACATCCTGGTGACATGCCGCGGCAGGCCGTCCGGACCCTTGGCCGCGGCGGATGCCTGCCAGTGCGCCAGGCTTTCGACCGACTCCGAGCCGACCGACAGCTTGATCAGATTTATGAACTTATCCACAGAGTCGCCCCCAAGCCACGCAGATATGGTAGCGTATCCTGCGCAGGCTTCAACCTGTTGTGGACTTACCCACAGATCGGCTATTGTTGGCCCCCGCGCGAACAAGGAATCACCCGATGACCCGCTTCACCGCCCCCATCGCCGAGCAGATCTGGGATATGAAGTACCGCCTGAAAGAGGCCGACGGAACGCCGGTGGATCTGACGGTCGAGGATACCTGGCGGCGCGTGGCCAAAGCGCTGGCGGCGGTCGAGCCACGCCCCGAGGACTGGGAGGACCGGTTCTATGCCGCGCTGGAGGATTTCCGGTTTCTGCCTGCGGGCCGGATCACCGCCGGGGCGGGTACCGGGCGGTCGGTGACACTGTTCAACTGTTTCGTCATGGGCACGATCCCCGATTCGATGGCGGGCATCTTCGACATGCTCAAGGAAGCCGCGCTGACGATGCAGCAGGGTGGCGGGATCGGGTACGATTTTTCGACGATCCGGCCCAAGGGCGCGGCGGTGGCCGGCGTGGCCGCAGACGCCTCGGGGCCGCTTTCGTTCATGGATGTCTGGGACGCGATGTGCCGGACGATCATGTCGGCGGGGTCGCGCCGGGGCGCGATGATGGCCTGCATGCGCTGCGATCACCCCGATATCGAGGATTTCATCGCGGCCAAGGCCGATCCGGCGCGGCTGCGGAATTTCAACGTCTCGGTCCTGGTGACCGATGCCTTCATGGAGGCGGTGAAGGCGGACGGGTCCTGGGATCTGGTCTTCGAGGGCAGGGTCTATCACACGGTCGAGGCGCGCGATCTGTGGAACCGGATCATGCGGGCGACCTACGACTATGCCGAGCCCGGCGTGATCTTCATCGACCGGATCAACGCGATGAACAACCTCGCCTATTGCGAGACCATCGCGGCGACCAATCCCTGCGGCGAGCAGCCGCTGCCGCCCTATGGCGCCTGCCTTCTGGGGTCGATCAACCTGGCGCGGCTCGTCCGGCATCCGTTCGAGGACGGCAAGGCCCATGTCTGCGAGACTGCGCTGGACGACCTGGTCAGAACCGCGGTGCGGATGATGGACAATGTGGTCGACGTGTCACGGTTTCCGTTGGAGGCGCAGGCGCGGGAAGCCAAGGCCAAGCGGCGGATCGGGCTGGGGGTGACGGGGCTGGCCGATGCGCTGCTGATGGTGGGGCTGCGCTATGGCTCGGAGGAGGCGGCGCGTCAGACCTCGCGCTGGCTGCACCGGATCGCCCGCGCCGCCTATCTCGCGTCGGCGCAGCTTGCCGCCGAAAAGGGCGCCTTTCCGCTTTATGACGCCCAGGCCTATCTGGCGAGCGGGTCCCTGGCGCATATGGACGACGACGTGCGCGCGGCGGTGGCCGAGCATGGCATTCGCAACGCTTTGCTGACCTCGATCGCGCCGACCGGGACGATCAGCCTCTATGCCGGGAATGTCAGCAGCGGTATCGAGCCGGTCTTTGCCTACGGCTACACCCGCAAGGTGCTGCAGAAGGACGGCTCGAAAACCGAGGAAGAGGTGGTGGATTACGCGGTGCGCCTGTGGCGGGAGCGATTCGGCGACCGCGAACTGCCGGACCATTTCGTCGATGCCCAGACGCTGCAGCCGCTGGAACATGTGCGGATGCAGGCGGCGGCGCAGGAATGGGTGGATTCGTCGATCTCGAAGACGATCAACTGCCCCGAGGATATCGGCTTCGACGCCTTCAAGGACGTCTACATGGAGGCCTACGATACCGGCTGCAAGGGCTGCACGACCTACCGGCCGAACGACGTCACCGGCTCGGTCCTGGCGATCAGCGAGACGGCCGACGCCGCGCCGCAGACCGACACCGGGGCGGATGTCGTCTATATCTCCGAGCCGCTGGACCGGCCGCAGGCGCTGGAAGGGCAGACGTACAAGCTGAAATGGCCCGGCAGCGAGCATGCGATCTATATCACCATCAACGACATCCTGATCGGCGGCCACCGGCGGCCGTTCGAGATCTTCATCAACTCGAAGAACATGGAGCATTTCAGCTGGACCGTGGCGCTGACCCGGATGATCTCGGCGGTGTTCCGGCGCGGCGGCGACGTGTCGTTCGTGGTCGAGGAGCTGAAGGCGGTGTTCGATCCGCGCGGCGGGGCCTGGATGAACGGTAAATACATCCCGTCGATCCTGGCGGCGATCGGCGGTGTGATCGAACGGCATCTGATCGCCATCGGATTCATCGGCGGCGAAGGCATGGGGCTGAAGACCGACCCGCAGGCAGAGGTCGTGGCCTTGGGTGCGCCGCGGGGGCCGAGCTGCACCGCTTGCGGCAGCTATGACATGCGGACGATCGAGGGCTGCATGACCTGTCTCAATTGCGGGCATTCGAAATGCGGCTAGCGGCCGGGATGGGGCCGTTCCCCCGGGCATGAGTGCTGTGAGACGGCGGGCGGAAGCCCGCCCTGTGTGGGCTGTTCCGGCGGCGTGACGGGTTGTGGCGGTTGCGCCACGGGCGGCGGGGACGTTGAACTTTGCCGCTGACTCGGGCCGCGCCGGCCCGGTATACCGGCAGGACGCTGGGGGGCGTTTGCAAAGTCGGGGTGCCGATGACACGTCTTTTCCTGGCCGGTCTTGCCGTGCTTTCGCTGTTCGCTGCCAGTCCGGGCGTGGCCCAGGGGCGCGAAAGCCTTGGCTGGGGGCGGCTGTTCACCAACGATTTTCTGGGCGACAACCGCGACCGCTGGCGGACGGGGTCCTATGTGGTCAGCAAGGTGATCGGCTATGGCTGGGACGGCCAGCGGCCCGAACGGGCGGGCGAGATCGTCGAGTTCCGGTTCCGTAGCGAGACGATTGCGCCGGAGAACATCGTGACCGCCGCGCCGGGGGACCGGCGCTATGTGGGCGCGCTGTCCTTTGGGGTGCATACGCATTTCCAGCGCAGGGGGACCGAGATCAGCCTGGGCGGCGATCTGGTGATCACCGGGCCGCAGACCGGCATCGGGGATCTGCAGACCGAGATCCACAAGATCGTGGGCGCGTCGGTTCCGGGCGTTCTGGGCAACCAGATCCCGGACGGGTTTCACCCAACCGCGCTGATCGAGGTCGGGCGGACCTTTCGGCTGTCGCCCCAAGTGCAGGTACGTCCGTTTTTCGAGGCGCAGGCCGGGGCCGAGACGCTGGTGCGTGCCGGCGGCGACGTGATGATCGGGCGGCTGGGGCAGGACGAGCTGTTGCTGCGCGACGTGGCCACGGGGCATCGCTATCGCGCCAACCGGGGCGCGCATACCGGTTTCGCCGCCGTCTTCGGCGCCGATATCGCCCATGTGGAACACAGTGTCTATCTGCCGGTCTATGACGGTATCGCGCTGACCGACCACCGCAGCCGGCTGCGCGCCGGGGTGCATTGGCAGGGCCGGAAATCCTCGGCCTTCTACGGGCTGACGTGGCTGAGCGAGGAATTCGTGAGCCAGCCCGAGGGGCAGCTGGTGGGGTCGGTCAGGCTGAATATCCGGTTCTGACGGCCGAAGCTGCAACCAAGGGGTTAACAGGAAGTTATCCACATGCTAAGCTGCCGCCAATAAAAAGGAAAAACGGCAGGCATACAGGCATGATGACGGGCTTTCGCGGCACGTTTGTCATCTCTTGGTCGCAGACGGAACTGGACGGGCTGGCCGGTGCGCCGCTCGGGTCGCTGAGCGTGGGCGCGTCGTGGTCGTGGCACGGGCAGCCCGTGCGCATCGACGGGCCCGGCAACATTCTGGTTCTGGGACAGTCGGAAGAGACGGCAAGCTTGCGCAAACACGCGGCACGGGCGGTGCGCCGCCTGGTGGGTGCGGCCTTGGAACTGGAAACGGTCAGCAAATTGCCGGAGCCGGATGACCCGGTTCTGGAAACGGGCTTTGCGGTGACCGACGGGATCCGGTGTTATACGGCGACGATCATCGATGTGCCGGAGGGGCGTGGGCCGCTCTTGATGTTCCTCGACGACGTGCCGCCCGCGGGGCAGGATCTGTGGATCACCCATATCACCGATCAGTCGCTGCACCCCAACCGGTCGGGCGATCCGGTGCCGTCGGTGATCTGTTTCACGCCGGACACCCGGATCGCGACCCCGGACGGGCCCCGGCGGGTGCGCGACCTGCGCGAAGACGACCGCGTTCTGACCAAGGATGACGGCCCGCAGCCGATCCGCTGGATCGGCCAAAGGCGGATGAGCGGTGCGCGGCTTTACGCCATGCCCGAATTGCGGCCGATCCGCATCCGTGCCGGCGCGGCGGGCGACGGCCGCCCGGACGAAGATCTGCTGGTCTCGCCCGAACACCGGCTGCTGCTGAAGGGGCCGAATGCCGATGCGCTGTTTGGGACGTCCGAGGTGCTGGTCACGGCGAAGGACATGATCGACGACCGCGCCATCCGGGTAGACCGCCAACTGGGAGAGGTCACATATGTGCACATCCTGCTGGACCGGCATCAGATCGTCTTTGCCAACGGGCTGGAAAGCGAGACGTTCCACCCCGCCTCGATGCCCGTCGATGCGCTCGATCCGATGCAGCGCACCGAACTGGCCGAGCGCGTTCCCGGCATCGACCGCGATCCGAGCCTCTACGGGGCTTTTGCCCGTCGGACGCTGACCACCGCCGAAGCGGCGATCCTGCGGTTTCGTGGCGAACACCCCCATTGACAGTCGGATAACCGCCTGTATAAGCGCGCGATGTCCCGGCCGGTGAGGCCGGGTCATTCATTTGGTGTTGGCGGCCCCCGAAAGGGGATGCCTGTCGCCCCGGCAAAATCCGGGGAAAGGACAACGCCCTTCAAATCGGCGCTTCTCAGCCCGGTCGGCCGCAGACCGGCGGACAAGCTGAGGCGGCCAGGAAAACGAAGGAGATCAGCCGGTGACGAAGAGAACCGCTGCCAAGTACAAGATCGACCGCCGGATGGGCGAAAACATCTGGGGCCGTCCGAAATCCCCGGTCAACCGCCGCGAATACGGCCCCGGCCAGCACGGCCAGCGCCGCAAGGGCAAGATGTCGGATTTCGGCCTGCAGCTGCGCGCCAAGCAAAAGCTGAAGGGCTATTACGGCGACCTGACCGAAAAGCAGTTCAAGCGCATCTATGCCGAGGCGTCGCGGGTCAAGGGCGACACGGGCGAGAACCTGATCGGCCTATTGGAGCGCCGTCTGGATGCAGTCGTCTACCGCGCCAAGTTCGTGCCGACGATCTTTGCCGCGCGGCAATTCGTCAACCACGGCCATGTCAGGGTGAACGGCAAGCGGGTCAACATTCCCAGCTACCGGGTCAAGGAAGGCGACGTGATCGAGATCCGCGACCGGTCCAAACAGCTGGCCGCGGTGCTGGAGGCGATCCAGCTGCCCGAGCGTGACGTGCCCGACTATATCGAGGCCGACCACAACAAGATGACGGCCACCTTCACCCGGACGCCTGCCCTGGGCGACGTGCCCTATCCGGTGATGATGGAACCGAACCTGGTCGTCGAATACTACGCCAAGAACTAAGCGGCTTCACTCCCCGCAATTCTAAAGGGCCCGTCGGCGGATTTCCGCGGCGGGCCCTTTTCATGAACGGTGTGTCGCCCTGATGGGCGTTGACATGGCGCCGTGAAATCTCCGACTCTTCGGCAGTTTCCGGCAGCAGGCGGAGGTCGATATGTGGCGGAACTTGATATGCGCGGCGGCTTTCTGTGCCGCCGGATCGGCGGCGGCGCAGGACAGCCTTGACGAGATGCTGGCGGCGTCGAGCGTCTTTGATTGCACTGCCGGGGAGGCGCGCACGGTTTATGTGTTCCACAGCGATGAGGACGGCACCGTGACACGGTTGGGCGACAGTGCCGGTTCGGTTGCCGCGCTGGCGGGTCTGCCGGACGATCTGCGCGAGATCGCGGGCACACGGTATCTGGCGTTTCAAGGCGCCGATGCGACGCCGGGCACATGCCTGGCGGTCACTGAAATTGCCAGAGGCATCTATCCGGCGGTGACCGCCGGATTCCTGCCGGATGTCGACTTGGGCGATACCGGCGAGGCGGACGCCGCCGACCTGGCCGCCGCGGTCACGATCCGCGACCAGCGGGCGCGCCTTGCAGACGAAGAAGCCGGGCGTCTGGCGGCCGAGCGACACAACCGGACCCTGCAGACCGCACTGGCCGAAGCAGAGGTGGCCCACAGAGCGGCCGAGACCGAAATCGCCGCCTTGCAGGCAGCGCTCGCAGCGGCCGAGGCCGGTATCGCCGCGTTGAACACAGAGGTCGCAGCTCTGCAGGGTCGGGTGGACGGTCTGACCGGCGAGTTGGACCGCGAGACGGCGGCGCGGATGGAACTCGCTGCGTTGGCGCGCGAGGTGCAGGTGCGGTTGGCAGAAACAGCGGCAGCATTGCAAAGCAGCGAAACAGATCGCCGCGCCACAGTGGCCTCGGCTGCGTATCTGGGCCAGCGGACGGTGTCGCTGGAGGGCGAATTGCGGGGTGCTCTGGACGATGCCGAAGATGCCCGGACCAGGACCGAAGCGATGCAGAACCTGGCGGATGCCGCGGTGCTGCGCATCGCGTCGATGCAGGAACGCGACCCGGACTCGGTCCGGGCCGAAGTATGCCTGTTTCTGCGGGGTGAACGCCCGGAGCTGTGCCGTTAGCGGGCTGGAAATCTTCAGCGCGACGCCGCGTGGCCTGTTGATAGCGCCGCCCATCGCGGTTATGGTGCACCCGCCGTCAGAGGTGGCGTCCGGGTCCGCGGAAAGCTGTAGCAGCACCTCTTGATCTGACCGACATTCATTTCGGTTGAACTCGTGCCCGGAGAGCGGACCGGCGGGCGGTGAGAGGGAAACCGATGAGCGATCCGACGGAAAAACCGCGCCGTGCGGCAAAGGCGCTGCGCAAGGGCTTTGACGCAGGCAACGCCGAGGCAATCGCACGCGTGCGTGCGGTGCTGCCCGATGCCGCGGAGATCAAGCATGCCGACGCGCTGCATGTGATTGCGCGCGAGGCGGGCTTTGCAAGCTGGCCCAAGCTGAAATTCGCGCGCGAGACGGCGGCGATGGACCGCGCGGCCAGGGCCGAGCGCCTGAAGATGGCGTTGTTTCACGGCCAGACCTGGGTGGCCGAGGCGCTGCTGGCCGAGACACCCGATCTGGGGCGCGACAATTTCGGGCTGGTCTGCGCGCTTTACGACCGCGACCGGGTGGCCGAGGTGCTGGCGCGCGATCCCGCGGCGGCGACGCGGATCGTGGGAATCCGCCGCCCGATGACCCATCTGGCGTTTTCGCAGCATTTCAAGGGCGGCGGATCCCGGCCCGACATGCTGGCCGTTGCCGACCTGCTGTTGGCGCATGGCGCGGATGTGAACGACAGCTATCCCTACGACGGTGACGAGAACGCCCCGCTTTCGGCGCTCTACGGCGCGCTGGGACATGCCGGCAACCTGCCGCTTGCGGAATGGCTGCTGGAGCATGGGGCCGACCCGAATGACGGCGAGTCGCTTTATCATTCGACCGAGCTTGGCCATACCGAGGGTCTGCGGCTGCTGTTGCGGCACGGGGCCCGGCCCGAGCGGACCAATGCGCTGCCGCGGGCGCTGGATTTCAACGACCACGAGGCCGTTCGGCTGCTGCTCGAGGCCGGGGCGGACCCCAACGAGGGGGTCGAACAGCACCCCTCGGGCGAGCCGTCCTTTGTCATTCCGGCGCTGCACCAGGCGGCGCGGCGCATGTGCGACGCCCGGATGATTGCGATGCTGCTGGAGGCGGGCGCCGATCCTTCGATGCGCTATCGAGAGATGACGCCCTATTCGATGGCGCGCGTCTACGGCAACCCGGCGGCCGCCGATCTGATCGCCGGGGCGGGCGGCGATACCGCGCTGTCGCGGGAAGAGCGGCTGCTGGTCGCGGCGGCCGAGGATACCCTGCCCGAGGGCGAATTCATCGACCCCGCCAAGCTGCCGCTGGACTATCGCAACCTGCTGCGGGCGATGCTGCACCTGCCCGGCAAGCTGCCGCATGTGCGGCGGCTGGTCGAAATCGGCCTGGAATACGACCGGCCGGATGAAATGGGCCTGACGCCGGTGCAGATCGCCGGTTGGGAGGGGCTGCCCGAGGTGATCACCTATTTCCTGCGGTTGAAGCCCGATCTGAGCCATGTCAACGGTTATGGCGGCACCTTGCTGTCGACCATCATCCACGGGTCGGAGAATTGCCCGGCCCGGTCCGAGCGCGACCATATCGCCTGTGCCCGGCTGGCGCTGGACGAGGGCGTGGCCCTGCCGACGCGTGCGATCGAATTCGCAGGCGAGCCCGATATGGCCGAGTTCCTGTCCGGCTGGGCCGAGGCGCATCCGGGCCAGGTGGTCGAGGGCGGCATCGGATGACCCGGTCGCGGCTGGTCATATCCCTGCTGGTCCTTTGGCTGGCCATTGGGGTGGCTGCCGGGGTGCACCTGGCCGTGACCGAACCGGTGGCGCAAATGCCGGTGCACGGATTCAACAAGCTGGTGATCGGCGCAGCCTGGTTCGGCGTGTCCTTGCTGGTGATCCTGGCCGCGGCCATCGCCGGTTATGGCTTGCCGAAGGAAAGCACGCTGCGCCCGCTTGCGTTTGTGCTCCTTGGACTGCAGCTTTGCGTTGTGATCTTAGTTGCGGCGCAGATACGGCTTTAGGGCAATGGGCAAACCGGTCTGGATATTTCTGGCGGCATGGGCCGTCGCGTTTGTCGGGTCGTTCGCGGCATTCGTGCTGACCCCGGCGACGGATTTCGGCCTGGCTGCAGGCTGGAACAAGGTCGGGGTTTTCATGGGCTGGCAATCTGTGGCCGGTGCGCTGGCGGTGGTGACGGCGGTGGCCTCGCGCCGGGTGCCGCGGGGCACCCGGTTGCGCTGGCTGGGGCTGGTGCCCTTGGCTGCCTTGCTGCTGCTCTTGGCGGCGTTCGGGGCGCTGGTGCTTTGGGCCAACCTGCAGCGCTCCGCGCCGGTCGGTGCGCCGCCAGCGGCCCCGGTGACGGCGCCGGCGCCAGTCGCACCCGACGGCTAAGGCACGATCCGTTTTCGTGACTTGCGAGGTCGGATTTTGGCTTGGAGCTGACGTTGGCAACCGGTCTCTTGGCGCGGCTCCTTTCGCGATTGCCAATGGTTGCACAAGGCCAAAGGGAGGCATGCGTTGAACCGCAAGAATATCAGGCCCTAAGAGCCGGGGTTCTTCTTCATCTGCTGCATCAGGCGATCGGCCTTTTTGCGGACCAGAACCGACCGCAAATCATGCATCGCCAAAAGCAAATCGTCGGTCACGTCTTCGAGATCCTCGTCCGACGCGTCGGAATTGACCCAATGCGTGGTCTGGTTGAGGTAATCCACCGCCCGGTGGATGTCGTCGATATTGCGCCGCGCCAGCAGCGCCTTGCGCTCGGCCACCCAGTCCTGAATGACGGCCAGATCGGCGCCGGTCAACTCGTAGCCGCCATGGCCCTTGATCTGTCCGTTCTTGATGTTGACGACCGCGATCTGGTCCATCTCGATCCGGCGCTGCCGGTTCGCCGTATCCACCCGGAATACGAAGGCGCCGTTTTCGCGGACACGGAAATAATACTCCGGCAAGTCGCCCGACATGCGTCTCCCTTTACCTCAACCCGGCACAGAACGCTTGTATTCGGCTGCAAGCCTCGGTCAATGCCTCGTCGGATGTAGCGTAGCTGACCCGGAAATTCGGCGAAAGCCCGAAGGCGGCCCCGAACACGACCGCGACACCGGTTTCTTCCAGCAGCGCGGTGGCGAATGCCTCGTCATCCACGATGTCCGTCCCTCCGGCAGAAGTCTTGCCGATGCAGCCGCTGACAGACGGATACACGTAAAACGCACCCTCGGGCGTTGGGCAGGTGATACCTTGTGCGGCATTCAGCATGTCCACCACCAGATTGCGGCGCCGTTTGAAGACGGCGTTGTTCGTCGCGATGAAATCCTGCGGGCCGTTCAGCGCCTCGACCGCCGCCCACTGGCTGATCGAGCAGGGGTTCGACGTCGACTGGCTCTGGATCTTGCGCATCGCCTTGATCAGGGTTTCGGGACCGCCTGCATACCCAATCCGCCAGCCGGTCATCGCATAGGCCTTGGACACCCCGTTGCAGGTCAGGGTGCGGTCGTAAAGCGCAGGTTCCACCTGCGCCGGCGTGCAGAATTCGAAGCCGTCGAACACCAGATGCTCGTACATGTCGTCGGTCATCACCCAGACATGTGGATGCCGCAACAGGACGTCGGTCAATGCCTTCAACTCATCCCGGGAATAGCCCGCGCCGGTGGGATTGGAGGGTGAGTTGAAGATGAACCACTTGGTCCTGGGTGTGATCGCCGCCTCGAGTTGATCGGCGGTCAGCTTGTATCCGGTCTGGATCGATGCCTCCGCCACCACCGGCGTTCCACCGGCCAGCAGCACCATGTCGGGATAGCTCACCCAGTAGGGCGCCGGGATAACCACCTCGTCGCCGGGGTTCAGCGTCGCCATCAGAGCGTTGTACAGGATCTGCTTGCCGCCCGTGCCGACGCTGACCTGCGACGGTGCATAGTCCAGTCCGTTGTCACGCTTGAACTTGGCGCAAATCGCCTGTTTCAGTTCCGGGATGCCGTCGGGTGGGGTATATTTTGTCTTGCCCGCCGCAATCGCCGCCACGGCGGCATCCTTGATGGTCTGCGGCGTGTCGAAATCGGGCTCGCCCGCGCCCAGCCCGATCACATCGTGGCCCGCGGCCTTCATCTCGCCGGCCTTGGTGGTCACCGCGATCGTCGGCGAAGGTTTGACGCGGTCCAGTGTCGCGGACAGGAAGGACATAGTCGTCTCCGAGTGGCGTTGAGCGGGCCCATCTCTTAGGATGCGATCCGAGGCCGATCAACCGTTATCGGCGAATAGAGGTTTGCAATGGCACAGCGTGATTTTCTCGAAACCCCCGTAATCGTGACCGACACCGGTTGGTATTCCAACGACGCCGCGACCTTTGGCGATCGCGTGGCCGCGGGGCGCGAGGCACTGGGATTGAGCCAGGCCGACCTGGCGCGCAAGCTGGGCGTCAAGCTGAAGACGATCCAGGCCTGGGAGGATGACCTCAGCGAGCCGCGCGCGAACAAACTGCAGATGCTGTCGGGCGTGTTGAACGTATCGCTGATCTGGCTGCTGAACGGCGAGGGCGAGGGGGTGTCGGAGCCGGGAGACGCGGCCGAATTGCCGGGCGGGATTAGCGACCTTCTGACGGAAATCCGCCAGTTGAAGGGTACGTTGGCGCAGACTGCCGACCGCCTCGGCGGGCTGGAGAAACGCTTGCGCAAGTCGCTGAAGGATGCGGTCTGATGGGCGAAACCGCCGACGCGCGCCTGAAACGGCTGGCAATGCGGTCGGCCAGGCGCGGGACCAAGGAAATGGACTTGATCCTGGGTGCTTACGCGCGCGACCGGCTGGCGGAAATGGATGAGGCCAAGCTGCAACTTTACGATGCCATGCTCGGCGAAAACGACCACGACCTATATCGATGGGTGACCGGCCAGGACACGCCGCCGGACCGGTTCGCCGGGCTGGTCGCCGATGTCGCCGCCCACACCCGCGCCGACTGAGCGCGCAGAATTTGGCGAAATTCATACGCGCTTAACAGAATTAACCGAATGTTTGGAATTCCGCATGTAGGCCTAAGTGCGAGGCAGCGAATGGCGGAGGCTATGATGAGCATTCATTCCCACTTCGGCGGAAGCGTCGCGGACATGGGATTCATGACGCAATACCTTGAAGCGCTGTCGCTGGTGGAACGGCTGCACCGGCTTCTGTTGGATGTGATAAAGGACGAGTTCGAGCGGTTGGGGATTCTCGAGATCAACTCGGTTCAGGCGCTGTTGCTGTTCAATGTGGGCGACAACGAAGTGACGGCGGGCGAGTTGAAATCGCGCGGCTACTATCAGGGCTCGAATGTCAGCTACAACCTGAAAAAGCTGGTCGAAACCGGCTATATGCACCATCAGCGCTGCGAGATCGACCGACGCTCGGTCCGGGTACGGCTGACCGAGAAGGGCCGCAAGGTACAGGAGATCGTAGCGGAGCTTTTCGCGCGCCATGCCGACGGTCTCGAGGACCGGTCGGTGCTGGACCTGAACGGAATCGAAGAAATCAACACGGCGCTGCGGCGGGTCGAGCGGTACTGGAGCGACCAGATCCGGTATATCTACTGAGGCGGTGAGCCCGGCGAATAGCGGCGTTGGCCTGACGCACGGCGCGGTTTGGCCTGGAGCGGACGTTCGCACTTTGTCTTCAGGCGCGGCTAACCCCTCGATTGTCAACCTCCGCCCCAGGCCGAACCGGTCGAACGCGGTTCCGTCAAGGCGCTTCCCGCTCGACGGCAGGCGGCTCCCCTCTGTCTAAGAGGCATAGGCGCGCACGGCCTCCGCCTCGAAGGCCCGCAGTACCGGCTGCGAGGTCATGCGCACGTGGCCCGGCCTGGGCATATCGGGAAACAGCGTCTCAATCTCGCGGCGCGCGCTGGGACCGACGGCCTCCAGCGCGACGGCGCCAATGGTAATCGTCGTCACCGAAATTAAAAACGCCGTCCGGAGGGACGGCGAATTGACTGGGTGAGAGGCTGGACAACGACCCAAGCGGGGCTCGTTACGGCTGCTTCCTTCCGGATCTGACCGGGTTGGCGAGGCGCCTGCCCGCGCCAACCTCTCAGCCATTCAACCTAACGATCGAGCCGGAGAAGTTCAAGCGCGATGGGATGCCGGGGCCCCGGATCGAGCCCAAAATCCTACCTCTGCGCGATTGATTTGAACCCCAGCAGAATCGCGGCACCGATCATGAAGCCTCCGCCAAGACGCTCTATCCAAACTCTGGCCGTTCCCCGGAAACGCGCCGCGATCCAGCTTGCGCTAAATCCGTATGCCGACAGGAAAAGCCCGTCCATGGCGATATAGGTGGCGGACAGGATCAGAAACTGTGGCCAGAACGCGCCGTCCGCCGACAGGAACTGTGGAAACAGCGCCGCGAAGAAGACGACAGCTTTCGGATTTGCCGCAGAGGTCAGAAATCCCTGCATCCACAGGTTCTGCAACGACACCGCGGGCCGGGTTTCACTCAACTCGGGATCATCCGGTCTTGCGCGCCTTATCATGCGGATGCCAAGCCAAATCAGATAGGCGACGCCCGCCCACTTGATAACGGCAAGCGCCGCTCCCGACGCCGCAATTATTGCTGCCAATCCGAGACCGGCTGCGAGCATCTGCAGAGCGTTGGCCGAGAGATCGCCGGCTGCGGTGGATAATGCGCGTCGGAACCCATACGCGCCGCTGTTTGACAACATCAAGAGCTGGCTTGGGCCAGGAGTGCTCATCAAGGCAAGCACCGTGACCAGATAGAACGTCCAGATTTCCCACGTCATGTGATCGCCTCCAGCAATCCATAGATTGCTACCGTTGAGGGCAAGAACACCAGCGGCAATCGAAAAAAGTGATCATTTTCTTTGCCCGGCGACCGGGACATCGGTGACGGGGAACACATACGCCGGTGGCGTCCCGCAATCCGCCCCCCTGTCCCTAAACCGGTTTGGCCTCGGGCTGCCCGATCCCTTCGAGCACGCGCAGGGGCCGCCGGACCGCCTCGGGCAGTCCCTTGGGCCGGGCATAGACCTGCTTGCTGGCCTCGACCAGCAGAACGCCGCCGGCCCAGGCGGTGGTGAGCTTGCGGCCCGTCCGTTCCCAGAACGGGCCGGTCTTCAGCCAGAACCGCCGGTCGGAGGGCGGCTGGAACAGCGCCACCACGTGACGTTCCGGCACGAAGGCATGGCGTTTCAGCTGCGCCTCGAGCTGGCCCAGCGAATAGGGCCGCCCGAACCCAAAGGGCGTTTTGTCCCGCCGCGCCCAGAATCCGGCGCGGTTCGGTACGATGAACAGCACCCGCCCGTTCGCCGACAGCACCCGTCGGCATTCCTCGAGCAGCTTGGACGGATTTTCACTGGTCTCCAACCCGTGCAGCAGCAGCAGCTTGTCTGCCTGACCGGTCTGCAGCGGCCACAGCGTTTCCTCGCACAAAACGGATGTGTTGGGCATCCCCGACGGCCACGGCATCACCCCCTGCGGTCCCGGCATCAGGCCGACGACACGGGTTGCCTGGTCGAGATAGGGGCGCAAGAGCGGCGCGGCAAAGCCGAAGCCCACCACCGTCTGTCCCGCCGCTTTCGGCCACAGCCGCACCACCTGATCCCGGATCGCCTTTTGCGCCGCCCGTCCCAGCCGGGTGCGGTAGTAGAAATTGCGCAGGTCCAGAACGTCGAGGTGCATTGCGGCGCGGGTCCAGATCGGCAAAGCTCGGGCGCGAGCATACTCAAGCGATAAGGAAACGCCATGCCCCTTGAGATCGTCACCGTGCCGTGCCTCAGCGACAACTATGCGTTTCTGATCCACGACAACGCCAGCGGCGCCACGGCCCTGGTCGATGCGCCGGAAGCTGCGCCAATCGAGGCCGAACTGAGCAATCGCAGATGGCGGCTGACCCACATCCTGATCACCCATCACCACGGCGATCACGTCGCTGGCGTCAAGACGCTGCGTCCCGGCGCAACCGTCATCGGCAACGCGGCGGACGCCTCCCGCCTGCCGCCGCTGGACCGGCCCGTCAGCGACGGCGAGGTCTTCGATTTCGCCGGCCACGACGTCCATGTGATGGATGTCTCGGGTCACACCATCGGCCATCTTGCCTTTCACATCCCCGACGCCACCGCCATCTTTACCGCCGACAGCCTGATGGCCCTTGGCTGCGGCCGCCTGTTCGAGGGAACCGCCGGTCAGATGTGGGAGAGCTTGAGCAAGATCGCCGCGCTGGGCGACGAAACAATCGTCTGTTCGGGTCACGAATATACCGCGTCGAACGCAAGATTTGCATTGACCATCGAGCCCGACAATCCCGCCCTGCAAGCCCGCGCCGAGGCCACGAACGCCGCGGTCGAGACGGGCCGGCCCACCGTCCCGTCGACGCTTGCCGAGGAGAAGGCGACCAACCCGTTTCTGCGTGCAGGGTTGTCAGAGGTGAAAGCGGCCATAGGTATGGATGGCAGGGCAGACGCCGAGGTCTTTGCCGAAATCCGGCGCCGCAAGGATGCATTCTGACCTGGCACAAACCGCCGGACGGCGTTGCCAAACTGCCCAAAAACCGGTCGCGCAGAAATATTGTGACCGTAATTGAGAAGAAAAACCTTGAAGCGCGGCAAAGAAAACCGAACTTTAAGGTTAAGAGGTCACGGTTGGCGCGGGACCCGCAGGTCTCCACCGGCCCAGGTTAAGGAGCACTGAACGTGCCGTCATTCTCAAATACCCTCGAGCAAGCGATCCACTCGGCGCTGGCCCTGGCAAACGCCCGCCGGCATGAACTTGCGACGCTGGAACATCTGCTGCTGGCGCTGATCGACGAACCCGATGCCGCCAAGGTGATGCAGGCCTGCAGCGTCGATCTGGAGGCGCTGCGCAAGACGCTTGTGGAATTCATCGACGAAGACCTCAACACGCTGATCACCGATGTCGACGGGTCAGAGGCGGTGCCGACCGCCGCCTTCCAGCGCGTCATCCAGCGCGCCGCGATCCATGTGCAGAGTTCCGGCCGGACCGAGGTGACCGGCGCCAACGTGCTGGTGGCGATCTTTGCCGAGCGCGAATCGAATGCCGCCTATTTCCTGCAGGAACAGGACATGACCCGGTACGACGCGGTCAATTTCATCGCCCATGGCGTTGCCAAGGACCCGTCCTTCGGCGAAACCCGCCCGGTGACCGGCGCCAGCGATCTGGAGGAGGAGGCGCAGACCTCCGACGACGACAACAAAGGCGAATCGGCCCTGGCAAAATACTGTGTCGATCTGAACACCAAGTCGCGCAAGGGCGACGTCGACCCGCTGATCGGCCGCGAGCACGAGGTCGAACGCTGCATTCAGGTACTGTGCCGCCGGCGCAAGAACAATCCGCTGCTGGTGGGCGATCCCGGCGTCGGCAAGACCGCCATCGCGGAAGGTCTGGCGCATAAGATCGTCAACGGAGAGACGCCTGACGTGCTGCGCGGCGCCACGATCTATGCGCTCGACATGGGCGCGCTTCTGGCCGGCACCCGGTATCGCGGCGATTTCGAAGAGCGGCTGAAGGCCGTCGTCAGCGAGCTGGAGGATCATCCGGACGCGATCCTGTTCATCGACGAGATCCACACCGTCATCGGTGCCGGAGCGACGTCCGGCGGGGCGATGGACGCCTCGAACCTGCTGAAGCCCGCGCTGCAGGGCGGCAAGCTGCGCTGCATGGGCTCGACGACCTACAAGGAGTTCCGCCAGCATTTCGAAAAGGATCGTGCGCTTAGCCGCCGGTTCCAGAAGATCGATGTGAACGAGCCGACGGTCGACGACACCGTGAAGATCCTCAAAGGGCTGAAACCCTATTTCGAGGAGCATCACGAGATCAAGTATACGTCCGATGCCATCAAGTCGGCGGTGGAACTGTCGGCGCGCTACATTCACGACCGCAAACTGCCCGACAAGGCCATCGACGTCATCGACGAGGCCGGCGCGGCGCAGCACCTGCTGGCCGACAGCAAGAAGCGCAAGACCATCGGCGCGAAAGAGATCGAGGCCGTGGTGGCCAAGATCGCCCGCATCCCGCCCAAGAACGTCTCGAAGGACGACGCCGAGGTGCTGAAGGATCTCGAACCGACGCTGAAGCGCGTCGTCTTCGGCCAGGACCCGGCGATCGCCGCGCTCAGTTCGGCGATCAAACTGGCCCGCGCCGGTCTGCGCGAGCCGGAAAAGCCCATCGGCAACTACCTTTTTGCCGGCCCGACCGGCGTCGGCAAGACCGAGGTCGCAAAGCAGCTGGCCGACACGCTCGGCGTGGAACTGCTGCGGTTCGACATGTCCGAATACATGGAGAAACACGCCGTCAGCCGCCTGATCGGCGCGCCTCCGGGCTATGTCGGGTTCGACCAGGGCGGCATGCTGACCGATGGCGTCGATCAGCATCCGCATTGCGTGCTGCTGCTGGACGAGATCGAAAAGGCCCACCCGGATGTCTACAACATCCTGTTGCAGGTGATGGACCACGGCAAGCTGACCGACCATAACGGCCGGCAGGTGGATTTCCGCAACGTGATCCTGATCATGACCACCAATGCCGGGGCGCAGGAGCAGGCCAAGGAGGCCATCGGGTTCGGCCGCGACCGGCGCGAGGGCGAGGATACGGCGGCCATCGAACGCATGTTCACCCCGGAATTCCGCAACCGGCTGGATGCGGTGATCAGCTTTGCGCCGCTGCCGATGGAGGTGATCCTGCAGGTGGTCGAAAAGTTCGTCCTGCAGCTCGAGGCGCAGCTGATGGACCGCAACGTGACCATCGAACTGACCAAGCCCGCCGCCGAATGGCTGGCGAACAAGGGCTATGACGACAAGATGGGCGCGCGTCCCCTGGGCCGGGTAATCCAGGAAAACATCAAGAAGCCGCTGGCCGAAGAGCTGTTATTCGGCAAGCTCGCCAAGGGCGGTATCGTCAAGGTCGGCATCAAGGACGGCGAACTGGACCTGCGCATCGAAGAGGCCCAGGCCCCGCGCCTGTCGTCCAAGAAGCCGCCGCTGCTGACGGCGGATTGAAACCGCTCGCCCTGGCGATCGCGCTTGGCGCAACGACAGCCGCGGCGGATGCGCCGCGGCTTTCCTTTCCGCTTGACTGCGACCTTGGCGAAACCTGTTTCGTCCAGAACTACGTCGACCGGGACCCGGGACCGGATCATGCCGATTTCGGCTGCGGCGCGCTCAGCTATGACGGGCACAAGGGGACCGACTTTGCCCTTCCCAGCATTGCCGCCATGCAGGCGGGCGTCGATGTGCGCGCTGCTGCGCCCGGCCGCGTCCGCGGCCTGCGCGACGGTATGGCAGACGCCGTTTTCGCCGAAGACATGGTCGACGCGCTCGATGGCCGCGATTGCGGCAACGGCGTGGTGATCGATCACGGGCAAGGCTGGCAGACCCAGTACTGCCACCTCAAGCAAGGCAGTCTCGCGGTCGACCAGGGCCAGACCGTCGCCGCCGGCGATGTGCTCGGCCAGGTCGGCCTGTCGGGCCGCACCCAGTTCCCGCATCTGCACGTCTCGGTCCGCAAGGACGGCGAAACCGTCGACCCGTTCCAGCCCGATGGCGGCGCCACCTGTGGCGATGCCGGTAACGCGCTTTGGGCCGACGATATCGCCTATGTGTCCGGCGGGATGATCGCCGCCGGATTCTCGTCGACCCTGCCAGACTATGCCGACATAAAAGCCGGAACTGCCGGTGCAGTTCAGATCGGCGCCACCGCCGAGGCCCTTGTCATGTGGGTCTACCTGTTCGGCGGGCGCGCGGGTGACCGGATCGCCTTTGACATCGACGGCCCCCGCCGGGACTTTCTGGTTCAGGAAACCGAACTGACCAAGACCCAGGCCCAGCTCTTTCGCGCAGTCGGCCGGAAACGCAAGACAGCCCCTTGGGCCGATGGCGTCTATTCCGGCACCGCGACGCTGATCCGCGACGGGGCCGAGATCGACCGGATCTCCGCTCAGGTGTCAGTCGCACCGTAGCGCGCCGTCCGAGCCGTTTGCGGGGCCCGTGATGTCTCGGCGGTGCAACCCGCCCGGCTGCGGACGGAAAGGGCCGCCGCTATTTCTCGGTCAGTTTCAGCTCGATCCGCCGGTTTTGCGCCCGCGCCTCGGGTGAGATCCCCGGATTGATCGGCTGGAACTCACCAAACCCCGCTGCGGCCAGCCGGTAGGGCGGGAATCCCAGCTCGTCGATCATGAACTGAACCACCGACAGCGCCCGCCCCTGGCTCAGCTCCCAGTTGTTGGCGTATTTCCCCGCGCTCGACAGCGGAACGTTATCGGTATGTCCGTCGACCCGGAGGACCCAGTCGATCTCGGGCGGAATGTCACCGGCAACGTCGCTCAGGATCGCCACCACCCGTGCGATCTGCGCCCGCCCCTCGGGCGCCAGTGAGACATCGCCGATCGGGAACAGGACCTCGGATGAGAACACGAACCGGTCGCCCTCGATCCGCACGCCCTCGCGCCCCGCCAGAACCTCGCGCAGCTGGCCGAAGAAATCCGACCGGAACTGTTCCAGCTGCTTGGCCTTTTCCTCCAGCTCGCGCCGCAACGCCTCCTCGGCATCCGCCCGCCGCTTTTCCTCGGCTGCCACGCGCGCCAGCGCGGTGTTCAGCTGACTGCCCAGTGCGTTGATCTGAACCTGCGCGTCCGCTTCCTGTGCGGCGGCGGCATCCAGCAACGCCTGCAACGACCCCAGCTGGGACCGCAGCGCCGCCACCTGTTGGTTCAGAACCTCGGTTTTCCGCAGCGAGTCGGCGGATTTCGCCTCTTCCTCCGCCAGCGCCGCATTCGCGACCCGAAGCAGGGCGTCCCGTTCCTCTGCCTCGGTCAACGCCCGCCCGATCTCCAGCTCGGCCTGCGCCTTTGCCGCCAGCGCGGCGGCCAGCTGTTCGCGCAGATCCTGTTCGCTGCCCGCAGCCGAGGCGCGCAACGCCTCGATCTGCGCCCGGGCATCGGCGAGGTCGTTCTCGGCCGTCTCTTTCCCGGCCAGCGCCGCCATCAGCCGTTCGGTCAGGTCACCCTCTGCCGCCCGTGCGGCCGCAAGCAGGGTCAGTGTCTCTTCCGCCTCGCGCCGCTTTTCTTCCAGCGCCAGCGTCATCGCCGTCAGTTCCGCATCGGCGTTCTTCAGCCGCTCGCGCAGTGCCTCCGCCGCGGCCGCATCCGCCAGGCGCTGCCGCTCTTCGTCGGTCAGCCGGCTCTGGACATCCGCCAATTGCTCGCGCAGCCGCTCGGCAGCCGCCTGTTCGGCCAGCCTTGCCGCCTCTTCTGCATTCAGATCGTCCTCCAGCGCCGCCAGCCGTTGCCGCAACTCTTCCGCCGCCGCCCGCTCGGCCAGCCGCGCCGCCTCTGCGTCGGTCAGGTCCCGTTCGGCCCCGGCCAGCCGCCGCCGCATTTCCTCCAGAGCCGCCTGTTCGGCCAGCCGCGCGGCGTCGGTTTCGCTCATCTGGTCGACCATGCTGTCAAGGCTGCGCCGCATCTCTTCGGCTGCCGCCAGCTGGGCCAGCCGTTCGGCCTCGGTTTCGGACAGTGTCGTCTCGATATCCGCAAGCCGCTGCTGCAGCGACGCGACCACCGCCGCCTCGGCCAGCCGCGCCTCTTCCTCGGCGTCCAGCGACAATGCCAGATCGGCGACCCTCCGCCGCAACGATTCCGCCGCCGCGGCTTCGGCCAGCCGCCGCTTCTCTTCCTCCGACAGCGTGCCTTGCGTCTCTGCGAGCTGCTTCTGCAGCGCGGCGACCGTCGCCTGCTCGGCCAGCCGCGCCGCCTGTTCGTCGTCCAGCGCCGCATCGGCTTCGGCCAGCTGGCGGCGCAATGCCTCTGCCGCGGCCAGCGCGGCTGCCCGCGCATCTTCCTCGCCGGCCAGCGCCAACTGAAGCTGCTGTAGACGCGTGGTCAGATCGTCCCTTGCAGCGGCCAGTGCGGCGATCTCGGCCTCGGCGGCGGCGCGGGCGCTGTCGAGTTCACCGGACTGCCGCCGCAAAAGCTCGGCTTCCGCCAGCGCGGCAAGGCGTGCCGTCTCTTCTTCGCTGAGCGATGCCTGCGTCTCGTCCAGCCGTTCCTTCAGCGCCGCGATGGTGGCCTGCTCGGCCAGCCGCGCGGCCTGTTCGTCGGTCAGCGCGTCCTCGGACTGCGCCAGTTGATCGCGCAATGCCGCCACCTGCGCCAAGGCGGTCTGCAGCGCGTCCTCTTCGCCGGACAACGCGAGTTGAAGCTGCTGCAGCCGCACCGTCAGGTCGTCCCGCGCCGCCGCCGTCGCGGTCGCCTCGGCCTCGGCCGCGGCGCGCGCGGCATCCATCGCCGCCAGCGACGCTTCCAGACGCAGGATCGACTGCCGGAGCGTCTCTGCCTCTGCCGCGGTGGCCCGAACGCTGCCTTGCGCGGCCTCGGCCTCGGCCATTGCGGCATCCCGCGTGGCCTCTGTCTCGGCCAGGGACGCCTCGAGCCGCGCCAGCCTTGCCTGCAGCGACTCGCGCTCGATGCTGCCGGCCAGTTGCGCCGCCTCTGCCGCGCTGAGGTCCGTCTCGGTAACGGCCAGGCGGTCGCGCAGCTCGGCCAACAACGCCAGGCTATCCCGCTTCGCCGTCTCCTCGTCGGCCAGCGCCGCCTGCAACGCCAGGATCTGGTCGCGCAGCGTGGCGCCCTCGGCGCGGGCCGCCGTCACCGCTGCCGTTTCGTCATCCAGCGCCGCCTGCAGCTGCGCCAGCCGTTCGTTGAGCACCGTGTTCTCGGACTGCGATCCCTGCAACCGCGCCAGGGCATCGGCCAGCGAGGTATCCCGCGCCGCGACCCGGCCCCGCAGATCCGCAATCAAGGCCTCCAGCGCCGCGCGCCGTTCCGCCGCCAGACGGGCCGCCTCGGCACCTTCGTCGATCTCGTCCCGCGCCTGCGCCAGCGCCAGTTGCAGCGCCTCCTGATCCGAGATCAGCTGGGCATTTTCACCCCGCAGCGCGTCAAGATCCGCCGCCAGCACCGCGCCTTCGGTCCGGGCGGCATCCCGTTCGGCCAGGAGCGAGGCCACCTGTGCCTCGAAACTGGTGATCCGCGCCGCCTGGGCCGCCAGATCCTCGGCCTGCTGTGCGGTCTCGGACTGCAGGGCGGCGATCAGCGCCGATTGCGCCGCCTCGGTCGCGCGCGCGTCTTCCAGCGTCGCGGTCAGGGTGCCGACGTTTTCCTCCAGCTCGAACGCTCGCCGCTGTTCCAGACCCAGCGCCTGGGCCAGGGCGTTGACCTCGGCGCTCAGCTCGTCCAGCTCGCTTTCCTGGCCCGAAATCGTCTCGCGCAGCACGTATTGCACGACCATGAAGATGGTCAGCACGAACATCAGCACCAAAAGAAGCCCGGTCATCGCATCGACGAAGCCGGGCCAGATGTTGCCCGACATGCGCTGCACGGATCTGCGGGTCAGTGCCATGGCCTAGCCCCGGCCGACCGGGGTTCTTTCGCGCTCGCGGGCCAGCATGCGCACCGCCTTGGTCAGCGCGGCGATGTCGCCGCGCAGGTTGATCGTCGATTCCTGCCGCCCGGCGGACATCTCTTCGAGGATCCTGAGCAGCTGCACGTCGATCGACCGCAGCCGCATGCGGCTTTCGGCATCCACATGCCCCGCGCCGGCCTGTGCCTCTAGCACCTCGATCAGCTTGGCCTGGCTCTCGGCAATCCGGTCCATGGCCCGGGCGCCGGCATCCTCGCGGTCCATCCGCTCGGTCATGGCCTGGATCGAATCCGCCAATTGGCCCAGACGCTCGTCCACCATGGACCGGCTGATGTCGGACTGGGTATAGATCGCCTGCAGGCTTTCCATCTGCTCGGCCATATGGTCCAGCACCGCGACAACAGCGTCCTGGTCCGTCGCACCCTCGCCGTCGCCCGAGGAAAAGCCAAGCCGGGTGATCGTCGACAGCCATTCCTCCAGCTCGCGGTAGAACCGGTTCTGGCCATGGCCCGCAAACAGCTCCAGCAGACCCACCACCAGCGAGCCGGCCAGGCCCAGAAGCGACGAGGCAAAGGCCACGCCCATGCCGCCCAGTTGCGCCTCGAGTCCCGTCATCAGGCGGTTGAAGACGGCGATCCCCTCTTCACCCTCTTGCGGAGCCAGCGAGCGGATCGTGTCCACCACCGCCGGCACCGTGGTCGCCAGGCCATAGAACGTGCCCAGCAGTCCAAGGAAAATCAGAAGGTTGACGATATATCGCGTTATGTCACGCAACTCGTCGATCCGGGTGGCGACGGAATCCAGAATGGACCGCGCCGAGGACGAGCTGATCTGCATCCGGGCGCCCCGGGTCCGCAACAGCGCGGCCAAGGGCGCCAGCAGCCGGGGCGCCTTGGACGTCTGGTATTCCGGCTGGCCCCGGGCAAAGCCCAGGATCCAGTTCACCGACAGAAACAGCTGTGCCACCTGCCAGAAACAGGCGAAGACCCCGATCACGAAGACAAAGACGATGAACCCGTTCAGATAGGGGTTGGCGGCAAAGACCGACTGGACCCGCGGCAATGCGAAAAACGCTCCGACGCCGACAAGCCCCAGCACGACCAGCATCAAGACGATCTGGCGCACAGGTTGGGAAAAGAACGGCTCGGCCTCGCGATCCGGCTGGTCCATCTGGACGTGTCCTGACGCTAGTTGTTGTGGATAAGATACGGGCGAATGCTGCGCCTGCCAACACCCCCTAGCATTTCGGCCTTAATTTGCAAGGGTGCGTACCTTTTCGGCCAGCCAGGTCAGATCGGCGTCCTCGATCCCCAATTCTTCCAGATGCAACGCGGTGTTATACAGGTATTCGGTGTTCGGCCCGCGCCCGCCCACCGCCGTGGCAATGATCCCGGCCTGCTCTTCCAGGGGCAATCCGCCGCAATATTGCACATGTTCCGTATCGACCACATAGGCCAGCGCCTCGACTTGGCGGCCGTCCTGCAGGTCGACGGGCAACTGCTTTTCCAGATAGGCCGACGAAATCAGCTCGCGCTCGCGCAGATACTCCAGCGTTTCCGGCGCACGCGTCGGGGTCACGGCAAAGGCCAGCCCGTGGCATTCGGTCTCGGGATGTTCGTCCAGCGCCAGCACCAGTCCCGGGTCGGTGTGAGTTCCGCGGTGATGGACCGAACGCATGCAGAACGTCCGCGCATAGCCGGGCAGCGTCGCCAGCACGCGTTCCTCGAACTCGAAGCCCGGGTTCCACATCAGCGAGCCGTAGCCGAACACCCACAGCCTTGCGTCACGCATCTCTCTGGTCCTTGTTGCTGCCGCCCTATAAACATCAGCCCGCAAGCAGCGTCAAAGGCCCGCGATGCGTATTCTTCTGATCGTCATCCTGACCGCCGCAGCAGGCTGGTCAGGTTACTGGGTCGTCGGCTCGCGTGCGACGGAGGACGGGTTGCGCGACTGGCTCGACGCGCGGGCCGGGGCCGGGTGGCTGTCGGAATATTCCGCGGTCTCGACCCGGGGCTTCCCGAACCGGTTCGACACCACCATCACAGGCCTGGAACTCGCCGACCCGGCCACCGGCGTCGCCTGGTCCGCACCGTTTCTGCAGTTGCATCGCCTCAGCTACGAGCCCAATCACGTCATCGCGACCTGGCCCGACCGCCAGACGCTCGCCTCGCCCTATCAGCGCCTGACCGTCGGCACCGAAAAGATGCAGGCGAGTTTCGTCTTCGTGCCCGGCACCGATCTGCAGCTCGACCGGTCCTCCTTTGTCGTCAATGCGCTCGATGTCGCCTCGACGGACGGCTGGTCCGCCACGGTCGACGAGGTCCGCCTTGCCACCCGCAGCACCGCCGCCCGCGCGGGCAGTCACGATATCGGCTTCGAGGCCACGTCGCTGCGCCCCAAGGGGACCCTCCTGGCCGAACTGGCCGATGCGGGGCTGGTCCCGGGCACCTTCGAGCGGCTGAAGATCGATGCGACCGTCAGCTTCGACGCCCCCTGGGACCGGGCCGCGGTCGAAATTGCGCGCCCGGCGATCACCGGGGTCGAGCTGAACCTGCTGCAGGCAAACTGGGGCAAGCTGGAGCTTTGGATGGCGGGCGATCTGACCGTCGACGCCGCCGGCGTGCCGTCGGGCAAGATCACGGTGAAGGCCAAGAACTGGCGCGAGATGCTGCAGCTTGCCGTTTCGGCGGGCTGGATCCCGGACAGTTTCGCCCCCACCCTGGAAACCGGGCTGGAGCTGCTGGCCGGGCTTGCCGGATCACCGAAAACGCTGGATGCGCCGCTGACGATCCGGAACGGCGCGGTGTCGTTCGGGCCGATCTCGCTGGGTCAGGCGCCAAGGCTGAGGCTGCGGTGATGCCGCGATGCGGCGAAAATTTGGTTAAATATTTGTAAATGCAGAATGTTTCGCGCGCGAAACATCTGCGGCCCTGAGGCTCCTCTCATTGGATCCGAACGCAGGGATTCGAGCCCGGCGCCGCTGAGTAGAACGAAAACCGCAGGACGCGTAGACCTATCGCTGCCTTACCGGCAATACGCCCCGCCGCGGTGGCGCGCGGTGTCGAAATGGAAGTGGTCCTTGTGGAACCGGTCCGACCGCGGCCCCAGAACCGTGCCGAAGGTTCCGCAGGCCTGTGCGTGCACCTGTTTCAGGATCGGTCCCTGCACCCGGTCGTTCCAACCCTTCAGCACCGTCATCGACACGCCGTTCTTCAGATTGATCGCCGAGATGTCGATGGCCCGGCCCCGGCCGTGTTCCGAAATCCTCGCGCCGGGCTGGTTGTTCCGGGTCCGGCAGGAATAATGCGCCGCGACCTTCAGCGACGCAACGCCGCCGCCAAGCTGCCCGACCGCAGGTTTCACCGACCCGCTGACCCAGCGCTTCAGCGCCTTGGCGGTGGTGCAGTCGATATTGGCGGGCGTGCTCAGCGCCACGCCGTCCACCGACGTCACGCGTACACCGTTCGACAGCCCGCAGCCGCGCAAGCGCGCCGGGATCGGCGGGATCGCCTGACCGCGGATCGACGGGTCGCCGCAGACCGATCCGGTCTTTGGGTACTTCACCGGCTTGTCCGGTGCGCGGAAAACCGCCGCCAGTAGGCCCCTGGGCCGCTTCGGCGGCCGCGGCGCCGGCGTTGCGGACGCGGTCGAGGCCAGAACCACGCGCTCCGGCCCTGTTGCGTCGGCCGCCGGTGTCGGCCGCGCTGTGCGCACCCGGAACGACGGGCGCGGGGCCGGCACCGGTGACACGCGCAGGCCCGGGATCGAGGCGGCCATCGCCACCCGCACCGCAGCATTCGTGTCCGGACGCGCTGCAGGGTCTTGGGCCAGGGGAACGGCCCGGGCGCTGCCAGGCCGCAGTTCGGGCCGTGGTGAGACGGACGGCGCGTCGGCAAAGGCTGCCACCGCCAAAAGCGTGGCCACACTGAAGGCAAGCACCGGCAGGCGAAGGGTCATTCCTTCACGGCTCCTCGTCCGAAATTGGGGGCGTCGGTATCCTGCCCCGCCTCGATGATCCCGCGTCTGATGTCCCGGGTATGGGTAAAATACTCGAAAAGATGTGCGCCGTCACCCGTGCGGATCGCCCGTTGCAGCGCAAACAGCTCTTCGGTGAAGCGGCCGAGGATTTCCAGCGTCGCGTCCTTGTTGGTCAGAAACACGTCGCGCCACATCGTCGGGTCGCTGGCCGCGATCCGCGTGAAGTCGCGAAAGCCCGCGGCAGAGTACTTGATGACCTCCTGATCGGTCACCCGCCGCATGTCGTCGGCGACCCCGACCATCGTGTAGGCGATCAGATGCGGGGCATGGCTGGTCACCGCCAGCACCAGATCGTGGTGGTCGGCATCCATCGTCTCGACATTGGCGCCCATCGCCTCCCACAGCGCGCGCAGCCGCTGCAGCGCGCCGGGGTCCGTGTCGGCGTCGGGGATCAGCAGGCACCAGCGGTTCTCGAACAGCTCGGCAAAGCCCGACCGCGGCCCCGAATGTTCGGTCCCCGCCAGCGGGTGGCCTGGGATGAAATGCACGCCGTCCGGCACGAACGGCGCCACCGCGCCGATCACATGCCGCTTGACCGATCCGACGTCGGTCACTGTCGCGCCCGGCTTCAACTTCGGCCCGATTTCCTCTGCGACCGCCGTCATCGCCCCCACCGGTACGGCCAGCACCACAAGATCGGCGTCCATGACCGCCTCGGCCGCGGTCTCGACCACCCGGTCGCACAGGCCGATCTCGACCGCCACGCCGCGTGTCTCGGCCGACCGCGCGGTGCCCACGATTTCGCCGGCCAGCCCGCCGCGCCGCATCGCCAGCGCCATCGAGCCCGCGATCAGGCCAAGCCCGATCAGCGCCACGCGGTCGTACAGCGCGCTCACGCCCGGGCATCCTTGAATTGTCCGACGGCATGGGCCACCCGACGGCACGCGGCCTCGTCACCGACGGTGATCCGCAGGCAATGCGGCAGCTTGTAGCCCGCCACCTTGCGCACCAGGATCCCGGCCTCTTTCAGCCAGGCGTCGCAGGCCTCGGCCTCGGCTTCGTCGGCGAACCGGGCGAGGATGAAATTGGCGCAGGAGGTATCCGACGGCACCCCCTTTTCGGCCAGCGCCTCGGCCAGCCAGGCCCGCATCCGCCGGTTCCCGGCCAAGCAGGTCTCGGCGAATTCCCGATCCCGCACCGCGGCCTCTGCGGCGTCGAGCTGTGCCTGGCTGAGGTTGAACGGCCCGCGGATGCGGTTCAGCACGTCGATGATGCCTTGCGGGCCATAGCCCCAGCCGATGCGCAGCCCGCCCAGCCCGTAAAGCTTGGAAAACGTCCGGGTCATGACCACGTTGTCGCGCCCGTCGACCAGCGACACGCCGCCATCATAGCCGTCGACGAATTCGGCATAGGCGCCGTCCAGCACCAGAATCGCGCCGTCCGGCAGACCGTCGGCGAGCCGGGCGATTTCGTTGCCGCCGATCATCGTGCCGGTGGGGTTGTTGGGGTTGGCGATGAACACCAGTTTGGTCCGTGGGGTCGCAGCGGCCAACAACGCGTCGACATCCGTCACCCGCTCGCGCTCCCTCGCCTCGACCGGTGTTGCACCCGCCGCCAGGGCGCTGATGCGGTACATGGCAAAGCCATGCTCGGTATGCAGCACCTCGTCGCCGGGACCGGCATAGCATTGGCAGAGAAAATGGATGATCTCGTCGGATCCCACGCCACAGATGATCCGGTCGGGGTCAAGCCCGTGAACCTCGGCGATCGCCGTGCGCAGCGACAGGTGATCCGTCGACGGGTAGCGGTGCAGCCGATACGCCGCCCGGCCATAGGCCTCGACCGCCTTCGGCGACGGCCCGTACGGATTTTCGTTCGACGACAGCTTTATCACGTCGTCGCGTCCCGGCAGGGCCGACTGGCCGCCCTGATAAAGGGCGATCTCCATGATCCCGGGCTGCGGCGTGGGCGGCATGCGTTTCTCCATCGTGCCGCGCCGTTCTATCGGTGCCCGCCGGGCAACGCCAGCGGCAAACTGCCCCGCGATGTTGCAGCCCCGCCACCGCTTGCATGCCTCGCGCGCATCCATGGCACGGCGGCCTTCGACTTTGATTTCGCGCCCGGGGCTCCGCGCAAACCTCCGCTCCAACCCGGAACCGGTAGAACGCAGTTCCATCAAATTTCATCCTGCTCTAGCTTGGCGGCATGCCCGATTCCCCGATGACGCCATGACCGACACGCCTGCCTATCAGGTCCTCGCCCGCAAGTACCGGCCCGAGACCTTTGCCGACCTCGTCGGCCAGGACCCCATGGTGCGTACGTTGAAAAACGCGTTCGAGGCGGACCGTATCGCCCAGGCGTTTATCCTCACCGGGATCCGCGGCACCGGCAAGACGTCGACCGCGCGGATCATCGCCAAGGGGATGAACTGTATCGGGCCGGACGGGCAGGGCGGCCCGACGACCGAGCCCTGCGGCACCTGCGAACACTGCGTGGCGATCGCCGAGGGCCGCCATGTGGACGTGCTTGAAATGGACGCCGCCAGCCGCACCGGCGTCGGCGACATCCGCGAGATCATCGAGAGCGTGGCCTACCGGGCGGCGTCGGCGCGCTACAAGATCTACATCATCGACGAGGTTCACATGCTGTCGACCAGCGCTTTCAACGCGCTGTTGAAGACGCTGGAGGAACCTCCCAGTCACGTGAAGTTCATCTTCGCCACCACCGAGATCCGCAAGGTCCCGGTCACCGTCCTCAGCCGCTGCCAGCGCTTTGACCTGCGCCGGATCGAGCCCGAGGTGATGCTGGATCTGCTGCGCAGGATCGCGGGGACCGAAGGCGGCGAGATCACGGATGAGGCGCTGGCGTTGATCACCCGGGCGGCCGAGGGCTCGGCCCGTGATGCCACGTCGCTTTTGGACCAGGCGCTCAGCCACGGGGCGGGCGAAACCACCGCCGATCAGGTGCGCGCCATGCTGGGCCTGGCCGACCGGGGCCGGGTGCTGGATCTGTTCGATCTGATCATGACCGGCGACGCGGGCGGCGCACTGACCGAGCTCGGCGCGCAATATGCCGACGGCGCCGATCCGCTGGCCGTGCTGCGCGACCTGGCCGAGATCACCCATTGGGTCAGCGTCATCAAGATCACGCCCGAGGCCGCCGAGGATCCTACCATCGGCCCCGACGAACGCGCCCGGGGCACCGACATGGCCGCGCGCCTGCCGATGCGTGTGCTGACGCGGATGTGGCAGATGCTGCTGAAGGCGCTCGATGAAACCGCCCAAGCGCCCAACGCGATGATGGCCGCCGAAATGGCAGTCATCCGCCTGACCCACGTTGCCGACCTGCCACCACCCGAGGAACTGATCCGCAAACTGCAGGAGGCTCCTCCGCCGACCCGGCAATCCGCACCGGCCGCCCCGTCCGGCGGTTCGCCCGGACCCTCCGCCGTCTCGTACACCGCCCCGCGCGCGCAGTCCGGCGCGACGTCCGACGGCGCCGCCACCGCCCGCGTGCTGGCGCCCGACCGGGCACTTGCGCGATATGCCCGCTTTGACCAGGTTGTCGACCTGATCCGTGCGAACCGGGACGTCAAGCTTTTGGTCGAGGTCGAAACCACCCTGCGCCTGGCCCGATACCAACCCGGCCGCATCGAGTTCGAGCCGACCGAGGCGGCCCCCCGCGATCTTGCGGCGCGCCTTGCGGCGAAACTCCAGCTTTGGACGGGCGTGCGTTGGGCCGTCAGCGTGGTCGGCGAAGGCGGCGGCCAAACCATTGCCGAGACCCGCGACGCCGAACGCCTGGCGCTGGAGGACGAAGCCAAGCAGCATCCGCTGGTTCAGGCCGTCTTCGACGCCTTCCCGGGCGCCAGGATCACCGAAATCCGCACGCTCGAGGAAATCGCCGCCGAGGCCCGGGCCGAGGCGCTGCCCGAAGTGGACGAGGAATGGGACCCTTTCGAAGAGGACTGATCCTCTGGCTTCTCTGGCCCACCGCCGCCCTGGCCGAGGCCTGCGCGACTGTGCGACCGGGCTGGGACGGCACGCCCATGACGGCCCTGGCCGAGGCGGTCTTTCTCGCCGGAACGGTTCCGGTTCTGATCCTGTTTCTGGCCACCGCCGCCGCGCTGCGCTTTCGCAGCCAGTGGGGCGGCCTTGCCGTGGTGGTGCTCTGGACCGGGCTGATCACGGTCCTGTCCATGGTCGATCCCAGCGGCCTGCAGGCTGCGGCCCGGGCCCAGGGCTGCGTCGGTTCTCCTGCCTTGTTCATCGGCATCGTGGCTGCGATATGTGTTGCGACGATCCTTTACACCGCCCCGCTGAAACAGCGGCCCGACTGACGGAGACAGATATGTTCAAAGGCCTCGGCAATCTCGGCGATATGGCCGGGATGATGAAGAAAGCCAAGGAGATGCAGGAGAAGATGGCCGAGATGCAGGACAGTCTCGGCAGCATCATCGTGACCGGGGAATCCGGTGCGGGTCTCGTCAAGGCCACCGCCACAGCCAAGGGCGAGCTGACCGGGCTGGACATCGATCCGTCGATCTTCAACCCTGACGACAAGGAGGTTGCCGAGGATCTGATCCTTGCCGCCGTCAAGGACGCCCAGGTCAAGGCCGCCGAGCGCGGCAGGGAAGAGATGCAGAAGATCACCGACGGGCTGGGATTGCCCGCAGACCTGAAGCTGCCGTTCTGACCGCGCCGGGGAAATGACCGGCATGCCGGCCGCGGGAAGAGCCGTGCCATCGGCGACCCGCGGGGAGGCGACCCAGACCTACGGACGGCTCGATTTATCCCAGCAAAGTCCGAACGACCTCAATGCGATACGCGCCGTCAGCAAATCGCCTCCCCTGCGGGGCGGGTCGGCGATGGCGCGGCGGCCTGCGGCCTTGATTCCGCGCCTGAATGCAGATTGCGAAAGTCCGTTCAAGGCCGGCAAACGACCTTGCGACTCGAATACGCCAGGTCTCGCTCTACGGGTGTCTTGCATCTACCGCCCGACGCTGTGCCGGTCTAAGGTCGCTGCCATGACCGACGCGCCCAAGGAAATCGAAACCCTGATCGACATGATGGCCAAGCTGCCTGGCCTCGGGCCGCGGTCGGCGCGCCGGGCCGTTCTGCACATGATCAAAAAGCGCGGCCTGCTCATGCAGCCCCTTGCCGATGCGATGCATGCGGTGGCCGCGACGGCGCGGGAATGCCTGAACTGCGGCAACATCTCGACGGCCGATATCTGCACGATCTGCGCGGCCGAGAAACGGGCGAACGGTGAAATCTGCGTGGTCGAAGACGTGGCCGACCTTTGGGCGATGGAGAGGGCCGGGGTGTTTAGGGGCCGCTACCACGTGCTGGGCGGCACCCTGTCGGCGCTCGACGCCGTGGGGCCTGAAGATCTGCGCATCCCCAAGCTGATCGACCGGGTCGAGGCAGAGACCGTGACCGAGGTCATCCTGGCGCTGAACGCCACCGTCGACGGCCAGACCACGGCGCATTATATCGCCGACCAACTGGAACACCGGGTGCGTGTGACCTCGCTTGCCCAGGGCGTGCCAATCGGGGGTGAGCTCGACTATCTCGACGACGGAACGATCACCGCGGCGCTGAAGGCACGCAAAGCCGTGTGATTATCCCGCAGAGACGATTTTTCGGCGAAAAATCGTGCCGCCGGTTCCGCTACTCGCTTGCCCGAAGAACCCGTGCCGGCCGCGCGGCCAGCGGCCGCCAGGCAAAGGCCAGCCCCGCCCCCAGCGTCGTCAGCACCCCGCCCGTCACGATCGCGACCGCCGAGACCGGCTCGAACCGGAATTCCGTCTCCATCACGAAGGTCGTCACCGCCCATCCGGCCAGCCCGCCCGCCAGGATCGCCACCAGCCCCGCGGCCAGCCCGAACATCGCCGACCGCAGCGCGAAATTCGTCAGCACCGCGCGCCGCGTCGCGCCCAGCGTCTTCAGGATCGCCGCCTCATAGGTTCGCGCCCGCTCGCCGGCCGCGGCGGCGCCGATCAGCACGATCAGTCCCGTCACCAGCGTCGCCATCGCCCCATAGGTCGTGGCGGCGGCGATGCCCGACAGAACCTCGCTGACTCGTGCGATCGCGTCGCGCACCCGGATCATCGTGATGTTCGGATACGCCCCGCCGATATCCCGCAACAGCTGCGCCTCGGCCTGCTGGTCGGCGTAGATCGTGGCGATATGGGTGTGGGGTGCGCCCTGCAAGGCGCCGGGGTTCATCGACAGGATGAACCCGATCCCGGCGGTCGAAAAATCCACGTTGCGGAAGCTGGTGATCTTGGCGGCGATGTCGCGGCCCAGCACGTTGATCGTGATCTCGTCGCCCAGTTGCAGGCCCATCTCCGCGGCTTCCTCGGCCGCGAAACTCACCTGCGGGGGCCCGGTGTAATCTTCCGCCCACCAGCTCCCCGCCGTCACCTCGGCCCCCGAGGGCGGCGCCGCGGAATAGGTGATGCCGCGGTCGCCCTGCAGCACCCAATGCTCGCCCGCGACGTCTCGCGCGGGTTGGCCGTTGATCCGGGTGATCACGCCGCGCAGCATCGGCGCGCTTTCGACCCGCGAGACGCCTGGATCACCGGTCGTGCGGTCCAGAAAGCCGGCAAGCTGATCGTTCTGGATATCCACCACGAAATAGCTCGGCGCGACATCCGGCAGATCCCGGGCGATGGCGCCGCGCAGATTGGAATCGATCTGCCCAACCGCCGCCAGCACGGTCAGCCCCAGACCCAGCGACAGCACCACCGGACCCGCCTCGCTGCCGGGCCCGCCGACCGACCCCAGCGCCATGCGAAGCGCGCTGCGCCCCCGCACGGCCCGGGTGCGGGCGGTACGCCGGGCAAGGCGGCGGGTCGCCATTGCCACCCCGATCAGAACGATGAAGGCCGCGAACAGGCCGGCGGCGGACCACAGCGTCAGGCGCGTCAGCCCCGATAGGGTGGCGGCGGCAGCGACAAGCGAGGCCAGCAGCACGAGGGTCGCCGCCAGATACGGCCAGCGCGGCCAGGTCAGGCGGTTCAGAGCGCCATCGCGGAACAGCGCGGCGGCCCGCACCTGCTCTGTTCGGGCAAGCGGCCAAAGGGTGAAGAGCGCGGCGGCCAGGGCGCCGTAAAGCGCAGCTTCGGCCAGCGGCGCGGGGTGGATTCCGAAAGCCGCCGGCAGCGGCAGGCGTGCCTCGATCAGCGGAGCGAAGACCAGCGGCACCACAGCGCCGAGGGCCAGGCCGATGGCGATGCCGATTGCAGTCAGGGCCGCGATCTGAAGGGCATAGGCCGCGAAGATCGTTCGGGTCTCGGCCCCCAATGTCTTCAGCGTGGCGATCACGCTGGTCTTTTCGTCCAGATAGGCGCGCACGGCCGCCGACACGCCGACACCGCCGACCGCAAGCCCGGCCAGACCCACAATCACCAGAAACGCGCCAAGGCGATCGACGAATTCCGTCACGCCCGGCGCACCGTTGCGGCTGTCGCGCCATCGCAGCCCCGCGTCCGCCAAGGCCTCTGCCGCTTTCGCTTCCATCCGGGCAAGATCGGTGCCGTCGGCGAATTTCAGACGGTAGGCGGTTTCGTAGAGCGTGCCCGGCTGCAGGAGGCTGGAGTTCTGAAGCGCCCCGGTCCGGACGATGGTGCGGGGGCCAAGGCCAAATCCGCTGCTGGCCCCGTCGGGCTCGCGGGTCAGCGCCGCCATCAGCACGAAATCCTGGGTGCCAAGGCGGAAGGTGTCGCCGGGTGTCAGCCCCATGCGGCCGATCAGCACGCCATCCATTACCGCGCCGGGCAATCCATCCGCGCCATCGAGCGCCTGCGCAAGCGGCAGCGGCGGATCGAGGGTCGCAGTGCCATATAGCGGATAGGCGTCATCGACACCCTTCACCTGTGTCAGGCCCCGCTCGGTCTCGCCGCCGCGGTCCGCAATCGCCATGGACCGGAAGTCGACGATTTCCGAAACCGTTTCGGCATTGGCCTCCATCCAGGCACGTTCTTCCGCCTCGGCGAAACGGTAGGTCAACTGAATTTCGGCGTCTCCCCCAAGGATCACCGCCCCCTCGCGCTGGAGGCCTAGCTCGATCGAGGCGCGCACGCTGCCGACGGCGGCGATGGCCGCGACGCCAAGGGCGAGACAGGCAAGGAAGACGCGGAAGCCCCGGAGCCCGCCGCGCAGCTCGCGCCGGGCGATACGGGCGGCATTTGCTAGGCTCATTCTGCGGCTTCCCGGGACTCTTGCGGTGCCAGACGGCCGTCGACCAGGCGGACAACCCTGTCGCAGCGCGATGCGAGGTCGGTGGCGTGCGTCACAAGGATCAGCGTTGCGCCGTGGCGGTCTCGCAGGCCGAAGAGGAGATCCATGATCGCCTGGCCCGTCGCGCCATCGAGATTGCCGGTGGGTTCGTCGGCCAGCAGAATGTCCGGACGCGGCGCGGCGGCGCGGGCGAGCGCCACGCGCTGTTGTTCGCCGCCGGACATCTGGGCCGGGTAGTGATGGCTGCGCTCGGCCAGGCCCATGGCGGCCAGTTCCGCCTCGGCCCGGTCGAAGGCATCCGCTGCGCCGGCCAGTTCCAGCGGCGTTGCAACGTTTTCCAGGGCGGTCATTGTCGGAATCAGGTGGAAGGATTGGAACACCACGCCCATATGATGGCGGCGGAAGCGGGCGAGCGCGTCTTCGTTCATCGTGGTGAGGTCCTGGTCCAGTACGGTGATCCGGCCCCCCGTGGCGCGTTCGAGCCCGCCCATGAGCATGAGGAGAGAGGATTTGCCCGAACCCGACGGCCCCACCAAACCCAAGGTTTCCCCGCGCGGCACGGTCAGGTCGATCCCCTTCAGGATGTCGACCCGCCCCGCATTGCCGTCGAGCGATAGCTGGGCGTTGTCGAGAGCGACGACAGTCTCGGGCATGTTCGAAGTCCTTCGGCAGGGTCTTGGCATGGGATATGGGGCCGTGCGGAGGCTGCGCAACCTTTGTGGCGCGGTTCTTCTTGCCGGAACGGCCGTGCAGGCCGAGCCGGTGGTCATTGCGGCTCTGGGCGACAGCCTGACCCAAGGGTACGGTCTGGCGCCCGAAGACGGGTTCGTGCCGCAGTTGGAGCGCTGGCTGCTGGATCAGGGCGCAGAGGTGCGGGTTCGGAACGCGGGCGTGTCGGGGGACACCACGCAGGGCGGGCTTTCGCGGGTCGCCTGGACGCTGACGCCGGACGTCGACGCGATGGTTGTCGCGCTTGGGGGCAATGATCTGCTGCGGGGGATCGATCCGGCGCTGAGCCGGGCGAATTTGGCGGGAATCCTTCAGGCGGCGGGCGATGCCGGTGTCGAGGCGATGCTGGTCGGGCTGACGGCGCCGGGAAACTACGGACCGGAGTTCAAGCGGGATTTCGATGCGATGTACCCCGAACTGGCCGCGGAATACGGCGCGCTGCATGTGGAAAGCTTCATGGGGCCGTTGTCGGAGCGGGCAGAGGAAGAGGGGGCGTTTCAGCGATATATGCAGGCGGATGGCATCCACCCCAGTGCCGAGGGCGTGGCGCTGATCGTCGAGGGGCTGGGCCCCTTCGTCCTGGAACTGATAGACCGCGTTGACTGAGCGTCGGCACCGATTGCCGCCAAACGGATGTTTACCCTACGCTCATCGCCAGAACGCGGCTGATCTCTGTCAGTGATCGGCCCGACTGGCGACGCCATTCGTTGAACGCCTCCTGTACCTTGGCCAGCGCGCCCTTCGAGGTGGGTGCCTTGTCGATGACGCCCTCGGCGATCAGGCGGGCGACGACGTCACGGCTTAGAATGAAGCTGTCGAGGCCGATGAAGCGCAGGGCATACTGTCCGCTGGTGCCTCCGAGTCGCGTGCCGCGGGTTTTCAGCATCTGCAGGAGGCCCACATAGTCATCCGCAGGCCACGTGGCAAAGGCCTTTGCAGCCGTGCCGTGTTCCGCCGCAAGCTCTTGAAGAAACGCGGCGTTGTCGCGGACCGACTGTATCTTGGCGCCGTGGCGCACGATGCGGGTGTCCTGGATCAGTTCGTCGAACCAGACGTCGTCCATCATCGCGCATCTGGCCACGTCGAAGCCGTGAAACGCCTCTTCGAATCCGGGCCATTTGTTTTCGATGACCTTCCAGTTGAAGCCTGCGCTGAACACGTTCTTGGAAAACTGCGACAGCCAGCGGTGGTCCGGAATCCTTTCAAGCTCTTCGGGGCTGAGAGGGGGCGTGAGCAGCGCCTCCAACGCGTCGGTACCGCCCTTTCGCTCGGCCGCGATGGCAAAGATTTCGTCGAATGTGCGCATTTGCCGGTCTCCTTTGACGCAAGACTATCCGATTGCGTCGCCGGAATGGCAATTCATTGCCGCGGTTTGTCGTCGTAGTCGTCCGACAGAATGCGATGGGCATCGCCCTTGGGATCCTCGTATTGCTTGGACTTGAGTGTCCAGAAAAAGGCCGCAAGGCCGAGGCCGCCGAGAAACAGAGAGACCGGGATAAGGATTGCGAGGACTTCCATTTTCTACCGCAACCTCAACGCGTTGAGAGTGACCGAGATCGACGAGAACGACATTGCCAGCGCCGCCGCCAGCGGGGTGGCAAGGCCGATCAGGGCGATGGGAATCGCGATCGCGTTATAGCCTGCGGCGATGGCGAAGTTTTCGACGATGCGGCGGGTGGCGGATTTCGAGGTTGCGACGGCGTCGGCAAGCGGGGCCAGCGAGCCGCCCAAGAGCACGATGTCGGACACCACGCGGGTGGCTTCGAGCGCGCTGGCCGGCGAGATCGAAGCGTGCGCGGCGGCGAGCGCCGCGGTGTCGTTCAGACCGTCGCCGACCATCAGAACCTTGTGGCCGGACTCGCGCAGGCGTTTGATGTAAAGCGCCTTTTCGTCCGGCAGGACACCGGATTCGAAGGCGTCGATCCCGGTGCGCGCGGCGATGTCGGCCACTGCGGCGGGATGGTCGCCCGAAAGCAGGATGACGGTCTTGCCCTGGGCCTTCAGGGCGGTCACGGCATCAGCTGCGCCGTCGCGCAGCGCGTCCGAGAAGCGGAAGGCGACGGTGCGGCCGCCGGTCTGCAGATAAGTCGCCGTGCCGGGGACCGGATCGGCCCCGACCCACGCCGCGCGACCCAGGCGGACCGTCTGGCCCCGCCATTCGGCCTCGACCCCGTGACCGGGGATTTCGCGCAGGCTCTCGATGTCGGAATCGCCAGGAACTTCCATGGAGTTCGCATCAGACCCTGCGTCGGACAGGGCGGTGGCCAGCGGATGCGAAGAGCCGCGCGCAAGTGCCCTGGCAAGGGCAAGATCGGCCGGGTCGTGGCTTGTCGGGTCGGCGAGTTGCGGGCGCCCTTCGGTCAGCGTTCCGGTCTTGTCGAAGACAACGGTGTCGACCTCGGCGAGACGTTCCAGCGCCGTGGTGTTCTTGATCAGCATGCCCTGCCGGAACAGGCGGCCCGAGGCAGCGGTTGTAACGGCAGGAACGGCAAGGCCGAGGGCGCAGGGGCAGGTGATGATCAGCACGGCGACGGCGATGTTGAGCGACAGGCGCACGTCGCCGCTGATCCAGACCCAGGCGATAAACGCGCCGAGCGCCAGCAGATGCACGGCGGGCGCGTAGATGCGGGCGGCGCGGTCCGCGAGTGAGGTGTAGCGGTTGCGCGCGGTCTCGGCCAGCGCGACCAGATCGGCAAGCCGGTGCAGCGTGCTGTCCTCTCCGGCGGCGGTGACGCGGACGGAGACTGCACCGGTAAGGTTGACCTCGCCCGCGCTGACCGTGGTGCCGGGGCCGGCGAAGACCGGCAGGCTTTCGCCGGTGAGAAGCGAGCGGTCGATTTCGCTGTTGCCGATTTCGATGAGGCCGTCGACGGGCACGCGCGCGCCGGGCAGGACGCGGACGAGATCGCCGGGGGCAAGATCGGCGATGGGCACCATCGCATCGGCAGCGCCGTCGATCCTGAGCGCGCGGGGCACTTCCAGCGCGGCGAGTTCCTGGGCGGCGGATCGGGCGACGGACCGGGTGCGATGGTCGAGATAGCGGCCTGCCAGCAGGAAGAAGGTCAGCGACAGGGCGGCATCGAAATAGGCGTGCTCGCCGGATTGCATGGTTTCGTAAACGGACATGGCCGCGGCGAGCAGGATCGCCAGCGAGATCGGAACGTCCATGTTGAGGCGCGCGGCCTTGAGCGCATCCCAGGCGTTGCGGAAGAACGGTTGCGCCGAAAAGGCGATGGTCGGCAGCGCGATGGCGGCGGAGATCCAGTGGAACAGGTCGCGCGTGGCGTCGGCGGCGCCGGACCAGACGGCGACGCTGAGCAGCATGACGTTCATCATCGCGAAACCCGCGACGCCGAGGCGCATCAGCAGATCGCGGCTGCGCGTGTCGCCCTGCGTCGAGGCGAGTGTCGCCCCGTCAAGCTCGTGGGCCGTGTAGCCCTTGGCGGTCAGGGCGCGGGCGATGCTGGGCGCATCGATGCTGTCGCTGGCCTCGACGGTGGCGCGTTTCAGCGTGAGGTTGACGCGGGCGGAACGCACGCCCGGCATGGCGCATAGCGCGCGTTCCACCCCGGCGATGCAGCCGGCACAGTGGATTTCAGGCAGGCTGAGCAGGATTTGCGTGTCGCCCTTGGCCGTACTGCCGGCGACGTCTTCCGCCGCGGAGGCGGCCGTGCAGGCGGGGCAGGCCGAGGCTGCAGTCATTTGGTCTCGTCCACGTAGAGCACGACCCGCTGGCGGAAGGCCGTGCCGTCATCCGCGGTGGCGATCAGGCGCAGGTTCCAGTTGCCCGCGGCCAGCTGAACCGGCGCGACGTGGCGCTGGCCGTCGAATGTGAAGGCGGGCGTCAGGTCGTCGGCGACATGCGTGGCGCGCCCGAGCGTGGCGTCGATCGTTGCAGGGTCCACCGGCTGGCCGTTCTTGTCCAGGATGGTGAGGCGGAGTTCGCCCGCGGCGACCTCGGCCGAGACGCGCCAGCCGAGCGCCAGCTGCGCGGCGCGGTCGGCGTCGAATTTCTGGCTGGCGACATAGGAGTTTTTGGTCTCGAGCCCCGGGAAGGTGCCGATGGCGAGGCTGGCCATCAGCACGTTGACCGCGATGATGACGCCGAAGGCCGAGGCGGTGATGATAAAGACCGTGCGGCCGGTGATGGGTTTGCTGGTCATTGGCCTGTTCCGTTGAAGACGCTGTCCTTGTAGACCCGGTCGCCGTTGGCGAGGTCCTCGACCCAAAAGCGAATGTCGGTACGGTCGAGGATGGCCGGGTCCGAGTTGCGGGGCGCCATCACATAGACGCGCTGCAGTTTGGTCTCATCCGCTGGCACGTTGACGGATTCGTAAGGCGTGCCTTCGAGTTGGATGCGCAGGGCCGGGTCACCCTTGACCGAGATGCGGAACGGGCGATCCTCGCCATGCTTGTTCCGAAGCCGCAGGTCGTAGGTGTTGCGGATGGTGCCGTCCGAGAGGGTGACGTAGACCGGGTTGCGGATCGGGGCGACGGTGAGGTCGATTTCCGACCGGATGAAAAGCGCGACCAGAAGCGCGACACCGACCAGCGACCAGAGCGCTGTATAAAGGATCGTGCGCGGTCTGAACACATGTTGCCAGACGGGTTTCGCCGGTTGCCCCTGGCGTTCGCGGGCCTCGTCCGTCAGCGCCAGATAATCGACTAGGCCGCGGGGTTTGCCGATCTTCGCCATGACGTCGTCGCAGGCGTCGATGCACAGGCCGCAGGTGATACAGGCCAGTTGCTGGCCGTCGCGGATGTCGATGCCCATCGGGCAGACGTTGACGCAGGCGTTGCAGTCGATGCAGTCGCCCAAAAGCTCGGCACCTTCGGCCTTGCGGTGTTTGCCCCGGGGTTCGCCGCGCCAGTCGCGATACCCGATGGTGATGGTGTCTTCGTCCATCATCGCGGCCTGAATGCGCGGCCAGGGGCACATGTAGATACAGACCTGTTCACGGGCAAAGCCGCCGAAAAGCACCGTGGTCAGGGCCAGAACCGCCATCGTGGTGTAGGCGATGGGGTGCGCCTGGCCGGTGACCAGGTTCACGGCCAGTGTGGGGGCGTCGGTGAAATAGAATACCCAGGCGCCGCCGGTCGCCAGCCCGATCAGCGCCCAGATGATCCACTTGGTGACCCTAAGCCGGGCCTTCCTGAAACTCCACTTTTGTTTCCAAAGCTTTACGCGGGCGTTGCGATCGCCCTCGACCCAGCGTTCGGTGAGGATGAAGAGATCGGTCCAGACGGTTTGAGGGCAGGTATAGCCGCACCAGACCCGGCCCATGGCCGAGGTGAACAGAAAAAGGCCGAGGCCGGCCATGATCAGCAGCCCGGCGATGAAGTAGAACTCGTGCGGCCAGATTTCGATCCAGAAGAAGAAAAAGCGGCGGTTGGCCAGGTCGACCAGAATGGCCTGATCGGGAAGATTGGGGCCGCGGTCCCAGCGGATCCAGGGGGACAGGTAGTAAATTCCCAGGGTTATCAGCATGATGACCCACTTGCCCGTGCGGAATTTGCCGCTCACGCGCCGTGGAAAGACGGGCTCGCGGGCGGCGTAAAGGCTGGGGGTCTCAGATGAGCTCATGCGGGCGCGGTCCGGGAATCATTGCAATCTTGGAATTTGTTTCGCAGGTGGAACGCGGCGCGGCTTTGACCTGAATCAAGTAAATTTGGCGCATGTTTAAAACGCCAGTCTGAGAGGCCGGTTTTAAACGTATGACGCGCATTTGCCCGTCGCATGATACCGATACGAGTGCGGTGCGGTCACGGGGATCCCTGCCGCGCCTGCCTGCGCAGCCAGCGGATGAAATCGCGGGCCTTGGGGCGCTGGACGCCGGGGGGCGTGACGATGAAATAGCCGGTGCCGCTGTTGGCGTCGGTGAACAGGATCCGCAGGTCGCCGCGGGCGATGTCGTCCTTGACGAAGGTCCGGCTTGTGGCGGCGATGCCCTGACCGGCCCGCAGACCGTCGAGCAATAGGTTGCCCGGAAGATGGGTCAGGCTTTTGACGCGGGCCTCGGTCACGCCGTGCTGGCGCAGCCAGTCGTCGACCTCGTTGGTGCCAAGCTCCTGCAGCCAGGGGAACTCGAGCAAATCGCGCGGGTCGGTGATGTCGCGGTCGCCGATCAGGCGGCGCGAGGCCATGATCAGAAAATCCGATTCGACCAGAAGTTCGGCCTCGAGCCCGGGCCAGTCGCCATGGCCGTAGCGGATGGCAAAATCGAACCCGCCGGGCGACGGGTCAGAGAGGCCGGGGCTGGGATTGACCATCAGTTCGGTGTCGGGATGCCGGGCGTGGAAATCGGCGATGCGGGGCATCAGCCAGCCGGAGGCGAACATCGGCGTGGTGGTGAGCTGCAAAGGACGGTCGGCGTCCGCACCGGTGAGCATGTCGATTTCGCGGGCAATCGCGCCGAAGGCGTTGGCCAGTGTCTGGCCAAGGCGCTCGCCTTCGGGGGTCAGCGCGACAGAGCGGCCGTCCTTGACGACAAGCCTGGTGCCCAGATGCGCCTCGAGGCTGCGAACCTGCTGGCTGATCGCGGCGTGGCTGACATTCAGCAGGGACCCGGCCGCGGACATGGCGCCGGTTTCGGCGAGCGCGGCAAAGGCGCGGAGCTGGGCGAGGGGCGGCAGGGTACGAAGCATATGTAAGCCTGGCTTACTGGTTCAGATTTTTCCTGACTCGCGTGAGGCGCGTGTTCCGCGCAATAGCTTAGGACAGAGAACAACGCCAGACAGGAGATCCTCCATGATCAACCCTTATGCTCAAAGTTTCATGATTGCCGCCCGTCAGGACCACATCGCGCCGCCTCGGCTGCGAGCTGTGAAGGACACCAAACCGCGCCGTCGGTTCCGCCTGTTCCGGCGCAGCGCGGCGGAGGCCGGAACGCACTGACGCCTTCACGTGCGGTTTGAAAACCGCGTGCCAAGCCGTCCCAAAGCGGCTTTCCCACACAAAGAATTGAGCCGCCCGACGGGCGGCTCTTTGTTTGAAAACCTGAATGTCCGGTGTATGTTAAAGAGGTGCCGATCCCGAAGAAACGCGCGAACAGGATCGAGGACCGGCACCTCCCTCCCCCATTGGCTTGCGCCGCCGAAGGATGCCGGACGGGGGCGGGCGCCCGCCCCCGCTTAACTCATTGGCCGCCGCCCAACTGGTGGACATAGGCCGCGACCGCGTTGATCTCGGACTGGTCGAGACCGCCCGCGGCGCGCCATTCTTCCGACCAGGCCGGCATCACGCCGAACCGGGCGTTGGTCACCGTTTCGGTCAGCGTCGCTTCGGTCCCGCCGTAGAGCCAGATGGCGTCGGTCAGGTTCGGCGCGCCCTGGGTCGGATCGCCCATGCCGTCCTCCATATGGCAGCCCGAGCATTCGTTCAGGAACAGCTCTTCGCCCGGGCCGGCCTTGGCGGCGTCATGCTCTTGGCCCGAGATCTGCAGGACGTAATGCACCACCTGGCCGATTTCCTCGTCCGAGAGGATCTCGTCGCGGCCGTAGGCGGGCATCTCCGACCAGTGAGAGTCGGGCGACTGTTCGTTGCGGATGCCGTTGGCGACCGTATAGGCGATCTCGTCGATGGTGCCGCCCCAAAGCCAGTCGTCGTCGAGCAGGTTGGGATAACCCGCCGCCTGTACGCCGGCGGCGCCGGAGCCGTGGCACTGCGAACAGTTGGCGCGGAACACCGCGGCGCCCCCCTGGACGGCATAGTTTTGCAGGGCGGCGTTTTCGCTAATCGCGGTCAGGTCGGCCTCGGCCAGCGCGGTGCGCAGTTCGGCGTTCTGGGCGTCGACCTCGGCGATCTGTTCGGCCACCTCGGCGCGTGTGGAGTAACCCAAAAACCCGGCAGTCGCCTTGTTGACCAGCGGCCAGGCCGGGTAGGCGATGGTATAGATCACCCCCCAGAGGATGGTGGCGTAGAAGGTCCAGAGCCACCAGCGGGGCAAGGGGTTGTTCCACTCTTCGATGCCGTCCCACTCATGGCCGGTGGTGCCAATGCCTTCGGCATTCTTCTTGTCGTCTTGGCTACTCATGTCCGCGCCTCCTGATCCTGGGCGGGTTTGTCTTCATGCCGGAAGGGGATGTCGGCGCTGTCGCGATGGGCCTTGCTGGATCCGGGCCGGAAGACCCAGATCACCACGCCGATGAAGAAGGCGAACAGCGCCAGAAGCATCCAGCTGTCGGCGAATTCGCGAAGAAGGGAATAGGTGTCCATGTCTCTTCTCCCTTACCGGCTTGCGTCGGGCGTAAAGGTCGAGAAATCGACCAGCGTTCCGAGCATTTGCATATAGGCGATCAGCGCGTCCATTTCGCTGACCCCGGGGTCACCGTCGAAGTTGCGCACCTGCGCCCCGGGATAGCGTTCCAAGAGCGCGTCGTAGTCGCTGTCCGGGTCCGCCTGGGCGGTGAAATCGGCCTTGGCCTCGGCGATCATCTCGTCGGAATACGGCACGCCGACGATCCGGTGCGTCGCCATTTCTTCGGCGATGTATTCCGGCTCGATCAGCTTTTCCTTGAGGTAGCCGTATTTCGGCATCACCGATTCCGGAACGACCGATTGCGGGTCGATCAGGTGGGCGACATGCCAGTCGTCGGAATACCGCCCGCCGACCCGCGCCAGATCGGGCCCGGTGCGTTTCGAGCCCCACTGGAACGGATGGTCGTACATCGATTCCGCGGCCAGCGAGTAGTGGCCGTAGCGTTCGACCTCGTCCCGCATCGGGCGGACCATCTGGCTATGGCAGACATAACAGCCTTCGCGGATGTAGATGTTGCGCCCTTCCAGTTCGAGCGGGCTGTAGGGCCGCACGCCGTCCACCTCTTCGATGGTGTTTTCGAGGTAGAACAGCGGTGCGATCTCGACGATGCCGCCGACGGTGACGACGAGGAGCGAGAACACCGCCAGAAGGGTGACGTTTTTCTCGAGGATCGTGTGCTTATCGAGGATTGCCATTTCTCCAGCCCTCCTTATTCAGCCGGAGCCATGGCAGGCGCATCCGAGGTCTTCGGCTGCGCGCGCACGGTCATCCAGAGGTTATAGCACATGATCAGCGCCCCGGTGAGGTACAGAACCCCGCCAAGCCCACGGACCACGTACATCGGGAACTTCGCGGCGACGGTGTCGGCGAAGGAGTTCACAAGGAAGCCCTGCGCGTCGACTTCACGCCACATCAGGCCTTCCATGATGCCGGTGACCCACATCGACGCGGCGTAGAGCACGATGCCGATGGTGGCGAGCCAGAAGTGCCAGTTGACCATGGCCAGCGAATAGAGACGCTCGCGGTTCCACAGCTTCGGCACCAGGAAGTAGAGTGCGCCGAAGGTGATCATGCCGTTCCAGCCCAAAGCGCCGGAATGCACATGGCCGATCGTCCAGTCGGTGTAGTGGCTGAGCGAGTTGACCGCGCGGATCGACATCATCGGGCCTTCGAAGGTCGACATGCCGTAAAAGCCGATCGAGATCACCATCATGCGGATGATCGGGTCGGTCCTGAGCTTGTCCCAGGCGCCCGAGAGCGTCATCAGCCCGTTGATCATGCCGCCCCAGCTGGGCATCCACAGCACGACCGAGAACACCATGCCGAGGGTCGAGGCCCAATCCGGCAACGCGGTGTAGTGCAGGTGGTGCGGACCGGCCCAGATATAAAGGAAGATCAGCGCCCAGAAGTGGATGATCGACAGTTTGTAGCTGAAGACCGGGCGTTCGGCCTGTTTCGGCACGAAGTAATACATCATTCCCAGGAAGCCCGCGGTCAGGAAGAAGCCCACGGCGTTGTGGCCGTACCACCACTGCGTCATTGCGTCCTGCACGCCGGCCCAGACGATCACCGATTTCGAGCCCCAGATCGACACTGGGATGGTGATGTTGTTGACCAGATGAAGCATCGCGACGGTGATGATGAAGCTGAGCAGGAACCAGTTCGCCACGTAGATATGCGGTTCCTTCCGCTTCATCAGCGTGCCGGCGAAGACCAGCAGATAGGCGACCCACACGACGGTGATCCAGAGGTCGACATACCATTCGGGTTCGGCGTATTCCTTCGATTGCGTCGCACCTAGCAGGTACCCGGTGGCGGCCAGAACGATGAAAAGCTGGTAGCCCCAGAACACGAACCAGGCGAGGTTGCCGCCCCAGAGACGGGCGGCGCTGGTGCGCTGGACGATGTAGAACGAGGTGCACAAAAGCGCGTTGCCGCCGAAGGCGAAGATCACCGCGCTGGTGTGCAGCGGCCGCAGGCGGCCGAAGTTCATGTAGCCTTGCGCCCATTCGAAATTGAGCCCCGGAAAGGCAAGCTGGAAGGCGATGAAGACGCCCGCGAGAAAGCCCACGACACCCCAAAAGGCGGTGGCGATCACGCCGGCGCGGATCACGCCGTCCATGTATTCCAGCTGGTTGACGGGTTCTGGTTCGTCGCCCACATGGCGGAGGGTCCAGACGAACAACCCGCCGGCCACGGCCAGAATGATGATGGCGTGGACCTGATAGGCCAGATCCCGCCCCCAATTGGCGGCAAGCGCGGCAAAGAGCACAATCAGGCCAAGCACCACCAGTTTAATTGCATTCCACATATGTCGTCCCTTCGTCCTGTTCTTCCGCCTCTTGGGATACGCAAGGCGCACCTTGGGCGGCAGATCCTATTCGACAATCCGCATGTGACTCACTGGCGGGGCACCTGCCTTGATCCATGTCAATGAGTTGCGCCGCACCTTGTTGATCCAGGGTTGATGCAGGTCAAAGACGGTCCGGACAAAGCCACGCAGGCTGACCGGGAAACGTCACGAAATGCCGAGGGCATATATGGCCTACAAAACCATCGTCACCGTAGTCACGGATCTGGATATCGACGCCTCTGCATTGCAGGCGGCGATCAAGATCGGGCGTCACCAGGACGCGCATCTGGATATCCTGTGCCTGGGTATCGACCGGACCCAGCCGGGGTTCTACTATGCTGGGGCCAACGCCTTGGTGATTCAGGATAATCTGGTCCAGGCGCAGGCCGAAGCCGAAACGCTGGAAAGCAAGGTCAACGACCTGATGAAGGGCCAGGACCTTAACTGGGCGGTGTCGTCGGCGACGACGCAGATGGCCGGATTGACGCCGTTCGTGGCGCATCGGACCCGGCTGGCCGACATGGTGGTGCTGTCAAAGCCCTATGGGCCGGGCCGCGGGCATGAAAACGAGGCGATCGTCGAGGCTTGCCTGTTCAATGGCCACGTGCCGGTGGTGATCGTGCCGGACGGGTCTGATTTTCCGGACGTGATCGACCAGGCGCTGATCGCCTGGAACGAAAGCGCCGAGGCCCTGTCGGCGATCCGTGCGGCGCTGCCGTTTCTGCTGCAGGCGACGGCCGTGGACATCACGGTCATCGATCCGCCGCCGCATGGCCCGGACCGGTCCGATCCGGGGGGTCAACTCAGCCAGATGCTGGTGCGGCACGGGGTAAAGGCCGAGGTATCGGTGCTTGCCAAGACGATGCCGCGCGTGTCCGACGTGTTGCTGCGCCACTGCGGCGACAAGAACGCCGATCTTCTGGTGATGGGGGCCTACGGCCATTCGCGGTTCCGCGAATCGATCCTCGGCGGGGCAACGCGGAATATGCTCGAGGCGTCCGAGGTGCCGGTTCTTCTGGCGCATTGATGCGCCGTCGCCGGTGCCCTTCGGGGCGGGTGAGGCGTTCGCGGCTCGGCGCAGGATGAGTTCCCGGTCGAACGCTAAACACTATCGGCCTGGAGCGGACGTTCGCAATCTGCATTCAGGCGCGGAATCAAGGCCGTAGGCCGCCGCGCCATCGCCGACCCGCCCCGGAGGGGAGGCGATCTTCTAACGGCGCGTATCGCATTGACGTCGTTCGGACTTTGCTGCGATAAATCGAGCCGTTCTGAGGTCCGGGTCGCCTCCCCGCGGGTCGGCGATGGCGCGGCTTATCTCTGAATAAACAACGCCCGCTCCAAGCCTAAAACCGACAACAAGCTTCGGACGGAATCGACCGTTGCTCAGTCCCCGACGGCCGGTTCGCTGCCCGGTCCCGGCTGTCCTCGTCCCGCCCGCGCACGGCCTCTCTCCAGCCGGCGGCTTCGGCCCGGCGTTTGAAGGCGAAGCCTTCGGGCGAGTGCCGGGCGACGCCGTCGAATACCCTGGCCAGGCGCCGGGAGTTCATCAGCCCCATGGCTTCGACCGCCTGATCGATGACGGGGCTCAACACGGCAAGCTGGTTGGTCGGGCCGGGTCAGCGTGATGCGGCCGATCCGCCCGTCGCGCTCGTATAGGAGCGCCGCCCTGCTCAGAGCCGGTTCAAAAGCTCGCGGGTCGGCCAGGCGTCGGCGGGCAGCCCCAGACGCCTTTGTTCGGCCTGAACGGCGGCGCGGGTACCGGCACCGAGGATGCCGTCGATCTTGCCGACGTCATAGCCGCGGGCCGCCAGCTTTTTCTGCAACGCCTTCATCTGCCCGTCCGACAGCGGCTTGTCGGGATTGCCCGGATTATAGACCGGCGCGCCCTGCAGGCGGGTGCCGAAATAGGCCGCCGTCGCGAGGTAGACGAAGCTTTGGTTCCATTCGAACAGCACGCTGTAGTTCGGGTAGGCCATAAAGGCCGGGCCCTTGCGGCCCATCGGCAGCAGGATCGAGCCGCGAAGGTTCGGCCCCTCGAACGCGCCCGAGCGCGGCTTGACGCCAAGACGGGCCCATTCGGCGACCGGCTTCGAGGTGGTCAGGCCGGTGGCCTCCCAGGGCAGGTTTCCAGGCACGACGATTTCCTGCATCCAGGGTTCGTTGGGGCGCCAGCCGAAACCGCGCAGCATGTTGGCACCGGAAAAAAGCGCGTCGGGAACCGAGGTCTTCAGCTTCACATGCCCGTCGCCATCGCCGTCGAGCCCGCGTTCGAGGATATCCTTGGGCAGCATCTGCACCATCCCGATCTCGCCGGCCCAGGCACCTTGGGTGTTGGTGGTGAAATCGCCCTTGGCATAAAGTTCCAGCGCGGCGAAAACCTGCGGCTGAAACAGGCCCGGGCGGCGACAGTCGTGGCTGAGTGTCATCAGCGAATCGAGCGTGTTGAAATCGCCCTGGAAGGCGCCGTAGTCGGTCTCGAACGCCCAGAAAGACAGAAGCAGGCCGCGCGGAACGCCAAGCTGGCGTTCGATGGCTGTAAAGATCGAATTGTACTTGCGGGAATTGGCGCGGCCGCGGTCGATGCGGTTCTGGCTGATCAGCTTGCGGGAAAACGAGATGAAGTCGGTCTTGAAGATGCCCTGGCGGCGGTCCGCCTTAATGGTGCGGTCGCTGTAGCTGGCGGCAGCAAAGAACGGGCCAGTAACCGAACTTGGAAAGCCCTGCCGTTCGGCCACCGCCTTCATCTTGCCGACGAAGCTGGAAAAACTGCCGCCACAGGCGACATAGACCTTGCGCTGGCTGCCTGCGGCCAGCGCCGTGTTGGCGGCCAGGATCAGGGCCGCGGTCGTGATCAGGAAACGCATGTTGGTCCTCGCATCTGCTTTGCGATCAAGATTACCAGCCCCGGCTCACCAGACAACCGCGATCAGCAGGACAAGCGCGATTGTGCCCGCCCATGCGCGCCAGAGCGCGCGGACCGCGGCGTCGATGTCGTCTGGGCAGGCATCCCGGCGACCGTCGGCATGGACAAAGGGAAAGTCGCGCAGCGCGCCGTCGTAGCTGCGCGGGCCGGACAGGGCGATGCCGAGGGCGCGGGCCATGGCGGCCTCGGGCCAGCCGGCATTGGGCGAGCGGTGCAGGCCTGCGTCCTTGCGGATGGCGGGCCACGCCCCGAGCTGCCCGTGCAGGGCGGCGATCAGCGCGGCGGACAGGCGGGCCGGGATCCAGTTCATCAGATCGTCCAGGCGGGCGGCGGCCCAGCCGAACTCCGCATGCCGCGGCGTGCGGTAGCCGATCATGCTGTCGGCGGTGTTGACGAGCTTGTACAGCGCCAACCCCGGCAGACCGCCCACCAGGAACCAGAATGCCGGCGCCAGCACGCCGTCCGAGAAATTCTCGGCAGCGCTTTCGATGGCCGCGCGTGATATGGCGGGCGGGTCCATGTCCTGTATGTCACGGCCGACGATCCGGGCGACGGCACGGCGGCCCTCGCCGGTGGACACCCGCAGGGCATCGGCGACCGCCTGCACATGATCGGCGAGGCTGCGCTGCGCGAGCAGGATGGCGGCGAGGATCAGTTCGATCAGCCAGCCGCCGGGCAACAGGCCCGGAATCGCGCCGACGGCGAGAGTGGCGAGGCCGAGGCCCAGGATGATCAGAACGCCCTTGGCCTTGCGGTTTACGCCCCGGTTGAAGGCGCCGTCGGCCCACGCGATGGCGCGGCCCATCAGGACGGCGGGATGCGGCAGGCGGGACCAGAGCCAGCGCGGCTCTCCCAGGGCGGCGTCGAGCAGGAGCGCGAGTGCGAGGACCGTGGCGCTGCTCATCGGGCCGCCGGGCGGGCGCTTGTCCCGGACCGTGTCCGGGACGTCGCCCCGCCCGCCGTCCCGAGGGCCGCTTCAAGCCGATCCCGGCGGTCCGGGTGGGGCAGGCCGAGGCGCAGCCAGGTTTTCGAGTAGGGAAAGATGCGCGACCAGATTTTGTGCTGCGCGAGGCGATCCTGCCAGGCTGCGGCGTCGTCGACCCGATAGAGGCGGAAAAGCGGCGTTCCACCGACGGCCTGGGCGCCGGCGCGGATCATCGCGCGGTCAAGCCGGTCGGCGTCTTGTGCCAGGCGTTCGCGTGTGGCGTCGGCCCAGTCGGCGTCGGACAGAGCGGCGGCGCCGATGGCGAGCGCCGGTCCCGACACCGGCCAGGGACCGAGCCAGCCGCGTATCCGGCCGACCGGTGCGGGATCGCCGATCAGGAACCCCAGCCGCAGGCCCGCAAGCCCCCAGAACTTGCCGAAGCTCTTGAGGATCAGGGTGTTGCCGCCGGCGCGAGCCGTGAAACTGTTGCTGGGCGCAATGTCGCAGAAGCTTTCGTCGACGATCAGAAGCCGATGATCCCCTGCGCCGTCCCACAGGGCGCCGGTGGGGTTGTTGGGGTGCACGACGACACGGGCGTCCGCCGTGCGGCCGCTGTGGCCCTCGACGATGCGCCAGCCATTGGCATCGAAGGCGGCGGCGTGTTCGTTGTAGGTCGGCGGATCGATACGCACGGAGCCGGGCGGCGCCAGGCGCGGCAACTGAGCGATCAGACTGGACGCACCGGGCGCGGCAAGGATCCCGGCGCTGGCCGGCACCTGCCAGAACCTGCGGGCAGCGGCCAGCAAGGTCCGTTCGGCCTCGGCATCCGGCAGGGCGGACAGGGCATCGCCGGGCAGGTCGCCTACGGGGTAAGGCACCGGGTTGATCCCGGTGGACAGGTCCAGCCAGTCCGCGCGGGTGCCGCCATAGCGGCTGATCGCGGCGTCGAGACCGCCGCCATGATCGCGCTTTGGCGCCTGGGTCATTCTTCCGTGGGCAAGGGGGGGTGGCGGGTGACGAAATGGCCTTTCACGCCGTCGGGCCATTGCCGGTAGGGCACCTGGCCGGTGTCGCTGGCCGCGTGCAGCTTCGCATAGGTCGCGATGGCTGCGGCCGCGGTCTCGTCCGGTGTGAAATCGCCCAGCGTGTAGCAAAGCTTGCCCGCTGCCTGGATCGCCACGTTGCAGCCCTTGCCACAGCCCATCAGACAGGATTGCCGCCGGGTCCGGACCGTGCCGGCCCCGTCAACCTGCGCCTCGACCAGCGCTGCGAGGCGTTCGCCGTCGGTCAGGTCCATTGCGCCGTTTTCCCAGCCTTCGCGCTTGCAGGTGTCGCAGATGGTGATCCAGGTGCTCATCGGCTGCTCCGTTGGGTTGCGCGCCATCAACAGCATTGCACGGCGATACGCAAGAGACTGCCTGAGTTAACGAAAGTGATCCGCACATTAACGCGCTGTTAGGTATTTCGTACGAATTTGGGACAGAGCAAGCTGGGCAGGGTCCGCCGGGTCGGACCCATGGCCGGAGGGAATATGCGGATATTGATCGTGGAAAGCGACGCCGCGTTGGCGCGAATCTGGCGCAGGCATCTTGAGCGTCAGGGGGCAGAGGTGTCTGTGACCCAGTCCGAGGCCGAGGCTGTCGCGGCGCTCGACGGCGCATCCGTGGATATCATCGTTCTGGATCTGGTCCTCGACGGCGGCGGCGCCTTTGCGGTGGCGGACGTGGCGCGCTACCGGCATCCGGCGGCGCGGGTGATCTTTGTCACCAACACCACCTTTTTCTCGGACGGCTCGATCTTTCACTACATACCGAATGCCTGCGCGTTCCTTCCGACGGCGACACCGCCCGAGGATCTGGCCGCAGTGATCGACCACTACAGCGTGGGGCAATAGAGCGCGCCATCGGCAGGAAGGCGCTTGCGGGGGTGAACCGGCGGAACGCGTTGGCTTGCGGCTGGTCTGGCCGGGGTCGCGTCCGAATAGGTGGAGCGCGGCGAGCGTTGCTGGAACGGCTTTCGACCGTTTCTGGCCTGAAGCGGACATGGTCTAATTAGCGCAAAGCCTCGCCATCGCCGACCCGCGGGGAGGCGAACCAAACCTCTGAACGGCTCGATTTATCCTGGCAAAGTCCGAACGACCAGAACGCGATACGCGACGCCAGCAAATCGCCTCCCCTTCGGGGCGGGTCGGCGATGGCGCGGCGGGGCTACGCCCCTTGATTCCGCGCCTGAATGCAGATTGTGAACGTCCGCTCCAGGCCGAAATATGCCCCGGCTCGACCCACACCGTATCGCGTTCTACCTCATCGCGCCTCGCCCATGAGGCGCATCCCAGTCGAGGACCGGGTTGATCGGTACGATCCTGTGCGGATTGATGCTTTCGTGGCTGTAGTGATAGTGGCGCACGATGTGGTCGAGATTGATCGTCTCCGCGATCCCGGGCCATTGGTACAATTCTCGCGCGTAGGCCCAAAGGTTCGGATAGTCGACGACCCGCCGCCGGTTGCACTTGAAGTGAAGGTGATAGACCGAATCGAACCGAACCAGCGTCGGGAACAGGCGCCAGTCGGCCTCGGTGATCCGGTCGCCCATCAGATAGCGGTTCTCCGACAGCCGTTGCTCCAACCAGTCCAGCGTCTCGAACAGCGGGTAGACCGCGGCTTCGTAATGCGCCTGCGTCTGCGCGAATCCGGACTTGTAGACACCGTTGTTGAGCGTGTCGTAGATGCGCGCATTGACCGCCTCGATACCGTCGCGCAGGTCCTCGGGCCAGAAGTCCAGGTTGTTGCCGGTCAATCCGTCGAAGGCTGAATTGAACATTCGGATGATTTCCGACGATTCGTTCGAGACGATGGTCTCGCGCTCCTTGTCCCAAAGGATCGGCACGGTGACCCGTCCGGATACCTGGGGATCGGCCTTGGTATAAACCTGATGCGCGAAGTCGAGCCCGTAGAGCGTGTCGCCGGTGGCGCCGGGGCAGTCGCTGCCGAAATGCCACCCGTCGTCCAGCATGTCGGGATGCGACACCGACACGCCCATGTGATCGGTCAGGCCCTTCAGCGCCCGAAAGATCAGCGTCCGGTGCGCCCACGGACAGGCGTAGGAGACGTATAGATGGTACCGCCCGCTTTCGGCCTTGAACCCGCCCCCGCCCGAGGGTCCGGCACTGCCGTCCGGCGTAATCCAGTTGCGGAACCCGGCCGTGGAGCGGACAAATTTTCCGCCGGTCTGCGACGTGTTGAGCGATTGCGCCTGCCAGGCGCCGTTGACGAGCTGTCCCATGAAATCCTCCTGGTTCGCTTCCAAGGATAGTCGCGAAACCCGATGGGAACACCCACGCAAAGGCACAACGGATCTGCCGATTTGCACACGGCATCGCTGAAATCTGGCGGCGAACGCCGTTGAAGCTTGCGCTGCCCGGGCCCGCCGCCCTCCGCGCCGGTGCCGGCGCGGACCGCATGGCGGGTTGTTGAAACCCTCCTGCATGGCCGGGCCGCCAGCGTCGCAATCCTACCGGAATCGGGCGCGAATCCGTTTGCGCGCGGCGGTGCGGGTTCCTATACCGGCGCCAGACGAAGCCCCGCGCGGGGCCGGAAAGGGGGCTGCCCGGGATCGACCCAGACCGGGGATCGAAGGGCAGCGTCGTCGGCACGCATCTGCCTGCCTTTTCGGGCCGCCTCGGGACGAAATGACAGGGACCGAGATGACCAAGACCGGTGTGATGATCTGCGGGCACGGCTCGCGTGCCCAAGCGGCGGTGGATGAATTCGCCCTGCTGGCCGAAAAGCTGCCCGATTATCTGCCGGACGACTGGATCACCGATTACGGCTATCTGGAATTCGCCAACCCGGTGATCCGCGACGGTCTGGACCGGCTGCGCGAGGCCGGCTGCAGCCGGATTCTGGCCGTGCCCGGCATGCTGTTTGCCGCGATGCACGCCAAGAACGACATTCCCACGGTGCTGAACACCTATGCCGCCAAACACGGGATCGAGGTGTCCTATGGCCGCGAGCTGGGGGTCGATCCCAAGATGATCGCCGCCGCCGGCGCGCGCGTGCGCGAGGCGGTGGACCGCGCCAACGCCAAATACGGCGACCTGCCGCTGCACGACACCTGCCTGGTGGTGATCGGGCGCGGCGCCTCGGACCCCGACGCCAACGCCAATGTCGCCAAGATCGCCCGCATTCTGTGGGAAGGCATGGGGTTCGGCTGGTGCGCGGTCGGCTATTCCGGCGTCACCTTTCCGCTGGTCGAACCGTGCCTCGGCCATGTGGCGCGGCTTGGCTACAAGCGCGTGATCGTCTTTCCCTACTTTCTGTTCACCGGCATCCTGATCGACCGGATCTACGGGTTCACCGACCGGGTCGCCGCCGCCCATCCCGACATCCAGTTCGTCAAGGCGGGCTATCTGAAGGACCACCCCAAGGTGCTGGAAACCTTCGCCGAGCGGGTGACCGAACAGGCAGGCGCCGTTCCGCCGCCGAATTGCGGGACCTGCCAGTACCGCACCCAGATCCTCGCCATCGAAGGACAAGAGGCGCGCCATGTCACCCCAGCCGACCGAGCCGCCATCCTGGCGGATGGGGCCGGGCACCCGGCCTTCGGCGCGGTGCCGCCGCCGACCTGCGTGATGTGCAAATACCGCGTGGCGGTTCTGGGTTTCGAAGCCGAGGTCGGCGCGGTGCAGGAAAGCCACCACCACCATGTCGAGGGGCAGGGCGCCAGCGCACCGGGCTCGAACGTGGCCGATTGTACGCTGTGCGATGACTTCTGCACCGGCCTCTGCCGGCTTCAGGCACAGGACCATCACCACCATCATCATCACCACCACGGTCACGATCACGGCCACGATCATCCCCATCATCACCATGCGCCCTATCCCCACGCCAGCCATCCATTGGGGCCGGAAAGCGCGCGGAAATCATCGGGCGCATGACCGGCGCACGGCTCTTCGACACGATCGTCGTCGTCGATTGGTCCGCGCGGTCCAGACCGTCGCCCGAGCGTCCCACCAGGGACGCGATCTTCTGGTGCACCGTGTCGCTTGGCGAAGTGCAACCGGTCGCGTATGCGCGCACTCGGTCCGAGGCGCGACGGCGCCTCAGCGCTCTGATCCGCGACGAACGCCGGCAGGACCGGCGGGTGCTGCTGGGGTTCGATTTCCCGTTCGGCTACCCTGCGGGCGTAGCCGAAACACTGACCGGGCAGCCCAGCGGGCTCGCGCTCTGGGCGTGGCTGGCCGAACGGATCGAGGACGGCTGCGACAACGCTAACAACCGCTATGCCGTGGCCTCTCAGATCAACCGCCACTACCCCGGCCTCGGTCCGGCCTGGGGCCGTCCCGCGGCCTGGGCATTCCCGGACATTCCAACGCGCGCCTCGTCGCGCCACGGGTCCCATCCGCCGGAACGGCGGCTGGCCGATGGCCGCGCCAAGGGGGCCAAGACCGTCTGGCAGCTGGCCTATGCGGGATCTGTGGGCAGCCAGGTGCTGTTGGGGCTTCCCACCTTGCTGACCCTTCGCGCCCTGACGGGCGCGGCCGTTTGGCCCTTTGACACCGGCCTTGCCGCACCGAACCACCCGCTGGTCATCGCCGAGGTCTATCCCTCGCTTCTGCAGCGCCAGGCGCATGCCGACCGTGCCGCCGATGAGCCGCTCGACGCCGCACAGGTCCGCGTCAACGCCCGCGCGCTTGCCCGCCTCGACGCCGTCGGCGCGCTGAGCCCTCTCTTCGCCGCCGATCTTTCGCGGAAAGACCGTGACACAGTCGAGCGTGAGGAGGCGTGGATCCTCGGCCTTGGCCACGAGGACAGGCTGAGGGCCGCCGCATGAGACCCTATTTGCGCGACCCCGCGGCGATCTACGCCGAAAGCTTCGCCACCGTCCGGCGCGAGGCGCGGCTCGACCGGTTCGACCCGTTGATGGCGCAGGTTGCCACCCGCGTCATCCACGCCTGCGGCATGGTCGAGATCGCCGACCGGCTGGCCGTCTCGCCGGGATTGAGCGCGGTGGCGTCTTCGGCACTGGCAGGCGGCGCGCCGGTGCTGTGCGATTGCGAGATGGTTGCCGCAGGGGTCATTCGCCGACACCTGCCGGCCGGAAACGAGGTTTTGGTGACGCTCAACGACCCGGCCGTAGCGGCGCTTGCGGACGGCTTGCAAACCACCCGCTCCGCCGCCGCGGTCGAGCTTTGGCGAGACCGCCTTGGCGGTGCTGTCGTCGCCATCGGCAATGCGCCGACGGCGCTTTTCCATCTACTTGAGCGGCTGGATGCCGGATGGCCCAAACCGGCGGCGGTTCTGGCCTTTCCGGTAGGATTTGTCGGTGCGGCCGAATCGAAGGCCGAATTGGCCGCCAATCCGCGCGGTTGCGAGTTCCTGACCCTGCGCGGCCGGCGGGGGGGCTCGGCCATGGCATCGGCCGCCCTCAATGCGCTGGCCGCCGGTCTGCCGGAGGATGCCAGATGAGCCCACGCGAGTCTGATCGAAGGCCGATGGTAATCCGATGTGTTTCATACAGAGGGATCCGGGCTGATGGCTGACCCCTGGCTGCACATCGTCGGCATCGGCGAGGACGGTCTGACGGGTCTTTCCCCCGCCACCCGTGCCGTGGTCGAAGCTGCCGAGATCATTGTCGGCGGCGACCGCCACCATGGCCTTGCGGCTGCGGTTTCGGCGCAGCGCGTGGCTTGGCCGCATCCGTTCGACGCCCTGATCGGATACCTGCAGTCGGTGCGGACCCGCCGTGTTGTGGTGCTCGCCACCGGCGACCCGCTTTGGTACTCGGTCGGTGCCAAGATCGGGCGCGTCATCGATCCCGGCGAAATCGTCTACCACCCGCAACTCTCTGCCTTTCAGCTCGCCGCGGCACGTATGGGCTGGTCGTTGGCGGATGTCGAAACGCTCACCGTGCACGGCCGTCCGGTCGAACAGATGATCGCGTTTATCCAGCCGGATCAAAAGCTTCTGATCCTGACGACTGGAGCAGAGACGCCGGCCCAGATCGCCGGCTTCCTGACGGATCGCGGCTTTGGCGCCTCGCGCATGACGGTCCTCGCGGCGATGGGGGGCGACCGGGAACAACGGTTCGATGGCGTCGCAGACAGCTGGGACCAGACAGTTCCCGCCTTCAACACCCTGGCCGTCGAATGCCTTGCCGCGCCCGATGCCGCGCTGCTGCCGCGGGTCCCGGGGATTTCCGACGACCTGTTCCGCCACGACGGCACCATGACGAAACAGGAGGTCAGGGCAGTCACCGTCGCCAAGCTGATGCCGATGCGCGGCGCGCTGTTGTGGGATATCGGCACGGGCTGCGGGTCCGTCGCCGTCGAGTGGATGCGCGCCGCCCGCTATGCCCGCGCCATCGGCATCGAACCGCGCCCCGACCGCCGCGCGATGGCGGCGGCGAACGCGCTGGCGCTCGGCACTCCGAAGCTGCAGCTTATCGACGGGCAGGCTCCGTCCGCGCTGGACGGGCTGGAACCGCCGGATGCGGTGTTCATCGGCGGCGGGCTGTCGGATGCAGTCTTCGACGCCGCCTGGACCGCGTTGCGGCCCTTGGGGCGGCTGGTGGCGAATGCCGTAACGCTGGAAAGCGAGGCGCAGCTTCTGGCGCTGCACAAGCGCCATGGCGGGCAACTGACGAAGCTTTCGGTCAACCGCGCCGAACCGGTGGGGGGGCTGACCGGCTGGCGCCCGCTGATGCCGGTGACCCAATGGAGCCTGATCAAGCGATGACCGGAAAGCTTTACGGGGTCGGCCTTGGGCCGGGCGATCCGGATTTGATCACGCTGAAGGCCGCCCGGCTGATCCGCGAGGCCGGCGTCGTGGCCTATCCGGCACTGGCCGGCAGCGCCAGCTTCGCCCGGTCGATCGCGTCGGACCTGATCTCTGATCAGGCCCGCGAGATCGTCATCGACGTGCCGATGTCCCTGGTCCGGGAACCGGCGCAACGGGCCTATGACGAGGGTGCGAGGCGGATTGCTGAAGCGCTGGAGACTGGCTCGGATGTCGTCTGCCTTTGCGAGGGTGATCCGTTCTTTTACGGGTCGTTCATGTATCTTCACGCACGGCTGGCCGAACGTTTCGAGACCGAGGTTGTGCCGGGCGTGCCCTCGCTGACGGCCTGTGCGGCGCGGGCCGGGCAACCCTTGGCGGCGCGGAACGAACGGGTGACGGTGCTGCCGGGGCCGCTGCCCGAGGACGAACTGACGCGGCGGATCGAAGGGGCCGAATCGGTGGCGATCCTGAAAGTCGGCCGGCATTTGCCGAAGTTGCGCGCGGTGATCGGGCGGCTGGGATTGGCCGACCGGGCGATCTATGTGGAACGGGCGACCCTGGCGGAAGAACGGATCTGCAAGCTGGCAGACGCGCCCGATGCCGCCCCTTATTTCTCGATGATCCTGGTGGCGAAGGGGGCGGATCCATGGCTGTAGCGCCGGTGGTGGTGGCCCTGTCGCGGTCGGGCGAGCCGGTGGCGCACCGCGTGGCCCGGGCGCTGGACGTGACGGTGCACGGGCGCGAGGGGCGCGTCGAGCGTGCGGATGCGTTCTTTCCCAATGCGCTGACCCATGTGGCGGCGCTGTTCGCCTCCGGTACGCCGGTGATCGGTGTCTGCGCCAGCGGGGTTCTGATCCGCGCCGTGGCGCCCCTTCTGGCCGACAAGACCGCCGAGCCGCCGGTGGTGTCGGTCTCTGACGACGGTGCCGTGGTGGTGCCGCTGCTGGGCGGCCATCGCGGCGCAAACCGCCTGGCGCGGCAGATCGCCGAGGCGCTGGGCGGCGTGGCGGCGGTGACCACCGCCGGCGACGTGAGCCTGGGCCTGTCGCTCGACGAGCCGCCGGCGGGCTGGGTGCTGGGCACGCCGGACCTGGTGAAGGGTACCACGGCGCTGCTGTTGAGCGGCCTCAAGGCGCAGATCGGCGGCGACGCGGAGGCGCAGGCGGGCTGGCTGGCGGATTTGCCGAAGGTCGTCCCCGGCGAACCGGCGGTGTTTATCGATGCGACGACGCGGCCGCCGCTTGGCGAGGTGCTGACCTTTCACCCGCAGAGATTCGCCCTGGGCGTGGGCTGTGCGCGAAATTGCCCCCCGGAGGAGCTGGAGGGGTTGGTCATGGGCGTGCTGGCAGAGGCAGAGGTCGCGCCGGGGGCGTTGAAAGGCCTGTTCACGCTGGACCTGAAGGCGGACGAGCCGGCGATGAACGCCCTGGCGCGGAAACTCGGGCTGCCATTGAGAGTGTTTTCCGCCGCCGAACTGGAGGCCGAGGCGCCCCGGCTGCAGACCCCGTCGGACGTGGTCTATGCCGAGGTCGGCTGCCACGGCGTGGCGGAAGGGGCGGCCCTGGCGGCGGCGGGCTCGGCGGCCGTGCTGCGGCTCGCCAAGCGGAAGACGGCGAATGCCACATGCGCGCTGGCCGCTGCGCCGGAGCCGATCGCGGAGTTGCGCGGGCGGGCGCGTGGCCGGCTGGCCGTCGTGGGCATCGGTCCGGGGCAGGCGGCGTGGCGTACGCCGGAGGCGTCGCGGCTGATCGCGGAGGCGGACGAGTTGGTGGGCTATGGGCTGTATCTTGATCTGCTGGGGCCGCTGGCGGCGGGCAAGCCGCGGCACGACTTCCCCCTGGGCGGCGAAGAGGCGCGCTGCCGCTTTGCGCTGGAGCGCGCGGGCGAGGGACGGAACGTGGCGCTGATCTGTTCGGGCGACGCGGGGATCTATGCAATGGGCGCCTTGGTGTTCGAGTTGCTCGACCGGCCGCCCGACGCGCAAGGTGTGAGCGAGGCGGCGCAGCGGGCCGAGGTGATCTCGGCGCCCGGCGTCTCGGCCCTGCAGGCCGCGGCGGCCCGCGCGGGCGCGCCGTTGGGGCATGATTTCTGCGCGATTTCGCTCAGCGATCTTCTGACCCCGCGCGACGACATCCTGCGCCGGGTGCGGGCGGCGGCCGAGGGGGATTTCGTGGTCGCATTCTACAATCCGGTGTCCCGGCGGCGGCGGGACCTGCTGGCGCTGGCCCGGGATATCCTGCTGCAGCACAGGCCCGCCGATTGCCCGGTTCTGCTGGCCAGTTCGCTCGGCCGGCCCGAGGAGGCGCTGCGGTACCGGCGGCTGGACGCGTTGCACGTCGACGAGGTGGACATGCTGACGGTGGTGCTGGTGGGATCGTCGCAGTCGCGGTTGACGCAACTGGGCGAGGGGCCGCGGATGTACACGCCGCGCGGCTATGCGGCCAAGCTGGACGACGCGCGGCGCTCGTCCCGGACGATGCCCAGGACGTCGCCCCGCCCGCCGTCCCGTGGAGGCACGGAATGACGGTGTTTTTCGTCGGCGCCGGCCCCGGTGATCCGGAGCTGCTGACCCTGAAGGCGCAGCGGGTGATCGCGGCTTGTCCGGTGTGCCTTTATGCCGGATCGCTGGTTCCCGAAGCCGTGGTGGCGATGGCGCCAGCCGGCGCCCGGGTCATGGATACCGCACCGATGACCCTGGACGAGACCCATGCCGAGATCCTGGCGGCGGACCGCCGGGGCGAGGATGTGGCGCGGGTGCATTCGGGCGACCCGTCGCTTTATGGCGCGATTGCCGAGCAGATCCGGCGGCTGACGGTGGACAGGATCGGGTACGAAATCATCCCCGGCGTGCCGGCCTATGCCGCCGCCGCGGCCGCGTTGGGACAGGAACTGACGCTGCCCGAGGTGGCGCAGTCGATCGTGCTGACCCGGATGGCGATGAAATCGACCGCGATGCCCGAAGGCGAGACGCTGGAGAACTTCGCCCGGACCGGGGCGACGCTGGCGATCCATTTGGGGGTGCGGGCGTTGCGCGAGATCGAGCGCCAGCTGACCCCCCACTACGGGGCGGGCTGTCCGGTTGTCGTGGCCTACCGGGTGGGCTGGCCGGATCAGAAGCTGATCCGCGGAACGTTGGCGGATATCCACGGCAAGGTACGGGCGCAAAAGATCACGCGTACCGCGCTGATCCTTGTGGGACCGGCGCTCGGTGCGACAGAGGGATTCACCGAGAGCGCGCTTTACGACCCGGACAGGCCGCATGTTCTGCGGCCGCGGGCGCGGCGGCGGTAGGGCCTTGCGGCAACGGGTCGTCCCGAAAGGCCTGTGTGTCACTGAAACTTAACTTGACCGAATCTCGAACGGCTGCGCGGATTGGTCGGGGCGCCGTGAGGATCATGCGATGTCGGAATACCTGCCGAAAGAGGTGCGCAAGGGCCTCGAGATGGCCCGCAAGCGCGCCTTGAGACGAAAGAGCCGGCTGAAGGTGCGGGTGGGCGATGAGACCTGGCCGGTGCTACGGTTCTGGGAGGACGGTTTCGCGCTCGACGCCGGAACGGCGCCGCATCTGCGCGGGCGCATCGATCTGTTCGACGGTGGGCGGCATCTTTATCAATGCCTGATCGTGGCATCGGCCGAAGAGGCCGGCGAGATGGTCTATGAATTCAAGCGGAACACGGCGGCGGTCGATGCGGCGCCGCTGGACTTTGCCCGCGACGAGGATGCTCCAACCGCCCTGATCGGGCCATAGCAACGGCAAGGCTTGCGGGTTGCTCTTGACCGGACGCAGGGCCAGTCCGACGGGGCCAACGGTCAACGAACGGCCGGCGTGAGCTGGCAAAGCAGGATGAGTTTTCGGAGCCGCGTTCGACCGGTTCTGGCCTGGAGCGGACGTTTGGTGCGCCCCTTGGCGGGGAATCAAGGGGCGTAGCCCCACCGCGCCATCGCCGACCCGCCCCGGAGGGGAGGCGATTTGCCGGCGGTGCATATCGCGTTGAGGTCGTTCGGCCTTTGCCGGGACAAACCGAGCCGATCAAAGGTTCGGCTCGCCTCCCCGCGGGCCGGCGATGGCCCGGCTCCGTACTTGAGTGGTGATATCCGCCTCAGGCCGGATACGACCCCGCGCTTCGTCAAAAGGCACTGCCTTCCAAGCTGTCGCGCGGGCGGCATCGGCGGCGCCGCATCCACCAATCCCTATCTTGCGGGTCGCTCTACTGAAGGTCGGAAAACGCAGACTCGACACGCGCGACGGCCTGCTCCAGCAACGGGCGCGGCATGGCGATGTTGAACCGGTGCCAGTTTTCGCCGCCGTCGCCGAACTGCGCGCCGGGGCTCATCGCGATGCCCGCGCCATGCAGGCGCGCGGTCGTTTCCTCGGGTGGCATTCCGGTGCCGGAAAAATCCACCCAGGTCAGGTAGGTGCAGGCCATGTCCATCACCGCGACGCCCGGCAGAGCGCCGATGCGGTCGCGCCAGAGGGCGAAATTGCCGGCCAGATAGGCGCGTACGGCCTCGCTCCAATCTGCGCCCTCGGTAAAGGCGGCCTTGGTCATCAGCATGCCGAACCGGTTCGGCGTGCCGCCCATCTTCTTGTGCGCCGCATCGAAGCGGGCGCGCAGATCGGTATCCTCGATGATCGCAAACCCGGTTTCGCCGCCTGCGATGTTGAAGCCCTTCGAGGCCGCCGTGATCGTCACCAGCCGCGGCGTCGCCCCGGGCGCGGCGGTTGCCGTGGGGATATGGCGTGCGCCGGGGAAGGCGAGGTCCATGTGGATTTCGTCCGAGCACAGGATCAGGTCATGCGTGTCGCAGAACTCCGCCAGTTCGCGGAGTTCGTCGGCGGTCCAGAGCCGCCCGCCGGGGTTGTGCGGCGAACAGAGCGTGACGATCCTTTCGCGGCCCGTCAGCCGACCGGCCAGCGCGTCGAGGTCCATGTGGTACTGACCGTCGCGCAACTCCAGCCGGCTTTGCAGAATCTCGCGGTCCATCGCGCGGGCCTTGGTGAAGAAGGCGTGGTAGACCGGCGTGAAGAGGATGATCGCATCGCCCGGATCGGAAAACGCCTCAAGCACCATGGCGAACCCCGAAACCACTCCGTGGCTATAGCGCAGCCACTCGGGCTGTACCTGCCAGCCGTGGCGCTCGGCCATCCAGGTGCAGATCGCGTCGTTCACCGGGCCGGGATTTCCGAAATAGCCCAAAAATCCGTTGTCGATCTCGCCCTGCAGGGCCGCCTTGATGCACGGGGCGGCGTCGAAATCCATATCCGCCACCCACATCGCGATCGCGCTGTCCGGGGTCAGGCCGCAAAACGCCTGCATGCTGTCCCATTTCGTGGCGTGGCGGCCGCTGCGGTCCTTGATGGGTTCGAAATCCATATCTCGCTCCGTCCGGGGGTTTCGCGCAAGCTATCCGTTGCGGCGGCGGGCGCAAGGCACATTGCGAAGCCGCCGGCCTTGACCTACATCCACGGCCATGACCGTACGAGATATCCTGATCCACCCCGACCCGCGGCTGAAAAAGGTCTGCGCGCCGGTGGGCGACATCACGCCTGCGCTGCAGACGCTGGCCGACGACATGCTGCAGACCATGTACGAGGCGCCGGGCATCGGGCTGGCCGCGCCGCAGGTGGGCGAGCTGAAGCGCCTGCTCGTGATGGACTGCGTCAAGGAAGAAGGCGCACCGCCGCGGCCGATGGTGCTGTTCAACCCCGAAGTCACTTGGGCGTCGGACGCGACGAATGTCTATGAAGAGGGCTGCCTGTCGATCCCCGACCAGTACGCCGATGTGGAACGACCCGCCGAGGTCAAGGTGCGCTGGACCGACCGGGACGGCCAGACGCAAGAGGAACAGTTCGACGGGCTGTGGGCAACCTGCGTGCAGCACGAGATCGACCATCTGAACGGCAAGCTGTTCATCGACTACCTCAAGCCGTTGAGACGCCAGATGATCACCCGCAAGATGGTCAAGCTGAAGCGCGAGCGGGCACGGTTGTGACGGCGCGCGAGATCCTGCTATGGCCGGATCCCCGGCTGCGAGAGATCTGCGATCCGGTCTCCGAGGTCACCGAAGACATCCGCGCGCTGGCCGATGACCTGTTTGACACCATGTATCGTGCCAACGGCCGTGGGCTGGCCGCGCCGCAAATCGGAGTTGCGCAGCAGGTCTTTGTGCTGGACGCGGGTTGGAAAAGGGGTCAGCACACGCCGCGCGCAATGGTCAATCCCAGCATCCTGGCGTCCAGCACGGCGGTTTGCGACATCGAAGAGGCGTGTCTGTCCATTCCGGGCCTGGCTGTCACCGTGCGCCGGCCGGCGGAAATTTCCGTTCTTTGGATCGATCTAGACGGCACGCAGCACACCGGCGATTTCGGCGGGATTGAGGCGCGGATCATCCAGCACGAATTCGCGCATCTCGTCGGCCAGACGATCTTTGACGAATTCAGTCCCGAAGAAAGCGCCGTGCTGCAAGCCGGGTATATGGCCGGGCGCGCATGACGGTGCGGCTCTGTGTCCCCTGGCCGGACAAGCGGCTGCGCACGCCGGCCGAACCTGTCGGCGACATCACGCCGGAGATCGAAGAGATCTGGGCGGACATGATCGACACGATGGAGGCGATGCCGGGCGTCGGGCTTGCCGCGCCGCAGATCGGGGTGATGCTGCGGCTGGCGGTGGTCGACGCTTCGGACAGCCGCGGGCAGGCGCTGCGGCTGGCCAATCCCGAGGTGATCGAGGCCAGCCCGGTAATGCGGTCGCATGACGAGGGCAGCCCGAACCTTCCGGGCGTTTCGGCCCGGCTGGACCGGCCCGCAAAGGTGGTGGTGCGGTATCTGAATGCGCAAGGCATGGTTGACCGCCGCGAATTCGAAGGGCTTTGGGCGACCTCCGTCCAGCACCAGATCGACCACCTCAACGGGCGGATGTATTTCGACCGTCTGAGTAAGGTAAAAAGGGACATGCTGTTGCGAAGGGCCCGCAAGGTGCAAGGATAGGATCGCGGCCTCTATGCGAACCGGACGCCGGCCTTTGGCTTGAAGCGGTCGTTTGCCGAATACATGAGAAGCCGCGCGTGCGCCGGACCGTGGGCTGGCGTAGCGACGTGTGTTCTGCGCGGTTTATGGCAGCAAAGTCCGAAAAAGATCAGAGCGATGCGCCCTTGGCCTACAAAGCGCCAGACCGCCGGGACGGTCCGGCGCTCGCGCGGCGGGGCTTCGCCCCTTGATTCCGCGCGGGCTGCATCAACGTCCGCTTCAGGCCAGTCTCCTCAGTTCCCTGCACCCTCGACCACGCGCCAGCCCAAATTTCCGCATAAGCGTTAGGCCTCTTTCGACAATTCACCGGGCCGCACTTCGGATCTACCTGCGGGTCACAGTTTCAGCACCCGAAGGAGGCCATCATGGCTTTGACACTCTCACGTCCCGATGGCGATCTGCGCCCTGCGCTCTCGGCGCTTTGGACGACCGTACTGATCAACGCGTTGCTCAGGGACGCACACGAGATCTTGCGCCCCGGGTTTCTGCATGAGGTGATGGGCGGCACGTTGAACGGCACGGTCCTTTCGGACGGGCTGTTCGTCGGGGCCGCCCTGATCCTGCAGATACCGGTGATGCTGGTGGCGCTGACGCATATACTGCCGCTGCGCGGTGCGCTCTGGATCAACCTTGTCGCGGCGCCGCTGGTGGGACTGACGATCGTCGCCGGTGACCGGGTGGATACCGACGATTGGATCTTTGCAGGCTTCCAGCTTGCGGCGCTCGCCGGGATCCTTGCGATCGCGGCGCCGTCGATCCGGCGTGCTGCACCGATCCGGTAGCGCCGGGCTGCCGCCTGCGCTAAGAGCGGCGGCAGGAAAACGGAGTTGGGCAGTGCGGCTGATCTTCATGGGAACCCCGGATTTCTCGGTCCCGGTGCTCGACGCATTGCTGGCGGACGGGCACGAGGTCGCCTGCGTCTATTGCCAGCCGCCCCGCCCCGCCGGCCGGGGGAAGAAGCCGCGGCTCTCGCCGGTTCAGGCCCGGGCCGAAGAGCTGGGGCTGCCGGTGCGGCATCCGGCGTCGCTCGGGACGCACGAGGCGCAGGCGGCGTTCGCGGACCTGAACGTGGACCTGGCGGTGGTGGTCGCCTACGGGCTGATCCTGCCGCAGGCGATCCTGGATGCACCGCGCCGCGGCTGCCTGAACATCCACGCCTCGCTGCTGCCGCGCTGGCGCGGAGCGGCGCCGATCCAGCGGGCGATCATGGCGGGCGATGCCGAGACCGGGATCTGCATCATGCAGATGGAGGCCGGGCTCGACACCGGGCCGGTGCTGCTGAAGGAGGCCGTTCCGATCGGCCCGGAGGATACGGCGGGACAGCTGCACGACAGGCTGTCCGCACTGGGCGCGCGGCTGATCGTCGAGGCGCTGACGCGGTTGGATGACCTGACGCCCTGCGCGCAGCCGGGTGACGGCGTGACCTATGCCGACAAGATCGACAAGGCCGAGGCGCGGGTCGACTGGACCCGGTCCGCCGTCGAGGTCGACCGGCGGATCCGCGGGCTGTCGCCGTTTCCCGGTGCCTGGACCGAGGCGGGCGGCGAGCGGGTCAAGCTGCTGGGTTCCCGCGTGGTTGATGGCGGCGGCGCGCCGGGCGAGGTGCTGGACGACGCCCTGTCGGTGGCCTGCGGCAAGGGTGCGGTGCGGATAACGCGGCTGCAGCGGGCGGGCAGGGGCGCCGGCAGCACGGGCGAGGTGCTGCGCGGCTGGGCCCTGCCGCCGGGCACGATATTGAAAGGATAGCGCCATGTATTTCGCCCTGATCGGCACGATGATCATCGCCGGGATCGTGGGCTATGTCTCGGAACGCAGCGGGTTTACCCGTAACGGCGTGATCCCGTCGATGGTGATCTGCATCGGCGGCGCGGTGCTGTTCTTTTTCGTCCGGGTGATGTTCGGGATCAGCTTTGGCAGCCACGGGCTAAACGCGATCGTGTCGTCCATCGGTGCACTGGTGATCGTGCCGACGCATTATCGCAAGCGCTGACGCCACGCCACGGTTCCCCCGGTCGAAAAAAGTCGGCATACTGCACGCATGGGTATCGTCTATCTGATCGTCATCGGTGCCGCCGCCGGGTTTCTGGCCACGCGCCTGATGAAGATCGATGCCGATGTCATCACGACGGTGGTGATCGGTATCCTCGGTGCGCTGGTCGGCGGGCTGGTGCTGCGGTTCCTGCTGACGGTGACGGGGTTCATGGCCGGGTTCGTCGGTGCGGTTCTGGGGGCGATGCTGCTGATCTGGCTTTGGCAGACCTACGGACCGAAGCGATAGAGCCCGTAGCGGGGGTGACCGGGCAGATGCGCGGTGGCACTCAGCTTGCGTCGTCCGCCGGCGTCTTCTTCGGCTTGAACGGCTTCATGCCCGCCCGTGCCAGCGCGTCGGCGCGCTCGTTTTCCTCATGCCCCGCATGTCCCTTGATCCATTCCCACTGCACCTGATGGCGGTCCCGCGCCGCGTCCAGCCGCTGCCAGAGGTCGGCGTTCTTCACCGGTTTCTTCGCCGAGGTTTTCCAGCCGTTGCGCTTCCATCCGTGGATCCATCCGGTCACGCCGTTCTTCACATAGGCGCTGTCGGTCACCAGCGTGATTGCCGATGGCCGGTCCAGCGCCTCAAGCGCCGCGATAGCGGCCAAGAGCTCCATGCGGTTGTTGGTGGTCTCGGCTTCGCCGCCGTTCAACTCGCGTTCCTTCAGAACCGTCGCGCCGTCGCGCGCCACCAGCAGAACGCCCCAGCCGCCGGGGCCGGGATTGCCGGAACAGGCGCCGTCGGTATAGGCGAACAGCTCAGGCATGGGCGGTCAGCACGATCCACGGGTCGACGCTGCCGCTCAATCCCGCCTCCGTACCGGTCCGCCGCCCGGCGACAGTGAACCCGGCCTCCTGCAAGAGCCCGGTGATCTCGGCATCGCTGTAATAGGCATAGAACCGGCCCAGCCCGTCGCGCGCCTCGCCGGTGCCGGTCTTCAGGCCAACCGATAGCCATCCGCCAGGTTTCAGTGCGCGGTGGATCGCCGCCAGATGCGCCGGCATGTCCGCCTTGGGGGCATGCAGCAGGCTGAAATTGGCCCAGACGCCGTCAAATGCGGCCTCATCCTCCAATGCATCGAAACTCGCGACGACGACCTCGAGGCCGTAAAGGTCGCGCGCGATCTCGGCCATTTTGGGCGATGCGTCCCAGGCGGTCACCCGGTACCCCAGATCGCGCATCCGCGCTGCGGCCTGTCCCGGGCCGCAGCCCAGGTCCAGCACATGCCCGCCGGGGGGGATGTTCCTCAGGAACACCGGAAGGTCCCGGTTCGGCTCCGTCTCCGATATCATGCCGACATAGTCGGCGACGCGGGCGTCATAGACGCGCAGGGTTTCGTTGTCGGCACTCATTGCAGCAGACCCACGGCGAGGCAGGCCACCACGACGCCCGTCAGCCCAAGGCGCAAGGGCATCCACCACTCCGGCGCCAATCCGTTGCGCCAGAAATGCCAGTCCAGCCCGATCAGCCCGACAAATCCGGCGATCAGATAGATCGCTGCGCTGCCCGGCCCGCCGCCGACGAAGAAGAACGCCCAAAGCGCGGGGATCACGGACAGCGCATAGCCCGTGGCCGCCAGGAGGCCGGTGGCGCGGGTGGCGAATCCCCAGAGCACACCGGACATGAAGCCGAGGATGACGGTTCCATAGCTGAGTTGCACGTAGGGCCCGACAAAGCGCGGGCCGAAATTGGCCGCGCCGAAGGCCGCGAGGCTGTCGTTCAAAAGCGTCAGGGCTCCCCAAACGAATGGGATCAGGCCGGCGATGCCAAGGATCAGGGCAGACCGCGGGATCATGCGGCACCTCTTTGCAGATCGGCGATCAGGCCGGCGATGCGCTTGGCGCGGGTCTCGGCACGTTTCGCAGTGGCGATCTTGTGAAGAAGCCCGCGCCGCCTGCCGGGTGTCAATCGCTGCCAGCGTCCGGTCAGGTCCGCGCTACGCAGTGCCAGCGCAATATCCTCTGGCGTCTCGACCGAGTCCTCCGGCACCTTGCGCAACCGCACCTCAAGTGGCTCGCCGGGCGCGGCGCCGATCCGGCGCAGAAGTGACCTGCCGGTCCACAGGAACATGCCGTCCATGACCGGTGCGCAGGCCAGGGCCAGGTTGACCGGGTGGTCGTTGATCTCGCCCTCGACGCGCTTCGCCCCCTCGGTGGCGAGCGCCTCGGCCACATCCTTTGGCAGCCGTAAAACCGTGTAGGTCGCCGAGCCCCAACGGACCGGTTCGATCCGGGCCTCGAAGGTCAGATATCCGCTCACGCCGGTTCCCGCAAAACGCGGGGCACCTTGAATTCGACGTTCTCCACAGCGGTTTCGACCACCTCGACCGTCACGTCGAACCGGGCGCGGAAGGCATCGATCACCTCGGTCACAAGAACCTCTGGCGCGCTGGCGCCGGCGGTGATGCCAACGGTCCGGATGCCGTCGAGTGCGCGCCAGTCGATGTCGCTGGCACGCTGCACCAGCTGGGAATAACGGCAGCCCGCCGCGGCGCCGACCTCGACCAGGCGCTTGGAGTTCGACGAGTTCGGCGCGCCGATCACCAGCATCGCGTCGGCCCTGGGGGCCATCGCCTTCACCGCTTCCTGCCGGTTGGTGGTGGCATAGCAGATGTCTTCCTTGTGCGGGCCGACGATGGCCGGAAACCGCGCCTTCAGCGCCGCGACGATCCCGGCGGTATCGTCCACCGACAGGGTCGTCTGGGTGATGAAGGCCAGCCTTTCGGGGTCTCGGACCTGCAAACCGGCCACGTCGTCGACCGTTTCCACGAGTAAAACCTCGCCTTCCGGAAGCTGCCCCATGGTGCCCAGCGTCTCGGGGTGGCCGGCATGGCCGATCATCACCATTTGCAGGCCGTTGTCGGAATGCCGCGCCGCCTCGATATGTACCTTGCTGACCAGCGGGCAGGTGGCGTCGACCCAGACCATCTGGCGCCGCGCCGCCTCGGCCGGGACGGCCTTGGGCACGCCATGGGCCGAAAAGATCACCGGACGGTCGTCGGGACACTCGTCCAGTTCCTCGACGAACACCGCGCCCTTGGCGCGCAACCGGTCGACGACGAACCTGTTGTGCACGATTTCGTGGCGTACATAGACCGGCGCGCCCCATTTCTCGAGCGCCATCTCGACGATCCGTATCGCCCGGTCGACGCCGGCGCAGAACCCGCGCGGGGCTGCAAGGTAAAGGGTCAGCGGAGGTTTGGTCATGCGCGCGTCCTTCGGTCCGCCAAGACCTAGTTGGTCGCGCGCGGCGCGTCCAGTGGGCCGAGCCGGACGGACATGTCAAAAGCGCCCCGCCGGCGACCCGGCCGGGGCGCAGTGTCCCAAGACGCAGGTGAATTACTGGTCTGCGGTTTCCTCGACCGCCTCGACCTCGCGCGGCTCGCGCGGTTCGCGCGGCGGACGCCCGATGACCTCTTTGAGTTCTTCGAGTTCGATGAAGTTGTCGGCCTGGCGGCGCAGTTCGTCGGCGATCATCGGCGGCTGCGAGCGAATGGTCGAAACGACCGAAACGCGCACGCCCTTGCGCTGCAATGCGTCCACCAGCGGACGGAAATCGCCGTCGCCCGAGAACAGCACGATATGATCCACATGCGGAGCCAGTTCCATGGCATCGACCGTCAGCTCGATATCCATGTTGCCCTTGACCTTCCGCCGGCCCTGGCTGTCGATATATTCCTTGGCCGGTTTGGTCACCATCGAAAAGCCGTTGTAGTGCAGCCAATCGACCAGCGGCCGGATCGGCGAATAGTCGTCGTTTTCCAGCAGCGCCGTGTAATAGAACGCGCGAAGCAGCTTTCCGCGCCGCATGAACTCCTGTCGAAGCAGCTTGTAGTCGATATCGAATCCCAGCGATTTGGCTGCCGCATATAGGTTCGATCCGTCGATGAACAGCGCCAGCCGTTCGTCCCTATAGAACATAAAGGTCCCTTCCGATTATCGAGTTTCGCCTATCTGGTCCCGGTGTGAGTGGTCGGTGTATTGAATCTTGGCGAACCCAGCTGCCAAAAATAGGGGGAAAAATTGGGGCCGCAAGACGTAGGTTGTCACAAAACGCCCATAATTGCACGCGTAGCCTGTCCAAAAGTAATAATTGCGCTAGGTGGCAACATCGAAAGTGCGGTGGGCCCACCTGCGTCGACACTCGCTGCGGCGCTGGAAAGTTTGGGTGATTCGTTTCTGACTGTCGAGGCCGTCAGCCCGTTTTTTGCCACCCCTTGCTTTCCTGCAGGCGCCGGGCCGGACTATGTGAATGCGGCGGCGGTCCTGTCGGGATCGGACGATCCGCAGGCGGTTCTGGACGTCCTGCACAGCACCGAGGCGGTGTTCGGCCGCTCGCGGCGGCAGCGTTGGGGGCAGCGCACGCTGGATCTGGACCTGATCTCACTGGGAGATGTGGTGCTGCCCGACCTGAAGACCTACCTGTCCTGGCGCGATTTGCCGCCCGATCGCCGGATCGAGACCGTGCCGGACCGCCTGATCCTGCCGCATCCGCGGCTGCAGGACAGGGCGTTTGTGTTGATTCCTCTCGCCCATGTCGCGCCGGACTGGCGCCATCCCGTTACCGGGCTCGGCGCTGCAGAAATGGCCGATGCGCTGCCGCAGGTCGAAAAAAGCGCGATCAAACAGCTTTGAATCCGCCCCGCGACCTCACTTCACCTTGTCAAGTGAAAATTCTGCCCCTAATAAGACCCCTCCAGACTTCCCCAAGGAACGGAGCAGAGCATGGCCCGCGTAACGGTCGAAGATTGCGTTGACAAGGTCCCGAACCGGTTCGAACTGGTGATGCTGGCCGCACACCGGGCGCGCGAGATTTCCGCCGGCGCACAGATCACCGTCGACCGCGACAACGACAAGAACCCGGTCGTGTCCCTGCGCGAGATCGCCGATGAGACCCAGCAGGCCGACGAACTGCGCGAGCGGATGATCGAAAGCCACCAGACCCAGATCGAGGTCGACGAGCCGGAAGAAGACGCGATGGCGCTCTTGATGGGGGCCGAAATCGACCGGCCGGCCCAAGACGACATGTCCGAAGAACGCTTGCTCCGTGCGCTGATGGAAGCGCAGGAGCCGCGCTGACGGCAAGCCGGGCTCATGGCACTGGACCGTATGATCGGCGTCGAAGACCTGATCGACAGGGTCCGCACCTACAACCCGCGTACCGATGATGACCTGATCCGCACCGCCTATGCCTATGGCGGCCGGATGCATGACGGCCAGTTCCGGCAATCGGGCGAGCCCTATTTCAGCCACCCTGTCGCGGTGGCCTCGATCCTGACCGAAATGCGGCTCGATGATGCGACCATCATAACCGCGCTGCTGCACGACACGATCGAAGACACCCGGTCGACCTATGGCGAAATCCGGGACCGGTTCGGGAATGAGATCGCCGAACTGGTCGACGGCGTCACCAAGCTGACGAACCTGCAGCTTTCGTCGTCCGAGACGAAGCAGGCGGAAAACTTCCGCAAGCTCTTCATGGCCATGTCCAAGGATCTGCGGGTGATCCTGGTCAAACTCGCCGACCGCCTGCACAACATGCGCACGATTTCCTCGATGCGGCAGGAAAAACAGGTGCAGAAGGCGCGCGAGACGATGGATATCTTTGCGCCGCTCGCCGGCCGTATGGGCATGCAGTGGATGCGGGACGAGCTGGAGGATCTGGCGTTCAAGGTCCTCAACTCCGAGGGCCGCAACTCGATCATGCGGCGGTTCATCAAGCTTCGGGACGAAACCGGCGATGTGGTCAAAAAGATCACCACCGACATCCGGACCGAGCTGAAACGCGCCGGAATCGACGGCGAGGCTCTGGGCCGCGCCAAGAAACCCTATTCGATCTGGCGCAAGATGCAGGAAAAGGGGCTGAGCTTTCAACGGCTCAGCGATATCTACGGTTTCCGCATCCTGGTGCAGACCGAGGCCGACTGCTATCGGGTGCTTGGGGTGATGCACCAACGCTGGCGCGCGGTTCCGGGGCGGTTCAAGGACTATATCAGCCAGCCCAAATCGAACGGCTACCGGTCGATCCACACAACCGTGTCCGGCCGCGACGGGCGGCGGGTCGAAATCCAGATCCGCACCCATCAGATGCACGACGTGGCCGAGGCCGGAGTCGCGGCGCACTGGTCCTATCGCGACGGGGTGCCGTCCGAGAACCCGTTTGCCGTGGATCCCACGAAATGGGTTGCCAGCCTGACCGAGCAGTTCGAATCCGCAGAGGACCATGACGAATTCCTCGAGCATATGAAGCTCGAGATGTATGCCGACCAGGTGTTCTGCTTCACGCCCAAGGGGGACGTCGTCAAACTGCCCCGCGGGGCGACGCCCCTGGATTTCGCCTATGCGATCCATACACGGATCGGCGACCGCTGTGTCGGCGCGAAGGTCGACGGCATGCGGGTGCCGCTTTGGACCCGGCTGAAAAACGGCCAGTCGGTCGAAATCATGGCCGCCGCAGGCCAGCGGCCCCAGGCGACCTGGATCGATATCGTCGCCACCGGCCGGGCCAAAGCCGCGGTCCGCCGCAGCCTGCGGGAGGAAGACCGCGAACGCTTTGTCAAGCTTGGCGGGGAATTGGCCCGTGTCGCGTTTGAGCATGTCGGCAAACGCGCCACGGACAAAGCCCTGTCGACCGCGGCCAAGCAGATGGGTCTGCCGTCATCCACCGAGCTTCTGGCGCGCCTGGGCTCGGCCGAGCTTACCGCACGAGACGTGGTCGAAGTGCTTTACCCCGAGCTTGCCACCAACAAGGGCGAGGAAATCGACGCCGCCCGCGCGGTTGTCGGCCTTGGCGCGGGTCAAAGCTTTGAACGCGCCAGTTGCTGCCAGCCCGTTCCGGGCGAGCGGATCGTCGGCATCAGCTATCGCGGCAAGGGCGTAATCGTGCACGCCATCGACTGCGAGGCCCTGGCCGAGTTCGAGGATGAGTCCAGCCGCTGGGTCGATCTGCACTGGCACTCGGGCAACCACCCCGCGGTTCACACCGTCAGTCTCGATCTGACAATCTCGAACGACGCGGGCGTTCTTGGCCGGATCTGCACCCTGATCGGCGAACAAAAGGCCAATATCTCGGATTTGCAATTTATTGACCGCAAGCCGGACTTTTTTCGCCTCTTTGTCGATGTTGACTTGAAGGACGCAGAGCACCTGCACAATGTGATGCTTGCGGTCGAGGCGGAAAGCGATGTCGCGTCGATCTCGCGGCACCGCGATCTAAATCTTAAGCCCTGAGCACGGGGCCAAAGGGAAACGAGTGGTTTTCAAACGGCGCACTCCACGCACCTGGCTGCAGTTCATCGGCGCCGGCTTCTACCCCAGGGGCGGCTGGCGGCGGGCGGTGGAATATGTCGTGCACCGCCTGCGCCGCCTGCCGGACCCGCCGCACAAGATCGCCCGCGGTGTCGCCGCCGGCGTCTTCGTCTGCTTCACCCCCTTCTTCGGCTTCCACTTCGTCCTCTCCGCGATCCTGGCCTTCATCATGCAGGGCAACATCCTCGCCTCGCTGCTGGCCACCTTTTTCGGCAACCCGCTGACCTTCCCCCTCATCGCCGCGCTCAGCCTCGAGCTTGGCAGCTGGATGCTCGGCGTGCCGGGCGGCGTGCCGCTGCCCGAAGTGTTCGGTGCCTTCAGCCAGGCCTCGGTCGAGCTCTGGCGCAACTTCACTGCGATCTTCACGCCCGAGGTCGCGCATTGGGACAGCCTTCGCGTCTTCTTCTGGCGGGTTTTCTGGCCCTACACCGTCGGCGGCCTGGTCCCCGGCACCTTCGCGGGCGTCGCCGCCTATATGCTGGCCCTGCCCGCCGTGCGTGCCTATCAGAACCGCCGCGTGAAAAAGCTCAAGGAACGCTTCGAAAAGCGCCGGACGGCGTTGAAGCGCGCCGAAGTGGCGGTGAAACCGGATTAGGTGAGAGCCATTGACCTAGTCTCGCGGCCCGCTACACTGGCGGTCCGGCGATGCACGAATGGAGGCGCGGATGGTCCCGGTCAAACCTCTCGGAAAACTTCGGCTTGGCGTGAACATCGATCATGTAGCCACTGTGCGCAACGCCCGAGGCTCGGCCTATCCTGACCCGATCCGCGCCGCCAGGCTGGCCGAAGAGGCCGGCGCCGACGGTATCACCGCTCATTTGCGCGAAGACCGCCGGCATATCTCGGACGAAGATATCGACCGGCTGATGGAGGCCCTGACGCTGCCGCTCAATTTCGAGATGGCCGCCACGCAAGAGATGCAAGCGATCGCGCTTCGCCACAAACCCCATGCGGTCTGCCTCGTTCCGGAAAAGCGCGAGGAACGCACGACCGAGGGCGGGCTCGAGGTCGCGCGCGAGGAAAACCAACTCGCCCATTTCATCGCGCCTTTGGCCGAGGTCGGCTGCCGCGTGTCGATCTTCATTGCCGCCGACCGCAAGCAGATCGAGGCGGCCCACCGCATCGGCGCCGCGGTGATCGAACTGCACACGGGCGCCTATTGCGACTTTCATGCCGAGGGGAAGTTTGCCGAACGCGACGCCGAACTGCAGCGCTTGCGCGAGATGTCGGCCTTCGCCCATTCGCTGGGGCTCGAGGTGCACGCAGGCCACGGCCTGACCTATGACACGGTCAAGCCGGTGGCAGCCTTTCCGGAAGTGATGGAGCTCAATATCGGCCACTTCCTGGTGGGAGAGGCGATTTTCCTTGGCCTGGATCCAGCGATCCGCGAGATGCGCCGCCTGATGGACGAGGCCCGCGAAGAAAGTGCGGTGGCCTGAGCGAGAGCGATCCGGCCGTCATCCGTCTGCTCCAATCCGTATGCCCGTCCCCATGGGGACACCTACCGCAACCCGTCCTCGCCGGTCACATCCTCCGCCGCCAACCCGCCCATCCGGGCGTGAATCCGGGGACCGCGCGTCATCGCCAGTGCAAACAGCAGCTCGTCCGCCCGCGGCCCGTCCGGCACGCCCACCTCCATCCCGTCGAAATGGCTTCGCACATAGGCCGCGTTGATGTGCCCCAGCGGGATATCGATCCGCGTGCCGACACCGCCCTGTTTCATCGAGGATGGCACGATCGCTTTGGCCTCCCCCAGCCGCGCCCGCATCGCGTAACCTCCCGGGACATGCCAGAGTGCGGTATGCTCAAGCTCGCCGCCCTCGCCGGCCAGCGCGGCTTTGCCGTAGCCGTCGATCCCGTCGCGGCCCCCCATCGCCTCGATCAACCGGTCGGTCATCGCCAGCCCAAGCGGTTTGAGATCCTCCATCGCCGATTGCAACTCTTCCCTGTATTCGCCCACGAAGGGGTTTTTCACCAGCGCCACCATCGCCGCCCGGCGGCGCGGTGCCGCAGGAGACGGGCCGCCGTCGTGGTGAATGTCTTCGATAAAGAGCGTGGTCTTGCGCAAGCGAAAGTCAGGCATCGGCGGTCTCCAGAAAGGCAGGGTGGGCGGTGCAGCAGGTCTCGCCCTGCAGGACAAGCCAGGCGGCATGGATGAGGCCTCGGCCGCAATAGGTCCGCGCGTGATCGAGGCCCGCGTTCAGCGCTTCGATCTTCTCGGACGGGTCCAGCAACGGCACCGCTGTGGTCACTGGCCGGTTGCCAAGGTCACTGTCCGGCTTCAGGTCGCAGGCCGGGGTCCGCCCGATCCCCGGCCGGCCCGGCAGATCGACGGCATTTGCGATCAATGTGGCGGCGGCGTCGGCCATCGCCGCATCCCCGGCCAGCACCGTGACGCTGTCGGCGATACCCATGGACTGGCTGCGTCCCTGCCAACCCGATGTGGCGATCCCCCGGACGGGCGCATCGGCAGAGAGGATGATCGTGGCTGGCGGAGAGGCGGCAATCGTCGCACGAAAGACCTCGTCGTCGCGAAGATGAACCGCCACGTCACCGCCGTTGTTGACATAGGCCTTGCGGATACCCGGAACAGTGAGGATTTCGGCGAGGATTTCGTCGGCGACGGCCCCGGCGACTGCCGCCATCGGGGTGACGAATTCCGCCGCAAAGGGGGCCACGGCCGCCACCATGCGCCGCCCGACCGGAGTTCGCGCTGGCATTCCGCCAGCGGATTGCCGGCGGAGTGCGGGCAGCTCTGACACCAGCTCTTCGAGCACCGTTTCGAACCGCCTCGCGGCCGGCGCATAGGCCACGTCCCGCGGTGTGCCATGCGCGTCGACGATCAGGTCTATGGGGCCGTGCTGAAGGTGCAGCCGCCCCTGCGGCAGGATCCTGGCCTGGGCACGCTGCATGTTAGTCCGGATCCGGCACCGGGCCGACGGCGCGGGCCGCTGCGCCGTATTCCCCGCCGGTTTCCAGAATGTCGGCAAGATCGCGCACCGCCGCATCGTGGCCGCCAAGCGTACGGTAGTCTTCGCGCGTCAGGGTGAATTCCAATGGCGCCACCAACGCCGGGGTCGGGACGTAGCCAAAGGCGTTGCCCGGCATCCGCGTGACATCCGCCATGATCGTAATTCCGCCGCCCGGCCAAACGTAAGCCGGCGCGCCGCCGACTGTGACGCTGGTCTTGAGCGCCTGAACCGATTGGGTCAGTTTGACCGGATTCCGCGTGACACCCGCCCGCAACGATCCCCCGGCGCCGCCCATGAACAGCACGGTGCACAGCGCCGGTTCGCAGTTTTCGGCGATCAGATCGACCGTTGGTTTCAGGGCATCGGGAAGGTCGGCTTTCTGTGGTACAAGGTCTTCGTCGAGACGAAAAAACCCGTATTGGTCGCCTGTGGTGGAGATCATCAGCAGGGTCAGCCCCGGGCGGGCGCCCTTCTCGGGACGCCAGGCCCCGAGGATGGTCAGCGGATCTTCGATATTCGTTCCACCCCAGCCGGGGCCAGGCTGCGCCACCTGGAAATACCGCCCGGGGGTCGATCGCCGCCCCTTGATGCGAATGCCGGTGTCCGGCCAGCCGATCACCTTGCCGGCCTGGTGTTCGCTGACGACCCCGGTGATGTGGTCGTCGACGATCACCACCTCGTCCACCAGCCCCTTCCACTGGCTGGCGAACATGCCGATGGTCGCAGAGCCGCAGCCGACGCGCATACGCTCTTCCCTGACGCCGTCGACGATGGGCGCGCATCCGGCCTGCACGACGACCTCGGCGCCGCCATCGATGGTCAGCGTTACGGCTTCGCAGTTGCACAGGCGCAGCAGCGCGTCACAAGTGACGCGACCCTCGGCCTTGGACCCGCCGGTCAGGTGATCGACGCCGCCAAGCGACAGCATTTGCGATCCGTACTCGGACGTGATGACAAGCCCGATCGCATCGCCATTCGCCCTCACCACCGCACCCTCGTGGCCAAGGTGGCGATCGGTGTCGATCTTCACCTTGACGCCGCAATAGCTGAAGATCGCTTCGGTCACCACGGTGACGAAATCGGCACCGTCGACCTCGCTGGAGATAATGAACGGCGCAGGCTTGTAATCGGGATAGGTGGTGCCCGATCCGATGGCGGTCACGGTCAGCGCGTCTTGCGGCGCCAGGCTGCCGTCCCAATCAGAGGCAAGGAAGGGCACCAGTTCGCCACCCGCGTCGAGCCGCTTGTCGATGATCGTCAGTGGATCGCAGCGGATGATCCGCCCGCCTTCGTTGGCGTACCGGTCGCAGGCGCCGGTCTGGCCGTCGGCGACGTAGCACATCACCGGGCAGGCGTCGCAGCGGATCTTTTCGGGCTTCTTGGCGGGGATTTCGCCGCTGGAGGGGTCTGCCCGGGTCGTCATCGCGTGGCCCTGATCGCGGCGAGGACGCGGTGTGGCAGGGCCGGAAGCCTGGTGATCCGCGCGCCCGAGGCATGGCGGATCGCATTCAGGATCGCTGGCGCGGTCGGGATCAGAACGTGCTCGCCGAGGCCCTTTAATCCCATCGGCCCTTCGGGGTCGGGGACCTCGATGAGGATCGATTCGATGCTGGGCATGTCGCCCGCGGTGGGGATCAGGTAGTCGTGCAGGTTCTCGGTCCGGCCGGGGATGTATTCCTCCATCAGCGCCATGCCGAGGCCCTGGGCGATACCGCCTTCGATCTGGCCTTCGGCAAGCATCGGGTTGACCACGCGGCCAACGTCGTGGGCGGCCGTCATGTTGTGAACCTTCACCGTGCCAAGCACCATGTCCACCTCGACCTCGGCGATCTGTGCGCCATAGCCGTAGACGGCATAGGGTTTGCCCTGGCCGTTTTCGTCGAGGCCTTCTGTGGGCGGGTCATAGGTTTCCTCGGCGCTAAGGACGTAGCCGTGCGGGTTTTCGGGCAGGTCGGCAAGATGGATATCGTGGCTTGCCGTGCCATCGGTGATGACAAGCGTGCGGCCGTGAAGACGAAGGCGGGCATCCTCGCCCATATTCGAACGGGCGAGGATGTCGCGCCGCAGCGCCTGTGCGGCCAGCAGGGCGGCCTTGCCGGTGATATAGGTCTGACGGCTGGCAGAGGTCTTGCCGCAATCGGGGGTCAGGTGGGTATCCGGGCCGATGAGTTCGAATTGTGCAATGGGCAGGCCAAGCGCATCGGCGGCGATTTGTGTGACAACCGTGTTTGCACCCTGGCCGATATCGGTGGCGCCCTGGTGAATGTTCAACGTGCCGTCGGGCGTGATCCCGATCCGGATCGTCGAAGGGTTGGGCAGGCCGGTGTTGCCGCAGCCGTACCAGCACGAGGCGATGCCGACGCCGCGGCGGGCTTGTCCGCCTGCCGCGTTGAACTCTGCCGCCCGGTCGAGGGCGCGGTGCCAGGGCGTGCGAAGCGCGTCGAGGCAGGCAGCAATGCCGACGCCGTGCAGTTCCTGCCCGCAGACGGAGCGGTCGCCATCCTGCAGCGCGTTAAGGCGGCGGAAGGCCAGGCGGTCGAGACCCGCCTTTTCCGCCAGATCGTCATAGACGGTTTCCTGCAGGATTGCCGCTTGCGGCACGCCGAAGCCCCGGAAGGCGCCGGCGGTGGGGCCGTTGGTGTGCTTCGCCCGCGCCTTGGCGCGGTAGGCCGGCGTCTTGTAAGGGCCGGAGGCATGGACCGGAACGCGGACGGCGACGGTCGGGCCCCAACTGGCATAGGCGCCGGTGTTGAAATCGCCGTCGAAGACCATTCCGGTGATCTTGCCGCCGGCATCGCAGCCGATGCGGGCGGTCATCTTTGCGGGGTGCCGCTTGGTCGTCGACATCATCGATTCCGCGCGGCTGTAGATCATGCGGCAGGGGCGGCCCGTTTTCAGCGCCGCGAGACCGATGAGCGGCTGCAGCGAAAGGTCGAGCTTCGCGCCGAACCCGCCGCCCGCGGCAGCGGGGATGATGCGGACCTTTTCCTCGGGCAACCCGAGGATTCGGGCGGTGTCGTCGCGATCCATGACCGGCGCTTGAGTGCAGGCCTGTATACAAAGTGTATGACCCTCCGGCCAGGCGACGCCGGCCTCGGGCTCGATATAGGCGTGTTCCACATACGATGTCTCGAATTCACCCGATGCAACATGTGCTGTATTGGCCAGTGCGGCGTCGACGTCGCCCGTCTGCACGAAGCCGGTGATGAGCAAATTGTCGGGTCGGGTCTCATGCAGCGGCGCGTCCGGCTCGGTGTCGAGGCTTACGAAACAGGGTTCGGGGTGCCACGTGACGGGGAAGGAGGAAAGATCGATTTCATCCAGCGTGGCGGTTTCGGCAACGACGATTGCGATGGCCTCGCCGCGCAAGCGCACGCGGGACGCCGCCATCGCCGGCTGATCGGCAAAGGGGGGAATGGTGCCGAAGCAATTGATGCCGGGAATATCGGCCGCGGTAAAAACCTGAACCTTGCCAGGGGCTTGAGCGGCCCAGGAAACGGTGTCGCCTATGGTGAAACTGGCAGCATGATGCGGCGACCGGATGGCGCGAACGTCCATCGCGCCCTGCGGCAGGTAGTCTGCTCCGAACACTTCCGTGCCAACCACTTTCGGTCGTCCGTCGAGCCGCTCGATCCGGGCCCCCACGGCGCGGCCGGGCTCCGGAATTGCCTCGTCGGCGTCGACTGTCGCGGCATCGCAGATGGCGTCGACGATCTTTGTATAGCCGGTGCAGCGGCAAAGCACACCGCCGATTGCGTCTTCGACCTCGGCACGGGTCGGGTGCGGCGTCTCGGCAAGCAATGCACTCGCGGCCATCAGCATGCCCGGCGTGCAGATGCCGCATTGTGCCGCCCCGTGGCGAAGAAAGGACCGCTGCAGGGCGTTGGCACCCTGCCCGGAAATTCCCTCGACGGTGGTAATCTCGGCACCGGAGGCCCGGGCCGCTGGTGTCAGGCAGGCGCAGACCGGCGCGCCGTCAAGAAGGACGGTGCAGGCGCCGCAATCGCCTGCATCGCAGCCGACCTTGGTGCCGAACAGTTTCAGGTCCTCGCGCAACACTTCCGACAGTCTGCGGCCCGGCGCCGCCGCGGCCGTTCGCCGCTCGCCGTTGACCGTGAAGGTCAGAGAGCCGAACGGGCGGTTCATGCGGTTTCTCTTGCCGCAGACGCAAGCGCGGCCAGGGATCGGCGCAAAAGTTCGGTCGCCGCATCGACACGATAGGCGGCATCGCCACGCATGTCGTCGATCGGGGTGAGCGGGGCGGCGACTTGATCTTCGACGACCGACGCGGCGGCCCGGTCAAGCGACTGCCCGGTCAGGATGCGTTCCAGGTCCGGCAGGCGGGTGGCGACGGGGCTACAGGCGCCGATGGCGAGGGCGGCCCGGGCGATGACCCCTCGGTCGATTTCCAGGCGGACCGCCGCCATGGCGATGGAGATGACGAGATATTTGCGTGCGCCGAGTTTCAAAAAGTGGCTGGTGCCGCGGGCGGACCCGTCCGCAACCAGGATGGCAGTGACGAGTTCGCCGGGCGCGCGCGCGGTTTGTCGGGGGCCGGTCAGAAAGCGCGACAGCGGCAGAACCCGCGTGGACGTCGCAGAGCGCAGTTCGACTTGCGCGTCGAGCGTCAGAAGACATGGCACAGCGTCGGCAGCGGGGGACGCTGTGCACAGGTTGCCGGCGACGGTGCCGGCCGTCTGGATCTGGACCGAGCCGATTTCGCGTGCGGCGAGCTTGAGACAGTCGAAGGCCGGCGGCAAGTCGGCGGTAACGATGTCGGTCCAGGTGGTGGTGGCGCCGATGCGCCATCCGTCGCCGGTACGGGATATGCCGCGCAGGGCGGGAATTGCGGTTATGTCGAGGACCGGGCCCGGCAGCGCCTTGGCCGTCGTTGCGGGGTAGAGGTCGGTACAGCCGGCGGCCACGCAAAACCCACCATCGGCCAAAATGCCGAGGGCTTCGTCCACGTTGGTCGGCCGGTGATAGGTCACACGCACACTCCCTTTGCCGCAAACTCTGCGTCCGGGGCCGGAGGCTGTCAATGCGAGCACCAGCGGAAGCGGCCTGGCACTCGCCGTAAGGCATTCCAAAAATGCCTTACCGTTTCAGACGCCCATATAACGTTCGATGATTGTGTCCTGCGCGTGCAGATCCCGGGCGGCCAGAGTCTCGCGCCCGCGGCCGTTTTCGATAAATGTCACACGATCCGCAACGGACAGGACCGCGTCGATACGCTGTTCCACCAGAAGAATCGCCGTGCCAGCGTCGCGCAGGCGCGTGATGACGGTGCGGATCGCGTCGATCATCGAGGGTTGCAGGCCCTCGGTGGGTTCGTCGAGCAGCAGCACCTTGGGCTCGATGCAAAGCGCGCGCGCGGTGGCGAGCATCTGCTGTTCACCGCCCGACAGCGTCTGGGCGCGCTGATGCAGGCGCTCGCGCAGGCGCGGGAAGAGGTCCAGCACGCGATCGCGGACGGCGCCGGATGCGCCACGGGTCATCAGGCCGATTTCAAGGTTTTGGGCGACCGTGAGTTCGGTGAACAGGCGGCGGCCCTGCGGGATGTATCCGATGCCTGTCTTCGCACGCTCGTGCGCGGGCAGCGCGCCGATCTCGGCGCCGTCCAGCACAATGCGCCCGGCCCAAAGCGGCATCAGACCGGTGATCGCTTTCATCGTCGTGGTCTTGCCCGCGCCGTTGCGGCCCAAGAGGCAGTGAATCTCTCCGCTCTGCACGGTCAGCGAAAGCTCGCGCAGTACCTGGGCAGAGCCGTAGCCTGTATCGATGTGCTGAAGCTCAAGCACCTATCCGGTTCCCAGATAGGCGGCCTGCACATCCGGGTTCGCACGAATCGCGCTGGGGGTCCCTTCGGCCAGGACCTCTCCGAAATTCAGGACTGTGATGATGTCGGCGGTTTCCATAACCACGCTCATGTTGTGTTCGATGAGCAGAATGGTCGTTTCGGATTTGAGATCCCGGATCAGCGCCTTGAAAGCGTCGATTTCGCTGTCGGACAAACCCTGGGTGGGTTCGTCGAGGATTAGAAGACGCGGTTTCTGCGCCAGTCCCATGGCGATTTCCAGAAGACGCTGGTGGCCATAGCTGAGATCCCCGGCAAGGCGGCGCTGGTGCTGCAGCAGTCCGACGCGGTCGAGTGCCGCCGGGACCTCGGTCGCGGGATCGCCGCCAAGGCGCCGGACGGCGAGAGCGACGTTTTCGTGAAGGGTCAGGCGATCGAAGATCGATGTGATCTGGAACGTGTAAGCGATGCCAAGGCGGATGCGGCGATGGGCGGGCAGGTGCGAGATATCCTGGTCGGCGAAACGCACGGTGCCGGAGGTGGGTGCGAGGCGCCCGCAGATAAGGCCGATGAGGGTGGTCTTGCCGGCACCGTTCGGGCCGATGAGCGCGCGGATCTGGCCTTCGGGCACGTCGATGTCGACGTTCCGCACCGCGTGAAGACCACCGAAATCCTTGGACAGCATCCGGGCGCCGAGCAGCGTCATGGCAGCCAATTCCAGAGGCGCGCGCGGATTTCTCCGCCGATCCCCTGCCGGGCAAAGAGCGTGAGCGCGACAAGGACAATGCCGACGACAAGCATGTACGCGGTCGTGAACGCGCTGGCGATATCGATCAGGTAGAACGTGAAGAGCGTTCCCAGAAAGGGGCCGATCAGCGTGCCCGCTCCGCCGAGCAGGACCCACAGAAGCGGCAGGATCGAGTATTGCACGGTGGCGAAACTTGCGCCGGCATAGCCGAACAAGAGGGCATAGGCGGCGCCGGCGGCGGCGGAAATCGTTCCCGACAGGACCACCGCGCCGAGTTTATGGCGGAACACGTCATAGCCCAGCATCTGTGCGCGGCTTTCGTTTTCACGGATCGCGATCAGGGTCCTGCCGAAGGGGTGCCGGATCAGCCACAGCGACAGGGCGAGACACGCGGAAAACAGCATCCAGGCGGCAAAATAACGAGCGGTCGGATCGCTGAGGTCGATGCCCCAGAGACTTCGCTGCACCTGCTGAATGACGAAGCCTTCGTCGCCGCGGGTCCATTCGCCGAAGTAGAGGATGATCAGATAGCCCGCCTGGGCGAACATCAGCGTGACGATCATGAACGCGACGCCGGTGGTGCGCAGGGCAAGGGCTCCGACAGCGGCGGACAGGGCAAGGCCGGCCAGCACACCAATCAAGAGTGCCGGAGCGGGGGTAAAGCCAAGATGGCGGATCATCAGCCCCATGCCGTACATGCCGGCCGCGAAGAACATTGCGTGACCGAGGCTCAAGAGCCCGGTGTAGCCGAAGAGCAGGTTATAGCCGATGGCGTAGGTGGCCAGCACCATGATCCGGCTGAGGTTGCCGTGGTGATAAGCAGGCAGGATGAACTGCAGGGCGAAGAGAAGCGCCAGCAGGCCGAAATGCAGCGCGAGGGACTTTTGCGTCTCGGTCATGCGGGGCGGGCTCCGAACAGGCCCTGCGGACGGAAGACCAGGACCAGAGCGACGAGCAGGGTGGCGAGGATCTTGGCCAGTGTCGGCGTGAAGAAAACCGAGATTATGCCGTCCGACATACCGATCAGGATCGCCGCGACGACCGTTCCCGGCAGTGAACCGAGGCCTCCGATGATCACGACGATGAAGCTGAGCAGCAGCGGGTCGCCGCCCATCAGGTAATGGGCCTGCTGGATAGGCACGATCAGAACCGCACCGAGCGCGGCCAGCGCCGCGCCCAGGCCGAAGACGAGGGCATAGATTCGCTCGACGGGAATGCCGAAGGCCTGCGCCATCTCTCGGTCGAGCTGTGTGGCGCGCATGACCAGACCGATCCTGGTCCGGGTCATCAGCAGCCAGACGCCGATCAGGACGACCGCCGCCGCGCCGATGACCGCAAGCTTGTAGGTTGTCGTGGACAGCCCCCACGGCCAGTAGAGCCCGAGGCCGTTTTCGCCCCACTCGATCCAGGGCAGCGCGAGGCGGGTGTTGAAGGGCGGCTCGACGGGCCGCGCCTCGGGGCCGTAGGTCATCAGGGTGAGCTGCTGGATGATGTAGAGCAGGCCGATGGTGACGACGATCGTGCGTTCGGGGTCGTAGTCGACGCGTTTCAGGATCGTCATGTCGGCCGCGGCCGCGATCACGCCAACGAGGATCGGCGCGACGATCAGGGCGGCGGCGAAGCCAGCCGCCGGATGGCCGCCCATGGTGGTGGCGATCCACCAGGCGAGCACGGCGCCGAGCATGAAGAATTCGCCGTGGGCGACGTTGACGACGCGCATAACGCCGAAGACGAGCGAGAGGCCGACGGCGGTCAGGGCGAGGACGGCGGCGGTGACGGCACCCTCGAGCGAGGCGAGCATCAGGTAGGGACCGAACTCCATCGCAGGACGCCTTCAGTATTTCCGCCGACGGGCGGGGCGGAACGATATTCCCACGGGAGCGCAGGTATAAGGCATTGATTTGCTTTGTGATGCCGCAGACAGGTGCGCCTGCCGGCCTCGAGCGGTGCCGCCAACCGGCCCGACGCAGGAAATCGCGGCTGGGATTGCGCCCTTTGAAGACGGGCGGGTTTGGAGAAGACCGGTTGTCATGAAGCCGACGTTGCCTGCCACGCTCGCGCCGGGCAAGGGAATTCCTGCGGCGCAATCCTTTTTTAGCAAGGCGCAGTACACAGAGAGCCACTCGGTGGTCGGTGGAACGCCGGTTATGCCAAGCCCCAACGGCTCGGACCGCCATCACACCGAAAAGATATCGCCGGTATTAGTCTTCGAACATCTTGTTCATGAATTTCTTATTTTCGTTATCAAACCCGCCTCGTTACCGTCGATGACGATCGCCGTTTGGCCCGGCAGGACCGGTGGCGGCAATCCGGCGTGAAAATGTTTGGCATCGAATTTTCCGACTTGCCTGGGCAGCGGGGGAGCCCGGAGATGAAACAGACGAGCGAGCCCTGCCGACCGGTCTCTCATGTCTTGTGCGGATTTGAGAGTGCCGACAGTGCGTGCTCCTTGAACGTCAATAGGTTCTACGCATGGCCATGATCCGGCATGATGGAGCCTCGCTGTCTTTCCAGCCGCGCATTCGCAAGGGGGCATTTTTCGAGGCATCCTGGCGGTATGGGTGCCGCAAGTTTTCCGTCTACAACCGCACCTACATCTCCAGCACCTTCTCGGACCCGCTGGAGGAATACTGGAAGGTGACGCGGGATGTGGCGATCTGGCCGGTGATGGGCGAACGGCAGGTCGAAATCTCCGGTCCGGATGCGGCGGAGTTCGTGCAGTTCCTGACGCCGCGCGATATGGCGCGCTGCGCGGTGAACCAGTGCAAGTATGCGCTGATTACAAATGCCGAGGGCGGGATCGTCGGCGATCCGATCATCCTGAGGCTCGCCGACGACCGTTTCTGGCTGTCCACCGCGGATTGCGACTTGGAGCTTTGGGCCAGGGGCGTCGCCGCACTTGCGCCGATGGATGTACAGATCCGTGATGCCGGGGTGTCGGTCATACAGGTTCAGGGACCGAAATCGCCCCGGCTGATGGCCAACCTATTTGGCGAGGGGGTGCTGGACCTGAATTATTACCGGCTGATGCCCGCGAATTTTCAGGGTCATGAACTGAAGATATCGCGCACGGGATGGAGCGGCGAATTCGGGTACGAGATCTATCTTGAAAACCCGGATCAGGGTGATGCGCTGTTCGATGCGCTGATGCGGGCCGGCAAGGCATTCGACGTCGCCCCGGGCGCGGTCAATCAGGCGCGGCGCATTGAATCGGGCATTCTTTCGTGGGGTGTCGACATCACGATGAACGAAACGCCCTTTGAGGTGGGTCTTGGGCGGCTCGTCGAGTTGGGGGAAACTCCGGATTTCATCGGACGGACGGCTTTGGCACGGCTGAAGGACCGGCCGCCGGAAAAGATGCTTGTGGGGCTGAAAGTCGACGGTGCTCGGCTGGATCCGAACGAAGAACCCTGGGCATTGCGAGGGGATGGAACCACGGTTGGGCGGTTGACCAGCCTTGCCTTTTCACCGCGGCTGGGCACGAATATTGCCATCGGCCTTGTGGCGCCACGCCACGCCGCTCGGGGCACGGAACTGGAAGTCGAGACCTGGGGCGGAGTGCGGTGCGCCACGGTCAGCGAAATGCCGTTTCTGCCCAAGCGCCAGGGCGGCAGCGCGCGCGACCTGTTTGCCGGCACAGCCGCGTGAGCCGCCGCCGTTTCCCGCAATCAACCCGAAAGAGACGGAAGACCGAATTGGCCAAGATCACCGCGATCGATCACGTCGCATTTGCCGTCAGGGACCTGCCGGCAGCGCTGGACAACGCCATAAACGTCCTGGGCGGTGAGATGATGATGGAGTTCGAATCCGTTCAAGACAAATACCGGGGCGCCTTTGCCCGTTTCGGTGTCAGCATCGTGAGTTTCACCTCCAGCGACGACCCCGAGGGCTTCCTCTCCAAGTTCGTTGAAAAGCATGGCAACGGGAATCAACACATCGGCCTGGAGATCGACGATATCGAGGAGTACGTCGCCGGGCTGGAGGCCAAGGGCGTGAAACTCGACAAGACTGAAATGGCCGACGGGGATTTTCAAGAGGCGCTCATCGGGCCCAGGACGGGCAACGGGGGGGCCTGCAACTGACCGGCTGGAAGGCGGGACCATTCGATGCGACCAATGCAGGGTGCAAGCGGCTGTGTCAGAAATACTCGCAGATTCCCAAGCTGAACCTGCTCGCCGGTAACCAGCTGCCGAGCGATTGAGCCAGCGGCGCGGAACGGCAGATCCGGCATTTTGGCAGGCCTTGGGAGGCTGCCAATCAGCCTGCCGCCGTCCAACGCGCATGACGTTCAGGAACGGCTTTCGAAGCCGCGCAACCGCTCGATCGTCATGTCGAGGAACTCGATTGCGGGCTTCTGCAACGCTGCGTCCGCCCGTGTGATTACATCCAGTTCGAACCTTAGCGTCGGTTCGAACGGGCGCCAGGTGACCCCGTCCTCGACCCCGGCGCAGCCGTTGACGGCATCGACGATCGCAACCCCGGTGCCCCGGGCGACAAGGTTGCGGATGATCGCAAAGAAGTAGCAGCGGATTTGCGAATACCACGCGACGCCCGCGTCGACGAAGGCGGCCTTGATCTGGCGATCAAGCTGGTGATCCTGAGAGACGGATATCAGGCGTCTGTCGGCCAGATGTACCGGTGTCAAAACCGGTTCGGCCGCCAGCGGATCGTCGTTGCGCAGGATGCAGACGCAAGGGATCGACACCCGGGTCGCAGACACCGACTGGGCGGCGACCGGCGCCTCGACCAGACCGATATCGGTCTGGCCGTTTCCGACAAGATAGGCGATCTGGGCCGACGAGCGCACCAGCAGCTGGACCTCGATCCGGTCGCGCAGGGATGTGAATTGTGAAATGACATCCGGCAGGAAATGCACGGCCGGCGCTCCGATGGAACCGATCCGCACCAGCCCGGTGTCGCCCGCACCGATCAGTTGGGCGTGGGCGGCGAATTTCTCGAAGGCGAGGATCGCAAGTTCGGCATCCTCGTGCAGTTGCTCGGCCTCGGGCTTGGGCACGAAATACCCCTTGGAGCGGTTGAAGAGCGAATAGCCCAGAATGTCTTCGAGCGTGGACAGGGCGAGGCTGACGGCGGGCTGGGTCAATCCCATGCGCTCGGCCGCCTTGGAAACGGACCCTTCCTCCATCACGGCATGGAACACCGCCAGATGCCGCAGTTTCAGTTGCATATCGCCAAGCCGGTTATAAGTAGTTAATAATTCGGACCGGGCAAAAATACCGAAGCCTTATTGATCGTCAAGAGATCGGGCGTGATGGCCCTGACCCGCCCGCTTGTGCGCCTTGCCTATTTCGACGGTTTCTTTTGCTGTCCGAAGAGCTGGGCAAGCACCATCATCAGCGTGGTCACAAGGATCATGATCGTCGAGATCGAGGCGATCGTCGGATCGATCTGGTCGCGGAGGGCGTTGAACATGTTCCGGGTCAGGGTCGGATTGTCGCCGCCCGAGATGAACATCGCCACGACGACCTCGTCGAACGAGGTCAGGAACGCCAACAGGGCGCTAGTGACCACGGCAAACCGGATCTGGGGCAGGGTCACGGTCAGAAACGCCTTCCACCGCGGGGCGCCCAGGCTGCGTGCGGCCTGTTCCTGGGACATGTCATACCCTTTCAGCGCCGCGCCGGTGACGATCACCACCAGCGGCAGGGCCAGCACGGTGTGCGCCAGGACCAATCCGGTGATGGTGTACAGAATGCCCATCTGGACATAGGCATAAAACGCGCCGATCGCCACGAGCACCAAGGGTACCATCATCGGCGTGATCATCAGTACAAAGGTCACCCGCACGAAACGTATGCGAGAGGTGTGCAGGCCATAGGCCGCAAGCACGCCGGTGGGCGTGGCCACAAGCATCGTCAGGACCGCTGCCTTGAACGAGGTCGTTGTCGCCTGCATCCATTCCGACGAGCCGAAATAGTGACCGTACCAACGCGTCGACCAGGTTTCGGGCGGGAATTCCAGATACTGGCTGTGCGAGAATGACATCGGCACGACGATCAGCGTCGGGATCACCAGCAAGGTCATGATCAGGACGGAAATCGCATAGAGCCACAGGCGCTGGCCATGGGTGACCTGCGTTTCGGTCGCGGGGGATTTTAGCCAGCGCAGCATCAGTGGCCGCCCCCCGCGGTCATGTTTTCGAGGTTCAGGAACCGTGATGCCACCCAGAGGATCGCCACAGTCAGCACCAGAAGCACGACGCCGAGTGCGCTGGCGGCGCCCCAGTTCACGAAGAGCTCAATGTTCGAGACGATCTTCATCGACACCATGATCACCTTGCCGCCGCCCAGGACGGCAGGCGTGACGAAGAACCCAAGGCAGAGGATGAAGACCATCAGCGAGCCAGCGAAAAGCCCCGGCAGCGTCAGCGGGAAAAAGACGGTCCAGAAGGCGCGGCGCGGGCTGGCCCCGAGATTGGCGGCGGCCTTCATGTAGTCCTGGTTGATCGCCCGCATCGCGCCGTAAACGGGCAGGATCAGGAACGGCAGCATGATGTGGACCATGCCGATCAGATTGCCGGTCATGTTGTGTACGATCTTGATCGGCTCGTCCCAGAGGCCCAGCGAGATCGCCCATTCATTCACCAGACCGCGCTTTTGCAGCAGGACCAGCCAGGCATAGGTGCGCACCAGAAGCGAGGTCCAGAACGGCAGCAGCACCGTGATCAGGCAGAGATTGGCGAGCCGGCCGGGCAGGCCGGCGATGAAATAGGCCAGCGGATAGCCGATCAGGATGCAAAGGCCGGTGGTCAGAAAGCTGACCTCGAAGGTGGTGCGGAAGATGCGCGCATAGGACCGGCGCTTCCACATCCTTTCATAGTTTTCCAGCGAATAGCTTCCGTCCGCGCCCACGAACGAGACGTAGAACAGCCAGCCGACCGGGACGACGAGGATCACCAGGATCAGCAGGATCGCCGGAGAGGCCAGGCCGAAGAGTTTCAGCCGTTCCAGGCGTTCGTCCAGCCGAAGCCCGTCCTGGTTCATCGCCGCGGCCTGCATGTCACGCGTCGCTTCCGTCGATCAGCACCGTGTCTTCCGGAGCCACGCACAGCGTCAGCGCATCGCCGACGGCCGGCAGCGACGTGACGTTCTCGCCGCGCATCGCGCCACGGATCGCCACCATGTCTCCATCCGCCAGCCTGGCATGCAGCAGAAAACTGTCACCCTGATAGACCACCTCGGACGCGGTTGCGGTGAAATTGTTGGCGCCGTCCTGCGGGCCGTTGCGCGACAGAACAACCCGTTCGGGCCGGATCATCATCAGCAGATTGTCGGCATCAGGCGGGGGGGCATCGTGGCGCAGAGCCATGTCGCCGTGAAAGATCTGCGCCCCGCGCCGTGTAACCGCAAGGAACGTGGAATCGCCGATGAAGTCGGCCACGAACCGGTTGGCGGGCCGTTCGTACAGGTCGCGGGGCGTGGAAAGCTGCATGATACGCCCGTGGTTTACCACGGCGATCCGGTCGGACATGGTCAGCGCCTCGCGCTGGTCGTGGGTTACGTAGACCGTGGTCATGCCCAGTTTTTCATGCAGATGCCGCAGCTCGATCTGCATCTGGTCGCGCAGTTTCTTGTCGAGCGCCGACAGCGGCTCGTCCATCAGCAGGATGCGCGGCTCGAACACGATGGCGCGGGCGACGGCGACGCGCTGTTTCTGGCCACCTGACAGTTGATCGATGCGCCGGCTGCCGAAGCCGCCCAGTTGTACCGTTTCCAGGGCGCCCTCGACGCGTCTTTCGAGTTCGGCCTTGGGCACCTTGCGGAGTTTCAGGGGATAGCCGACATTGCCCGCCACCGTCATATGCGGGAACAGCGCATAGCTTTGAAACGTCATGCCCACGTCGCGCAGGTGCGGTGGCGTGCGGATCACTTCGCGATCGCCGAATTTCAGGCTGCCGCGATCGGGGCGGGTGAAGCCGGCCAGCACCATCAGTAGCGTCGTCTTTCCGGAACCGGAGGGCCCCAGAAGCGTCAGGAACTCTCCGCTTTCGACGTCAAGCGACACATCGTCCAGCGCATGGACGGGACCGTAGGTCTTTGTGACGTTCCGCACCGAGATCGGCAGCGCCTCGCCCTTAGTTGTCGTCAAGCCGAGCCCCCTGCGTCTGTTGCCACCGGCGCGAGACGGACGCCACGGCGCCCGCCGTCGTGTTCCGGACCGGACCGTGACCTATTCGGTCAGCATTTCCGAGTACATTTCTTCGGCGATGGTTTCCCACTTGGCATACCATTCCAAGGACACCGGAACCTGAGCCGCGGCATTGGCAGGCGACGAGGGCAGCCCGGCCTCTTGTTCCGCGGTGATCTCGCCGGTCTCGTAGGCCGCCTTGTTGGTGGGGCCGTAGGTGATGTATTTCGGCAGATCGTCCTGGTATTCCGGCTTCGAGATCTCGGCGAGGAACTCCATCGCGGTCTCCATGTTCGGCGCACCCTTCGGAACCGCAAAGCAGTCGTAGTCCAAAAGCGCCTGATTGAAGGAATACATGACGTTGGCACCGTCCTTCTTGGCATTGTCGAACCGGCCGTTCCAGCCGGTCGTCATGTCGACTTCGCCGTCCTTCATCAGCTGCGCATGCTGGGCGCCGGACGTCCAGAAAACCGCGATGTGATCCTTGATCGAACGGATCTTGTCGATCGCCGTCTCGATGCCGTCCTCGCTGTCGAGCGCGTCGTAGACATCCTCGGGGGCGACGCCGGTGGCCATCATCGCGCCTTCCAGCGCGCCGGCGACCTTGCCGCGATAGGCACGGGTGCCCGGAAATTTCTCGACATCGAAGAAGTCCGCCCAGCTCTGCGGACCGTCTTCGCCGTAGGTGTCGGTATTCCAGGCGTAGACGGTCGAGAACACGTCGCCGCCGACGCAGTAATCGGTGTAAAGGTTGGGGTAGAAGGTCGAGACGTCGATCACGCCGTAGTCGAGCGGCGCCAACAGGCCCTCGGCCGCTGCCCGCGCGGCGGAACCCGATCCGCTGGCGACGATATCGAGCGTCACCTGGCCAGAACTGACCTGAAGCCGGACATCCGACATGCCGCCATAGGTTTCCTGTTTGACCTCGATGCCAGTATTGGCGGCGGCGGGCTCGAACAGCGCCTTGCTCTGCGCCTCCTGATACGATCCGCCCCAGGAGGCGATGGTCACGGTCTTGTCCGCCGCCAGGGCGCCGGTGGCGGCGAGGGCGGTGGTGAGCGCCAGAATTCCTGTTTTCTTCACAAGGTTTCCTCCCTTTGCTGGATTTGCTGCAAGCTTCGGTCGTCCCCTGACGGAACGATCGCGCTTTGCATTCGCGCTTGTGGATCTTGCGCACGGAGTGTGACGGTGCTGCCAGGGCGCGCAAAATTTCGATTTGTTATTACTGGTTTCGATAAGCTTATATCGGTTGATCGGAAGGGGTGTCCTTTCGCTGTCTTGTCTGCATCGCCTTTCGGTGCTCCCGACTGTCTTTCCATCGGTACCACGCCACGGTTGCCGGCAGAAACCAGGGTTTGCCGGTGTAAAGCGGGCGCGTCGGATGCGGCAGGTCATCGAACGCCGTTCGCCCCATTGCAAGCCCCAGCACCTTTTGCCCGGCGCGCATGCCCAGATAGCTGCCCATCGATACCCCGGAGCCGCAATACCCCAGCGCATAGTGGATGCCGTCGTGCACGCCGGTGTGCGCCATCTCGTCGAAACTGTAGGCCACGGTACCGTTCCACGCATGCGTGATGCCGTAATCTGCAATCTCGGGGAAAATCCGGCACATCGCTGCGTAGAGACGCGGTGCGCTGACCGCAGGGTCGGCCTCGCCTGCCGTCACCCGCCCGCCAAAGCAGAGTCTTCGCCGGTCCGGGGTCGTGCGGTAGTAGTAGACGACCTTGCAGGTGTCGCTGGCGATGCGGCCGGTCGGGAAGAGGCGGTCGACCAGGTCCCGGGGCAGTTCCTCGGTCACGATGATATAGCTGCCGATCGGGATCACGCGCCGCCGCAGCCACGGCACCAGATTCGTCGTGTATCCGTTTGTTGCGACGATCACGTCGCGGGCGGCGACGGTCCCCTTGGGGGTAAGGGCCTTGAAACCCGCCCCGGTCCGTTCGATGGCGGTCACGGGGCAGTGACCGACCACCTGCGCCCGCGCGCCTAGGGCGAGGCGCAGCAGTTCCCGGTGGTATTTTGCAGGATGCAGCGAACAGTGGTCGGGAAATACGACACCTCCGAAATAGCTGTCGGTGCCGAGTTCGGTGCGCTGTTCGCTGCGCGGGACGGCAAAGCTCTCGATGCCCTCTTGCGTTCGCATCTTGTCGGCGTTGCGCACCAGGTCTTCGTAGTGATGCGGTGTATGGGCCGCGTGGAACCGCCCCGCGCGGCGGAAGTCGCAGTCGAGCCCCTCGGCGGCAACGAAATCGGCGATCCAGCCGAGCGCCCGCACCCCTTCTCCGCGGATCGCCCGCGCCTTGTCGCTGCCGAACCGGGCCGTGAGTTTTTCCAGTGATGGCTTTACGCTCGTGCTGATCTGGCCGCCGTTTCGGGTACTGCATCCGAACCCGGCATCTTCGGCATCCACAACCAGGGTGCTGCGCCCGGCCCGGGCTGTTTCTATGGCGGCGTTCAGGCCGGTATAGCCCGCGCCGACAATCAGCACATCGACCTTGGCCGGCAGATCGTCGGAAAACGACGGTGCCGGGCCGAGTTGGTCGAGCCAGTAGGGGCGGCTTTGGATGTCCGACATTCTCGCCTGCATCATTGTCGCCGCGCCCTGCCTGCTGTTCGGAAAGCTTGTCACAGGCAAAGGCAACGCGCCAGTGCGAGATGCGTTGCGAGTGAATTGCGAGGTCCGTTCTTGGCATGGAGTGGACGTTCAACTCTTGCACCTGGCGCGGAATCAAGGCCGCAGGCCGCCGCGCCATCGCCGACCCGCCCCGAAGGGGAGGCGATTTGCCGACGGTGCGCGTTGCATCGAGGTCGTTCGGACATTGCTGGGATAAATCGAGCCGTTCACAGGTTCGGGTTGCCTCCCCGCGGGTCGGCGATGGCGCGGCTCCTCATTCAGTCGGCAACGACTGCTCCAGGCCAATGGTCCCCAACGAAGCCCCGCTTCCAAACCACCCGCCCGTGCCCTAACCTGCCGGCTATGACCCCTAAGGATCTCGTCCTTACGCCCCGCGGTCTTCGCTTCCGCGGGCATACCTTCACCTGTTCCGTTGGCCGCACGGGGCTGACCCGCAACAAGCACGAGGGCGATGGCGCCACGCCTCGCGGCACCCACCGGATCGTCGGCTGCCTCTACCGGCCCGACCGTACCGCCCGCCCCTGCGACTGGGCCGTGCCGATCCGCCCCGGCGACCTCTGGTCCGACGACCCCGCCGATGAGGACTACAACCTCATGGTGCGCGCGCCGTATCCGCACAGCCACGAAACGCTCCGCCGCCCGGACCCGCTTTATGACCTGATCCTGATCACTGACTGGAACTGGCCCCGCGCCGTCCGCGGCGCGGGCTCGGCCATCTTCCTCCACCAGTGGCGCAAACGCCGTCATCCGACCGACGGCTGCATCGCGTTGCGCCGCGATCACCTTGCCTGGATCGCCGCCAACATTCGCTATCGGACCCGCCTGATCGTGCCCTAGGAATAAATCCGCTCGCCAAAGACGCCCGAGCCCACCCGCACATAGGTCGCGCCTTGGGCAATCGCGGTCTCGAAATCCGCGCTCATCCCCATCGACAGCTCCTTCAACCCGTTCCGGGCCGCGATCTTGGCCAGCAACGCGAAATGCAAGGCAGGTTCTTCACGCACCGGCGGGATACACATGCACCCCACGACCGGCAGACCCAACGCCCGGCACTCGGCAATGAACCCGTCCGCATCGCCAGGCATGACACCGGCCTTCTGTGGTTCCTCTCCGGTGTTCACCTGCACGAACAAGGGCGGGCATTGCCCGGTCTCGTCCCTCAGCCGCGCCAGCGTGCGGGCGAGCTTTGGCCGGTCCAGCGTCTCGATACAGTCGAACAGCTCCATCGCCTGCCGCGCCTTGTTGGTCTGCAACGGCCCCACCAGATGCAGCACTATACCGTCATAACGGTCGCGGAACGCCGGCCACTTCCCCGCCGCCTCCTGCACCTTGTTTTCGCCGAACAGCCGGTGACCGGCCTCCAGCACCGCCTCGACCCGTTTCAGCGGCTGCACCTTCGACACCGCCACCAGCCGGACGGACCCGGCCGCACGGCCGACCCGCGCCTCCTCGGCCCGGATGCGCGCCAGAATGTCGTCCAACGCCATTACGCAGTCTCCGGCATATAATCGGGCCCCAGGGCCTCAAATAACTCGCCCAATTCGGCCTCGTACCGCCGCCACGCCTGTTTCGACGAGGCATAGATGGGCTGCCGCACCTGGTGTACGCTCAGCGTATCCACGCGGCGCTTGTTCTCGTGAAACGAGAGGCACTGATCCTCCCAGTCCAGCCCACAGGCCGCGATCAGCCTGCGCGATTCCGCCTCGGGGTTGGCGATCAGGTCCTCGTACCGGATCTCGACGAAGGCGTCCGGCGTCTTTTCGCGCCAGAAATCGACGAGATCCTTGAACCACCGGTAATAGGCCGCAAGAGAAGGCAGGCTGTAGGTGTTCAGGTGTTTGCCCGGCGGAAACACGTTCTTGTACATCGACAGCAGGCTGTCGCGCGGATCGCGCTGCACGACCACGATTCTGGCATTCGGCAGGACAAGCTTCAGCGGTCCGATGACGTAATAACTCATCACGCCCTTGTCGGTGATACGGTCGGCCCCGGGAAACGCACCGCGCATCATTGCCTCAATCTTGTGACCGAGCGCGACCAGGTCCGTGTCGCCCAAATCGTACCGGCGCGGATCCGGGTCCGTGAAGCCGCCGACCGCGTCGACGATGGCATCGAACGCATAGCCGAGTTCGCCACCACCGGTGACCGTCGAGTGGCTGGCGACGATCTGCTCGACAAGGGTCGTGCCAGACCGCGGCAGCCCGGTGACGAAGATCGGCGCAAAATCCGTCGCGGACTTGAGCCTGCGCGCCCCGAAGTCGACCTGTCCGAAGCCGTTGAGCGCGTTCCGGGTCTGTTCTGCGCGCCGGGACGCGTCCAGCGGGTATTCCCGCGCCATAGCATCGTTTGCAGGCCGCAGATAGGTGAAGACCCGGTCGTACTGCTTTGTGTCCTCCATCGCCTTGGCGAGGGAAAACCCAAAGAAGATCCGGTGATACTCGGTCACGTTCGGATCGGCATAGTGCTGCTGCATCTTCGCGATCAGCGGATCGCCCGGCTTCAGTTTGTGAGAGACCAGGAACGTGTTGTAGTTCAGCCCGTTCAGCGGCTCCAGTTCGAACACCTTGCGGAACAGGACCTCGGCGGCATCGAACCGGCCCAAAAGCTGCAGGAACGTCGCCTTGGCGGACAGGGGCAGGGTCGCGTCCGGCGCAAGCGCGATCGCCGCGTCGAACGCCTCTTCGGCTTCGGCATTCCGGCGCATCGCCGCAAGCGCCTGGGCCATCAAGGTGTGGATGACGGCACCCGGGTCGGGCTGGCCCAGAATGGGGCGCAGGATGTCCTCGACCTCTTTCGCCTGACCTTCCCCAAGCAGCGACTTGGCAAGTTCGGTCCGGACGTATGACGACTTCGGATCGATCGACAGCGCGCGCTTCAGGATCGGAATCGCCTGCTTGAACCGGAACCGGTTGTTCAGCGCTGCCCCCAGATGCGCCAGCGCGGCCGGCATGTCCGGAAGCAGTTTCAACGCTGCTCTCAGTTCGGCGATGGCATCCTCGTTGCGACCCCGGCTGATCAGGAACTGGCCGAAATTCGACCGGGTTTCCGGGTAATCCGGATTCAGCCTGATCGCCGTGCGAAAGCTCTTTTCGGCGCTTTCCGCCAGTCCCAGCGCCGCCTGAGCGTTTGCCAGGATATCAAACAGGATCGCGACCTTCGGGTGCCGTTTCAGCAGCCGCTGCGCCACATCCGCCGCGTCCCTGTACCGGCCCGACCGCAGGTGGGCGATCGCCCGCTGCACCTCTGCCGGGGGAGCCGAGCCGATCGAGACCTCGGATTTTCCCGCCTTCGGCTTCAGGGCGTTTTGCAGCGACAGAAGCAACGCGGGATCGATCCGCGCTCTTTTTGCCTTTTCCAGGAAGGCCGTGCTTCGGTCCGGATCGGACAGGTCGTGAAGCACCTTCGCGTACTCCTTCCAGACGGCCGGTTCCTGCGGTTTCAACTCGGCGGCGCGGTCGAAATGCGCCATCCCGTCCTGAACCTCGCCCAGTTCCATCTGAACCCGGGCCAGCTGGAAATGCGCTTCGGCGAAATCCGGCTTGATCGACAGGATCGTCTCGAACGCCTGCTTTGCTTTCAGGAACTGCCGCTCTCCCGCCAAACGCAGTGCGTCCTTGTACATGGCAGGCAGACGGTTGGGATTTATCGGCAGCATCGCAGTCACATCGATTGAACGGTGGAAATGCGCACGTACCATGCCGGAAAAACGATGTCGAACGCGCCGGCGCGGGCCGCAAAGAAAAAGAGCGGGCGCAAGGCCCGCTCTTTCTGTCTTTGATAATCCCGAAGGATTAGAAGCTCATCGCAACACCCAGCGAGAAGCTGTCGGAAGTGACGGTGTCGCCGGGAACCAGCGTGTTCTGAACCGAGCTGGAGCCGTAGCCGAACTGAACGACGGCACCGCCGCCCAGGTCGTAGTTCACAGCCAAGCCGAAGCCTTCGGTGTCCGCACAGGTCGGGCAGCCGATGGTGGTGGTGTCGTACACACCGTAGTTCACGCCGACGCTCAGAGCGTCCATGGTGTAGAACAGGCCGACGCCGATGTGGTTTTCGGCGAACTGCGTGCCAGCCGGCAGACCGCCGTAGCCGCTGTTGTCGATGCCGATGCCGTCGAGATCCGAGTAGTTCAGGATCGCGCGGATGCCGTTGTCGAACGACGCGTCAAGGCTGACACCGATGATGTCGAAGACGCCGTCGGACTGGTAGCCAAGGCCGACGCCGAGGTTCACGCCGCCGAGGTCGCCCGAGTAGGTACCACCGATGCCGAAGACCGGATCGCCGACGCCAGCGTCGTCGATTTCGGCCGACACGGCGAAGGCGAAGTCGCCGAACGAGTAGTCGTAGCGGGCAACCTGACCGTCATAGGTGCCGTCCAGACCGGCGTTGCCGTTGAAGCCGGCGTGCGCGGTGTTGGAGTCGTTGATGTCGGCGATGATGTCGAGATCACGCAGAGCCCAGTCGAAGGCACCGTCGGTGTCACCCATGGTCAGGGTGCCGAAGTTGCCCGAGATGAACACGTTGTAGTCCGCCAGTTCGCTGGGGCCGGTGTCGGCGATGTCGAAGCCGCGGACAGCGGTCTCGCCGGTGTCGTCCAGGTCGACGGTCGCGCCGAAGGTCAGGCCGTTGTCGGTTTCGCCCGACATGGTGAAACGCACGTCAACACCAGTGTGAAACTGCGTCTCGATGCCGTCACCACCAACGATACCCATCTCGGCCGAACCGGAAAGCTCGACGCCCTGAGCGGACGCGATACCGGCGGAGGCCACGAGGGCGGTGGTCGCGAAGAGAACCTTTTTCATTGGTTTTCCCTCATTCATTAAAAGGTGCACCTCAACCCGGTATTCGAATTGAGTATGCTGCTGTGTCGCCCCAGACGTCCTTGAATGCAAGAAAGCCGGTCCCCGTTCCGCCAGAGGGCCGCCAAACGATGCATGGATGCAACAGTGTGTTGCAGCACCGGAATCCGGCGTCGCGGCGAAATGCCTTGTCGCGCCGAAACGCCTCCGGTAAACCTTGGCCAGTGTCGGGCACGGGGCAAAAAAAAATGACATCGACCAATCCTTTGAAAATCATCGGCATCTTGGGATTGACGCTTGCGCTGGCGGCCTGTGGCGGGCCTACGGGCATCGGCCGCCCGGGTAGCATTTTCTCGCCCCGCGACTCAAGCGGGCAGGTCAGCGAAGCGACGCTGCGCCAGCGTGCCAACACGCCGCCGGAACTGCAGCGCGCGGAACGGCGCGAACGGGGCACGATCTGGGACCTGTTCCAGACCACGGACGACCCCAACGTCACCGTCGAGGTCAACAAATACATCTGGAACGCCTCGCTCGATGTGCTGAGCTTTCTGCCGATCCAGGCCGCCGATCCGTTCTCGGGCGTGATCGTCACCGGCTACGGCGTGCCCCCCGGCGGCGGCCGCGCCTACCGCGCTACGATCTTCGTTCAGGACCCCGCGCTTGACGCCCGCTCTCTGAACCTCGCGCTGCAGACCCGGTCGGGCCCGGCCAGCCGCGAGACCGTACAGGCTGTCGAGGACGCGATCCTGACCCGTGCCCGCCAGCTTCGCGTCCGCGACGGACGGCTTTAAACCAGCGCATAGTTTCATGCACAGCGGTAGGGGCGGACAGGCAACGTAGAAGTTGGCTTTTGGCCTGGAGCGGACGTTGCCGGTTGAGTAAGGAGCCGGGTCATCGCTGACCCGCGGGGAGGCGACCCGGACCTTTGAACGGCTCGATTTATCCCGGCAAAGTCCGAACGAACTCAATCCGATATGCACCGTCGGCAATATCGCCTCCCCTCCGGGGCGGGTCGGCGACGGCGCGGCGGCCTTCGGCCTTGATTCCGCGCCTGGAGACTGGTTGCGAATGGCAACTTCAGGCCAACACCCCCTTTATCCCCTGTGGCGCATCAGGCTCTGGACCCCGGCCACACCCCACAGTATCAACGCCGGGTCGCGCATGCCCGGCGTTTCGCATCTGCAAGGACCTTGACACGTATGTCCCGCTACACCGCCAGTGAGATCGAGCCGAAATGGCAGGCCGCCTGGGAAAAGACCGGCAGTTTCATCGCCAAACGCGATCCTGCCAGGCCCAAATACTACGTGCTCGAGATGTTTCCCTACCCCTCGGGGCGCATCCACATGGGCCACGTGCGCAACTACACCATGGGCGACGTCATCGCGCGCTACAAAATGTCTTGCGGATTCAGTGTCTTGCACCCGATGGGATGGGACGCCTTCGGCCTTGCCGCGGAAAACGCCGCGATGGAAAAAGGCATCCACCCCGCGACTTGGACCTACCAGAACATCGCCGACATGAAGGCCCAGTTGCAGCCCCTGGGTTTTTCGCTCGACTGGACGCGCGAGGTCGCCACCTGCCACCCCGAATACTACCGCCACCAGCAGGCGATGTTCCTCGACTTCCTCGACAACGATCTGATCCACCGCAAGGCCGCGGTCGTGAACTGGGATCCGGTCGACATGACCGTGCTGGCCAACGAACAGGTCATCGACGGCAAGGGCTGGCGGTCGGGCGCGCCGGTGGAACGGCGCGAACTGACGCAATGGTTCTTCAAGATTTCCGACTTCTCCGAAGAGCTGCTCGAAGCCATCGATGGCCTCGACAACTGGCCCGAGAAGGTCAAGCTGATGCAGCGGAACTGGATCGGCAAGTCGCGCGGCCTGCAGTTCTCGTTCAGTTTGATCGACGGTCCGCACAGCCACGACCGGGTCGAGGTCTACACCACCCGCCCCGACACGCTGATGGGCGCCTCTTTCATCGCGATCTCGCCCGACCACCCGCTGGCCCGGATGCTGGAGCGTCAAAACGACGATATCGCCGCCTTCAACGCCGACTGCCGCCGCATGGGCACGTCCGAGGAAGAGATGGAAAAGGCCCCCAAATTGGGATTCGACACCGGCCTGACCGTCCGCCACCCGTTCGACACCGCCTGGGAACTGCCGGTCTACATCGCCAACTTCATCCTGATGGACTACGGCACCGGCGCCATCTTCGGCTGTCCCGCCCACGACCAGCGCGACCTCGACTTCGCCCGGAAATACGGCCTGCCGGTGATCGACACCTTCGTGGCACTCGATGGCGGCCAGCCGGTGGAGGATGAGGCCTTCGTTCCACCGAAGTCCGAGAAGGTCAAATGGGTCAAGGGCTTCGGTTGGCCCGAGGAGGCCACCGGCGAAGCGGCGATCGACGCCGCGATCGACTTTTGCGAAAAAAACGGCGTCGGCCAGGGCGTCACCAAGTACCGTCTGCGCGACTGGGGCCTGTCGCGCCAGCGCTATTGGGGCACGCCGATTCCGGTGGTGCATTGCGACGCCTGCGGCGTGGTTCCCGAGAAAAAGGAAAACCTGCCCATCCGGCTGCCCGACGATGTCACCTTCGACCACCCGGGCAACCCGCTCGACCGCCATCCGACCTGGCGCGACTGCCCCTGTCCGGCCTGCGGCAAACCGGCCAAGCGCGAAACCGACACCATGGATACCTTCGTCGATTCGTCGTGGTATTTCGCCCGCTTCACCGCCCCGCGCGACGATGCGCCGACGAACATGGACGATGCGGACTACTGGATGAATGTGGACCAGTATATCGGCGGTATCGAGCATGCGATCCTGCACCTGCTCTATTCGCGCTTCTTCTGCCGGGCCATGCATATCTGCGGCCACCTGCCCGCCAAGGCCATCGAACCCTTCGATGCGCTTTTCACCCAAGGCATGGTGACCCACGAAATCTATGTCACGCGCGACGAACGGGATCGACCGGTCTATCACCTGCCGGAGCATATCGAATGGCACGAATCCGGCGCCCGGCTGGGCGCCACCGGCGAACCGGTCGAGGTGATCCCGTCGGCCAAGATGTCCAAATCGAAAAAGAACGTCGTCGACCCGGCGCGCATCATCGCCCAGTACGGCGCCGACACCGCCCGCTGGTTCGTTCTCAGCGACAGCCCGCCCGAGCGTGACGTCGAATGGACCGTCTCGGGCGCCGAAGCCGCCGCCAAGCACCTCACCCGCGTCTACCGCCTGGCCACCGACGCCGCAGAGGCCGGCGATGCGGCCGCAGAGGTCGACGAGGATCTGCTCCGCGCGATGCACAAGACGATCCACGACGTCACCATGGGCATCGAAAGCTTCGGCTTCAACGCCGCCATCGCGCGGCTCTACGCCTTCACCAACATCATCGCCAAGGCCAAGCCGGGAACCCGCACCAAACGCGAGGCGCTGCGCACCCTGGCCCAGTTGATGTCACCGATGACTCCGCATCTTTCCGAGGAGATCTGGCACATGCTGGGCGGCGAGGGATTGGTGACCGGCGCCCCCTGGCCCCAGGCCGACCCGGCGATGCTGGTCGAAGACACCGTCACCCTGCCGATCCAGGTCAACGGCAAGCGCCGGTCCGAGATAACCGTCGCCAAGGACCTGCCCAGGGACGACGTGGAAAAGCTGGTGCTGGAGGATGCCGCCGTGCTCAAGGCGCTGTCCGGCGGCGCCCCGAAAAAGCTGATCGTGGTGCCGGGGCGGATCGTGAACGTGGTGGTTTGAGCTTTCGCCTTGCGCGCCAACTTTCACTGATCGCCGATACACAGCGGCACCTTCGCACAGCAACCGCTTGTAAACCGTGTCGCGCCCGGCGATGCTGTGCGCAATCAAGGCGCCGGGCGCACCCGGCGGGAAACAGGCCAACCGGATCGTCCATGTCCCCCTCTGACCACGGAATTCCAGATCTCCCGCCCCGCCTTCAGGCCAAAGACACGTCGGGCGCCCATCCGCTCCCACACCGTGCAAGCCGCAGACCGGATTTGCGACTTGTTAACGGTATCAATAACCTTTTCAAGGCTGTAAGGATGTATCCCCAGGGTTACGCTCGCCCAAACCTTCCCCGCCGTCTGGTCCTCATCCTCGCTTTCGCGTCCCTCTCCGCCTGCGGCTTTACCCCGGTCTACGGTCCCGGCGGCAGCGCCGGAACCCTGCGCGGCTCGATCCTTGCGGCCGAGCCCGACGACCGCAAATCCTTCGTCTTCGTCGCCCGGCTCGAGGAACGCCTCGGCCAGCCGCAATCCGCACCCTATCTGCTGAACTACACGATCCGCACCACTCAGCAGGGGCTCGGCATCACCCCGGATCAGGCGACCACCCGCTTCAACATCCTCGGCCGCGTCGATTACACCCTGACCGACCGCGCCACCGAGGCCGTGCTCGACACCGGCAGCATCGAAAACTTCGCCGGTTTCTCGGCCACCGGTTCGATCGTCGGGACGCTTTCGGCGACGGATGACGCCAACGAGCGACTGATGGTGACGCTCGCCGACCAACTCGTCACCCGCCTGACAGCTACCGCCCCGGACTGGCTGCAATGAAGCTTTCCGGCCGCGAGGCCGCCCGCCACATCGCCGCGCCCGACGCCTCGGCGACCGCCACCCTGCTCTACGGCGCCGACGCCATGCGCGTCGCCTTGAAACGCCAGGACCTGATCGCCAACCTGATCGGTCCGCGGGGCGAGGAGGAAATGCGGCTCGAGCGCCTCTCTGCCGCCGGCATGCGCAAGGACGCCGCCCTCTTGACCGATGCAATCAAGGCGCAGGGCTTCTTCCCCGGCCCCCGCGCCGCCCTGGTCGACGACGCCCGCGACGGCGACGCCAAGACGATTGCCGCCGCTCTTGACGGCTGGCTTCCGGGCGACGCCCATATCGTCGTCACCGCAAGCCAGCTCAACGCCCGCTCGGCGCTTCGCAAGCTCTTCGAGGGCCACCCGGGCAGCTTTGCCATCGGCGTCTACAACGATCCCCCCAGCCGCGAGGAACTGGAAGCCGACCTTCACAAGGCCGGTCTGAGGGATGTCGATCCCAAGGCCATGGCGGACCTCACGGCTCTGTCGCGCCAGCTCGACCCCGGCGACCTGCGCCAGACCATCGAAAAGCTCGCCCTTTACAAGCTGAACGACCCCGCCCCCGTCAATTCCGCGGATATCGAGGCCTGCGCCCCCTCCACGGCCGAGGCCGCGCTCGACGATGTCCTGAATGTCGTCGCCGAGGCCCGCACCGCGGAAATCGGTCCACTGATGCAGAAACTTGCCGGGCAGGGGATCCAGCCGGTCGCCCTTTGCATCGGCGCCACCCGCCATTTCCGCACGCTGCATGCCGCCACCTGCGACCCCGGCGGCGCCGGCGCGGGCATCGCCAAGGCGCGTCCCCCGGTCTTTGGCCCACGCCGCGACCGGATGTTGCGTCAGGCCCAGGGCTGGGGCCGGCCCAAGCTGGAAGAGGCGCTGCAGCTGTTGACCGACACCGATCTGCATTTGCGCTCGGCCGCGCAGCGCGCGCCACAGATGGCACTGGTCGAGCGGACCCTGATCCGTCTTTCCATGCTCGCCGCCGCGCGCCGCTGACCTCGGCACCTGACTGCAAACCGCATTTCGGCGTAGGATGAGCTTACACGGAACCGCGTTCTGTCGGTTCTGGCGCGAAGCAGACACTGCCGGCCAAGTCAGCTGCCGGGCGCGCGCCAGGCCAAAACCGGCGGAACGCGGTTCAATCCAATGTCAACGCAACTAGCTGTCCGACTTCGCCCGCCGTGCGTCTGGGTGCAGCGACGACGCCAGGATATGCTGCGAATTGTGCACCACGTGCTCTGCCCGGCCGACGATCAGCGGGTCCGGCTTGCCGACCACCTCGAAATCCTTGTCGGGGTAGTCCAAGCTATCCAGAAAATGCCGCATGCAGCTGAGCCGCGCGCGCTTTTTGTCGTTTGACTTGATGATCGTCCAGGGCGCATCGGCGGTATCGGTGTAAAAGAACATCGCCTCCTTCGCCTCTGTATAGTCGTCCCATTTGTCGAGCGATGCCTTGTCGACCGGCGACAGCTTCCAGCGCTTCAGCGGATCTGTCTCGCGCGACTTGAACCGCGCGCGCTGTTCTTCCTGGGTGACCGAGAACCAGTATTTGTAAAGCTGGATGCCCGAGCGTACCAGCATCCGTTCAAACTCGGGCGTTTGGCGCATGAATTCCAGGTATTCGTTCGGCGTACAGAATCCCATCACCCGTTCGACGCCCGCGCGATTGTACCAGGACCGGTCGTAGAACACCATTTCACCCGCCGTCGGCAACTCCGCGATGTAACGCTGAAAGAACCACTGGCCCTTCTCTTCCTCCGTGGGCTTGTTCAACGCCACGATCCGCGCCTCACGCGGATTGAGATGCTCCATGAACCGCTTGATCGTGCCGCCCTTGCCGGCCGCGTCCCGGCCCTCGAACAGCAGGACGAACTTCTGCCCGGTATCGGCCACCCACTTCTGCACCTTCAGAAGCTCCGCCTGCAAGAGCGCCTTCTGATGCTCGTACTCCTTTCGCGACAGCTTGTCGGTGTAGGGATACGTGCCGTACTCAAAGGCCTGCCGGATCGTGTCCGGGCTGACTTTGGGAAAATCGGCGGAATTGTCGGGTCCGTTCTTCTTGGCGGCGGCCTTTGCTGCGGGCATAGATATCTCCTCGTGTTCACACGCAAAGCGGACTTTAAACCCGGACACTGCGGCACGCCTTGATCCCGGTCAATGTCGCCGCACGCCTGCACGGCCGACGCTTCCGGCTTCTGCCGCGGTCGAATTCGCCGTAAGCTGCCGTATCAGGAGGATTGCCGATGTCCGATCCCGCAGCCCTGGTGGCCGATGCCCGCGCGTTTCTCGGCGCGCTGGCCAGGAACAACTCACGCGACTGGTTTCAGGCGCATAGGGCCGACTACGACGCCAAGCTCAAGGAACCGGCACAGCGGCTGCTGGCGGATCTGGCCGAACGGCTGGGCCGGACAACCGGCGAACCGATGACGACCAAACTCTTCCGGATCCATCGCGATGTACGGTTTTCCAAGGACAAGACCCCCTACAACACCCATCTCCATATGCTGTGGCAGCAGAGCAGCCACCGCGACGGGCCTGGCTGGTTCTATGGTATCGGGTTGGATTATCTGCGCACCGGTTGGGGCTGGATGTCGTTCACGCCGGCGCAGCTGTCCACCTGGCGCGATGCCGTCGATGGCCCCTATGGCGCAGGAATCGATGCCGCGATCGCCGCCTGCGGCATGGAGATCGGCGGGCCCGAGTTGAAACGCGTGCCGGCCCCGCATGCCAAGGACCACCCCCTTGCGGAACACCTGCGGCGCAAATCCCTGGTGCTCTGGTCCGATCCCCCGGACGGCGCGGCGGGTAGCCTGATGGCCGAGTTTGCCCGCATCGAACCGTTGCGGAAGGCGTTAAGCGGCCTGCTTTGACCGCACAACACGTAGGTTACGGTTGTCATCGCCCCACCAAACCTGCTCTAATCACCGGCAACAACCAAACAGAGCAGCCGACAATGCCCGCCGACGACCTTCTTTCCGGCCCCGCCACCGACCAATCCTACGACGCCCATTCCATCGAGGTTCTCGAAGGGCTGGAACCTGTCCGCAAGCGCCCCGGCATGTATATCGGCGGCACCGACGAACGCGCGCTGCACCATCTGGTGGCCGAAGTTCTGGACAACGCGATGGACGAGGCCGTCGCCGGCCACGCCACCCGGATCGAGGTCGAGCTGCATGCCGACCATTCCGTCACCATCCGCGACAACGGCCGCGGCATTCCCGTCGACCCGCATCCGAAGTTTCCCGACAAGAGCGCACTCGAGGTCATCCTCTGCACGCTGCATGCCGGGGGCAAGTTCTCGGGCAAGGCCTATCAGACCTCCGGCGGCCTGCACGGCGTCGGCGTCAGCGTCGTCAACGCGCTGTCCGACCACCTTCGCGTCGAAGTCGCCCGCAACCGCGAGCTTTTTCTTCAGGAGTTCTCGCGCGGCCTGCCGCTGGGCCCGGTCCGGTCCCTCGGCCCCACCAACAACCGCCGCGGAACCACCGTTACCTTTCACGCCGACGCCGACATCTTCGGGCATCACAGGTTCAAGCCCCACCGCCTGATGAAGATGGCCCGGTCCAAGGCCTATCTTTTCTCGGGCGTCGAAATCCGCTGGAAGACCCACATCGCCGAAGACGGTACACCGTCCGAAGCGACCTTCCGCTTTCCCGGCGGCCTTGCCGACTATCTCGGCGAACAGCTCGGGCAGTCCAGCACCTATGCCGACCGGCCTTTTGCCGGCAAGGTTTCCTTCGAAGACCGGTTCAAGACCCCCGGCTCGGTCGAATGGGCGATCAACTGGACGCCCTCGCGCGACGGTTTCATCCAATCCTACTGCAATACCGTTCCCACGCCCGAAGGCGGAACGCACGAGGCGGGCTTCTGGTGGGCGATCCTGAAGGGCCTGCGGTCCTACGGCGAGCTTGCCGGGAACAAGAAAGCCGGGCTGATCAGCCGTGAAGACCTTGTGACAGGCGGCTGCGCGCTGGTTTCGTGTTTCATCCGCGATCCCGAATTCGTCGGACAGACCAAGGACCGGCTGGCCACCCCCGACGCCCAACGCCTCGTCGAATTCGGCGTACGCGATCATTTCGACCACTGGCTGGCCTCCGACACCAAATCCGCCGGCGCTATCCTCGACTTTCTGGTGCTGCGCGCAGAGGAACGCCTGCGCCGCCGCCAGGAAAAGGAAACCGCCCGGAAATCCGCCACTAAAAAACTCCGCTTGCCCGGCAAGCTTGTCGATTGCTCGCAACAGGCCCGCGACGGAACCGAGCTTTTCATCGTCGAGGGGGATTCGGCCGGAGGTTCGGCCAAGATGGCCCGTGACCGCGCCACGCAGGCATTGCTGCCGCTTCGCGGCAAGATCCTCAACGTTCTCGGCGCCGCCAGTTCGAAACTGGGCTCCAACGCGGAAATCTCGGACCTGTGCCAGGCGCTTGGCGTGGGCCTGGGCACGCGGTTCAAGGTCGACGACCTGCGCTATGACAAGGTCATCATCATGACCGACGCCGATGTCGACGGCGCCCATATCGCCTCGCTTCTGATGACCTTCTTCTTCACGCAGATGCGCGACATGATCGACAAGGGTCATCTCTACCTCGCCTGCCCGCCGCTCTACCGTCTGACCCAAGGCGCGCAGCGCGTCTACTGCCTCGACGAGGCCGAACGCGATGCCTGGCTGGAAAAGGGCCTGGGCGGGAAGGGCAAGATCGATGTCAGCCGTTTCAAGGGGCTGGGCGAGATGGACGCCAAGGATCTAAAGGACACCACGATGAACCCCGAGACCCGGAAACTGATCCGGGTGACCATCGACGAGGACGACCCCGGCGAGACTGGTGATCTGGTCGAGCGCCTGATGGGCAAGAAGCCCGAACTGCGGTTCCAGTATATCCAGGAGAACGCGCGGTTTGTTGAGGAGTTAGACGTCTAAGCCGCCGATCCCGCACGGCGGCCTTCGGCCATGATTCCGCGCCTGAAGACCGGCTGCAAACGTTCGCTCAAGGCCAAGAACCGGCAGAAACCGGTTCCGTCGAAACCCATCCTGCTTCGGACCGCCAGCGAAGCCGCCCATGCGGTCCGGCCCCGGCCTGGACAAGGCAGTGTGCGGCCGGCACGATTTTTCCCAAACCGCCGACCCGTGTGAAAACCCGATAGCCCAGGGTGGGGCCGGGGCCTCGGCTCAGAGCGGCATCGTCGTGTAATCGACCTCGTCGGGATAGAGCGTGTCCTCGATCGACGTGGTATGGACCACGTTGAGGCGGCCGCCCTCGACGCGGCTGATATACTGGTGGCCGAAGACCTGGTGGGTCTTGCCGTTGAAGACCTTGGCGCCTTGCGGGTGCGCGCGGCTGTGGGGCATGTCGGTCATCGCCTCGACGGCCTCGATCAGGGCGGCGCGGTCGCCGGGGCCGGCATAGCCGCTGGCCTCCATTCCGGCCTTGATGACATGCAGCGTCTCCCAGCAACCGAACATGTGGGCATAGGTCGAGATGTCGGTGGGGTCGGTGACCGAGGCGCCATTGGCGTCGACGCCGACACGCTCGCGGTAGAAGGCATCGTGTTCGGACTGGTCGGCCTGGGCGTAGCGCGGGTTGCCTTCCCAGAAATAGCTGCCTTCGAGGAATTCCAGCCCCGGACTGCGGATATCGACCGCTTCGAGCGAGTCGATGAAACCGAAGATGGCGGGCGCCGAGGGGCCGAAGAACTCGCCCAGTTCCTTGACGAAGGTCAGGACCGCAGGGCCGACCATCACATGGTAGAGCACCTCGGTATCGCGGGGGATCTTGGGGAAGTATTTGGTGAACGATGTCTCGGTCGGCGGGATGGCGATCTTGGCCAGGATCTCGCCGCCCTGCGCCTCCATCGCGGCCGAGAAATAGTCGCGGTGATCGTGGCCGAAGGCAAAGTCGGGGAAGATCATCGTGACCTTCTTGCCGAGCGAGGCGTGGACATAGGGGGCCATCGCCTGAACCTGGGATTTGACGTCGGTGATGCCGGGCTGCAGCGTGTAGCGGTTGAGCATGCCCGAGGCGACGTGATGGCCCTCGGAGACGACGAAATAGGGCAGTTTCAGCTCGCCCGCGCGGGGGGCGGAGCCGATGACGACATGGGAAAACAGCGTGCCGAAGCCAACGTCGCACCCATGCTGGGTCGCGAATTTCTCGACGACCTCGGCGCCGCGCTTGGGGTCGGTGCCGTCGTCTTCGGCGACGATCTCAACCGGACGTCCGTTGATCCCGCCGCCCTCGTTGATCAGCGCGGCGGCGGCGTCGGTGGTGCGGCCGTACCACCGGCCGTAAGCCGCGCCGATGCCGGTGGCGTGCTGCTGAAAGCCGATCTTGATGGGGGCCGCGGTCTGGGCATGGGTGTAGCGCGCCCAGAGCGGCAGGGACGCGGCGGCGGTGCCTGCGGCCAGCGTCTTGAGTGCGGTGCGGCGCGTGGTTGGTTTGGTCATCTGATCCCCCGTTGGTTCAACCCGCCTGTGCGGATCTTGTCTGGGACGAGTGTGCAAAGCGGCCCGGCATCTGTCCACGTTTTTCTGTGTGGTGCGGGGGCGGCCGCTTGCAGGCCGCTTGCCCGCCTAAAATCGCGGCGCGGCGAGCAGCCAGAGGCCGAAGAGCGTATAGCCGATCATGAAGAGCGCAAGCGGCGCCTGACTGAGGGCCGCCCGGCGGCTGGAGCCGAACCGACGAACTGCGATGGCGTGCGCGAGCATCACGGCAAGGACATGGCCAAGCACCACCGCGCTGGCCTGCGTCAGAAAGATGATGCGGACCGTGCCTGTGGTGTTGAAAAACCCGGTGGTGACATAGTGCGCGCCAAGGCCGAGATAGTCGGCGCCGGAGAGGAACGGGTCGCTGAGAGCAACAAGGGCATATTGGCCGTCGACCAGGAAGGTCGGCAGGTAGTGGGCGATGTGGTAGCCGAGCGCGATGGGCAGGATCGACGGAGCGAAGAGCCGGAGACCCTGGGCGATGCCGGTCCGGTCGCCGATCAGGCGCAGGCCCAGTGTGACGGTCACGGCCATGACGCCGATCAGCGCGGCATTGCTGATCAGCAAACCGATGGCGGAGTGCCAGACCACGGCGGAGCGGCCGGGAAACTCCAGTGGATTGAGGCCGATAAGGCCAAGCCACCAGAAGGTCTCGTTCAGGCCGTCGAAGCTGCCGGTGCCAAGCAGGAGGATGATCAGCAGCGACGGGCCCAGGGGAAACGGGCGCTTGTGGAGGATCTGCCAGCCCGGCGCGCCGGCGTGGAGCCCGCCGCGGCGCCGTCCGAACACGGCCAGCCGCGCATAGGCGCGGGCCATGAGACCGAAGCCTTCACAGCGCCGCAGCCAGCGGGGGCCGTAGATCAGCGTCAGTGCAAAGGTGAAGAGCCAGTAGGTGGCGACGTAGCGCGCGAGGCGGTCGGGGTCCGACGGGGCTGGGTCGGCCAAGAGCAGCCAGGCGAAGGCAAGAAAGGCCACGATGCCGAGGCCGTAGCCGAGTTCCGGCGGCAGGCGGGCGGGGGGCCGGGGGCGCAAGAACCTGTGTATCAGCCAAACCGGGCCGGTCCAGGGATTCAGGTAGGCCCAGAGATCGCCAAGTGTGGCTTGCAGGGTGATGAAGCCGATCCAGAAGATCGTCCAGACAAACAACGGCAGCGGGTTCGACAGCGGATCGCGCGGCCCGTGCAGGCCGGCCCAGACGAGAACCGCCAAAAGACCGAAGGCGGCCAGGCTGGTGTAGGGTTTGAGCAAGCGCAGCGACATCCGCGTGACCGCGAGAGGCTGGTACAGATGTGCCATCGTCCCGGCGGGCAGGAACGCCAACAGGACGACCGTGGCGGCAACGGCCGCCACGCCGGCACCGGTGTAGATGTCGGTAGGCAGGAGCAGCACAAGGGATTGTTCGGAGGCGTGCGCATCGATCCTTCGCGCCGGGAAAACGGCAAGGAGGATGCAGAGTTGGAGAGTGCTGGAAATCCGCGTAGGCTGCATGACGGAATGATACAGGCGGTGCGCTGTGATGAAACCCTGGGGACTTTTGGCCGCAATCCTGGTGCTTGGGCTTGCCGGTTCGATGTTTCTGCTGGCGCCGCGCGGCAGCCGGATCGCCGTGACCGATGCCGTGCTGAGCCCGATGGGCGGCGGGTTTGCGCTGACCGCAAAGATCGACAATCCCGGCGGGCCCGACCGGTTGATCGGTGTTGGGACCGGCGACGCGGCGGGAGGCACGATCGTTGGCGCGGTCGGCGCGGGAGGGCTGGCGATACCGGCCGGGTCGGCGCCGGGTCTGGCGATGGACGGGGCGCATGGAATGCTGTTGGAGTTGCCGGATGACGCTGACGACGGGCGGCTGATACCGGTGACGTTCGAGTTCGCCGGGGCCGGGGAGGTTTCGACCCGGGCGCGGGTCGAGGTGGTTGCCATGGACCACGGTGAGATGCTGGATGCCGGGCGGGATGCACCCGGTCTGGCGATGTCGGTCAAGCCGGATGGCGCGGGGTGGCTTGTGGAACTGGAGGTCGAGCGGTTCGAGTTTTCCCGGGACGCCGTGGACGGCCCGCATCAGCCGGGGGTCGGGCACGGGCATCTCTATCTGGATGGGCTGAAGCTTCAGCGGATGTACGACGCGAGCGCACGGATCGGGTCCTTGCCGAAAGGCAGCTACGAGGTGCGGGTGGTGTTGAACACCAACGATCACCGGGCCTATGCATCGAACGGAAAACCGGTGGCGGCTGCCGCGCAGATCGAGGTGGATTGACTCAGGTTCACTCTGCGGCGTTCACTTTGCCGGCGTGGCAAGGGGAATCGGCGCGAACATGGCTCGTAACGCAACCGGTCAGGTCGTCGGCGTCGATGTCGGCGGGACCTTTACCGATCTGGTGCAGATCGACCAGACCACGGGCGCGGTGCGGCTGGCCAAGGTGCCGAGCACGCCGCAAAATCAGGCCTTTGGCGTGCTGGATGCCCTGCGGGCGGCAGAGGCGGATCTGGCCGCGCTCGACCTGATCGTGCACGGCACGACGACCACCACAAACGCGGTGCTGGAACGCAAGCTGGCGAAAACCGGGCTGATCACGACCCAAGGGTTCCGCGATGTGCTGGAGCTTGGCCGCCGGACGCGGCCGCAGGCCTATGGCATGAAGGGGCAGTTTCGCCCGATCATCCCGCGCAACCTGCGCCTTGAGGTGCCCGAGCGGATGGATGCCGAGGGCCGGGTGGTGACGCCCCTGGACGCGGCGGCGGTCCGCGACGCGGCGGCGCAGCTTGCCGGGGCCGGATGCGAAGCGGTGGTGGTGCATTTTCTGCACGCCTACGCCAATCCGGCCCATGAGTTGCGCGCGGCAGAAATCCTGTCAGAGGTCTGGCCGAACGGGTTCGTCACGCTGGGCCACGCGTTGCTGTCGGAAAGCCGTGAGTTCGAGCGTGGGGTGACGGCGGCGGTGAATGCCTCGGTCCAGCCCCTGCTGGCGCGGTACATCCGGCAGCTGGAGCAAGAGTTGCTGGATGGCGGCTATCGCGGGCAGCTTCTGGTAATGAACGGCAATGGGGGCATGGTGTCATCGGCACGTGTGGCCGAGGAGGCGGCGAAGACCGTGATGTCGGGGCCGGCCTCTGGCGTGATCGCGGCGGCCTTTGCCGGGCGCGAGGCGGGGCTGCCGGACCTGATCACCTACGACATGGGCGGCACCTCGACCGACGTGGCGCTGATCCGCGGGGCCGAGCCCAGCGTGTCGAATGAAACCGAGATCGAATACGCGATGCCGATCCATGTGCCGATGGTCGATGTGCGCACCGTCGGGGCGGGTGGCGGGTCGATTGCGCGGGTGAATGCCGGAGGGCTGTTAGAGGTCGGGCCGGAAAGCGCGGGTGCGGATCCGGGGCCGGTCTGTTACGGCCGGGGCGGGACCGAGCCGACCATCTCGGATGCGAACCTGATATTGGGGCGGCTCGATCCCGGGCGGATCAACTCGGTCGAGGGGGGCGTGACCCTGGATGACGTGCGCACCGTCTTCGTGGAGCGGTTAGGCGAGCCTTTGGGACTTGACGCCACCGGTGCGGCAGAGGCGGTAGTCCGCATGGCGAACACGAAAATGGCCGGGGCGATCCGCATGGTGTCGGTGTCGCTCGGTGCCGATCCACGCGATTTCGCGCTGTTTGCGTTCGGCGGTGCGGGGCCGCTGCATGCCTCGGCCCTGGCGCGCGAACTGGCCATTCCACGCGTGATGATCCCGCCGCGGCCGGGGATCACCAACGCCATCGGCTGCGTGGTTGCCGATCTGCGGCACGACTATGTACGCACGCTGAACACCGGACTGGATGTGCTCGACATGGACCTGCTGCGAAGCGTGTTCGCCGAGCAGTCGTCGGCCGGCGAGGCGCTTATCCGCGCCGAGCCCGTCAAGCTGGCGGGCATCCGGCATGTACATTCGGTCGATATGCAATTCGCCGGGCAGACACATTTGCTGCGCGTACCTCTGGCGGATGCGGATGTCGGGCGCGACGACCTGCTTGAGTTGTTCGAAGAGGTGTATTTCCGGCGATTCCGGGTAGAGTTGCGGGAAATTCGGGCGAATGTTGTGAACGTGAATACGTCGGTGATCGGCGCACGCGCGGGCGTGGATCTTGCGACGCTGATCGAGCCATCGGGACGCAAGGCGACGCTTGCCGAAGCGCAGCGCGGCGAAAGGCGGGTGTTTTTCAACGGAGACTGGCATTCAACACCGATCTATCTGCGCGAACACCTGCCGATGACGGCAGCGGTCGAAGGTCCGGCGATCATCGAACAGATGGATACGACGGTTCTGCTGGAACCGGGCGATCTGGCGCGCGGCGATCCGGCCGGCAATCTGCTGGTGGAGGTGGCATGAGCAAAGACGGCCCGGCTCTTCGGTCCTCGGACGGACGGCGGGATGCCGGAACAGTGGCCACGGTCGCAACCCCACCCATGCCACCTGACGTCGCCGCGGCATTTGATGCATTGGCATCGGGCGTCCGACGGCGTCTGATCCGGGTACGCGCACTGATTTTCCGGATGGCCGCGCAAACCGCGACCGCCCCCTTGACCGAGACCTTGAAATGGGGCGAGCCCGCATATCTGACCGATCGCTGCAGGACCGGCACGACAATTCGGCTTGGGTGCGTGAAGGGTCCGGAGCGCGCGGCGGTTTTGTTCCATTGCCGGACGACGTTGATCGCGGAGTTCCGCGACCAGTTCGGCGACGTTTTCGAATTCGAGGGCTCGCGGGCCCTGATTTTGCCGCACGAGGCGGATTTCGATCCCGATGCCCTGGCAATCTGCATCGCCCGTGCGCTGACCTATCATCGCGACAAGCGAAAGCCGACGTTATGAGCCTCGATCCGATCACCCTTTCGGTCATCCAGGCCGGGCTGCAGCAGGTCTGCGACGAAATGGACCTGTCATTCTCTCGCGCAGCGTTTTCGCCGGTGATCGCCGAGGCGAATGACCGGTCCGACGGGATCTACGACGCACACGATGGGGCGTTGATCGCGCAGGGCGCGGGCGGGCTGCCGGTCTTCGTGGGTGTGATGCAGTCTTCCACCCGCACGCTTATCGAGATGATCGCCCAGGGCAAGGTGACGGCGCCGAAGCCGGGGGACATCTATATCGTCAATGACCCCTACCTCGGCGGCACGCATCTGATGGATGTGCGCTTTGCCCGGCCGTTCTATCGGGGCGGAGAGCTGTTCTGCTGGCTGTCGAATACCGGGCATTGGCCGGATACCGGCGGCGCGGTGCCAGGCGGGTTTTCGGCAAGCGCCACGGCGGTGGAACAGGAGGGGTTGCGCCTGCCCCCGGTGCGGCTGTTCAAGGAAGGCGAGTTGGACCCGGAGATCTACGCCATCATCTGTTCCAATATCCGTGTGGCCGACCAGCGCATCGGCGACGTCAAGGCACAGGCCGCGGCCCTGATCGTCGGCGAAGAGCGGTTGACCGCGCTGATGGACCGCTATGGCGACGAAACGGTGACGCAAGCGATTGCCGAACTCCGGCGGCGGGCCGCACAGCAGATGCGGGCGTTCATCGCCGAGATACCGGAAGGTGCGTATCAGGCAACCGCCTGGGTCGACAGCGACGGGGTGGTGAACGAGCCACTGGCGATCCGGCTGTCGGTGACGCGAGCGGACGAGGATCTGATATTTGACTTTTCCGGATCGAGCCCGCCCTGTCTGGGCCCGATGAACTCGGTCCGCGCCACGACGCTCAGTTCAGTCTACCTGGCGATGCGTCACATCTTTCCCGAAGTGCCGATCAGCGCAGGCGCCTTCGAGCCGCTGAGGGTGAGGGGAATCGAGGGCACCTTTCTGGACGCCCGCTATCCGCGGCCCGTATCCGGCTGCGCGGCCGAGGTCAGCCAGCGGATCGCAGAGGCGGTGTTTGCAGCACTTGTGACCGCATTGCCCGACCGCGTGACTGCGGCGCCGGCGGGCACCAGCGGAAACCTGGCCCTGGGCGGGACCGATCCGGAACGGAGACGGGATTTCGTGATGTATCAGCTGTCGGGTGGCGGTTACGGCGGGAATTCCGATCACGATGGACTTGCCAATGGCTGTTCGACCATCGGCATTTCCAAGGCGCCGCCCGTGGAAATCATGGAACAGGCGTTTCCGGTTCTCTACCACCATTATGCACTGCGCGACGGCTCGGGCGGGGCGGGCGCGGCGCGCGGCGGACTTGGCCTTGACTATATGCTCGAGCTGCGGCGTGGCCATGCCAAGGCGAGCTTTGTGATGGATCACGGCCGGTTCGGACCCCAGGGCGTTTTGGGCGGCGGCGATGGCGCGCCGAACGAGGTAACGGTTTGGCAGGACGGCTCGGCCTATACCCCGCAGCATCTGAGCAAAGAGCAGGATATTCCGCTTGGACCCGGCGACCGGGTGCATGTGCGCACCCCCGGTGGCGGGGGGTATGGCGATCCATCGGTACGGGACAGGCGGGCGGTCAAACACGATGTCGAGATGGGGTACTATACCGCCGATCAGGCCAAGGATTTATTCGGTGTCGACTTGACCGGCAACGATTATATTGCAGCCAGCGAGAACAGATTCAGAAAAAAGCAACCTTAAGGCACGATAAATCCCCAAAAGCGCTTCTGTGCCGTGGAATTTTCCACCAAGGCTTGTTTCAAGCCCTCGGTCGGTCCAATCTATGGCAGCAAACCGAAATGGAGGGTGCGGGAAATGTCGCAGTCTATACGTGCTTTGCAGTTTTGGGCGCTGACCGTGCTGATCTCTGTCTTGGGATCTAACACCACCGCGCAAGAGCAGCCGGAGGGCCGGGTGATCCTCGAGGTCACCGGCGCCCTTGGCAGGACGAATGCCGACGGCGCTATGCGGTACGATCTGGCCATGCTGGACGCGCTTGGCAGCCACCAGGTGATCACACGCACGCCATGGACCGACGGGGATACTGTGTTCGAAGGTGTGTTGCTGCGGGACCTGATGGCCGATGTCGAGGCCAATGGGACAGAGGCGGATGCCATCGCGCTCAACGACTACACCGTGGGCATACCCCTGCAGGACGGCGAGCAGTACGATGTGATCCTGGCCCTGCGAGCGGACGGCCGGGTGTTGACCGTGCGCAACCGGGGACCGGTCTGGATCATCTACCCGTGGAACGACGAACCCGACCTGCAGAACGAGGTTTATTACTCGCGCTCGATCTGGCAGCTGAAGACGCTGGACGTTAGGTGACGCGGCAACCGGTCCCTAAATGACCTCGCGGCGAAAAATTCTGGACATCGCCTTGATCGCCGGGACGGTGATCATGGCGCTCGCCTCTCTGGTGATGCTGGTCTCGACGATTGTCCTTGTGCGCGACAGCAGCCGCAGCTTTACGGGCAACCTGACGTTCTACGCCAGCCAGGTCGAATACGAGGTGATGCAGCTGATGGATCACCTGGACCGCTACGGAGATGACGACAAGGACGTTACGCTTGACGACGTTCTGATCCGCTTCGACGTGCTGTGGAGCCGCGTACATATCAATGACCCGGCCGGTAAATTTGGATCCGAGCCGCTCGGCGTTCCATTGGCGAACGAGACGATTGAACTGACAAGAACGCTCTTGGCCGAGGTCGAGCCCCTGGTCCTGAACCTTGACCGTCAGGATGCGGATTCGGTTGCCCAACTGAAGGACAGGCTGCGCACGATCCTGCCTGTCGCGCACGAACTGGCGTTGCTGGCAAAGGACGAAAAGGTCAAGCACAACACGGTGCTGTTGCAAAGCCAGCTGCGACAGGCGCAATTCACCTTTGCCTTCATCACCGGGATGGTGCTGTTCGGCGTTCTGATGATGGCGATGCTCTACTATGACCGCCGTGAGATCCGGGTAATGAATGCGCGGCTCGAAGACCGGGTTCGCGAGCGCACGGAAGATCTGCAGATGGCGAATGCGCAACTCGCGACCGAGGTCGCCGAGCGAAAGCGCAATCAGGCGGTGGCCGAAGAGCGCGAAGCGCGCCTGGAACAAGCCGTGCAGCTTGCAAAGCTCGGCTACTATGTCTGGGACGCGGTGGCGGACCGGTGCGAATACTGCTCGGACCAGCACGCCCGGACCCATGGATTGACGCCCCAGGAGTATATCGAGCAGGCGTCGTACCTGGACGGCGACTTCTCTCTCACCCACCCAGACGACCGTGAACGCGTGCGGCAGAAATTCAAGGATTTGCGCGCGGGACACATCGTAAAGATGGATTATCGCGTTGTGACCCCCACGGGATTTCGGCGTGTACGCGAGGTTGCGCGGCCGATCTTCGACGAGCGCGGCAAGGTGGTCAAGGAAATCGGCTCGACGCTGGATGTGACGGACCAGTACGAAACCGAGATGAAGCTGTTCGAGGCACAGCGTATGGACAGCATCGGCAAGCTGACCGGCGGAATTGCGCATGACTTCAACAACCTGCTGGCGGTGATCCTGGGCAATCTGGAACTGTTGCGCGAGGTGGACGATCTGGACGAGCGCGAGGCAATGATCGGCGACGCGATCAGCGCCACGTTGCGGGGGCGCGATCTGACGCTGAACATGTTGAGTTTTGCGCGCCGCGCGCCGCTCGACCCCGCCGAAATCGATCTGAACGTCATCGTGCGGGACATGGAAGGCATGCTGCGCCGTACGCTGCCGGAGAACATCGCACTGGAGATCGCCCTGCCGAAGGAAACCTGGACGGTCTTGGCGGACCGCAGCCTGACGGAAAGTGCCCTGTTGAACCTGGTGATCAACGCCCGCGATGCGATGCCGGCAGGCGGCCGCCTGACAATCGAGACGTCGAATGTCGTTCTGGGCGATGATTACATTGCCGACCACGCGGAAGATATCGAGCCGGGCGATTACGTGATGATGGCGGTAACCGACACCGGCGGCGGGATCGATCCGCAGGTGTTGCCGCGTGTGTTCGATCCCTTCTTCACGACCAAGCCGGTCACGAAGAATTCGGGGCTGGGGTTGTCGATGGTTCAGGGCTTTATCCGCCAGACCGGCGGCACGGTCCGCGTCCATTCCGAGCTCGATGTGGGGACGACGTTCAAGTTGTTCTTCAAATCGGTCTCGGCTCGCCAGGCGGAAGAGGCGGCCGCCCGGCGCGACGCGCCCGCACCGGAAACAGGTGCCCGGCTACTGCTGGTGGAGGACGACACGACCGTTCGCCGGGTCCTGAGCCGACAGTTGCGGCAATGTGGCTACAGCGTGGTGTCAGCGGCAGAGAGTGCGAGCGCGGAAAGGGCGTTCAAGGCGGACGGGCCTTTCGATCTGGTGGTGTCTGACATCGTGATGCCGGGTGATCTACAGGGGCCGGAACTGGCCAGGAAACTGCGCGAGATGCAAAAGGATCTGCCGGTGATCTTCCTGTCGGGCTACCCGCAGGAATCCACAGTACAAGGCAACGGGGTCGGTATGCAGGAAGTGATGCTGATGAAGCCCGTCAGCCGCGACGACCTGTTGCGGGCGGTCTCGGACGCCTTGAAGGCATGACGACAGCCCAAGCCTATTGCAGGCCGCAACCGGTGTTTCGAAGTTCGGGCCATGCCGCGGCGTGGCGATGGCTCGCCTGGCGTCGAAATCGGAGTGTCTGCCGCGGATAGGTTTCGCGGTGCCCGACCGTCTCAACGTCCACCCCGTGAATTCGATGCAAGACCGCCGCCCGAGGGACTGAAGCAATTGCCACATATTCTTCAAGTCCCCGGCCTGTGGAAGCCGGGACCTGTTTGCACGTTTTTACGCCAATCGTCCGCGCGTGTGGAATCTGCCGGATTCCAGAGAAAAACGAAACCAACCGATGCGCAGAACCGCCGGTTGCCGGCGCGGGCGTATCGGCAATGAACAACCTTGACCGCGGTCGGCGCATCCATGCATTTCCGGCGACAATCGGATGCCCTTCATGCGGTCGATGTTGCGCAACGACAACGGCATTCCCGTTCAGTCACATTCGAACGCTCAAGCCACCGGCGTCGACCGGCCGACGGCAGCGCGACCGGGCGGCCGGTCAGACCGCCCGGCCTTTACGTCAGTTCGTCGCGGCCGCGTCGTCCCCGGCCATACCCTCTTCCATATCCGGGCTGAAGGTCGCGAGGAATGCGGCTAGATTTGCGGCGTCTTCTTCCTTACGGACCTTGAAGGACATCTTGCTGCGCGCCTTCTTGTCATCCAGGTAGGTGCGCAGGAATTCCTTGGGATCCTGCAGGTAGACGGCCAGCTGTTCCTCGTCCCAAACCAGGCCGGCCTCGCCCGCGGCAACCAGCGATTTGCCGTAGCGGAATCCCTCGACGGTTCCCGCCTGGCTGCCGACTACGCCGTAAAGATTCGGTCCGGTCTTGGCCTTCTTGCCGGCCAGCGTGTTGCCGTCGCCGTCAACGACGACATGGCAGGTCTGGCACTGGCTGAAGGCATCGGCGCCTGCCTCGGCATCGCCGCCATGGCTTTCGGCGAAGGCGGGAGCGGCCAGCGACAGAGCGGCCAGAAGCGGAATGGTGGTGCGGATCATCGATCAGTCCTCGCTGTCAATTTTGTGGGTGCCCATCGGCGTCTTCTATTGCAGGACAGGGTGAATTCCTCAAGCCCCTCTCACGAAAGCGTAATACTCCAACCGGCGGCGACAAGGGAATGCCAAGAAAAAACCGCCGGGAAAACGGGCAGCTCGCGCAGAGCGGTGCCGGGAATTCCAACCATTCCGGTTCGGCAGACGATGCGCCGCGGCGTCAGGCCACCGCCTGCGCCAGCGCGCATTGCCGCCAGAGCGTGTCGAGCGCCTCGAGCAGATAGTCGATATCGGCGTCGCTGTGCAGCGGTGAGGGCGTGATCCGCAGCCGCTCGGTGCCCTTGGGAACCGTGGGGTAGTTGATCGGCTGAACGTAGATACCCCATTCATCCATCAGAATGTCGCTGATCAGGCGGCATTTCACCGGATCCTTGATCATCACCGGAATGATGTGGCTGTCATTGGGCAGATGCGGGATGTTCAGCTGATCGAGCCGGGCGCGCAGCCTGGCCACCTGACGCCGCTGGCGGGCGCGTTCCATGTCCGATTGCTTCAGGTGCCGGATCGAGGCCCGCGCCGCGGCGGCCACGGCCGGCGGCAGCGCGGTGGTAAAGATGAACCCGCTGGCGAAGCTGCGGACGAAGTCGCAAAGCGCCTCGGACCCGGTGATATAGCCGCCCACGACGCCATAGGCCTTGCCCAGCGTTCCCTCGATCAGGTCGATCCTGTGGGCGAGCCCCTCGCGCTCGGAAATGCCGCCGCCGCGCGGGCCGTAGAGGCCGACGGCATGTACCTCGTCAAGATAGGTCAATGCGCCATGGCGCTCGGCGACCTCGACGATTTCGTCCATCGGGCAGATGTCGCCGTCCATCGAATAGACCGACTCGAACGCGACGATCTTCGGGCGGTCCGGACCGATCGCGGCCAGCTTGCGGTCGAGGTCTTCGACGTCGTTGTGCCTCCAGATAACCTTGTCGGCGCGGGAATGGCGGATGCCCTCGATCATCGAGGCGTGGTTGCCGGCATCGCTGAGGATCACTGCGTCCGGCAGGCGGGATCCGAGCGTGGAAAGCGCCGCCCAGTTCGACACGTAGCCGGAGGTAAAGAGAAGTGCGGCCTCCTTGCCGTGCAAGTCGGCCAGCTCCTGCTCCAGAAGCAGGTGGTAGTGATTGGTCCCCGAGATGTTGCGCGTGCCGCCGGCACCGGTGCCGCATTCGTCGATTGCGTCCTTCATCGCCTGTATCACCGCCGGGTGCTGGCCCATGCCCAGATAGTCGTTCGAGCACCAGACGGTCACCTCGCGCTCGCCGTCGTCGCAATGCTTTCTTGCCCGCGGGAAGCTTCCGCAGCGCCGTTCCAGATCGGCGAAGATCCGGTAGTTGCCTTCTTCCTTCAGGGCGTCGAGCTGCGTGGTAAACAGGGCGTTGAAATCCATGATTACTCTCCCGGGGTGAGTTTCTTGTCTTCGGGTCTCGGCGCCGGGATCATCCAGCGCCACAACTTTTCGTCCGGCAGGGCCAGAACCATAAGCCAATGTTCCAGCAGGGCCAGTGCCGTCAGCGCGGCCAGCAGGGCAAAGCCCACCTCCGCCCCCGGGCTGTCTGCCGAATGGATCCGTTCCAGCCAGCAGGCGGTGGCAAAGCTCAGCAGCGTGATCGACACCGGAAAGATCCAGCTTTGGCTGCGCCGGCGGAAATGGCTGGGCAGGTGCGACAGGGGCCCGGGCAGGAACTCGACATTGATCTTCGGCACACCGAGAAACAGGTTCAGCTTGGCCGAAATCCGTGCGGTATAGAGCACCGCGAAGGTCCATAAGGCAAAGGTGTTCACCGCGTCGTGGCTGGCAATCACGAGCGCGGCAAGGCAGACCACCAGAAGAACCTCGTGAAACGCGACCGTGCCCCAGGCGCGCAGGAAGCGCTCGATACCGGCAGTGCCGGGCGGGCAGGGAACCGGGTTCGGTCCCGTCACGACGCCCGACAGAAACGCCAGTTCCACCCAGCCCCAGATCGCAAGCGCCGAGAGGAAGGCGCAGTAGACCGCCGCCACGCCGTCGCTGTCCAGCGTTTGCCAGACCCCGTAGCAACCTGCCAGCAGAAAGGGCAGGCCGAAGATGCTGGACAGAAAATGCGCATGCGGTCCGTGGCGGTCCGCGCTCTTGACCACCCAGAGGATCGCGCCGGTGGAAAACCACCAGACGAAAAGCGCAAACAGCGCCGCGATCCAGGGCGATGTCATCACGGGTTTCCGGGCCTTTTTGTCAGATCGGTAGCCCTCCGGGGGGCATGCCCGGGGGCCGCCACCGCGCGGCGGTTCGCTCGGACGACGTGAAAACCGCTCAATACACCGGCTCCAGCCGTGTCTGCGCAGGCACGCGGTGCTTGTTTGCCGGAATTGTCAGCAGCGACGCGAAAGCAAGCGCCGCCTTGGCACTGCCTGCCAGTTGCTTCAGCTTGCCGGCCACGCCGCCTTGTTCCTTGGCGTCGGCGATCTGCACGTTCGCCTTGTGCAACCGTTCGAGGTTTCGCTGCCAGCGCGGATGCTCGATATCGAGTGTGATCGGAAAGATCTGTTCCGACAGCTTCGAGGTCTTGGTGAAGACCTCGTGCGCATACCAGTCCGGATCGACGCCAAGCGCCTTGTGAAAGGCCGGGCGCTGATGATCGCGGACATACATCGTGGCGTAGACCGCGGTGAGGAAGAACTTGATCCAATAGACGTTGATGCCTTGCGTCAGTTTGGGATCGGTCTTCATCAGCAGGGCGAAGGCCTCGCCATGGCGGAACTCGTCGTTGCACCACTCTTCGAACCATTTGAAGATCGGGTGGAACCGGTGGTCCGGGTTCGCCTGCAGGTGCCGGAAGATCGTGATATAGCGGGCATATCCGATCTTTTCGGACAGGTAGGTGGCGTAGTAGATGAATTTGGGCCGGAAATAGGTGTATTTCTTCTTTTGCGTCAGAAAGCCTAGGTTGACGGCAACGCCCGCCTCGCGCAGGGCATCGTTGATAAAGCCCGCATGGCGCGCCTCGTCGCGCGCCATCAACTGGAACAGCTGAGTGACGTCCTTGTTGGCGCCGCGACGCTTCATCTCCTTATACAGCACGCAGCCGGAAAATTCGGCGGTGCAGCTGGAGATCAGAAAATCGATGAACTCCTTGCGCAGGTCTGGATCCATGCCGTCCCAATCGACATGGTCCCAGGCCTCGTTCTTGCGGAAATGCCCCTTGTTGGGGTCGGCCACCATTTCATCGATAAGCTCGTCCCAATCCCGGCGGACCGAAGAGACGTCGATGGCGTCCAGTTCATCGAAATCGGTGGTGTAGAAGCGCGGCGTCAGAAGCGTGTTCTGCATCGCGACTTCTGTTGCGGAAACCGAATCCAGAACGGCCTGCGCTTCCTGGATCGCAAGGCCTTCCTCGACCGTCGTGGCATCTGCGGTATGGGTGGCGGCGATTGTGTTCTGGACATTCATAGCTTCACCTCCTCCGAAAACGAAAATTCGCACAGCTCCATGACTTCGAAATCGCCGGTAAGCCGGGTCCAAAGCTGTTCAAGCTTCGACGCACGTACGATGATCGCCTCGCGGTCCTCGCGCACAATCTCGCCGAATGGTGCCATGATTTCCGGCCCTTCGACCTGTACCTCGTCGCCGGGATAGACCACGGCGCCGTTGTTGAACCGCACATGGGCGTGCAGGCTGTCGAAACAGTGGCTGATCTCGACCGTGCAGGGGGCCCGTTCGATCTCTCGCGTCAGAAGTCCCATTTCTTGGTTCCCTTTTGTCCTTTGGCTTCAGTTGGTCAGCAGCCGTTCGAATGCGGCCTTGTTGTCTTTTCCGAAATTGCCCAGTTCTGCGCTCCACCCCGTGGCGGGGTCGTGAATGGCAAGGCGGCCGTTGGCATAGGCCACCAGGTCCACCGGCGGGTTGCCGGCGATGCCGTTCTTGCCGCGTTCATGCGCCATGGCGTTCTGGATCACGGTGATGAACCCGCCATGGGCCAGATCGGCCAGAACCGTTCCGTCCCGGGCAAGCACCCGTACCGCCTTGGCGCCGCTGCCTTCCAGGATCAGGCCCCGGCTCTGCAGCGCCTTTGCCGCAGGCGGAACGCCCACGTGCGGCCGGTCCGTCAGCACCGCGAAGCTGACGATCGCAAGCGAGGCCATGGCCAGGGCGAACATCGCACGCACCAGCACCTTTGGGATCATCTCGCGGTCGGTGTTGCGCAGGGCCGGGGCGCGCGGGGTGAAGGTTTGGTCTGACATCGTCACGGTTCCCGGTTTTGGCTATTCGGCGGCGATCGCGGCGGGTTCGATCCGCGTGATCTCTGGCTGGCCGACCCGGGTTTCCGCCGCGTCCGCAAGAATTTGCGCCACCCTTTCCGCATCGCGAATGCAGCGCAGCGCCGGTTGGGTCTTGGCCATCCGCCACGGGCGCACATGCGGCCAGCAGATCAGATAGCTGAGGCGCGTCTCGCCCAAGGTCTGCAGCGCGATGGTTCCGGTGCCGGATTTTCTCAGATCCAGACCGGCGCTGCCGATCTTCCGGTAGGGGATGTTGAAGGTCACGGTCAGCGCCGCGCCGATCCGCATCGCCACGCGCGCGGTGGTGATGGTATAGACGGTGCTGCGCGCCTGCACCCAGGCGATCAGCAGGATGATGCCGCAGGCGACCAGCCCCAGGCCAAGCAAGGGCAGGCCGGTCAGCAGGACGGCAGGAAAGGGCACCTCGGTGGACGCCGCGCCGACACGCCAAAGGCCAAGCAGCAAGAACCACCCCGCCACCCAGTAAAGCCCCAATGCCTCGCGGGCCAAGGCCCAGGTTTTGGGGCGTCCCTGCCACAACACCTCCTCGCCCTTCGGCGGACGGGCGGGAAGGCCGGGCATGGGTTCGAAGGCGAAATCGTCGTGGGGCATGGCTAAAGCCCTTTCCTGTCAGTGTGGTACGCCGGGTTTTCCTAGTCGTACATCGCGCCGCCTGCGACGTAGCCGCAGATCTTGTCTTCCTCGAGCAAGGTGACCTGGTCGGCGGCCTTGGTCGCCGGAATGCCCGGGAAACGGCCAGAGTTCAGCGATTTCACCCAGACGTAGCGCGGCTTGATCTTGACCATGGTCATCGGGATCAGCCGTTTGCCAGCGCCGTCATTCAATTCGACCTCGAGATAGCGGACCAGATGCTCGGGCACGTCGACCCACATGTCGCTGACGGTGCCGGCGGTGGTGTCGTCCTTGCCGATTACCGGCATGCCGCGCGGATCGGTTCCGGCGGACACCATGTAGCCCTCGACCGCGCTCATCGGGCGGATCTTGACATGGCCATGGCCGTCAAGCTCGGGCACATCGCGGCGCGGGGCCCAGCTGGCCGGGCCGACGCCGTCGGCCAACGCGTCTCCGGTGGGCATGTGCGGGAATCCGTTGGCCTCTGAGGTCCGCGCCAGGGCGAGGTCGTCGCGGTCGCCGCGCTGGCCCGACGGGACGGTGACGTCACCGCGCCCGTCGCGCAGGTGGAAGGTCTTGTCCTTCGGCACCGGGAACGGGCCCTGGTTCGCCGCCGGGTCGCCGTTGTCATCCTCCAGCGGATAGCCTTCCCGCATGTTTTCGGTCTGCAGGTAATAGATCAGCAGGGCGAAGAAGATCCAGAACAGCCAGATCGACAAACTCGCCAAATCGAAATTACCGAAGAAGTTTACGCCAACCATGTGTTGTCCTCCGAGGTCAGGTAGGGAAGTCGGCAAGACCGATCTTGCCGGCCGCTCCTTGGTTTGGTTGTGGTTGGTAGGCGATCCGCACCAGCGGACCCAGAACAATGAGCGTTGCGAAAAGAAGCGCAATCTCAAGGTGATAGACAAACGAGTATCCGGCCGACGCGGTGTTCAGCGCCTCGCCGAGGCGGCCCGACAGGGCCAGGCCGTTGACGCCGTCGCGCAACGTGCCGCCAACCGCGATCGAGACGCCGGCCGCCGTCGCCTGCGCGGCGCCCCACGCCCCCAGCGCCAGGCCGCGGCCCGCCGCGCCTTTGGCCGGCATCGTCATTGCGGCCATCAGCGTCGCAACGGCAAAAAGCCCGCCGCCGAAACCGATGCCGCAGGCGCCGGCAAAGAACAGCAGGGTCGATCCCATGGGCGCCGCGAACACCACAGCCGAGAACGCCGCGATGCCATAAAGCAGCCCGCGCGCGCAGATCCGGTAGGGGTTCAGGCCGCGCCGCAGCCAGCGCGCCGCCAGCGCGAACCCGGCCAGCGCGCCTGCCGCCCAAAGCGCGGTCAGAAGCGTCGTGGACGAGACCGACAGTCCCAGGATTTCGCCGCCATAGGGTTCGAGCAGCACGTCCTGCATATTGAAGGCGAGCGTGCCGAGCACCACGACGGCGAGCAGCCGCCCGGCGTCGCCGCCGCTGGCATAGTCGGCCCAGGCATCGCGGAATTTCGGCCGGGGTTCGGCGCGTTCGGCCCGCGTCATCGGCTTCACCCGTTCCTGCCGCCACAGCGCGATCAAGTTCAACAGCAGCGTGACCAGTGCAGCGCCCTGAACCACTTGAACCAGCCGCAGGCTGGAATAGTCCCGCAGCAGGAAGCCGACGATCAGGGCAGAAATTCCCATTCCGATCAGGAACATGACATACAGCATGGCAACCACGCGCGGGCGGGTTTCGTCCGTCGCCCGGTCGCTCGCCAGTGCCAGACCGGCGGTCTGGGTCATGTGCAGCCCAAGGCCCGTGATCAGAAAGGCGATGCCCGCCAGGGCCTCGCCCGCAAAGGGTACCTGATGCACGGTGTCGCCGCTCAGGACCAAGAGCGCGAAGGGCATGATCGCCAGGCCGCCCATCTGCCAAAGGGACCCGAACCAAAGATAGGGGATACGCTTCCACCCGATGGCCGACCGGTGCGTGTCGGACCGAAACCCAAGAAGCGCCCGGAAGGGTGCCACGAGGACCGGCAGCGCAATCATGATCGCGACCACGGTCGCGGGCACGCTGAGTTCGACGATCATCACCCGGTTCAGCGTGCCGAGCAGCATCACCGTCGCCATGCCGACCGAGATCTGGAAAAGCGACAGGCGCAACAGCTGGCCCAGCGGCAGGTCGTCGGACACCGCGTCCGAAAACGGCAGATAGCGTGCCGATATCTTCTTGACCTGCCCGCGCGTCAGGATCATCGGCCGAACTCCATCGCCTGACTGATGTAAAACCCGCTGGTAATCCGGGTGATCGGTCGCAGCCTGCCGTTGACGCCAGCGCTGCGCAGGGCCGAGGCGATCCGGGCCTCGGAATGCGGGATGATGGCAGGCGACCGGTCGGATCGCGGGAACAGCTTGCCCGCCACATGCATCGCCGACAGAAGCGCGGTCTTGGGAGCCACGGTAAAGACGATCTTGCCGGTGGTCCGGTCGGCAAGCTTGCCAAGCGCAGCGGCAATATCCGGCGCGCGGTAGTGGATCAGACTGTCCATCGCCATAACGAAATCGAACTGGCCATGGCGGGTCTCCAGCATGTCGCCCGGCACGTAGTCGATTTGCTGTAAGAGACCGGCAGGCGTGCGCCGCCGCGCGACGTCCAGCAGGCTGGGCGAGATATCGATGGCCAGCACCCGTGCCCCGCGCTCGGCCAGTGCGATCGACATCGGCCCCGCGCCGCAACCCGCATCCAGAACCCGCATCCCGTCCAGCCGGTCGGGCAGGCGCGCCAGCATCGCCGCGCGCATCGCGTCGCGGCCCGCGCGGACGGTCTGGCGGATGCGCGATACCGGGGCATCCGAGGTCAGACGCTCCCACGTCTTCGACGCGGTACGGTCGAAATAGGTTTCCAGCCGGTCACGGGTCGCCTCATAGGTCATCGACCGCACCTCCGCAGGAGGTGCCGTGCACTTGCGTGCGGCACCCGGCCGGGTATGGGGGTCGTATTCATCGTCAATCAAATCCCAGAAGTTCAAAGATGTCGCGGTCGGGCAGGGGGGCTGGGGCCAGCGGGTCCGTGCCGCGCCACAGCGTCTCGGCCAGGCGGAGGTATTCGGCCCGGCACTGGACGATGTCCTCGTCGTCCGGCATCTCGAACAGCGTCTTCTTCTTCAGCCGTGACCGCCGGATCGCATCGACATCGGGCATATGCGCGATGCGCCGGAAACCCACTGTCTTGCAGTAACGGTCGACCTCGTCGGTGTCCTTTGACCGGTTCGCCACGCAGCCCGCCAGACGCACGCTGTAGTTCTTCGATTTCGCCTGCACCGCGGCGATGATCCGGTTCATGGCATAGATCGAATCGAAATCGTTGGCCGTGACGATCACCGCCCTGTCCGCATGCTGCAGCGGCGCGGCGAAGCCGCCGCAGACCACGTCGCCGAGCACGTCGAAGATCACCACATCGGTGTCTTCCAGCATGTGATGTTGCTTCAAAAGCTTTACGGTCTGGCCGACCACGTAGCCGCCGCAGCCCGTCCCGGCGGGGGGGCCGCCGGCCTCGACGCATTGCACGCCGTTGAATCCTTCGGTCACGAAATCCTCGGGCCGCAGTTCCTCGGCGTGAAAGTCGACCTCCTTGAGGATGTCGATGACCGTTGGCTGCAGATGGCCGGTCAGGGTGAAGGTGCTGTCATGCTTGGGATCGCAGCCGATCTGAAGAACGCGCTTGCCCAGCTTCGAGAACGCCACCGACAGGTTCGACGAGGTGGTCGATTTCCCGATCCCGCCCTTGCCGTAAACCGAAAAGACCTTTGCGCCCTCGATCTTCATCGATGCGTCCTGGTGCACCTGCACCGACCCCTCGCCGTCCTCGCCCTTCAAAACGGGCGGCGTGCCAAGGCCCCGGGCCTTCAGCCCTGCCTGCTCGCGCGCGTTGGCCAGCGCGGCGGGGGGCGATCTGAGGTCAAGCGGGCTCATGTGTCTCCTTCCCGGCCTACTCGGCCGCAATGCCTTCCAGCCGGTCCTCAAGCTCGTCCGCTGCGCCCTGCAGGGCGGCGAGCGTCTCGTCGTCGGGCTGCCAGTAGTCTCTGTCGTGTGCCTCCAGCAGGCGGTTGGCCATGCGGGCCGAGGCGGTGGGGTTCAACTCGGCCAGCCGCTGCCGCATCTCTTCGTCCAGCACGAAGGTTTCCGAGATGCGCTGATAGACCCAGGGGTCCACCTCGCCCGTGGTCGCCGACCAGCCCATGGTGTTGGTCACATGCGCCTCGATCTGGCGGACGCCCTCGTGGCCGTGCTTCAGCATGCCCTCGAACCACTTGGGGTTCAGGCTGCGGCTGCGGGTTTCGAGCGCGATCTGGTCCTTCAGCGTGCGCACCTTGCCCTCGCCCCGGGTCTGGTCGCCGATATAGACGGGCGCTTCGGCACCCCGGGCGCGCTTCACGGCGCGGGAAATGCCGCCGAGCGTGTCGAAATAGTGATCGACCGTGGTCACGCCCAGTTCCACCGACTCGAGGTTCTGATAGGCAAGGTCCACATCCTGCAGCGTTTTCTGCAGCAGCGCGGCGTGTTTCACCGCCTTGCCGTTCACGCCATAGGCAAAGCTCTTGCGCGCTTCGTAGGCGTCCGCCAGTTCGTCCTCGTCGCCGAAGGCAGAACTTTCGACCAGGGCGTTGACGTTGGACCCATAGGCGCCCTCGGCGTTCGAAAAGACGCGCAGGCTGGCGATTTCCAGATCGACGTCCATCTCGGCGGCGTAGGCCAGCGCATGGGCGCGGATAAAGTTCATCTCCGGCGGCTCGTCGGCGCTTGCCGCCTTGAACGCTGCCTCGGCCAGCATCCGCGTCTGCAGCGGCAGAAGATCGCGGAAGATGCCCGACAGGGTCATCACCACGTCGATCCGGGGCCGGCCCAGTTCCTCCAGCGGGACCAGATCGGCACCCGACAGCCGCCCGAAACTGTCGAACCGCGGCGTCGCCCCCATCAGCGCCAGCGCCTGTGCGATGGGGCCACCGTCGGATTTGATGTTGTCCGATCCCCAAAGCACCAGCGCCACGGTGCGGGGCAGGCAGGCATGGGTTTCCAAGAGCTTCGCGGCCTGTTTCGCCCCGTCGGCCAGCGCAAAGGCGGTGGGCATCCGGAACGGGTCGAAGGCATGGATGTTGCGCCCCGTGGGCAGGACATCGGGCGACCGGATCAGGTCGCCACCGGCCACAGGCGGCACGAACCGGCCCGACAGGGCATTCAGAAGCGCGGGGATTTCATTGTTTTCCGCCAGCAACTTGTCCACCCGCGCACGGGTGTCGTCGTCGCAATCGGCCATCACGCGGATATGCTCGGCCCGCTCCGCCTCGCCAATCGCGCGGCCCAGCACATGCAGCCCGTCGGGGATCAGCGCGTCCTCGGTCTCAAGCAGCGTCAGCCACAACCGGTCAGGTTGGGTTTCCGCAATATCCACCGCCGCAGCCTGTTCGCGGATCAGTTCCGCAAGCTCATCCCGGTCGGCGGCGTCCGGCGCCAGCCCGCGCCAGCGCGACAGGCTGTCCTTTAGCTCCAGCAACCCCTTGTACAGCCCCGATGCCGCCAGCGGCGGCGTCAGATGCGTCACCGTCACCGCGTTCGAGCGGCGCTTGGCCAGCGTCGCCTCGGACGGGTTGTTCGAGGCGTAGAGATAGACGTTCGGCAGCGTACCGATCAGCCGGTCGGGCCAGCACGCGCCGGACGCGCCCGCCTGTTTGCCCGGCATGAATTCCAACGCTCCGTGCATGCCGAAATGCAGCAGGACATCCGCGCCGAACTCCTCGCGCAGCCAGCGATAGAAGGTGGTGAAGGCGTGGGTCGGGGCAAAGCCCGTCTCGAACAGCAGCCGCATCGGGTCGCCCTCGTAGCCGAAGGCCGGCTGCACCCCGACGAAGACATTGCCGAATTGCTGCCCCAGCACGAAGACGCCGCGCCCGTCAGATTGCACCCGTCCGGGCGCGGGGCCCCAGACATTTTCAATCTCGGCGAGCCATGGCGTGCCGCGCACGATATCGTCGGCGGGCACATGGGCGGCGACATTTGCCTCTTGCCCGAACCGGTCGGCGTTGCCGTTCAGAATGGCGCCGCGCAGATCCTCGACCGTCTCGGGTGGTTCCAGATCGTAGCCCTGCGCCTTCATCTCGTGCAGGGTGTTGAACAGGCTCTCGAAGACGGACAGATACGCGGCCGTTCCGGTTGCGCCCGCATTGGGGGGGAAGCCGAACAGAACGATGCCGACCTTGCGGTCTGCGTTCTCTGCCCGCCGGTTCAGCGCCAGGCGCAGGGTCTTCTCGGTCAGCGCCTCGATGCGTTCGTGGCAGGGTGCCATCGCCTTGTGCCGCGACACCGCCTTGCAGGCGTGATCGCAGCCCTCGCAGCCGCCATCGCCATGCCGCCCGGCAAAGACCGTGGGATTGGTGCCGCCGTCGATCTCGGGCAGGGCGATCAGCATGGTTGTTTCCACCGGACCCAAACCGCCCGGGGACGCCGCCCACTGGCCCAGGGTCTGGAACTCCAGCGGATGCGCGGCGACATACGGCACGTCCAGCGCGCTCAGCACCTCGACCGCCGCCTCGCTGTCGTTATAGGCCGGTCCGCCGATCAGCGAGAACCCTGTCAGCGAGACCAGCGCATCGACCTTGCCCTGGTGATAGGCCTCGACCGCCGGCCGTCCGTCGAGTCCGCCCGAAAACGCCGGGATCACCCGCACGCCGCTGGCTTCGAAATCCCGGATGACCGCATCGTAATGCGCCGTGTCCGAGGCAAGCACATAGGACCGCATCAACAAGAGCCCGACCGTCGCCCTGGGCGATTTCGGTCCGGGCAAGTCCGCGATGTCGGTGATGATCCGGGCGGGCAGGTCGGGATGGTAAAGCCCCACCTCGGGGTAATCCACCGGCGCCTCGGAAATCGTGCCGCGCCACAGCGCGTCGCTGGCATAGCGCGAGATCAGGAACCGCACCATCTGTTCGACATTGTCGTCTGATCCGCCCAGCCAGTACTGCATGGTCAGAAACCAGGCGCGCAGGTCCTGCGCCTTGCCGGGAATGTAGCGCAGGATCTTCGGCAGCCGCCGCAGCATCCGCATCTGCTTTTGGCCGGAATTGGCCGAGGGCTTTTTCGATCCACGCAGCCTTTTCAGCAGCTTCATCATGCCGCTGGCAGGCTTGGACATGTCCAGATCGCCCATCTTCGTCAACTGGACGACCTGCGCGTCGGCGATAACGCCGATCATCGCATCGCACCTGTCGCGCCGCGCCTGCAGGTCCGGCAGGATCGCCTTGATGTGTTCCTCGATGAACAGAAGGTTGGTGATGATGATATCGCCGAACCGCACGGCATCCTTCGCACGTTCCAGCGCCTCGGGGTTCTCGGCCCACTCGGCGGCGGCGTGAACGCTGACGGTGAGCCCCGGGAAATCGATGGCCAGTCGGTCGGTCACCCGCGCGGCGGGGCCGGCGGCATGGGCATCGAGGGTGACGATCACCACCCGGTAGCCGAGGATATGTCCGTCATCGCGCATAATGCGCCTTTGCCTCGTAAAGGGTGTCGATGCTGATTTCGGCGACGCCGCGCTCGGCGGCGAATTTCTCGGTGTTGCGCTTGGCCTTGCCGCGGACGAAGAACGGGATCTTGCGCAACTCGCGTTCGGCGTCGGGACGCCAAACGATTTCGAAGGTGGATTCGACCGGTGGCCGCTCGGCCGTTGCCGCGGCGGGCGCCTCGGCTTCTTCCAGGCGCGGCACGGCCGTACCGCCGTGGTGGCTGGCCCCGGCACCGTCGTGGAACTCGAAATCCTCGCGGAACATCGTCAGCAGGTGCTCTTCCAGACCCATGACCAGCGGGTGCACCAGCGTGTCGAACAACACATTTGCGCCTTCGAACCCCATCACCGGCGAATAGCGCGCCGGGAAGTCCTGGACATGCACCGGGGCCGAGATCACTGCGCATGGGATCCCAAGGCGCTTGCCGATATGGCGTTCCATCTGGGTGCCCAGGATCATCTCGGGCTGCAGGTCGGCTATCGCCGCCTCGACCTCGAGGTAATCGTCGGTGATCAGCGCGGTCAGCCCCATCTCGCGGGCCAGCGCGCGAATTGGCCGGGCGAATTCGCGGTTGTAGCAGCCAAGGCCTACGACCTCGAACCCCATTTCTGCTTCGGCGACCCGCGCCATGGCAGAGACATGCGTGGCGTCGCCGAACAGAAACACCCGCTTGCCGGTCAGATAGGTCGAGTCGACCGATTGCGACCACCAGGGCAGGCGCAGGCGCGATTCATCCACCAACGCGTCGACGCCGGCAAGCGACAGCGCCTCGTCGACGAAATCGCGTGTCGCACCGACGCCGATGGGCACCGTCTTGGTATAGGGCTGGCCCAGGTGCTTTTCGCACCAGCGCGCCGCCGCCTCGCCTGTTTCGGGGTACATCAGCACGTTGAAATGCGCGGCCCCGATCCGAGCGATATCGGCGGGCGAGGCGGTCATCGGCGCGATCACGTTGACGGCGATGCCCAGCTCTTCCAGAAGCCGCGTGATTTCGACGATATCGTCGCGATGGCGGAAGCCTAATGCCGTGGGCCCCAGCAGGTTCGCGCTGACCTTTGGCGTCCGGTCCATCGGTTTGGCCAGATGGCGGACGATCTGAAAGAAGGTTTCGTCCGCGCCGAAGTTCTCCTTGCGCTGATAGCTCGGCAGTTCCAGCGGGATGACCGGCACCGGCAGGCCCATGGTCTCGGCCAGCCCGCCGGGGTCGTCCTGGATCAGCTCGGCGGTACAGGAGGCGCCGACGATGACCGCCTGTGGCCGGAACCGGTCATAGGCGTCGCGGCAGGCCTGCTTGAACAGGTCGGCCGTATCTGCGCCCAGATCGCGCGCCTGAAAGGTGGTGTAGGTTACCGGCGGGCGATGGTCGCGCCGCTCGATCATGGTGAACAGCAGATCGGCGTAGGTGTCGCCCTGCGGGGCATGCAGCACGTAGTGCAGCCCGGTCATGCCCGTCGCCACGCGCATCGCGCCGACATGCGGTGGGCCTTCATATGTCCAGACCGACAGCTTCACGGGGCCGCGCTCTCTGGCAGCCGCTCCAGACCCGTCAGCCTTGCACGCCGCCGCAGCGGCCGCGAGAACAGCCCGGCCAGATCGCCCGCCTGTTCGTAGAAATGCACCGGAGTAAAGACCAGCTCGATGGCCCATTTGGTGCGCAGGCCCTCGGCCTCCAGCGGATTGGCCAGCCCCAGCCCGCAGACGGTCAGGTCGGGCCGTGCGGCGCGGCAGCGGTCGAGCTGCAGATCCACATCCTGGCCCTCGCTGATCACCGGGCCCTCGGCCAGAAGGTCAAGATCGGGACCGCAGATCGTCCGGTGCAGATAGGGCGTGCCGACCTCCAGGGCCTCCATCCCGCATTCGCGGGTCAGGAACCGGGCCAGCGGCACCTCCAGTTGGCTGTCGGGGAAGAAGAAGATGCGCTTGCCCCGCAGTTCCTTGGACTGGGCGGCGATCGCCTTGCGCGCCCGCGCGCGCGGCGCGGCGGTGACCTCGTTGAACCGCTCGGGCGGCACACCGAATGCCTCGGCGACCGCGGCAAGCCAGGCGGTGGTGCCTTCCTCGCCGAAGGGAAACGGCGCCGCGATATGCCGGGCACCGCGGCGTTCCAGCGCCGCATGGGTTTCGCCCAGAAATGGCTGAACCAGCGCGAAAATCGTGTTCGGCCCCACGGCGGGCATCTCGTCGCGCCGCCGTGCCGGCAGGCATCGCACGCGATCGAGTCCCAGACCGGACAGCAGCGCCAGAGCCTGATCTTCCACCACGTCCGGCAGCGCGCCGACCAGCAGCAATTCGCGCGCCTCGGTTTCCGGCAGTTCGGGCACCATCGATGCCAGGCAGGCGTCTTCGCCTTGCGTAAACGTCGTCTCGATACCCGACCCCGTATAGTTAAGCACCCGCACATGCGGTGCATGCACACGGGTCAACCGTTCGGCCGCGCGCGCCAAGTCGAGCTTGATGACCTCGGACGGGCAGGAGCCCACCAGAAACAGCTGCCGGATGTCAGGCCGCCTAGACAGCAGCCGCGCCACTTCGCGGTCCAACTCGTCATGGGCATCGGCCATTCCGGCCAGGTCTTTCTCTTCGAGAATCGCCGTGCCGAATCGGGGTTCGGCAAAGATCATCACCCCGGCGGCACTTTGCAGCAGATGCGCACAGGTCCGCGACCCGACCACCAGAAAGAACGCATCCTGCATCTTGCGGTGCAGCCAGATGATGCCGGTCAGGCCGCAGAACACCTCGCGCTGGCCGCGTTGCTTCAGCACCGGAACATCGCGGCATCCCCGGGCGGGCGGCAGGGGGGTATGATCGGTCATGCCGCAACCTCTCCCTGCAGGCGCGCCATGCGCAGTTTCCACAGGAACTGACCTGCGTTGATCACGTAGGCCGCATAGGCCGCCAGCGCCAGAAGCATCAACCCGGCCGGCGACAGGGAGCCGAAAAAAAGTGCAACGATATAAGTGGTATGCAGCGCGATCACCGCGAAACTGAACACGTCTTCCCAAAAAAATGCCGGCGCAAAAAGATATTGGCCGAAGACGACCTTTTCCCAGATCGCACCGGTCACCATGATTGCGTAGAGCAAGCCGGTCTTGATCAGGATCGAGATCGTCGCGGACTCGTATCCGGCCCCGGTCCAAAGGTAGCGCAGAACGAGAGCCAAAGAGACGAGGAAGGCCAGGAACTGCAGTGGAGCCAGAACCCCCTGAACCGCGGTCCAGACGGTGGCGTCGCGGCGCGCGCGCTCTGCCGGGGTATACAGCTGAACGCCAGAGGTTTGGGGCGCGCGTGGCAGAGACATCCAATGCTCCCGGTCAGGTCGTCTGCCCATGAGATTACCGCCGAGATCGGAAAAGTGTCAATTAGAACTTACACTCAGTTGGTTTACAGTTCTGCTGAATTCTGCACGGTGTCAGTCGGCCTGACAGTCCCCTCCTGACGCCGCAATCGGGGTGAAAACCGGTGTTGGAACCACTCTCTCCCCGGCGAGTTCACGCTTTGGTGTCAACTTTATCTGACATTCCCTTTGACATAGTGCGCCGTCCGGGCGTAGTTTCATCGACATTCGCAACGTGTGGTTAGGCGCTGCCGGAATGACCTGCCTTCCACCGGCGACGAACAAAGGTATTCGGCGATGGTCGATGGCCCAGACTATGCCGCTGCTCGCGGAGAGATTCGGGAAGATCAAAGCGTAGAGTCGCTGGCATCCCGGGTGATCTCGGTATTGGCGGCCCGCGTAAACGGCCCGAGATCCGGGGTCGACGACCGATTTGTTGACCGGATTTGCGGTGCTGCGCAGTCCGATGATGCGTCCGAGCACCGCAATGCGATCAAGGAGATGCTGGCTGGCGGGGTCGAACGTACCACCATAGCAGAGGTTTATATCCCCATCGCCGCGCGCCGCCTTGGCGCGGCCTGGTGCGAGGATCAGGTCAGCTTTACCGAGGTAACGATCGGCACCTCCCGGCTGCAGTCGATGCTGCGCAGCCTTGGCGATGTCTGGTCCGGCGACGTTGCGGAACCGCACGAGGTTCAGCCGACGGTTCTGATGGTGGTTCCGGTGGACGAATACCATACGCTCGGCGCCATGGTCGCCACCGGGCAACTGCGCCGCGCAGGCGTTTCGGTCCGCCTTTGCATCGGGCAGCCCATGTCGGTGCTTCTGGATCTGGTCGAAACCTTCAATTTCGACGCCATCATGATTTCAGGAGCCTCCAGCGAGAACCTTGAAAAGCTGCGGAAATTGATCGTAGATATCCGGTATGCCCTTCAGAAGCCGACCCCCGTTGTCATCGGCGGCGCGGTGATGGAGCTGGCCAACGAAATAAAGGCGATTACCGGTGCGGATCATGCGACCGACGATGTTCAAGAGGCGATCAGGCTGTGCAGGCTGACGGAGTTCCTGCACGCCGGGCCCCAGGGCAGGCCGAGGGCCTAGAGGATGACGGCAATTCTGACTCCACGGAATTCAAGCCGGTGACAACGCGCGGTTCGCTTTATTGGACAAGCGGGACGATTCCGCTGGTCGCACCGGAGTTGCTGGGCGATATCATCGCGTCCGCCTCGGACATCGCGATCGTGATATCCGACGTCGGCAAGATCCTGTCGGTTCTGGTCAATCCCAACCACACGTCGTTCGGCAATCTCGACCATTGGGACGGGCGTGACATCCGCTCGTTTCTGACGGTCGAAAGCGTGCCGAAATTCGAAGCGGCCCTCGACCGGATCGCCGCCAGGGAAAGTTCCGGACGTGCGGTCGAGTTGAACCATGCCGACAACGTCAACTGGGAATTCCCGGTCCGCTACACCATTCACCAGATCGGGCCGGATGGCGCGCTTTTGATGCTGGGCCGCGATCTGCGCCCCATCGCCGAAATGCAGCAGCAGCTCGTCAAGGCGCAGCTGGCGCTGGAACGGGACTACGAATCGCAGCGCGAATTCGACACCCGCTACCGGGTTCTGATGGAGGCCACGACCGAGGGCATAGCCTTTGTGTCCGTCGGCACCGGCAAGATCGTCGATTTGAACGACCCGGCCGCGGCTTTGCTGGGGGCTGCGCGAGACGACCTTACCGGCGCCGCCTTTGCACAGGAATTCGAAGGCCGCCGCCGTGGCGAGTTGCTGGACAGCCTTACAAACACGGCCATCGCGGACGGGTCCCGGCCCATCGAGTTGCAAGCGCGCCGGTCCAGAAAGCGCCTGGCGGTCTCCCCGTTGCTGTTCCGTGCGGCGGGCGAAAAGCTGTTGCTGTGCCGGATAGATGATGCCGACGACTCTGAACCGATGACCGACGAATTGTCGGAAAACCTCTCGGGGCTTTACCAGGAAGGCGCGGATGGCATTGTCTTCACCGACCGTGACGGCGTCATTCGGGCCGCCAACGAGGCGTTCCTCGACCTTGCCGATGTCGCGCATCTGTCGCTCGCCAAGGGCAAACCGCTGGGCGAATACCTGGCGCGCGGATCGGTCGATCTGAAGGTGCTGATCGAGAATGCGGTGCGCTCGGGGCATATGAAGATGTATGCCACAAAGCTGGCCAGCGAATACGGCGCCCAGGTATCGGTCGAGATCTCGGCGACCTATCTAAACGACCGTATCAAACCATCGATCGTCTTCGTGATCCGAGATGCCAGCCGGGCCGATGCGGTGCGCCAGCACGGTGTCACCGTCACCGACGACGGCGTGCGCAGTGTGATGGAGCTTGTGGGCAATGCCACGCTGAAGGATATCGTCGCCGAAACCACGGACGTGGTCGAAAAGATGTGCATCGAGACTGCGGTGGAGCTGACCCGCAACAACCGCGTCGCCGCCGCCGAGATGCTCGGGCTCAGCCGCCAGAGCCTCTATGTCAAGCTGCGCAAATACGGCCTGCTCAGCAAGGACGCCGATTAGATCCACGGCTGTCAGTTTTTCCTGACACTTCCCGCCACGCAGGCCAGTTAATCCTTGCGAGTCGGAGGTTTCTTGTGGCCTAATTGACGGTATGAGTGTCAGCGAAAGTTTACACACCCGCAGGTGGCCCGATCCGGCGGCAGCGCTGGAGCTGATCAAGCCCATCACCTGGTTTCCGCCGATGTGGGCCTATCTTTGCGGGGTGGTGTCGGCCGGTGTCGCGCCGTGGCCGCATTGGGGCCTTGTGGCGGTCGGCGTGATCCTTGCCGGCCCGGTGGTCTGCGGCATGAGCCAGGCCGCCAACGACTGGTGCGACCGCCGTGTCGACGCCATCAACGAGCCGTACCGCCCGATCCCGTCAGGCCGTATTCCCGGCCGTTGGGGGCTTTGGATCGCGCTGGCCATGACGGCACTGTCCCTGGCGCTCGGCTGGACGCTGGGCCCCTGGGGGTTTGGCGCGACCGTCGTCGCGGTGCTGGCCGCCTGGGCCTATTCGGCCGAGCCGGTGCGGCTGAAGCGCTCGGGCTGGTGGGGGCCGGGCCTGGTCGGGCTCTGCTACGAGGGGTTGCCCTGGTTCACCGGCGCCGCGGTTCTGGCACAGGGCGCCCCGGCCTTTCCCGTGCTGGTCGTCGCCACGCTTTTTGCGCTTGGTGCCCATGGCATCATGACGTTGAACGATTTCAAGGCGCTTGAAGGCGACCGGCAGACCGGCGTCAACTCGCTTCCGGTCACGCTGGGCCCGGAGGTCGCCGCCAAGATCGCCTGCATCGGCATGGCCGTTCCGCAGGCTGTCGTTGTCGTGATGCTGTTTGTCTGGGGTCGACCGTGGCACGGGCTTGCCGTCGCCGCGGTATTGCTGGCGCAGTTCGCAGCAATGCGGGTGATGCTGCACGACCCCAGGGCCAAGGCGCCCTGGTACAATGGCACTGGTGTGGTCCTCTATGTCTCGGGCATGATGATCACGGCCTTCGCCATCCGCACATTGGAGATCGGACCATGACACTCAGCTGGCTGCAGATCGTCCGCCTTGGCCTTGTGCAGATGTGCCTAGGGGCCATCGTCGTGCTGACCACCTCCACGCTGAACCGCCTGATGGTCGTCGAACTCAGCCTGCCCGCCGTGCTGCCCGGCCTGCTTGTCGCCCTGCACTACGGCATTCAGATCACGCGGCCAAACTGGGGATTTCTCAGCGATACCGGCGGCCACCGCACGCGCTGGATCGTCGGCGGCATGCTGGTGCTGGCCTTCGGCGGCCTCGGCGCGGCCTTTGGCGTGCTTGTCCTCGAGGCCAGTTTCACGCTTGGCCTCGCCGTTTCGATCCTCGCATACGCGCTGATCGGCCTTGGTGTCGGCGCCTCGGGGACCTCGCTTCTGGCGCTGCTCGCCACGGCCACCGCGCCACGCCGCCGCGCCGCCGCCGCCACCATCACATGGCTGATGATGATCGCCGGCATCGCTGTCACTGCCGCCACGGTCGGCGCCTTCCTCGATCCCTACACCCCGGCGCTGCTGATCAAGATCGTCGCGATCGTCGCCGGCAGTGCGGTGATGCTGACGCTGCTGGCCGTCTGGGGGATCGAGGCCCGTGTCATCGCCCGGGCAGAGCCCGACGCGATGCCGTTCCTCGAGGGCATGAAGGAAATCTGGGCCGAGCGCCGCGCCCGTCATTTCACGATCTTCGTCTTCCTCAGCATGACCGCCTATTTCATGCAGGAGCTGATCCTGGAACCTTACGCCGGCCTCGTCTTCGCCTTTACGCCCGGCCAGTCGACCTCGCTGAGCGGCGCGCAGAACGGAGGCGTTTTCATCGGAATGCTGACCGTGGGACTGATGGCCACGGGCCTGCGTATCGGATCCTTGCGCAGCTGGGTGGTCGCGGGCTGCCTCGGATCGGCCGCTGCCCTTGCGATCATTGCCATTGCCGGACAAATCGCGGAGACCGTGCCTTTGGCACCGGCGGTTGTGTTGCTGGGTGTCTTCAACGGCATGTTCGCCGTCGCCGCGATCGGCGCGATGATGGCGCTGGCGGGTCAGGGCCGCGGCCAGCGCGAGGGAACCCGCATGGGGCTCTGGGGCGCAGCCCAGGCCATCGCTGCCGGCTTCGGCGGCCTTCTGGGCGCCGCGGCCGTCGACACGATGCGCGCGCTGACCGACGCGGCCAGCGCCTTTGGCACCGTGTTCCTGTTCGAGGCGCTGTTGTTTCTTGCGGCGGCTTTCATGGCCTTCCGCATCATCGAGGGTCGTGCCCCTCGCCCTAACCCACATCTGGTTCCGGGAGAATGACGATGATCTATGACGTTGTTGTTGTCGGCGGCGGCCCCTCGGGCGCGACCGCGGCCGAGGATCTGGCGCGGGCCGGCAAGACGGTTGCGATGATCGACCGCGCCGGCCGGATCAAACCCTGCGGCGGCGCCATCCCGCCCCGGCTGATCGCCGATTTCGATATACCTGACGCCCAGCTGGTGGCCCGGATCACCACCGCGCGGATGATCTCGCCGACCCAGCGCGCCGTGGATATTCCGATCGAAAACGGGTTCGTGGGCATGGTCGACCGCGAGCATTTCGACGAATTCCTGCGGCAGCGCGCCGTCGGGGCCGGAGCGCACCGCAATACCGGCACCTTCCAAAAGATCGAGCGTGACGGTGAGGCGACCTTTGTCGTCTTCCGCGACAAGATCAGCGGAAACCAGGTCCGGCTGCAGACCAGATATGTGATCGGTGCCGATGGCGCGAGGTCCGACGTGGCCCGCCAGGAGGTGCCCGGCGGCGACGCCATTCCCTATGTCATCGCCTATCATGAAATCATCGAGGCGCCCGGTCCGGCCGGCAGTTACGACCCAAATCGGTGCGACGTGATCTATGACGGCAAGATCAGCCCGGATTTCTATGGCTGGGTCTTTCCGCACGGGTCCCAGGCCAGCGTCGGCATGGGCACCGGTGTCGACGGCGTCGACCTCAAGAAGGCAACGGCGGATCTGCGCGCCGCGTCCGGACTTGCCGATTGTGCGACGATCCGCAAGGAAGGCGCGCCGATCCCGCTGCAGCCACTTGCCAAGTGGGACAACGGCCGCGACGTGGTGCTGGCCGGGGACGCCGCAGGCGTGGTCGCCCCTTCTTCCGGCGAAGGGATTTACTATGCCATGATGGGCGGCCGCGTGGCGGCCAACGCCGCGATCTCGGCCCTGGCGACGGGCCGCGCCGGGGACTTGGCGCTTGCGCGCAAGGCCTTCATGAAAGAACACAAGATGGTGTTCAAGGTTCTGCGCTCGATGCAGGACGCCTACTACAAATCCGACGAACGGCGCGAACGCTTTGTCAGCCTGTGTCATGATGTCGACGTGCAACGGCTGACCTTCGAGGCCTATATGAACAAAAAACTCGTCAAGGCCCGGCCCATGGCACATCTGAAAATCGGCCTGAAGAATCTCGCCCATCTGACCCGGCTGGTGCCGCCAACCTACGCATGACGGACATGATCCCGGCCTGGGTGAACGGCACATTGACTCCGGTGGAAAAGCTCGAGGTTCACCAGCGCGGCCTGAAGCACAAGGCGGTTTCGGTCTTTGTGATGGATGGCGAACGGGTGCTGATCCAGCAACGCGCGCTGACAAAATACCACACGCCGGGGCTGTGGGCGAATACCTGCTGCACCCATCCATACTGGGCCGAGGCCTCTGCCGATTGCGCCCTTCGCCGGCTGGACCAGGAATTGGGCATCACAGGCCTTTTTCCTTCGCATCGCGACCGCGTCGAATACCGGGCGGATGTGGGAAACGGCCTGACCGAGCACGAGGTCGTTGATATCTTCGTCGCCGAGGCCACGCCGACATTGAACGTCACCCCGAACCCCGACGAGGTCGCCGACACACGCTGGGTCGATCTCTACGATCTTGCGGCCGAGGTGGCCCGCTGGCCGGATCGCTTCACCCCCTGGCTGCGCATCTATCTCGACAAGCACAAGGACCGGATCTTCGGCGCCCTTGTCCGCGCTTGACGGCCTGCGGCACATGTCGCCAGCGCCGACGCGCCGTGAGGGTGATCCGCGGAAACGAAATCCGGACCTCTGTACTACGGATGGGTGGCGTCGGGAGCTGTGAGATTTCCCCGGATTGCTCGGTTCGTTTTGGCCTGAACCGGACGTTCGTGACCCGTCTTCTGGCGCGGAATCAAGGCCGAAGGCCGCCGCGCCATCGCCGACCCGCCCCGGAGGGGAGGCGATTTGCTGACGGCGCGCATCGAATTGATCTCGTTCGGACTTTGCTGGGATAAAACGAGCCGTTCAAGGGTTCGGGCCGCCTCCCCGCGGGTCGGCGATGGTGCGGCTTCGCGCTCAATGGGCAACGTCCGCACCAGACCAAAACCGGTCGAGCCCGGTTACCCGCAACTCCAGCGCCCTGAGCCTAAGCCCTTGCCGCGCCGAAATCCGCCGTCACAGCCCCCAGTGCCTCGAACGCCGTTCGGGCGATATCCGCCGCTGCAAGCCCCGCGGCCGCATACATCGCCGCCGGCGAGTCCTGGTCGATGAACCGGTCGGGCAATGTCATCGTGCGGATCTTCAAGCCCCGGTCCAGGGCCCCGGCCCCGGCCAGATACTGCAGGACATGCGCACCGAACCCACCGGCGGCGCCCTGTTCGACGGTGATCAGCACCTCGTGATGGCGTGCCAATTGGCGGATCAGGCCGGTATCCAGCGGTTTGGCGAACCGGGCGTCGGCCACCGTCGTGGAGATCCCCTGTGCCTGCAGGTCCTCCGCCGCGGCCAGGGTTTCGGCCAGATGCGCACCGAACGACAACAGGGCGACGCCGGATCCTTCGCGCACGATCCGGCCCTTGCCGATCTCCAGCAGCTCGCCACGTTCGGGCATGTCGACGCCGACGCCCTCGCCCCGCGGATAGCGGAACGCGATCGGGCCGTCGTCATAGGCGGCCGAGGTCGCAACCATATGCACCAGTTCCGCCTCGTCCCCGGCGGCCATCACCACAAAGCCGGGCAGGTTCGACAGATAGGAGATATCGAAGGCCCCGGCATGCGTCGCGCCGTCGGCCCCCACCAGCCCGGCGCGGTCGATGGCGAACCGGACCGGCAGACCTTGCAAGGCGACGTCATGCACGACCTGGTCATATCCGCGCTGAAGGAAGGTCGAATAAATCGCACAGAACGGTTTCAGCCCCGAGGCCGCCATCCCGGCTGCAAAGGTCACCCCGTGCTGCTCGGCGATGCCGACATCGAACACCCGGGCCGGGAACCGGTCGGCCATGATGTTCACGCCGGTGCCGGACGGCATCGCCGCCGTCACCGCCACGATCTTGGGATCGCGTTCCGCCTCGGCGGTCAGGGCGTTGCCGAACACCTTCGTGTACGCGGGCGCGTTCGCCTTCGCTTTCGTCTGCGTGCCGGATACGACATCGAATTTCGACACGCCGTGGTATTTGTCGGCAGAGTTCTCGGCAGGTGCATAGCCCTTGCCCTTGACCGTGCAGACATGGATCAACACCGGTCCCGTCGCCCGCGCCCGCGCCGCGCGCAGCACCGGCAGCAACTGGCTCATGTCGTGCCCGTCAATCGGGCCGATGTAGGAAAACCCGAGTTCCTCGAACAACGTCCCTTGCCCGCCCGGCATGCCTGTCACCAGTTGCCGCGCCCGCCGGGCGCCTTCCCGGAACGGGCCGGGCAGCACCGCTTCGAACCCCTCCGCCATCTTCTCGAACGCCGCCGCCGGTGGGCTGGAGTAAAGACCGGACAGGTAGGTCGACATCGCGCCAACCGGCGGCGCGATCGACATCTCGTTGTCGTTCAGGATCACGAACAGCCGCCGCCCTTCGTGGCCCGCGTTGTTCATGGCCTCATAGGCCATGCCGGCGCTGATCGACCCGTCGCCGATCACGGCGATCGCATCGCCCGTGGCCTGTCCCATGTCGCGCCCCACGGTAAAGCCGAGGGCCGCCGAGATCGACGTCGACGAATGCGCCGCGCCGAACGGATCGAATTCGCTTTCGGCCCGCTTGGTGAACCCGCTGAGGCCCCCGCCCTGGCGCAGTGTCCGGATGCGGTCGCGCCGTCCCGTCAAAATCTTGTGCGGATAGCATTGATGGCCCACGTCCCAGACAAGCTTGTCGAAGGGCGTGTTGAACACGGCATGGATCGCCACGCTCAGTTCCACCACGCCCAGCGACGAGCCCAGATGCCCGCCGGTTTCGCTGACGGCAGAGATCAGCTCGGCTCGCAATTCGTCGGAAAGCTTTGCCAGATCGCGGTCGTTCAGCGCTTTCAGATCGGCCGGTCCGGCGACGCGGTCCAGGGTCGGTGTCATTGGGCGGGACATTTGGTAGCCTCCCGTGCTATGATCTAAAAGAGCACCGCCAGGGGCCAAAGCCCGAGGCGGTGCCAGTTTCCTGTAGCCAACAGGAAGGGAACCGGGGTGTGGAGACCCCGATGTCCGGGCCCGCGAGGGGCCCGAACGCTTGTCGAGACAAGGCGATGGGGCGCATCGCCACCGCCTCAGATCAGGTGTGTCTTGGATGCTGCGGGTGCCTCGTAAAACACCTGCGGCATCGGCTCGGGCGCCTCCTTGCTGTCCGCCGGCAGCAATTCGCCAACCGAATAGATGATCAGCAGGATGGCGATCAGCCCGAACACCACAAGTGCTGCATAGACGGCTCCCATCGCCATGTGCCGGAAGATCCAGCCGTAAAGCGAAGGCTTCGGACCATCGTGTTCGAGATACCACTCTCTGTTCGACATCTCTCGGCCCTCCCTATTGATCGAGCGGCGCGTAGCCGTGCTCTTGCGCCCAGACGTACCAGTTATCCACGACCGTGCCGGTCAGCAGGATGCCGATCCCGCCCGTCAGCGTGCAGAGAACCGCGAACCACCAGGCCCAGCGATGGATGCCTTCCATCGTCGCGTTGAACCCCATGGTCCAGCGCCAGAACAGCGCCGCGCGTTCCGACGCCGTGCCGCGGTCGACGATCTGCTCGATCTCGCGGTCGCCGCCAAAGCGGGAAACGGCCAGGATCGTTGCGCCATGCATGGCGAACAGCAGGGCCGAACCGTAAAGGAACGCGATCGAAAGCGCGTGGAACGGATTGTAGAACAGGTTCCCGTAGGTGATCGAGAACAGGTTCGTCCAGTCGAGATGGGTGAAGATGCCGTAGGGAACGGCCTCCGACCACGACCCCATCAGGATCGGGCGGATGAGGCCCAGAACAAGGAACAGCCAGATCGCGCTGGCAAAGGCGTAGGCCACGTGCTTGCCCATCTTCTGCTGTTCCGCCAGCGTCCACGCCCGCAGCCACCAGGCACAGACCGAAATCAGCAGAAAGAACGAAGCGATCAGGTAATAGCCGCCTTCGGCCAGCGGCGGAAAGCTCAACCCGTATTCCGGCGACGGCGGATCGAGCGACAGGTAGAACAGGTCGCGCAGGAAGACGCCCGGGTTGTACCCCGCCTGTCCCCAGAACCACATACCCACCATGACGAACCAGATCAGCCCGGCCGCCAGGCCCACCATCCCGAAAACGCCCAGATAGAACGGCCCCAGCTGCGCATTGCCCAACCAGCCGAAGAGGGAGGAAAAGCGCGCACTCTTGGACCGTTCGCGCAGATCGGCGTCTTCGACCATGCCCATCTCGGGCGGGCCCTGGACTTGGACCTGGGTAAAGATGTTCTGATAGTTAGCCATTGACGCCTCCCTCAAGGTCGACCCACCAGGGCAGTTCGATGTACCAGTCCCACCAGGCCACCCATGCGTCGAACCAGACGGTGCCGGAAATCACGATACAGACCGCGCTCCAGAACGCTGCGTTGATCGCCAAGAGCAGCCCCAGACGGTGGATGCCGAGCGGTCCGATCGAATAGCCGATGAAATCGCGGAAGAACGTGTCTTCGTGATCCGGCGAGCGGACGCTTTCGCCCTTTTCGGGGTTCACCGCGCTCAGGATCAGCGAGCCGTGCAGCGCCAGCGCGAGACAGGTGGTGAAGAACAGGCTCACCGCCAGCATATGCGCCGGGTTGTAGTGGAAGTTGCCATAGGTATAGCCGGTATTCGACACCCAATCGAGGTGGCTCCAGATCCCATAGGGAAAGCCATAGCCCCAGGCGCCCATCAGGACCGGGCGGATCACGACCAGCGTCGTATAGGCCAGGATCGCAAAGCCGAAGGCGATCGGCACATGCAGCCCCATGCCCAGCTTGCGTGCGATTTCCACCTCGCGCAGCGCCCAGCTGATAAACGCGCCATGGGCGCAGATCGTGATGATCTGCCAAAGCCCGCCCTTTTCGAGCGGCGCGGCGCCCAGCCCGTATTCCAGGTTGGGTGCCGGGATCGAGATCAGCCATGGATTCCAGACCCCCTGCAACACCGCGCCGTAAAAGATCAAAATCGTGCCCAGGGCGGCGAAAAAGATCGTCGTAACCCCGAAAAAGCCGACAAAAAACGGCCCGACCCAGAAGTCGAACAGGTCTCCGCCGATCAGCGTGCCCCCCGGCACGCGATATTTACGTTCGAAGCTGAGCATTGCCATACTTCACTCTCCGCTTGTGGCGGCCTCCGTCATCTGGCGGCGAAGCCGTCGTTCCTTATCCCGGTGGCCGCGGGCGGGATCGCGCCCGCCCGCAGCGTTCTTTCATCGACGATTGGCTCGCGATGCCGACCCCATACGGGCCCGGCGAACGGCTTCAGCCGCCCGCCGCCTTCTGGGCGGCGATCTCGAACCAGTTGTAGTGGTCGGTGCTCAGCAGGACGAGATGGATCATCGCTGCCAGCAGGAAGAGGAAGACCCCCTGCGCCACGAAGACGCGACGCGGATCGAAGATCAGCCAAATCTTGTAGAATTGTGCCATGCTTCAATCTCCCTCAGAACCACGGACGCCAGATGAACGTCGCCAGATGAGCAACCACGGCGACGGCCACGAAAAGCCAGAGCCCGCTCATGTAGACGGCGTGCAGTTCCTGCGCCTGCTCGTCGGTTAGACCTGTAAAGGACAGGTCGGTTCTATCACTCATGTGCTACTCCTTTGGATCGCCAGAGTGACGCCGCGTCCCCCGCGGCCGGGTCCCCTCGAGGCCTTGCGAGCCCTTTGGGCATCCGCCCCTCCGGGGGGGAGGGACGAATTACGGGTTCAGCCCTCAGGCCGAGAAAATCATGGGCGTTATGATCCGCGCCTGGCTCCAGGCGCGGGCCACCGGCCCCTTGTCGGTCAGACTCCCGGACTTCACCGCCTGCAACGCCCAGGTCAGCGTCGCCAGCGGCAAGGTCGCCAGAAAGATGATCGCGAAATAGACGCAGAACTCGGTCCGCGGCGCGCGATGCTGCCGCGCCTCAAGCTGCGGTGCGCCCGACGTGAAATCGGTCATCTAGTTGCCTCCTTGTTGGTTTTGCCCGCCGCGCAGGGATGCGACGGTTTCCCTGACCACCCGCTCGGCGCCTTGCGCCAGAGCGGCGCGTTCGGCGGCATCGCGCAGCGACTTGGCCGCGCTGATCCGGGTCAGAATCGGGTGTTCGGCCACGATACGGTCAAGCTCGGCCTGGGCGTCCTCGTCCCAGGGAAAATCGCGGCGCAGCGTTGTCGGCGTGGCCTCGGCGGCGTCCATATCGCTGCCCAGAGGCAGGATGTGAAACAGCGCGTCGAACAGCCCGTTGCAGACCTCCTGCAACAGATAGGTCGCACCGGCATAGCCCATGAATGGCGTGCCCGTGGCGCGCCGGATCGCGGCGCCCGGAAAACTCGCCGGAATGAAGGCCGGCGACGGCCCATGTCCGCCCTTGGCTTCGGCGAGGTAGATCTTCTCATTGATCGACCCCAGCACGACCAGCGGCCGGTGCTGGCCGATCAGTGCGCGCACTTCTTCGTTGTTGGTCTTTTTGCCGGCGCTTCGTGCAACGGCGAATGCGCAGGGCAATCCAAGATCGCCTTCCAGGTAGTTCCGGATGCCGCGTGCATAGGTTTCGTTCGCCACGAGTCCGAAGGATGCCGTCGCAAAGAAATCCTGCGTCACCGATCGCCACAGGTCCCACACCGGTTTCAGCGTCGAATGTTTCTCGCGCTCGATGAACGGCTCGGGGTCCAGCCCCAGCATCTCGCCAAGCGTTCGCAGGAATTTCGTCGTCGAGTCGACCCCGATCGGTGCCTGCAGATACGGCTTGCCCAAGACCTCGGCCAGCCCGCGTCCGAATTCGCGGTACAGCACAACGTTCGCGTCGGCATTCACCAGGTTACGCATCTCGGCCAGATGCGCGCCCAGCGGCATCACCATGTTGATCTCGGCGCCGATGCCCTCGACAAGCCGCCGGATCTCGGCGAGATCCGAGGGCATGTTGAACGTGCCGTACATCGGTCCGAGGATATTCACCCTTGGCTTTGCGCCGTCTTCGCGCTTCTTCTCCGGCGGCATCCGCCCCTTGGTCATGCCGAATTCTGTGAAAATCCAGGTCATTGCCCGGTCGGCCGCTTCCCACTGATCCTCGTCGATGGTCCGCGGCAGGAAACGCTGGATATTCGTACCCTGCGGCGTCACCCCGCCGCCGATCATCTCGGCAATCGAGCCCGTGACGACAACCGCCGGCAAGGCGGGATCGAGCGTTCCCCATGCCCGCTTCATCGCGCCTTCGGTTCCGTCGCGCCCCAGCTCTTCCTCACCGAGCCCTGTGACGACGATGGGTAACTCGTGCGGCGGCAGCGCGTCGGTGTAGTGCAGAACCGAGGTCACCGGCAGGTTCTCGCACCCGACCGGCCCGTCGATCACGACCTGCAGGCCCTTGACGGCGCAAAAGGCATAGACCGCCCCCCAATATCCGCCCGCCCGGTCATGGTCCTGGATCAGCATGGGCGGGCCTCATCGGGTCCGACGAAAGCCCGGTGAAAGTCCGACGTTTTTCCGACAGCGGTTTTCGGGCTTTCAAAGCGCATCAGATCATCTCCGCCGCTTTGGCCGCCCTGGCCTGGCGGTCCAGCTTTTTCTGGTGCAGTGCACGAAAGTCCGGACGCAGGTTCGGATCGCCTTCCCAGACGCCCGCCGTGTCACCGTGGCCCACACCGTCGAAGAAGGCGCGCATGTGATCCATGCGGCCCTTGTTGGCGATGGCGGCATTGACGACCTGTGCCAGCGATCCCGCTCCGGCAGGTCCCATCAACGGCCGCGCAGAGATCAGATTGGTGAAGTAGAGCCCCGGGATTCCCAGTTCTTTCGCCTTCTGCACCACCGGTGTCGTGCCGATGGCAAGATCGGGCTTCACCGCCTCCATCGCCGCGCAATCGTCTTCCAGCGAGGCGCGATATTTGACCTTGACACCCTTCGCTTCCAGCCACTCCCGGTCTGCGCGGGATTGCTGGGTCCGGTGGCAGGCCGTCCCCACATAGGGTACGTCCGCGCCGCTCTCGACCAGCAGGCGCGCGACCAGCAATTCGGAGCCTTCATAGCCCGACAGTGTGATCGTCCCTTTGACGGGCGCGGCGGCAAGGGCGGCCGTGATCGCGGGGAGGAAACCATTCTGCGCCGCCGCCACTTTTTCGGCGGCCAGTCCAAAGGCGTCGCCAACATCGGCCAGCCAGGCCGCCGTTCCGTCATGACCCACAGGTGCCGAGCCGACGATCGGCCGCCCGGCTGCCTCGAACTCCCGCATCGCCGCCGTGTAGAACGGGTGGACCGCCGCAACCGCCCCGCAATCGAGCGCCGCATATAGCTCTCGCCACTCGCGGCACGGTACGGTTGGCCCGACGGCCAGGCCCAGCGGATCCAGAAGCCGCCCGATCACCACCGGGTCGGCCGGAAACATCTCGCCCAGCAGCGTTACCGTCGGTCTGTCCGACTTACCGCCCACGGGCGCCTGAACCGGCCCGGCCTCGGCCTCGGCCCGTGCATAGCCCAGCATCGCGCCGGCCAACACATCCTTCGCCTCGGCATGGGTCGGCACGCCAAAGCCGGGCACATCGATGCCGATAATCCGCACGCCGTTGATCTCTTTGGGCAAAAGCCGCAGCGGCACGCCGGACGCTGTCGGCACGCACAGGTTCGTCACCACCACGGCATCGTAACGGTCCGGATCGGCCAGCTCATGGACCGAGTCGCGGATGTCTTCGAACAGCTTGCCCGTCACCAGGGTTTCCGAGTTGAACGGAACATACCCGACCGACCGCCGCGCGCCGTAGAAATGCGACACGAAGGTCAGCCCGTAGACGCAGCAGGCCGATCCCGACAGAACCGTCGCAACCCGCCGCATCCGCAGCCCCACACGCAGGGATCCGAAGGCCGGACACATCGACTGCGGCTTGTCATGCGGTCCCTGTGGATAGTCCTTCGCGTATTGATCCAGCAACTCGGACTTGCCCGCCGACCGTGCCGCGGCCGCCATCTGGCCGGCTCCCGCATGGCACCCCAAACCGTCGCCGCCCCGGACGTGATCCGGGGCCTCGTCCCGGTCCTGGCCCAGCGTCACCTCTGCCTCGTGGGCGGTGTCGTATGTGACTTCGCGATCCACTCAGACCTCGTCGTAAATGACCTCAAGCGACTGCCTTGGCTTGGCGTCCGGCCCGCGCATGTCCTCGTCCGTCGCGGGTTCCAGCACAAAGCCTGCGCCGGTTTCCTCGGCGCTGAACAGTTCCAGCAATCCGTCTTGTGACAGGGGCGTGGGCCGAAGGGGTGGCGCGTCGGCCACGTTGGCAGCAAGCTCGGTGAACATATCGCCCCACGGCCCCGCCTTCGTGCCCACGATCTGGTAGTTGGCCGATTTCCGGCGCAGGTCCTCGTCCGCCGGAATGCTGGCCAGGATGGGAATATCGACCGCACGCGCAAAGGCCGCCGCCTCGCCGGTGCCGTCGTCCTTGTTGATCACCAGACCCGCGACGCCGACATTGCCGCCCAGCTTGCGGAAATATTCTACGGCCGAGCAGACATTGTTGGCGACGTAGAGGCTTTGCAGATCGTTCGAGCCGACCAGGATGACCTTCTGCGCCATGTCGCGGGCGATCGGCAGGCCGAAACCGCCGCAAACCACGTCGCCCAGAAAGTCGAGAAGGACGTAGTCGAAGTCCCAGTCATGGAAACCGAGTTTTTCCAAGAGCTCGAAGCCATGAATGATGCCACGCCCGCCGCAGCCGCGTCCGACTTCCGGCCCGCCAAGCTCCATCGCGAAGACACCGCCGCGCTTGAAGCACACATCGCCGATCTGCACTTCCTCACCGGCCAGTTTCTTTTGCGTCGACGTTTCGATGATCGTCGGACAGGCCTTGCCGCCGAACAGAAGCGACGTCGTGTCGGATTTCGGGTCGCAGCCGATCAGCAGCACGCGTTTACCCATCTCGGCCATCATGTGGCTCAGGTTCGCCAGCGTGAACGACTTGCCGATGCCGCCTTTGCCGTAGATCGCGATGATCTGCGTCTTTTTGGTCGGCGCACCCTGCGGCACCTCGAGCGTCGGCTCCTCCGCCGCCTCGTCCTTCAGCTTGGCGTCATAGCCGCGCAGGTTCGGGATATCGAGGGTCATGCGTGCCCCTTCCAGTCGAGGATCATCTTCAGACATGCCGGATCGGCAAACGCCGTTTCATAGGCTTCGGCCGCCTCCGAGGCATTGGCGCGATGGGTAATCAGGCCGTCCAGCGACAAGGCACCGGCCTCGATCAACTGCCGGGTGGCAAGCAGGTCGTCGCGCGTCCATTCGGCGGCAATCCGCATCCGCGCCTCCTTCATGAAGGCGGGTGGAAAGGCGAAGGAAATCGGATCGGTGTAGAAGCCGGCCAGCACGATTTCGCCGCCCTTGGCGATCCGGCCGATCAGCGTGTTCAACAGATCGCCGTTACCCGAGGCGTCGTATATCGAGCGGTAGTCGCGGCGCTCGTCGCGCTCGGGGTTGAGGACGGTATAGCCCGTGGCGCCGGGAACGCGGTTGGCGTCGATCTCCCAGACCGTCGGCGCCGGTGCACCCGCGGCGATGGTCATTCGAGCCAGCAGGCGGCCCAGGACGCCGTGGCCGACAATCAGGTCGGGCGGGCGCTTGTCGAGCCCGGCCATGGCATGCCGCGCCGTGGCGGCCAGTGCCAGCAGGGCGCCCTCGGCACCAAGACCTGCGTCGACTTTGGTCACGCGATCTGCCGCCGTGACCAGCCTTCGCGACGCGCCGCCGAACAGACCCCGGGCATCCTGATAACAATTCGCCCCGGGCACGAAGACACGGTCGCCGGTCTTGAACGTGGTCTCCGACCCGGCCTCGACCACTTCGCCGACCGATTCGTAGCCGGGCACCAGCGGATAGCCCATTCCGGGGAATGGCGGCATCTGACCGGTCCAAAACAGTTTCTCGGTGCCGGTGGAAATGCCGGAATGCGTGATCTCGACGACCAGATCGGCCGGCTCCGGCGAGGTCAACGCGACGTTCTCAAGGGTCAGCGCTCTTGATCCGGACAATATTACCGCGGTGGCGTGCACCTGCATCTCCCCAAGGGTTCGACCGGAATGGCCGAGACTCAGCCCGAAAACGCGCGGGCTGGTGTAAGTTTAATGTTACACTCTCAACTGTCAACAAATTCTGACAATCGATGTACGGTGGGCTAGACAGACGGTGTGCGGGCGGTAACGACACTGGTCACGAACGGCCGGCGCGGTCTCGGGGCGCTGATGTCCACAAACCCCGCAGCTTGCAGCAATCCGGCAATCTGGCCGGCCGATCTGGTCCGTCCCGTTCGCATCGCCATACAATAAAACGCGAAATAGGCGTCCCCGGCCTTTTCCGGCCGGCTGTCGCCCAGCATCGGTTCGGACACCAAGATCAGCCCATTCGGCGGCAACACGTCCCGGACCCTGTGCAGCAGGGCGGCAACCGTTTCTTCGGAATGATCATAGAGCACGCGAATCAGGCTCACGGCATCCGCGCCTCCCGGCAGCGGGTCGTCGCGGAACGATCCGGCTGTGATCGACACACGGTCCGCCAAGCCCGCAGCCCCGAGTCGGTCCTGCGCCCCCGGCACCACTGCCGGCAGATCGAACAGCGACATTTTCAACTCGGGATATTCCCGCCCCACGGCCGCCAGAAAGGCTCCGGTCCCGCCGCCGACGTCCAGAAGGTGGTCGACGCCGGAAAGGCCGACGGTCTGCAGAACGTCCTCGGCCACAAGCACCTGACTGTCGGCCATCAACTCTGAATAGGTCTGCGCAGATCCGGGATCTTCCGCAGATGCGGCGCCGAAGACATAGGGCCAAAATCCGGCCAGTTCGGTCTCGGTCTCGCCGCGCAGAAACGCCACCGGATCCTCGAGGTCGCGGTACAAGACCCGATGGTGCCGGATCATGGCGTCCAGCCCAGGCACACCTAACAGCGATGCGCCGCGCCGGGCCAACGCAAATCTACCGTCCCGGCGCTGCTTCAGCAGGCCCAGCGCAGCGCCTGCGCGGAGCAGAGTCTCAAGCCGCTCGGCCGGAACCGCCACGGCGCCGGCCAGGCTTTCAGCATTTGCCGGACGTTCTGCCAGCCGGCGCAGCAGCCGCAATTCCACCAGCGCCAGCAGGACCTGGCTGTAGACAAATCCCGACACCAGATCAAACAACGCCTCGCCTTCGCGGCGCGCGATCCCTCTGGTCAGGGGAAACCGGGCGGCCCAGCGTTGAAACCGCCGCGACGCGGCAAGCTGGTTGCACCAGCCCGACAGGCTGATCCGCGGCTTGGCCCGGGCCGGCGCGCCCTCGTGCCGGGTATCGGTCATGTCAGGCGCGCTGGCGAACGGGGCTGGTCGCGGGGGCGACCGGCGTCACCTTTTCCGCATAGGATGTCACCATCTGCGCCAGCGCAGCTTCGCCCGGGCAGGACGGGATCGAGGCGATGGCTCCGCCGAGGATGTCCTTCAGCCGCTGGATCGCCCCGTCAACACCCAGCGACGCAACGGCATTCGGCCGGTCGTGCAGGTCGTCCTGACCGGCGGGCTTGCCCAACGTTGCTTCGTCATAAAGCGCGTCGCGCAGATCGTCGGCGACCTGAAACGCTTCGCCGATCCGTGCGCCCAACTCGTACCAGGGTTCGGCCTCCTGCCCGGCGGCGACCGCCCCCATCTGGGTCGCGGCGATGAACAACGCGCCGGTCTTGGCGCAGTGATACGCCGACAGGTCGACCATCTCTTCGCTTTCCCAGCCCTGGCCCGCGCAGATACCGTTCGGCATGCCCGAGCGGTTGGACAGGATCCGCACCAGTTCCAGCGCCCGCCTTGCTTCGGCGTCGCCAGCGCGCGCCAGCGTGTCGAAGGCCATGATGATCAGGCTGTCGCCGGTCAACAGCGCCAACGGCTCGGAATACGCGCGGTGGACCGACGGTTTTCCGCGGCGGATGTCGGCGTCGTCGAAACAGGGCAAGTCGTCGTGGACGAGGCTGGCGCAATGGATGAGTTCCAACGCCGCCGCGGCGGCGTTCGATAGCTCTGGCATGTCGTCGCCGCAGGCCAAAGCCACACTCAGGCAGATCGTCGGGCGAATCCGTGCGCCGCCCGGCGCCACCGCATAGTCGAGAGCGGCTGCCAGTTTCGGCGGCGCCGCCTGACCCTGGCCGCGCGCAATCGACTGTGCGATCGCCATTTCGATTCTGGACTTCAGGGGCATGCACGTCTCCGTCGGTTCCATCCAATTGTAAGCCAAAGCTTACAGTATGTGTAAATCATACTGGACAGCCGCTGCCGTCGAGTCAACAATCCAGATATGATCAGCGGGCGGGACAAAGTGGTGGTGATCGGCGCCGGGATGGGCGGGCTCGCTTCGGCGATGCGCCTTGCGCATGCCGGACTGGATGTCACCCTGGTCGACAGCCACGCTGCCCCCGGCGGCAAGATGCGGACGGTCGACAGTGCGGCCGGACCGGTGGATGCGGGGCCGACGGTGCTGACGATGCGGCACGTGTTTGACCGACTGTTTGCGGATGTGGGCGACGCGCTCGCGGCCCATGTAACGCTGGTTCCCGAGCCCGTTCTGGCGCGGCATTGGTGGCCGGACGGGTCCGGTCTGGATCTGTATGCCGACCGGCAAGCCAGCGCCAAGGCCGTAAGAGAGTTTGCCGGCAGCAGGGCCGAAGCGGAATTCCTCGGGTTCTGCGACAGCGCAGTTCGGTTGTTTGACGCCTTCGATGTCCCGATGATGCAGGCGCGGTCGCCCAGCTTTGCAAAACTGACGGCGCATGTCCTGAAAGACCCGGGTCTGATCCGCCATATGGCGCCGCTCCGCACCCTCGCGCGATCCCTGGCGAAACAATTCAGCGACCCGCGCTTGCGGCAACTCTTCGGGCGATACGCGACATATGTCGGCGGCTCGCCGTTCCGTTCGCCCGCCGTTCTGGGCCTGATCTGGCGGGCCGAAGAACAGGGGGTTTGGGCGGTGCAGGGCGGCATGCACCAACTGGCGCGGGCAATGGCGCGGGTCGCCGGGTCGCAAGGTGCGCGACTGATCTTCGGTGCACATGCCGAGCGGATTGAGGTGCGGGACGGCGCCGTCGGCGCGGTTCACCTGGCCGATGGCCGGTGCCTGCCTGCAGGCCGCGTTGTCTTCAACGGCGATCCCGCTGCCCTGACGACCGGCCTCTTGGGCGGTCCGTCTGCCCGGTCGGTGCCGCAAAGTGCCGCAACGCCGCGCAGTCTATCGGCGTATGTCTGGAGCTTTGCCGCGAAACCCAGCGGTCCGGACCTGACACATCACAATGTGTTCTTCGGCAGCGACCCCCAGCAAGAGTTCGGGCCCATCGGCGCCGGATTACCGCCGCAGGATCCCACACTCTACGTCTGCGCCCAGGACCGTGGCGCGGGGGCCTCGCCGGATGGCCTGGAACGGTTCGAAATCATCATGAACGGTGCGCCCACGGGAACGGGTGCGCCGGAGGAGCCCGAGCAATGTCTGATACGGACCTTCGAAACGCTGCGCCGGTTTGGCCTGATCTTCGATCCAGCACCGGGCCCGGAGGCCGTGACGACGCCCGCGGGGTTCGCCCGGCTGTTTCCCGCCAGTCAGGGATCCCTCTACGGGCGGAGCCCGCATGGCCTGATGGCGGCGTTCAGGCGGCCGACCGCGCGGACACGGTTGCCGGGACTGTACCTGGCCGGCGGCGGGGCGCATCCGGGGGCGGGGGTGCCGATGGCGACCCTCTCCGGCGCGCACGCGGCCGAGGCGATCTTGACGGACCTAACTTCCACCTCGACGTCCCGTCCAACGGCTACGCCTGGTGGTATGTCGACGGGATCAGCGATGACGGGACGCGCGCGGTCTCGGTCATCGGTTTCATAGGGTCCGTCTTCTCGCCCTGGTACCGCTGGTCCGGGCGGAAGCGGCCGGCGAACCACTGCTGCATCAACGTGGCCACCTATGGCCCCGGCGGGCGCTTCACGATGACCGACCGTGGGGAACGCGCGCTCAGGACGTCGCGGGATGTGTTCCAGGTGGGACCGAGTTCGATGCGGTGGGTCGGCGGCAGGCTGGTGATCGATGTCGATGAGATCTCATCGCTGCCGCTGATCAGCCGCGTCAGGGGACGGATCACGGTAACGCCGTCGGCCGTCACCGGTGTAGAGATGCCGCTGATCGGGGATGGCACGCATATCTGGCGGCCCTTCGCGCCGACCAGCCATATCGAGGTCGACCTGAACCGGGGCTGGCAATGGACGGGGCACGGGTATTTCGATGCGAATTTCGGGACCCGCGCGCTAGAGCAGGATTTCAGCTATTGGACCTGGGGCCGGTTTCCGCATCGGCGTGGATCGGTTTGTTTTTACGACGCGGCCCGCCGCGACGGAAGCGAGCTGGCGGTGGGGGTCCGGTTTGAAAAGGATGGCCGGGCCGAGGTGACGCCCGCGCCGCCGAAGGCCCGGATGAACCGGACATTGTGGGCATTGCGGCGCGAGACGCGGGCGGATGCGGGATTCCGGCCGCATCAGGTAAAGGCGATGCTGGACGCGCCGTTCTATTCCAGATCGGCCGTCAGGACCAAGATTCATGGGGACGAGACGGTGGGGGTGCACGAGGCGCTGGATCTGAACCGGTTCGCCTCGCCCCTTCTAAAGCCAATGCTGGCGGTACGGGTGCCACGGCGGGCCGGGTGGAGCTTTGAGGATTAGGCGGCTTCGACAGGCGCGTCCGGTTTGTTGTTTCGCCAGATCCAGAAATTCAGCGCACCCGCATAACTGACCCAGATCAGATACGGAATCAGCATCAGCGCCGCGATCCGGTCGAGAACCGCGCTGAAGACCAGCATGCCGGCAACCGAGACCCAAAGCGCCGCCAGCACAGCCATGCCTTGCCCCAGCCGCCGCAGCCCGAAGAAGACAGGAGTCCAGAGCGTATTGAGCGAAAACTGCAGCGCGAAAAAGGCCAAAGCCACGCCATTGCCGGGAATAAAGGCGACACGTGCAGCCGCCCACGCGATCAGAACGTAAAGAACCGTCCAGGCGATGGGGAACAGCCAGTTCGGCGGGGTCCAGCCGGGCTTGCGCAGGCTGTCATACCACGCGCCCGGTGGGAACGCCGCACCGGTGGTGCCGGCGGCAAAACAGGCTGCGAGGAAGATCGCGAAGACGAAGAAGTCCATGCCGTGGACCTAGCATGTTCCGGTGATGCATCAAAGACTGCGTTGCGCCTGGTCGTTCGCCTCGAGTTGGGCAAAGATGGACAACAGCGCGCCGGACCGTCCCTCGCCCCAGTCGCCGCGCGGCTGCGTGCGGGCACGGGCGGCGGCATCGACCAAAAACGCGACCTCGGGCGCGGGCGCGGCATGGAGCACGGCGGATCGCGGCATGACCGCGGTCAATCCCGAGCGCAGCATCGAGAGCCCGAGCCAGCCGATCTTTTGTCCCTTGGTCGTCCGGCCGCGCCACGACACGGTGTCGTAACCGTTGCGCCGAATGGCCCCGCCGATGCCCGCGTAGATATAGCGTGCGGCGAAAATTCCGGGGCGGCAACCGATCGGCAGTGCCTGGATGCCCGGTTCCGACCGGTAGTAGAAGCGGTCGGCGGTGCGCAGCAGGCGGCGCACCATATCGCGGATCTGATCATCGGGCAGCGGATCGGCAAAGAACGCCTGAGGGTCGATCCCGGCGTCGGCCATCCAGTCGAGCGGCAGATAGAGCCTGCGGGCACGTGCATCCTCGCCCACATCCCGGGCGATGTTGGTCAGCTGCATCGCCAGTCCCAGGTCGCAGGCCCGGGCCAGCGCGTCGGCATCGCGGACACGCATCAGCACCGCCATCATGGCGCCGACGGCAGAGGCAACGCGGGCGGAATAGTCCAGAAGCTCGCTGAGCGTCTGGTACTGCCGCCCCACGGCATCCCAGGCGAGACCTTCAAGCAGCGCCTCGGGCAGGGCGCGCGGCATATCGAAATCCTCGACAACGGCCGCAAAGGCCCGGTCGGCGGGCGCGTTTCTGGGTCGGCCGGCATAGACCAGATCGAGCCGGTCGCGCAGGGACAGGACGGCGTCGGCCTTTTCCTGATGCTCATCCACCGAGTCGTCTGCCAGACGGCAGAAGGCATAGAGCGCCAGCGCGGGGTCGCGCACCCTGGCGGGCAGCAGTTTCGAGGCCGTGTGAAACGACAGCGACCCGACCCTGATCGCCTGTCGGCAGTGGTCCATATCGCGCGGGTCGATCATTCGGCTGCCATTTTCATCGTTCCCGGGACGGTTTCGGCGTCGGGCACCAGCTTTGCCAGCACCTCGGCCGACGAGACGACGCCCGGCAGGCCCGCGCCGGGATGTGTGCCTGCGCCCGCAAGATACAGGCCGGACAGCTCCTCGCTGACGTTGTGCGGGCGGAACCAGGCGGATTGCAGGATCCGGGGTTCGATCGAAAAGCCTGCGCCGTACGGGCTGAGATAGCGGTTGCGGAAGTCGTCGGGCGTGAACACGAGGCTGGCGGACAGACGGTCGCCAAGGCCGGGAAGCAGTTGCTCTTCGAGCATGTTCTGAACCTTTTGCCGGTAGGTTTCCGCCTGGGCGGTCCAGTCGACCGGATCGTCGAAACCCAGATGCGGGACCGGCGAGAGCGCGTAGAACGTGTCGTCGCCGTAGGGCGCCGCGCCTGGGTCCGTGACCGTGGGACGGTGGACGTACAGGCTCATGTCGTCGGCCAGGTGGCCACGGATGAAGATGTCGCGCACGAGACCCCGGTAACGGGGGCCGTTGAGGATGGTGTGATGGCCGGCATCGGGCCACAGGTGGCGGGAATTGCGCGTGCCGAAATACCAGACGAAAAGGCCCATCGACCAACGGGTGCGTTTCAGTCGCGGCGGGGTCCAGCGGCGCTTGGCCTGGTTGCGCAAAAGCCAGTTATAGGTGTGGCCGGCATCGGCATTGGAGACGGTTATATCGGCAGGGATCGTTTCGCCGCCGGCGAGGCGGACCCCTCTGGCCCTGTCGCGCCGAACCACGATTTCGTCGACTTCGGCGCCTTGCACAACCTGTCCGCCCTGGGATTTCACGACACGCGCCATGGCGTCGGCGATTGCCTGGACACCGCCCATGGCATAGTGGACGCCGAATTCCTTTTCGAGATGGCTGACGAGGATATACATCGATGTGACGTGGAACGGGTCGCCGCCGATGAAAAGCGGGTGAAAGGACAGGGCCATGCGCAGGCGTTCGTCCTTCACGCGTTTGGCGGCGTGGGCATAGACCGACCGGTCGGCGCGGAGCATCGCGAAGGTGGGCAGGACCTTGATCAGTTCCCACAGCTCGTTCATCGGACGGCGACCGAGATCTTCGAATCCGAACGTATAGCGGCGTTCGCTGTCCCTGAGAAACCTGTCGTAGCCTTTGAGGTCCCCGGGCGACAGCCGCGCAACCTCGGCGCGCATGGCATCGGTGTCCTGGCGGGCGGTGAAGGTGCTGCCGTCGGGCCAACGGATTTCGTAGAACGGGTCGAGCGGGCGGAGATCGACCTCGGCATCGAAATCTCGGCCACAGGCGGCCCAAAGCTCGCGGAAGACCTGCGGAACGGTCACGATGGTGGGCCCGAGGTCGAAGCGGTGGCCGTTTTGCACGATCGAGGATCCGCGTCCGCCGGGGCGGTCGAGCCGGTCGAGCACGGTGACGCGGTAGCCCTTGGCGCCCAGCCGCATGGCCGAGGCGAGCCCGCCGAGCCCCGCGCCGATCACCACCGCGTGGGCGCGGGTGTCGCCAGGGGCGGGACTGGCCGGGTACGGAGCGACTCTTGTCAACATGAATATACGATACATTGTCTAGCAAAGTTTACAATCCTGCTGTTCAATCTTGCCGTGTCAACGCACTACGGGTTTCCAAGGCCCGGCAGCTGTGTCAGATTGAGTTGACACTTCGGCGTTTTAGGAGGTCGGACGATTCAAACGGTCAGTCTTAGCTTCTACCGCTTCGGCAGCCTCGGCGCGCGGGCCTGGGCGTTCGGCATGATGGGCGCGGCGCGGCTGGCGTTGCCGAAGGTGCCGGATATCGGGTTCTGGAAGCTCTGCGGGTCCGGGACGGGCGAGGGATTCACGCCGCTGCCGAATACGGCGGTCTATGCGGTTCTGGCGGTGTGGCCGTCGGAGGAGATTGCGCGCGCGCGGACGGCGGAGGCGCCGGTCTTTCAAAGCTACAAGGCGCGGTCGGTCGAGGACTGGACGGTGTTTCTGAACCCGACCTCGGCCCGCGGCGGGTGGTCGGGCACAGCGCCCTTCGCGCCGGCCGAGCGCACGCTGGCGGGGCCGATTGCGGCGCTGACGCGGGCGACGATCAAGCCCAAGGTCCTGTTGCGGTTCTGGCGGCGCGCGCCGGGCATATCCGACGTCATCGGCGCCGATCCCAACGTGATGTTCAAGATCGGTATCGGCGAGGTGCCCTGGCTGCACCAGGTAACGTTTTCGATCTGGCCCGACCAGGCGTCGATGAACGCCTTTGCCCGCGCCGACGGGCCGCATGCGCGCGCGATCCGGGCCGTGCGCGACGGGAACTGGTTCAGCGAAGAGCTGTACGCGCGCTTTCAGATTGCAGGTGATCGCGGTAGCTGGGGCGGGGCAAGCCCGCTGGCGGCGGCCGGGGCAAAGGCGGCATGAGCGTGCAGCCCTTTCCGTTCTCCGCCATCGTCGGGCAGGACGAGATGAAACAGGCGATGGTGCTGACGGCCATCGATCCCGGCATCGGTGGGGTGCTGGTATTCGGCGATCGCGGGACCGGAAAGTCCACTGCCGTGCGCGCGCTGGCGGCGCTGCTGCCGAAGATCAGCGCCGTTGCGGACTGTCCGGTCAACTCGGAAAGACCAGAGGATTGCCCGGACTGGGTCGAACTGAACTCCGCCCGCGTCGTCAAGAGACCGACCCCGGTGGTCGATCTGCCCCTGGGCGTCACCGAGGACCGCGTCGTCGGCGCGCTGGATATCGAGCGTGCCCTGACCCGCGGCGAAAAGGCGTTCGAGCCCGGGCTGCTGGCACGGGCCAACCGCGGGTACCTCTATATCGACGAGGTGAACCTGCTCGAGGACCATATCGTCGATCTGCTGCTCGACGTCGCCCAGTCGGGCGAGAATCTGGTGGAGCGCGAAGGCCTGTCGATCCGGCATGCGGCGCGGTTCGTGCTGGTCGGCTCCGGCAACCCCGAAGAAGGGGAACTGCGCCCGCAACTGCTGGACAGGTTCGGCTTGTCGGTCGAGGTCGCGTCGCCCGCCGACATTGCCGAGCGGATCGAAGTGATCAAACGGCGCGGCGCCTATGAGGTCGACAACGCCGCGTTCATGCGGCGCTGGCGGGCGGCGGATACCAAGTTGCGGAACCGGATTCTGCAGGCGCGCGAGGATCTGGCGGGCGTGCGGACCGGCGACGATGTGCTGCGGGATTGCGCCGAGCTTTGCGTTGCACTGGGTTCGGACGGACTGCGCGGAGAATTGACGATGCTGAAGGCTGCCCGCGCGCTGGCGGCTTTCGAGAATGCCAGTGCTATCGACCGGGATCATCTGCGCCGCGTGGCGGCCTCGTCGCTCAGGCACCGGCTGCGCCGGGATCCGCTGGATGAGGCGGGATCGGGTACGCGCGTGATGCGCGCACTGGAGGAGGTGTTCGGCTGACCGACGGCGAACGGCAATGGCAGCACGCGATGCTGGCGCTGGAGCTATTCGCGCTCGACCCGGTCGGTCTGGCCGGTCTTTGGGTGAGGGCCCGGTCCGGGCCGGTGCGCGACCGGTTTCTGCAGCATGTGCGCGCGGTGCGGTTTCCGTTGCCGCTGGTCAAGATCCCGCCGGGCAGCGACGACGCGGTTCTCTACGGCGGGTTCGACTGGTCGAGCGCGCTGAGCGATGGCCGGCTGATGGAGCGGCCCGGACTGCTGTCGAGGCCGTCCGTGCTGTTGCTGCCGATGGCAGAGCAGTGTGCCGCCGGATTGTCCGCCCGGCTGGGGCAGGCGCTGGACCGGGGCGACTGTGCCGTGATCGCGCTGGATGAAGGCGAGGACGGGCTGAGCGGGGCGTTGTCGGATCGCCTCGGTATCTACATCGATCTGGAAGGCGTGTCGTGGCGGGACTGTACCTTGGCGCCAAGGCTTGGCGAGGGCTTGAAGCATCCCATTCTGGAATCGGTGCGCCTGACCGGGCAGGACCTCGAACATCTGACCGTGCTGGCGGCGCGGCTGGGCATTCCCAGTCTGCGCGCGCCCCTGCTGGCCGCCAGGGCGGCGCGGGCCCATGCCGGAATTCAGGGCCGCACGGAGGTTTGCGAGGAGGATCTCGCCGTGGGTGCCGGTCTTGTTCTGGCGCATCGGGCGCTGAGCCTGGAGGTGCCCCCCGACGAGCCGGAGGATCAGCCGACACCCGAACCGGAGGCAGCCGATCGGCCCGCACAGGATCGGGACATCGAGGATCTGTCCCAGCAAGAATTGCTGCTGGAGGCGGTGAAAGCCGCTCTGCCACGGGATGTTCTGGAGCGTCTGGCAAGCGAGCGGGCCGCGCGCAGGGCCAAGGGCGCGGCGGGCAGCGGCGCGGCGCGGCACGGAAACCGGCGCGGCCGCCCTTTGCCTTCGCGCCCCGGACAGTTGGGCAGTGGCGCGCGGATCGACCTGATCTCGACCCTGCGGGCCGCCGCCCCCTGGCAACGGATGCGCAAGGCGTTGTCGCCGGGGCGCGACGGCATCCTGTTTCGCGCCTCGGACATCCGGATCAAGCGCTATGAAGAGAAATCGGACCGCCTGCTGATCTTTGCGGTCGATGCCTCGGGCTCTGCCGCGGCGTCGCGGCTGGCCGAGGCGAAGGGGGCGGTGGAGCTGCTGCTGGCAGAGGCCTATGCGCGGCGCGATCACGTGGCGCTGATCGCGTTCCGGCGGCAGGAGGCCGAACTGCTGCTGCCGCCGACCCGGTCGCTGGTGCAGACCAAACGCCGGCTGGCGGCGCTGCCGGGCGGGGGAGGGACCCCGATGGCGGCCGGGCTGCAGGCGGCCGCCGCGCTGGCGGAACTGGAACGGCTGCGGGGGATGACACCGACCATCGCGGTTCTGTCGGACGGACGGGCGAATATCGCGCTCGATGGCTCTGCCGACCGCGCCGCCGCCCGGTCGGACGCGATTCACATCGCCCGGCGGATCGCCCATGCCGGGACCGCGGCACTTATGATCGATACCGCGCCGCGGCCGCAGCCCGCGCTGCAGGAGCTGTCGGCGCAGATGGGGGCGTGGTATCTGCCCCTGCCGCGCGCACAGTCGCAGCGGTTGTCGCAGCAGATTTCATCGGCGATGGCAGGGTAGGCCCATGACGTGGCCGCCGCCCGACGGTTGGCCCAATCGGGCGGCCTCGCGCCAGGTCCGCTGCGCCCCGCATCGCTGGCATCTACAGACCGCCGGAACCGGCAAGACCGTGCTGCTGCTGCACGGGGCGGGGGCCTCGACCTCAAGCTGGCGGGATGTGTTTCCGGCGCTTGCGCAGACCTTTCGCGTCGCGGCTGTGGATTTACCCGGGCACGGGTTCACCAGCCTTGGCCCGCCGGCGTCGAGCGGTCTCGACGGAATGGCCGCGAACCTGCACGCGCTGTGCGTTCAAGAGGATCTGGTGCCGGATGCCATCGTCGGCCATTCGGCAGGCGCGGCCATCGCCTTGCGCCTTTGTGAAGTCGCCGAACGCAAACCGGGGGCTGTCGTCGGCCTGAATGCAGCGCTCGGCAAGTTCGACGGATTGGCCGGCGTTCTGTTTCCGGTGATTGCCAAGGGTCTGGCGGCGGTGCCTTTCACGGCGTCGGTGTTTTCGGCGCTGGCCGGCAGGCGGCGGCAGGTCGCGGCGTTGCTGGGGTCGACGGGATCCGCAGTCGATGACGCGGCGCTGGACAGTTACCTGCCGCTCGTGCGGGATCCGGACCACGTCAAGGGCGCGTTGACCATGATGGCGCAATGGCGGCTTGACGGATTGTTGTCGCGGCTTGATCAGATCGACGTGCCGACGCTGTTTCTGGCCGGTGCGTACGACCGGACGGTCCCGCCGCGTGTGTCCCAGAGCGCGGCCGCGGCCGTGCCCGGCGCGCAGGTCGAAATCCTGCCGGGACTGGGACATCTGGCGCATGAGGAGGCGCCGGACGAGATCGCGGGCCGGATCGCGGCGTTCATCTCGGCCGTTTAGGGTTGGATTGCTGCACCGGCACCTGGAAGCCCAGCAAGCCGGCCCGACGGGTCTGTGACGCGCCAACAAACCGTCGATTGCGATGAACGTCGGTAAGCGCATGTTCGACCGGATCTGGTCTGGAGGGGACGTAGTTGATGTAGCGAGAAGCAGTGCCATCGCCGACCCGCGGGGAGGCGATCCACACCTTTGAACGGCTCGGTTTATGCCAGCAAAGTCCGAACGAACTTAATGCGATAAGCCAGTACCAGCAAAAAATCGCCTCCCCTTCGGAGCGGGTCGGCGATAGCGCAGCGGGGCTACGCCCCTTGAATCCGCGCCAAGGGTTGTGTGCAAGCGTCCGCTCCAGACCAAAAAAAAACCTACGATTCACGCACAACATTTCGCGCTCTAGACTTCGTAGGCCGCCAGCACCTTCCAGTCGAATTTCACCCCCGTCCCGGGTTTGTTCGGGGCGACGGCAAGGTGGTCTTTGACCACCAGCGGGCGGCGGGTGTAGCGGTCGATGGGGAAGGAGTGGACCTCGAGCCAGCCGGACTGCGGCTGGCCGGCCATCAGGCTGACATGCAACTCCTGCATGCCATGGCTGCAGACGGGGATGCCGATCTCGGCACAAAGCGCGGCGACCCTGAGCCAGCCGGTGATGCCGCCGCAGTTGCTGGCGTCGGGCTGCAGGTAACTGAGCTTCGACCAGCGGGCGGCGTGGCGAAACTCTTCGATGATATGCAGGTTCTCGCCCATGGCGAGCGGCATGCCGGTTACATCCGCGATACGGCCGTATGCCTCGAAATCGTCGGGGATGATCGGCTCTTCGAACCAGAGCAGGCCGAAGGGTTCGAAGGCATTGGCGGCTTCGATGGCCTGGGCTTCCGTCATCGAATAGTTGGCGTCGACCATAAAGGCGATATCCCGGCCGATCAGGTCGCGGACGGCGGCGATGCGGTCGATGTCTTCGGCCAGCGTCGGCTGGCCGATCTTGATCTTGACGCCGTTGAAGCCGCGGTCGAGGTAGCCGCGAACGCTGTCCAGCAGCTTGGGCAGGGGAAAGTTCAGGTCGATGCCGCCGCAATAGGCCTTGCACGTGCGGCCGTGGCCACCGGCCATTTGCCAAAGCGGCTGTGCGGTGTCCTTGCCGCGGATATCCCACAGCGCGATGTCGACAGCTGAGATGGCAAAGCTGGCGATGCCGCCGCGGGCGACATAGTGGACATGCCACTGCATCGCATCATAGAGCGCTTCGATTTCGGCGGCGTCCCGGCCGATCAGGAAGGGGGCCAGGTCATGCTCGACCATTGCCTTGATCGCGTGGCCGCCCTTGCCGCCGGTATAGGTGTAGCCGGTGCCGTGACTTCCGTTGTCCAGCGTGATCGTACAGGTGATCAACTGAAAATGGGTGTGGTCGCCGTGCTTGGCGTCGACCAGCACCTCGTCGAGCGGGATGTTGAACAGTCGGGCTTCGATGGTGGCGATGGCTGGCATTTCGGTCTTCTTGGTTTTGGCAAGTCAGCCCCTTCACGTTGGCCCGCCAAGGGCCACCTGCGCAAGTGGCGGCCGGCGGCGCCTTAGAGATCGCGGCATTCCGGCACTGGTGTGACTGCCTTGCCGGTGGCGTGGAAGGTGGTGAGGTTGCTGACCGCCAGATCGCCCATCGCCTGCCGGGTCTCGACGGTCGCGGACCCGACATGGGGCAGCAGCGTGACGTTGTCCATGCCGATGAGCGCCTGCGGGACGTGGGGTTCGTTTTCGAACACATCCAGACCGGCATACCCCAACCGCCCGTCCTGCAAGGCGTTGACGAGTTCCGCCTCGTCGACGACCGAGCCGCGGGCAACGTTGATCAGGATGCCGTCCGGTCCCAGCGCGTCCATCACCTGGCGGTTCACCAGGTGCCGCGTTGCCGCGCCGCCCGGCGTGATGACGATCAGGATGTCGGCGTCGCGCGCCATCTCCGTCAGATCGGCATAGTAGCGATAGGGCGCGTCCTTTTGCGTGCGGGCATGGTAGACGACCTCGACGCCGAAGACCCGCAGCTTTTCGGCGATGGCCAGACCGATGCGGCCCAGGCCGAGGATCCCGACGGTCATGCCGCGCACCGAGCGCGACAGGGGCGCTTCGCCCTCCGCCGCCCAGCGTCCGGCCTTGAGATAGGCGTTGTCGGCCAGAAAGTTACGCGCGACGGCCAGCATCAGCAGGACGGCTGTGTTTGCGACCTCGTCGTTCAGCACGTCGGGCGTGTGGGTGACGGCGATGCCGCGGGCGACGGCGGCGGGGGTGTCGATGGCGTCGTAGCCGACGCCGTAGTTCGAGATCGCCTTGAGGTTTGGCATCCGCTCCATCATCGCGCCGGAAACGCCGCCGTGATACATCGACAGAAGATATTCGATCCGGTCGCCGTGGGCGTCGAGCACCGCGTCCGTGACGCCCTGGGCACGGATCACGTCGAACATCTCTGCGAGCCGGCCGAACATGCGCTCGGTCGCGCCGCCGGTGACGAGGCAGACCGGTTTGGTCATGCGTCCGCCTTCACGGTCTGGCGCTGCTGGCCGAGCCTTTCGATCCAGACATCCATGACATCGCCGTCCTTCAGGTAGACCGGGTCCGGCTTTATTCCCATGCCGACGCCGGGCGGTGTGCCGGTCGAGATAACGTCGCCCGGGTGCAGGGTGAAAAGCTGGCTGAGATGTTCGATGATCTCGGCCACCGTAAAGATCATCGTGCGCGTGTTTCCGGTCTGCATGCGCGCGCCGTTGACGTCGAGCCACATGTCGAGCGCCTGCGGATCCGGGATTTCGTCGCGCGTCACCAGCCAGGGTCCCGTCGGGCCGAAGGTGTCGCAGGACTTGCCCTTGGTCCATTGACCGGAAAGCTTGGCTTGAAAGTGGCGTTCCGAGACGTCGTTGACGACGCAGTATCCCGCCACGTGGTCCAGGGCGTTCTCTTTGCTGACGTATTTGCATTCCGTCCCGATGACGACGCCCAGTTCGACCTCCCAATCGGTCGAGACCGAGCCGCGCGGCATGACGACGTCATCATTGGCGCCGACGACGGCCGAGTTCGCCTTCATGAAGAGGATCGGATGCTCGGGCGGCTCGGCGCCGGTTTCCAGGGCGTGGTCGGAATAATTCAGCCCGATGCACATGAATTTGCCGATACCACCGACACAAGGTCCAAACCGGGCGGGTCCCTTGACGGCAGGCAGGCTTTCGGGGTCGAGGGCGCGAAGGGCTTCGAGACCCGTATCGGACAGGGTATCGCCCGCGATATCGGTCACGTGGCCGCCGAGATCGCGGATGTTTCCGTCGGCGTCGATCAGGCCGGGGCGTTCCTGGCCGGGGTTTCCATAGCGGCAGAGTTTCATGTCTGTCTCCTTGGGTCTTTGCGGGGCCAAAATTCCCCGAAGAATTTTGCCAAGGACTTTCGAAAATCCTTGGTCCCTGTGATCAGTGGTTGTCTCGGGGCACGTGCCTGCGGGCGATGTCCCTGTGGGCGTCGGCGCCTTTCAGCGTCATGCCCTCGCTGAACGGGCGTACCCGGTCGCGGAAGATGTCCTGCCAGGGCGACTGGCTTTCGGGGGCCGGCAGCTTCGGCTGCCGGGCGCGGCGGGCCGCCAGTTCGGCGTCGTCAACCAGCATGTCGGCGGTGCCCTTTTGCAGATCGATCCGCAGCCGGTCGCCGGTCTTCACATGCGCCAGCCCGCCGCCGTCTGCGGCCTCGGGAGAGGCGTTGAGGATCGAGGGCGAGCCCGAGGTGCCCGACTGGCGCCCGTCGCCGATGCAGGGCAGCGCGTGGACGCCGCGTTTCAACAGATAGGCAGGTGCCCGCATGTTCACGACCTCGGCGCCGCCGGGGTAGCCGATGGGCCCGGCGCCGCGCATGATCAGGATGCAGTGCTCGTCGATGCCGAGGCTTTCGTCGTCGATTCTGGCGTGGAATTCCTCGGGTCCGTCGAACACGACGGCGCGGCCTTCGAACGCCATGGGATCGCCGGGGGTTTCCAGATAGCGGGTGCGGAATTCCTCGCTGATCACGCTGGTCTTCATGATTGCGCTGTCGAAGAGATTGCCCTTGAGATTGAGGAAGCCGGCATTCTGCAGCATCGGTTCGGCGACAGGTTTGATCACGTCCGTGTTCTGGCTGCGCAACCCGCCACAGTTTTCCGCCATGGTCTTGCCGTTGACCGTGATCGCATCGGGATGCGGCAGAAGCCCCGCGTGCAGCAACTCGCCGATGACCGCAGGCACGCCGCCGGCGCGGTGGTAATCCTCGCCCAGATACTCTCCCGCGGGCTGCAGGTTCACCAAAAGCGGGATTTCGTAGCCGAGACGCTGCCAGTCGTCGTTGTCAAGCGGCACGCCCAGATGGCGGGCGACCGCGTTCAGGTGGATCGGCGCGTTGGTCGAGCCGCCGATGGCGGAATTGACGACGATGGCGTTCTCAAACGCCTCGCGGGTCATGATCTGGCTCGGCCGCATGTCTGTCCAGACCTCTTCGATGATGCGCTGGCCGGTGCGATAGGCGATCTGGCCGCGCTCGCGATAGGGCGCGGGGATCGCGGCGGAGCCGGGAAGCTGCATCCCAAGCGCCTCGGCCAGCGAATTCATCGTCGTCGCGGTGCCCATGGTGTTGCAGTAGCCGGTCGAGGGGGTGGAGCTTGCCACCATCTCCATGAAACCGTCGTCGTCGATCTCGCCCGCCGCGAGCAATTCGCGGGCCTTCCAAACGATGGTTCCAGAGCCGGTGCGTTCGCCGCCGAACCATCCGTTCAGCATCGGGCCGACGGAAAGCGCGACGGCGGGGATGTTGACGGTGGCGGCGGCCATCAGCAGCGCGGGCGTGGTCTTGTCGCAGCCGATCATCAGCACGACCCCGTCGATCGGGTAGCCGAAAAGGGTCTCGACCAGCGACAGGTAGGCCAGGTTGCGGTCGAGCATCGCGGTGGGGCGCTTGCCGGTTTCCTGGATCGGATGCACCGGGATTTCGATCACCGTGCCGCCCTGGCTGATGACGCCGTCACGGACCCGCTTGGCAAGCTCCAGGTGATGGCGGTTGCAGGGCGACAGGTCACTGCCGGTCTGGGCGATGCCGATAATGGGCTTGCCGGATTGCAGCTCTTCGCGGGTCAGCCCGTAGTTCAGGTAACGCTCGGTATAAAGCGCGGTCATTTCCCGGTCGTCGGGGTTGTTGAACCAAAGCTGGCTGCGGAGTTTGGGCTTGTCGGTCATCTGTTCTTTCCTACCGGAATCCGCCGGAGTGCTGACTGCCCCCCAGACCCTTCGGGCGTAATCTCACCAAGATGGAGCGGGGGCCGGTCATTGCCCCGACCAGCCTCCGTCGATGATATGCGGGTGGCCCGTGGTGAAGGCGCTTTCGTCCGAGGCGAGGTAGACGACGAGGGCGGCGATCTCGTCGGCGCTGGCGACCCGGCCCATGGGCTGGCGCGACACGAAGAGCTCCAGCGCCTTGTCATAGCTGCCCATCTCTTCGCCGAGCTGCTTCACCCGGTCGTGCCAGCTTGGGCTTTCGACCGTGCCGGGGCAGATGCAGTTACAGCGAATGCCCTGCTTGATGTAGTCGATGGCCACCGATTTGGTCAGCCCGATGACGGCGGCCTTGGTGGTGCCGTAGATGAACCGGTTCGGCGCGCCCATGACGCTGGAGCAGGCCGAGGACATGTTGACGATGCTTCCGCCACCGCGTTCCAGCATGCCGGGCAGAGCGGCGCGGATCGTGCGGTACATCGCGCGTACGTTGAGGTCGAAGGCGAAGTCCCATTCCGCGTCGGTGGCGTCGAGCACCGTGCCGTGATGCACGAACCCGGCGCAGTTGAAGAGCACGTCGGGCTGCGCCCGATCCACGCCTGCGCGGATGCTGGCCTCGTCGCGCGCGTCGAGCGGAAACGCCTCGATATTGGGGTGGTCGAGATCGGCCAATGCGCCGGTGTTGATATCGGTGGCAAAGACCCGTGCGCCTTCGTCGGCCATGGCCAGCGCCGAGGCACGGCCGATACCCTGTCCGGCGGCGGTCACCAGGGCGCGTTTTCCGCTAAGGCGTTCTTTTGGCATATGATTCTCTCCCTCGCGCGGAGCCTTTGCGACTCTCTGGAACGCGCAGCGATTTCAGGCCTATTCGAAAGCGGAGCAAAAAGCTAGGGTCGCGTGTGGCTGGATTTGGGGAGGATCGGCATGGCACAGTTGGCGGTTCTGGGGACCGGGCTGATGGGCGGCCCGATGGCGCGGAACCTGGCCCGGACGGGCCATCGGGTGACGGTCTGGAACCGCACGCGGGACAAGGCAGAGGCGTTGCGCGGAGACGGGTGCGTCGTTGCTGCGACGCCCGAGGCTGCAGCTGCCGACGCCGATTTCGTCATCACCATGCTCAGCGACGGTGTCGCATCCTGCGCCATGGTGGACGCATTGGCGGATAGGTTGACGGAAAAGGCGGTCTGGATCGACATGTCCTCGACCAAACCCGAAGAGGCGCGGCGGCAGGCGGGTGTTCTGGGCGGCGCGCGGCATCTCGATGCGCCGGTCTCGGGCGGAACCAAGGGCGCCGAGGCGGGGACGCTGGCGATCATGGCGGGCGGAGAGGCGGCCGCGTTCGAGGCGGCAAGGCCGGTCTTGCAGGCGATGGGGCGGCCCACCCATGTGGGCCCGTCGGGGGCTGGACAGCTTGCCAAGCTGGCCAATCAGGCGATCGTGGCGGTCACCATCGGCGCGGTGGCCGAGGCGATGCTGTTGCTGCGCGAGGGCGGGGCCGATCCGGCTGCGGTTCGCGTCGCGCTGAAGGGCGGGTTTGCGGATTCGACGATCCTGCAGCAACACGGGGCGCGGATGACCGAGGGGAATTTCGTGCCGGGCGGTCTGTCGAAGTTTCAACTCAAGGATCTCGACAACGTGCTGCACGAGGCGGCGGGTCTGGGGCTGCGCCTGCCGATGGTCGAGCAGGTGACCGAGCGCTTCGGGGTCTTCTGTGGTGAGATGGACGGGGGAGAGAAGGATCATTCCGGGCTGTTTCTGGAGCTCTTGCGGCGCAATGGGATGGAGGCCTGACCGATGCGGCGGATCCTGATCCTTGGTGGTGGCGGCATGGTGGGGCAGAAGCTGGCGCATCATCTGGCCGGGCAGGGGCTGAACGGCGACCGCGATATCGAGGTGACGCTGTTCGACATGGGTTTTCCAACGGATGGCGCAGCCCCGGCGAAAGCGCAGATTGCGGGCGATATCACCGACGAGGCGACGCTGTCGGCGATACTAGCGGATCGGCCGGACGTGATTTTTCACCTCGCCTCGGTGGTTTCGGGCGAGGCGGAACAGGACTATGCCAAGGGGTGGGCGGTGAATATGGCGCCGCATTGGCATATGCTCGAAGAGCTGCGAGCGGCGTATGAGGCATCGGCCGGGGCCTATGTGCCGCGCGTCGTCTTCACCTCGTCGATCGCGGTGTTCGGCGGGCCCTATCCGGACAGGATCGACGACACGTTTCTGTCGGCGCCGCAGACCTCGTACGGGGCGCAGAAGGCGGTGTGCGAGCTGATGCTGTCGGATGCCAGCCGGAAGGGGTTCGTGGATGGGATCTCGATTCGCCTGCCGACGATTTCGGTTCGCCCCGGCCGGCCGAACAAGGCGGCGTCGGGGTTTTTCTCGAACATCATCCGCGAGCCCCTGGCGGGAAAGAAAGCGGTGCTGCCGGTTGCCGAGACGGTGCGGCACTGGCATGCGAGCCCGCGGTCGGCGGTGGGATTTCTGGTCCATGCCGCGGGGCTGGATACGGGCCTGCTGGAGGGGCGGCGTGCGCTGAACATGCCGGGATTGAGTTGTACGGTGGCCGACCAGATCGACGCGTTGCGGCGGATCGCGGGCGAAGACGCCGTGCGGCTGATCCGGCGCGAGCCCGACCCCGCGATTGACCGGATCGTTGCGGGATGGCCGAGGAATTTCGATCCCGCCCGGGCGGTGGCGCTGGGCTTTCGCGCCGAGACGAGTTTCGACGAAATCGTGCGCATCCATATCGAGGACGAATTGGGGCAACGATGAGCGTGCCGGAACTGGACGAGGCGCGGGGACGGACAGCGCGGCTGCAGGCCGGGATGCGGGCCTCCGGCATTCCGGTGGCGGTGTTCACCGATCAGGCGTCGATCGCCTATCTGGCAGGGTTCTGGGGGTATCTGGGGGTCGAGTTCGGACGCCCGACCTGCCTGGTGGTGCCAGGCGACGGTGACCCGGTGGTGATCACGCCGGGGCTGGAAACCGAGATGGTCCGGGCAATGACCTGGGTCTTGGACGTGCGCGGCTGGGACGATGCCGGACAGCGGTCCTGGGCGCGGGTGCTGGCGGATGTGCTGGGGGAGGCGCCGAGCGCGATCTGGCTCGAGGCGCGGCGGATTCCGGCCATCCTGCGTTCCTATTTCGGCGAGCGGTACAAGGGTGTGCCGCTGGGCGATATCGGGCCGCATCTGGATCGGCTGCGGATGATCAAGTCCGAGTTCGAGATCGGTGTGATGCGGCAGGCGGGCCGGATCGCGGGGGCGATGATGGCGGCGGCCGAAGGCTCGCTGCGGGAAGGCGCGCGCGAATTCGAAAGCGCATTGGCCGTGATCGAGGCGGGGACCCGGACGGCGGCGGGGTTTCTGACCGAAGCGGGGCGGGAGCGGTTTGTCTCTCCGCTCATCCACAATCTGCAGATCCTGCAAAGCGGCGGCGACACCTCGATGGTGCACAGACGCGCATCGATGCGGGCCTACCGGCGGGGCGATCCGGTCTATTTCTGTTTCTGCAACATGATCGATTTCCGGCAGTACAAGCTGGGCTTCGATCGGATGTTCCACATTGGAGAGGTCAGCGAGGCGGACGCACGTGTGCAGCAGGCGGCGATCGATGCACAGGCTGCGGCGATCTCGGCGATCCGGCCGGGTGTGCGGGCCGAAGAGGTCGCGGCGGCGGCCGATGAGGTTTACGCCGCACGCGGTTATCAGACCGGCTACCGGACCGGGCGTGCCGTGGGCATGAGCTGTCTGGAAACGCCGGAACTGAAGCCGGGGGACAAGACGGTGCTTGAGCCGGGCATGACGTTCGCGGTGGACGGAGGGATTTCGGTCGATGGGATCACCGCCGGGCGGATCGGCGATACGGTGGTGGTGACCGAGGCGGGGTGTGAATTTCTGACCGACTATCCGCGCGGGATTCTGGTGACCGGCGCGTGACCCCGCAGCCGCGCTTCGCGCGGGTCCGGATGTGGTACACCTGAATTCCTTTGAAGGAATTTGCCGAGAAATTTCGAAAATTCCTGGGCGCCCGGCCTAGCTGTCCGGCAGCAGGTTGCGTTCCAGATGCGCATGGATCTGGGCCCTGCAGGCGGCCTCGTCGCGGTCCAGCGCGGCGTCGACGATGCGGCGATGCTCGGCCACGTTGCCGGTCGCGAAGCCGTATTTACCGGCCTCGGTCACATGCTGCTGGCGGAACTGGTCAAAGATCGCCCGGAAGGTCTGGCGCAGAAACGGCGAGCCGCAGGCGGCGCCGAGGGCATCGTGAAATTCCCACTCGGCCGTGCACCAGAGACGCACGACGGGCGGCTCCATGCCGCGCCGGTCGATTTCGGCCTCGATATGGCTGAGCTTGTGATGCGCGGCGGTCAGCTGTGCCTCCCACTCGATGCCGCCCCGGCGAATCGAGGCGGTGGCGCCCTCTTGTTCCAGAAGGATGCGGAATTTGGTCAGGTCGCTTTTGCGTTGGGCCGAGGCGGCCTGGGCGCGAAAGCCGCGCTGGTCCTCGTATTGCGCAAGACCGGCGGCGGAGAGACGCAGCAGAACCTCGCGGATCGTGTTGGCCGAACAGCCGTATTCATCCTTCAACGGTCCCGGCAGCAGTTTTTGACCTGGCGCGAATCCCCCCATCGTCAGGCGCTGGCGCAGGTCCTGATAGATGTCGGGGGTGCCGACCCGGGAGGTTGGCAATGTGTCAGCCATGATGATTAGCGTGGCACAAAATCACGAAATTGCAAGGAAATTTCAAAATTATCCGCATTTCGGAAATATCTTGCCGGAGGATCAAGCTGTTGCTAGGCTGCTTGGACATTGCGTCAAAACGCGGCGACGACAAGCCGCGGAATGTTGTGATGCACCAAAAGACCAAAAGGGAGGTCACCATGAAATTGATGAAGAAGGCGGCGCTTGCCGCCGGGATTGCCGCGCTTGCCAGCACGGCCGCTGCACAGACCAACATCCGCCTGCAGACGCACTATTCGCCCGAGCACCCGTCGGGCAAGCTGGTGGCGTCCTATGTCGACAATGTGCAGACGATGTCGAACGGCGAGATCACGTTCGAGGTGTTCTATTCCTCGTCCGTCGTGAAGTCGCCGGAAACCTTCGACGCCGCGGCGTCGGGCATTCTGGACTGCGACATGACCGGCGGCGGCTATCAGGTCGGCAAGAACCCCGCCTTCCAGTTCGTGGGCGACATCATGGGCGGCTACGACACGCCGTATCAGCAGCTGAGCTGGCTGTACTATGGCGGCGGCTACGATGCGGCGCAGGAACTTTACAACACCTACGGCATGCAGCTGATCGGCTGGTGGGTCTATGGCCAGGAATCGCTGTCTTCGTCCAAGCCGATCGCCGGTCCCGAAGACCTGAAGGACTGGAAATTCCGCTCGCCCCCGGGCATGGAAACCAAGATCTTCGAAAAGCTCGGCGCCAAGCCGATCGTGATGGATTTCACCGAAATCTTCACCGCGCTTGAAACCGGCATCATCGACGGCGCCGACGCCTCGGGCATCGCCAACAACGTCGGGCTCGGTCTCTATGACCTGGTGAAGCACGCCAACTACCCCGGCTTCCACTCGATGCCGTCGGACCACCTGGCCTGCCGCAAGGATATGTGGGACGCCATGCCCGAGCATCACCGCCGTATCATGTCGGTCGCGATGGAATCGCTGGCATTGCGCACCGCGCTGTCGACCCAGGTGAAGAATGCCGAGGCCGTCGCGATGCTGAAAGAGCAGGGCGTGACGATCCACGAGTGGTCGAGCGAAGATCTGGCCGCGTTCCGTGCTGCGGCGCAGGCGACCTGGCCCGAGTTCGCGACCACCGACGAAGCCAAGGCGCTGCTTGCCAGCCACATGGAATACCTTGGCCAGCTGGGCCTGGTTGTAGGCCAATAACAGCACGCGCCGGGCGGCTGCGCGCCGCCGCGTTCTAAGATCCCGGCCGGGGCCCTGACGTCGGGCCCCGGCCGTCACGGCAGCCGCCGGTCACAGGCGGCGCCCGCCAGGGAGGGACATATCCGATGCACAGCCAATCGATTCGGCTGATCGACTGGACGGTGCCACTGGCCTTTATCCTGTGTGCCGCGGTCGTCGTTTGGTCCGGCCCGAACTATCTGATCAGTCTCGGCTGGGCCGATGCCACCATCGAGAACCGCTATCCCGGCGCCGGCATTGTTCAATATGCGGCGCTGATCATCCTGCCTGTCCTGTTCGTGCTTGGCGTGGCCACGGTCAAACCGGCGCCGATGGAGCTGGACGATCTGGGCGGATTTGCCCGGATTTCGCTGTTTCTGGGCCGGGTGACGATGCTGCTGATCGCGCTCTTGGTGGGCGTGATGACCTTTGAGGTCGTGCTGCGCTACGTGTTCGAACGGCCGACGCTTTGGGCCAACGAGCTGTCGCTTTGGATGGCCGGCTTTCTGTTCCTCTTCGCCGGGCTCTACGCCATGCAACAGCGCAGCCACATCCGAATCTTCCTGGTTTACGACCTGTTCCCGCGCTGGCTGCAGAAGGTTTGCGACACGTTTTCGACCCTGCTGATCGTCATCTTCATGCTGGCGATGATCTGGGGCGGCTATGGCGAAAGCTCGCAGCAGTTTTTCCGCTGGGAGCTTTTGGGAACCGCCTTTGATCCGCCGATCCCGGCGACGCTGAGCCCGGCGATCCTGATCGTGATTTCTCTGGTCGCGATCCAGGCCGTGTCGAACCTGATCGAGGACTGGAACAAGGAAAAAGAAGTTCACGCCATCGTCGACGACATCGATGTCGACGAACTGACCCTGGGTGCTGTCGGCGACAGCATCCACGAGAAAAAACAGGACAAGTAGGGCGGCGGCATGGGACTCGATATCGGCACCATCTCGATCATCCTGCTGCTGGCGATGCTGATCCTCTTGGCGATCGGCATGCCTCTGGGCTTTGCCTCGGCGTTTCTGGCGGTGGCCGTGCTGGTCATGCGCTTCGAGCCGTCGATCCTGTGGGATCCGACGACCTTCGGCGACGGCATTCTGACCCGGCAGTTCGGGTCGGGGCCGCTGGCGATCTTGATGAAGCGAATATACGATCTGATGACGGATTATGTCCTGATCTCTATTCCGCTCTTCATCTTCATGGCCGCGTTGCTGGAACGGTCGGGCATTGCCGAAAGCATGTATTCGTCGCTGAACGTCTGGCTGAACCGGACGCGCGGCGGCATCGCCATCGTGACCTCGATCATGGCGGTCATCATGGCGGCGATGTCGGGGATCATCGGCGGCGAGGTGGTTCTCTTGGGTCTGATCGCGCTGCCGCAGATGTTGCGATTAGGCTATAACCAGAACCTGGCGATCGGCACGATCTGCGCCAGCGGATCCCTGGGCACGATGATCCCGCCGTCGATCGTGCTGATCATCTTCGGGCTGATCACCGAAACCTCGATCAAGGCGCTGTTCACGGCGGCCTTCGTTCCGGGGTTCATGCTGGCCTCGTTCATCATCATCTACATCATCATCCGGACGCAGCTGAACCCCAGCCTTGCGCCGCTGCCCGAGCCGTCGCCGGACGATCCCGAACCGGGCGAGAAGACCAAGCTGTTTCTGACTTTCCTGGCCATCGTCTTTGGCGCGATTTCGGCTCTGGCGTTCCTGCGGGTGATCTTCTTCACGGTGACCGGGCAGAATGCGGCGATCGAAGGCGTCGATCCGATCATCTTCGGCACGCCGGGTTATATCCCCTGGTTCGGAGGCGCGGCGGTGCTGCTGCTGGCCTACGCCTTCGGGCTGATGGGGCGCGAGCGGGCCGCGCGGGCCTGGGACATGGGCAAGGGGCTGGTGGCGCCGATCGTGGTGATCGGGGTGGTTCTGGGCTCGATCTATATGGGCATCACGGGCATTACCGAAGCCGCGGGCATGGGCGTTGTGGCGGTGTTCATCATCGCGACGCTTCTGCAGCGCGAGGGGCCGTTCTTCACGGTGCAGCGGCTGATCAAATACGGCTTGGCCACGGCCGTGATCGTGGCGGTTGCCTATGGTCTCGATCTCGCCACGGGCATCGGCTGGGCGGAGCTTTCGGTTGTCGGCCTCGGACTGGGGCTGGTGATCAGCTGTCTTCAGGTGGGCTCGGTGTTCAACATGGTGTGGGATTCACTGATGCGGACGCTGAAGTCGGCCGGCACCATTATCTGGGTGACCATCGGGGCCACGGCGCTGGCGGGTGCCTACACCATTGCGGGCGGGCCGACCTACGTGGCCAACCTGATCGTCGGCGCCGATCTGCCGACGATGGGGATCATCCTGACGATGATGGTGATCTTCCTGTTCATGGGCGCCTTCATGGACTGGGTGGGGATCGTCCTGCTGATCATCCCGGTGTTCCTGCCGATCATCCTGCGGCTGCCGATCGACGAGATCGGTGTTTTCGGCGAGTTGCAGGCGAAATACGTCTCGGTCTGGTTCGGCGTCGTATTCTGCATGAACATGCAGGTGTCGTTCCTGTCGCCGCCCTTCGGGCCGGCGGCGTTCTACCTGAAATCGGTGGCGCCGCCGCATATTTCGCTGACGGACATCTTCAAGGGGTTCCTGCCGTTTATCTGCATCCAGATCCTCGCCCTGAGCGTGCTGTTGATCTGGCCGCCGATCGTAGAGCTTTTGTTGCCATAGCCGTGCAGCGGGCGGGCCGCCCCGCCCACGCGCCCGCGCCCCGCCCGCTGCCCTTTCCGAGGCGTCCGACCATGCTGACCCGGGATCAGATCGACGAGTTCCAGACACGAGGGTACCTCGTGCTCGACGATGTGCTGGACGAGGGCATCCTTGGGCCGGTTCGCGCCGAGTACGAGGATCTGCTGAACGGGCTTTATGCCGGGTGGCGGGCTGAAGGACGGGTGGGTGCACCGGTGACGGCGGATTTCTGGGGCAGGCTTTTGACCGCCTACCGGGCGGGCTGTGACTGGTTCCAGCCGATGGATATTTCACTGCCCGGCGACCGGATCGCCCTGGATACCCCGTTTCATTTCGGACCCGCTGTCTTCGGTATGCTCACGGCGCCGCGGCTTTTGGACCTGGTCGAGGACCTGATCGGCCCCGAGATCACCTCGAACCCGATCCAGCATGTGCGGATCAAGCCGCCGTCCGCCGATCTGCATTCGGACGAGATCCGCGCCCATGTGACCGCCACCGACTGGCATCAGGACCGGGGCGTCACCCATGAAGAGGCGGATGAGACCGAGATGGTGACCGTCTGGATCGCGATGACGGATGCGACGGCCGAGAACGGCTGTCTGCAGGTTCTGCCGCGCACGCCGGCCATGCTGCCGCATTGCCCGAAGGTCCAGACGGCGATTGCCGACGATTTCGTCGATGAGGCACAGGCGATCCCGCTGCCGGTGGCGGCGGGTGGCGTCGTCATCCTGCATCCGATGACGCCGCACAGTTCGCTGCCGAACCGGACCGATGGGTTCCGCTGGTCCTTCGATCTGCGGTACAACGTGACCGGTCAGCCGACCGGGCGGGCGCACTTTCCGGACTTCGTGGCGCGGTCGCGGGCCGCGCCCGAGACGATATTGCGCGACTGGCGGATCTGGAAGAAGATGTGGGAAAAGGCTCGGGCGCGCTGTGCCGTGGCCCCGCATGTCGCTATTCACCGCTGGACATCGGATGCGCCTTATTGTGCGTGACCTCGCGTGCTGGCACGCAACTGACGGAGTGATCAGATGAAAGATTTCGTTCGCCTCGACCCGTCCGACAATGTCGTGACCGCCACGCGCGCCCTGCAGGCCGGGCACTCGGTCGAGGACGTGACCACCACCGGGCTGATCCCGTCGGGCCACAAGATCGCGACGCGGGCGATCCGGAAGGGTGAGCAGGTGCGCAAATACGCCCAGTTCATCGGGCTGGCGCATGACGACATTGCGCCGGGGGACCATGTGCACACCCACAATCTCGATTTCCGCAGTACCGAGGTGGCGTACGAGTTCGGGACCGACCTGCGGCCGGTCGAACGGGCGGCGAGGCCGGATACCTTCCTGGGTTACCGGCGCGAGACCGGAAAGGTGGGGACGCGGAATTATATCGCCATCGTGACCTCGGTGAACTGTTCGGCCACCGCAGCCCGGCGGATTGCGGATGCGTTCGGGCCCGAGGAACTGGCGCCCTATCCAAACGTGGACGGTGTCGTGGCCTTTGTGCATGGCACGGGTTGCGGCATGGCCGGATCGGGCGACGGCTTCGAGGCGTTGCAGCGGGTGATGTGGGGCTATGCGCGGCATCCCAACCACGCCGGCGTGCTGATGGTGGGCCTCGGCTGTGAGATGAACCAGATCGACTGGCTGCTGGAGGCCTACGGGCTGGAACAGGGCCCGCTGTTTCAGGTGATGAACATCCAGAACGTGGCCGGGCTGCAGCGAACGATCGACCTTGGTGTCGAGAAGGTGCGCGCGATGCTGCCGCTGGCCAACGAGGCGCAACGCGTGCCGTGCCCCGCCTCTGAATTGACGGTGGCGCTGCAATGCGGCGGGTCGGATGCTTGGTCCGGGGTCACGGCGAATCCGGCCCTGGGCCACGCGTGCGACCTGCTGGCGGAACAGGGCGGCACGGGTGTTCTGGCCGAGACGCCGGAGATCTACGGGGCCGAGCATCTGCTGACGCGGCGCGCGGTGTCGCGCGATGTCGGTGACAAGCTGGTCGGACTGGTGCGCTGGTGGGAGAATTATACGGCGCGCAACCTCGGCTCGATGGACAACAACCCCTCACCCGGCAACAAGAAGGGCGGGCTGACGACGATCCTGGAAAAATCGCTGGGTGCGGCGGCGAAGGGTGGAACCTCGCCTCTGATGGGGGTCTACAAATATGCCGAGCCGGTCACAGCCCGCGGCTTCACGTTCATGGATTCACCCGGCTACGATCCGGCCTCGGTCACCGGGCAGATCGCGGGCGGGTGCAACATGGTTGTGTTCACCACAGGCCGCGGATCGGCCTTCGGATCCAAGCCCGCGCCGACCATCAAGGTGGCGACGAACACAGAGATGTACATGCGGATGACCGACGACATGGACGTCGATGCCGGTGAGATGCTGACGGGCGGCGTTTCGCTAGAGGAAAAGGGGCGGGAGATCTACGAACTGATCCTGCGGGTGGCGTCGGGCGAGTCCTCGAAATCCGAAGCTCAGGGACTGGGCGACTACGAGTTCGTGCCCTGGCAGATCGGAGCGGTGATGTGACCCGGCTGGCCGTTGTCGGCGCCGGATTGATCGGGTCGCGGCATATCCGGGCGGTGCAGCAGAACCCCGATTGCACGCTGGTGGCGGTGGTCGAGCCGGATGCGGCCCGAACCGCCGGGCTCGACGTGCCGGTCTACGCGCGGATCGAGGACGTACAGGAAGCTGCAGACGGGGCGATCATCGCCAGTCCGACGCCCCTGCATCCCGACCATGTGCGTGCCGCTGCCGCACGAGGCTGGGGGGTGCTGATCGAAAAGCCGGTGGCCGACAGCCTGGCCGAGGCCGATGCGCTGATCGCGACCGTCAAGGGCGCGCGGGTCGCCTCTCTGGTCGGCCATCACCGGCGGCACCATCAGAGCGTGGCGCTGTTGCGCAGGATCGTGACGGAAGGCCGGATCGGGCAGCCGGTGCTGGCCACGCTCATCTGGGCGATGAAAAAGCCCGATGCCTATTTCGAAGGGAACTGGCGATCGGGCGGCGGTGGCTCTCCGGTGATGATCAATCTCGTGCACGACATCGACCTGCTGCGGTTTCTCTTCGGCGAGGTGACGGAAGTGGCGGCCGTCGGCGGCGCGCCTGTCCGTGACGCGGATCGGGTCGAAAGCGGCGCGGTGGCCCTGTCCTTTGCCGGCGGGGTCAGCGCCACGCTGGCCTTTGCCGACACCACGCCCAGCCCCTGGGGGTTCGAGGCCGGCACGGGAGAGAACCCCAACATCGCGCGATCGGGCCAGAACATGTTGTGGATCGCAGGAACCGAAGGCGGCGTGGCGTTCCCGTCGCTGCATGTCTGGTCGGGCGCGGCGGATTGGTCCGAGACCCCGGTCAATGCGCGCGAGGGCGCGCCTGCGACCGACCCGCTGGCGGCGCAGCTGCGGCATTTTCTCGACGTGATTACAGGCCGGGCCGAACCGTTGATCGACGCCGAGGATGCGCGCAAGACGCTTGCCGTTGCCCTGCAGATCGAGACCGCGCTCGCGCGGGCGCGGGAGGCCGCATGAGCACGCTGCGGGCCGGTCTGATCGGCGAACACATCAGCCGCACGCGGCTGCCACTTGCGCTGGACCTCATGTGCGGAATGGCCGGCTGGACGCTGGAGTTCGAGCTGATTGATATCGTTGACCGGTCGGGGTTCGACTTTGACGCGACGGTGGACGGGCTGCAAACGAAGGGCTGGACCGGCGTTACGGTGACCCACCCCTGGAAGACCAGCGCGGCCGCCTATGCAGGTGACGGGATGCTGCCCGAACTGCGCGGGCTGGGGGCGTCGAACACGCTGGTTTTCGGGCAGCCGCTGACCGGGCACAACACCGATTTCACCGGGTTCATCGCCGCTTGGGAGGCGGCGATGGACGCTGCGCCAGGCCGCGTGGCGATGGCGGGCGCGGGCGGTGTGGCACGGGCGCTGGGGCCGGCGCTGGCACGGCTGGGTGCAGGCGAGATCGTGATCTGGGATATGGACCGGTCACGCGCCGAGGATCTGGCCGCGATGATCGGGCCGGCGGCTCTGGTCGTGCCTGCAAGCGAAGCGGACGAGGCGATCCGTGCCGCCGACGGGCTGGTGAATGCGACACCGATGGGGATGCGCGAGTATCCCGGCAGCGCGTTCGACGCAATCCTGATCGGGCCGCAACGCTGGGCCTTCGATGCGGTCTACACCCCGACCAACACCGAGTTTCTGCAGGACGCTTCGACCGCGGGGCTGATCACGCTATCGGGCTTTGCGCTGTTCCAGCACATGGCGATCCGGTCGTTTCAGGCCTATACCGGCATTTCGCTCGACCCCGCCGAGGTTCTTCCGAGGCTCGACACACTGAAGCCGGATTGAGGGGGAGGGTGAAGTGGCCAGCGAAGTTCTGACCGACGCGCAGATCGCGTTTTACCGCGACAACGGTTATCTGGTGCTCGAAAACCGGATCCCGATGGCGGCAATCGAGGCGATCCGCGCCGAGATCGCGCGCTTCGAGGAGGAGGCGCGCGGCCTGACCGCGTCGAGCGACCGTTTGGATCTGGAGGACAGCCATACGCCGGATGCCCCGCGGATCCGGCGGATCAAACTGCCCCATACCATCAGCGACACCGTGCGGGACCTGATGTATTCTGACCATGTGCTTGCCCCGGTCCGGGATCTGATCGGGCCGGATCTGCGGCTGCATACGACGAAGCTGAACATGAAATCGGCGGGCTACGGGGCGGCGATCGAGTGGCATCAGGACATGGCGTTCTATCCGCATACGAATGACGATGTGCTGGCGGTGGGCGTGATGATCGACGACATGGCGCCCGAGAACGGGCCGCTGATGGTGTTTCCGGGATCGCACAAGGGGCCGACCCATGATCATCACGCGGGCGGTGTCTTTGTCGGCGCGGTGGACCTGCAGGCGTCGGGGCTGGACGCTCGGGATGCGGTTATGCTGACCGGGCCCGCGGGGTCGATTTCGATCCATCACGGGCGGTCTCTGCACGGCTCGGCGCTGAACCTGTCGGCCCGGAACCGGCGTGTCCTGTTCTACGAAGTGATGGCGGCGGATGCGTTTCCCGTCATGGGCTCGATGACGGGTTTTTCGTCGCTGGAAGAATACAACGAACGGATGCTGTGCGGACGGCCCGGCATCGAGCCAAGGCTGGTCGATTGGCCGGTGCGAATCCCGCTGCCGCAACCCGAGAGCCGCGGGTCGATCTACGAGATCCAGAAGGGGCTGCCGCACCGGGGATTTTCGATCTACGACACGGAGAAGACGTGAGCCGGGCGCACAGATTTTCGTCGAAAATCTGTACATTGGGACAGGGAGATATCGGATGAGCAAGCCAACGATTGGATTTATCGGTCTGGGCCTGATGGGCTCGGCCATGGTGGAACGGCTGCAGTCCTGCGGCTACGGTCTGACCGTCATCGCCAACCGGTCACGGGCCAATGTCGAGGCGGCGGTGGCGCGCGGGGCGGTCGAAGTGGGCACCGCCCGCGAGGTCGCGGCGGCGAGCGACATCGTGATGCTGTGCATGGGCACCAGCGCCCAGGTGGAAAGCCGGATGCGGGGGCCGGACGGCGTGATAGCGGGGCTTAGGACTGATGCGGTGGTGATTGATTTCGGCACCTCGCTGCCGGGATCGACCCGGGCGCTGGGGGCCGAGGCGGCCGCGGCCGGCGGCGCCTATATGGACGCGCCGCTGGGCCGGACGCCGATGCATGCCAGGGACGGGCTCTTGAACATCATGGGCGCCGGGGACAAGACGGCGTTCGACACCGTCAAGCCGGTGCTGGACGATCTGGGCGAGAACGTCTTTCACCTCGGTGATCTGGGAGCGGGGCACACGATCAAGCTGATCAACAACTTCTTTGCCATGACCACGGCAAACGCGATGTCCGAGGCCTTTGCGATGGCCGACAAGATGGGCGTGCCGCGGCAGAACCTTTACGACGTGATGGCCGCCGGGCCGCTGAGGTCGGGGATGATGGATTTCGTCAAGGCCTATGCGATCGACGGCGACCCCGGGATGCTGGCCTTTGCGGTCAAGAACGCGCGCAAGGATGTCGGCTATTACGTGCAGATGGCGCAGGAGGCTGGGGCGGACAGCATCATGGCGCAATGCGCACGGCGCGCGCTCGAACTGTCCGAAGAGGCGGGTCGCGCCGAGGCCTACGTCACCGAGCAGGTGGATTTCTTCACTGCCCGTTTTGGCGATTGAGGCCAGCCGATGCGTGTCGCCTGTGTTGGCGAGGCCATGGTGGAGTTGTCGCTGGACAGGTCCGGCGGGACAGCGCAGGTGGGGTTTGCGGGCGACACACTGAACACGGCGATCTACCTCAAGCGATCGGCGCCGGATCTGGAGGTGGCCTATGTGACCCGGCTGGGCCGGGATCCGTTCTCGGACAGGATGCTGGCGTTCATGGCCTCGGAAGAGCTGGCAACCGGTGCCGTCAGCTTCAGCGACGCACGGCATCCGGGGCTTTACGCAATCACCACGGACGCGGCGGGTGAGCGGTCGTTCACCTACTGGCGTGACCGTTCCGCGGCGCGGGAATTGTTCCAAACGTGCAACTCGGTCACGTTCGAGGCGCTGGAGGAATTTGACGTGATCTACCTGTCAGCGATCACGCTTGCAATTCTGCCGGAGCATGTGAGGTCGGAATTCTGCAAGTGGCTCGGTATTTGGCGCGGGGGTGGCGCGAGGGTGGTGTTCGATTCGAACTATCGCCCCGCCTTGTGGGCAGACCGCGCAGAGGCGCAGGCAGCGATTGGGCGGTTGTGGGAATTGACAGATATCGCTCTGCCAAGCGTGGATGACGAGCTGGCGGTCTTTGGGGATAACTCGGTGGATGAGGTCGTGGCGCGGCTGCGATCCTCGGGGATCCGGCAGGGTGCGCTGAAATGTGGGCCGGATGGACCGGCGTCGCTTGGCGCGCCGGTGGCACAGGCTTATCCCGCCGCGCGCCGCGTGGTCGACACCACCGCGGCGGGCGACAGTTTCAACGGAGCCTATCTGGGGGCGCTGTTGACCGGCGCAAGCCAGGAGGCGGCGCTGCGGGCAGGGCACGATCTGGCGTGCCGGGTGGTTGGGGTAAAGGGTGCCATCCTTCCGTGTCGGAACGCGGTGCGTAGTGAGTGAAACGTAACGTAGGATTTGGCCTGGAGCGGACGTTTGCCCGTTGAGCGCGAAGCTGCGCCATCGCCGACCCGCGGTGAGGCGAGCCAAACCTCTGAACGGCTCGATTTATCCCTACAAAGTCCGAACGACCTTAATCCGGTACGCGACGCCAGCAAATCGCCTCCCCTCCGGGGCGGGTCGGCGATGGCGCGGCGGCCTTCGGCCTTGATTCCGCGCCTGAAGCCTGGTTGCGTACGCCCGCACCAGGCCGGAACCGGTCGAACACGGTTCTGTCAAAACGCATCGCGCTCTAGGTGCCTTGCGTGGTCCGGAAACCGCCCGGCAGGCTGACCTCGAGTATCTCGATATCGTCCGAAGGTGCGGCATACCTTGTCGCCATGCCCGGCGGGATGACGAAGGCATCGCCGGGTTCCAGCGCGTGTGGCTCGCGATCTTCGCCTTCGAGGATCATTGTACCCGACATGACGAAGCTGAACAGGATGTCGGCATCGTGGCGGCAAAACACCGGTGTCCCGTCCGCACGGCGGACGACATGAACGCCGGCAATACCTTGAGTATTGTTGGAAATCGTCGTGTCGCGGCTTTCGAAGCCGGGCAGCCGGTGTGGCACCCACGGGGTGTCACTCGCCTTGAAGTGGACGAAGCGCTGGCCCTGAAAACGGCGGCCGGGATTCTGCGGGCCGTTCGGCAGCTCCATCTCATGGTCGATGGTTGTGACGTGTTCGGCAGGCACGCCGATTTCGATCACCTCGATGTTGTCGGAGGCATAGAGCACCCGGTGGCGGATTTCGGGCGGCTGGATCACGCAGTTCCCCGCATGCAGCCGGAACGGCGGCCCTTGATCTTCGTAGACCAGATCGACCCAGCCGCGGTAGCAGAAGATCAGTTGGAACCCGACCGTGTGGTAATGCACCATATCCGGCACCGGGCCCCCGTCGGGTATGCGGATATGGCTGGCGATGATCGAGCCGCCCAGTCGGTCGGGGATCAGATCGCGGTAATGCATCCCGGCACGTCCGATGATCCACGGCGCCTGGTCGGCAAGGCGGCGCACGATGAAGCTATGGATCGTGGGCGGGACGACAAGCGGCGGGTTCAGGGCGGCGATTTCGATGCGGCTGCCGTTCGGGGCGGTGAGTTCCCGCGCGCCACCGGCGAAGCTGTCGGGATTCTCGGTGCGGATGCGGAGCGTGCCGGGCGGGTCGGGGGCGCCCTTTTCCACGCGAATCCGCAGCCCATGGCCCGAAAATACCGCGACCTGCGGGTCGTCGGCGGGATAGATCATGTCCAACCGCATGCCCAGCGTCTTGGTGAAGAACGGAATGTCGTCGCGCAGGTCCTGCGTCGGCAGTCTGATTTCGGCTTCGGTCCTGGGCATCTGTCTTTCGGGGCTGATCGTACCGGCAGGCTATGGGAAGACGGCTGCCTTGCGCAACGGCGGCGTGATCTTGCGCTGATCGGCGGATTGCCCCACTAACGCGCAAAGCACTCGACGGACTTGCCCTTGTGACTGAACACTCCGCCTCTGCCGGGCTGCGCGTCGCGGTTTTAGACGACGTGTTCCGATGCGTCGAAAACGGCACCGGGCCGCATCCGGACAACTTGCTATGGCTCGATGCGGTGCTGGAACCGGCGATCCGTGCGGTTGGCGGCAGTCGGATAAGGGTCTCCAGCCACGACTTTGCCCAAAGGCGCGTCGATGTGGCACGGGTGATCGCCGCCTGCGGGCTGACAGCCGGACTGGGCGCGTGGGCGCACCTGCAGGAGATGGACGACACATCGGTGATCGGGCCGTGGCTGCGATCCTACCTGGGTGATATCGACACCGTCGTCGGGTTCGAACTGCCGAACGTTTTATTCGATGCACTGGTGGGCACGGATCTGACCGTGATCGATCTGAGTTTCAGCCCGGTCCGGTTCCTGAGCGATCTGTGCCTCGATGTGCGGTGCAACGACCCGGGCCTTGCCGAGCATCTGCAGGCGATCGCAATTCCCGAAGACGAGGTGCTGGGCGAAGTCGCGCAGATTGCGGGAACCGTGCGTCGGAAATTCAACGATGTCAGAGCGGCAGGCGCGCTTGGAAAGGCGGGTGTTCTGCTGGGGCAGACGCCGGTCGATGCTTCGCTGATCGAAAACGGGCGCGTTGTTGGCCTATCGGACTATACCGAACGGATTCTGGCCTGGGCCGAGCCGTTCGACACGGTGATCCTGAAGCCGCACCCTTATAACCCGAAGGGTCTGAACGTGCCGGATCTGCGCCGGTCCGGAAAACGGCTGGTTCGCACCGGCACCAGCCCGTATCAGCTGTTTTGCTATGAAAATGTGGTCGGGGCGGTGGCCGTGTCGTCGGGGACCCTGACGGAAGCCGAGTGGTTCGGGGTCGAGGCCTCCGGGTTTTTGACGCCGCCGCGGGCGCGGCATGCTGTGCGCCCGGTCGAGCGGGTGTCCTCGGCGTTCTTCACCGCGCCGTTCTGGCGGGCTTGGCGGGACGGGTTGGATCCGCTGTCCGAACCACGGCGCCTGCCCAGCCTGCGGGCGCAGATCAGGTGGGACTGGGGCTTCGACAGAAGCTTTCCCAATCCGAAATTCCGCCGGATCTGGCGGTTTCCGGGGTTTTGAAGGGCTCAGACCGGTGCGCAGATTTCCACATCGGTTTGCCAGGCCGCGCAGCGCTCGGCGGTCTCGGGGGGCATTGCGCGATCGGTGAAGACCCGGTCGATCTGTTCGAGCGACGCAATACGCGCCGGTGCAGCGCGCTGGAACTTCGAATGGTCGGCGACCAGAAAGACCTGCCGTGCCTGGGTGATGATGGTCTGGCTGACAGCAATTTCCTGCAGGTCGTAGTCCAACAGATCCCCGGTCCGGTCGAGCGCCGAGCAGCCGATCACGGCCACGTCGACCTTGAACTGCCCGACCGCGCGCTGCGCCAGGGGGCCGACAAGCCCGCCGTCGCTGCGCCGCAGGGTGCCGCCGGCAACAATGATCTCGCATGCGGGGTTGCCCGCCAGCACGTTGGCCACATTCAGGTTGTTGGTAACCGCCAGCAGGGGGCTGTGGGTCACAAGCGCCTGTGCGACGGCCTCGGTCGTGGTGCCGATATTGAGGAAAACAGAGGCGCCGGGCGGGATCTTGGCCACGCATGCCTTTGCGATCGCGCGCTTCTCCGGAGCATTCAGGCGGCGGCGCTCTTCGTACCCGATGTTGCGCAGGCCGGCCCGCAACACCGCGCCGCCATGGACCCGCTCCAACTCTCCGGCGTCGGCGAGCCCGCCGAGATCGCGCCGGATGGTCTGCAGGCTGACACCGAACCGGTCTGCCAACGCCTCGACCGAGACCTGACCGGACTGGCGGGCGAGATCGAGGATTTCCGTCTGCCGAAGGGTCTGCGCCATCTGGGCCTCCTTTCCCGCAAGTATTTTCGGTTTTGAGCGATTTGCAAGAGTCCGCGTGTATTCCGCGTCCGATTTTGAGAATAACGCGCAAATTCGCGCTTCTGTGCGCACGCTGTTTCCGGTATGGTTCACGGCGAATTTCATAAAGGGAGTCGGCGGATGCCGGAGCGGATGGACCAGACGGTGGATCTTTTTGTCATCGGCGGCGGGATCAACGGGTGCGGGATTGCCCGGGACGCCGCAGGGCGCGGTCTGTCCGTCGCCCTGGCCGAAAAGGGCGATCTGGCGTCGGCGACCTCGTCGGCCTCGACCAAGCTGTTTCATGGTGGCTTGCGCTATCTGGAGTATCTGGAGGTGCGGCTTGTGCGCGAGGCGCTGATCGAGCGCGAGGTCCTGCTGCGGGCGATGCCGCATATTTCCTGGCCGATGCGGTTCGTGCTGCCGTACCACAGGGATCAGCGGTTCGAATCGGACACCCCGACGTCGCGGATCCTCAGCCTGGTGATGCCGTGGATGAAGGGCCGCCGTCCGGCCTGGCTGATCCGGCTCGGGCTGTTTCTGTACGACCATCTGGGCGGGCGCAAGATCCTGCCGGCGACGAGGACGCTGGATCTGACCAGGGACGCGGCGGGAACTCCGCTACAGGACCGGTTCCGTAAGGCCTATGAGTATTCCGATTGCTGGGTCGAGGACTCGCGGCTGGTGGTGCTGAACGCCCGCGACGCCGAAGCCCGTGGTGCACACATTCTGACGCGGACGAAGGTGATGTCGGCCGAGGTTGCCGCGGGGCTTTGGACGGTCACGCTGGAGGATCAGGAGACCGGCGCGCAGTGGCAGCAAAACGCACGCATGCTGGTCAATGCCGGGGGTCCCTGGGTCGAGGAGGTGATCCGCGGAACGCTGCGGATCAATTCCGGCGAGGGCGTGCGGCTGGTGCGCGGCAGCCATATCGTGACCCGCAAGCTTTTCGACCATGACAAATGCTATTTTTTCCAGGGAGAGGATGGCCGCATCTGCTTTGCCATCCCGTATGAGACCGACTTCACCCTGATCGGCACCACAGATGCCGAACATCCCGACGCATCAAGCAAGCCGGAATGCACGCCGGAGGAGGCCGACTATCTCCTGCGCTTCGTGTCGTCCTACTTTAAAGAACCGGTGACCAGGGACGATATCGTCTGGACCTATTCCGGCGTGCGGCCGCTTTACGATGACGGGGCATCCTCGGCCACGGCGGCCACGCGGGATTACGTCCTGAAGGTCGACGACAGTGCAGGCGCACCCTTGCTCAATGTCTTCGGCGGCAAGATCACCACCTACCGGAGACTGGCCGAGCACGCGCTGGCCAAGATCGTGCCGGTCTTCCCGGGCATATCGGGTGATTGGACGGCGAACGCCTCCTTGCCCGGAGGGGATGTCCCGGTGGACGGCGTGGGCGATGCGATCGCGGGTCTTTGCTCGGACTACCCGTTTCTTGACGAACGCTGGGCCAAACGGCTTTTCCGCGCCTATGGCACGGACGCACGGGCAATGCTGGGCGATGCCGGCCGCGGCGAAGATCTGGGCCTGGATTTCGGAGCGTCATTGACCGAGCGCGAGGTGCGTTGGCTGATCGAGCATGAATTCGCACGCACTGCTGCCGATGTGCTTTGGCGGCGGTCGAAACTGGGGCTTCGGATGTCTCCCGAACAGACCGAGACGCTGGACGCCTGGATGGCGGAAGCCGCCGGATCCACGGATGAAGATGCCGGAGATCTGGCTGCGGGTGCGGGTTAGCACATCATGGCCGCCTCACGCGGCCGCCACGGCCTGCGCCGCGGCCGCCAAGGCGGCATCCGTCTGTGCGAGATCGGCGTCGGTGACCGCGAGGCACGGATAGAGCTTGCCGGGCGATTTGAAGATGCCGTGGGTGCGGAGAACCTTGTTGAAGAGGTCGTTCTTCGCGGAGTCGGCGGCCAGCCAACTGCGGTAGTCGCGCACCTCGTGATCGCAGAAAACCACGTCAAAGAGCGTCGCGTCCCCGACGATGCGGTGGGAAATGCCCTGCGCGTTCAGGTGCCGGCCGATCATGGTCTGGATCGTCCTGCCGATGTCCCGAAGGCGCGCGTATTGTCCGTCGCGGCGCAGGATTTCCATCGTCTTGAGGCCGGCGACGGCGGCCACGGGATTGCCCGACAGCGTGCCGAGCTGCATCAGCCACTTGTCCGCGCCGACCGCGGACTTGTCGAAATGCGCCATGATCTCGGTTGACGCGGCGATGGCCGCCAGCGGGAAGCCGCCGCCGATGATCTTGCCCAGCGTCGCGATGTCGGGGGCAACGCCGTAAAGTTCCTGCGCCCCGCCGTAGGCGAAGCGGAAGCCGGTGACGATCTCGTCGAAAATCAGAAGGACACCGTGTCTGGTGCATTCGTCGCGCAGCGCCTGCAGAAAGCCGGGCGCGGGCGGCACCACGCGCTGCAGGGGTTCGACGATGATGGCGGCGATCTGGCCATCGTATTCGGTCAGCAGCGAGCGGACGGTTTCGATGTCGTTGAACGGGGCGATCAGCATCTCGGCCTGGACCGAGGCGGGGATGCCGGCGCTGTCGGGGACGGCCTGCGGGAAATTGACATGGCGCGTGGGGGCAAGGGACATCTGCGCCTCGGCGCACATGCCGTGATAGCCGCCTTCGAATTTCAGGATCTTGTCCCGGCCGGTGGCGGCGCGGGCCAGGCGCATGGCGTACATGTCGGCCTCGCCGCCCGACGAGACATAGCGGACCTGGTCTGCGCAGGGAACGGCGCGGCTGATCTCCTCGGCCAGTTCGACGCCGCGGGCGTTGTTGGCGAAAAAGGTCATGCCCTTGGGAAGCTGTTCGAACACGGCCTCCAGGACCTCCGGGTGGCCGTGGCCGACCAGCATCGGGCCCGAACCGATCAGGTAATCGACATATTCGTTCCCGTCTTCGTCCCAGACACGGGCGCCCTTGCCTTCGCGGATCATGATGCCGGGATCGAAATTACCGAAGCCGCCGGCGGGCAGCACTTGGTGCGCGCGTTCAATCCAGTCGGCTTGCGCGTTCAGTTTCAGCATGGGTCGGGTCCTTTCGGTTTCGGGTCGGCCGATGCCGATCCAACGGGGCGAGGCGGTCGGCCCCTTCGCGCTCTCGCGGAGTGTATCCGGCCGGATGAAGGGGCGCTTCAGTCATAGATTTCGTCAGGGGGGCCGAGCAAGCCGAAGTCGGGGGTTATGCCGAGACCGGGTCCGTCGGGCGGAGCGATGCGGCCGTTTTCGCGGGCAGGAGCGTCGGGCGCGAGGCGGGGCGCCACATAGCCTGCGAGATCGCAGGTATTGAGCAGAAATCCCGGGTCCGTAGCGGCAGCGAGATGCAGGCCGGCAGCGGTGACGATGTCGGACCCCCACGTGCATTCGACACACATTTTCGCGCCGAGATGGCCGTAAAGATCACGGGCCCGGCGGGCGGCCGAAAGGCCGCCGAATTTGCTGAGCTTCAGCGCATAGGCGTCGAGAATGCCCAGGCGGTGGGCCTGCAGCAGGGTGGCGGTGTCGTGCACAAGCTCGTCGAGCTTGATCGGCAGACCTGTGGCGATGCGCACGGCAGCGCAGTCGTCGAGGGTGGGGCAGGGCTGTTCCAGCATCACGTCGAGGTGCCGCACGGCCCGGCCGACGCGGGTGGCGGTCAGCCGGTCGGCGCCGCAGTTCCAGTCGCCATAGACCAGCGGGCCGGGGCCGACGGCCTCGCGCACCTTCGCCAGGCGTTCCACGTCGGCCTGCCAGTCGTCATCGGCGCCGAGTTTCGCCTGGAACTGGGTGATGCCCTTCGCCTGTGCCTCGCGGGCGATGCGGGCCATCTCGTCAGGGTCGACGCAGGTGATCGAATGATAAAGCGGCAGGTCGGCCTGCCGCCGGCCGCCGAGGAGCGCGTGAAGCGGCAGGTTTGCCGCCTGGCCCGTAAGGTCCCACAACGCGAGGTCGATCGGCGATTTGGCGTAGGCGTGGCCGGGCAGGTAGGCGTCGAGTTTCGCCATCAGCCGCTCGGGGCCGACCGGGTCGGCGCCGAGGATGACCGGGGCCATTTCCGCGATGGCGGGGGCAACGCCGCCGGCATAGGCGGGCAGGTAGTGGGGGATCGGGCAGACCTCTCCCCAGCCGGTTGCGCCGGTATCGGTGTCGAGGGCGAGCACGACGGTCTCGACCGTTGCGCAGGTCTTGCCTGCGGCCATGTGATAGGGGACGTGGCTGGTAAGCGGCATGTGCCAAAGGCGGATACGGGTAACCCGGGTGTCCTGTACGCCAATGGGGGCGGGCGCGTCTTTCATCTGTCACATCTCGTAAACGGCGACCGGCGGGCCAATGGCGTCGTCGTCGGGGTGGAGGCCGAGGCCGGGAGCTTCGGGAAGATGCAGGTGGCCGTCTGCGTTGCGGGGGCCGCGTCCCGGGGCGATGTCGGCGGTCAGCATGTCCTGGCAGGCCCAGACCCCCAGAAGATTGTGATCGGGGATGGTGGCGGCGAGGTGCAGCGCTTCGGCGTCGGCCAGCACCGTCCCGCCGGTGGCCATGACGAACATGTCGATCCCGTGCGCCAGCGCGATGTCGCGCATCCGAGCGGCCCTGGTCAGACCGCCCACGCGGTTGAGCTTGATGCCGAAGACTTCCGCCAGGCCGTCGCGGGCGATGCGCGCGGCGTCCTGCAGGGTGACAAGGCTTTCATCGATGCTGACGGGGGCGGCATGCAGCTGCCGGATCGCGGCGATGTCGTCGAGCGTTTCGCCGGGCTGCTCGAACATGACGCCAAGGTCTTCGGTGGCCTTCATGACGCGGATCGCCTGCTGCCGGGTCCAGGCGCGGTTGACGTCGTAGAGGATGCGCTCGCCCGGCGGACGGTGGGCCTCGACATCCCGGATACGGGCGATGTCTCGTTCGGGATCGCCGCCGATCTTGACCGAATGCACCACGTAGCCGCGGGACCGATAACGGTCGAGGACCTCGCGGGTTTCGTCGACGGTCTTGGCGCCGACCGAACTGGCGATCGGCGCGGGCCTGCGGCTGGCGCCGCCCATCAGGTCGGCGATGGGCAGGTCCGCGGCCTGACCGGCGATGTCCCAACAGGCCATGTCGATGGGGGCCTTGGCGTAGAGATGGCCGGGCAGCGCCAGATCCATAGCCCGCTCGATCTCAAGAACCCGGCGCGGGTCAAGGCCGATGACGAACCGCGCCATGGTTTCGATCCCGGCCCGGATGCCAGGGCCATGGGCGGGGACGTAGGTATGGCCCCACGGCGTGCCCTCGCCCCATCCGGCGAGCCCGGCATCGGTGTCGATCCGGACGAAGGTGGCATCCAGGGTGCTGAACCTAAGCCGCCCGCCTGACAGCCAGTAGGGATGCTCCAGTTCCAGATCTTTGTGGAAGACGCTGATGCGGGTGATCTTCATGATGCCGCCCTTGCGGCCGAAACGGCGCCATAGACGGCGACCGGATCGCCGAGGCTGGCGAAATCCGGCCTGACGCCGAGCCCCGGAGTTCCGGGGGCGTAAAGTCTGCCATGCGCGGTTTGCGGACCAGGGGTGCCGGTGGAGCGGGTGTTGTAGTTGTGCAAGTCGGTCGTGTTAACCAGCCAGTCCGCCGGGGTGGAAGCCGCGAAATGTGACAGCGTGGCCGTCGTGATTTCGCCGCCCCAGGTGTCCTCGGCGACGACGGGGATGCGGTTGTCGATCAGGTAGTCGCGGATCCTGCGGGCCTTTGACAGACCGCCGAGGTTGGAGATCTTCAGACAGCAGATCTCGGCGCCGCGGTCCTGCACGATGCGCTGGGCGGCGGCAAGGCCGGTGACGCATTCGTCGAGCTTCATCGGCAGGTCGCTGCGGGCGCGGACCTGCCGGCATTCCTCGTAGGTCCTGCAGGGCTGTTCGAGGATGTAGTCGAGATCGCGCGTGGCGCGGGCCACGCGCAGGGCCTCGTCCACATGCCAGCCCTGGTTGGCGTCGGCCATCGCCTTTTCGCCGGGTTTCAGAAGCGGCACGGTGGCGCGGATCCGTTCGATATCCAAAGCGGGATCGGCGCCCACCTTGATCTGGAACTGCCGGTAGCCTGCGGTGCGGTGAGCCTCCATCTCGGCGACGGTCTCGGCCGGCGATTTGTGCGGCGCGACACGGTACATCGGCGCGCCGTCGGTGAGTTTGCCGCCGAGCAGCAGCCAGACCGGCGCGCCAAGCGACTGGCCGAGAAGGTCCCAGCAGGCGGCGTCGAAGGGGGCCTTGGCATAACCATGGCCTTGCAGCGCGGCGTCCATGATCTGCTCGATCCTCGCGACCTGGCGGGGATCTTCGCCGAGGAGGTTTGGCGCCAGCAGGCGGGCGGCGGCCTCGACGCCTTCGGAATGGGCTGCAATGTAGTTTTCGCCGCAGGGCGTGAATTCGCCGCAGCCCTGCAGACCGGCGTCCGTGTCGATCACCACGACTGAGGCGACCGCCGTGGCGAACGCGTTGCCCCGGCCCCAGCCGTAGGTCCCGCCGACATAGGGCAACCGGGTTTTGTAGATCGAGATGCCGGTGATCTTCATTGCGGTTCCATCGCGGGACGGCCGGCAAGGCCGGGACCCTTCCAGACGGCGTAGCAGAGAAACGGAGTGGTGCAGGTTTGCATGCGATGAACTTCGCAGGGCGTGTGATGGCGGGTGCCGCCGGGCTGCAGTGTGGTTTCCGGTTTCGATTTCGAGCGGAAACGGGGCGTGCCGAAAAGGCAATAATAAAGCTCTTCGGCTTCGTGACTGTGCCAATCGTAGTCCAGGCCACTGCCCCATATTCCGATATAGCCGCGGAGTTCGGACGAGTGAAAATGGCCGTGCGGGCCGAAAAGCTCGAAATGGCCGTAGCGGTTGAGGAAATCGGCGCTGACCTCACGCTCGGAATAGCTTTGGCGCCATTCCGCGTGAGGCGCGGCTGCCTGGACGGCGCGCGTAACGGCGGTGTCGGCAGGCAGCGCGGCGACCAGATCGGCGGCGGGCAGCATTGCTGCCGGGCGGTCGTTCGGCGTCAGATCGCCGGGCCAGGGGGCAAAGCGTGCTAGCGCGGGCGTGGCCTCGTGCAAACCGCGGATTTGTTCCACGAGCGCGTTGAGGGGCGCGTGGCTCATGCGGCGACCTCACGCGAGGTCAGGACCGGCGGGATGGTGAGATGCGACCGCCAAAGGACGAGCGCCAGCACAGAGTGGTCACGGGTACGGGTGGCGTGCGGCTGGTTCGAGCAGTGCTGAGAGGTGCCGCCGGGGCCGAGGGTTTCGGAGGCGTGACCGTCACGAAGGAACTCGGCCTCGCCGTCGAGCACGCAGTAGATTTCCTCGCCCGGGTGGTGGTGCCAGGGGTACCAGAGATCTGGCGGCATATAGACCATGTAGGCGCTCATTTCGGCAGATTGGAAGGCGCCGCCCTTTCCAATCAGGCAGTAGCAGCCAAAGCGGTTCAGGAAATCGTCGCCGATCGCCGTGTGCTTGTAGGTCTCGCGCCATCGCGCGAGGGGCGAAGCGGCGCGAAACGCCTGGGCGAGACTGGAGGTCAGGGTATCGTCGGCCTCGAAAAGCGACGCGGCGGGAATGCGGTGAGGCTCGACATGGGTCTCGGAAAGGTCGGGGGCGAAGCGGGTGAACGCGCCGAGGCGTGGATGTGCGGCGTGCGCCGAACGGGTGGCTTCGAGCAGATGATCCCAGACCGCTCGAGTCATGGCACGACGACGATGTTGCCCGTGTGCTTCTTGTCGATAAAGGCCTTTTGCGCCTGATGCAGATCTTTCAGCGGGTAGGTCGCGGCGAGGACGGGGCGAATTTCCCCTCGCTCGATGTAGGAAATCAGGTCGCGGAAAATATGTGGCTCGACGACGGTGGATCCGGTGAAGGTGAGGTCCCGCAGATAAAACGTGCGCAGGTCGAGATCGACGATCGGGCCGGCGATGGCACCCGAGCAGGTATAGCGGCCGCCGCGTTCAAGCTGTTCGATCAGTGTCGAGAAATACGGGCCCCCGACGATGTCGGCGACAACGTCCACCGTGGTGTGACCGGTGGCGTCCTGCAGCGCGCCTGAAAGGTCCTCCGGCGTACGCTCAAGGAGGTGGGAGGGGTCGAGTTTGGCCACGTCGGCGTGCTTGGCGGGCGAGGCGAGCGCGATGGTGACGGCACCGCGGCGGTTGGCGAGCTGGATCAGGGCCGAGCCGACGCCGCCGGAGGCGCCGGTGATCAGAACACGGTCGCCTTCCTTTACCTGCGCGCGGGACAGCATGCCCTCGGCCGTGGTGTAGCTGCAGGAAAACGTGGCCAGTTCCGCGTCGGTCAGGGGGCTGTCGACGGCGCCCACATTGCGGGCGTCGATGGCAGTGTACTGGGCAAAACCGCCATCACGCTCGCTGCCGAAATAGCCGGTCCTGTCCCGGTTCATTGGCTGCGACCAGTCGCGCAGCCAGTTGTCGGTGATCACGCGCTTGCCGAGCAGGTCGGCCGGGGCGCCGTCGCCGAGCGCGACGACATGGCCACAGGCGTCGGCGCCCTGGATGCGCGGGAACTGCAGCGGCCGCCCGCCCCAGGTCGGATCCTCTTCGGCGACCTTGCCATAGGCGCCGCCGGTCGTCGCCTCGGCCACGTCCTTGGAATACCAACCCGAACGGGTGTTGACGTCGGTGTTGTTCAGCCCGCAGGCAGCGACCTTGATCAGCACCTCGCCGGGGCCGGGTGCGGGTGTCGGCCAATCCTCGTGCCATTCGAGCTTGTCCAGCCCGCCGTGGCCGGTGAGCACCATGGCGGTCATGGTCTTCGGGATCATTGCCCGTCCTCCCTGTCCTCGAATTGCTTTCGCAATCCGACCGGCCGGTGCGGCTTTGCTCTGCCGGATCTCCTCAAGGTATCTTTGACCCGAAGTCGCAGAGGACGGATCATTCGGCAGCGACCTTTTTGGTGTCGGTTCTGGGCAGCAGCGACGCCGGGTCGTAGGCCGGCTCTGCCAGAACCTTTGCCGCGCGGGGCTTGCCGTGGATCAGCACGTCGAGCGCCGTGCCGGGAATGGCGGCGTGGGGCTTGATGTAGGCGAAGGCAAGGATCTTTCCGACGGTTGGACCAAAGGCCACAGAGCTGGTGGAGCCCACAGTTTCACCGTTCAACAGGACGGCTTCACCACCATGGCCGTCGATCTCGCCATCGGGTTCGATCTGCAGATAGGCGCAGAGCCAGGGCAGTGGCGCGGCGAGGCTGGCTTTGGTTTCCTGTTTGCCGAGGAACTCCCTGTCGAGCTTGACGAAGCGCATGACATCCGCCTCGGGCAGGGTGACCTCGTTGGTGAGCTCGCCCGCGCCTTTAAAGCCCTTTTCCATCCGCATCGCGTTCATCGCAAAGCTGCCATAATCCGCGATTCCAAAACCTTGACCGGCCTCCCACAAGGCATCGTAGACGGCCAGGGCATGGTCCCGGGGAATGTGAAGCTCCCAGCCGAGCTCGCCGGCATAGGACATCCGGAAGGCCCAGACCGGGTGTCCGGCGATCCGGATTTCCCGCGCAGTGAGCCAGCGGAAATCGGCGTTGCCGAGCGGGGCGGGGGTGACACGGGCCAGCACGTCGCGGGCGCGGGGGCCGTTCAGAGAGAGCGCAGAGACACTATCGGATCTGCATATGATTTCCGCATGAATTCCATCGATCTCCTGCGCGCGGACCAGATGGTCCATCAGCCGCTGTTCGAAAAAGGCCGCGCAGACCAGGTAGTAGCGGGCCTGGCCGAGCTTCACGACCGTCAGTTCCAGCTCGATCCGGCCGCGCCGGTTCAGCATATGGGTCAGCACGATGCCGCCCGCCTTTTGCGGCAGCCGGTTGGCGCAGAGCCTGTCGAGCAGCGCCTCGGCCTGCGGGCCCGCGACCTCGACCTTGGTGAAGGCCGAGATGTCCATGACGCCCACGCGCTCGCGCACCGCCTTCACTTCGTGGGCGATCATGTCGTCCACGGGCGTGCGCCGAAACCCGTAATGGTCGCGTTGTTCGACGCCGCCGCGTGCGAACCAGCGCGGGCGTTCGTGACCGAAGACCTCTTCGAACACCGCGCCCTTGGCCTTGAGCCGGTCGTAGAGCGGTGAGGGTTTCACGGGCCGCCCGGCGAGGCGGTTGAAATGCGGATAGGGGATTTCATGGCGCAGGCAGTAGTCTTCCTTGGCCTTCACGACCTGCCAGTCCCTGGTGGCGTAAGGGCCGAAACGCCGCGGGTCGTAGTCGCGCATGCTGATGTCGGCCGAGCCGTGCACCATCCAGCGGGCCAGTTCGCGGGTCAGGCCGGGGCCCCAGCCGATGCCGATCTGGGTGCCGCAGGCGCACCAGTAGTTCGGCGCGCCCGGCGCGGGGCCGATCAGCGGGTTGCCGTCCGGCGGGTGGCTGATGGCGCCGTGGACATCGCGCGAGATGCCGAGATCGGCGAAGACCGGCATCCGGTTCATCGCCTCTTCGAGCCAGGGCATGACGCGGTCATAGTCGGGGGCAAAGAGCTCGTTCTCGGCCTCCCATGGGCAATGATCCTCCCAGACGGTGTTGGGGTTTTCCTTCTCATAGATGCCGATCAGGCCCTTTTTCTGCTCCATGCGGATGTAGCCAGAGACCTTGCGGTCGTCGCGGATGACCGGCAGTTCGCGGTCGAGGTCCTGGAATTCCGGCACCGGGTCGGTGACGAAATAGTGGTGGGTCATCGAGGTCATGGGCAGCTGCAGGCCCGACCACTCGCCCATCTGGCGGGCATAGGTGCCGCCGGCATTGACCACATGTTCGCAGGTGATGGGCCCCTTTTCGGTTTCCACCAGCCACTCGCCGTTCGGCTGCCGCGTGATGTTGGTGGCGCGGCAGCGGCGGACGACCCGGGCGCCCTTGGCGCGCGCCCCTGCCGCGAGCGCTTGGGTGACGCCCGAGGGATCGACATGGCCATCGTCGGGAGTGTGCAGCGCGCCGAGCACGCCGTCGAGATTGTAGAACGGGTGCAGCTTGGCGACGAAGGCGGGATCGACCAGTTCGATATTGAAACCGAGGGCGCGGCCGACCGAAAGGGTATGGCGAAGCCAGTCCATCTCGTCTTCTTCATAGGCGAGACGGAAGCTGCCGCAGCCATGCCATGTCACCGAATGGCCGGTCTCTGCCTCGAGCGCGCCTGAATAGAGGCCGATATTGTAGTCGACGCATTTGCCCAGGGAGAAGCTGGAGGTGGAATGGGTGATCTGCCCGGCCGCGTGCCATGTGGACCCGCTGGTCAGTTCCGCCTTTTCCAGAAGGACGATGTCGGTCCAGCCCTCGTGACAAAGGTGATAGGCGGTGCCGCAACCCATCACGCCGCCACCGACAATGACCACGCGGGCATGCGAGGGAAGATCGGACATATCAAGCGACTCCGGACTTTTCGATGGACAGGGTAATCGCACATATATACCATCGTCAATCATGAATGGTACAGATGTCTCAATCAGCGGGCCCGACGCGGTCCTGGATGCGCTGGCCGCCGGGATCGAGGGGTTGACACCCGAGCTGCGCAAGGCCGCGGCCTACGTGCTTGAGAACCCAAACGACGTCGGTGTGTCATCGATTCGCGAACTGTCGGCGGCGGCGAAGGTGAAGCCCAACACGTTCGTTCGGATGGCGCGCGAGGTGGGGTTCGAGGGATTCGAGGACTTTCGGGCGCCGTTCCGCGAAGAGATCCGGCGCGGGGTCGTCAGCTTTCCCGACCGGGCGCGCTGGCTGCAGTCGATCGAAGCGCAGGGGCGGCTGGGCGGGCTTTATGCCGACATGGTGGCGGCGACGCTGCGCAATATCGAGGAAAGCTTTGCCGGCATCCCGACCGAGGCGCTGAAGGCGGCGGCGGATGCGATCTGGCGCTCGCGGCAGGTGTTCGTTCTGGGCGTGGGGGCGAATGCGTCGGTGGCGCAGAACTTCGCCTATCTGGCGGGCACGGGAATGGATGAATTCCACGCGATCCCCCGGACGGGCTCGACGGCGGCGGACGATCTGGCGCGCGCGGACGGGCGCGACGTGTTGATCGCCCTGACCTGCAAACCGTACCGGTCCGAAGTGGTCGAAGCGGTCGGGATTGCAAGGGAGCAGGGTGTGTGCGTGATCGGAATTTCGGACAGCCCGGCCTCGCCGATCATTCTGGGATCCGCGCATGGATTCGTGGTGTCGGTGGACACGCCGCAGTTTTTTCCGTCCTCGGTGCCGGCGCTGGCGCTTTTGGAGACGCTTTTGTCGTTCGTGATCGCGGGATCGAGCCCGGATATCGTGCAAAGGGTCGAGAGATTTCACGCCCGGCGGCACGAACTGGGGATCTATGTGGAGGAGGGGCGGTGAAGGACGAGACCTTGGTGCGCTCGCTGGAGGCGCGCTTTTATACCGACCCAGACCTGTTTAGGGCCGAGCGGGCGGGGTTGTTCGCACGGACCTGGCAGTTCGCGGGGCATGCCAGCGCGTTGCAGGGGCCGGGGGATTATTTCGCCTGCGAAGTGGCGGGAGAGTCGCTTTTCTGCGTGAAGGGTCGGGATGGGGTTATCCGGACATTCTATAACGTCTGCCAGCATAGGGCGCATCGTTTGGTCGAAGGGTCTGGCACGACGCGGGTGGTGGTGTGCCCCTATCACGCCTGGACCTACGAGCTGACCGGTGAGCTGCGGGCGGGTCCGAACATCAAGGCGGTGCCGGGGTTCGACCGGTCCGCCGTTTGCCTGACCGAGGTGCGGACCGAGATTTTTCTGGGCTTCATCTTCGTCAACCTCGACGCGCAGGCGGCGCCGATGGACGCCTGGTTTCCGGGCGCACGTGCCGAGCTTGAGGCCTTCGTGCCGGACTGGCAGAGGCTGCAGCCGCTGGAATGGGTGGAGATTCCGGAGCGGTGCAACTGGAAGGTCTCGATCGAGAACTACTCGGAATGCTATCACTGTGCGCTGAACCATCCGACCTTTGCCACCGGTGTCGTCCGGCCGGAAACTTATGACATTCAGCCCCAGGGCCATTGCCTGCGCCACACGACCGAGTGCCAGAACCTCGACGCTATGACCTATGAGATCGACATGTCGGTGCGCCACGCAGGCGACTATTCGTCCTGGTTCCTGTGGCCGATGTTTTCCTTCCAGGTTTACCCCGGCAACCGGCTGAACACCTATCACTGGCGGCCGGTCTCGGTCGACGAGGTGGTGGTGTGGCGCGGCTGGTATTCGCTCGACGGTGTCGACGACGAGGTGGTGCGGCGGCTGGCGGTGCAGGACCGGGCGACGACGGTGGAAGAGGATATCCACCTGGTGGAATCGGTGCAGCGGGGTCTGAGCTCGCGCGGGTACAGGCCCGGCCCCCTGGTGCTGGACCCGGCCTGCGGGGTGAATTCGGAACATTCGATCCGCGCACTGCAGCAATGGATGCGCGAGGCGGTCGATGGCTGATCCGGGTGCAAGGACATGACCGGGCTCGCCGGCCGGTGCCTGTGCGGCGCGGTGCGATGGGTCTCGGACGGCGTCGTCACCCGGCGCCTGGCCTGTCATTGCGCCGATTGCCAGCGGGCGACCTCGGCACCGTTCACCGCCTTCGTCGGGCTGCCTCCGGAAACCGTGACCTGGTCGGGCGAGATCGCCCATTTCGAAAGCTCGCCCGGAACCCACCGCGGCTTTTGTTCCGCCTGCGGCACGCGGCTCTATTTTCGGTCCAGCAGATGGCCGGGCGAGATCCACATCCACGCGGCCACCCTCGAGGACGGCTCGGGCTACGCGCCGGATTGCCATGTGGTGACCTCGGACAGTCCTGCATGGCTGCATCTCGACGACGGTCTGCCCAGCCATTCCGGCTTTCATACGGACCCCGCCCGTGGCTGAGCCGATGCTGATGCCCACCGACTGGCGGCCCGCGCACAAGCTCTTTCCGCATCAGGTCGGCTTCACCTGTCCGCCCTTCGATTTCGATGCCGCACCGTCGGATTTCCTGCGCATCAGCCCAGAGACAGTCGGCGTACATGGCTGGATGCTGCACGTACCCGACTACGTTCACGGGCTCGATCAGCGGCGGGCGAATTTCGGCATGCTCGAGGATTTCGTGCACTGTATGGCGCGAAACGGCGTCGACGTGGCCGCGCAGGTGGGATCGAACTGGGTGCATGCCAGCGGGCTGGGCGTCGCAGGGATTCGGGATCACTGCGCGCGCTTGTCGGACACGTATGGCATCGCGTTTCACATGGCAGGCTACGCCATGGTCGAGGCGCTGCGGGATCTCGGCGTTCGGTCGGTGGCGCTGAACGCCGCCTATCACTGGCCGGAATGGTGGCAGGGCACGGCGGGCTTTCTGCGCGAGGCGGGGTTCGAGGTGCTGTGGGCGGGTAACTTCGTCGATCAGGGCTGGTTCGCGACGCAGGAGGAAGTGAACAGCCGCCGCTGGGTCTTCGATGGCGATCTGGCGCTGAAATCCTTCGAATACGTGGCCCGGCAGGCGCCGGGGGCGGATGCCTATCTGATCAACGGCATGTGCAATTTCCGCACCGGCCCGGACGGGCAGCCGCAGCGGCCTCTGCATCTGACGGCGATGCTCGAGGCGGCCCTGGGCAAGCCGGTGGTGGGCCATGACACGGCGCTATATTGGCGGGTGTTCAAGACATTGGGGATCGCGCCGGTCGGCGCGCATGGGCGGCTTTTGGAGAGCCTGCATGGATAACCGGTGCGCCCAGAATGTCAGAGGTGTGCGGCCGCAATTTGCTGCGCAAACCGCTTTCCCGCACCATGCACGGCGCAAGCGCCGTGCATAAGATCATCGCGCTTTGGGCCGTTCCGCGGTCGACCTCGACGGCGTTCGAATGGATGATGCGCCAGCGCGGCGATCTGGAGTGCCTGCATGAGCCTTTCGGCGAGGCCTGGTATCAGGGCGAGGCGCCGCTATGGCACCGGTGGCGGCCCGGTGAGACGACGACGCCAGGGCTGACGCTGGAAAGCGTTTGGCAAGACATCCAGGCGCGCGCCGCCCGCGGGCCGGTCTTCCTGAAGGATTTTCCCCACTACATCAGCCATATGTGGACGCCCGAGTTCCTCTCCCACTTCACCCATGCGTTTCTGATCCGCGATCCGGCCAAGACGATTACCTCGATCCACGACAAATGGCCGGACTTCCATGAGGGCGAGGTCGGCTTTCCCGAACAGCGGGCGCTGTTCGATCTGCTCTGGGCGCTGCACGGGACTGCGCCACCGGTGATCGACAGCGACGATCTGCTGGAGCATCCGGCCGAAATGACGCGGGCCTTCTGTGATGGGGTGGGCATCCCGTTCATCGAAAGCGCGCTTAGCTGGGACCCGGGCGGTGACCCGTCGGCGCACAGCTGGTGGGACGGCGGATCGTTCCATCACAATCTGGCTCGGTCGACCGGTCTGACACCGCAGGCGCGCCGGTATGTGGGCATCGCCGAGGCGCCGGACCGTGTGCGACAGGTTCATCGCCGGATGAAACCGCATTACGATCGCCTCTATGCCCACCGGATCACGCCCTGAGGAGACGCCCATGACCGACATCGCACCCTATTGGCGGAACTACATCGACGGCACCTGGGTCGATGGCGGGGCCGGGCGGCTTGTGGTCGACGATCCGGGCAGCGGTGCGCCGCTGGCCGAGCAGGCGATCGCCGACGCGGCCGACGTGGACCGCGCTGTAGAGGCCGCCAGACGATGCCACGAAAGCGGCGCACTGTCGGACATGCGGCCCATCGAACGTGGCCGGATTGTGCAGGCGATGACGGCGTTCTTCCGCGAGCGGGCCGATGAGATCGCCCCGGTCCTGACGCGCGAGGCCGGCAAGCCGCTTTGGGAAGCGCATGTCGAGATCGAGGGGGCGGCAAAATATTTCGAGTATTACGGCAACCAGGCGGCGACGGTCGAGGGCCGGTCGATCCCGCTGGGCGCCGGCTATTTCGACTTTACCGCGATGGAGCCCTATGGCGTCTCGGCGCAGATCATTCCGTGGAACTATCCGCTGGAGGTGGCCGCGCGGTCCATTGCTGCGGCGCTCGCCACCGGCAACACGGTCGTGGTGAAGACGCCCGAACTCGACCCGTTGACCTCGCGGTATTTCGCGCTGGCGGCCGAGGCGGTCGGCTTACCGAAGGGCGCGCTGAATATTCTCTGCGGCCATGGGCACGAGGCAGGCGCGGCATTGGCTGCGCACGGGGCCGTCAACCAGATCGTGTTCACCGGATCGGTGGCGACCGGACAGAAGATCGCCGCGGCGGCGGCGCAAACCGTCGTTCCTTGCGTGCTGGAACTGGGCGGCAAGTCGGCGGCGATCGTGCACGGGGATGCCGATCTGGAGGCATTCGAGGAAAACGTTCGCTGGGGCATCTATTTCAACGCAGGCCAGGTCTGTTCGGCGATGAGCCGGGTGGTGGTGCATGAATCGGTGCACGACGAACTGGTTGAACGGATTGCGGGCGTGGCAAGCTCGCTGTCGGTCGGTCCGGGGATCGAACGAGCCGAATTCGGCCGCAACATGGGCCCGATGGTCAGCCTGAAACAGCGCGATCGGGCGGTCGGTATGGTATCGGCCGCCGAGGGTGCCGGCGCTACGGTTGTGACCGGCGGGCGTGCGATGAACCTGCCCGGTTTCTTCATGGAGCCAACGGTCCTGTCGGACGTGGCGCCGGATATGGCCATTGCGCAGGACGAGGTGTTTGGACCCGTCGTATCGGTCCTGAAATTTCGCGACGAGAACGAGGCCGTCCGGATCGCCAACGGCACGCAATACGGGTTGGTGGCCGGCGTCTTTACCCGCGATCTCGACAGGGCGATGCGCGGCGCGTCCCGGCTTCGCGCCGGCCAGGTCTTTGTCAACGAGTGGTTCGCCGGCGGGGTCGAGACGCCGTTCGGCGGCTATGGCAAGTCGGGCTATGGCCGCGAAAAGGGGCGCGAGGCGCTTTGGAATTATGTGCAGACCAAGAACGTGGCGATCCGGCTTGGCGCCGCAGTGCCGGGGAGGGCATGATGGACGATCTGTTTCAAAAGGGCCTGGAACAACGCAAGGCGACGCTTGGGGCCGAGTATGTCGAGAAGAACCTGGCGGCGGCGGACGACTTCACCCGACCGTTTCAGGAGGCGATGACGGCATGGTGCTGGGGCTTCGGCTGGGGCGACGGCGTGATCGACGCAAAGACGCGCAGCATGATGAACCTCGCGATGATCGGGGCGCTGGGCAAGATGACCGAGTGGGAAATCCATTGCCGGGGCGCGATCAACAACGGTGTGTCGAAGGATGAGATCCGGGCGATCATCCATGTCGTGGGCATCTATTGCGGCGTTCCGCAGGCGCTGGAATGCTTCCGCGTGGCACGGAAGGTGCTGCAGGAAAGCGGCGCCGGATCGGAGTGATGCGTTCCGGACCACCGTTTGGCCGGTTTTGGCTTGGAGGGGACGTTACAAGCTAGGAACTTAGCCGTGCCATCGCCGACCCGCGGGGAGGCGACCCGCACCGCTGAACGGCTCGATTTATCCCGGCAAAGTCCGAACGACGTCAATCCGGTAGGCACCGTCGGAAAATCGCCTCCCCTTCGGGGCGGGTCGGCGATGGCGCGGCGGCCTTCGGCCTTGATTCCGTGCCTGAAGACTGGTTGCGAACGCCCGCACCAGGCCAAGAGTCGACAACGCCGTCGTTCCAGCACCATCTCGATGGTGCAGGGCTGGAACGCACGCTAGCGCAGCACCAGAACAGGCCGCTTGCTCAGGGCGATCACCTCGGCGGTCTGGCTCCCAATCAGCATCCGTTGCAGCCCTCGCCGTCCATGCGATGCCATCACGATCAGGTCGCAGTCCTCGAGCTCTGCAGTCTCCATGATGCCCTCGGCGGGAACGCGGTCCTTGATGTGCCGGATTTCGCTGGTCACGTCCATCGCCGCCGCGCGGGCCTGGGCCTCGGCGAGAATTGCCTCGGCGGACCGGCTTGTCGCATCTTCATAGGCCTGGACTGCATCGAGCCGTCCCTTGTCGATGTCGCCGGCCATGTCCAGGGCCGACCAGATCTCGGTCACCGTGACAAACACCACGCCGGCACCGACGGACTTGGCAAGCCTCAGCCCGTGCTCGACCGCACGGGTGGCAAGCTCTGAGCCGTCTGTCGCAATGAGGATATTGGTGTACACTGAACTCCTCCGATCCGGGCTGCAACGATAGGATGGGTGGCCGATGGCGCGGCCAATGGCATCCTGCAAGGGTCTGGGCCGGTGCGACCATGATCCTGATCAAGGAGAACCGGTGTCATGCCGGGCGCGGGTTCGCACGGCCACGCGACGGCATGGCCGTAGGCTTAGAAATCCACCGTCGCGCCCGGCAGTTTCAGGGCGGCGATCAGGTCGCGCAATTCCTGCCGCGCGGCAACCATAGAGATGTTGAACTGCTTGACGCCGATATCCTTGAGATCGAGCAGCGTCAGTCCGCGCGGGAACAGCTCGCGAAAGGTCACGCGCTCGGTAAAGCCGGGTGCGACGCGAAAGCCGAGCCGCTTGGACAGGTCGGTGAGCGACCGCTCCATCAGTTCCTTGTTGACCATCCGCTGGGCGCCGACGCGATTGCGGATCACAACCCAGTCGATCGGCGAAAGCCCCGCCTGGGCGCGCAGTTGGCGGGCGTTCCAGACCATCTCGGAATACACCGACGGTCCGAGGATTTCGTGGGTCTCGCCATCCGTGCGCGCCAGAAGGTCGAAGTCGACGAAGCTGTCGTTCAGCGGCGTGATCAGGGTGTCGGCCAGCGAATGCGCCACCTGACTCAGCCGGGTGTGCGAGCCGGGGCAGTCGATCAGGATGAACTCGCAGCCCTTTTCAAGCCCCGCCACCGCCATCGACAGGCGGCGGTCGTAGATGTTTTCGCCCTGCGCCAGGGCGCTCTGATCGATTTCGGGCAGTTCCCGGAACTCGGGCGTCGCGAGATCGAGGTCGTGCTTGCTGAGATAGGTCAGGCGGTTTTCCAGGTACCGCGCCAGGGTCTTCTGCCGCAGGTCCAGGTCGATTACGCCGGTCACGTGCCCCATCCGCGACAGGGCCGTCGCCACATGCATCGACACGGTCGATTTGCCCGCGCCGCCCTTTTCGTTTCCCACGACGACGATATGTGCCATCGCCCGCCCCTTTGCTATGCTCTTGCTACCGGTACCGCCTGCTTCCCGGCACTATATGTTGTGGGCCCAGGCTTTGGAAGCGGGCAGTCACAGAATTTGGCGCGGTGTGGCGGACCGGATCACTGGGATGCCGAAAGCGCGGCAAGCGCCACGACGCCAAGCATGGCCAGCGCCATGGCGACGTTGATCGCGCGGTGGGTGCGGGCGGGCAGGTCGAGCCGTTCCAACATCACCCCGGCATAAAGCCAGGCCAGGTGGATCGGGATCCAGATCAGGTTCAGCACCACAAGCTTGACGGCAACCTCGGTCCAGTAGGCGTCCGGGAACATCACGAAGCCGGAAAACAGCGTGGTGTTGACCACGTAGGCCTTGGGATTGATCGGCTGCAGCAAGAGGCCCGCCATCACGCCGGGCTTGCGCTGGGCCTCGATGAAGCGGATGCGCGTGCCGGCGAAGGCGATGCGGGTGGCGAGGTAAAGCAGGTAGCAGGTCGAGGCCGCAAACAGGACGGTGCGGATGGCCGGATTGGCAAGGATCACGGCTGCCAGGCCGGAGACCACGAGTGCGATCACCACGAGTTGACCAAGCAGCAGCCCGAGCACATAGCGCAGCCCCGGCCGGAACCCATAGGCCGCGCCCATGCCGGCGGTCGACATCACGCCGGGTCCGGGGGTGATGATCAGAAGGAAGGTGGCGGCAATGAATTCCAGCATGCCCTCATTGGGACCGTATATCGCGCGTTTGTGCAAGATTGCCGGATCAACGGACGATGGCTGGCGCGCGGTTTCTATGCAAGGGATGGCCGTGCGGACGTCGCCGCCATGCGTTCCTTCCACGTGAATGTCAGCTGGAACGAGCCTGGAACAGACGCCGCGGTGACGAGACGCCCCGTCCCAACATGTGTGGACCTTGTTTGGCAGCGTGAACAAACGGTCATCTGCGAACGCTTCGATGGGCGCCGCCGGCGCGGAATATCGGCGGGCCGACGACACGAACGGGCCCACCCTCAAAAATGGCGTTGCCGCCCTCGCGGTTATTGATAGTGTGCCGGAAAACGTGTTTCGGAGGGTCCTCGATGAGACGTCATGAAGTAGCTTTCTTCGCGATCGTCGCAGCAGCGTCATTGGCCTTTCTGTCGCCACCCGCGGTGGCCCATACCGGCGAGGGCATCAACAGCGGTTTCGCGTCCGGCTTCTGGCATCCGATCCTTGGGTGGGATCATGTCGTGGCCATGGTTGCCGTCGGCTTGTGGGGGGCATTTCTGGGCTTGCCGGCGCTCTGGATACTGCCGGTCGTGTTTCCGCTGGTCATGGCGTTCGGCGGCGCCCTGGGCGTCATCGGCGTACCGCTTCCGGCGGTGGAGACGGGGATTGCGCTTTCCGGTGTCGTCCTCGGCCTGTTGATTGCCTTCGCGGTTCGCGCCCCGCTCTGGGTCGCCGCAGTCATCGTGGGGGTGTTTGCGGTCTTTCATGGCCATGCCCACGGCACAGAGCTTCCCGAAGCGTTCAACGCCTACGGCTACGCAGTGGGCTTCGTGGTCGGAACCGGACTTCTGCACCTGGCAGGCATCGCTCTTGGCTTCCTGACGAAGTCGAGTGTGGGCGCTGCCGCCGTTCGTGGCGTCGGGGGGCTGATTGCATTGGTCGGCGCGGCCTTCCTGTTCGGTTTCGCCTGAGGCGGGGCTTGCGGGGACACATATGCATCCTGGTACTGGCGGTCGGGGTGTGCGCCACGCGGGCCGAGGCGCACGCCTTTCAGTCCGGGGCGGACTACTACGCTCAATTTCTTGAAGGCGCCAGCGTCATCCTTCGCTATCCGGAGGCACTGCTTCCGCTTCTGTCTTTGGGTGTTTTGCTAAGCCTCTGGCACTCCGAAGGCATGCTACGGGCCTGGCCTGCGTTCCTGATCGGTCAGCTGGCGGGTATCCCGCTGGCGGCCGTTGTCGGACCGTGGGCGATCTCGGCCGTTCTGATTGCCGGTATCCTGACTGCGACCCTCGCCGCGCTCCTGCCGCGGCACATCCGGGTTGAGGCGCTTGCGATCAGCCTCGGTTTGGGACTTCTCGTGACAGCGGCAAGCCTCGAGGGGCACGGATTTCTGGAGCTTCCGGTCTTTATCTACGTTGGGATCGTCTTTGCCGCAAACTTGGTGACGGCATGTGCCGCGGGTGTCACAGGTTTTGCTATGGACCAGGTCGAGGCGAATTGGATGCGAATTCTCTGGCGCATCGCTGGCTCTTGGCTCGCCGCCATCCTGACGCTGATCTTTGCCTTCACCTTGACTGCGAATTGAGCGATCAAATACCTGCCGGAAACCCAAGCGATTCCGGCGCGTCTTGGGCCGGCTGTGAAAAAGCTGACACGCGCCCAGCATGCAGCATTCTGGGCCTGAGTGGCCGTTGACTGTGGTCATACCGACAAAAGAATAAGCGCCGCTCGAGCGAGCGGCGCTTTGCTTCCTCGGGGGAGACTGCTGGTTTAGAAACCAAGCCCCTCGTATTTCTTCTTGAACTTCGACACGCGGCCGCCGGTATCCATCAGGCGGGTGCCGCCGCCGGTCCAGGCGGGGTGCACGGTCGGGTCGATTTCCAGCGTCAGGGTGTTATTCTCTTTGCCCCAGGTCGAGCGCATCTGAACCACGTCGCCGTTCGTCATCTTGACGTTGATCACGTGATAGTCGGGATGAGTGTCTTTTTTCATGGCTCTGCCCCTTATGCCTCGGCCCCGGCGCCGTTCTTGGGTTTGTAGGTGCTGTCCTCGGCGATCCGGGCCGATTTGCCCCGGCGCGACCGCAGGTAATAAAGCTTGGCCCGGCGGACCCGGCCGCGGCGCACCACGGTGATCGAGTCGATGTTCGTCGAATGCAGCGGAAACACCCGTTCCACGCCTTCGCCAAAGCTGATCTTGCGCACCGTGAAGCTGCCGGCGATGCCGTCGCCGTTCTTGCGGCTGATGCAGACGCCTTCGTAGTTCTGCACCCGGCTGCGGGTGCCTTCGGTCACCTTATAGCCGACGCGGATCGTGTCGCCGGCCTTGAAATCCGGGATATCCTTGGCCAGAGCCGCGACTTGTTCGGCCTCCAGCTGTGCGATCAGGTCCATCTGATCCACTCCTATTCTGCCTCCGGTTTTTCCGGAGAGGTTTCATGCCGCCTCAGAGCTCTTGGTCTTCATCCGGGTCCCTACCATGCGCCGCACAGTAAGCCCGCCAGAGGTCAGGTCGCCGTTCCTTCGTCAGCCTTTCGGCCCTGTCCCGCCGCCAGCGCGCGATCTCGCCATGGTGCCCCGAGAGAAGAACCTCGGGTATGTCATGGCCGGCCCAGGTGGCGGGTCTTGTGTATTGCGGGTGCTCAAGCAAGCCATCGGAAAAGCTTTCCGCCTCGGTGGATGCCTGATTCCCGAGCACGCGGGGTATAAGGCGGACCGTCGCGTCGATCAAGGCCTGTGCGGCGATCTCTCCTCCGGTGAGGACGAAGTCGCCCAAACTGACCTCTTCGATGCCGACATGGTCGATCACGCGCTGGTCGAGCCCTTCGAAGCGGCCGCAGATCAAAGTGACACCCCGGGTCCGGCTGAGCCTCTGGGCGGTGGCCTGGGTGAAGGGGGTGCCGCGGGGCGACAGGTAGATCACCGGCCATTCGCTGCGATCCGGCGGTGTGCCCTCGGCGGCCTGCGCCAGCGCGGCGGCCATGACGTCGGGGCGCAGCACCATACCGGGGCCGCCGCCCGCAGGCGTGTCGTCGACATTGCGGTGCCTGCCCTCGCCAAAGGGGCGCAGGTCGACCGGTTCCAGCCGCCACAGCCCCTCGTCCAATGCCTTGCCGGTCAGCGACAGACCCAGAACGCCGGGAAAGGCATTTGGGAACAGCGTGATGACCCTGGCCGTCCAGGCATCCCGCAACGGGGGCCGTTCCTCGATCAATTCACGCGGCTCTGACGCGGCACGGATCGACAAGCGGCCGTGGGACTTGGTTGGGCGGGTCATGGAACGAGCCTAGAGTACGATGCGTTTGGAGTGAATCGCGAATTTGGTTTGGGCCTGCAGCTGCCGTTGCCTGCCGCGAGATGTGCCGGGCCATCGCCGACCCGCGAGGAGGCGACCCAGACCTATGAACGGCTCGGTTTATCCCGGCAAGGTCCGAATGACCTCAATGCGATACGCGCCGTCAGAAAATCGCCCCCCACCCGGGGCGGGTCGGCGATGGCGCGGCGGGGTTTCGCCCCTTGATTCCGCGCCAGGGGTTGGGTTGCAACGTCCGCCCCAGACCAGAACCGCTCGACTGCGTTTCCGTGACGGATCGCTTCGTTCTAGCCCGTGGCCGGGTGCTCGTCACGCCAGAGCTTCTCTTTGCGCGGGCGCAGGTCGGCAGGTGCCGGTCTTGTGAAACCCGGCATGGACGATGACCCGCGTCACGGCCCGCCATCCGGGAACAGCCCCTCGGGCGGGTCGGCGATGATCCGGCCCGAGGTCAGATCGACGGTCGGCACGGCCTCTCGCGTGAACGGCAACAGTACCGGCTCGGGCAGGCCCGGCCCGGCGATTTCAAGCAGATCGCCGGCTCCGTAATCCACGACCGCCTTGACCCGGCCGAGCCGGGCGCCACCGGTATCGAGTACGATCAGCCCGATCAGGTCGGCGTGGTAGAACTCATCGTCGGGCAGATCTGGCAAACGGCCCCGTTCGGCATAGAGCCGCGTGCCGCGCAGCGCATCCGCGGCCTCCTTCGAGGAAACGCCCTTTATGCGCGCCGCAAATCCGTTCTTCACGGCGCGCGACAGCGTCAGGTCGAATTGCCGGTCGCCGTCCTCGTCGGTCAGCGGTGCATAGTCCGCAATCGCCTCGGGCTCGGCGCAGAAGCTTTTCAGCCGCACCTCGCCCCGGACGCCGAAGGCCCCGGCAATCGCTCCGACGCAGACACGGGTTTCCATGGTCACCTATCCAAGCAAAAGCCGCGGCGCACCGCCCGCCCGCCGGATCGTCCGCCAACGGTGTACCTCTGCCGCTGAACGGCAGTCATGGGCGGACATTCGCGATCATCCGGACTCGGCAGCGCCCCGCGCCGTGGCAGGGCGTCGGCGCCCTATTCCGCGGTGGCTTCCTCTGCGGCCGGCTCGTCGGCAGGTGCGTCCGCTTCGGCGGCCTTTGCGGCTTTTTCTTCCGCGCGCTCCTGGGCTTTCTTGCCGGGCTCGGCCTTTTTGGGATTCGCCCGGGTCTTGGCCTCCAGAACGCCGGCGGCTTCGAGCATGCGCGAGATTCGGTCGGTCGGCTGCGCGCCCTGGCTCAGCCAGTACTGGATACGCTCCATCTTCATCTTGACCCGGTCCTCGCTGTCCTTCGGCAAAAGCGGGTTGTAGGTGCCCAGCTTTTCGATGAAGCGGCCGTCGCGCGGCATCCGGCTGTCGGCAGCGACGATCGAATAATGCGGCCGCTTCTTGCTGCCGCCGCGGGCCAGTCTGATTTTCATTGCCATTTGGTATCTCCTTTGGATGGCTGCCGTGACGCTGACGCGTCAGGATTGGTGTTGTTTGTGGTGTTGGATGACTTCCTGAATGACGAATTTCAGGAATTTCTTAGCGAATTCGGGATCGAGATCGGCATCGACCGCCAGCCGTTCCAGCCGTTCGATCTGCTGCGCCTCGCGCGCGGGGTCGGCGGGCGGCAGGTCGTGTTCGGCCTTCAGCTTGCCGACGGCGCGCGTGTGGGCGAAGCGTTCGGCCAGCGTGTTGACCAGGATCGTATCCAGCCGGTCGATGCTGGCACGGTGGTCTTTCAGCAGGTCTGCTGCGCGGGTGACGGCGTCGGTCATGCCAGGGCCTCCGGTCCGGGGTGGCGCCAGATGCCCATCGGGCCGTGGCGCTCATGGGTGAAATCGCGCTCATACGCCGCGCCCATGCGTTCGGCCAGTGCGATCGATTTGACGTTCTCCGGCTTGATCAGGCTCATCACCGCCGGCCAGCCGAGCGTGTCATAGGCGAAGGACCTTGCGGCAAGCGCCGCCTCGGTGGCATAGCCCTTGCCCTCGAACCCGTTCATCAGGTCCCAGCCAAGCTCTTCCTCCGGCCAGCCCTGGGGATTCCAGAGCCCGATGAGCCCGATGAATTCGGCGGTGGCCGCGATCTCGACCGCCCAGCGGCCATAGCCCTTGAGCGCCCAGTGCCCGACCTCGGATGCCAGAGCGCGCCAGGTCTGTTCCGGCGTCATCGGGCCACCGACGAATTTCGAGCGATCCGAGGCGTAGAACGCCGCCAGCGGCGGAAAGTCGGCCTCGGTCGGCCCGCGCAGGACCAGCCGCTCGGTCTCGATGACGGGAATGGCGATCATGACGGCGTCTCCGGCGCGGTGTGGCGGAAGACGAGATCCTCGGGATGCGGCGCCGTGGCCGTTTCGTCACGCACAGCCCCCAACCGTTCGGCCAAGGTGATCGAGCGGGCATTGTCCTTGTGGATATAACTGACAGCCGTATCCCAGCCGAGCGGGCCGAAGGCAAAATCGCGGGCCGCGCGGGCGGCCTCGAAGGCCAGACCGGTGCCTTCTTGGTCGGCGGACCAGACCGTCCAGCCCAACTCTTTCTCGGGCCAGTCGGCGGGGTGCCAGGGGCCGGTCATCCCGAGTGCGGTGTCGTCGTCCTTGGCGGTGAAGACGAACGAGCCATAGCCGCGCAGGACCCACATGCCGATGACATGTCCGAAGGCACGCCATGCGCTGCGCAGGTCGAACGGGCCGCCGATAAACATTGCGCGCTCGGTGCCCGCGAAGTCGCGCCAGAGCGGCCAGTCCTGCCGACCCGGCGCGCGCAGGCGCAGCCGCCCGGTTTCCAGCACGGGGGTATCGGCGAGATGCGGGGTCATTGAAGCACCGTCACGGGCGCATGGCGATAGACCAGCAAAGGTTCGTCGAAGGCCCGGGCTGCATCGTCGTCACGCCGAGCACCCAGCCGTTTGGCCAATCGGATCGAGCGGGCGTTGCCGGGATCGACATAACTGACCAGCGATGGCAGCGAAAGTGCCGCAAGGCCATGATCGCGGGCCGCCAGAGCGGCTTCAAAGGCATAGCCTTGGCCCTCGGCCTCTGCGGTGACGAACCAGCCCAGTTCGGGTTCGCGGTCGCCAAATTCCATGCAGATCAGTACAAAGCCCAGCACTTTGTTCCCGGCGCGCGACCGGATCGTCCAAAGCCCGTGTCCGCGCAGCAGCCAACCGGCAACGCATTGGGCGAAATCGAGCCAGGCGTCCTCGCGGTCCAGCGGCTCATCGACCATGAATTGCGCCCGGTCCGACATCACGATCTCACGGTAGGTGGCGAAATCGGTGATCTCGGGCGCGCGCAGGATGCAGCGCGGGGTTTCCAGCCGCGGCAGCTGTGCGCGCAGGTCGGCAGCCAGGGCCGCGGAGGCACCGGTTGGCGGGGCCTCGTGAGGATATGGGACGGGTCCGGTCACTTACTTCTTCTTGCCGAAGCCGGACAGGCCGGGGGGCAGCTGCATGCCACCGCCCGGCATACCCGGAAAGCCCCCGGGCAGGCCGCCGGGGCCGCCCATCGACTTGGCCGCGGCCTGCAGCTCGGTCTCCGACGGGCCGCCCTTGCCGAACATGCCCTTCATCGCCTGTTTCAGCATGCCGCCCTTGCCCATCTTGCCCATGCGCTTCATCATATCGCCCATCTGGCGCTGCATCTTCAGCAGGCGGTTCAACTCGGACACTTCCAGCCCGGCGCCCTTGGCGATGCGTTTCTTGCGGCTGGCCTGCAGGATCTGCGGATTGGCACGCTCGCGCTTGGTCATCGACTGGATCAGCGCGATCTGGCGACGCACCATCTTGTCGTCGAGCCCGGCCTCGTCCATCTGCTTGGCGGCCTTCTTCATGCCGGGCATCATCCCCATGATGCCTTCCATCCCGCCCATCTTCTGCATCTGTTCAAGCTGCATCTTCAGGTCGTTCATGTTGAACTGGCCCTTTGAGAAGCGCTTCATCATGCGCTCGGCCTGTTCCTGCTCGATGGTCGCCTGGGCCTTTTCGACCAGGCTGACGATGTCGCCCATGCCAAGGATACGGCCGGCGATGCGTTCGGGGTGAAACTCCTCGAGCGCGTCCATCTTTTCGCCCAGGCCCACGAACTTGATCGGCTTGCCGGTGACGGCGCGCATCGACAGCGCCGCGCCCCCGCGTCCGTCGCCGTCCATCCGGGTCAGCACCACGCCCGAGACGCCGATGTCCCGGTCGAAGTTCTCGGCCACGTTCACCGCGTCCTGGCCGGTCAGACCGTCGACGACCAGCAAGGTCTCGCGCGGGTTGGCGATATCGCGCACCTCCGCCGCCTGCTGGATCAGCTCGGCGTCGATGTGCAGCCGTCCTGCGGTATCCAGCATGTAGACGTCGTAGCCGCCCAGCGTCGCCTGCTGCTTGGCGCGCTTGGCGATGGCCTGCGCCGTCTGGCCCTTGACGATGGGCAGGGTGTCGACGCCGATCTGGTTGCCGAGTATCGCCAGCTGCTCCATCGCCGCGGGTCGGTTGGTGTCGAGAGAGGCCATCAGCACGCGCTTGCCGTTCACCTCTTTCAGCCGCTTGGCGAGCTTGGCCGTGGTGGTGGTCTTGCCCGAGCCCTGCAGGCCCACCATCAGGATCGGTGCGGGCGGGTTGTCGATCTTCAGCTCACCGATCTCGGCCCCGTCGCCGGCCAGCACATGCACCAGCTCGTCATGCACGATCTTGACGACCTGCTGGCCCGGCGTGACCGATTTGGTGACCGCCTGCCCGGTGGCCTTTTCCTGCACCGCCTTGACGAAGTCGCGCGCAACGGGCAGCGAAACATCCGCCTCCAAGAGCGCCACGCGCACCTCGCGCAGGGCGGTCTTGACGTCGTCCTCGCTCAGCGCGCCCTGCTTGGTCAGCCGGTCGAAGACGCCCGAAAGGCGTTCGGAGAGATTTTCGAACATCTGCGTTCCCTTCTCTTCTGGTCCCGCCCGATATGGGCACGACCGGCTCAAACCAAAAGCGCCCCCACGGGCGCAACGCGCTGGTGGAGGGCGATCCCGGGGCGCGCCCGGGACCGGAAGCTTCGCGAACTTCCGGGATCGGGCGCATAAACCGCGCAGGCGCGGAATTGTCAAGCGGTGGCCAAAAATATGCCTAACCGCCGCACTAGGCGAAGGGCCGTCGCTGGCGTGTGCGGGAGCCTTGCATTGGAAGCCCTGATCCTGATTTTTGCCGAGATCATCTTTGCCTGCCTGGCACCGGTGTTTTCGATCCTCGGGGCCCTCGCCGCCGCGCTGCTGGAGATGCTGCTGGGCCTGCTGGCGCTTGTGTTCTCGGGCGGGGTATCGGGGCGCCGCCGGTCTCGGGCGAACATTCGGCTTCCGGGCCTTTCGCGGCGCGCGGTCCACCTGACCGCGGCCGGGTTGGCGGGTTTGGGGGTGGTGGGGCTCTTGGCCACTCTGGTGCTCTTCCAGCCGATCCTGCGCGCCGTCCTGACCACGGCGGCCGAGAAAGCAGGCATGGAAATCCGGTACGAGGCCGCCTCGGGCTCGCTGTTGTTCGGGCGCGTGGCGCTGGCCGGCGTCGCGTTGACCCGCGAGGCCGAAACCGGGCTGGCCTTCGATCTGGCCGTGGACCGGGCCGAGGCGGATGTGGATCTGTGGAGCCTGCTGGGGTCCGAGCCGCGGATCGAATTGGCCCGGGTCGCGGGCGTGACCGGGTTTGTCAGCCCGCCCGAGCGGGACACAGGCGGCGCGCGGCCGGACCGCCAGCGGCGGCCGTTCCGGGCCGATCTCGCCCGGGTGTCGAATGTCGATATCGAGGTACGGCCTAAGGATGGCACGGCCTACAGGCTGCAGATCGGTGCTGCCCAGGTCGCGCCGTTCCGCAGCAGGCAGGCGCTGTTCGACCTGTTGTTCCGGTCGAACCTGCAGGCCAGGGTTGCCGGGCAGACATTGTCGGTCGAAACCCGCGACATAACCGAATTCGGGCGCGAAACCCGGTGGCGGTTCGAAAATGTCGAGGCCGACAAGCTGAAACTGGTCGTTCCCAAGGCGCCACTGACCTGGCTCGAGGGAGGCCGGCTGAACGTCCGCGTCGAGGACCGCTGGAGCCTGTCGGACGACTGGATCGACATGAACTGGCAGATATCGATGGCCGGGGTCCGCGTGGCCGCGCCGGAGCTTTCTGGCAGAAGAGAACGGGTGCTCGCGACGGGTCTGAAACAACTGGTCGCTCTGCAGGGCGGCAATGCCACGTTCGGCTATCGGTTGCAGCTTGACAAGGAGGATATCGCGGCGATGCGAGCCGGCGATCTGCGCGCGTTCTGGGACGTGGTCCTGTCCGGGTTCCTGTCGCAGGACGCCGCTGCGGCGGAGGTTCCGGGCACCGAGAACGACACCGGCGACGCGGACGAAGATGCGCCCGGCAGGTTGCGCCGGACGCTCGATCGGGTGAAATCCGTCCTTCGGCAGAGCGACGCGGAGTAGCCCTGCCCGGCGGTCCGGATCAGGCCGCCAGCGGCAGGGCGTCCACCGCGTCCTGTGCCGCGCGCACGGTGCCTTCCATGTCGATGGCGGTGCGATCGGCGCGGATGAACTGTACATCCTCTATGCCGAGGAAACCCAGGACATGGCGCATATAGCCGGTTGCGAAATCGACGTCGGATCCCATTTCGGTTCCGCCCGAGGCGACCGTCACGATGGCGCGCTTGCCCTCTAGCAGGCCGCGCGGACCGTCGGGCGTATACTGAAAGGTGACGCCGGCACGGGCCACGAGGTCGATCCAGGCCTTCAGCGACGCCGGCACGCCGAAGTTGTAGATCGGCAGGCCGATCACCAGCGTGTCGGCCGCCCGCAGCTCGGCCACGAGTTCGTCGGACAGCGCCAGTGTCTTGCGCTGTTCGGGGGAGCGTTCCTTTGCGGGAGTGAAGTTGGCACCGATCCATCCCTCGTCGATCTGCGGCAGGGGGGCGGTCAGGTCGCGCGTTGTGACCTGTGTCTCGCCTTCCTCGGCGAATCGGGCGATCAGACGGTCGGTCAAATCGCGGCTGATGGATCCGGTGCGGCGGGCCGAGGCGTCGATGCGCAGAATGTGATGGGTCATTGGGTCTCCTGTCGGGTGTGTCGTCTGGGTTGTAAAATGGCCCTTGCAAAATTGAACGCAATTGGGGATTTTGAACATGATCTGTTTAGGGATGCACATATGACTTTAGGAACCTGGGACGAGATCCGTACGGCCTTTCACGTGGCGCGGCTGGGCACCGTCAGCGGCGCGGCCGAGGTGCTGGGCGTGCACCACGCCACGGTGATCCGCCATATCGACGCGCTGGAGGAACGGCTGGGTGCCAAGCTGTTCCAGCGCCATGCACGCGGCTATACGCCGACCGAAGCAGGGCAGGACCTGCTGCAGGTGGCGCAGACCACGGACGACCAGTTCACCCAACTGGCCGGCCGCATCCGGGGCCGCGGCGAGGAGGTGACCGGCGACCTGATCATTACCACGCTGTCCGGTCTCGCGCCCCTGTTGGTGCCTTCGGTGATCAAGTTCCAGAACGACCATCCGGACTTGGTCGTGCGGCTTCTGACCGGCGAGCGGCTGTTCCGCATGGAATACGGCGAGGCGCATGTGGCGATCCGTGCGGGGTCGCCGCCGGACCAGCCGGACAATGTCGTGCAGCCGTTCTGCCGGCAAAGCGGGGCGATGTATGCCGCACCGGCCTATATCGAAGAGTTCGGCATGCCCGCGGGCGAGGACGACCTCGAAGGCCACCGGTTCATCTGCCACGACAGTGAAACGGCACGCTCGCCCTTCGACCGCTGGATTCGCGCGAACATCCCGGCGGACCAGATCACGTTTCGCGCGACCGAACAGATGGTGATGCAGCGCGCGGTGCGCGAGGGGGCGGGGATCGGGTTCATGCCGCTTTGGGATGCCCGGAACTACCCCGACCTGGTGCAGGTGCTGCCCCCGCGCGAAGACTGGTCGGCACCGCTTTGGCTGGTCACGCATGTGGACCTGCACCGGACGATGAAGGTACAGGCCTTCACCGCGTTTCTGAAGCAAGAGGCAAAGACCTGGCCGGTCGAGTGACCGCGTTGAGCGACGCCGGGCGCGGACATCTGGCGATGCTGGCGTTTTCGGCGCTGATCGCCGGGTCGTTTTCCCTCGGCGACATGGTCGCCTTCGACATCACCGCCCCGGCGCTGAACGCGGTGCGGTTCTGTTTCGCCTCGATCATCATGGGCGGGCTGGTGCTTGCCAGTGGCGGACTGCCCGGAAGCGCCCTGCACGCCCCGTGGCGATACGTCCTGCTGGGCGGGCTGTTCAGCGCCTCCCTGGTGCTGATGTTCGAGGCGCTGAAGACCGCGACGCCGGTCTCGACCGCCGCGATCTTTACGCTGACGCCGCTTATGTCGGCGGTGTTCGGCTGGTTTCTGCTGCGGCAGGTCACGACGCCGCGCATGGCCCTGGCCCTGTCGGTCGGGGCGGCGGGCGCGGTCTGGGTGGTGTTCCGCGCGGATCTGAATGCGCTTTTGTCGTTCGATATCGGCCACGGCGAGACGATCTTTTTCGCGGGTGCGGCGCTTCACGCGGTCTTCACGCCAATGCTGCGCTGGCTGAACCGCGGCGAGCCGTCACTGGTGTTTACCTTCCTGTTCATGGTGGTGGGCTTCGTGCTGCTGACCGTCTACAGCTGGGGCGACCTGATGACGACCGACTGGCTTGCCCTGCGGCCGGTCGTGTGGGTGACGTTCGTTTATCTTTCGGTCTTCGCAGGTTCGGGCAGCTTCTTTCTGCTGCAATTCGGCGCGCAGGTTCTGCCGTCGGCCAAGGTCATGGCCTACACCTTTCTGACTCCGACCTGGGTGATCGTTTGGGAAGTGTCTCTGGGCCATGGAGTTCCGACGGGGCTGGTGCTGGGCGGGGTGGCGCTGACGGTGCTGGCGCTGCTGCTGCTTTTGAAGGACGAAGGTTGACGTGGCGCAAGGCGGTGCTCTCGTGCGGCGCCTAGACTGCGGCGCGAAGGGAGAGGACCGATGCCAGCCGCGACCAACAAGGGCGATCTGATCGCCGTCTCTGACACGGAATTCGCCAAACTGCAGGCGGCGCTCGACAAGGTGCCGGAGGCAAGGGCGCGGGAAAAGGACGCCGACGGCACATCGGTCACGGACGTGGTGGCGCATCGCGCGCATTGGATCGATCTGTTCCTGGGTTGGTACACGGACGGGCAGGCGGGGCGCGAGGTGCAGTTCCCGGCACCGGGCTACAAGTGGTCGGATTTGAAGGCCTACAACGCCGCGCTGCGGGACCGGCAGGCCGGCGTGAGCTGGGCCGAGGCGCGCGCGGAATTGCAGGCAGCACATGCGCGGCTGATGACCTTCTTAAGCGGACTCGACGACGCAGTGCTTTACGGCGGGCCGATGAAGGGAGCGCGAAACGACTGGACCACCGGCCGCTGGGCCGAAGCGGCGGGGGCGTCGCATTACCGGTCCGCGGCGAAATACGTCCGTGCGCGGCTCCGGGCGATTTCGTGACCGGCATGCCTGCGGCACACCGGTCGGGTTGCGCCGCCTTCGGCGTCGCGGCGTGCGGGGTCCAGCCCCTCGCATCCCCCGGGGGTATTTCCGCCAAGATGAAAGAGCTAGGCGTGGTCTTCGCCCAGCTCTTGCTCCAGGAACGCCTCGAAGGCATCGAGGTTCACCGGCTCGAACTGGCCGAAGCCCTGCATCCAGACGCTTGCCGCCTTCAGCGCGTCGGGTTCCAGCTTGCACCATTTCACCCGGCCGCGTTTTTCCTGGGCGATGAGGCCCGCGGCCGCGAGGATCGTCAGATGCTTGGAGATCGCGGCCAGTGAAATCTCGAAAGGCTCGGCGACATCCGTGACTGCCATGTCGTCCTCGAGAAGCATGGTCAGGATCGCCCGGCGCGTGGGATCGGCCAGCGCGGCGAAGACGGTGTCGAGGCTTGGCTCCATCCGCTGGCGATAGGCCGTGGCCGGGTGAAAGGTCAACCGTTTGGTTGAATAAGGGTTTCGCGGATCCGGGGCGCCGCCGGCAGGTGCGCGGCTTGTCGCATGCCGAAAGAAATGTTTGAAAACAGCATATTACAATGCTCAACAGCCTTGCGCGCTGGCATTGACTCTGCGGCGCGGCATTCCTAGGGTCCGCCCGAAAGATCGAAGGGCGGTTCGCATGGTCGATCCCGAGGACAAGGCGCGTCTCGCGCGGCTGGACCAGAGGATCAAGGCCGTCAAGGGCGAGACCCGGGAACGGCCCAAGATCGAGGAACACCACAGTCAGGCACAGCTCGCCTGGCGCATGGTGATCGAGCTGGTGGCCGGACTGGGCATCGGTTTCGGCATGGGATACGGGCTGGACGTGCTTTTTGGCACGCTGCCTATCTTCCTTGTCGTGATGACATTGCTGGGCTTCGTCGCGGGGGTGCGCACCATGCTGCGCTCGGCGCGGGAGATCCAGGACGAACAAGCGGGCACCACGCCCGGCGAGAATGGGGACTGACGACGTGGCAACGGCAGAAGACGAAGGCGGCCTGGTATTCCACCCGATGGATCAGTTCATCGTCAAGCCGCTCTTTGGCGGCGACACGGTCAACTGGTACACGCCGACCAACGTGACGCTTTGGATGTTCTTCACCGTGGTGGCCATCACGCTGCTGCTGGTTGCGGGCACCCGGGGCCGCGCCATCGTGCCGAGCCGGGTGCAGTCGGTGGCGGAACTGGCCTATGGCTTCGTCTACAAGATGGTCGAGGATGTCTCGGGCAAGGACGGGGTAAAGTATTTCCCCTATATCATGACGCTGTTCATGTTCATCGTCTTCGCGAACATGCTGGGCCTGATCCCGATGTCCTTTACCACGACCAGCCACATCGCCGTGACCGCGGTGATGGCGATGGCGGTGTTCCTGACGGTCACCATCCTCGGTTTCGTGCTGCACGGCGTCGGATTCCTAAAGCTGTTCTGGATCAGTTCGGCGCCGCTGCCGCTGCGGCCGATCCTGGCGGTGATCGAGGTGATTTCCTACTTCGTGCGCCCCGTCAGCCATTCGATCCGTCTTGCCGGCAACATGATGGCCGGTCACGCCGTGATAAAGGTCTTCGCGGCCTTCGCGGCCGTGGCCCTGATCTCGCCGCTGTCGATCCTGGCGATCACGGCGATCTACGCATTGGAGACACTGGTCAGCTTTATCCAGGCCTATGTCTTCGCGATCCTCACCTGCGTCTATCTCAAGGATGCCCTGCATCCGCATCACTGACGCACCCGAAAATCCAGCCAATTCCAACGTAAGGAGAACTCTCATGGAAGGCGACGTCGTACAAATGGGCGCTTACATCGGCGCAGGCCTGGCTTGCACCGGTATGGGCGGGGCCGCGGTCGGTGTGGGCCACGTGGTCGGCAACTTCCTCAGCGGTGCGCTGCGCAACCCGTCGGCCGCCGGGGGCCAGACGGCGACCATGTTCATCGGTATCGCGTTCTCGGAAGCGCTGGGGATCTTCTCGTTCCTCGTCGCGCTTCTCTTGATGTTCGCCGTCTGATCGATCTCCACACTCCTTACGCGCGGGTGGGCCGGACGGCCCGCCCGATGTAGACAAGGTGTCAGGAGGACGACATGGCAACCGAAACTGAAAGCCACGGCGACGAGGCCGCACACGGGGGCGCCGATGCCGCGCATGGCGGGGCCGAGGCCGTCGGCATGCCGCAGCTCGATTTCGCCACATTCCCCAACCAGATCTTCTGGCTGGTGGTTACTCTGGTGGTCATCTACCTGATCCTGAGCCGCGTGGCCCTGCCGCGCATCGCGGCGGTTCTGGCAGAGCGGCAGGGCGCGATCACCAACGACATCGCCGCAGCCGAAGACCTGAAGCTGAAGGCCGAAGAGGCCGAGGCCGCCTATAACCAAGCTTTGGCCGACGCGCGGGCCGAAGCGCAGAAGATCATTGCCGAGGCCAAGGCCGAAATGCAGGCGGAACTCGACGCCGCCACTGCCAAGGCGGATGCCGAAATCGCCGCCAAGGCCGCCGAGTCGGAAAAGGCGATCGCCGAAATCCGCGCCGGCGCCATGCAGAGCGTGGAAGAGGTCGCCAAGGCCACGGCGGCAGAGATCGTTGCGGCCATGGGCGGCAAATCCGACGCCAAGGCGATCGACGCGGCGATTGCCGCGCAATTGAAGGGGTAGGGCGATGCGGACACTGACCGTTCTGATAACGTTCGCCGCCACACCGGCGCTGGCCGCCAAGGGCCCGTTCCTCTCGCTGGCAAACACCGACTTCATCGTCCTCATCGCCTTTTTGCTGTTTGTCGGCGTCCTAGTCTATCTCAAGGTGCCGAGCCTGCTTGGCGGCATGCTGGACAAGCGCGCCGATGGCATCCGGGCCGAGCTGGACGAGGCGAAGGCCCTGCGCGAAGAGGCGCAGACCGTGCTGGCGTCGTACGAGCGCAAGCAGAAGGATGTTGCCGAGCAATCCAAGCGCATCGTCGAACACGCCAAGGAAGAAGCGCGGATCGCCGCCGAACAGGCCAAGGAAGATCTGGCCGCGTCGATGGTCCGCCGCATCGCCGCCGCCGAGGACCAGATCGCCTCGGCCCAGGCCAAGGTGGTCAAGGAGGTGCGTGACGAGGCCGTGACCGTCGCCGTTGCCGCCGCACGCGACCTGATCGCCCGGCAGATGACCGCCACGGCCGCGAACAAACTGATCGACGACTCGATCACCGCGGTGGAAAGCAAGCTGCATTAGGCCAATTCGGCCGTTGACCGATCTAAACCCGGCCCGATTGGGCCGGGTTTTCCTGTCGAACGTCCGCTTGCACGCCGGGTGCGCATCATGGCGAGAGACTGCGGCACCGTTTTCAAAACCGCCGCACCGCGAAATCGAGCTTGACATATTTCTATATTTTTAGAAATATCGAAGTATGAAGCAACACAGACCGACCCACCTCACCGTCGAACAGGCCGCCTCGACCTTCGCCGCGCTCGGGTCCGAACAGCGGCTGGGGGTTCTCAATACCCTGGTCCGGGCGGGTCCCGACGGGCTCAGCATCGGTGAGTTGGGCCAAAGGTCGGGGACGACCGGCTCGACCCTGACCCATCACATGAAGATCCTGACCCAGGCTGGGCTGGTGACACAGGAGCGGCGCGGCCGTTCGATCATTTGCGCGGCCGCGGCCTATGACGAAATGCAGGCGCTGTCGCAGTATTTGTTGAGCGAATGCTGCGCCGATACCGAGGACGGGCACGACACCCATGACTGACCTGACGCAACGGCTGCCCGATCTGCCGGGCCTTTGGAAGCGCATCGACAAGCCCTGGCTGTTCGCCGGGCTGATCCCTCTGCTGATCGCCGTGTTCGATCCGGCGCGGCTTTGGCCGACGCTGGAAATCGTCGCCGGGGCGATGGGTCACACGGGTGTCTTCATTGTCGTCGCGATCACGCTGGTGGCCTTCGTCAAGGCGACGGGCGCCGAGACCTTGCTGGCCAAGGCATTCGAAGGCGATCAGGTCAAGATGGTCGCGATGGCGGCGCTGTTGGGCGGATTGTCCCCGTTTTGCTCGTGCGAGGTCATCCCGTTCATCGCAGCCCTTCTCGCCGTTGGCGCGCCGCTGTCTGCCGTCATGGCGTTCTGGCTGGCCTCTCCGCTGATGGATCCGGCGATGTTCACCATCACCTGGGGCGAACTGGGGCTGGATTTCGCGCTTGGCAAGACCGTCGCAGCGGTTGGTCTCGGCGTGATGGGCGGCTATCTGGTCATGGCCTTCGCCCAAAGCCCGGTATTTGCCAACCCGCTGCGCGAACGGCCCCAGGTGGGCGGCTGCTGCGGCGTCAAGAAACCCTTCCAGGGCAGGCCGGTCTGGCGGTTCTGGGGCGAGGCCGACCGGCGCGCGATCTTCCGCGAGACCTGGGTGGAGAATGCGTTCTTCCTGTTCAAATGGCTTCTGATCGCCTACTTCTTCGAAGCCCTGATGCTGCACTACATCCCGGCGGAAACCATCGCGCGCGTGCTGGGCGGCGAGGGTCTGGGGACGGTGCTGCTGGCGGCACTGGTGGGCATGCCCGCCTATCTGAACGGTTATGCCGCCGTCGGCCTGCTGGGCGGGCTGCTCGATCAGGGCATGGCGCCGGGCGCGGCCATGTCCTTTGTGATCGCCGGCGGCGTCAGCTGCATCCCCGCGGCCATTGCCGTCTGGGCGTTGGTGAAGCCCCGCGTATTTGCCGCTTATCTGGGCATCGCGTTGATCGGCGCCATCGTCGCGGGCGTCGCCTGGAACCTGATCGCCTGAGATCCGTTGCTCTGTTGCCCCCGGACCGACGTTCCACTATTCCGCCCGTAGGGAAGCGCGCGGAGGCGGGGCATGTATCGGGTTTGGGATTTCGTCACCAACTACTCGATCCTGCTGATCAGCGGCGCCCTGGTCGCGCTGGTCTGGGCCAATATCGATGCCCACAGCTATCACTACCTCGTCGAATACCCGTTGTGGATCAACAGCCTGATCGGAACCGACGCGACCTATTGGCTGAAATCCTACGGCCATGACTACGGCATCGAGGAGCTTGGCGACGTCACCCGGGTTCTGAGCGTGCACTACCTGGTGAACGACGTGCTGATGGCCTTCTTTTTCGCCATTGCCGCGAAAGAGGTGTGGGAGGCGGTGATCCTGAAGAACGGCAGCCTGCGCGGCCGCAAGGCGGCGACGCCGCTGGTGGCGACGGCCGGCGGCATGGTCGGGCCGATTGCCGTCTACCTGGGCATGGCTGCCTTTCTGGGGTCGGATGTTTATGACGCGGTGGCCCGGGGCTGGGCGATCCCGACCGCGACTGATATCGCATTCTCGTATCTGGTGGGGCGGCTGGTCTTTGGCGCCGGACATCCGGCGGTGCGGTTTCTTCTGCTTCTGGCAATTGCCGACGATGCCGCAGGACTGATCATTCTGGCGGTTTTCTATCCGTCCGGCGACCTGGCGCCGGCGTGGCTCTTGCTGTCGTTGGTTGCCGCGGTGGGTGTGTTCGTGCTGTTCAACTGGCTGCCGCGGGCGATGGATCGGGGAAACCAACTGCGGCCCACCTCGACCTGGATACGCCAAAGGCTGTCGTTCTGGCCCTATGCGGTGGCCGGTGCGCTCAGTTGGTACGGGTTCCAGGAAAGCGGCCTGCACCCGGCGCTGGGCCTGTTGCCGGTGGTGCCGGCGGTCCCGCATGCGGATCGGGCCTTCGGGATCTTCAGCGAGGCCGAGAAATACCTGCACGACTTGCTGAACTCCATCGAACATGGGCTGAAACATCCGGTGGAAATCATTCTGTTCTTTTTCGGGCTGATGAATGCGGGCGTGGAGTTTTCCGCCATCGGCATCCCGACCTGGCTGGTGCTGGCGGGGCTGATCATCGGCAAGCCGTTCGGCATTCTGCTGTTCGGCTGGTTGGCCGCGCATCCGATGCGGCTGGGTCTGCCATCGGGGATGAAGACGTCCGATCTCTTTGTGATCGGCTGTGTCGCGGCCATCGGGTTCACCGTGTCGCTGTTCATCGCCACGGTCGCCTTCGACGGCGGTCCGGTTCAGGATGCCGCCAAGATGGGCGCGCTCTTCAGTTTCTTCGCTGCCCTGCTGTCGATCGTCGCGGGCAAGGTGTTGCGGGTCGAGAAACAAAACGCCTGATTCCGGCGCGTGTCGGCGGGATTGTCCGCCGATTGAGCCCAATAGGGCGCAGTCGGCGCCCAAGTTTTGTCGATTTCCGGGGAAATCCGTTGAAAATCAACGGATGGTACCGACATAATGGAGCCTCAAAGGCAATCTATAGCCTATCGTTAATAATGCTCGTCTAAGAGCGATGAGGCAACAGGGGCAGCGCCCGGGGCGAAGATGCTCGAGTTCGAGAATGTCAGCAAGTCCTTCTGGACCGGCAAGCAGCGCAAGATCATCCTGGATCAGGCGTCGTTCACCGTCGAATTGGGCAACAGCCTGGGCATTCTTGCACCCAACGGCACCGGCAAGACCACCATCATCAACATGATGGCGGGGTTGGAAAAACCCGACGAGGGCGCCATCCGCCGGAATTGCCGGGTCTCGTTTCCGCTGGGCTTCATGGGCGGGCTTGTGGCCAAGCACAACGCCAAGGAAAACGCCCGCTACATCGCCCAGCTCTATGGGCTGGACCCCGATTATGTCGAGGCGTTCTGCCGCTGGCTGTGCAATCTCGACGAATATTTCGACATGCCGGTCGGCACTTACAGCTCGGGCATGAAGGCCCGGTTGAATTTTGCGTTGCTGCTGGCGCTCGATTTCGACATTTACCTGATCGACGAGGGCATGCCATCGACCACCGACGTCACCTTTAACAAACGCGCGGGCTCGATCCTGCGGGACCGCCTGAAAGCCGCGACCATCGTCGTGGTCTCGCACCAGGCCCAGACTTTGGAAAAGTTCTGCCGCTCGGCCGCCGTGCTGCGCGACGGCAAGTTGCATATGTTCGATACCTTGGAAGAGGCGAAAGCGCTTTATGACTACCAAACCCAAGGCTAAGAAATTTCGCATCCGCCGCAGCACCTCGCTGACAAGCGACCTGCGCCGCGTTGCGCCCGAACAGACCACGCGACCGGCAGAGCAGCCCGCCGGACCAGCACAGCAACCCGCGAGACCCGCAGGGCAGCCCGAGCCGCCGGCGCCGGATTTCAGCGGTCCCACGGATGACGGGTTCGGCACCACGCCCTACCCGACGGCAGCCGCGCAAGAGCTGACGCCGTCAGACGAGGTCAACGCCGAGACCGAGATCGCGGCGATCCGCAGAGAGGGCCTGACCGGGCGCCAATTGCGCATGGCCCGGCGGGTTGCGCAAAAGCACGGGCTGGCGCCGACCTCGGATTTCGATGCCGTGCGGCTGTTGCGCAAGCAGGGGATCGATCCGTTTCAGCGTTCGAATATGCTGGAACTGGTCGTGCCGGGCGCAGGCGAGGTCAAGGAAAAGGGCCTGGATGTTCCCCAGACGGTGCCGAAGCCGCAACTGCCCTCGACAGAGGTCTATTCCGAAGATGCGCGCGCCCGCGAAATCATCCGGATGCAGCGCGACATCGTCAAACGCCGCCGCCGCAGGCTGATCCAGCTGTTTTCTCGGCTGGCGTTCTTCGTGCTGCTGCCGACGCTGCTGGCAGGTTACTACTATCACGTCATCGCCACACCGATGTACGCCACCAAGTCCGAGTTCGTGATTCAGCAGGCGGAATCGCCGATGAGCGCGGCGTCGGGGCTGGGCGGTCTGTTTTCGGGCACCAGTTTCGCCACCTCGCAGGATTCCATTGCGGTGCAGGGATATCTTCAGTCGCTTGACGCGATGCTGCGGCTGGACACCGACCTGGGGTTCCGCGGGCACTTCAGCAATCCCGGTATCGACGCGCTGCAGCGGTTGGATGCGGATGCCACGAAAGAGCAGGCCTACAAGGTCTACAAGAAACGGGTCAAGATCAGCTACGACCCGACCGAAGGCATCATCAAGATGGAGGTGGTCGCCGCAGACCCGGTGCTGAGCCAGCGGTTTTCGGAACGCCTGATCTTTTACGCGGAAGAACAGGTCGACAACCTGACCCAGCGCCTGCGCGCCGACCAGATGCAGGGCGCGCGCGACAGCTTTGAAGAAGCCGAGCAAAAAATGGTCGACGCGCAACAGCGCGTTCTGGCGCTGCAGGAGAAACTGGGCGTTCTGGACCCGCTGACAGAAAGCAACGCGTTGATGACGCAGATCACCGGGCTGGAAACCCAGCTTCAGGAAAAGCGGCTGCAACTGCAGCAGCTTTTGGACAATGCACGCCCGAACCGTGCCCGGGTCGAGGGCGCGCGGGGCGATGTGCGGCGGCTGGAGAACCTGATCGCCGAACTGCGCGCGCAGTTGACCGAAACCACCGCCGAGGGGCAGTCGCTGGCGCGGATCACCGGCGAATTGCGGCTGGCCGAGCGGGATTTGCAGACCCGCGAACTGATGATGACCCAGGCGCTGCAGCAGATGGAAACCGCGCGGATCGAGGCGAACCGCCAGACCCGGTACCTGTCGCTGGCGGTGAACCCGATCGCACCCGACGAGGCCACCTATCCGCGCGCGTTCGAGAACACCGTGCTGGCGTTTTTGATCTTCGGCGGGATCTACCTGATGATCTCGCTCACCGGATCGATCCTGCGCGAACAGGTGTCTGGCTGATATGGCCGACGTCCGGGTCGGCGATCTGACGCTCGGCAACGGCAGGCCGCTGACGGTGATCGCCGGGCCCTGCCAGTTGGAATCGGCGGATCATGCGCAGATGATCGCAGGCCGCATGGCCGAAATCTGTGCGTCTGCGGGCGCCGGCTATATCTTCAAGGCCTCCTACGACAAGGCGAACCGCACGTCCTTGACGGGCAAGCGCGGGCCGGGGATCGACGCGGGGCTGGAGATCCTCGCGGGGGTGCGGTCCGCGCTCGGCGTGCCGGTGCTGACGGACGTGCATCTGCCCGACCAATGCCGGCCGGCGGCACAGGCGGTGGATGTGCTGCAAATCCCGGCCTTTTTATGCCGTCAGACCGACCTTCTGGTCGCGGCCGGCGAAACCGGTGCGGCGGTCAACGTCAAGAAGGGCCAGTTTCTGGCGCCCTGGGACATGGCGAATGTCGTGGCCAAGCTGGAGGCCTCGGGCAACCGGCGTATCCTGCTGACCGAACGCGGCACGAGTTTCGGCTATAATACCCTGGTGGCCGACATGCGCAGCCTGCCGCAGATGGCCGCGACGGGTTATCCGGTGATCATGGACGCGACGCATTCGGTTCAGCAGCCCGGGGGCCTCGGCGGCGCCAGCGGCGGCCAGCGGGAGTTCGCCCCGGTGATGGCCCGTGCGGCCGTCAGCCTGGGCGTGGCGGGTGTTTTCATCGAGACCCACGAGAACCCCGACAGCGCGCCGTCGGACGGGCCGAACATGATTCCTCTGGACCGGATGGGCGACCTGATCGAAACGCTGATGGCATTCGACAAATTGGCCAAGGCGTGCCCGCTTGGCGCGTAGGGACCGAGAAAGCCCGGCCTTCCCGGGCGCTGACGCCGCCATGCGAAAACGGGGCTTGAAGCAGGCTGCGCGGGGGCGTATCTAGCTGCAGCCGTTGGGGTGTAGCCAAGTGGTAAGGCAGCGGTTTTTGGTACCGTGTATCGTAGGTTCGAATCCTACCACCCCAGCCATCTTTTCGAAATTCGTGTCTCAATGGCTTGCCGTCCTCCCGTATGCGCAGTTGCGCTCGACCGGCACATTTCGGGCGGACAAAGGCGTTTTGCACTCTTCATGAGCGGGCGTTGCGGGCCTCAAGGCAATCGATCGCGGATGGCCGGGTCGCGCGGCGCTGGAGGAAGGGTTTAGCCGAGTTCCAGCGAGGAAACGGCAAAACACGCACCTTGGCCCTTTGGGACATCGCCGCGGTACATTCTGGCCGTGCGGAAGCCGGGCGACAGGCCGAGGTCGACGCACAGAGCCGCAAGATCCTCCGAGCCGGCCGGTACGTCGATCACAATCCCGCCGTCGAAGAACGTCGCGGCATGGTGCAAGAGGCGCCTTGCCGCCTCGAGATCTTCGGCGACCAGGGGGCCGATCTTTGCGTCCTGCCGGCATTTTCGGACCGTGGCGAAGCCGACCGGCCGACCGTTGCGGCTGTGAACAAGTGTTTTGCGAAGGTCGGTGTTTTTCGTCCAAGCGGACAGGTATGCGTCCTTTCGATGCCCGGATGCCGCGGCCTCTGCGTCGATCAGGCGGCCGACATCGCTGCCGTCCGCCAGCCGGATATCGTTGCCGGCCAGCGGCTCGACCGGGCCGGCGAATCTGGTCGTCTCGCCCGCCCGCAGAAAGCCCGATGCCCGATAGTTGGCTTGCTGCTCGGGCACGCCGTCAAGGCCCACCGTCCGCGCGCCGGCATGTCGCAAGGCGTGCTGCCAAAGCGCATGGCCGATCCCCTGGCCTCTGAATTCCGGGCGCACGATGTAGAGGCCCAGAAACGCGAAACTGTCGCTGTGGTTCACCACCGAGATCGAGGCGACCGGCACATCGTCCTTCGTCGCGACAAAAAAACCTTGCGGGTCCGCGGCATAGAAGGCGGCTGCGTCGTCGAGACCGGGATTCCAGCCTTCCCGGGCCGCCCAATCCAGAACCTCGGCCAGTTCGGCTTGCGATGCGTTCCGAAAGGTCATGCCGACGAAACACGGCCGCGCAAACGGGATGCCCGCGTACCGTTCCGCAAGCCGGAGCGTGAGACGAGATCGGGCAGGTGATCCCGTCTGGGTCCCCGGCCCTGGCAACACATTGGCTCGGGCCGGGCATTCAGGCCGCCGAGCGGCCTATTGTCCCGGAACAAGGTACAGCGCCGATGCGCCTTCTTTGTCCGGATAGATATCGATCAGCTGCGCCTGGATCAGATAGGTACCCGGCTCGCCTTTGAATAGGACCGAGACATCCTCGGGCGGCAACCGATCCACACCGCTGCCGCAGCTGGACGCGTAGGGGATCAACTCCTGCATGAACGGGCTTCCATCGGGCAGGAAGACCGACAGGAACAACTCGTCGTCCACAAAGGTCGCACCGGACCCGTCGGGCGTCGAGGACAAGAAAACGGGGCCCTCGCCGGAATAGTCGAACGGGATGAGAGGACTGGTATAGAACGGTGTCTCCACCGGATCGCAGCCCGTTCTGCCATCCGATCGTTCCGGGATCGCCGGGGCGACCTGGACCGAGCCCGACGCCGGCGGCAGCGTCTGCCCGATCTCCGCGCTGGCCTGAAAGATGGTCGAGGTCCAGTTCTGCGAGAACGTCACGTCCGTGTTGTCGGGATGCTCGCTTTTCAGGCCCAGATCCAGATTCAGGTGGCTGGTGAGATAGACCGCGCGTTCTGTCGCCGGAAGAAACCCGTTTTCGGTGTGCCCCTCGGTGAACCGCGCCGCAAGGTAGCTTGGCGGAATCGTCTGGTATTCCAGCGACACGCGGACCGACGCGGGCGTGCCGTCGATGTCAATGAGCGGAATCGCATAGGTCAGCTGATCGGACCCTGCCAGCGCGGACTGGGTGTAATGCGGATCGAGCGCGATCGCGCTCCCGACCGTCAGCGGATCAAGCTGCGGCTCGGTCGCATAGGCGGACGAGCATTGCGGGATGCCGAAGACCGCCGTCCCCGCGTTGGGATCGTCATGGCATCCCAGTTCCTCGGGGCCAACAAAGCCGCGCGGCAGCAGCCGGTTGTCCTTGGCGTCGTGGAACAGTGCCAGCGTGCTCGAGGTCAGGGCGCCGGTGTCGTCCACTGTCTGAACCTCGTAGATCTGAACCTGATCCTGGGACGTGATCACCTCGTAATGCGGCTGCAGCATGGCTGGATCGCCGCCGTTCACCTCGCTTTGCACAAGGTTGAAGGTGCCATCGGGGTTTTCCACGCACGGGCCGTTGCAGATCGCGCCATAGGGGTTGGTCTGCCCCGACACCCACAGCACGGCGCCGGCGTCGTCCAGCACCTCGAACCGGACGAAGCCGCGGCGGAAACCCGCGCCCGAGGGGAACTTGTGCCCGGCATTGTTCACCAGGGTCAATTCCGCCACCAGCGCGCCGGCGTCGATCACGGCGGTCAGATCGGCGATCTCGACCGCGGCCTGCGGCTCGGGCGTGGCGCTGCCTTCGGGCAGCCCGGTGCCATTGGCCTGGCTGGTGGCCTGTTCGACGATCGCCATCTGGCCGTTCAGCAGATAGTTCTGGATGGCAGCGACATCCTGGCCGTCGGGCAGCGGGGCATAATCCGGCACGTTGTCGCTGTAGGGGAAGACGCCCAGCACATCCGGAAACTGCATGAACATTTCCGACACCGGCAGGTTGATCCCCATCAGCCGGTGGCGGCGATAGGTCTTGGGCGTCAGCCCTTGGGTGGACTGCGCCATGATCGCCCTGTGGTCGGTCGGATTGTCGGGATCGGTGACCAGCGGCATGTGGCAAGCCTGGCACGTGGTGTCGGCGTTCTGTTCGGTCGCGAAGGCCGAGGTCAGCCATTCCAGATAGGTCGCCTGTTCGTATCCCAGCGCCACGCAGGGATCGAGCACCGGGTTGCCCACCAGCTTGTCGCCCATCATCCGGGTGTTCTCGGTCGAGAACGTATCGGCCGTGCAGGCCTTGGGCCTTTCGTAATACTGCGTCGTCGGCAGCGGCGCGCCGGGCTGGTACGAGGCCGGTATCTGCGGCACGATCAGGACATGGCAGGCGCCGCAGATGACCGATTGCTGCAGATAGCTGACATTGCCTTGCCCACCCTCGACCTTGACGGCCTCGTTGATGGCCGTGGCCAGCGACAGGTTGTCGTCCTGCTGCATCGGCTGGGTATCCAGAGTGTCGATCGGATCCGGCGCCATGACGTTGTTCATGTCGTAGTGGAACGTGGCGGTGAATTCGTACTCCAGCGGAACCGGGTTGTCGGTCTGGCGTTCGGCCACGTCGTAGAGATCGGTCATACCGTAGAAGACGTCGAAGGACGTGCCGTCCCAGTCGCCCGCGCCGTCCTCCGGCCCGATCCGGTGGCAGGTTTCGCAGGAAACGCCGTCGCGTGCCAGCGCGCCGTATTTCGCATAAAGCTGCGGGTTGTCGGCAACGCTGATCCCGCCGATCGGGGCGCAGTCGTCGCTGAAGGGATAGGGTTTGCCGCGCTCGAACTCCGACAGAATGCCCGGCACGGTGGCATAGAAGACGTCGGTACAGAACTGCGGCACGCTGGCATCGAGCTGTTGCGCGTCCACGCCCAATGCCTGCATATACGCGGCCTTCAGATCCGGCTGCGACAGCAGATCGTGAATGTCCGTTTTCAACTGCCGCTCGCCCATCTCGCCGTGGCAGCTAAAGCAGACGTCCTGGATCACATGCGGGTCCGCGAACGAATGCACGTTGGTTTCGGTCTCGATCTGCGCCTGCCAGATCGGATCCCGCGTGGCCAGGCGCATGATCGTGGCGCTCCAGTCGCCGTATTGCGACCAGTTTGCCAGCCATTCCTCGTGCGCGTCGGCATACATCATCTCGGGCAGGCCGCCGCCTTCGACGTAAAGCGCGCTGTCGTGGCAGGCCTGACAGAACTGCCCGGTGGAAAACTCGCCCGTCTCGCAGACCAGCGGATATCCCTGCGGCGGAAAGCCCGGATCGCCGGGGTTGCAGTTGGGCGGGTTGCTGCGGGTCTTGCCCGCAAGGATCTCTTCGACCCGCGCCACCAGTTCCAGCGAGGTGTCGCCGGCGCGCTGCGGCGGGAACCAGACGACGTCGTCCTTTGTCAGGTTCGGAAGCTGCGGGTTGTCACCGGTCTGGTAGGTGTTGTTGAAGAAATCCAGAAACCCCTGTGCCGCGGCGCTGCCCTCGGCCAGCGGTTCGCTGGGCGTATCGCCCAGTTGGAACACCGGCTTCGGCAAGGTCTGCCCGTCGTTTGCAAGGGCCGGCGCGCCCGCGATGCCGGCGAGGAGAACAGCGGAAACGGTCGTGGCACCAAGATGTCTCATAAGAAGTCCCTTGCTTTAATCGGCGGGGAATGAACGGGTGCGGACTGGCGGTTGCGCCAGAACGGCTGCTCTGGCCAGCGCCCCTCCATCGCGTAGTACTTGCCATGCTCGGCGGCGTAGGTTTCCCAGATGCGCTGCATTTGCTGAGCGTAGCGCGCGAGAAATGGCTGCGGATCGTCAGGATTTGCCAAAGCGTATAGCAGGGCCTGCCCCGCCATGCCGCCGGATTGCAGGGCCCTGTGCAGCCCTTGCGACGACAGCGGGTCGAAGGCCTGCGCGGCATCTCCGACGGCCAGAAACCCCGGTGTGGTGCAGGCTGCCGCCCGCGCGCCGCCCGCCGCGGCGCCGCGCACGCGGCCCGCGGGCCGATACCCCTGCGTAAACAGAAACGGACCGGTCAGCTGCGTCCGGGCAAGAAGCGTCAGAAACCCCGACTGCGTGGCGGCCTGCTTTGCCTGCGGCAGGCCCTGGTCGCAATGCAGAACGGCCACGCGATCGTCCGCCGCGCCCGGGATCCGGTTGCTGTACCACCAGCCATGGGGCGTGGCCTCGACCCGCGTAAAGCCGTCGGGGCCGGGCACGCCCGGCGCGGCAGGGATAAAGCGCAGGGCGAAGGCGATCAGGGGGTCGCCGCGATCGCGGTCGATCCCCAGCAACTTTCCCAGGGCTCCGGCGCGGCCGGTCGCATCGATCAGGTAGCTGCAGCGAATGCGGCATGGTTCCCGACCGGCCCCTTCGACGGCAATGGTCCAGAAACTGTTGGTGCGGTTCCGGTCCGCTCCGGCAACGGACGCGCCGCGCCAGAGCGTCACGCCCAACGACCGTGCGGCCTGCCGCAAAGCCTGGTCAAAGCCGTCGCGCTTCACGCAAATCCCATCCCCATAAGGGCTGAAGAAGTTGTCGTGGGTGAACGCCCGGTGGTCGCCCCAGACGGATATATTGCCCCGGTTCTTCGCCGCCCAATCCGGAAGGTCGCCGTCCAGGGATCCGAGATAGCCTTCGACGACGCCCTTGGCCGCCGGCGCAATCGTTTCGGCGACGTTGAAGCGTGCAACCTGCCGCTTTTCCAGCACCAGCGCCCGCCGGCCCTTTCGCGCCAGCGTGATTGCCGCCGCGATGCCGGCCGGGCCGGACCCCGCGACGACGACGTCGAACTCAGTGCATGTCGTCATCGCATTCCATGACTTCGCCGGTGACGGGCGATTGGCTCAGCACCGGATTGCGCTCGTATTCCTGAAAGACGACCGATCCGCGCTGGGTCACCGGATTGCCGCTTTCGTCCCGAAGCGGCAGCACCATGCCCAGCTTGTCCCAGGCATAGACCATCTGGTCGTAGCCATCGGTCGACGACAGGGGCTGGCCGGTCTCGTCGAAGCCCCGGAACCATTCGCAATAGGTGCGCGGGCTGTCGGGACCGTGAAAGGTAAAGACGATGTCGGGCCGCTGAACCGGCCACCACGCCGTGTTGCACGACCAGTAGTCACCCTGCCAGGGGCTGGACATATAGGCCGCGACCGACCCCGGCGCCGTGCCGGCCTTGACGCGGAACGCGTCCTCGAAAAGCTGCCGGTAGCAGATCAGGTAGGGAAACTCGATGCCGGGGTGGAACCCGCCCCCGATGGTGGGTTCGACCGCCGCACAATCCATTGCCAGCGGCTGTTGGGCGACGCTGTACTCGTCCAGCTGCATCGGAACCGGCGGCTCGAAGGTGCCGGGACGCATGTTGACAAACGTGCCCTGCGCCCAGTTCTGCATATGCGCCAGCGCGTTGGCGGTCAGGCTCAGATACTGGTTTGGCAGGTCATGGCCCAGCTGCTGGTTCTGTAGCGGCTTGCCGGCCGTGCCCCAGAGCTTGGGCATCTTGTTGCCGCGCGCGGTGCGGCCCGCCGTCTCGTCGCCCGGTGGCGGCGCGCTTGCCGGGGGCGGATCGGCCGGCAGCGTGTCGATCAGCCTGGGGAACCCGGCGACCAGTTCCTGCATCGGGCTCTGGGGCTGGGGATAGTCTGTGTCGTTGGAGCCGCTGCTCCACATATCGGCCTGCCGCATGATCCGGTAGATCTGCGTCCGGACCTGGTTGAAGGCCGGGTCCGGGTCGGTGAAGGCGGTCATGTTCGCATCGCTCAGCAGGTTGCCCGCCTGCTTCGGCCCGTGCGCGAGGTTGCGGTTTTCCGGCGTGACGCCGCCCGCCTCGGCGCTGACCCAGCCATAGTTCACCGCGCGCGACAGGATCGGGTAGATGTCGCGCCAGAACTCGGTCTGTTCGCCCGCGGCAAGGCTTGGATCGGCCTGTGGGAAGGCCTCGAAGATGCGGTCCTTGATGCTGACCACGTGGTACATGTCGGGGGCGTATTTCGGCGGTGCGGTGACCACCCAGCCGCCCCTGGCGGCGTTTCGCTCGCCATCGTCGCCAAGGCCGGTCACCCCGTCGCGCGTGCTGACGATCGTGCCGTCGGCAAGCTCGACTGTGGCGTCGATCTCGCCGCCGCAGGTGTCGTCCCACCAGCCCGGTACATTGAAATAGGCGAACTGGTTGATCAGCGGCTGATAGGCGTGGTCGTTGCCATCCGGGGCGCCGGTGACGGTCACGCCGTTCGGGGGCTGGTAATGTTCGGAGGGGTTCGACAGCCGGATCTTGGGTGTGGTCACGCATTTGGACTCGCCGGGGCCGGCGATGAACAAGAGCCGCGCCTCGCTGTCGAGTTGCAGCCGGCCAAGCTCGATACCGGTCGCCTGGGTATAGCTGACGTCCACCCAGCCATTGCTCGGAGTCACGTCGCCTTCGAAATCCAGGTATTCCGGCAATCGGCTGGTGGTGTCGGTGAAGCAGCTTCCCGTCAGCGGCTTTTCACGGCCGTCCATCGTCGAAATGGTCGCGACGCCGGGATCGACGATCAGATCGGTGCGGTCCTCGGGCCGCATCGTCTGGCCGGCGCCGGGCCCCTGGATGTTGGGATTGCGCATCTGCGTGTCGTCGAGAAGATAGGCGCCCTGGAAGGCATAGTTGGCGGCCTTCATGTTCTGCACATGCACCCGCCACGAGATTTGCGCCGTGTTGGTGCCGTTCAGTTCGCCGATCACGTTGTCGTCGGCATCGTAGGCGTAGATGCGGAACCGCTGCGCCTGCCGCTTCAGCCCCATGTCGCTGTCGCGATAGGTGCCGCCATCCGGTCCGGGGCCGCCGCTGCCTCCGGGGTCGACAACGACGCCCGGCGCTTCCGGGCCGATGAAAAAGTTCTCGTTCAGCTTGAGCGGCGAGTCCTTCGCGACACTATTGCCGAGGCGGGCGATCCCGATGCCGGGATGCACGCGAATATACGCAATCTTATCATCCATTTTCATCCGTCCCTGATGCCGGGCGTTCGTTGGGATTTTCCTTGCCCGGGTTCAATCCGTTCCCCATGCAAGGGGCGCAGCTACATGTCGGTGGCGCGCAAAACCGTCCAATCGATCAGATCGGACGAGGTCACTTCCAGACAATTCTCGTTATGTTCGATGAGTGCGGTAATGCGGCCCTTGGCGCGTTCCGCCGACCGCAGGGTGAAACCGGCCCCGAAACCGCCCTGGATCGCGATCCCGAGCCGCTTCAGCTCGACGGCGCTGAGGTGCGTATGTGCCGGCGATGCTGCGGGAAAGACGGCCATGGCGCCTGCGGTCGCCCCGGCGGATACAACGAAATCGCGTCGTTTCATGGCAAAAACCTCAATACCTCCAATGAATTCGAACGAATAAGGGTCAACCCGAGAAAAGCCGTTGCAAGAACCAGAACACGGAGCCTTTCAAATTGCAATAAATTTCGCCTATGCGGGAAAACCGCCCTGCCGCCTCATCCGGGCGGGGATGCATTCCTGCAACCGGCACGCTACAAATCGCGCCAAAAACCGGACGCAGCGGAGCCGACCGCATGCCGGACGCGGCCGGTCGCGCCGCACTCCGACGTGCCATTTGACCGTGGCGCGCTTCAGGCCGCCTTTTCCAGCCCGAACGCGTCGTGCAGCGCCTGAACGGCCAGTTCCATGTATTTGCGGTCGATCAGCACCGATATCTTGATCTCGGACGTGGTGATGACCTTGATGTTGATGTTCTCGGCACTCAGCGCCTCGAACATCTGTGCGGCAACGCCTGCGTGGCTGCGCATCCCGATGCCCACGACCGAGACCTTGGCCACATCCGTGTCGGCGACGAGGTCGTGATAGTTGATCTGGCCGTCGTCCTTGGCCTTTTGCATCGCCTGTTCGGCGCGCGCGACCTGGTTCGTGGGGCAGGAAAAGGTCATGTCGGTGCGGCCCTCTTCGCTGATGTTCTGCACGATCATGTCCACGTTCACCCCGGCCTCGGAAAGCGGGCCGAAGATCGCCGCGGCGATGCCGGGGCGGTCGGCGACCGAGATCAGCGTCATCTTGGCTTCGTCCCGGCTATAGGCGACGCCGGCTACCACATTGCTTTCCACGATATCCTCCTCGTCGCAGACCAGGGTTCCTGCGTCCGCGTCCATTTCTCCGAAACTCGACAGCACCCGCAGCCTGACCTTGTAGCGCATCGCCAGCTCCACCGAGCGCGTCTGCAGGACCTTGGCCCCGAGGCTGGCAAGCTCCAGCATTTCCTCGAACGCGATCCGGTCGAGCTTGCGCGCCTTGTCCGAAATCCGCGGGTCGGTGGTGTAGACGCCGTCGACGTCGGTGTAGATGTCGCAGCGCTCGGCGCCGAAGGCCGCGGCGAACGCGACGGCTGTCGTGTCCGAGCCGCCGCGCCCCAGCGTGGTGATCCGCCCGTCCGGCCCGATACCCTGGAACCCGGCGACGACGGCCACCCGCATGCCTTCGCCGAACTTGGCCAGGATATTGTCGGTCGGGATTTCCTCGATCCGGGCCGCCGCGTGCACATCCGTCGTCCTGAGCGGCACCTGCCAGCCCTGCCAACTGCGCGCGGGCACGTCCATTTCCTGCAGTGTCAGCGCCATCAGCCCGGCGGTGACATTCTCGCCCGACGAGACCACGGCATCGTATTCGCGGGCGTCGAAGAACGGGCCGGTCTCTTCGACATAGCCGACCAGCCTGTTCGTCTCGCCCGCCATGGCCGAGACGATGACGATGACATCGAAGCCGTTCGCGACCTCGCGGCCCACGCGCTTGGCCGCGCGGCGGATGCGATCGGGCGTCGCCACGGACGTGCCGCCGAATTTCATCACCAGGATCGGCATTTTTCGCCTTGTCCCCACGTTAAACGCGCGCTTCTTATCAGGCTGCATGCGGACGGCAAGGGGCTGCGCGTGCAGGGGGGGTGCAATGAAACTGACCGTTGACGATCTGAAGGCGGCCGCCGGTCTGGTCTACACGCAGATGCCGCCCACGCCGCAATATGCGTGGCCGACACTGGCCGACCGGCTGGGCTGCGAGGTTTGGGTCAAGCACGAAAACCACACGCCGACCGGGGCCTTCAAGGTGCGCGGCGGTATAACCTTTGTCGACTGGCTGACGCGGACGCGTCCGGATGTACGCGGCATCTGCACGGCGACCCGCGGGAACCACGGCCAGTCGCAGGCGCGGGCGGCAAGGGCCGCGGGCCTGACGGCGAAGATTTTCGTCCCGCACGGCAATTCGGTGGAAAAGAACGCCGCGATGCGCGCCTTCGGCGCCGATCTGGTGGAATTCGGCGAGGATTTCGACAGTGCGAAGGAAGAGGCGCTTCGGATCGCCGAGGCCGAGGGTCTGGTGATGGTGCCGTCGTTCCACGAGCAGCTGGTGCGCGGGGTTTCGACCTATGCGTTCGAGCTGTTCAGCGCCGTGCCCGATCTGGATACGGTTTACGTGCCGATCGGCCTGGGATCGGGGATTTGCGGCACGATCCTCGCGCGGGATGCCCTGAGGTTGAAGACAAAGATTGTCGGCGTGGTCAGCGAACATGCTCAGAATGCGAAACTGTCGGTCGAGGCGGGGCGGCCGGTCGAAACGAACTCGGCGCGGACTTTCGCGGACGGGATTGCGGTTCGGGTCCCGTCGCAAGAGGCGCTCGACATCTACGCGACCGGCGCGGAACGGATCGTGGTGGTGAGCGAAGAAGAGGTGGCGGAGGCGATCCGTGTCTACTATCGCGATACCCACAATCTGGCCGAAGGGGCGGGGGCGGCGCCGCTGGCGGCATTGATGCAGGAGCGAGGCCCGATGGCAGGCCGGAAGGTGGCGGTGATCCTGTGCGGCGGGAATATCGACACGGACTGGTTCCTGACGGTGATGGGCGGAGGTGTGCCGGAGGTGTGATCCCGGTTGGCATGTTTCGCGTGCGAAACATTCCGCCCTGCAGAAAGTTAAGCTGCCGCGCGGCAAGCCGTTGAACTCGCATCGCCGCCGGTTAACCTTTCGACAGAGAAGCTAACACGAACGCGCCTTCGACGATCGCAAGACCGGTTTTGGCCTAGAGCCGCCGTTCGCAACCAGTCTTCAGGCGCGGAATCAAGGCCGAAGGCCGCCGCGCCATCGCCGACCCGCCCCGAAGGGGAGGCGATTTGCTGGCG
>JASJDP010000048.1 GCA_030065095.1 Rhodobacter sp.
GCGCTGACCGGCAACGGCCGCGACAACAACCTCGACGGCGGCGCCGGGGCGGACACGATGGCCGGGGGGGCCGGCAACGACACCTACACGGTGGACAATGCCGGCGACGTGGTGCTGGAGGTTCCCGGCGCCGGCACCGACGAGGTCCGCAGCTCGATCAGCTATACGCTGGCGCTGTCTGTCGAAAACCTGCGGCTCTTGGGAAGCTCAAATCGTGATGCGACCGGCAATGCACAGGATAACGTGATCATCGGCAATGCCGGGAACAACAGAATCGTCGGTGGCCTCGGTCGGGATACCCTCACAGGCAATGCCGGGGCCGACAGGTTCGTCTTCAACCGCCTCGAGGATAGCGCAAGCGGCGGGTTCGGCGCCGACCTAATCACCGACTTCTCTTCGGCCGAGGGAGATCGCATCCGCCTGACGGGCATTGATGCGGTGTCGGCGACCGCGCAGGACGACGCCTTTGCCTTCATCGGGACCTCCGCATTCAGCGCGGCCGGTCAGGTCAGGACCTTTGTGTCGGGCGGCGTCACCAATGTGGCGATAAACACCGACAACAACCTGGCAACGACCGAGATGGTCATCGCGTTGACAGGAAACCTGACATTGAGCGCGTCGGACTTCCAGTTGTGAACAGCGAAAGAACGACTGCGGCCGGTTCCCGGGCGATGGCCGAAATCCGCCCTTCGAGTGGGGCAGGCGCGACGGCCTCGGGATCACGCTCAGCCATATGCACGGAATCGCGTCGCCGACGATCGGGCGCGAAAACCGCCGGGCACAGGTATGTCCGGACGAACCCTCATCTGCCCGCTTTCATTCCGGCACATCCGCCAGCAACGACATCACCAGCATATCGGCGGCCGAGGCGCTGAGTGCCAGCGGCGTGTCGTGCAGGATGGCAAGACGGGTCAGCGCCTGAAGGTCCACGTCGCCGCCGTGAGGAATGGTCGGGTCGGCGAAAAACACCACGCCGTCCAACTCGCCCGTCGCGATCATCGCCCCGAGCTGCTGGTCGCCGCCGCGTCCCCCGCGCTGCAGCCGCTGAACCGACAGCACAGGCGCGGCCTCGGTGATCATCCGGCCGGTGCCGCCGGTGCAGATCAGCCGGTGCCCGGTCAGGGCGGCGGTGTGCCGCAGAACCCAGGCGCGCAGATGCGCTTTCCGCGTGTCGTGCGCCACCAGTGCGATCCGCCGCGGGGCAGTGGCGCGCGCCCGTGCCCGCGCGGTGATCGCCAAAATCGCCCGGACCTGCGCGGCAAAGCCCGGCTCGGCGGCCGGGAACGCCTCGGCAAGCGCGGCGGTCCCCACCGTGAAGCCCGACGCGCCGGCCCCGGCGGCGGCGGTGACCCGTGCTTCGCTGTCGATGCTGCCGGCCATGATCACCGGTTTGGCCACGGCCGCGCAGACCTGCCGCATCAGCGCCGCGACATCGCCGTCGTAGCGGTAGGCCAGAAGATCCAGCCCGTGGACATGTTCCAGCTCGGCCAGGCGGCGGGCCGAGGCGACGATCGCCTCGGCGGGGCCTTCGAGCGCACTGGGATGCCCGGTGATGCGACCGGGAAACGGAAAGTAGCGCAGCGGATGGTGCCGCGTCACCGCGGTGACCGCGTCGGCCCGGGTGCCGCCCAGCAGGCAGTCGACATCGAGCGCGACCGCGGCGCGGGCCGAGGCCAGTTCGCTGTCGGCGTCGAGGCTGACCACTTCGAGATACGACCGGCCGCCGGCCTGCCGGATCGCGTCGGCCAGGCCCTTCAGATCCTCGACCGGCAGCCCGACATCCTTGAAACCGATATGCCGCACCCCGCCTTCGAGCGCCTCTTCGAGGCGGACACGGGCATCCGGGATGGTCCGGTCGTTGGCGGTGAGCATCAGGATGAAGTCGAAAGCCATGGCCCCATGAGTATGGAGGATCGGGCGCGGCAGGTATAGCGCCCTTGCACTACCGGGGCGGCGCAGCCCCGGCGCGCCTGCGGACCGGGCGGTTTTTGTATCAGCGATATGCAAAAAGCGGCGGTTGCCGCCGCGGGGGCACTTGGGTATCCCTCACGGGGGATTGGAGGCAGCGAGCATGGCCCAGCCGAACGGCGGACAGGAAGAGCGGGAGAAGTCCAAGCGCATCGGCGCACTGGCGGGGCTCTGGCCGTTCATGGCGCCGTACCGCACCCTGATCGCCGCGGCGGGCCTTGCGCTGGTGCTGACCGCCTGCGTGTCGCTGGTGCTGCCCCTGGCCGTACGCCGGGTGGTCGACGGGTTCGAAACCTCGGCCGCGGCGCTGCTCGACCAGTATTTCCTGGCGGCCCTGGGCATTGCCGGGCTGCTCGCGCTTGGAACCGGCCTGCGCTATTACCTCGTCACCCGGCTGGGCGAGCGGGTCGTCGCCGATATCCGCAAGGCCGTGTTCGAGCGGATGATCGGCATGTCGCCATCGTTTTACGAAAAGATCATGACCGGCGAGGTGCTGAGCCGGATCACCACCGACACCACGCTGATCCTCAGCGTGATCGGATCGTCGGTGTCGATCGCCCTGCGCAACCTGCTGATCCTGATCGGCGGGCTGGTGCTGCTGTTTTTCACGTCGGTCAAGCTGACGCTGCTGGTGCTGCTGATCGTACCGGCCGTGATCGTGCCGATCATCATCCTCGGCCGCCGCCTGCGGGTCCTGAGCCGCGAGAATCAGGACTGGATCGCTGCGTCCTCGGGCAACGCGTCCGAGGCGCTGCTCAGCGTGCAAACGGTGCAGGCCTTTACCAACGAGGCCGGCAGCCGCGAGGCGTTCGACGGCGTCACCGAAAAGAGCTTTGCCAGCGCCAAGACCCGGATCCTGGTGCGCGCGCTGATGACCGTCATCGTCATCGCGCTGATCTTTTCCGGCATCGTCGGCGTGTTGTGGGTCGGCGCCCGCGACGTGCGGGCGGATCTGATGACGGTGGGCGAACTGGTACAGTTCGTGATCTACGCGGTGATGGTGGCGGGCGGCGTCGCCGCGCTGTCGGAGATCTGGGGCGAACTGCAGCGCGCCGCAGGGGCCACCGAACGGCTGGTCGAACTGCTGAATGCCGAGGACGCGGTGAAGGATCCGGCCGATCCCCTGCCGCTGCCCGACCCGCAGCGGGGCGCCATCGCGTTTGACGACGTGACCTTTCACTATCCCGCACGGCCCGACTACGCGGCGCTGGAAGGCGTCTCGTTACAGATCGCGCCGGGGGAAACCGTTGCATTGGTCGGGCCGTCGGGCGCGGGCAAGTCGACCGTTATCCAGCTGCTGCTGCGGTTCTACGACCCGCAGTCGGGCGCCATCCGTATCGACGGGGTGAACCTGGCGGACATGGCCCGGCACGAGTTCCGCCGCGCGATCTCGATGGTGCCGCAGGACCCGGTGATTTTCGCCGATACCGCGCGTGAAAACATCCGGTTCGGCCGGCCAGGCGCCACGGATGCCGAGGTGGAACAGGCGGCCCGCGCCGCCGCGGCGCATGATTTCCTGACCAAGCTGTCGGACGGCTACGACACCTATGTGGGCGAACGCGGCGTGATGCTGTCGGGCGGGCAGAAACAGCGCATCGCCATTGCCCGCGCGATCCTGCGCGATGCGCCGATCCTTCTGCTGGACGAGGCGACCAGCGCACTGGACGCCGAAAGCGAGCGGCTCGTGCAGCAGGCGGTCGAGGCGCTGAGCCGGGGCCGCACCACCCTGATCGTCGCCCACCGACTGGCCACGGTGAAGAAGGCCGACCGCATCCTGGTCTTCGACCATGGCCGGATCATTGCCGAGGGCACGCATGCCCAGCTTGTGGCCGAGGACGGGCTTTACGCCCGGCTGGCCCGGCTGCAATTCACCGAAGGCCTGGCGGCGGAGTAAGAGCAAGCCGCTTCGAAGCGGCTTTTCGGGGCATCGTCCGGCGGCGCACCGATTTTCCCTTGCATGACGCAACGTTTCGCGGCGTCATGGTTGAACGAACCGCCACGCCTTTTGTATGCGGCGCGCAGCCACGAGTGCCCGGCAGACGGTACCGTTCAGGGAGGAGTTGACAAATGAACTACGCCACGCTGGCCGATCGCGCCGCCATCGAAAACGCCGCAACCTGGGACGACCGCGGCGTTCCCGTCAACACCTGGCAATTGCTCTGCGGGACGGCGGCCGAACACCCGTCGCAACCCGCCGTCACTTTCCAGATGTTTTCGGATCCCGGCGACAAGGCCGAAACGCTGACCTGGTCCGACCTGCAGGACAAGACCGCACAGGCCGCCAACATGTTCCGCAGTCTCGGCGTCGGCGATAGCGATGTCGTGGCGTATATCCTGCCGAACTGCACAGAAACGGTTCTGACCTATCTGGGCGGCCAGGTCGCGGGTATCGTCAACCCGATCAACCCGCTATTGGAGGCCGAGCAGATCGGCGCAATCCTGCGCGAGACCGGCGCCAAGGCCGTCGTGACCCTGCGCGCGTTTCCCAAGACGGATGTGGCTCAGAAGGTGTCCAAAGCGGTCGCACTGGCCCCGAATGTCGAAACGGTTCTGGAGGTCGATCTTCTGCGCTATCTGACCGGCGCCAAAAAGCTGATCGTGCCGCTGATCCGCCCCAAGAACCCCGTCGCCCACAAGGCGAAAGTGCTCAGCTTCATGAAAGAGCTCGAGGCACATCCGACCTCGCTGACCTTTCAGGACAGCCAGACCGACCGCGTCGCCGCCTATTTCCATACCGGCGGCACCACGGGAATGCCGAAGGTCGCGCAGCACCGGTATCAGGGCATCGTCTACAACGCCTGGCTGGGGGCGACGCTGCTTTTCACGGAAAAAGACGTGCAGATCTGCCCCCTGCCGCTGTTTCATGTCTTTGCCACCATCGTCTGCCTCGGCGCCTCGCTGGGTTCAGGCGCGCATATCGTTCTGCCCACCCCGCAGGGGTACCGGGGCGAAGGCGTGTTCGACAATTTCTGGAAGCTGATCGAACGCTACAAGGTGACGTTCATGATCACCGTGCCCACCGCCATCGCTGCATTGATGCAGCGCAAGGTGAACGCCGATATCTCGTCGCTGAAACTGGCGTTCTCGGGATCGGCGCCGTTGCCGGTGGAACTCTACAAACGCTTCGAAAAGGCCGCCGGCGTCACGATCTGCGAAGGGTACGGGCTGACCGAGGCCACCTGTCTGGTCTCGATCAACCCGCCCGAGGGCGAAAAGAAGGTTGGTTCGATCGGGTGGCCGTTTCCCTACACGGATGTCAGAATCGTCAACGACACCGCCGACGGCCCCGCGGAATGCCCGGTGGACGATATCGGCGAGATCTGCGTCTATAACCCCGGTGTCGCACCGGGCGACACCTATACCGACCCGGACAAGAACAAGCACCTCTATCACTACGACAAATACCTGCGCACCGGCGATCTGGGGCGGTTCGACAGCGACGGTTATCTTTGGATCACCGGGCGCGCCAAGGATCTGATCATCCGCGGCGGCCACAACATCGACCCCGCGCTGATCGAAGACGTTCTGGCGGGCCACGAGGCGGTTGCCTTTGCGGGCGCCATCGGTCAGCCCGACAGTTTCGCCGGTGAACTGCCGTGTGCCTTCGTCGAGCTGGTCGAGGGTGCCGACGTGACCGAGGCGCAGCTGCTGGCCTATGCCCGCGAACATATCGCCGAGCGTGCGGCTTATCCCAAGCATCTGGAAATCCTCGACGAATTGCCGAAGACCGCTGTTGGCAAGGTGTTCAAGCCCGATCTGCGCAAGAGCGCGATCAAGCGGGTCTATGACGGTGCGCTGTCGCACGCCAGTCTGGCCGCCGAGGTCGCGGAGGTTGTCGAGGACAAGAAGCTGGGACTGGTGGCGAAGGTCAGAAAGACCGGCGATGTGGACGAGGCGAAAGTCGCCGAGGTGCTGGGAAAATTCGCCGGGCCCTGGGATTGGGCGGCCTGAGCGGCGTCTGGGTGCCCTTGTCATCGGCGCCGGCACCGAATGAGCCGCCCGTCCGACATATGCCGCTGCAAACCGACGTTTGAGGTGCCCATTTGTCGTGAATCATCGTTTCTGGCCGACCCATTCCGGAGTTGGGGCAAAATTGGTCAACAATGTTGGCCAATTTCGACTGGACAGATCTGAGAATCGGCCTATAACGCCGCGCGTGGGAGATGGATTGCCGCACCTATGATGAAACCGACGCCCCTGTGCAAAGCCGGACCGGGGTGTCGGCGCGTGCGCCTGCCCGCCTGAATTCCGGTCAACATTGGGAGGAACCATGACCAATTCCGTGAACCGCAGAAAATTCCTGCGCGGCACCGCGCTTGCCGGCGCCGCCACCCTGGCAACCCCGGCGATTGCCGGCAGCCACGGCACCACGCTGAAAATGCAGGCGGCCTGGGGCGGCGGCATTTTTCTGGAGAACGCCCAGTCCTACGTCAACCGGGTCAACGAGATGTCGGGCGGCGCGCTGACCATCGACCTGCTTCCGGTGAACTCGGTCGTCAAGACCAGCCAGATGCAGGACGCCGTGCACCGCGGTGTGCTGGATGCGGCGCATTACGTGCCGGCCTACTGGTACTCCAAGTCCAAGGCGGCGTCGCTCTTCGGCACCGGCCCCTGTTTCGGCTGGTCGAGCCAGGAAGTGCTCGGCTGGGTCCATTACGGCGGCGGCCAGGAGCTGTTCGACGAACTGATGGCGTCGCTGCGGCTTGACGTGGTGTCGTTCTTCAACTCGCCGATGCCGGCACAGCCGCTCGGCTGGTTCAAGGAACAGATCACCGACGCCAGCCAGATGAACGGGCTGAAGTACCGCACCGTCGGCCTGGCCGCCGACGTTCTTTTGGAGATGGGCATGTCGGTGGTGCAGCTGCCCGGCGGCGAAATTCAGCCCGCCATGAAATCCGGCCTGATCGACGCGGCCGAGTTCAACAACCCGACCTCGGACCGTGACTTCGGCATGCAGGACGTGTCCAAGCACTATCACCTGGCCTCTTTCCACCAGTCCCAGGAATTCTTCGAGGTGACCTTCAACAAGTCGACCTACGAAGGGCTGGCCCCGGAACTTCAGGCGATCCTGAAATACGCCAGCGAAGCCGAGAACTCGAACTTCTACTGGCACAACACCAACCGCTACTCGCAGGACCTCGAGACGCTGCAGAACGAGCAGGGCGTCAACGTCTACCGCACGCCGGATTCGGTGATGGCCGAGCAGTTGAAGGCGTGGGACGTCGTGGTCGAGCGCATCTCGGGCGAGGATCCGTTCTTCGCCAAGGTTGTCGAAAGCCAGAAGGCCTATGCCAAGCGGGTGATGAACTACCTCAACCTCAACCAGCCCGACTACAAGCTGGCCTACGGTCACTACTTTGCCTAATCCAAGGGCGTGACTTTCGGTTGGGGGCGGCACCGGCCGCCCCCGGCCCAATAATGGCGGTGCAGGGGGACGGGCCGTGGTCAGATTTATCCACTCGATCGAAGGGCTCAGCCAATGGGTCGGACGCGCCTTTGGCTGGTGCATCCTGATCCTGACCCTGTCGGTCAGCTACGAGGTCTTCGTCCGCTACGTGCTGAACGCGCCCACCGTCTGGGCCTTCGACATGATGGTGCAGATGTACGGCGCGCTGTTTCTGATGGCCGGGCCTTACGCGCTGGCGCAGGATGCGCATGTGCGCGGTGACGTGCTGTACCGCCTGTTCAGCGTGCGCTGGCAGGCGCGGGTGGATTTCCTTCTGTACATCCTGTTCTTCTTCCCCGGCATGATGGCGCTTTTCTGGTACGGATGGGAGATCGCCGCCGATAGCTGGCGCTATCAGGAGGTCAGCTGGAACAGCCCCGCGCGCATCCAGATCTATTTCTTCAAGACGCTGATCCCGCTCGCCGGCTTCCTGCTGATGCTGCAGGGACTGGCAGAGATGCTGCGCTGCTGGCGCGCGATGCGGTCCGGGGAATGGCTCGGCCGGCTCGACGACGTGCGAGAGACCGAGGACATGCTGATGCATATGGAAGAGTCGGCCAGCCCGATCTCGCGCCCGTCCGGCAAATAACGATACGACCAGCCCAGAAAGCCTGACCCATGTTGACCGATCCCCAAGTCGCAATCGTAATGCTGTGCCTGTTCATCGTGCTGGTGCTGTTGGGCTTTCCCATCGCCTTCACGCTGCTCGCCATGGGCGTCGGGTTCGGCTATTACGCCTATTACCGCAACCCGCCCGAGACCTTTGCGGACATCTTCGACAACAACATCTTCTACCTTCTGAACCAGAACACCTATTCGGTGATGGAGAACGACATCCTGGTCGCGATCCCGCTGTTTCTGTTCATGGGCTACGTCGTCGAACGCGCCAATATCGTCGACCGGCTGTTCTATTCGCTCTATCAGGCCGCGCGCAACCTGCCGGGATCGCTGGCGATCGCGGCGCTTCTGACCTGCGCGGTGTTCTCCACCGCGTCTGGCATCGTCGGCGCCGTCGTGACACTGATGGGCCTTTTGGCCTATCCGGCGATGGCCAACGCCAACTACCAGCGGTCCTTCGCCTCGGGCGTGATCTGTGCCGGCGGCACTTTGGGCATCCTGATTCCGCCGTCGATCATGCTGATCGTCTACGCCGCGATCGCCGAACTGTCGCCGCTGCGCCTCTACGCCGCCGCAGTGTTCCCCGGCCTGCTGCTCGCCGGACTTTACATCGTCTACGTGATCACCCGCGTCAGCCTGAATCCGGCGCTTGCCCCGAAACCCAAGGACGATGACATTCCGCCGAAGCGCGAAGTCTACCTGAACCTCCTGGTCTCCTTCGTGCCGCTCACCGTTCTGATCCTGCTGGTTCTGGGCTCGATCCTCGGCGGCCTGGCGACCCCGGCCGAGGCCGCCGCGATGGGGGCGTTGGGCGGGCTGATATTGGCGTCGCTCTATCTCAGCCCCACCGGCAATGTCCTGAGCGACAGCGTGACCGGGCGCAATCCGCTGATGTATATCGGCGCGGGTGGCGGGCTGGTGATCTATTTGCTGACCGCCGAGGCGGCGACCACCAAGGCCATGATCGAGATCCCCATTCTCGGCGGCATCTTCGGGCTTTGGATGGCCTGTCTGCGCCATTCCTTCGCCACGGTCTGGATCAAGCTCAAGGAAAGTGTGTTCCTGACCGCCAAGGCCACCGCCATGGTCTGCTGGCTTTTCGTCGGGTCGTGGACCTTTGCATCCGTGTTCTCGGTGCTCGGCGGCCATGACATCATTGAACATTGGTTCCTGGCGATGAACCTGCAGCCCTGGCAGTTCCTGGTTCTGGCACAGCTGATCATCTTCCTTCTCGGCTGGCCGCTGGAATGGTCCGAGATCCTGATCATCTTCGTGCCGATCTTCCTGCCGATGCTCGATACCTTCGGCGTGAACCCGTATTTCTTCGCGATGCTGGTCGCGCTGAACCTGCAGACCTCGTTCCTGACGCCGCCGATGGCGATGTCGGCCTATTACCTCAAGGGCGTGCTGAAAAAGCAGATCGAGCTGATCGAGATCTTCAAGGGGCTGATGCCGTATCTTGCCATCGTGATCTTCTGCATGGTGCTGATGTACCAGTTCCCCGGCATCGCGCTGTGGTTCCCCGAATACCTCTTCGGTGTCTACGTCCCGTGATGAGGGGCGACCTGCACCTGCTGACGGCCGTCGAGGCCGTCGGCCATATCCTCGACGGGCGGCTGACCTCCGAGGCGCTGGTGCAGGCCTGCCTTGACCGTATCGGCGGCGACGAGATCCACGCCTGGGCCTGCCTGGACCCGGACCAGGCATTGGATCAGGCGCGCGAGTTGGACCGCATCCGCAAGCGGGGCCGTGCGACGGGCCCGCTGCACGGCATCCCCGTCGCGCTGAAGGACATCATCGATACGAAATCGATGCCGACCGAGCGCGGCTCGCCGATCTTCGCCGGCCGCCGACCGGAGGCCGATGCCGAAATCGTCGACCGCCTGCGCGAGGCCGGCGCGGTGATCCTGGGCAAGACCAAGACCACCGAAATGGCCTTTGTCCACCCGACCGATACGCTGAACCCGCACGATCCGCTGCGCTCGCCGGGCGGGTCGTCCAGCGGGTCAGCCGCCGCCGTCGCCGCGTGTCATGTGCCGCTGGCCATCGGGTCGCAGACCGGTGGATCGGTGATCCGGCCCGCCAGCTATTGCGGCCTCTACGGCTTCAAGCCCACCCGCGGCGTGATCTCGCGCGCGGGTGTGCTGCAGACCTCCGCCAGCCTCGACCACCTCGGCACCTTCGCCCGCACGCTGGAGGACACCGCCCTTCTGACCGAAGCGATCGGCAGCTACGACCCGGCCGACCCGGCCAGCTTTGCCCGTCCGCGCCCCAGGACGCTGATGGGAGCCCGCGCCGAGCCGCCGGTTGATCCTGATATCGCGTTTTTCGAGTTCCCGTTTCACGATCTTCTCGACGCCGACGCGCGAGACGGGATCGAGGCGGTGATCGACGCTTTGGGCCCAAGGGTCGAACGCCTGCCCGTCGCCGATACGCTGACCGGGTTGGTGGAGGTGCATCTGACGATCCACGAGTACGAATTCGTCCATCACCTCGAAGAAACGATCACCCGGCATTGGGACCTGCTGAGCCCCACGCTGCAACCCGTCGTCGAACGTGGCCAGCGCATTTCCGAGGCGCAGTATCAGGACGCGCTTGGCGTCAGGGACTCGGCCAAGGCCTTCTTCGCCAAGCATTTCGATGATTTCGACGCCATCCTCGCACCTTCGGCCACCGGCGAGCCGCCGCTGATCGACAGCGGCAGCACCGGCGATCCGGTCTTTTGCCGGATCTGGAGCCTGACCGGGCTGCCATCGTTGACCCTTCCGCTGCTGGTCGGTGAGACCGGCCTGCCCGTCGGCGTGCAGCTGATCGGTGGAGCGGAGGAGGACGACCGCCTGTTCCGCACCGCCGCCTGGATGCAGCGAACCTTGCAAGACGCCGCCTGAAAAAGGAGACTGTGCCCCATGTCCCGCCCCGTCACCATCCTTGTCGCCGTGATCGGCACCGCGCTGATGATGATCTTCGTCCTTGGTCTGTCGCACTCGATCTCGACCGGGTTCGCCGGGTTCTGGGGCGGGTTTCCGTTCATGGTGATCGCCATCGTGGTCATCGTGTTGGCGCTTTACGACCTTTGGGAAGAAGCCATCAAAAAGGACAAGTAGATGGCCAAGCCCAAGGTCTGGATCCCGCGCCGCCTGAGCGACGCGACGCTGGAACGCGCGCAGGCCAGCTATGACTGCATCATCAACTGGGACGACACCGAATCGGGCGCCGACGACATCGTCGCGATGTCGGCCAGGGTCGATGCGGTGATCCCCTGCCATTCCGAGCGGTTTTCGGCGGATGTCGCCGCCCGCCTCGACCCGCGGCTCAAGATCATCGCCAACCATTCGGTCGGTGTCGACCATTGCGATCTGCCCAGCCTAAAGGCGCGCGGCATCGCGGTGACGAACACCCCGGACGTGCTGAACGACGCCACCGCCGAGATCGCCATGCTTCTGATGCTGGGCGCGGCGCGGCGCGCGGTCGAGGGCGACCGGACCGTACGCTCTGGCGCCTGGGATTTCTGGTCGCCGTCCTTCATGGTCGGCAAACAGGTCACCGGCGCCCGTCTCGGCATTGTCGGGATGGGCCGCGTGGGCCGGGCCTTTGCCCGAAAGGCGCGCGGATTCGACATGGAAATCCATTATTACAACCGCACGCGCCTGCCCAAGGACCAGGAGGCCGGGGCAACCTATCACGGCACCGTCGAAAGCCTGCTGAGCGTCGCCGATTTTCTGTCGCTGCACTGTCCGGCCACGCCCGAGACCGCGGGGCTGATGAATGCCGAGCGTCTGGCGCTTTTGCCCGAGGGCGCGGTTCTGGTGAACACTGCGCGCGGCGCGCTGGTGGATGAGGCCGCGCTGATGACCGCGCTTGACAGCGGGCGTCTGGCGGCGGCGGGGCTTGACTGTTTCGCCGCCGAACCGGGCGGCAATCCGGGATTTGCGGAATACGACAACGTGTTCATGCTGCCCCATATCGGCAGCGCCACGGTCAGGACCCGCGACGCCATGGGCTTTCGCGCGCTCGACAATCTCGATGCCTTCTTCCGGGGCGAGACCCCGCGCGACCTGCTCTAACGGGTGCGGCGGAGGCCAAGGAGTTTCGAAAATCCTTGGCAAGATCCGTCGAAGAATTTTGTACCGCGCGTTCTGGACAAAACGCCCGGACACCGCCCCCATTTCCAACACCGGCGTTCTGCCGTAACCTTCCCGCATGACCGCCCTGGATGCCCGTCTGTCGGCCGAAATCGACGCCCGCCGCGACGACCTGATCCGGCTGACCCGGGACCTTATTCGAATCCCTACCCTGAACCCGCCCGGCAACCATTACCGGACCATCTGCGATTTCCTCGACACCCGGCTTTCGAACGCCGGATTCCGGACCGAGCAGATCCGCGCCGCCGGCACCCCCGGCGACAGCGAAAATCACCCGCGCTGGAACATCGTGGCCCGCCGCGACGGCGCTGCGGCCGGCGATTGCGTGCACTTCAATTCCCACACCGACGTCGTCGCCGTCGGCGAGGGCTGGACCACCGACCCGTTCGGCGCGGAATGCGATGGTGACCGGATCTACGGGCGCGGCAGTTGCGACATGAAGGGCGGCCTCGCCACCTCGATCGTTGCCGCCGAGGCCTTCCTTGCGGTGTGCCCGGAATTTCACGGGGCCATCGAGATCAGCGGGACCGCCGACGAGGAAACCGGTGGCTATGGTGGCGTGGCCTATCTGGCCGAACAGGGTCGCTTCGACCCCGACAGGGTACAGCACGTCATCATTCCCGAGCCGCTCAACAAGGACCGGATCTGTCTTGGCCATCGAGGGGTCTGGTGGGCCGAGATCGAAACCCGGGGGCGCATCGCCCATGGCTCGATGCCGTTTCTCGGCGACAGCGCGATTCGCCACATGGGCGCGGTTCTGGAAGAGATCGAAACGTATCTCTATCCCTTGCTCGCCACGAAGCGCACCGATATGCCCGTCGTCCCGCCCGGCGCCAGGCAATCTACCATGAACATCAACGCGATCCATGGCGGCGAACCGGAACAGGCGCCCGGCTTTACCGGGTTTCCGGCAGCCTGTGTGGCCGATCGCTGTACGATCACGATAGATCGCCGGTTCCTGATCGAAGAGGATCTCCGCCAGGTCAAGACGGAGATTGCGACGATGCTGGAACGCATCGCATCCCGGCGCCCCGGCTTCGCCTACGAAATCCGCGATCTTTGGGAGGTCACGCCGACGATGACCGGAAAGGACGCGCCGGTGGTGCGCACGGTGGCCGCGGCGATCGAGCGCGTGCTGGCCCGTGCCCCGGATTATGTCGTAAGCCCGGGCACATACGACCAGAAGCATATCGACCGGATCGGGCGGCTGAAGAACTGTATCGCCTATGGTCCGGGTATCCTGGACCTCGCACACCAGCCGGATGAGTGGATCGGCGTGCAGGATATGGTTGACAGCGCCAAGGTGATGGCGCTGACCCTGGCGGACCTGCTTGCCCCGGGGCCATGAGCCGCTACCGGTTCACCGTCGGCGAGGAGGCGGACTGGCATGCGCTGCATGCGCTGTTGACGGCATGTTTCGCCGGGATGGAGGGCCGTATCGATCCGCCATCGTCGCTGAACCGGATGACAGCCGAAACCCTGCGCGGCAAGGCGCGCGACGAGGTTCTGGTGCAGTGCTTTTGGAACCGGGATCTCGTGGGCTGCGGGTTCCTTGCCCCGAAGGCGGGGGTCCTCTACATGGGCAAGCTCGCCACCGCGCCCGCGCATCGCCGGAAGGGCATCCTGCGCCGGATTATGGAGATCGCCGAAGTCCTTGCGCGGCAGCGCGGGCTGTGCGCTCTGGTGCTGCAGACACGCATCGAACTCGTTGAAAACCATGCCGCATTTGCCGCGCTCGGCTTCCAAGAAACCGGCACGACCGCGCATCTCGGCTTTGACCGGCCAACCAGCGTGACGATGCGTAAGGCGCTTTGACACCCGGCACGCCGCGCTTTCCAAACGCCCTGTGCTTCGCTAGCCTTGGCGCAAAGGCCATCAAGGAGATCGTTCATGTTGAGACTTCTGAAACTGTCCGCCACCGCCCTTGCACTCGCTGCCGGCGGGGCGGTCGCGCAGGACAGCATCGTCGTCGGCATGCAGCTAGAGCCCCCGAACCTCGACCCGACGGGCGGTGCGGCGGCGGCTATCGACGAGGTGGTCTATGCCAATATCTTCGAGGGCCTCACCCGGTATCAGTCGGACGGATCGATCGCCCCGGCGCTGGCCGAAAGCTGGGAGGTCAGCGACGACGGCACCGTCTACACCTTCAAGCTGCGCCAGGGCGTCAGGTTCCACGACGGCACCGACATGACAGCCGAAGACGTGAAGTTTTCGCTGGACCGTGCGCGGGCCGAGGAGTCGACCAACGCGCAGAAGGCGCTGTTTGCCGGCATTTCGGACGTGACGGTGGTCGACGATCACACGGTGCAGGTCACGCTGAGCGCGCCCAATGGCGGCTTCATCACCAACATGGCCTGGGGCGACGCGGTGATCGTGGCGCCGGAAAGCGTGGAAAACGCGGCCACCTCTCCGGTCGGCACCGGCCCGTTCAAGTTCGGCCGCTGGGTGCAGGGCGACCGCATCGAGATCGAGGCGAACCCCGATTACTGGGGCGACAAGCCTGCGCTGATGTCGGCCACGTTCAAGTTCATCTCGGACCCCGCGGCCGCGTTCAACGCGATGATGGCGGGCGATATCGACGCTTTTCCGGGCTATCCTGCCCCCGAGACCCTGATCCAGTTTGAGGCGGATCCGCGGTTCCAGCTGCTGATCGGGTCGACCGAGGGCGAGACCATTCTGTCGACCAACAACAAGGCCGAGTACCTGAGCGACGTCAATGTCCGCAAGGCGATCGCGCATGCGATCAACCGCCAGGAAATCATCGACGGGGCCATGTTCGGCTATGGCACACCGATCGGCACGCATTTCGCGCCGCACAATCCCGACTATGTCGATCTGACGGGGCAGTCGGCCCATGACCCTGAAATGGCACGGCAATTGCTGGCAGAGGCGGGCGCGGAAAACCTGACTCTGACGCTGAAACTGCCGCCGCCCAGCTATGCACGCCGGGGCGGCGAGATCATTGCCGCGCAATTGCGGGAGGTCGGGATCGAGACCGAGATCAGCAATCTTGAGTGGGCACAATGGCTGGAGCAGGTGTTCAAGGGCAAGGATTACGACCTGACCATCGTCAGCCACACCGAACCGATGGACATCAATATCTACGCCCGGCCGGATTACTACTTTCAGTATGACAATCCGGATTTCCAGCAGCTCATGACGGATCTGGACCTTGCCTCCGACCCGGCCGCGCGGTCCGAGATCCTGGCAGAGGCGCAGAGGATGATCGCCGACGATTATGTCAACGGCTTTCTGTTCCAGCTGGCGCGGACCGGGGTTGCCAACGCAAAGATCCAAGGTCTTTGGGCCAATGCGCCGACCCAGGCCAACGACCTGACCGGGGTCAGCTGGGCAGAGTGACGATCTGCAGGTCAGCTCCCGATGCGCCGCCGATCTGCGGATCGGGGGTAACCGCCTTTTTTCTTGTCTGAAGCCGGACTCGCCCTGAACCGCTGCGACCGCAAGCCGTTTCGCATGGGGGATGTGGCCGGCGGCCCCTTTTGACACCGCAACCGGCCGCCACGCTGGGGCGGTCGTTGCAAGCCTTTTCCGGGTCCGCCGGGCGCGTCTTACTCCGTTGCGCCCTCGACCGGGTAGCCGGCCTTGACCCAGCCCTCGTAGCCGCCCTTCATGCTGATCGCGTTGGTATAGCCCAGGCGGTGCAGGAGCGGGACGGCAAGTGCCGAGCGGTGGCCGGACTTGCAATAGACCGCAATGATCGCCGTCTTGCTTTCGGGCAGCAGGCCCATGCCGTCGTCGGTGGCAAGCCCGGTCAGCGTGGCCTTCACCGCGCCCTCGATGATGCCTTTCTCCCATTCCTTTTCGGTGCGCACGTCGAGATAGACCACCGGCACGCCCGCGTCGCTGCTGGCCTTGAACGCGTCAGCCCCCTGAACGGCCCATTTCGGCTCCATGCCGCCGATGGCGGCATAGGCGCTGGACCAGGCCGAAAGCTCTTCGGCGGTGGGCGCCGTCATCTCGGCCAGTGCGGCTTGCGCGGCGAACAGGGCGGCGCAGGTGATGGCGGCGGTTTTCCAGATCGTTTCCATGATGTCCTCCTCAGTTTTTCGTCAGGATCGACCCGGCATTGGCGGCAGAGCCGTTCGGGTCGAGATCTTCGGGTTGCAGGAACAGCTCCGGATCGGAGTGGCAGTTTTCGCATTTTGCGTTCTGCTTGGTGATCCGGCGGATGTTGTGCGGTGCGGCCGTTTTCCAGGTCGGGTGCGCGTCGAAATCGGGCAGCAGACCCTCGCCAAGATAGGCAAAGCTTTCGCGGGCGACGGGGTTGTTGCGCAATGCGACGACGTCATAGGGGTAGTCGGGGTCGGTGTTCTTTCCAAGTTTCAGCAGCAGTTCCTTGGCGCCTGCGCGGCGGAAATACCGGCCGTCCTCTTCGCCCGTGTGGCAGTCGAAGCAGTTCTGATAGGGCTGGGCGTGGCACACCTGGCAGGCGAGGTCGGCGTGGTCGATGTCGTGAATTGGAATGGCCGCCTGCAGGTCGAGCTTGTGGCAGTCGGTGCATTGAGCGCGGTTCGCGACCTGCCAGCGGGTGTCGTAATGCGTCCCGTCGCCGTGCAGGTCGTTTTTGTGGCAATCGAGGCAGTGCATCCCCTTTTCGAAATGGATGTCCGGTTCGATCCCGTCGAAATGGCCCAGATATTCGCCCCCCGCGCGCGAGCCGTGGCACAGGGCGCAGCTGTCCTCCATAGGGGCGCGGGCCATCACGTCGTGGCCCCGGATCAGGCCGCCGCCGACAGCCTCGGGCAGGGACAGGTGGCAATCGCCGCAATCGGCATGGCACGAGGCGCAGTCGTTTTCCCAGGCATGGTCGAGGGCGGCGAAGTTGTCCGCGCCGCTACGCAGGGTCAGGGCGTGCGCCATGCCGCCGAGCGTATTGTGCAGGCTGGTCTCGAATTTCGCCACCTGATCGGCATGACAGAGCGCGCAGCTGGCGTTGGCATCCTTCAGATTTGCGTGGGCGGCCATGTCCGCCGCAGAGGCATCGCCGCCGTGGCAGGTCGTGCAGCCAAGCTGGCCATGCACGGTCTTGGGGAAATCGGCGTTCACGAAACTGCCCAGGAACGGCGGGCGCGAGGGAGCGGAGGCACAGCCGTCTTCCGGCGGGGCCTCGGGCGGTTTCACCATGCCGATCAGCCTGCCGGCATCGCCGTGGCAGGTGATGCAGCCCGAGTCGGCGGCTTCGTGCATGGTGGCGGGAACGGGCGAAGCAGAAAGATAGGACCGAAGCTCCGAAAGCGCGGCCTGGGTCTGGCCCTGCACGCAGCCGATGGCCTGCGCGGCCGCGTGGCCTGGCAGGAGCACTGCAGCCACGAGCGTGGCAGCGAGCCATGGGCGGGCCATGGCGAACTGGGCGAAACTGAACATCTGTGATCCCGAACGAAGCTGCGCGTTTCCATTCCGGTACTGGTGCGACTCTGCCGCCGGGGCAGGGGGCCTGCCTTGATTCAGGTCAAGAGCGTCCGGCCCAAGTGCGCCCGCGGGCTATGAATTTGTCATGGCTCCGGCCGGATGCAGCGGCTACGTTTGCGCCCATGCTGCGCTATTTCCTGTCGCGCCTTCTGTCGCTTTGCCTGAGCCTGGTGGTTGCCAGCGTGGCGATCTTTGCGGTGGTCGAGGTGATCCCGGGCGATCCGGCGGCCTTCATGTTGGGATTGAACGCCTCGCCGGACACGGTGGCGGCGCTCCGCGCCGAGCTGGGGCTGGAGGGTGGCAAACTCGCGCGGTATTTCGACTGGATCGGCGGGCTGCTGGTGGGGGATTTCGGGGTCTCCTATACCTACCGGGTGCCGGTCAGCGAGCTGGTGCTGGCGCGCCTTTGGGTGTCGCTGCCGCTGACGGTCTATGCCCTGATTCTGTCGACGGTCATCGCGGTCCCGGTGGGCGTCGTGGCCGCGTCGCGGCGGGGAAGTACGGCGGATTACGGGGTCATGGCGGCCACCCAGCTGGGGATCGCGGTGCCGAATTTCTGGTTTGCGATGCTGCTGGTGCTGGTTTTTGCGATCAATCTCGGCTGGTTCAGCGCGGGCGGCTTTCCTGGCTGGGACAAGGGCGTCTGGATCAACCTCCGGGCGCTGACCCTGCCGGCCGTTGCGCTGGCCCTGCCGCAGGCGGCGATCCTGGCGCGGGTCATGCGGTCGTCGTTGCTCGAGACGCTGGGGCAGGACTATATCCGCACGGCGCGGGCAAAGGGGCTGTCGCGGCGCCAGGCGGTGCTGGGGCATGGCTTGCGCAATGCGCTGATCCCGGTGATGACGATCCTCGGGCTGCAATTCTCGTTCCTCTTGGCCGGCGCGATCATCATCGAGAACGTGTTCTTCCTGCCGGGGCTGGGGCGGCTGATCTTTCAGGGGATCACCCAGCGCGATCTGATCGTGGTCGAGTCGGTGGTGATGCTGCTGGTCTTTGCCGTGATCCTGGTGACGTTCCTGGTCGATCTGGCCTATGCGGCGGTCGACCCGCGTCTGAGGCGGCGGTGAGGCTGCCCGCGCAGCTTTGGGCCGGCGCGGCGCTGTCGGGGGTGTTCGTCGCGGCGGCACTGATCTCGCTCATCTGGACGCCGCATCCGGTGGAGGGGATGAATATCGCCGCCCGGCTGAAGGTGCCCGGGGACGGGTTCGTCCTGGGCACGGATCATTTCGGCCGCGACATCCTGTCGATGCTGATGGTCGGGGCGCAGACCTCGATCGCGGTCGCCGTCGTGGCAGTGGGGATCGGGATGGCCGCAGGCGTGCCGCTGGGCCTTTTGGGGGCGGCGAACCGGGGGGGCTGGATCGACGAGATCGTGATGCGCGGCAACGATCTGGTCTTTGCCTTCCCCTCGCTGGTCATCGCGATCCTGATCACGGCTGTCTTCGGGCCCTCGGCGGTCAACGCGATCCTGGCCATCGGTATCTTCAACATCCCCGTCTTTGCGCGCGTGACGCGGGGCGGGGCGCTGTCGCTCTGGACGCTGGATTACATCCTGGCGGCGCGGGTGGCGGGGAAGGGGCGGCTGCGGATTTCCGTCGAGCATATCCTGCCCAACGTGGCGAACCTGCTGATCGTGCAGGGGACGATCCAGTTTTCGCTGGGGATCCTGGCGGAGGCCGGGCTTTCCTATGTCGGGCTGGGCGCGCAGCCTCCGGTGCCCTCCTGGGGCCGGATGCTGGCCGAAAGCCAGACGATGATCTCTTTCGCGCCGCATCTGGCGCTGCTGCCGGGGATGGCCATCGTGCTGACGGTCCTGGGGCTGAACCTGATGGGCGACGGGCTGCGGGATGTGCTGGACCCGCGGTTGAGGCGGGCGCGGTGAGGGGATGCGGTGAGGGATTGCGCCGCCTTCGGCGTCGCCCGGAGTGGGGGGCCAGCCCCCCACACCCCCCGGGCGTATTTTTCACGAGAAGAAGAAGATGCTGAGCGTCGAGGGGCTGTCGCTGGACATCCATGGGAGCCCGATCCTGCGGGGCGTGTCCTTCGGGATCGCACCGGGCGAGGTCTTCGGGCTGGTGGGCGAGAGCGGGTCGGGCAAGTCGATAACGGCCCTGGCAGCGATGGGGCTGGAGCCGCGGGGCGCCGAGGTGCGTGGGGCGGTAGGGTTCCTTGACCGCGATCTGCTGGAGGTGCCGGAGCCGGAGATGAACGCCCTGCGCGGGCGCGAGATCGGGATGATCTTTCAGGAACCGATGACGGCGCTGAACCCGGTGCAGCGGATCGGCGACCAGGTGGCCGAGACATTGGTGGTGCATGGCGCGGCGACCAGGGCCGAGGCGCTGGATGTGGCGCGCGAGCGGCTGGCGCGGGTCGGCCTGCCGGTGGATCGGTTTCCGCTGGAGCGGTATCCGCATGAGCTGTCGGGCGGCCAGCGGCAGCGGGTCTGCATCGCCATGGCCGTCGCTCTGCGGCCGAAGCTGCTGATTGCCGACGAGCCGACGACGGCGCTGGACGTGACCACACAGGCGCAGATCCTCGATCTGCTGCGCGGGCTGGTGGCCGAAGAGGGCATGGCGCTGTGGCTGATCACCCACGACCTGGCGGTGGTGGCGGATATGGCGGATCATGTCGCGGTGATGCGGGATGGCCGGGTTGTCGAGGCGGACCGGACCGAGCGGCTGTTCCGGGCGCGGGCGCATCCCTATACGGCGAAGCTCTTTGCCGACAGCGGGCATGTACCGGCCCGGGCGGTCCAGGTGACCGCGACGCCGGTCCTGGAGGTGCGCGGTGCGGTGCGCGACTATCCCTTGCCGCGGCGGACCCTGCTGGGGCCGAGGCCCGCGTTCCGGGCGGTCGACGGGGTCGATCTGGTGGTGCATGCGGGCGAGAGCGTCGGGCTGGTGGGCGAGTCGGGCTGTGGGAAATCGACGTTGACACGGGCGATCCTGGGTCTCGACGTTCTGCAGGGCGGGACGGTCCGGATCGACGGTGACGCGGTGCATGCGCGGCATCTGGACGGGCGGGTCCGGGCGAAGATGCAGGTGGTGTTTCAGGATCCCTACGGCTCGTTCAACCCGCGCCACCGGGTGGAGCGGCTGGTGGCCGAGCCGTTCCACCTCGATCCGGCGCCGCCTGCGGCTTGGCGGCCGCGGGTAGCGGCGGCGCTGGAGGCCGTGGGTCTGCGTGCGGCGGATGGCGGCAAGTACATCCACGAGTTCTCCGGCGGGCAGCGGCAGCGGATCGCCATCGCGCGGGCGATCGTCATCCGGCCCAGGCTGGTGATCCTGGACGAGGCGGTATCGGCGCTGGACGTGTCGATCCGGGCGCAGATCCTGGATCTTCTGGCCGATCTGCAGGGGCGGTTCGGGTTGAGTTACCTGTTCATCAGCCACGATCTGTCGGTGGTGCGCGCGATCACCGACCGGGTCCTTGTGATGCGGGCCGGCAAGATTGTCGAGGAGGGGCCGACGGAACGGGTCTTTGTGGCGCCGGGACATGCCTATACCCGTGCCCTGATCGCCGCGACGCCGCGGATTCCGTCGGCGTGGGTGGCCTGAGGCCGGGTCGCCCGGTCGGGAGTGCACGACCGGACGATCTGTGCCGGTGAGCCGGAGTTCAGGCCTTGATTCCGCGCCGGAAGACCGGTTGCGAATGGCAACTCCAGACCAAAACCTAGTTCGCGATTGAGTTACTGGGCATCACGTTCCAGCAACTTGAACGCCTAGAATCGGACGAAGCCTCGGGCATCAAGGCGTGACATCGACATCGACAAGTGCGAGCGCGCGGGCCTCGCCGGCGAGATAGGCGCGCAGGCGGGTCGGGCTGCGCCGCTGGATGGCCAGGCGGAACGGGGTTCCCATGGCCAGCGGCGCCATGAAACGCGCCGTGAGTTTGACGAGCGCGGCCTTCAGGGCGGCCTCGGCCGCGGGCTGTACCAGCGAGGCCAGCAGGATGCCGGGGACGATCGGGGCGCCGAGGCCGAGGCTGGCCGCGAGCGCGGCGTCGCGGTGGATCAGATTCGGATCTGCGGACAGAGCCAGGTAGCGGTCGGTTTGTGATTGGGCGACGGTGCGGAGCGGCGACCAGGTGAGCGTTTCCGTCAGGCGCGGCGGGAAGGGCGCAGGATTGGCGGCGGCCACATCGGCGCGCCGGACCACCCGAAGCGCCGTGGTCAGCGCGGCGGCGGGGCCGCTGGCGGTGCTCAGGGTGATATGGTGATCCTGTCCCCGCGTTTCGGCTGCCGCATGGAACGCTGTGTCGAGCGGGAATGGGCCGGTATAGGCAACCGACTGGTAGTCGTGGATCAGCATCTCCTCCGGGCCGGGCCGCGGCAGGGCAAGGCGGCGCTGACCCTCTGCCGAGGCAAAGAGCAGGGCCGGAGCCAGCCAGGGTTGGGCGGGCGGTTCGGCGCCGGTGATCTCGGCGATCAGGTCGGCAAAGGCCTGCGCTGTTTCGGCTTTCAGGGTAACGGTCGCGGACATCAGAGCCGCGCGGCGCTGCCCAGGATCAGCGAGGCGTTGATGCCGCCGAAGGCGAAGCTGTTGGTAAGGCAGTAATCGGTCGCCAGCGCCCGGGCCTCGCCCTGCACCGGTTCAAAGCCGATGGCCGGATCGCGCGCATTGAAATTCCCCGACGGCGGCGCAAGCTGATCGGTCAGAGCGCGCAACGTGATGATTGTCTCGAGCGCGCCCGCCGCGCCGAGGGCATGGCCATGGACCGGCTTGGTCGACGAGACCGCCAGGCCGTCGAAGGCATCGCCGAAAACCTGGCGCATGGCCTTGGTTTCGCTGAGATCGTTGGCGATGGTGGCGGTGCCGTGGGCGTTGACATAGCCGATATCGCCGGGCCGCAGCCCGGCGTCCCGCAGCGCCTTGGACATCGAGGCGGCCGCGCCGTCGGGATCGGGACGCAAAAGATCGCCCGCGTCGGAGGTGGTGCCGTAGCCGGCGACCTCGGCGATCGGCGTTGCGCCGCGCGCCAAGGCGGCGTCGAGCGTCTCGAGAACGAGAATACCCGCCCCTTCGCCCAGCAGCATGCCGTTGCGGTCGGCCGAGAACGGGCGGCACTGATCGGGGCTGAGCACCCGCAGGATTTCCCAGGCGCGGAACACGCCGGGGACCACGCAGGCCTCGGTCCCGCCCGCGAAACAGCGGTCGATGATGCCCGCCTTCAGCAGGCCATAGGCCAGTCCGATGGACTGGCTGGCCGAGGAACAGGCGGTGGAGTTGCAATAGACCGGGCCGCGCGCGCCATAGGTCATGGAAATCCACGACGCGGCGGCGTTGGCCATGATCTTGGGGATGCACATCGGGTCCATGCGCGGGCTGCCGGTGCCGAGCGCGTTTTCGGCGAACTTGACGTAGTTGGTATCCAGCGTTTCGGCCCCGCCAAAGCCCGACCCGACGATAACGCCAAAGCCGTCGTCATAGTCGTCCGGGGTCAGGCGGGCCTGCCGTGCCGCCTCTTCCGCGGCGATCAGGGCAAATCCCGTGACCCGGTCCTGCAGGCGTGCGCGCGAGCCGTTCTTGTGCGCATCGTAAAGCGCCGGAGACACGGCGGCCGCGCGGGTCACCAGCTGGTTGGGGATTTCGTTGAACCGGATATCGCCAATGGCCGACACGCCGTCGCGCGCGGCCTGCCACAGCGCATCCGCGCCTGCGCCGCAGGGCGAGAACGCGCCTGCGCCCGTGATGACGACGCGGGCTGCGGTCATTCGGCGGATTTTTCCTCGATCTTCTTGGCCGAGACGGCCAGAAGGTCGCCCACGGTCTTGAGATCGGCCATCTCGCTGTCGACCGAAATATAGACCCCGTATTGTTCCTCGATCGCCATCAGGATCATGATGAAATCGGCGCTGGCGATATCCAGATCGGCCAGTTTGGCGTCGCGGGTCAGCATGTCGCGATCGATCATGCCCTCTTCGGCGACGAGGTCCAGAAGCTCTTCCTCGAGCTTGGTGTTATTTTCCACGGCGTCGTTGCGCATCTGCGCTCCTCGCGCGATAAACCCGGCGCCATTACTCATGCAAAGCCGACGGGATTGCAACACGAATGACCGCTGAACCGGGGATTCCGGCCACGGCCCGGATACGTTCCGGCGCGTTCCTGGTGCTGTCGGGAATGGCGACGGTTGCCTTTCTTTTGCTGTGGCCGCTGATCCTGGCGCCGCGGCGCATCGTATGGGCGATCATCCGGGCCTATATTGCCGTGCAGGTGGTTCTGCTGCGCTGGGTGGCAGGTGTCGGGTACGAGATTACCGGGCTGGAGCGGCTGCCGGAGGGGCCGTGTATCCTGGCCAGCCGGCACGAGGCGATGTGGGAGACGATATTTCTGCCCTGGATCCTGGGCAATCCGGCGGTGTTCTTGAAACAGGAGATCCTGGGCTATCCCATTGCCGGGCCGGTGGCGCGCAAGCTTGGCTATATCGGGGTCGACCGGTCGGGCGATCTGGAGGCCGCGAAGCGGTCGTTCGATGCCGCGCGGGACGAGGTCTCGGCCGGTCGTAGTGTGCTGATCTTTCCGGCGGGCACGCGCGACCCGGCCCGCCGCACCGATGTGCAGGGGGGTGTGGCGGTGCTGTACCGAAGGCTGCAATTGCCCTGTGTGCCGATCATCCTGAATTCCGGCGAACACTGGCTGTACAAGTCCTGGCTGCGCCTGCCAGGGACGATCCGGATCGAGATCCTGCCGCCGATCCCGCCGGGATTGCGCACAGCCGAGTTCATGGAGCGGCTGCAGGCGGCGATGGCGCGGGACGTGTAGTCGACCTGCAGTCGGTCGGTTTCGTGCGGCGGTGTGAACGGGCGATCCGGTGGAGCCAATGGTGTATGGGTTGAGAGAACGCTTAAAACTGGCCTGAAACGGACAGTTGCCTTTGGCTCCAGGCGCGGAATCAAGGGGCATAGCCCCGCCGGGTCATCGCCGACCCGCCCCGGAGGGGCGGCGATTTGCTGGCCTTGCGTACCGGATTGAGGTCGTTCGGACCTTGCCGGGATAAAACGAGCCGTCCAGAGGTGCGGTTCGCCTCCCCGCGGGTCGGCGATGACCCGGCTCGCTACTCAACCGGCAACGTCCGCTCCAGGCCAATAGCATCACGACCGAGGGTCTGCCAAAGTCTGCCCTGCGCTATCCGCCGCGTTCCCGCGCACCCCCCGAAACCATCACTCCAGTTCCGCCGCGATGCCCTCGGTCGCGAGCCCTTCAAGCTTGGGCATCAGGGACAGCAGCGATCGCGAATAGGGGTGTTGCGGGGCGAGGAACAGCTGCTCGGCCTCCTGGCATTCCACCAACTGACCGTTCTGCATCACCGCGACCCGGTCGCACATCTGGCGCACCACCGGCAGGTCGTGGCTGATGAAGAGCATCGTCAGGTTGAGGTGGTCCTGAAGGTCCTTCAGGATATTGAGGATCTGCGCCTGGATCGAGACGTCCAGCGCACTGGTGGGTTCGTCGCAGATCAGGAACCGGGGCTGGGTGGCGAGCGCTCGCGCGATCGAGATCCGCTGGCGCTGGCCGCCGGAAAACTCATGGGGATATTTCAGCCCCGCCGCCGCGCCGAGACCCACGCGGTCCAAGAGTTCGTCGACCCGGTGCTGCAACGCCTTGCCCTGAAGCAGTTTGTGGTGCCGCGCGGGCTCGGCCACGATGGCATCGACACGCATGCGGGGGTTCAGCGAGGAATAGGGATCCTGAAAGATCATCTGGATCTGGCGGCGGTAGGCCGTCAGATCCTTCTGTCCGGTGATCTCCTGCCCGTCGAACCGGATCGTGCCGCCGTCCGAGGTGTAGAGACCGGCGATCATCCGGGCGATGGTGGACTTGCCGGAACCGGATTCGCCCACAATTCCAAAGACCTCACCCTGCCGGATGTCAAAGCTCACCCGGTCCACCGCGGTGAAATACTGCCGCCGCGAGGGCAGGAAGCTGCGCCGCTTCAGAAAGCGTTTGGTCAGCCCCTCGATCTGGTAGAGCGGCTTTTCGCGGTTCACCGCCGACTTGTCCCAGTTCCGGGCGAGATCCTCGATATGGAACTCGGTCACGCGCCCGCCATAGCTGATCAGCGGAAAGCGGTGCAGCTTGACGGTGGGGCGCGGGACGGCGGCGATCAGCGACCGGGTATAGGCGTGCGACGGCTTGCCGAGGACCAGCCTGGTGGGCCCGGTCTCGACCACCTGGCCGCGATACATCACGGTGACCCGGTCGGTCGTGTCGGCGATCACGCCCATGTCGTGGGTGATCAGGATCACGCCGACCTGACGTTCGCGGGCCAGTTCCTTGATCAGTTCGAGGATCTGCGCCTGGATCGAGACATCGAGCGCCGTGGTCGGCTCGTCGGCGATGATCACATCCGGCTCGCTGCAAAGCGCCAGCGCGATGACCACCCGCTGGCGCATGCCGCCGGAAAACTGGTGCGGATACTGGCCGATGCGGATCTCTGGCTCGGGGATGCCGACCCGGGTCAAGAGGTCGACGGCGCGTTCGCCGGCCGCCTGCTCCGAGACGCCGAGATGCGTGACAATCGTCTCGACCAGTTGCTCGCGCACGGTGAAGAGCGGATTGAGCGAGGTAAGCGGGTCCTGAAAGATCATACCGATCTCTTTGCCGCGCAGGCCTTGCATGGCCGCCCGGTCGAGTCCCGAGATCTTTTCGCCCTTGAGGCTGATCGTCCCGCCGGTGATCCTCCCGGGACGCTCCAGCAGCCCCATGACGGCCGCGCCGATGGTGGATTTCCCGGCACCGGATTCGCCCACGAGCCCGTGGATCTCGCCCGGCTCCACGGTCAGGTTGGCCTGATCCACGGCGATGAAGGTCTCGCGCCGGGTGGGGAAAGCGACCGTGAGGTCGGTGATTTCGAGCAGAGGGGTCATTACCGCAGCTTCGGATTCAACGCGTCGCGCAGCCAGTCGCCCAAGAGGTTGACGCTCAGCGCCAGCGCCAGCAGCGTGCAGGCGGGGAAGAACAGGATCCACCATTCGCCCGAGAACAAGAACCCCTGGCCGATGCGGATCAGCGTGCCCAGCGACGGCTGGGTCGGCGGCGCACCGACGCCCAGGAACGACAGCGTCGCCTCGGCGATGATCGCCAGCGCCAGCGAGATCGTCGCGATCACCAGCACCGGCGACAGCACGTTGGGCAGGATGTGGCGCAGCATGATCGCCGGGCCCGAGCGTCCGATCAGCTGGGCGGCCTGCACATATTCCTTGCCCTTCTCGACCAGCGTCGCGCCGCGCACCACGCGCGCGAACTGCACCCAGTCGGAAAGCCCGATCGCCAGGATCAGCACCCAGATCGCCATCTGGTCGCGGTATTCGACCGGCGTGAAGCCCTTGGCGATGCCGAAGATCAGCATCGCCACCAGAATCGCCGGGAAGGTCAGCTGCACATCGGCGATGCGCATGATGATCGTTTCGGTCCAGCCGCCGACATAGCCCGCGATCAGCCCCAGCGTGATGCCCAAGACCATGGCGAACAGGACCGCCGAGAACCCCACGAAGAGCGAGATGCGCATGCCATAGAGGATCGTCGAAAAGACATCGCGGCCCTGGTCGTCGGTGCCAAGCAGAAAGCTTTCGCCGGTGAATGCGTTCGGCGTCATCGGCGCTGTGAAGCCGTTCATCAGGTTCAGCGTCGCCGGATCGAACGGGTTGTGCGGCGCCACCAGGGGCGCAAGGACCGCGCCGACGGTCAGCAGAACCACCACGATCAACGACACCACCGCCACCGGCGAGCGGCGGAACGACCATGCCAGATCGCTCTGCCAGAAATTCGTGAGCCTTGGTGCCAATGTGCGGCGCCGGGGGACGGGGGCGTCGGTCATGTGGCGCCTCCCTCGCCGCGCAGGCGCGGGTCGATGGCGACGTACAGCAGGTCGACCGCCAGGTTGATGGCGACGAACATCACCGAGATCAGCATCAGATAGGCCGCCATGACCGGGATATCGACGAACTGGATCGCATTGATGAAGAGCAGCCCCACGCCCGGCCACTGGAACACCGTCTCGGTGATGATCGCGAAGGCGATGAT
>JASJDP010000026.1 GCA_030065095.1 Rhodobacter sp.
CCCCCCGAACGGAAGCGAAAGTCGATGTCATATAGACCGGTAGCGTCAGTGCGCCCGACCTGCGCGACGCCGGACCTGACAGCGCTCATTGGCGTGGCCAAGTCGTATGACTGGGAAGTTCGCAACCTAGTCAACCGTGGGACGGAAATTCTGCGCAGAATATGAATGGCCGATCTGGCAAAGCTGCACCGGGCAGCCGGCAAAAGCGTGCAAAACCGGTGCAGCCTCTGGGCGGACTGATCGATTTTCCTGATGTTTCAGAGGGTTGCGCGGCTACCGCTTTCCTTAGCAGGGGGAGCGCCTTCGACCACTCGGCCAGGTCTCCACCGACCCGCGTAGAGGGTCAAAGCCCCGGAGGACAAGCGGTTTTTCGGCCTTTTCCCACTCTGGCACTGCAAGCACCGGATTCCCCCAATTGTGCATATCGGTGCAGGTCGGTGCACCAATTTGGGCACATTTTGGTCACATCAGGTTTTCACTTTGTTCTCTCGCGCGGGTTCCACCTCCCGGATTTCGCCCTCCCGTTGTCCCTCGATCGAGAACGGAAACCGGCCATGTTTGCCGCACCGCCCTGTGAAACCGCGCTCGCCCGAACCCGGAGCTATTTGGAGCCGCAACCGCAATGGCGGGTGCCGTCGCCGCCACCGGCCGCCAAGGCCGCGGGAGAGATCGAAATAGAACATGTCGACACCGGGTTCCGATACCGGATTGACGCGGGGAGCGTCCTCGAATCCGGGGAGATGTTCCTCCACCTCGAACTCGCCCGGGCGTCCGCCGGGGTCGAGAGAATGGCGAAGATGGTCCAATGATGGGGCCTTTGCCGGTTTTGCCCCGGCTCGCCCTGTCGGTTCGCCAACCCTGGGCGTGGGCGATTGTCCACGCCGGCAAAGACATCGAGAATCGGACCCGGGCGGCGATCCGTCACAACCTCGACCGTCGCCAACGGGTCGCCATACATGCGGCCAAAGGGATGACCAAGGCCGAATATTATGACGGCGCCCGGGTGAAAACTGAGATCTTCGGATCCTCCGCGTTCCCCGCGGATTTGCGCCGCGGCGGCATCATCGGATCGATCGAAATCACGGGCTCCACCGACCGCTCGGAGAACCCGTGGTTTTTCGGGCCGGTGGGTCTGACCCTTGCCCGGCCGGAGCCGGCCCTGTTCGTCCCCGCCCTGGGGTGGTTGGGGATTTTCGAATGGACCGCAGCGGGCGATGACAACATCCCGGAGCCGGCGAAATGGATGGTGAGGCGGTCCAATCCGGAGTCGGAATCTGTGGATTCGCCAGCGCCGCCCGCTTAGGGGGTGTTGATATGACAGTCTAGGTGAACCGCTGTTTGGCCGACACTTGGTTCGACAACATCGACCACGCTCTCGGCAGGCCGGTCGCCCCCATGGGCGAGACCTCCCGGAACAGTTACCACGTCATCCCCGGAAGCCAGGGCGCGGACCTTTTGCGGTCTCACCGGCATTGGGTCGAGGGGCGGACGTTTGCGGGATCGACGATGTTCTATGTCTCCGACCTGGGCGTCGGGCCTTGGCCGACCACCTCCGGGAGATAGGCGCCCCTCACCGCCTACGATTGGCTAGGACTCTGCGGTCAATCCTACGGAAAATCGAGTGGCTGATGAAAGCCACTGATGGCCGTTTGTGTGAATGCCAAAACACGCCGAGGAAGCGGTCGCTCCATCGGCGCATCCGTGATTCCGGTACCGGCCCAGACCGGACCTCCGCGCGCCCGGCCGACGCCGTAACCCAGCTTCACGAAACCTTCCATTCGTGCACCGTGCGGCATTTTCCATCACCGCAAAATCCGGGTCGCGGACAAACCGGAAGTACCTCGTTCAAAAGGCAATCGGCTGTCTGCCCCCTTGCAGTAGTCTCAATGTTGGTCCGGGCGAACCGGCTGGGCTGTGACGGTCTTGGGTCGGAATCAACCGGACATTCGCCGACGTAAAATCTCAAATCCGAGCGCGACGCGTTGTCCGCACGTCCTTCAACTTTGCAGCGGGCATCATTCGGCGATGCAGCGGGTCGGCGCAGCATTATTTTGGCGTCAATCGTACTGCGGGTGAGGAGTTGTCCGTTGAACTGATGTAGGAACCAGGCTTGCGGTCAATTTCGGGCGGTCGACATCGCCAACTGCGAGACCTCGCCGGTTGCCTTTGGACATGACGTCGCAAGGGTCCGACAGGCCTGATATTGCGACAGGAAAACCTCGCCAGAGAGCACATTCAGGAAATGGGAGCGCTGCAGTCGATCCATTACGGGACCCTTCACCTCGGACAAGTGAAGTTTCAGGCCCATGCCACTCAGCCGTTCATTGATCGCCTCAAGCGATTCAAGGGCGGAGAAGTCGATCTCGTTGATGGCCGAGAACATCAAGATCACATGCCGAAGCCCTTCATCACCGACCACCCGGGCGTAGATGTAGTCTTCGAGATACCTTGCGTTGGCAAAAAACAAGCTTTCATCGACGCGGAGCGTTACGACTGACGGATCGGTGACGACCTTGTGTCGGAGTATGTTCCGGAAGTGCTCGGTTCCCTCTACAAGTCCGACTTCGGCGATGTGGGGCCGGGACGATCTGTAGAGATAGAGGAGGACGGACAGCACGACGCCTGCGGAGACGCCAATCTCGACCCCAAATCCTAGCGTCAACAGAATGGTTGCGGCGACAGCCGAAAAATCTGCCTTGGAATAGTTCCAAGTTCGTTTGAGGATGCCGAAATCGACCAGCGACAAAACGGCCACAATAATCGTTGCCGCAAGCGTTGCGGTCGGAAGATAGTAAATGAGGGGGGTCAGAAACATTGCTGCAAAGAGGATGCCGATGGCGGTGAACGCCCCTGCGGCCGGCGTTTCGGCGCCGGCGTCATAGTTGACGACGGAACGCGCGAAGCCACCCGTGACCGGGTAACCGCCCGAGACCGCCGCAGCCACGTTCGAGGCGCCGAGACCGATCAGTTCCTGATCCGGTTCGATTCTTTGGCGCTTTTTGGCAGCCAGCGTTTGTGCGACAGACACGGATTCAACAAAGCCGATGATCGAGATCAGGAGGGCCGAGCCGAATAACCCTGTCCAGATTTCGAGGCTAAAGCTCGGGACAGTCAGCGGCGGCAAGCCGCGGGGCACATCGCCCACGATGGCCACGCCGAACCGGTCGAGGCCCGAGGCAAACACCGCGAGGGTGGTCAGGGCGACGGCAGCCACAGGGCCGGCCTTGGCGAGAATGTCGGCAAGGCGGGGGCCGAGGCCCCAGCCAACCAGGACCGGCTGCAGCCCCTTGCGGACCCAGAAGAGGAAGCCCGTCGTCGCCGCCCCGATCACGAGCGTGATGAAATTGGTCTCGGGCAAATGCGCCCAGAGCGACGTCGCCAGTTCGATCAAGTCGTGCCCGTGGGCATCGATGCCGAGGATGTGCTTGAGTTGGCTCGTGGCGATCAGAATGCCGCTGGCCGTGATGAAGCCGGCGATCACCGGGTGGCTGAGGAAGTTTGCCAGGAATCCAAGCCGAAAGACGCCCATCGCCAGAAGGATCACACCCGAGATGAAGGCAAGCGTGATGGCGGCCAGCGCGATGGCGGCCGGGTCTGTCAGGCCGAGATGGCCAACCGCCGCGGCGGTCATCAGCGACACGACTGCAACCGGACCGACAGCCAGCGCCCGGGATGTGCCGAAGATCGCGTAGGCGACGAGCGGCAGGATGGACGCATAAAGCCCCATCTCCGCCGGAAGCCCGGCCAGCAGGGCATAGGCCAGGGACTGCGGGATCAGCATGATCGTGACGATCACGGCGGCGACAAGATCGCTTGTCGCCGTTTCCGTATCATAGCGGCGGCCCCAGTCGAGGATCGGCAAGTATCTTTTCAGCCGCGCCATCGGGACTTTGTTGAACAAGGGCGTCACTGGTTTGTCGTCCTGTTACTTGGCGCCCGCGGCAGCCAGGATGGCCCGAGACCGCGCCCCGCTGCGGCAATAGGCCAGAAGGGGCCGAGGCAATCCGTCGAGCGCTTGTTTCATGTCCTGCACGTCCGCAGGCGTGGCGCCGGAGGGCGACACTGGCACATAGCGCGCCTCGATCCCGGCGGCCTCAGCCGCATTTTCGATCTCGGCAAAGGGCGGCTGTCCGGGCTCTTCCCCGTCCGGGCGGTTGCAGATGATCGCGCGGACGCCCGAGGCGGCGAGGCGGGCGATGTCGCCCGCCCCGATTTGCCCGGATACGGCCAGATCGTCGTCAAGATGGGTCGGTGTCATGGCCATCCCTCCCGATCAAAGCGCGTTGACCGGGACCTTGAGATACGTCGTCCCGTTGTCTTCCGCCGGCGGCAGATCGCCCGCGCGCATATTCACCTGCAGCGACGGGATGATCAGCTTGGGCATGTCGAGCTGCGCGTCGCGTTCGGTCCGGAACTTGACGAATTCCGCTTTCGTCTTGCCCTGGCCCACGTGGATGTTCTCGGCCTTTTCCTCGGCCACCGTGGTCTCCCACTGGATCTCGCGACCGCCCGGGCCGTAGTCGTGGCACATGAAGAGCCGTGTCTCATCCGGCAGGTCGAGCACCTTCTGGATCGAGTCGTAGAGCTCCTCGGCAGACCCGCCCGGAAAATCGGCGCGCGCCGAGCCTCCATCGGGCATGAAGAGCGTGTCGCCGACGAAGGCAGCATCTCCCGCGACATGGGTCATGCAGGCGGGGGTGTGGCCCGGCGTATGCAAAGCCACAACCTCCATCGTGCCGATCATGTAGGTGTCGCCGTCTTTGAAGAGCCGGTCGAACTGCGAACCGTCGCGCTGGAACTCGGTGCCTTCGTTGAAGATCTTGCCGAACGTGTTCTGCACCACAGTGATGTTAGCGCCGATGCCGATCTTGCCGCCAAGCTTCGACTGGATGTAGGGCGCAGCACTCAGGTGATCGGCATGGACGTGCGTTTCGATCAGCCACTCGACCGTCAGGTCGTTGGCCTTCACGTACTCGATCATCTGATCGGCGTGATCGTAGGTGATCCGCCCTGCCGCATAGTCGATGTCCATCACGCTGTCGACGATGGCGCAGGCGTTCGAGTTGGGATCCTTCACGACATACGAGATCGTGTTGGTCGCCGGATCGAAGAACGCGGTGACGTGGGGTTTGACTTGGGTGTTCAGGGGATAGTCGAACATGGGGTTTCTCCGTTCGGTCAGGCCCGTGTCAGGCCGTTGTCGGTGAGATTTGCGGTGATCCGCATCAACAGGCGGGCCGCGAAGATCCCCGCCACCAGCGCGGCGGTGAAGATCAGGACGTCGAGGTTTCCGGTGCCGAGCGCGGGCAATGCGCCGCCGGGACAGAACCCGGCGATGCCCCAGCCGATGCCGAAGACCGCAGACCCGCCGATCAGCCGCGCGTCGATGGTGCGCGAGGTCGGCACCTGGAAGTGCGGGTCGAACATCGGGGCGGGCTGCTTCAGCACCCAGCGGTAGCCAAGGAAGGCCACCACCACCGCACCGCCCATGACGAAGGCGAGGCTCGGGTCCCAGGTACCGAAGACGTCGAAGAAGTTCAGCACCTTGGCCGGGTTCGCCATGCCGGAGAGCGAGATGCCGACACCGAAGACGAGGCCGATGAGATAGGTCACGATCAGGCGCATTGGCTCACCCTCCCATCACGTGGCGGACGAGGTAGACGGTCAGGCCGGTCGTCGCCATGAAGGTGAGCGTGGCCACGATCGAGCGTGGGCTGATCCGGGCGAGGCCGCAGACGCCGTGACCGGACGTGCAGCCCGAGCCATAGGTCACGCCCATGCCGACGATCAGTCCGCCGATCACCATCATCGGGGTAGAGACGGGCACCTCGATGGCCGGGAACTCGCCCGCGACGCCAAGGTACACCAAGGGCCCTGTGACCATCCCGGCCAAGAGCGCGGCACGCCATGCCCAGTCGCTGGAACTCGAGGGTGAGATGAACCCGGCCAGGATGCCGGTCGCGCCGAAGACCCGGCCGCGTGTCGCCATCAGCAGCACGGCGGCGAGGCCGATCAGCAATCCGCCCGCAAGCGAGGCGAAGGGGGTGAAGCTGGTCTCCATGCCGTTACCTCCTTCCGGCCGCGATTGGCGGCATTTGGGTTTGTGTGAGTACGATCATCCAAGATCACTCCGTTTGTCTGGTCCGACGGAGGTTCTAACCCGCCGGGCCAGTTCGGTCGGTGATCTTGTCACATTCGGGAAAATAAATATGATTGACGTGCGAAGGCGGCCCGCAAGCCTCTGAAATCATTTCATAAAGCTGAGAGAGTTTATTGGGTTTGCCAGCGGCATAACTCAGATTGCCGCTCAGGTCGCCTCTGCCAATCCCTTGATGGCGGCGCGGTCGGAGAGTTCGACCTTGCCGCGGCTCAGTCGCACCCATCCCCGGCGCTGGAACTCGGCCAACTGGCGCGAGACGACCTCGCGCGCCGTGCCAAGCTCGGCGGCCAATTGCTGATGGGTCGCCGCGACGGCGCCATCGTCTTTGCCGAGATCGAGCAGCTTCTGCGCCAGACGGATGTCCATGCGCCGGAAGGCAACTTCTTCGATGACGACGAACAGGTCGATGATCCGCTGCGAATAGGCCGAGAAGACGAACTCTCTGAAGGTTTTGGAGCTGGCCACGAGGTCGTCGAACACTCGGCGCGGGATCGAAACGGCCTGCACGTCGGTCTCGGCAATGCCCTCGGCCGAATAATCCTCATGCGTCAGCAGGCAGGCGGTCGTCATGATGCAGCTTTCCCCGCCATGCACGCGGTAGAGCACGATCTCCCGCCCGCCTTCCGACAGTTGCTGCACGCGCACCGTCCCTTCCAAGAGCAGTAGCAGGCTTTCGGGCGATCTGCCCTGACCGAAGACGACGGCGCCCTTCGGGAAGGCGATGAGCGAACTGGATTTGCGCAGACGCTCGTGCGCCGGTGCCTCTAATTCCTCGAGGCGGGAAAAGCGGTCCGTCCAGTCAGCTTCCATGTCATCCTCGACGCTTCCAGCGGCTCCATCGGCATCAGCCGCGCGACACCCCGTTTCGCCTGGCAACGAAGTCGACCAGATGCGGCACGTAATCCTCGGGCCCATCGCCGCCATTGGCAAGCGCCATGGCAAAGCTGGTCTTGGCGGCATTGCCGACCGGGTTGGCGATGCCGGCGGCGTTAGCCATGTTTTCGAGGTATCGCAGATCCTTGTAGGCGTTCGTCAGCGTGAATTTATGCGCCTCGCGGTTCCCCTCGACCGCATAGCCCATGAAGGTCTGGTAGAACCCGCAATCCATGCGGCTTCCCCGGATGACGCTGTCGAAGGCCTTCGTCGAAATCCCGACCTTCTCGGACAAGGCCAGAGCCTCGGAATACATCGCCGCATAACCGAGCGAGAGGAAGTTGTTCAGAAGCTTCATCTTGTGCCCGTCACCCGGCGCACCGATATGCACGATGGCCCCCGCCCAGGCCTCGATGACCGGCTTGATCCGGGCAAAGACCTCTGGGTCGGCACCGACCATGGCAGACAAAGACCCTTCGGCCGCCTGCACCGGCGTTCCACCCAGGGGCGCATCGGCAAAATACACGCCGCGCTCTGCAAGCTTCGCCGCGAGTTGAGCCGAGGACACCGGGTCCGAGGTCGAACAATCGACCACGACCGAGCCGGTGGCCAGGGCGCCCGCTAAGCCTTGGACAATCGCCTCAACCTGCGGTGAGCCCGGCGCGCAGATGAAGACGATCGATGACGCGGCAGCAAGTGCGTTCAGGTCGCTTGCTTCCCGGGCGCCTTGTTGCAAAAGGTCTTCGACCGGGGCCCGGTTCCGGTGGGCGATCACCGTCAGGGGATATCCCGCCGTCAGGATGTTTGCCGCCATCCCATGCCCCATCAGCCCGACCCCGACGAATCCGATCGTTTCTTCGGCCATCCCATGCCTCCCAAAAATATGCACTCCGGAATGGGCAGCATTTGGCCCGGGACCGCAACCCTGCAAAAGGCCACACCATCTGACAGGGGTCAAAGCCCACCGTCCAGAACTTGGATGGGTGTAGCCGGCGCATGAATTCTGCTGAGCCGCGATGAAGAAGACGCCTATCGACCCGACGTACCGAGGAGATCCGCTATGCGAATTCTATTCGCCGGAGGGGCCCTTGAGGCCGGCCGCGATGCCATTGCGCATCTCGCCGACCAAGGTCGTCATGTCCTGAATGCCGATCTTCCGCCGCTCGACCACCCCGGCACGGACAATCGCATGACCGGCCTCACGGATGCGGGGCGTGCGTGTTTCACGAATGTTCGATTAACCACGTCGCGAGCAAAAAACCCTCTCCGCAGATGAACTCTTCGGACGAGGTGTTTAGCTCGTGGCAACATGACCATTCCTGACCGCCCGCCAAGTGTCACGACTTGTTTGCGGCGACGATGAGAAACAGGAAATCCCGTTCAAAGGGCCACATCCTACGCCGTCTCGATCAGGCCGACGGCAGCGCGCCCCTCGTCGGTCTTGATCGAAAAATCGGTGCCGAGATGCGCGTCGCCGCCGGGACCCGCAAGCCATGCGATCGCACGCGCCGCCCATTCGGGAGAGATGTGATCGCTGACATCCAATTTGCTGACCGGGTTGATGCCGGATGCCCTGATTTGCACCTGCATGTCGGTGGCGACGGTGCCCGGGCTCAGGCCCACGACCCGGATGCCCCGATCCCGGTATTCCTTGTCGGCCACGCGCGTCAGGGACAGAACGGCTGCCTTGGTCGCGCAATAGTGGCTCCAGCCTTCGAGAGCGCTTGTCGCAGCGCCGGAGGAGATGTTGATCACCGTTCCGCCACCCGAATTTATCATCTCAGGAATAGCAAAGCGCAGCCCGTGATACACGCCCTTGACGTTGACATCGACCACCTGTCCCCAGGCCGTGGGATCGCTGTCGGCCAATCGCGCGATAGGTTCAATGATGCCTGCATTGTTCACAAAAACATCCAGACGCCCGGTTTCGTTGAGGGCTGTTGCGACTAGCGCCTCGACATCGACCGCGAGGCTGACGTCGCAACCGCACGCCACCGCCGTTCCGCCATTTGCCAGGATGTCCTGGGCGATGGTCTCGATCTGGTTGGCGCTGCGTGCGGCCAGCACGACGGTCCCGCCCAGTTTGGCAAAATAGCGCGCCGCCGCTTCGCCGATGCCGCGGCTCGCCCCTGTGATCGCAATGGTTTTTCCCGAGAAAACCGTCATTTTTTCGGTGTCCTTTTCCAGATGAGTCTTTGATCTACCCAATGGGATAGAGACGCGTTGGCTCTGCCCAAGGGGCTTGAGATGCAGGTAAGTTGCCGTACGATTTTCGCCCCTGGAGCGGTCCAATCTTCGCGATGTGGACGGCGGGCCCTTCACGGTCAGTCCCGGAATCAACCGCCGGGGCAGTGGGCCACCCGATATCCATCAAAGCTCAGGAAAGCTTGGGCGGCATGCTGGTATTCCTGCAAAACATACGGAGTTGTCGGTTGGCCCTGCGCCTTGCGGTACAGGCCCAAGGGTCACATCATCGTCGCGAACATCTCTTCGACCGCCTTTTGGTCAGCGCGCCAGGCAGAGAAGACCTCTGCGGCGGAGGCCGGATAGATGTCTTCATGCCCAGCAACGACACCGTCGAGCACGTCGCGAACGACATCCGAGGGCGCGTCTTTCGGAGCATCCACACCGGCCAGCATGTCGGTGTCGATCCCGGCCGGGAACGCGTTGACCACGGCAATACCCTTGGGGCGCAGATACGCGCGTAACGACATCGACATGGACCACGCTGCCGCCTTGGAGGCATTGTATCCGGAAAAGCCGGGGGCGCTCACAAAGGAGAGCAGCGTCAGCATGTTGACAACCGCACCTCCGCCATTCGCTTCGATGACCGGGGCAAAGGCGCGCGTGACTTCGCGCAGCCCATCGTTGTTGACAGCCATGTCGCGACCAAGGCCGTGCTCGTCGATGTCCAACGCGCCGCCGAAGGTCAACGATCCAGCATTGTTGATCAACAGCGTCACATCCGAAGCGGCGGTCGCTGCGGCAGCGATTTGCTTTTGGGATGTGACATCGAGCTGCACCGGCACGATGCGCGCCGGGTCCAAGGCGATTGTTTCCGAGAGATTTTCAACCGCGCGTGCGGCGGCATAAACCTTGCGCACACCGCGTTCCAAGAGCGCGGCAACATAGGTCTGGCCGACGCCGCGGTTTGCGCCGGTGACAAGAGCGACTGCGTTGTTGACTTCCATTGGTGGTCTCCAAATGGGTTTCGATTGACGAGAAACTACCCGTGCGAAATGCGCCAATAAATGACTTGCCATGAACTATACTCGTGCAAATAGTGCACGAATGGATATCGAAGCTCTCAGGATCGTCGTTCTCGTTAGCCAGCAAGGCAGTTTTGCCTCCGCGGCCCGCATTCTGGACATGGACCCGTCTTCGATTTCACGCAGTGTGGCACATACCGAGGCGGCCTTGGGGTTGCGCATCTTCCAGCGCAGCACGCGGACACTGTCCGTCACCGAGGAGGGTGAGACCTATCTTCAGCGTATTTCACCTTTGCTGGATGAATTCGATCACGCCCGCGAGGTGGCGCGGCGAGCCAGCACCGCTCCATCCGGGACGCTCAAGCTAACGGCGTCGGTTGCCTTTGCGCATGAATCCATCGTGCCGTTGCTTGCAGACTTCCACGAACGCTACCCGGACATTTCCGTCGAGCTTTTGCCGACGGACGCCATACTCGACATCGCGGCGAATGCCATCGATCTTGCAATTCGACTTGCACCGGCGCCCAAGGGCGATCTCATCAGCACACGACTGATGCAAACGCGCTACGCGGTATGCGCCAGCCCCGAATATGTGGCAAACAATGCCCCGATGTCGGACCCCGAAGACTTGGCCGAACACAACTGCCTCAGATTTGCCCTGCCAGCCTATCGCACCCGGTGGCGCTTTCGAAAGGACGGTGGGAATCCGTTTGAAGTTCCGGTCTCTGGCCGAACGATCATAGCAAATGCCCTGTCGCTTCGCCGCGCCGCTATCGACGGCCTCGGACCAGCCTTGCTGGCGGATTGGCTGGTCGAAAAGGACATGAAAAGTGACCGGTTGATCGACTTGTTTCCAAACCACGACTGCACGGCGACGGAGTTCGATACGGCGGCTTGGATGTTGTATCCCAGCAGAACATACCTGCCCAGAAAGGTGCGCGTGATGATCGACTTCTTGCGGGAAAGACTTGGTTGAACACTGCCGCATCGTCGTCCCGATGGTGACATAATGCAAAGAGCCGTCATCGATGCCGGAAGCAGCGAATTGACGGCTTGTCCCGTGCACCAATCCTTCGGTACGCCCAAATGCCGTGCGTCCCCCGAACGGCGGCGATGCGGCGTGCAATCAAACCGCGATCCGGCCGGCCGTGAAATCAGCGATCGAACGCTCGCACGACCGGCCGGACCTGTGGGGCGGTCATCACCAGTCCGGGACCTCAGGCCGCTTCAAAAGACAAAGTCGAACCCTTCGGTGAAGTCGAAATTCTCGAAGTCGTTCAAGCGCCCAAAATCGCTTGTGTCCTTCGTGTTGACCGCATCTTCGACTTTGCCGCCCAGATGCCCAGAGGCCGCATCGAAGACGATCTCATTGAACATGCTCTCAGCCGCTTCCCTGACGGTCGCATCGTTGACGAGATCGTCGTTTTCAAGGAATTTAAAGCCCACAAGACAGTCGTCTGCCATTTCTCAATCCTCCAAAGTGTTCCAGTTACGTGCGATCGGCACTGTCCGACCCGTCACAGCCATGGGTCGTGAGACCGGAGGAAATGGTTCAAAGTTTTTTTCCGCATCACTCGGGCCTAGAAACATCGCAAGCGAAACAACCATCGCTGTTGTGGACTCTCGCGACAGGCCGCGATTCTTGGCAATCAGGAAGCAGACGAGATCTCGGCGAACCACTAAATCAGGAAACTCCGGGAATGGCTTGGACCCTCTAAGGCCGTAAACCCGATTGGAACCTCGCTTGCGAAAACCATCAGGGCCAGTGGGAAACCGCGACGAGAACAGGCCGGACAGACGACTGACTGACCAAACGCCGCAGAAATCGTCAAAAAAAACCTGCAATGCAGGAGCCATCCTCAGACGGCCATTCGGCGTTTCGGTCCGGAAGGTCGGCCCAGAGCCCAGAGTGACCGGCGCTGCGGAGTGCACGAACATCCGCTTTGCGCCAACGTGCTGTCGGATTGCGTTTGACAACTTGACTGACCGACGGTCAGTCAGTAAAGAAGGCGCAAGAGGAGAATCGACGTGGCAAGGATCGTCAAGGCCCCCGAAGAACGGCGCGCAGAGATCGTTGAAACAGCCGACCGGCTGTTTCGTGAGCACGGCTACGCGAAGTGCTCGGTGGAGATGATCATCCGCGAGATCGGCGTCGCCAAGGGGACGTTCTACTACTACTTCAAGTCCAAGCCCGACATCCTCGAAGCCATCGTGAACAAGACGCTCAGCCAAATCGTCGAGATGGCGGAGGGTGTCGCAAACGATCCCTCCCTCGGCGCGATGCAGAAGATGGAGGCGCTTCTGGGCAACAGCCACATCGGCGACGAGGACAGCCTTCAAGTCGCCGAGATGCTCCACTTGCCGGAGAACCGGGAGCTTCACGAACTGACGAACATCCAGACGGTATTGCAACTCTCACCGATCCTTGCGCGGATCGTGGAACAGGGAATTACCGAGGGGGTCTTCGACGTCGAAAAACCCCTCGAGACAATTCAGTTTTTATTCACCGGGTCGCAGTTCCTGACGGACGGCGACATGTTCGGCTTCACCGAGGCCGAACTCCGCGCGCGACGTCTGGTGACGCAGACAATCATAGAAAAGGCACTCGGGGCAGAGCCGGGAAGCTTTCACTTCATGAATCCCATCCGCGCTGTGGAGTAGAGGCTTGAGCAGGGAAGTGCACCAGGATCGCCAGCGTGCCGTCGAGCCGCGCCAAGGCCGACATATCCATGCAGATCGGAGCTCAAGACGGCCACGGCGTGCCCCGGTTCAACTCTACATTAGGGGGAATTTCCAATGGCAAACGTTTCTGCGCCCGCCCGTGTGTTTCAGGTACCTTCCCATGCGCTGATCGGGTTTTTCGCGCTGACCTTCGCCGTCACATGGGGCGTTATCGGAATTTACATCGTTGCCCCCGGATGGGCCTCGTCCCGTTTTGGCGAGATCAGCGGATCGCATCCGTTCTTCTTCGTCGCGACATGGGCGCCCGCGATTTCTGCGTTCGCATTGGTATTGCTCTACGGCGGCCTCGCGGGCCTGAGAGCGTTTCTGTCCCGGCTCCTGATCTGGCGCGGGTCGTCCATGTGGGCAGCCTTCATCCTTATCGGAATACCGGTCGTCTACATGATCGGATCGCTTTTTAAGAATGGCCCGCTTGTCGCCCCGCTACCACCAGAAGGCGCTGGCGCCGTTGTCGCTGTGCTTTTCCTAATGCTCTTTCTCGGACCCATTGAAGAGTTCGGCTGGCGCGGCGTGGCGCAACCCATCCTTCAACGGCATGTCGCGCCGCTCTGGGCCGGGGTCATCATCGGTACGATCTGGGGCGTCTGGCATCTGCCTGCCTTCTTCCTATCGGGCACCGTCTTTGCCGGCTGGAATTTCTTCCCGTTCCTTGTCGGAAACATCACGCTCGCGGTGCTGGTGACACCGATCTTCAATTCGGCGCGCGGCAGCCTGCTTTGGCCGATGCTGTTCCACTGGCAACTCATAAACCCGTTCTGGGCAGATGCGCAGCCTTATGACACGTGGATTCTGGTGGGTGTCGCGGCGGTGGTCGTTTGGTGGAACCGCGGGACACTGCTCTATCGAGACGGCGCGGTGACCGAGGTCGTTCCGGTTCATGGGAGGGGTGATCAATGAGACCCTTTATTCAATGCGTCGCGTTGATGTTGGCGGTCCTGGGTCTCGCCTCCTCCACCTCTGGGGCGGACCAATCCAACCTGCGCGACGAGGTCCGATCGCTCCTTGAGGGGTATCGCAAGAGCTACGGGTTTCCCGGCGCAACGGCGGCCTATGCGTTGCCGGATGGCTCCGTGGACGCGGTCGCGGTGGGCATGGCCGACGTCGAAGCAGGCATCCCGATGACCCCCAAGAGCCGCATGCTGGCAGCCAGCGTCGGGAAAACGATTTGGGGCGCTACGGTGCTTTCGCTCGAGGCGGAAGGGGCGCTCCGTCGATCCGACCTGGTATCGGATTACCTTGGTGATCTTCCATGGTTTGTCCGGGTCCCCAATGCCGACACAATGACGGTCGGACAGCTCCTCACACACAGCTCAGGTCTGCCGGATCACGTGCATATGGACGGCGTCGCGACGGCTTTGATCGAGCTCGGAAAAGCCGAGCAATTCGAACCGTCCGACGCAATCTCATTCGTCTTGAACGCGCAGCCGCTCTTCGAGCCGGGATTGGCTTGGGCCTATAGCGACACGGGATACCTGCTACTTGGCCTGGTCGTCGAAGCTGCCTCTGAACAAGACGTGTTTGATCTCGCAGACGAACGCTTCTTGGTGCCACTTGGCCTGACCGCTACCGGCCCGTCCGATGCGCCAGGGATCAAGGGCCTCGCTGTCGGCTACACCGTCGAGGGTAATCCTTTCGGGCTTGCTCCACGCACTATGGACGAAAGTGGCAATCTGATCTGGAACCCGGCAATAGAATGGACAGGCGGAGGGTTCGCATCAACCTCGACAGACCTTGCGACGTGGGGACAGGCGTTGTTCACCGGCAACGCTATGGACGGAGAGTATTTGGGCGGGCTGCTGGATGGTGTTTCCGTTCACACAGATGCGCCCGGCATATTCTACGGTGGTGGGGTAGCGATCTATCAAGATACGCCTCGCGGGCCGGTCTACGGGCATGGCGGTTGGATACCCGGCTATGTGTCCAGTCTGAGACATTATGCCGACCACGGTCTCACCGTCGCATTTCAGATCAATTCCGACGTCGGCGTGGTCGATGACAGCACAGACCTCGTTCCCGCTCTCGAAGCTGCCTTGGCGGAGCGGTTGATCGAAGCAGAATCAGAGTGATTGGACACGAACAGGCGGACGACGGTCACCCCTCGGAAGCCAAAGCGCTCTATGGCGCCCCGACAATCACGCTCGACGACGGCTGCACGATGCTTACGGACTCCCGCAGGAGGCATGTACCACTGGCACGCAGGTTGTTTAGGCTCATTGACGTGCGTCAAGGCCGCTTTCTTGCTCCTGCGCGATAAGTCCATGTGCCGCGCACGACGCGTGTCTGTTCCGGCGCGATGGAAGGCTTTGAATATGGAAGGTGCAGTCTTTTACGCCACGAAATACGGCAGCACGGCGGAATACGCTGATTGGATCGGTCAAGCGACCGGATTGCCCGTCTTCAATGTTCGGAAGGACGAGGTCGATCCGGAACGGTTTGATTTCCTGATCCTCGCGACACCGGTGATCTACTACAAACTCCTGATTACCGATTGGGTACAGCGAAACATGTCCAAATTCGAAGGCAAGCCGATCATCATGGTCACAGTCTCGGGCGCTCCTCCGGGCCCAAAGCTCGATGCATGGGTCGGCGACAGCCTGCCCGCCGAGTTCATCGCCAAGGCGACGCATGTGGGCTTGCGCGGGCGGCAGATACCGGGGGAGCTTTCCTGGTACGACCGGGCGATGCTGATCATCGCGGCCTGGAGGAACCCCGATCCCGTGGCCAGTGAGGAAGAGCTAAATGGCTTCGACTATATGGACAAGGAGAGCATCGCACCGATCGTTGCCCTGGCCAAGGAGTACCAATCGCGTAAGCTCGCCGTGCCGAACGCAAATACGGCAGCCTAAGGTTTCTTGGTTTTAACAAACGACACAGTGGACGACTAGATTGGCGCGCAGCACCGATGTTGGTCCGCTTATGGAGAACCCTGACGGCGGACGGGGCAACGGACACACGCGCCATGCCGATCCCCCTGCATCATCAACAGCGATTTTTCCTTGGTGAGTCGGTCGCGGTTGAGGTGAAGGCGCAAAGGCACATCGACAAGCTGGTCGCCTGAGTTCTTGGTCGCCGCCAGGCAAATCGTATGGAAGCACCCAGCCGGGTCCAACCTCGGGACGATGCTCTGGCCGGTCTCAGATTGGGCCGTGCGCAAACGCCTGCTGATCCTTCCCTTGTGGGCAAGGATCCTCGAAGTTGCCGTATCCGCCTAGAAAAGCTCGAAGCTCATCCCGGCATGCGTGGTGATCCGGTCGCGCAGCAGATGTCCCATTGCCGAGGCCGGGGTCCAGAAGCCGCCACCCACCGGTATCCTGTCCGTATCCTCGGCGAGACAAAGGGCCGCTTCCGTCAGCATCAGGGTTGTTGAGCGCACGCCAGGGTCGCCTTGGCCGATGATGCGGGCCTTGAGGATAGTGCCATCGGGCTGCTCCCCCACCAGCACCAATTCATAGGAGCCGCTTTCGCGGACCTCCTTGCTAGGACCTTCGCCAGATTTCGGCAGCACGTGGCGTTGCAGCAGGCCGCGTGTCGCTGGGACCGCCATTGCGATCAGAAACAGGCGGCCGAAGAGTGTGGAACGCATCGCCGTCCACCAGCCGCCGATCCCGCCTCTGGTCAATGCGGTCTCCTGGTACCTGAAGTCGCGGCCATAGGGATACCCCATGATCGCATTGCTGCGCCGCACGACCTTCGAATTCATCGGTCCCATAAAGTAAGGCTTGGTCCACGCCCTTAAGTCGGCATCCCAGGTAACTTCGATGGGCATCATGCGGTCCGGACCGTCAGGACCAGTCCGTTGGTCTTCTGGGCAGAGCGCGTAAGGGTCGTTCGACACCCGGCTGAAGTTCGGGTCGGTTTCGCGCAGCCGCATGGCATTGAGGAAACTCGCAGCCGTGCCACCGCTGAACCCACCCTTCATCTGCGTGACCCGGGTGGCGATGCGTTTGCACGGCTTGCCATGACGGGCCAGCGCAGCGTCCTGCAGGAACTGCACTCCGAGATCGGACGGGATCGAGTCGTGCCCGCACGAATGCACGATCCGAGCGCCGGTTTCGCGCGCCTCGTCTTCATGCGCGTCGATCATTGCGCGCATCCATTGCGGCTCGGCGGTCAAATCGCAGTAGTGCGTACCGCTCTTCACACAAGCCGCGACCAACTCGCTGCCATAGAGTGCAAAAGGCCCTACCGTTGACGCCACCACCCGCGCGCGGGTGGCCATCTCTCCGATGAATGCGGCGTCATGGCTGTCACCCACCAACAGTGCGATCGGGCCGTCCGCGTTGGGCAGGTCTTCACGAATGGCCTCCAGTCTTTCCCGGTTTCGGCCTCCTATGGCGAGCCGCAGGCCGCGACCCCCGCAGCGCCTGGCCAGATGGTGCGCGGCGCGGCGGCCCGTTGCCCCGGTCGCCCCCCACAGCACGATGTCAAACTCGCGCTTGTTCATCGAGTCGGGACCACCCGTCACCTGCCGTTGTCGCGTTTGATATCGCTGGTATGCCGCAGCTCGTCGTCAGTCAGTGCATCGACGATCGTATTTCTGGAAGCAAACAGGAAGACCCGCGCACCATGCAGCGCGACGGCAAACCCCCAACCGATAAGCGGCCAGATGGACCAGTTCGTTCCAGGTGAGGTGAGTATGTTGATGACCACCAACAACGCCATGACCGCGACATAGACAGCGACATGAACGAAAAACTTGTACTTGGCCTCGGCGCGCGCTCTGGCCCAGTCGTAATTCTCTCTCTGTGGCATCGTTGAATCCTTCCGCCCATCGAAATCGATGCGGCAGGGCATACCGAAAACCGCAGTCATCGGGGATGACAGAGATCAATCGCGAGCGCAAATTGCCGACATTCCTTCGCCTGCATCATAGGTCCCATTCGATGATCGGCATGCCCATTGGTGCTCAGTCCGGCAGGAGCCGGAAAGAGCCCAATCCAGATCCCACATGACTTCGCTGGGCGCGCGTGCGGTAACTTTTTCGCTGCGGAACTGCGGGCATCTGCGTCGCGCCGCCAGGGGCGAGAGCGGTCGTTCACGGAGGTCGTAGATTCACCTGAAATCGATGTCGACCGGGCGGCGGAGACGAATGCCACAGGAAATCAACCTCTAGAACGATTGACCCGCCTACCAGTCTCTTGAGGCCAGATAGTCATCTACCATTTTGTCCAAGTCCGTTTGCCGGTACCAATGCCCGTTGGCCATTACACCCATGCGCCGCCGCGTTGCACTGACGTCTTCGAGGGGATTGGAGGACAGCAGAATCAGGTCCGCCTGCTTTCCCACGTCAATCGTGCCTTGATCGTTGTCTCCCGTCATGTTGCCGATAATGTATCCAGCGATTGCCGTCCCGGCGGAAAGCGCTTCAAAACTGGACAGGCCCGCCTCGACCAGCAGTTCCAGCTCACGGTGAATGTCACTTGGGATCGATCCCTCCGGCGTGAATCCTCCGGCATCCGTCCCGGTGGTGATCGGCACGCCCGCGTCATGCAACGCCTTGACCAGCGCAGACAGAAATGGCTGGATTTCGTCCCGCCGGTATTCACCCTGTCCTGCGAACGGACCGAAATGCCGGCCTGCTACCTTCCAACCCTGCACGTAATCGGGGCGGAATGCGCTGAACCTCGGCTCCGCCAGCGTGCCCTCCAGATCAAGGAGCAGGCGGTAGAGCGCCTCGTCGGTCGACAGGTTTGACACAACGGCAACGCCGTTTCGTACCACAAGATCAACCGTCTGCGGAATGCTCACGGCGTCGACAGGATAGTCGCGTAGCGCATCATAGGCAGGATCGGTGTCGACTCCCATGTTGTAGCCGACCCAGTGATGCGACAGGAATTCATCCACGTGCGCAACCTCGCGCAACCCCGACGCCAACTGGTCCTCCAGCGGCACCTGGTTCAGGAGATGGCCGATCGAGTAGAGCCCCTGCGCCTTCGCCTCGGCGGCTCCAGCCAGGAACTGCGACCCGGTCAACCCGTCATAGAGTTTGATCCCGTCATAGCCCTCGACCGCGTATCTGAAGATGGTCGACCGAACGGGCCCCGCACGATCCTCGAAGACATGGGCCTGCGGCGCGTCGAAGACCGGGTTCAGCCAATTGAGTGGCGGCAGCTCGGTTACAAACAACACGCCGCCGACGGCAAGCCCCGACACACCCGCAAGCGTTGCCGACCGTCGCGACCGGAACCGCCTGACACTGGAGACGAGGAGCAGCGCCAGCACCACGGGCACCCCGATCCGGGCGGCGTTCAGCCCGCGGACAACCGTCCCGATCCCGAGCTCGTCGCCATAATTCCCGACAAGGGTCGGCCCCATGGCGTAGATCGTCGGCCCCACCAGCTCGCCCGATTGCACCTTCTTGCGCCACTCGAGGGTGATGGGCGGGGCGCCCAGAACCCGGATCGTCGTTGTTCCCTGGGCCAGGAAGAACAGCAGCTGTTCGGGGTCGCTATAGGCTTTCGAGCCGACGAGATGCATATGCATGTCGGCCAGGCCGGGCATCAGATATCCGCCGCCGCCGTCCACGATGGTCGCGCCATCGGGAATGTCGACCTCCCCGCGCGGGCCCAGTTCGATGATCGTCTGATCCTCGACCAGCACGACATGGTCCGAGAGCACCCTCGCTTCGTCCATCGGGACGACATTCACGTTAAGGAAAGCCGTCGTGTCGGCTATGGCCGCCGACACCAGAAACACGATCAATGCGGCACTCAACCCGGATGCCCGCATGGTTCGGCCCCCCAGATAATGGCGCGTTCCGGTGAAGTGTCGCACGTTGACAATTATTAAACAATACGTATCGTTTTAAAAAACTCGGATGCAAGCGTCGAGATCGAGCAGGGCCTGAACGTGGCGGAACCATCGACGGACAAGAAGCGGTCGCGCGGCCGTCCGCGGAGCCAGAAGACGAAGGACGGCATTCTCGCCGCCACGCGCGAACTGCTCTTCGCGTCGGGGTATCAGCGCCTGACGATGGAAGGCGTCGCCGCCCGCTCCGGCGCCAGCAAGGCGACAGTCTATCGCTGGTGGCCGACGAAGGGTGCGCTGGTTCTCGACGCCGCGGCCGATGAAATCTCGATTGGCGTGGTTCCCGATTGCGGGAACACCAGGGACGAATTGCAGGAGGCCATCGGTCAACTGATCGAGACGTTTTCGAAGCCCCTTGCCTCCATCGTTATCTTCGCGGCGATTACTACGGCCGAAGCCGACCCTGCCATGGCGGCAGCGTTTCGCGAAAAGTACGTGTATCCGTGGAGAGTGTCAGCCGCCGCGGCGATCGACCGGGGTATCGCGCGCGGAGAGATCGCTTCGAAGGACCCGCAATTTGTCCTGGACGTTATCGTTGGAACGGTGTTTCAGCGCACATTGGTGATGAAGGAACCAATGACCGACGGTCTTGAAGCCCGGCTTCTTGAGTTGTTCCTCATCGATGCAGGCTAGACGTTGATTCTGTTCTATCCCGCTCAGTCCGATTGCACCAAACAGTCGCGGAGTTCGGAGAGCCCGTGTCGTAGGTTTTTCACTGTGATCGGACCGCCCAGGCAAACAGGAAGCTTTTCTTCTGCTGTGCCAGTGACCGTAAAAAACGCTCGGCATGAGGCCGATGGATTGACCTGCCATGCGCGCCAAGACCTCTGCCCGGCTGAGTCCGTCCGGAAGCGAGAGCCAAATGTTGAATGCATCCTCATCGCTGTCGAGACCGGTGCCGCCGGGCAAGCGGGGGATCGTACCGGCTCTGTCAGCAAAGCAGCACTATGTCCGCGTCCATACCGCGCGAGGCAACGATCTGTTTCTGACCCGTCTTGCCGACGCAATCGACCAATTCAAAGCCGAAGCGAGCCCGCGAATTCACCGATCCCATTGGGTGCGGAAAGCGGCCGCGCAGGAGATGGCGACTAGGGAGGGGCGTCCGTTCCTGCGGCTATTGAACGGACCCGAATTGCCAGTCTCCCGCAGCTACAGTGGCGCCGTGAAGGAGGCGTTCCCGTAGACGAACGGTCCGAATTCGGACCGTCCGTTCATTGCAGGCAGGGTAACGAATGGCCACTCGTGCAGTGGAACCGCAACTGGTTCGGCCAGGCAGGGTCCGGGCGCTTCGCCCCGACCGATTTTCCGGAAAACCGTGATTTCCGGGATCGATAACCGAACGGGAAGACAGAAAGCGGCTCTAACTGCACCCAGCGGGCGCCGCCGCGCTGGCGATTTCCGTGATCGCTGTGTCGCGTTCGATCGGCGTGTTCAGCGATCTTGCGACCGTTCTGCGAATTTTCTTGCAGTCGAGTGTTCTTGTCGCGGTCGATGGTAATACTTGTTCTCTGGTGGCTCGGAATGAGATCAACTGAAAGTGGCAGCGCTCAATCCGATTCGGAGTTAGGCAATTGGAAGCTCCGCACCTATTTTCCGGCACTGGCTCTGCATGCGACACTGATCTATGAATTGGCGACCCGGCGAATGCTGTTTCGCGACTTCCAGGTGGAGATTGTTGGCGAACCCCAGAGCACCCGGGCGACCGGTGAGGCGGTGGACACGCAACGGCATGCCCCTGCGGTGGAACCGAACGGAGCCACGATGACGGACCTTGTGGTTGCCCAAAGGGCGGGCGGCTGGTGGGTCGCGCAAAGTGTCATCGATATTTAGCGAGGACTGAGATGGACCTAGCGCAATTCGAACAGACCGCACCATTTGCCTGGCAAATCCCGAAACAGGGCGCAATGCGGGTACCGGCAACGATCTTCGCGGACGAACCCCTATTGAAGGACATGGATGAAAAGGTCGGCGAGCAAATTCGCAATGTTGCCAGCCTGCCCGGTATTGTCGCCGCGGCCTATGCCATGCCGGACGCACATTGGGGCTATGGCTTTCCGATCGGAGGCGTCGCCGCGTTTGACGCCGAAGAGGGCGGCGTGGTTTCAGCCGGCGGCGTCGGGTTCGATATCTCATGCGGCGTGCGGCTCTTGACCACGGCGCTTTCCGCCGACGACATTCGCGCGACGCAGGAAACGCTCGCCCACGAGTTGTCGCGCGCGATTCCCGCGGGCGTCGGCAGCCGCGGCCGCATCCATTTAGATCAAGCGCAGATGAGCGCGATGCTCTCCGGCGGCGCAGGCTGGGCGGTCGAGCAAGGCTACGGAAAACCAGAGGACCTGGAGCGAATCGAAGAGCACGGGACCATGGCCGGCGCCACGGCCAACGTGGTTTCGGAAAAAGCGCGCCGCCGCCAGCAGGATGAGATGGGAACGCTGGGGGCGGGCAACCATTACCTGGAGGTCCAATTCGTCGACCAGGTATTGGATGTGGAGACCGCCGAAGGTTACGGCCTTCACGCGGGTCAAGCGGTTATCATGATCCACTGCGGCTCGCGCGGGCTCGGCCACCAGATCGGCACCGAGTATTTACGCGAAATGGCGCTCGCCGCCCCCGGCCACGGCATCGACTTGCCCGACCCGGAGCTGGCCTGCGCACCGATCGTGTCCGAACTGGGGCAGCGCTATCTTGGGGTGATGCGCGCCGGAATCAATTGCGCGCTCGCCAACCGGCAGATCCTGGCACATCTCGCCGGTGACGTCTTTGACCGTTTCTTCCCTGGGGTGAGGCTCGACCTCGTCTACGACGTCTCGCACAACACGTGCAAGGCAGAGACCCACCAGATCGACGGCGAAACCAAGCACGTCTTCGTACACCGCAAAGGTGCTACGCGCGCCTTCGGGCCCGACCATGCCAATATCCCCGAGGCGCTCCGTCCCTTCGGCCAACCGGTGCTGGTCGGCGGCAGCATGGGCACCGAATCCTGGGTTCTGGCCGGTGACGCCCGGTCCGAGGCTGGTTCGCTCGGCTCCGCCTGCCACGGCGCGGGCCGCGCCATGAGCCGGCACAAGGCGGCGAAGCTTTGGACCGGCAGCGGGATCATCAAAGACCTTGCCGAGCGCGGGATCACCGTCAAGAGCCCGTCGAAACGAGGCGTCGCCGAAGAGGCCCCGGGCGCCTACAAGAGCGTTGCGCGAGTCGTGGAAGTCGCCGAAAAGGCCGGGCTCGCGCGCCGTGTCGCCCGGTTGAAGCCGATGATCTGCATCAAGGGCTAGGCAAAGCCGACGGACCGGTTTGACCCCGGTCAAGGCACCTTTGCCGCGAACTGCTACATGGAAATCCATGACCGATCTGCAAACCTCACCCGTCGCCATTGAATGCGCGGCCGCAAAGGTCACGCTGCCCGGCGACCTGACCCTGCCGAACGACCCCGTGGGCCTCGTCATATTCGCCCACGGCAGCGGCAGCAGCCGGCTCAGCCCACGCAACACCATGGTGGCCCGCAGCCTCGCCGAGCGCGGCTTCGCCACGCTTCTTTTCGATCTCTTGACCGAGGCCGAGGCGATGGACCGGCGCAACGTCTTCGACATCCCTCTGCTTGCGGACCGGGTTGTCGACGCCGTCGGCTGGGCAAAATCCGACCCTCGGGTAAAACGACTGCCCGTCGGTCTCTTCGGCGCCAGCACCGGAGCCGCCGCCGCGCTGGTAGCAGCGGCGCAGGTGCCCGGGGACGTCGCGGCCGTGGTCTCCCGCGGCGGACGGCCCGATCTGGCCGACACCGCCCTGCCGCAGGTCCAGGCCGCCACACGCCTCGTCGTCGGCGGCGCCGACCACGGTGTGATCGAGCTGAATGAGGCCGCCTACCAGCGCCTGACCTGCGAGACCCGGCTCGACATCGTTCCGGGCGCCACGCATCTCTTTGAGGAACCCGGTGCGCTGGAGGCCGTGGTCGACCTCGCGGCTGCCTGGTTCCGCGACCATTTCGCCGCCACCGACACATGACACCCAACCTCCGGCTGTTCCTTGCCGGCGACGTCATGGTGGGCCGCGGCATCGACCAGATCTTGCCACATCCCGGCGACCCGACCCTCTATGAGAGCTACCTCAACTCCGCCGCGGACTACGTCGCGCTGGCCGAGCGCCGGTGCGGAGCGATCCCCCGCGCCGTTCGCGCGGATTACGTCTGGGGCGATCTTGTGAGCGATCTGCAACAGCGACACTGTGACCTCAGGCTAGTCAACCTCGAAACTGCAATCACTGCCACGGGCCGGCCCGAACCCAAGGGCATTAACTATCGCATGCACCCCGCGAACGCCTCCGTCCTGACCGCGGCCGGCATCGATGCCTGCATCCTCGCCAATAACCACGTCCTCGACTGGGGCCGCCCTGGCCTCGCCGAGACGCTGCAGGTCCTCAAGGACACCGGTGTCGCCCAAAGCGGGGCCGGCCACACCCGCGACGAAGCCGCCACGCCACTGGTGCTGACGACACCCGGCAAACCGCGCGTTCTGCTTCTCGCCTACGCCGCCCTCTCCAGCGGCGTCCCGTCGAGCTGGGCCGCCGGGCCGCAGATGCCGGGGGTGAATCTTCTGCCCGCCGATCTCGACGAGACGATTGCCGCGGCCCGCGCATCGCTGGGAGCGGTCCGCCAGGACGGCGACGTTGTAATCATATCCCTCCATTGGGGAGGCAATTGGGGCTACCGCATAGACCCCGAGGAGCGTGCCCTGGCCCATGCTCTGATCGACACTGCCGATGTCGACATCGTGTACGGCCATTCTTCGCATCACCCGAAAGCGATGGAGGTCCACAGCGGCAAGCTTATCCTCTACGGCTGCGGCGACCTGATAAACGACTACGAAGGGATCGGCGGGCACGACCAGTACCGCAGCGATTTGGTGCTGGCCTACGTTGTCGATCTTTTGCCGAAGTCCGGCACTCTTGGAGCCCTGACGATGATCCCTTACCGAATACATGCCTTCCGGCTGAAACGCGCCGACGCGGGCGAGGCGCAATGGCTTGCCGACATGCTGGATCGCGAGTGCTTGGCCTTCGGCGGCCACGTCTCCCTGGCACCCGATCTCACCCTCCTGCTGTCCCGGTGACTGCGTCACACGGAGTTGTGCAGAATTTGCCACGCAACTTCGCAGCAGACCGCTTTTTCAAGCTAGATGCGGCGTTTGAACGGCGGATTGCTCCGGTATTGGATATGCAACCAATTGCTCGATCCAGGAACGGACCTCGTCGGGCTTGCCGCTGTCCGGCCTGAATCCGGACATAAACAACCCGGGTTTTGCAGCTAACGCCTATCGTCGGTGGCAACGCTGTTTGCAGAGGAAACCGAATGGGACGTGTGGGATCAGAGGATCGAATGGCCATTTGGGGCCGTCGGAAACTCTTTGAATTGCTTCGTCGAAGAAACCTCGCCGATTGCAGATCGCAACATAGAACGGACCTGACCGACTTTCAGGACACCCCGGATCTTGCACCGTTGCCGCTGTTCAAACCGCTGCAGCCAAGTCGGATTCTTCGCCCATCGTCTCCTGGACGATCTTCGGGCCATCGGACCATTTGAAAGCTCACCTGCTCCGGAGCGTGCCCGTGTCCGCAAGAGCAAGCGCTGCAAAAAATGCCATTGCCCCGCCAACGGCAAGCGTTCCGAAGGCAATGGCCCATTCGAATGCACCAGGCATCAAATCGAGGGTCAATCCGAACAGCACGGGCGATATCGCACCGCCGCCGATCCCGAGAATTGAACGGATTCCCAGAACACGGCCAAGGCTCTTCGCCGGCACGGCCTCCGTCATTGCCGCGGAAAGCACCGCGCTGTCGCCGATGGTCGCGAAGCCGTAGATGGCAACAGCTCCCAGTAAAACGAATGCCGGTGCGTTCACCAACCATCCGAGCGTCAGCGACAGCGACAGGCCGAGAATGGCAAATCCGATCAGAACCGGCCGGACGCCGAAACGGTCTGCCGCATATCCGGAGAGGAACGACGCAAAGAAGCCTGAACCGTGCAGGCATAGCGCCGTCCAAAGACCCAACTCGACCCCAGACACCTGTCCATCGAGCAAGAGCGCGGTTGCGAGAAAGGCCGGGACCCAGGCCCACATACCAAACAGCTCCCAGCAATGGCCAACGTAGCCCACGGTCAACAGGACGGTTGTGCGCCGGTGTGCGCCCGGATTTTCATTCGATGGAGAAGGAGAGGCCGTGTTCGTGACGCTGGCTTGCCTGGTTGCGAGATAGGTCAGGAGATATCCGGCGGCGGCAAGCCCCGCCGTGGCGATGAACGCGGCCTGATAGCTGTGGAGTGTAACCAGGGTCGTCGACAGGAAGATCGACACGACATATCCCGCCGACATTCCGGCGAGGATCCACCCCACAGACGCATTCCTGCGTTCCGGCCGCGCCTCGGCGGAGACCAGCAGGATGGCCGGAATGTAGGTACCTCCCTGGGAGAGCCCGACCAGCGCCATCAAAATGAGTGCCGTCTCATACGATCTGGCGCCGATGGCGAATACGAGCGCGGCCAAAGCGGAACAGGCGGTCGACCAGAGCAACACGCGCCTTGCGTCAAACCGATCGCAAAGCGGCGACACGATGAGAAGAGACACCGCAAAGGCAAGAGTGAAGGCACCTTGTACGATGCCGGCCTCGACCGCCGACATATCCCAGGCTGACAGGAGCGTGCTGAGGCACGCGGGATAGGTCATCGTAATGGCCGTTGTGCAAATGCGCGCCAGCACCATCAGTCTCAGGTGCGAGGTCTCCCGCGGGGCCCGTCGAGTTGTCATATCCGGATCATCGGACGTAGCTCACAGTCTTTGGCATTACCGCTTAGGCGCGTTAGTCGCGCTTCTCAAGGCGCGGCTCCGCTTGTCCCACCGCCTCCGGCTGGTTCTGCGCACTGGGGAGGGGCACTTCAGCGCTTCCCCGCGTTCACAAGAGCAGACGTTCGGACAATCGGCAGTGAAGGCGATCACGGCACTGACCGGTCGCGGGCCTTGCTACCGTTTGTGCGAGGCATTCGTCGATAGCGGTCGCCTCGCGATCATGTCACTTTGGGGGAAACCATTCGCAAGTAACCCTGCAGGTCGCCCATGACACGCGCTATCGCAATCGAAACCATCGCCGGCTACTTCGACGACGGCCGCTTCGAGGACGACCTGCGCGACCTGGTGGCCTACGAAACCGAAAGCCAGAACCCAGACCAGGCTGCCGAGCTCACCCGCTACCTCGAAGCGGCGATGGCCGTGCGTCTCGGCCGCCTGGGCTTCGCCTGCGACATTCATCCCAATCCGGTCGCGGACGCCGGCCCGATCCTGGTCGCCGAGCGCCACGAGGCCGAGGATCTTCCAACGATCCTCACCTACGGGCATGGCGACGTGATCCGCGCTCAGAGCGATCAGTGGCGCGAGGGCCTTCATCCGTTTCGCCTCGTCGCGGAACACGACCGCCTCTATGGTCGGGGCAGCGCGGACAACAAGGGACAGCATCTCATCAACATCGCCGCGCTCGACGCCGTCCTGCGGACCCGCGGCAAGCTTGGCTTCAACTGCCGCATGGTGATCGAGACCGGGGAAGAGGTCGGCTCGCCCGGCCTGGCCGAGTTCTTTCGGGCACATAAGGACGCACTCTCTGCGGATGTACTGATCGCTTCGGACGGACCGCGGCTGCAACCCGAAACCCCCACGATATTCATGGGCACCCGTGGCGCGCTCACCTTCGATCTTGTGGTGGATCTGCGCGACGGGGCGCATCATTCCGGCAATTGGGGCGGGCTTCTGGCCGATCCGGCGATGATCCTCGCGCAGGCCTTGGCGACCATCACCGACGCCCGGGGACAGATCCGCATCCCCGAGTGGCGGCCCGACAGCCTGACCGACGATGTGCGCGACGCGCTCCGCGGATTGCCGATCGAGGGCGGCGGCGGCCCGTCGATCGATGAGGACTGGGGCGAGGAAAGCCTGACCCCGGCCGAACGCGCCTTTGGCTGGAACAGTTTTGCGATCCTTGCCATGAAAAGCGGCGCGCCCGACGCGCCGGTCAATGCGATCGCGGACCGTGCGCGCGCCACATGCCAGCTGCGTTACGTCGTGGGGACCGATCCCGCGAACATCGTACCGTCGCTGCGCCGCCACCTGGATGCGCAAGGCTTCGAGACGGTGCGGATCGCCCCCTTCGAGCAAGGCTTTTTCCCTGCAACCCGGCTGTCTCCGGAGCATCCTTGGGTTCAATTCGTGGCGCGGTCGATCGAGCGGACCTCGGGTCAGGCGCCGCATGTCTTTCCCAACCTCGCGGGGTCGCTTCCCAATGACGTGTTCGCCGATATCCTCGGCCTGCCCACGGTCTGGGTGCCGCATTCGTACCGGGGCTGTTCCCAACACGCACCCGACGAGCATGTCCTGAAACCGGTTTGCCGGGATGCGCTCAAAGTCATGGCGGGACTGTTCTGGGATCTGGGCGATGGGCCATGCCCGCGGTAAGCCAGGTTGCAGGAAAGAAGGTCGCGGCTGTACGGTTGTCAGCCGTGCGACGGTCATGACTCAACCCGCAGGTCCACGCCGGGACCTGCAGAGATTGAGGGAGGCGCTGGCGTGAAGTCTGCGTCTTCACCGTGAACCGCGCGCCGTGCCGGCATTTTTTATCAGCGCCGCCATCCATATGGCAGTCTGCCGTTGCTACCTATTCAGGCTGGTCATTTTCGAGCGATCCCGGTGTATTGTGTCACGGGCGCAGCGCCTGTTCTTGCGGGAATTGAGATGACGCATACCGAAACGAACGCACCGGCCGCAGCGGCCTATTACGACGACGCCAACGTCGCCGATTTCTACCGGCTCTGCTGGGGCGGATCCGACATTCACATCGGGCGCTACGACAGCGGCGACGAAACAGTTGCCGACGCCTCCGCGGCGATGACACGGCACTTGCTGGACTGCGCGCGCGTGGGACCGGGTGATCGGGTTCTCGACATCGCATGCGGCTATGGCGGAACGCTGCGGCAATTGGCCGAACGCGGCTGCCGGCCATTCGGGATCGATATTTCGGCGGTCTGTGTCGAAGAGGCGCGCAAGCTCAATCGTGCTGCCGGGCTCGACGACCGCGTCACGGTCGAGATCGGTGATTTCCATGGCATCGATAGCAAGACGGGGGCCTGGGACGCCGTGATCTGTCAGGAATCCCTGATCCATTCCACCGACCGCCCCCGCGTCTTCGCCGAGGTTTTCCGGGTACTCCGCCCTGGCGGGGTTTTCGCATTTTCCGATATCCTGACGTCGGAGGGTGCGGATATCGCCATGGTCGACGCGGCCTTCGCCCGACTGCGCGCAAGGGGCGGCGCGACGCCCCGAGACTACCGGCGCATGGCCGTCGCGACCGGCTTTGAGCTCACCCACACCGAAGAGCGTCCGGAGGACATCGCGACACACTACGCGAAATTGGCCGCGCTCCTCGCACGGCGCCCGGATGGCCTTGATCCAGATGCGGCCGGTCGGATTGCAGAGAGTATCAGCCGCTGGCAGTCCGCACTGTCGGGCGGGCATATAACCTGGGCCTGCTTTATCGCGCGCAAACCGGAGTGAAACCGAGCTTGGTGCCGTTCCGCTCCAAGGCCGACCCTACCGACCACGGTGGCCCGCTTCTTCCGCAAAACGGTCTCGCGGGCGGCTCAATCCGGTCACTGCGTTCGGGCATCACCACGTCACTGCGTCCTTGCCGAACCATTCCTTGGTCAGAGCATTCAGGCTGCCGTCCTGTGTCATCTCGTAAATCAGGTCTTCGAAAGCGAAACGCAGTTCGAAATTGTCAGCATGTAGGGCCATCGTCACGCCCGGACGAAGACGGCGTTCGGCTGCGACGACTGCGAGCCGCCCCTCGGTTGCGTCCACCAATGGAGCGAGTTCTATGCGTTCGCCCACAGCAATTTCCGCATCGCCGCGCTCAACCGCCTCCAAGGCTTCTTCGAGAGTATCAAAACGCATGACGTTGTAGGGTGTCGTGGTGTGCCAGGCATCGATGGCCGGATCAGATATCGTTGCGGCCGTTTTGACATTACCGAACGGGTCGAATCCTGGCGGGCCGACAAAGTCGAATGGGTCGGGATAGAGATATGCGGCCGTTGTTTCCAGTCCGTCGCCAAGTTGCGCGGTGATGGGTATGGCTGCCATCACCACATCGACTTCTTTTGCCTTCAGCGCCGGCAGGAGTCCGTCCTGCGCCATCGGTTCCCATTCACAAGACAGATTGCCACGCTGGCAAAGCGCCTCACTCAAGGCTCTTTCAAATCCCTGCATCACAGCCGGTGCTACCGTGAAATCACCAACCTCATATTGCGCTGCGGTGCCGATAGTCACTTTCTGCGCAAGCGCTTGCACGGGCGGCAACAAAACACCCGCAAGTACGAGGAGACCAATTCTCATAGCACTGCCTTTCTTCTGAGTGGACTCAGAATGATGACCGGGGCTCTCGCTGGTGCGGTTTTCTTAGTCCCGCTGAACCTCTTCATACAACTGCCATGAAGCCTTCACATGGTCATACGCCTCGCCAAAGCCGAATTGGGAGAGAACCGCACTATCCAGGAGTGCATATAGGTGAAATGCTTCCGAGGTGGAACTCGTCTCTGGCGCCGTTCGGTCCTCTGAGGAGATTGAATCAGGCGTCTAGAGCTACTTCAACCAAGCCTCTGTCAACAAAATCGGCCCACAGCGGTCATCAGCCTGCTTCCGAACTTACGTACCGATGAGTTTGGTCACTGTATGCTTTATCAGACAGCTCGCTGAACAACATCTCAGCGACTTCTTTCTTCAGGAGTCTACAAGCTGTGGATTCCGGTCTGTTGAATCGTCCGGACTCGAAATAAGCATTGGACACATATGATCCGCCACACACACCAAACAAATAGCACGCTTCCTGACATGATTTGGTATGCATGTGAATTGCGTCACGAAACTTGTAATAGGGCTCCGACGCCAACATGTCCGACAAGGATTGCCTCAACACGTTCCCAATTACGAAGTTTGAGTACTCACTGGCACTGGCACCTGCAAACTCCGGTGAGAAAGTCGACACATCACCGTTCTTCTGGATAGTGAATATGCCACGCTCCGACAATTCATCTGGTTTTCGCCTATAATGCTTGTTCGACCGTCTCTTCTGGAAGACATGAATATAGTCAGAAAACTCACGAATTCTAAATTTGTCGCTCACACTTTGCCACTTTAAGAATAAATCCAGAATAAATTTCCGGAATCTCTTCACTGTATCATCGCTCAATTCCAATCTATCATCCAGCAGCGTGGATCTTGTGTTTTGATTTTCAATTTCTTCAACATTAAACCCGACGGAAGAGAATTTGCTATCCAGGAAAAAGTCTAATAACTGGTCCGCATAATCAAGATGTTTTTCTGTGATGACACACAGAGCTCCAACCTTAATTCCTGACCTCCGTAACCGCTCATAACCAGCCATCGTTTTTCGAAATGATCCTTTACCCGACCAATTCACCCTGGATGAATCATGAAGAAATTCAGGACCATCAACACTCAACCCAACCTTTATCTTCTTCTCAGCAAAAAACTCGCACCATTGATCATTGATCAGAGTACCATTTGTCTGAATTGAATGGTCGACGCTTACACCCTCTTTTACTTCTTCTTCAATCACATCAAAAGCTTTTTGATAAAACTGTCTGCCTACAATCAGGGGTTCTCCGCAATGCCACAGAAAACCGACCCTGCCCTTGGCCAATATTCGTTCATCGGCAAATATTCTTTTCGCAGCGCTTCGAACGACATCCATCGACATAACGGAATAGTCGGAGCGATTGGGCACATAACAGTATCTGCAATTAATGTTGCAACCGGAGGTCGGCTGCATAACAATCAGTGTCATGAAGTTGTATCGTCAGAACTGAGATTCGTGTATTTTGGCTGAGTGCCTACCCTACCTTTTCCCAGCTTACCTTCGTCCAGTCATCATCACCCGATTTATCATGCCAATCCCAGAATGAGGCGGATAACTTTTGCCCAGCATTGGATGACAACGCCGATAACATCGACATATCCAATCTATCCAGCCTTGATTCCAGATAGTCCGTGAGGTTGGATTCGTCACAACTAACTTCGTCTAAGGCTTTATCATACATAGTAATTCTCCTTTCGATTAGCCTAATCATACGGGGCACTTCTTGTCCAGTGTCTTGCGCCCTTTCACAATCACGCAAAGCCAGCGCCCGACTTGGGGAGCGTAGCCCTTGAACTGAGACCTGTTTCCTCCTCCGGCTTTGGGCAGAGAGCCGGTACGCTATCTTAGTTGGCTGTCGTCGGATCACTGATCGGGGAGATCGGTTTGATCCGGCCGGCGGGCCGTTTTAACGGATGGGCACAACGCACACTTCGCCCGGCGCACTCGACCGTCTGCAGTAACGAAATGGCGGCGCAAAGAGGCGGAGCCGGCGTCGGGCGCCCAATCCGCAATCATTCGCCCAATATTCATACGCCATTTTATTGCGCTGCCCGGCGTTCTTGGTAGTCTCGTCTCACACCAAAGGCGATAGGGGGGATTTATCATGAAACGCGCTGAACTGCTTCACTCCGGGATCGGTCGTCGGAGCCTGCTAGCGGGCGCTAGCGCCGCTGCCGGCCTCGCGACATTGCCAAAGCGGCTCTTCGCGCAAGAGCCCTTGAGTGTGGCAGGCATCTATACCGTTCCCGTTGAACAGCAATGGGTCAGCCGTATCCACATCGCAGCCGAGGCCGCGCAGGCCGCCGGCCAGATCACCTACGCCTTTACCGAGAACACCGCCAACACGGACTATACCCGCGTCATGCGCGAGTACGCGGAAGGTGGTGCCAAGTTGATCGTGGGCGAGATCTTCGGCGTGGAGGCGGAGGCGCGTGAGGTCGTTTTGGACTACCCGGATACCGCGTTTCTGTTGGGCTCGTCGTTCCTTGAGGATCCAGCCTATCCCAACCTCGCTGTCTTCGACAATTACATCCAGGATGCAGCCTACCTCACCGGCATCATTGCTGGCGCCATGAGCGAGGCGGGCAATGTCGGCATGGTCGGCGGCTTCCCGATCCCGGAGGTCAACCGCCTGATGCATGCCTTCATGGCCGGGGTTCGCGAAATCAAGCCTGACGCGACCTTCCAGGTGTCCTTCATAGGCTCCTGGTTCGATCCCCCGAAGGCTAAGGAAACGGCCTTTGCAATGATCGAGAACGGCGCAGATATGATGTATGCGGAACGCTTCGGTGTCTCCGACGCAGCCCAGGAGCGTGGCGTTCTGGCCATCGGCAATGTCATCGACACCCAGGCGGATTACCCCGATACGGTCGTTGCCTCGGCGCTGTGGCACTTTGAGCCCACCATGCAAGCGGCCCTCGCCGCCGTGACCGACGGCAGCTTCACCGCAGCCAACTATGGGCTCTTCTCTTACATGAAAGAGGGCGGCTGCTCTCTTGCGCCGCTTGGCACCTTCGAGGGCAAGGTCCCCGCAGAGGCGATGGCGCTGGTGGCCGAACGCGAAGCCGCGATCCGGGCGGGCAGCTTTGTTGTCGAAGTGGACGATACGGAGCCTGTGTCCTCCTGATGACCAACACGGCAGAGGCGCGGGAGGTTGTCCTGCGCCTCAATGGCATTACCAAACGATTTGGCAGTCTGACGGCGAATGACTCGGTCGACGTGACGCTACACCGGGGCGAGGTCATTGCGCTTCTGGGCGAGAACGGGGCCGGGAAAACGACCCTGATGAACATCCTCTTCGGACATTACACCGCGGACGAAGGGACCGTAGAGGTGTTCGGTCGTACTTTGGCCCCCGGGGCGACCGGGGCCGCGTTGAAGGCCGGCGTGGGCATGGTGCACCAGCACTTCACGCTGGCGGGCAACCTCACCGTGCTCGATAACATCCTGCTGGGCACCGCTCCGCTCTGGTCACTGGGCCGCGGCCGCCGCGAGGCACAGGCGCGCGTGCGGAAACTTGCGGCAGACTTCGGGCTGGCCGTCCACCCCGGGGCCAAGGTCGGCACGCTCTCGGTGGGTGAGCGGCAGCGCGTGGAAATCCTGAAGGCACTTTATCGCGATGCCCGCGTCTTGATCCTGGACGAGCCGACGGCGGTGCTGACGCCCCAGGAATCCGATGCGCTATTCGAGACCCTGCGCAAGGCGGTCGATCAGGGGCTATCGGTCATCTTTATTTCTCACAAGCTGCACGAGGTCATGGCAATCTCGGACCGGGTGCTGGTGCTGCGTCACGGCAAGCTGGTGGGCGAGACGCCCACAGCCGAGACGACGCCTCATGCCCTTGCGGAACTCATGGTGGGGGCCGAGATCGCCCAGCCCGTGCCGTCCGAGGCGAAGCCCGGTGCCACGTTGCTAAGCTTGCGCAGCGTCTTTGCGCATCCGCCTGGGCACAGAACGGGACTCCAGGGCATCGACCTCGACCTGCGCGCCGGCCAGATATTGGGTCTCGCGGGTGTGTCCGGGAACGGCCAGGGCGCCCTGGCTGAGCTGATCTCGGGCGAGGCAAAGCCGCAAAGCGGCGAAATGCGGCTGGGCAACAAAGCGGCCCCGCCCTGGTCTCCGCGCGCCGCCCTTGCCGCCCAAATTGGGCGTATCCCGGAGGATCGCCACAGCACCGGCAGCATCGCCGATTTCTCGCTGACCGAAAACGCGATTCTGGAGAGCTACAAGGACACGGCGCTCAGCCGTGCTGGATGGATGCGCTGGTCTGCGGCCGAGGCCTTCGCCAAGCAGGTGATTTCACGATACGATGTGCGCTGCCCTGGCCCTGAGGCGCGGATCCGGCTGTTGTCAGGCGGCAATATGCAAAAGCTCATCCTTGGCCGCGCCCTCGAATCGAACCCCCGGATCATCTTGGCCAACCAGCCGGTCCGCGGCCTTGACATCGGGGCCGTCACCTATGTGCAGAAGCGCCTGATCGCGGCCCGGGACGCGGGCGCGGCGATCCTGCTGATCTCGGAAGATCTCGATGAAATCCTGGGACTGGCGGATGTGATCCGGGTGATGTCGGAGGGACGGCTGTCACCTGAGTTCCTCCGGGGATCAATGACCGCAACCGAGCTTGGACGCTGGATGGCCGGGGAAGGATTTGACCGTGCGGCTTGAACCGGTCGCCAAACCGACCGTTGCCCGTGCGCTCGGCTTTCCTGTCGCCGCGCTAGCGCTGTCGGTGGTGGTGGCGTCGTTGCTCGTGCTCCTAGCAGGCGCCAATCCTTTCGCCACGCTGGGGCTGATCCTGAAAGGGGCAGCGGGGTCTCAGTTCGCCGCGCTCGAGACCCTGAACCGGGCCACGCCTCTGATCTTCACAGGCCTCGCCGTAGCCGTCGCCTTTCGCGCGAAACTCTGGAACATCGGGGCAGAGGCGCAGCTCTACATGGGCGCGCTTTTGACCGTGGTGTTCGGCACGTCGGCCCTCGGACTGCCCGGACCGCAACCGCTGATCCTGATCGGCCTGGCCGCGATGATCGGGGGCGCGCTGATCCTGCTTGGCCCGGTGATCCTAAAGACCCGGTTCGGCGTCGATGAGGTGGTCACGACGCTGCTGCTCAACTTCATCATGCTGCTTTTCATCTCCCTTCTCTTGGAAGGACCGCTGAAGGACCCGATGGGGATGGGTTGGCCGAAATCGCCTCGGCTCGACCCCGACGCACGCCTGCCAAGGATCGTAGACGGGCTGCGTCTGCACTGGGGCTTTGCGCTGGCGCTGATTTGCGCCGCGGTGGTTTGGGTGATTGAGACCCGGACCACTCTCGGATACGAAATCCGAGCCGTGGGCCAGAACCCACGCGCGGCCCGGTTCGCGGGCATCCCCGTCAATCTCGTGCTTTTGAAGACCGCGCTGCTGTCGGGCGGGCTGGCAGCTCTGGCGGGCTTCTCCGAAGTCGCGGGTCTCAAGGGATCGCTCACGCTCGATCTGAGCCCGGGATTTGGCTACACCGGGATCGTCGTCGCCATGCTCGCGCTTCTGCACCCCCTTGGCGTCGTGGTCTCTGCGATCTTCGTGGCCGGCGTCTTTGTCGGCGCCGACAGCATGAGCCGCGCCGCCGGCGTCCCCACGTATATCGCCGACATCCTGCTGGCGACTGCGCTCCTCTTCATGGTCCTCGCCATCCTGCTCACGCGGTTCCGGATCGTGAGGGGCTGATGGAAATCTTCGAAATTCTCCTCTCTGCCAGCTTTTGGGCCGCCGCCGTGCGCATTGCCTCGCCCCTGATCTTTGCGAGCATGGGCGAGTTGATCTGCGAACGTGCCGGAGTGCTGAACCTCGGGATCGAGGGGATCATGGTGGTCGGTGCCTTTGCCGGATGGATGGCAGTCTACGCAGGCACCGGGCTCTGGGTTGGTGTCGGCGTCGCGATGGCCGCGGGCATGCTTTTCGGGCTTTTGCATGCGACGCTGACGGTGCCCTTCGGGCTGTCCCAGCACGTCGTGGGCCTGGGCATCACGCTCTTGGCCACATCAGCCGCCTATTATGCGTATCGCCTGGCCCTGCCAGAGGTCACGAGCCCCCCGCGGATCATCCCCTTCCAACTCTACGAGGTGCCGCTCCTGTCCCAGATCCCCATTCTGGGCCAGGCGCTGTTTAATCAGACCCCGCTGACCTACCTGGCCTTTGCCGTCGTGGGGGTCACGGCTTTCGTGCTTTACCGGACGCCCCTCGGGCTGGCTCTGCGCGCGGCAGGAGAAAACCCGTCTGCTGTGGAGGCTCAGGGCCTGTCGGTCACAGCCCTTAGAATGGGCGCCGTCATCGTCGGATCGGGGCTGATGGCCGTCGGCGGTGCTTTTCTGACCATGTCGGCCTTCGACAGCTTCTTTTTTGAGATGGTCAATGGGCGTGGCTGGATCTGCATCGCTCTGGTCGTCTTCGGCGCCTGGCGGCCGGGCAAAGCGCTCTTGGGTGCGCTTCTCTTTGCCGCCTTCGACGCCCTGCAGATCCGCTTGCAGCAAACCGGACTTGGGATGCTGGTGCCTTACCAGGTCTTCCTGATGATCCCCTACATCCTGTCGATTCTGGCACTGATCCTGATGTCGCGGCGGGCCGAGGTGCCCGCTGCCCTCATGGTGCCCTACAACCGCGGAGAACGCTGATGCCTGGCTTCGATATCCTTGTGACAGGCGGAACCCTTCCGGACGGAACAACCGCCGATATCGGCATCACGGGCGACCGGATTACCGCGATGGGACGCCTGGACGGCGCCGAGGCCGGTACGGTCATCGATGCCACAGGCGACCTCGTCTCACCGCCTTTCGTCGATCCACATTTCCACATGGACGCGACGCTCAGCTACGGCACGCCGCGGATCAACGCTTCGGGCACGCTGCTGGAAGGGATCGGGCTCTGGGGAGAACTCAAGCAACTGGTCACGGTCGACGATATGGTGGCCCGGGCGCTCTCCTACTGCGACTGGGCCGTGTCCATGGGTCTGCTCGCGATCCGCAGCCACGTGGACACTTGCGATGATAGCCTCAAAGGCGTCGAAGCCCTGCTCCATGTGCGCGAGGCCGTACGACCTTATCTGGATTTGCAGCTTGTGGCCTTTCCGCAAGATGGGCTGCTGCGCGATCCCACGGCCCACGCAAACACCTTGCGGGCGCTGGACATGGGGGTCGATGTGGTGGGCGGCATCCCCCATTTCGAGCGCACGATGGCCGACGGCGCCGAGAGCGTGCGCATCCTCTGCCAGATCGCCGCCGATCGTGGGCTGCCGGTGGACATGCATTGCGACGAAACGGACGACCCCAACTCACGGCATATCGAAAGCCTGGCATACGAGACCCAGCGGCTCGGCTTGCAGGGGCGCGTGGCGGGATCGCACCTGACCTCCATGCACTCCATGGACAATTACTACGTCTCCAAGCTGATCCCACTGATTGCAGAGGCCGAGATCAGCGCCATCCCCAACCCCCTAATCAACATCATGCTCCAGGGCCGGCACGATACCTACCCAAAACGCCGCGGGCTAACCCGGGTGAAAGAGATGCAGACCGCCGGCATCCGCGTTGGCTGGGGGCAGGATTGTGTGCGCGATCCGTGGTATTCGCTCGGCACCGCCGACATGCTGGACGTGGCCTTCATGGGGCTACACGTGGCGCAGATGTCCTCCCCGGAAGAGATGCGGCGATGCTTCGACATGGTGACGGTCGAGAACGCCGCAATCCTCGGCCTGACAGACTATGGCCTCCAAAAGGACGCCCTGGCCTCGCTGGTGGTTCTGGATGCCGGGGATCCAATCGAAGCCGTGCGCCTAAGGCCGGATCGGCTGGTGGTGATCTCGAAGGGAAACGTGGTCTCTCGGCAGGGACGCAATGATAGCCGCCTGACACTTCCTGATCGGCCCCAAAACGTCAGTAGGCGACACAGCGTTCTAACTACCTGAAGAGACAAATCCCTGATCAGAACCCGCTCGTTCCATAGTCGACCGCGTGTTCCAAGCTATGGCGCCCGCCCGCGGACGAACTCGCGTTGCCTGCCGCGACGCTTCTTTCAAGACACCGTCGGGGTTCGCCCTATAGCTGCCCGACCGCACCATCTGCGCGGCGATGAGACGGAACTCGTTTTCGGGAGGCGTTCGGAACGCCTCTGATCGCTGCAGAATGTCGTGTACCGCGGCGCGGGTTAGCTCAATCGTTTCGTCGTCAGGCGAATACTATGCCCCGATCCTGCTAGCCAGGGTAAGTTCCGTACCCTTCGGATCGGCCAGACGCGACGCAGCAATCCCGCCGATGCTGCGTGCGTCTGAACCGGACGATCGAGCCCATCCACCTCCAGCGCAGACTCAAGTGGTTAGGCGGGGATCCACCAATCGGCTTCTGAAAGCTGACCTACAGCGCTTTGCCCTGGGAGGTCTGCCCAGAGCCCAAAGGGATCAATCGTCTTTTACAGCGAACGCCATCCGGTCGCATTGGCGTCGTTCAGTCGCCTGCCAACTCCTCGGTCGCATCGGCGGCCAACCCCTCCGGCAGGATGAGGTTCAGCACAATGGCGATCAGTGCTGCGGGCAAGATGCCCGAGGTTGCCAGCACCTTCAGTGTGTCCGGCACGTGCTGCAATGCGTCGGGCTCAAGCTGAAGACCCAGACCCAGCGAAAGGGCGATTGCAAAGATCACCATGTTGCGACGGTTCCAAACCACGTCAGACAGCATCGAGACGCCCGCGGCGACCACCATGCCGAACATGACGATCACGCCGCCGCCGAGGACCTCGATCGGTACGGTGGAAATGATGGCTCCAACCTTCGGGACAAGGCCACAGAAAATCAGAAAAACCGCTCCGATGGTCACGACATGGCGGCTCATGACGCCGGTCATGGCGATCAGTCCGACATTTTGACTGAACGACGTATTGGGCAGCGCGCCGAACAGACCAGATATCGCCGTACCGGAGCCATCGGCAAAGGTTGCGCCCTGGATTTCCTTGTCGGTGGCCTCACGCCCGGCGCCGCCCTTCGCGATCCCGGAAACATCGCCAACTGTCTCGACTGCGGAGACAAAGGCCATCAGACAGAAGCCGACGATGGCAGCAATCGAGAACTCAATGCCGAAATGGAGCGGGTTTGGAAGCGCGACGTTTGCGGCTCGCCCGACATTGCCGAAGTCCACCATGCCAATGGCGTAGGCCACTGCATAACCTGCCAGCAGGCCGATAAGGACAGCCGAAACCGAAAGCATTCCGCGGGCAAAGAACTTCATGCCGAGCGTGACGAGGATGACCACCCCTGCCACCGACCAGTTTTGGAGCGAGCCATATTCTTCGGTGCCAATCGCAGGAACACCTCCGGCGGCATACTGGATGCCGACCCTTACCAGGGCCAGTCCGATCATTGTGACGACGAGACCGGTGACCAGTGCCGGCAAAGCAAAGCGCAACTTGCCGATGACGAAGCCAAGAGAAGCATGGAACAGCCCGCCAATGACAACTCCCCCCATCAGAACCGAGATCGCTTCGACTCCCTTTCCGGCGACAAGCGGGATCATGATTGGGATGAAGGCGAACGACGTACCTTGAACAATCGGCAGGCGTGCGCCGATCGGGCCAATCCCGATGGTCTGGATCAGGGTCGCTACGCCCGCAAAGAACATCGACATTTGGATCATGTAGATCATATGCGGAAAGTCGGGGCTGTCTGAGCCAAAGCCAAAACCCGCCGCCCCGCACACAATGATTGCAGGCGTTACGTTGGATACGAACATTGCAAGGACGTGTTGGATCCCCAAGGGAACAGCCTTTACCAGCGGTGGGGTGTAGTTGGGATCGCGGAGTTGCTCCGGTGTTCCGATGCTTCGATCAGCCATGTAGGTGTCCTCCTGGTCGACCGTTAACATTTGGAACGGCAGCGACAAAGACCGTTTGCCCGAACCTTCGACCCGGAATCTTTGGGTCCTCCCGTCGGCCCGTCGACCGTGCAAGCGTCTGCCCAGAGCCCTCGGCGGATGACCTATGTAAGATGGATTTGAACCCGAGCAGGATGGCCGCGCCAGTCATGAAACCACCGCCCAATCGCTCGATCCAGACCCGGGCGGTTCCGTTGAGACGGGCAGCTATCCAACCAGCGCTAAACCCGTAAGGACCTGACAGGTTTGCGCGAGCTCAACATCGCTGGGCGAACGTCGCAGACTTGCAGCCATAGTCCAGGCTATCGCAGCAAAGCTCGTACAACAGCTACGACTTTTCAATCGGTTTGCTTCTGAAGCGGAAAACCGTTTCCGGTTCCGCACGCTTACACGCGATTGGTGGAAGTCCGCGCGAAATCTGACCCAGATCCTCCAGCACAAGGGCCCCGATCTGATGCAACGCCTGGACAAGCGCTCCGGCTCTGTGCGCCGAGAGCAGGATGCCCGGATTTGAACGGATCGGATCGTCGGACGTGACGGGTTCGACGGGGAAGACGTCTGTCGCGACGCGAATACGGCCCTTGCCGGCAAGTTCGCGTAGTGCATCGAAGTCGGCGATTGCCGCCCGGCTCAGCAGTACGAGCATTGCGCCGGGCTGCATGAGCTGCAACGCGGTCCGGTCGAGCAGGTGCGCATTCTCAGTCGTGATGGCGGCGACAACGAAGACCAGCCGGCTTTGGGACAGGACGTCCTCGAGGGATGCGGGGATCACACCCGTACGCGCGAGCGCCCCGTCGGGCAGCCAGGGGTCGTGCACCCGGATTGTGGCCCTGAACCCGGCAAGAAGCGGAAACAGCGCGCGGCCCAGATCGCCAAAGCCGACAAAGCCGATGTCCGATCCGGTCAGAAGTTCGGCATCGGCGTTACCTTCAAGCCCGTACATCTCCTTTCCCGCGACAAAGTCCGAGTGCGCAGAGTGGATGCCCCTGGCCAGCGACAAGGCCATACCAAGACCGATTTCGGCCACGGGCACTGCGAAAACCGAGCTTGGGGCCAGAACGTGGATACTTCGCTGGAAGCAGGCCGCATAATCGATATTCGGCAAGAAGTTCGTTTCCACATTGAAGATCGCCTTCAGGTCTGGCGCCAGATCCAGGCGGGCGCGATCCATCGGCTGCTGGCCTATCAGCACCTCGGCGCCCGGCAGGTGCTCGTTGTAGAATGCGTCGCGGTCGCCGCCCTCATAGGAAACCACGCCATAGTCGGAACGGAAGCGGGCCAGGTCGTCGGTCGAGAAAATTTCGTCGGTCTGACGTGGTTCTGGATCGTACAGGATCTTCATCGCATACTCCGGGCTACAAAATTGTTTACTGAGTTAAGCGGCCTTCCTAGCATGCTGGCAAGGTCTGGCTGCTTCGGCGGACCGGCCCGCTGCTTGGTGGCTCTGCGTGCCCCGCCTGGCAGACCAGTCAATTGCGCCAAGAAAAAGAAGCGCGGTCCAGGGCACAAACCAACGGAGGAGATCAAGAGAATGAAAAAGTTGTTGTTGACGGCGGCACTTAGCCTTCTGGCGCTGCCCGCCAGCGCCGAGACCTATGGCGTGTTGATGAAGACGCTCGCAAACCCGTTCTGGGGAGCGATGGAACTGGGCGTGCGCGAAGGCGCCGAGGCTGCAGGTGTGGAATATTACCTGCAAGCGGTCGAAAGCGACCAGGCCGCCGAACCACAGCTCAATGTCTGCAACACCATGCTCGAACGCCAGCCGGACGCGATGATCACCGCGGCGATCAACTCGACGATCCTGCTGCCGTGCCTGAAGCGCGCCAATGACATGGGCATTCCGGTCGTCGATCTCGACGGCAATCTCGACCATAAGATTGCCATGGAAGCGGGCGTCGACATCGCGTTTTCGATCGGCTCGGACAACGTGGCCGCGGGCGCGCAGGGCGCCGAATGGCTGGTCAGCCAGCTTGGAGCGGACGCCGCCGGTCCAGTTCTGGTGATCGAGGGCCTCAGCGGCAACGTCACCGGCCAGAAGCGCGCCACCGGCTTTGCCGAAAAGCTTGCCGAACTGGCGCCGGGGCTCGAAGTCGTGGCCTCGTTGCCCGGCGACTGGGACCGCGGCAAGGCGGCCAACATCACCAACGACATCCTGACCGCGCATCCCGACCTGGTCGCAGTCTTCGCCGCCAATGACGGCATGGCGCTGGGGTCTATCGAGACGGTCTATGCCGCGGGCCTTCAGGACCAGGTTGTCGTGATCGGCGTCGACGGCAACTCGGACGCAGTGAAATCGATCAAGGCCGGGCGGCTCAACGCAAGCGTGGCTCAGCTGCCCTATCTCGTCGGCAAGCAGGCCGTGGAAATGGTCGCCAAGATGAAGATGGGTGAGGAACCCGCAGGCGACTGGATCTACGTACCCACTATGGTGCTGACCAAAGAAGTGCTCGACGCGGGAACCGAACCGATGCTCGAGTATGTCAAGTAACGGAACGGAGGGGCCGGTCGCACCGGCCACCTCCTTCAGATTTGGCTTCGGCGCGGTCGCGCGGGCACTGGAACGCACCCATGTCCGCGCCGAGTCGCTTTTGGTCTTGGTCGCACTTGCGGCAATCATGGCGGTCTTGTCGCCAGTGACCGGCGATGGCACGCGGGTGTTTCTGACCGCCAACAATCTTTTTAACATCATACTGGCGTCGGCCACATTCGGCATCCTCGCCATCGGCGCAACCTTCGTGATCAGCGCGGCGGGGATCGACCTGTCGCTGGGCTCGGTCCTGGGGCTGGCCTCGGTCACCGGCGCAGCGCTGGTGGTGACGCTGGGATGGCCCTGGTATTTCGCGATCATCGGTTCGCTGGGCGCAGGTGCGGCGGCGGGTTGGGTCAACGGCTTCATCATCACCCGGGGCCGCGTGCCCGCTTTCATCGTCACGCTCGGCATGTTGGGCATCGCCCGCGGGCTGGCACTGATCATCTCGAACGGCCGCGGAATCTACGGTCTGCCGGAAGAGATTCTGTTTCTCGGCCAGGCGCGGCCCTGGGGCGTGCCGACGCCGGTCTTCATCCTGATCGGCGTGGCCCTGATCGCACACTACGTGCTGGCCCATACACCGTTCGGCCACCACACCCTGGCCTTGGGCGACAACGAAAACGCCGCCCGCGCCACCGGTATCAACGTGCGCAAACAGCGCATGAAGCTCTATACGATCTCTGGCCTGATGGCCGGGATCGCGGGGTTGATCTTCACCGCCCGCGTCAACACCGGTGACCCAACGGCGGGCCTGACCTACGAACTTCTCGCCATCACCGCGGCAATCATCGGCGGCACGAACCTGTTCGGCGGGCGCGGTTCGATCCTCGGCACCATGATCGGTGCCTTGATCATGGGGGTCCTTCAGAACGGGCTGAACCTGATGGCGGTGCAGGCCTATTACCAGCAGATGGCCATCGGCGCCGTCCTGATCGCCGCTGTCTGGCTCGACCAGGTCCGTGCGCAACAGAGGGAATGATGGCACTACTGGAGCTCTCTGATCTGGAAAAATCATTTGGCGCCGTGCAGGTGCTGAACGGTGTCGACCTACAGGTCGATGAAGGCGAGGTCGTGGGGCTTGTTGGCGACAACGGTGCGGGCAAGTCGACGCTGATGAAAGCAGTGACCGGCGTCTATCCGGTCGACAACGGCCGCGTGCAGTTCGATGGCGAGGACCTGACGCAGATCGAGCCCGGCACGCGCCGCTCCAAGGGCATCGAGATGATCTATCAGGACCTCGCGCTTGCCCCGCAACAGGATGTCGCCAACAATATCTTTCTTGGCCGCGAACCCACCAGACGCCTATGGGGCCTGTTCCCGAACTTCGTCGACAAGGTGAAGATCGACCAGGAGGCGCAGAAAATGGTCGACCGTCTTGGCGTGCATGTGCCAACGATCCACATCCCGGTCGGCATGCTATCCGGCGGCCAGCAGCAGACCATTGCCATCGCCCGCGCACTCACCTTCCAGCCGAAGCTGGTGATCATGGACGAACCCACCGCAGCGCTGGCCGTGCGCGAGGTGGAAAGCGTCCTGCAACTCATTCGTCAGATGCGCGACGAGGGCATTGCGATCATCCTGATCAGCCACCGCCTGAACGACGTCTTCGAGGTCTCTAGCCGCATCGTCGTTCTGCGCCGCGGCAACGTCATCGCCGATCTGCAACGGGATGAGACCGACATGGCCGAGGTCGTCTCCTACATCGTCGGCGCCCATACCTGAGAGGATCGGAGTTGGCCCAGCTTGGATCGCACTCTCTTGCCTTCACGCCGCTCTGGACGCCTGAAGAGGCCGATCTTCTTCAGCCGCGCGTTCTCCTTCTCAAGGTCGCGGAACTCTGAGAGCTTGGCTCTCCCCATCCCGCCGAACCGGCGGCGTCAGTTGTAGTACGTCGCATCGCTGACACCGACGGCGCGGCACGCGGTTTGCACGTCGCCGCCTTCCGCAAGCTTCAGTTCGATCTCGCGCAGCAGCTTCAAGATGTCTTCGTCCGAATACCGTTTCCGAGCCATCTCCCGTCCCCCTCTCTCGCCCGCAACATTGGCACAGTTTTAAGGGGTTAAGACACGACCACCTCCGGGAGACTGGCGCCCCCCACCGCCTAGGATTGGCTAGGACTCTGCGGTCAATCCTACGGAAAATCGAATGGCTGATGAAAGCCACTGATGGCCGTTTTTGTGAATGGCAAAACACGCTGAGGAAGCTGTCGCTCCATCGGCGCATCCGTGATTCCGGTAAGGGCCGTTGAGCAACTTCGAAATCAACCGGACTACCCCGGCTCTGCGCAGCCGTTCGGCGGGTCAGCGCTCCAAGTGGACGGGCGCTGCACCGTCCCGACGTCTCTGATCGTGACCGGCTGGCTTTCACGCGCCTCCTGTATAGAGTGTTGCGATGGACAAGCTATCGGTCATGAATGCGTTCTGCCGCATCGTCGAGAGGGGCAGTTTTTCGCGCGCGGCCGAAGACATTGGCGTGTCTGCCGCGCTCTTGAGCCGCGAGATCAAGCTCCTTGAGGAAAGCCTGGGCACAACTCTCCTGACACGAACCACCCGTTCCATGTCGATGACCGACCATGGGCGCCACTTCTACGATGAAGCGAGAGGTATTCTTGCGGCCGTCACTCGCGTCGAGGACGGTATCCGCGACAGTGCCAGTTCCTTGCGCGGGCCACTCAAGGTCGGCTGCTCGAACTCGTTCGGCGAGTCCATCGTCGGCCCAATGCTGCCTGCGTTCCTTGTAGAATATCCCGACATTCGACTGACTCTGTCGATGGATGAGCGGGTCGTCGATCTGGTCGAGGAAGGCATCGATCTGTCCATCCGGGTCGGCAACGTTCTTCAGGACAGCTCACTCATCGCGCGCAAGATAGGCACCTTTCGCCAGCGACTCTTCGCGGCCCCCAGCTACTTGGCTGAGAATGGTTCGCCGGAGACACCGGCGGACATCCACTCCCACAAGGTTGCGGGTTTCTTGATGGCCGACCATTTGATGGAATGGCAGCTTGCGGGCCCGAACGGCATAGAGGTGCTGAACGTTGACCCCACGCTGAGGATCAACAACAGCATCGTTTTGCGCGACCTCCTTGTCGCGGGCTACGGCATCGGCACCCTCCCTGGCTTCGTTTCGCAACGCGCCGAAGTGAAGGGCGATCTCATCTGCGTCCTGCCCGACTACGAACTTCCGCCGCGCGACGTCTTCGCAGTGACCGCCTCCCGGCTGGGCATGGACGCCAAGGTCCTTGCCTTTGTCGAGCACCTGTGTCGTGCCTTGGCCGGCTGACATTCTGAACTCCGATGCAAGAGTGATTTGCGCCTGCGGCGGTTAATCTCGCGGGCTGGCATCTGCACCTTTCGGGCTCCACGCACGCAACCCGAGAAGAGGACCGCAGATGACTCGCGCAACCGACATCGTATTGACGGCGATTGCCCCGGCCGTATGGGGCACGACCTACATCGTCACCACTGAAGCACTTCCCCCGGATCTTCCCTTGACACTTGCCGCGCTGCGAGCGCTGCCGGCCGGCCTCATTTTGCTGGCGCTGACGCGCAGTCTACCGGGCAAGGATTGGATCGGGCGGACCTTCCTTCTGGGGGCACTGAACTTCTCGATCTTCTGGACCCTGCTTTTTGTTGCCGCGTACCGGTTGCCCGGCGGCGTCGCAGCGACACTGGGGGCGATGCAGCCCCTTATGGTCATCGGCCTTGCGTTTGGTCTGCTTGGCACGCCCATCCGGAGCGCCGCGGTGGGGGCCGCCCTGACCGGACTCGCGGGGGTCGGCCTTCTTGTTCTCGGCCCTGAGGCGCAGCTTGACGGTATTGGTGTTCTGGCGGGGATCGGCGGTGCGGCTTCGATGGCAGCCGGGGTTGTCCTCAGCCGCAAGTGGCAGCCGGATGTGCCGCCGCTGGCCTTTGCGGGTTGGCAGCTCACCGCCGGTGGGTTGATCCTCCTGCCGGTCGCGCTGATCGCCGAACCGTCGTTGCCGCCGCTCACGCTGCCCAACCTTGCCGGGCTGATCTGGCTTGGGCCGTTCGGTGCAGCGTTCACCTACTGGCTCTGGTTCCGTGGCATCGCGCGGCTCGAGCCCGGTAGCGTCTCGATGCTGGGGACGCTGAGCCCGGTCACGGCGGTTGTCATCGGATGGCTCTGGCTCGGCGAAACGCTCAGCACGCTTCAGGCTCTTGGCGCAATCATAGTACTGGCGTCGGTCATGGCCGGCCAGCGCATCCAGCGCCCCGCGCAGGCGGCCCGGCCAGTGTCCGACGCCCGACCATCCGTCGAGCGACCGGGCGCCACGGGGACCGTGTCCATGCCGTCGCAAAAACCGGTGAACTCGGCCGCAACTTGAACCAGAGGAAGTCTAGAGCGTCCGTTTTCACTGCAAAACGGGCGTTCAGTCTTGGCCAAGAAAGCGTCTCCTTGTTCCGCGACCTGGTCATCACCTGGTTTCAGATTCTGCACCAGGCAAGAATGGACGGATTGAAGGAACGCACCGCAGCGACCTGAGACAGTGTCCAAGGACCGGATAGGGCCGTTCGTGACAAGGTCCGAACCACGATTCGGAGGGTTAGCTAATTTTCCGTGTTCGGCGGCCGGCCTCGGTCAGTTCGTCAGTGTCTGTATAGAGTCCGGCTGACAGGCGGAACCAGGTCGATCCGCCTGCACTGGTGATTGCCACGACAATACCGTCCTCGACTTGCAGCCGATGCTGGAGCGCAGAGCACTCCATGGGTGTCAATTCTCGATCGCTCAAGAGCCGAAGCGCGATCATGGACGATTGCATGTCCGAGGGCGCTGCAGGGACATAGCCGCACTCGTCAGAAAGCCGCTGCGCCGCATCAAGGGCCGTTCTCCGGTTTCTCTTTCGAAGTTCTGCGCCGCCATTCTCCAAATGAAAATCGATGGCCGCCGGCACGCTGAGCCATGCGCTCGGGTCCCGCGTGCCGGGCCAGTCGAATGCCTGCGTGAAGCCGGATCCGTGCCCGTGCGAGATGACCAGTGGCTGCAACTGGCGTTGATGCTCTCGCCGACACCACAGCATCGCCGCGCCCAGCGGCGCACAAAGCCATTTGTGGGCATTGCCGGTGTAGAAGTCGGCACCGATCGACGTGACGTCGACCTCGACGTTTCCAGGCCCATGCGCGCCGTCGACAAGGACGGGGACGCCGCGTCGGCGGAAATAGGAGCAGAGTTCCGCAACGGGGAAGACGATCCCACAGGGTGATGACACGTGGTCCAGAACGACGAGCCTGGTTCGGTTCGTCGCCGCGGCAACAACAGCCTCGAGCAGGTCGCTGGGTGATGTGATAGGCAGTTCAAGCTTGACTTCGACACAGTGAGCACCAGCCCTGCTGCAGTGGTGCGCAATGACCTTTTTCACCGCGCCGTAGGCTTGATCGGTCGTCAGAACCTCATCGCCTGGATCAAGCCTGGTGCATGCCAGAACCGTATTCACCCCAGCGGTGGCGTTTTCGACAAAGACCCAGTCCTCGGCATCACCGCCAAGAAAACCCGCGACCCGGGAGGCCGCAGCACGGATCAACTGGGGATAGCGGTCGCGGAAAAACCCGCTGGGGTTGGCATCAAGCTCCGCCTGTATCCGACGCTGGGTCTCGCGGATCGCCACTGGCACCGCACCGTAAGATCCGTGATTTGCATGGATCAGTTTTGGGTCAAGGCCGAATTCGCTCAACCGCTTTCTGCCGTAGGACATCGCTTCCCTGACTTAGACGATCACCGGGATTGGGTTCACGGAGCCTTATAGGGCAACCGATGGAGCTGCGCATTCGAACGCTCGATCGACATCCCGCTTGACCGCAAAACACCCATGAAATAAGCAGAATCCAACCGAGCGGGCATGGTGAAATGGTATCACACGAGCCTTCCAAGCTCTTGGTGCGGGTTCGATTCCCGCTGCCCGCTCCAAGAAACCGAAACCGGCAAATCACCTGCAAAACCGGTTCTGACGCCCAACCAGCCCCCAACCGTTGCCCGGCATCGCGGCACCACAGCGTCTAACCCGGTCGCCCCGTGACATGTGGCGGCGTCGCCGCTGCCCCGCGAGCGCATGTATCGGGTCAGCCAATGATTCGTCACAGGTCGTGACATTTCAGTATACGGCTTTCACCAAGAACTGCGCCAATGGTTCCGAATCTGGCTCAAATAGCAGCCTTTGGTATGCCAAAAAGCGGTAAATCCCAATCAGAGCGGCCCGAAAGTCTCTTTGAACAGGCCATAATAAACTGAAAAGTATGGAATTTCCTGACCATGGCGCTCTAAGCACTTGCCACCTCAAGAAACGGTACACGAAATGGCGGGTTTTCTGCAGTTTTCAAACGAATTTGCATCATTTAGTATACCGGACCAAACGCGGAAAATCTGGGAGGAACTGGCTGTGCCCGACAGCGCCGGGTCCGCAAAGAAGCAGCTTTCGGAACGTGCCCTGCGCGAGTTGCGGGCCTGGATCCTGTCGGGCGACCTGCCGCCCGATCAGACCGTGTCGGAAACCGCCGCCGCCGACCTGATCGGGATTTCGCGCACACCCACACGCGAAGCGATGGCCGAGTTGGTGGACGAGGGTCTGCTGGAGCGGACGCCGACGGGCCGGTGGCTGGTGCGGCGGGTGACGCGCGCGGACATTGTCGACGCGATCGAATTTCGCGGCGTGCTCGAAGGAACCGTGGTGCGACTGGCGGCGGAACGCGGGCCGGCCGCCGAACCCCTCGAGCGCTGCCGCGAGATCAACGCCCGACTGGACAATGTGGTCGGCAGCGACGCCGCCACCATCGAATTCGAACGATATGCCGCGTTGAACGAGGCCTTTCACGATCATCTGGCGAGGATATCGGGTTCCGCCACGATGGAACGTGAGGTCCGGCGCGCTTACCGGCTGCCGCTGGCGGCGCCGAGTGCGTTTCTGCAAAGCCAGATGAATATACCCGAGGTGCGCCGGTCGCTGATTGTCTCGCAACGCCAGCACAACGACATCATCGATGCCGTTGTCCACCGTGAAGGCGCACGGGCCGAGGCGCTGGCGCGGGAACATGCAAGGCTGGCGCGCACCAACCTTGACTACGTGATATTCGACAACAAGAACCTGGCCAAGAAAATCCCCGGGCTGGGTGTGATCGCCAACGAATCCGGGCGGCGGGATAGGGGGAAATCTCATCAAGGGAGGACACAATGAGATTGAAGTCACTGATGGCAGGTTTTGCCGGAACGGCCGTGGCGCTGATACTGGCAAGTACTGCATCGGCGCAGGAGTTCACGTTCAAGCTGCACCATTTTCTGGGCGCGAAGGCGCCGGCGCAGGCCAATATGCTGGAGCCCTGGGCCCGTCAGGTCGAAGAGAACTCGGCCGGCCGGGTGAAGATCGAGATCTTCCCCGCGATGACCCTGGGCGGCCGTCCGCCCGAGCTGATCCAGCAGGCGCGCGACGGTGTGGTCGACATCGTCTGGACCGTCAACGGCTATACCCCGGGACTGTTCCCGCGCACCGAGGTGATGGAGCTGCCGGGCGTCTACCTCAACGACGTGAAGGCCGCGAACCTGGCGCTGTACGATATGTTCGAAAGCGACCTGCGACAGGAATACAAAGGCGTCGAGGTCATGTGGCTGCACGTGCATGCCGGTCAGGGGATCATGACGGTGGACAAAGAGGTGCGCAGCCCGGCCGATCTGGACGGCATGAAGATCCGCATCCCGACACGGACCGGTGCCTGGGTGATCGAGGCGCTCGGCGCCTCTCCGCTGGCGACGCCCGTGCCGGAAGTTCCCGCCGCGCTGTCGAAAAAAGTGATCGATGCGACGCTGCTGCCGTGGGAGATCATCCCGCCGCTGAAACTGCAGAACCAGATCGGGTATTTCATCGAAGGCCATGACAGCACCCGTCTGGGCACCACCAGCTTTCAGGTGTCGATGAACAAGGCGCGCTGGGACAGCCTGCCCGAGGACATCCAGAAGGCGTTCAGGGACGCGTCCGGACGCGACTGGTGGGGCAAGGTCGCCGAGGTCTGGCGTGCGGGCGACGACTTTGGCATCAAGATGGCGACCGACGCCGGCAAGACCCATGTGATGCTGAGCGAGGACGAGACCCAGGCCTTCCTGGATGCCGTCGAGCCGGTGCAGCAGCGCTGGATCGACGAAGTGACCGGGAGCGGCATCGACGGCGCGGGCCTGGTGCAAAAGGCCAAGGATCTGATCGCAGCGAACGCCGAATAAGTTGGAAACGACCCAAACCATGGGGGCGAAGCTTCACGGCTTCGTCCTGCGCCTTTGCACCGGATGGGCCCTGATGGGCGGCGTGGTGCTGCTGGCCGTCATCGCGACGAACGTCGTCTCGGTGGTCGGTGCGGCCACCGTCGGCCGGGCGTTTCCGGGCGATTTCGAACTGACGGAGATGGGCGTGGCCATCGCGGCCTTTGCGTTCCTGCCCTACTGCCAGATCGCGGGGCTGAACGTCACCGCGGACATCTTCACTGCCGGGGCCTCGCGCCTGTGGCTGGCGATCTTTGCGCTGTTGGCGTCCATCGCAGCATTGCTGTTCTCCGGCCTCCTGCTCTGGCGGATGTATCACGGCATGCTGGACCAAAGGAATTACGACTATGTGACGACGATCCTGCAGGTGCCGCTGTGGTGGGGCTATGCCGCGGCGCTGGCCTCGCTGGCGCTGTTGGTTCTGGCCTCGCTGGCCTCGCTCGTCGATGCGCTCGGCGGCTTGACGAGAAAGTAGGCGCATGGACCCGGTCACCATGGGCATTCTTGCCCTCGTCATCCTGATTGCCCTGATCGCGATCCGCATGCCGATCGCCTATGCGATGATCCTGGTCGGCGGGATCGGGATCGTCATCCTGAACGGCCCGCTTCTGGTGATGAGCCAGCTCAAGACGCTGGCCTGGGGACAGTTTTCGATCTACTCGCTGTCGGTGGTGCCGATGTTCGTGCTGATGGGCGCGCTGGCATCCAAGGCCGGGCTGTCGGCGGCAATCTTCCGGGGCGCGAACGCCTGGCTCGGCTGGCTGCGGGGCGGCACGGCGATGGCCGCGATCGCGGCCTGCGCCGGGTTCGGCGCGATCTGCGGCTCGTCGCTGGCGACCGCCTCGACCATGGGCCGCGTCGCCCTGCCGGAACTGAAGCGCTACCGCTATTCCGGCGCGCTGGCCACGGGCTCGCTGGCCGCCGGCGGCGTCCTCGGCATCCTGATCCCGCCGTCGGTCGTGCTGATCATCTATGCGGTGATCGTCGAGGCCAATATCGTCACCATGTTCGCGGCCGCGCTGCTGCCCGGCATCCTGGCGGTGCTGCTGTTCATCCTGACGATTGCGATCTACGTCCTGATCCGCCCAGAGGCGGGGCCGCGGCATGAAGGTGTCGACCGCACGGAGTTCCGCGACGCGACGCTGGGCCTGATCCCGGTCACGGTGATCTTCGGGATCGTGCTGGGCGGCATCTATGGCGGGTTCTACAACCCGACACCGGCCGCCGCCATCGGCGTCGCCCTGGTCTGGGCCTATGGCGCCATCACGCGCGAAATCAGGCTGGCCGAAATGATCGCGGCGCTGAAGGAAACCGCAGGCACCACCGGCATGATCTATCTGATCCTGCTGGGCGCCGAGTTGATGAAGATCTTCATGAGCCGGATCGGCCTGCCGCAGGCCACCGCCGATTGGATCATCGCCAACGGTCTGGCGCCGATGACGGTGATGGTCGTGCTGCTGCTGGCGCTGATCCTGCTGGGCTGCCTGATGGATTCGCTGTCGATGATCCTGTTGGTGATCCCGTTCTTCTGGCCCGTTCTGGTGGACCTCAACGGCGGGCTCTACATGCCGGCCGAGGGGTCCGGTTTCGGGATGTCGACTGAGGATCTCAAGATCTGGTTCGGCATACTTGCATTGATCGTCGTGGAACTCGGTCTGATCACACCGCCGGTCGGCATGAATGTCTTCGTGATTTCGGCGCTGGCCAAGGACACGCCGATGATCGAGACGTTCAAGGGCGTCATGCCGTTTTTCGGCGCAGAGCTTGTGCGTGTCGCGATTCTCGTGGCCTTCCCGGTGATCACATTGTGGCTGCCTGGGTTGCTGAACTGATGACCGGAAGGGATGCGCCAGAGATGACGGCCGGCGGGGCGATCTTTCCCCGCCTGAAAGCTTTGGGCGTCGACTATGTCTTTGCCAATTCCGGTACCGATTTCCCGCCGATCATCGAAGGACTGGCCGAAGCCGCCGCCAACGGCCAGGATTTGCCGCAGGCCCTGGTGATCCCGCACGAGCATGCCGCGATGGGCATGGCGCACGGCTATTATCTGATGACCGGGCGGTCACAGGCAGTGATGCTGCACACCAATGTCGGCCTGGCAAACGGCGCCATCGGCGCGATCAACGCCGCCTGCGAACACATCCCGGTGCTGCTGATGTCGGGCCGCACGCCGGTGACCGAGCACTCGCGGTTCGGGACCCGCACCGTTCCCATCGGCTGGGGGCAGGAGATGCGCGACCAGACCGCGCTGGTGCGCGAGGCGGCCAAGTGGGACACGGACCTGCGGTATCCCGAACAGATTGCCGCGATGCTCGACCGCGCGCATGCAATCGCAAATTCGACACCGAAGGGTCCGGTGTATCTGTCGCTGCCGCGCGAAGTGCTGTGCGAAACGGTTACCGCCAACGGCATCGGGGCGCCGCCGTCGATGCAGCCCGCGCGCGCGGCCCCGGACCCTGCCGCCCTCGCGACCGCGGCCGAATGGCTGGCTGGCGCGGACCATCCGCTGATCGTTGCCCAGCGGGGCTCGGGCGGACCGGCCAGCTTTGCCGCCTTCGCCGATTGGTGCGCCGATTGGGGCATCGCGCTTTGCAGCTGGTGGGCCACGGCCCTGGCCCTGCCGACCGATCACCCCAGCCATATCGGCCCCGACCCCAATCCGTGGCTGGCCGAGGCGGATGTGGTCGTCGTGCTCGACAGTCTTGCTCCCTGGTGGCCCGACAAGCACCCGCTGAATCCGGCGGCAAGGGTCATCAACATCGGTCCCGACCCGATCTTCAGCCGCTTTCCGGCGCGGACCTTCAAGTCGGACCTGTCCATCACAGGCGAGTCCGCCGACACGATCCCTGCCCTGATCGCGGCAATGAAGGATTTGCCGCGGGACGAAGAACGGCTGACCCACCGCCGCGCCGCGCTGGCCCGAGAGTCGGCGCAGCTGCGCGCCGCCACGCGCATGGCCGCCGCGGACAGCGGCGCCAAGGGCATTACGAAGGCCTATGTGAGCCTCTGCCTCGGCGACGCGCTCGAGGAGCGGGTTTCGACTGTACTGTCAGAGCTCGGCGCGATCCTCGGGCCGCTGGAGCGCCGCGCGCACAAGTCGTGGTTTCAGGAGCCGCATTCAGGCGGCTTGGGCTGGTCGTTCCCGGCCGCGCTCGGCGCGAAGCTGGCAGAGCGTGACCGCACGGTTGTGGCCACGATGGGTGACGGCAGCTATATGTTCGCTAACCCCACCGCCTGCCACCAGATCGCCGAAGCGCTGGATCTCGCCATTCTGGTCATCGTGCTGAACAACGCCGAGTGGGGTGCGGTGCGCGGTTCGGTCAAGGGGATCTATCCCGGCGGCTTTGCGGCGAAGGCCAACGAGATGCCGTTGACGGCGCTCAAGCCAAGCCCGGACTTTACCAAGACGGCCGAGGCCAGCCGCGCCTGGACCCGGACCGTCACCGATCCGGCCAAGGTGACGCAGGCGATCGGGGACGCGCTCGCAGCGACGGATGGCGGCCGCCTGGCGCTGCTCGACATCAGGATCCTGCCTGACTAGCCGTTGGGAAAACGGCCGGTGAGTGTGTCGCCGCCAATTCATGCCAATCGCCTTGACAGCCTGCATGGGCCAGGGGGCTCGGAGCGGCCGGACGGTCTCAAGGCCAGGTTCGATCGGACGATCCGGGGCGGCACCGGTCGCAGCGTTTGGACAATGACGGCAGAGTTGCATATGGTTTATATTAGTTATACTATATAATTAAATGAACGAAACCGTCCTGCCCTAGTGGATCCAACATGGCCTCGCCGATCCTGACAATCGACCGCGACGGGCCGGTCGCGACGCTGACGATGAACCGGCCGGACAAGCGCAACGCGATGTCGGACGGCCTGATGGCGGAAATCGACGGGTTTGTCTCGCAACCGCCAGAGGGCACGAAGGTCGTCGTCCTGACCGGGACGGCGGGGCATTTTTGTTCGGGTCTCGACCTTGGCGAACATGTCTCGCGCGATGCCGAAGGCACGATGCACCATTCGCGTGGATGGCATGGCGTCATGGACCGCATCCAGTTCGGCGGCCTGCCGGTCGTCTCGGCCATGTTCGGCGCGGTGATCGGCGGCGGTTTGGAACTGGCTGCCGCAACCCATGTGCGAGTTGCAGAGCCCTCGACCATCTTTCAACTGCCCGAGGGCCGGCGGGGCATATTCGTCGGCGGCGGCGCATCCGTGCGGATCGGCCGCATCCTCGGGCCGGACCGGATGACCGAGATGATGCTGACCGGACGCAAATACTCGGCCGAGGAAGGGCTGGCGCTGGGGCTGACGCATTATGTCGTGAGCGACGGCGAGGCGCTGGCCCGCGCCCAGGACCTGGCCCGCAAGATCGCCGAAAACGCCCCCCTGTCGAACTACATCATGATCCAGGCGCTGGCGCGGATCGGGGATATGAGCCGTGCGGACGGGCTTTTCACCGAAAGCCTTTGCGCGGCGATCACCCAGACCAGTCCCGATGCGCTGGAAGGTCTGCAGGCCTTTCTCGCCAAGCGCGACCCGAGCTTTCGGTGAGCCCATGACACCCCCTGCGCGCATGCCATCACGGGCCGTGACCGATATCAGTGACGCGACCCTGCAACGCTTCGCCGGTTACCGGATGAAACGGGCCTTCAACGTGATCCGTGACGACTTGCATCTTGTGCTGAAACCCTTCGATCTGCGCATGCTGACCTATACCGCACTGGTGCTGATCGTCGACAATCCCGGGCTGCGCCAGGCGCAGCTCGCCGACGCGATGGATGTCGAACGCCCGAATGTTGTCGTCATCGTCGACGAATTGGAGCAGCGCGGGCTGATCGTGCGCGATCCTGCGCCGAACGACCGCCGCGCCTATGCGCTGAACCCGACACCGGCCGGAGAACACCTTTGCGCAACCGCCTTGACGGCGGTCGAACGCCACGAGGAGCGGCTGATGGCCGGGATCGATGCAGAGACAAGGGCGGCGATGTTCGCCGGGTTGGAGGCGATCCGGCGCGGATCGGACCGGAGGGTGAAATGACCCGGCAAGACCCGGAGTTCCCGGCGCATTCGGTGACCGTCGAGGCGCGTGCCGACGGATCGTTGATCCTTCGGTCGGGCCGCCCGCTTGGGCCGGTGGCCCGCGATACCGGCGTCTGGCTGCATCGCTGGGCCGAGGAAACGCCAAACCGGGTCTTCGTCGCCGAGCGCGATGGCGATGGCTGGCGCGAGGTGACCTATGCCGAGATGCTGGCACTCGTACGCCGGACAGCGACCGGGTTGCTGCGGCGCGACCTCGGCCGCGACCGGCCCATCGCCGTGATCTCGGGCCCCTCGGTCGATCATGCCGTCCTGACGCTGGCCGCACAATACGCGGGCATCCCGACCGTCCCCCTGGCCGAACAATACGCGGTGATCCCGCAGGCGCATGGCCGGCTTCGGTATTGTGTGGGAAAGACCGCGCCGGGGATGGTCTACGCTGCCGACGGCGCCCGCTTTCGCGAGGCTCTGTCGTTAGAGATCTTCGACGGCGTGGAAAGGGTCGTCTCGACGACCCCGGGCACCGGGATGACGGTGTTTTCCAATCTGGCCACCCACGCCACCAAGGCCGTCGACGCGGCATATTCCAGGGTCGGCCCCGACACGCTGGCGAAGATCCTGTTCACCTCGGGTTCGACATCGGACCCCAAAGGGGTGCCGCAGACCCAACGCATGATGTGCGTCAACCAGGCGCAATACCTTGCGTGCCTGCCGATTCTCGGCGCCAAGCCGCACAAGATGCTCGACTGGCTGCCGTGGAACCATGTCTTTGCGGGCAGTTCGAATTTCAACATGATGCTGTCGAACGGCGGCTCGCTGTATCTCGACGACGGCAAGCCCACCGGACCTCTGGCCGAGCGCAGCATCGAGAACATGAAGATGCACCAGAGCACGCTGAACTTTGACGTTCCGGTTGCGCATGCCATGCAGGTGGCCGCATTGCATCAGGATGCCGAGCTGAGGCGCAAGTATTTCGACGCACTCGATATCTTCTTCTATGCCGGGGCTTCGCTGCCATCCGATGTCTGGTCGGCGGTGGAAGAGATGAGCCTGGCCGAGACCGGCACGACCCCGATGATGATGTCGAGCTGGGGACTGACCGAGACGGCGCCGTCGGCCCTGATCTACCACGAAAAGGGGGCCGGTCCCGGCATGGTGGGGGTGCCGGTGCCGGGGCTGGAGGCCAAGCTGATCCCGCAAGGCGACAACCGGTTCGAGATCCGGGTGCGCGGGCCGAATGTCTTTGCGGGCTATTTCGACGATCCCGCGCGAAGTGTCGCGGCGTTCGACGACGAAGGTTTCTTCATCACCGGCGACGCGATGCGGTTCGTCGATCCCGGCGACGCAACCCGCGGCCTGCGGTTCGACGGGCGCATCGGCGAGGACTTCAAGCTGGTCACCGGCACCTGGGTGCAGGCCTCGACCCTGCGGCTGAACGCGCTGGCGGCCCTGGCCGGGCAGGTCGCCGACATCGTGGTCGTGGGCGAGGGACGGTCCGAGATCGGCCTGCTGATCTTTCCCCCCGCCGGGCTTGGGCTGTCGAAACAGGGTGGCGTGGTAGAGAACGCGGATTATGCGGGCGGTCTGCGCGCCAAGCTGCAAGACATTGCGGCAACCGCCACCGGATCGTCCAACCGCATCACCCGCGCCCTGGTGATGGCCGAGCCGCCGCATGTGGGGGACGGCGAGATCACCGCCAAGGGCAGTCTCAACGTCCGCACCATCACGCTGCGCCGCAAGGCATTGCTGGACCGTCTTTACGACGACCGGGACCCCGCGGTCATCCACATCTGAGGCTTCCCATGATCGACCTGCAAAAAATCCGCGCCATCGACATTCACACCCATGCCGAGGAACCCTGCGGCTGCCATTCCGACGACGGCTATGACGAGTTGCAGTCGACCATGGCGCGGTATTTCCGCGCGCCTTGGGACCACCCGCCGACAATTCCGGAAACGGCGGCACATTACCGGGACCAGAAGATTGCCGCCGTGATCTTCCCCGTCGATGCGGAACGCGAGACCGGGTACCGGCGCTATTCCAACGACGAGGTGATCGAACTGGTCGCCCAGAACGACGACGTGCTGATCCCATTTGCCAGCATCGACCCCTGGAAGGGCAAGATGGGCGTGCGCGAGGCGAAGCGGCTGATCGCGGATTTCGGGATAAAAGGGTTCAAGTTCCACCCCACCTTCCAGGGCTTCTATGCCAACGACCGCATGGCCTATCCGCTCTACGAGGTGCTGCAGGAGGCCGGTTGCATCGCGCTTTTCCACACCGGCCAGACGGGCGTCGGATCGGGCATGCGCGGCGGCAATAGGATGCGCCTGAAATATTCCAACCCGATGTACATGGACGACGTCGCGGTGGATTTTCCGGACCTGAAGATCATCCTCGCCCACCCGTCCTTTCCCTGGCAGGAAGAGGCGCTGGCCGTCGCCCAGCACAAGCCCAACGTCTATATCGACCTGTCTGGCTGGTCGCCGAAATACTTCCCCGACATCCTGGTCCGGTACTGCAATTCGATTCTGAAACGGAAGGTTCTGTTCGGGTCCGACTGGCCGATGATCACGCCCGAACGCTGGCTGAGCGATTTCGAGACGATCGCCATCAAGGACGAGCTGCGCGAGGATATCGTCAAGGGCAACGCCGCCCGTCTTTTGGGATTGGCATAGCGCGCCGGCCCGGGATCAGGGCGGGATCACTCCCGGGTCATCTCCACGATGACGCCGTCCTCGAAATGCAGCATCCGGTCATCGGCCGGATAGCCGAGCAGCGCGGCGGAATAGATCTTTCCGGCATCGAGGTCGATGACCAGAGACACCAGGTCGCCGATGCTTTCCTCGTGCCAGACGGTGTGGATCAGGCCCGGCCGGATTTCGCGGGACCGGTAGGGGATGTCGCTGTTGCGGCTGCTGACCCCGCCTGTATCGCCAATGGCCTCGTATGACGCCAACCCGTCGCGGAACGAGACGACGAAGTGCAGGCCGCCGGAATAGATGTAGTCGATGGTTGTCCCGTCCATCAGTTCGGCCATGGCTCAGATCCTCCGCAGCTTGAGCTTGGCCTTCAGATCGGTGCGGCAGAAGGCATGCAGGAAACAGGTTTGTTCGGAGATATCCAGCATCTCCTGTGCGGTCTCGTCGGGCTCCGAGGTCTCCAGATAGACATGGGTTTCAACCGGGTCCGCCTCGCCTGCCCTGCCGGTGCCGCCCGAGGCACCCCCGAGGCTGAAATGGGTGTCTTGAACGATGCGGTAATCCGGCAGGTCGAGATCGAGCATCGACACGAAGCGGCCGAACTGGGTCATGAAGCAAAACCCGATTCCGGCGCTGATCAACGTGGCTGCATCTGGGGCGCGGCCGTCTTCGGAACTGAGAAACCGGAACGAGGTGCCCCAAGGCGAGTACTGCATCTGCTGGATCTCCGTCAGCCCATCCGTCCGCAGCGTGGCAACGGCGCCGATGTTGAGCCGGCGGTCCTGTTCGTCGCTCAGCGACGATCCGCCGGCCGCCGTGCCCTTGGCCACCGGCTTTTTCGGCGTCGGTCCGACGGGCTGCATCAGGCGGTCCGGGCCGGGCCCGGCGAGGGCGGCGGCGAAGCGGTCGCCCGGGTCCGGAAGGATCGGCGCATCCAGCTCTGCGGCCTTGTTTGTCGGCAGTTCGTCACCGTTCCTGGCCAGTTTGAAGAGGCTGCCGATCTGCCCGCGCATCAGCCCGTTCAGCGGTGAGGCACAGATCGCGTCGATCAAAAACTGGGTCAGTTTGGACTCATCGAGATCGCAGTCGATCTCGACCGTCACCTCGATATTCTCGGCCCCGCCAACCATCGTACGCTTTGGCATCGAACCTTTCATCGTGTAGTAATTGTCTTGGATCAGCCGCAATTTGCGGATCTCCACGGCCCGGTCCTGTGCCAGCGCCTTGATTTCGTTCATGAAGCTCGCGGCCATACCCGCCGACAGAAAGGCCAGCGGGCACGGCGCGGCATCATGCCCGTTCAAATAGGGCCCCTCGTCCGACACATGCCGCCAGGTGTCGCCGGTCCTGGCAGACCGGACCAGCGCCTCTTTCTGGAATCCGCTCAGCGACCGGACCCAGGTGCGCAGGGCGTCGCCCTTGCGGTTTTGCGGGGCCGCGATGCCCACCGCATCCGCATTCACGACCTTGAAGAACGGGGCCAGACCGCTGGTGCCGATGATGTCTTCGCCGAGTTTCGTCATGGATTCCAAATTCCTTGCTGCGAATACAATTTAGCATTCCCGCGCACTGGTCGAGACATCGCCCAGATGACGGCCGCCGTCAAATACCCGCCCCGCCCTTTGGGGGAGAAAACCCGCCGGGAAAGATCGCCATCCACGGGTGAAACTGGGCGGCAGGTTTCTGTTGGGGATCCTTCGGGCAAGCGCCTTCAGCGCTTGGCGGCGTAGTACGACACCCGGCGTTCCAGGTAGGCCAGGAATTCCGAGATCGTGAAGGCCAGGGCAAACAGCACGATCAGCACCGCCCAGAAATGCCCCATCAGGAAATTGGCGGAATAAAGCTCGAACAGCGCACCGAAGCCGACGATCGAGATCAGCAACTGGCCGATGATCACCCCCTTGACGGCACGGATGATGCCGATGCGGACACCGCCCAGGATTTCCGGCAGCGCGGCCCAGAAGTAGATCTTGAAGAACGCATCCACCGGCGAGGCACCGAAACTGTGCGCCATCTCGACCAGCGAGCGGTTGATCTGTTTCACCCCGGCGCGCGAGTTCAGGATGATGATCCAGATCCCGAACAGTGTCGTCGTGATGATGATCGCCTTCATGCCGAACCCGAAAAGCACCATCAGCACCGGCACGAGCGCGGTCAGCGGCGCGCTGAGAAAGACGTTCACCCAGGGCAGCAGCAGTTCGTCCAGCAAACGGTTCTTGCCCATCAGAATTCCGACCGGGATGCCGATGATGATGGCAAAACCGACACCAGCCAGAAAGGCATAGGCCGTCTCGGCCAGGGCTTTCTGGAATGCGGCGGTGCCGATGACGGTGTAGAGCGTCGCGACGACCTCGGACAGCGGCGGGACGAAGAAGGTCAGCTTCAGCCGGCCGACCAGTTCCCACAGCAGACCCCAGACGATCAGCGACGACATGCCCGGCAGGCGGTATCCGAAGACGATCATGCGCTATTCCACATACGACCGCAGCGACGCCCAGATCTGGTCGACGATGTCGAGATATTCCGGGTCGCGGCGGATGTTGTCGACGCCCTTGCTGCGAAAGCTCGACGGGCGGATGATTTCGGACACCCGGCTGGGGCGCGGCAGCAGGATGGCGATCTGGTCCGAGACATAGACCGCCTCTTCGATCGAGTGGGTGACGAAGATGAAAGTCTTGTTCTCGTGCTGCACCAGCGCCAGCAGGTCCTCCTGGAACTTGCGGCGTGTCTGTTCGTCGACGGCCGAAAACGGTTCGTCCATCAGCAGAACCTGCGCATCGACCGAAAGCGCGCGGGCCAGGCCGACGCGCTGGCGCATCCCGCCCGAAAGCTCGTGGGGATAGCTATGCTCGAAGCCGGACAGTCCGACCTCGGCGATGTATTTTGCAGCGATCCCTTCGCGTTCGGACTTTGCCACACCGCGCATTTCCAGCCCGAAAGCCACATTGCGCATCACCGTGGCCCAGGGCAGCAGCGCAAAATCCTGAAACACGAAGGCCCGGTCCGGTCCCGGCCCCGTGACCGTGTGGCCGTTGACCTCGACCTCGCCTGCGCTCGGCTGCAATAGCCCGGCGATGATTTTCAGCAGCGTCGTCTTTCCGCAGCCGGACGGGCCGAGAAGCGAGGTCAGCTGTCCGCGCGGGAACTCCAGCGAAAGGTCGCGCAACGCCTCGACCGCGCCGTAGTTCTTCGAGATGTTGCGGGCCGAAACCGCGCTCTCGTAGTCGGCGGGCTCGGCCTGCCCGAAGGCCGCTTTAGTCTGAGACATAACCACGTTGGTTTCCTTTGAAGAGGACCACCTCGATCTTTTCCAGAAGGTTCAGGAACAGAACGGCCAGAAGGATGATCGAGAAGATGGCGGCGTACATGCTGGGATAGTCGGCGATGGAACGGGAATACGTGATGATGTCGCCGACCCCGGTCGGCGTGATCTTCAGTTCTGACAGGATGGCGCCGATGAAGCCCGCCGAAATGCCTAGGCGCAGGCCCGCGAAGATGACGGGCGATGCCGCCGGGATGATGATCTTCAGCACGATCGCGGTGTCGGATGCAAGAAATGCCCGGCCCATCTCCTTCATCGATTCAGGTGTGTTCCGCACGGCGCTGGAGGTGTTGAGCACGATGACCGGCATCGCCATGATGCAGACTACCAGCACCTTCGAGGTCAGGCCGATGCCGTAGGCCAGCACCAATAGCGGGATCAGCGCGGCAAGCGGTGCGGCCTGCATCACGATGAAGATCGGCGAAAACAGCCAGTCGAAGAACTGGCTGAGCCCGACCCAGAGGCCGATGGCGATCCCAAGAACGGTCGAGATCGCCACGCCGACGATTAGGGGTTTGAGCGTTTCGGCATAGGCGGTGAAGATCGTGCCGTCCGCGGTCATCCGGACCAGAGCGGCCATCGATTCCAAAAAGGTCGGGAACGCAAAGCTGACAGGGACCCGGCCCGCGATTTCCCAGGCGCCGAAAAGGATCACGGCGGACAGGATCTTCAGAAGCAACGAGCGGTTGGGCATGTGTCGGATGTCCCGCGGCGTAGGATGGCCGCCGCGCCCGAGGCCGGGCGCAGCGGTGTCGATGTCTTAATTCATCGCGGCGTCGAGCGGCGCGAGATACCAGAAATCCTCGATATTCAGAGTGCTCGGATCGCCGTCCAATTGGCCCGCGGCCGAGTACCATTCCATATCCGCCATTGCCGCCTTGCGGCCGCCGCCGTTGGGGTCATAGAGCCCGGCCTCGACGGCGTCGCTGTAAAAGCCGTCCAGTTCGCCGAGAATTTCCGCCGGCAATTGGCCGATGGGACCATCGGGGTTGGTTTCGCGGCGGATGATGGTCGGGTCGTCGTGCATATCTTGCCAGACGCTGGCCAGTGCGCTGACAAAGATGCCGACCTGTTCCTCGTTCTCCTGGATCCAGTCGAGATTGCCGAACAGCGCCTCGTCGCTGGCTTCGACATCGAACATCTCGAGCACGTTGAAGTTGCCGCCCGCCTCGCTGCGCATCAGCTTGTTCTTGTTGGACAGATCGATGATGGTCGCATCGGCGCGGCCGCCAAGCAGCGCGGCGACGCGGTTCGACGATCCGGGCACATAGGACCGCTCGCCAAACTCGATGCCAAGGCGGTCTTCGATCACGTTGGCGATCGAATCGGTGCCGCCGCCGCGCGAATGCAGCAGGATCGGTTCGCCGTTCAGATCCTCGAGCTTGCTGTATTTCTTGGTCGTGACCGGGAAGAATTTCAGCTTCGACAGCTGAAACACGATCCGCAGCGGCGCTTTCGACCGCTGCATTGCCGCATAGGGTGTGCCAAAGCCGATATCCATCTGACCGCTGAGCACCGCCTGAATGGCCAGTTCCTCGTCCGAGAACGCGGTCCACTCATAGTCCAGGCCGTTGGCCTTGGCCCGGTCCAGCGCGACGAAGAACGCCGCAAGCTCGTCCGACGGGGTCTCTGCCAAAGCAATGCGGATCGTGTCGGCCCCGGCACCGACGGCCGAAACGCCGACCGCAAGCGGAATTGCCGCCGCAAGAGCCGCCTTTCTCAGGAACTGTTTCATCTGTCTCCTCCCTTGTCGTCATCATTGGACGCTCGATGGCCGGGCTTGTTTTTCTCCGGCGTCTTGCCCTTGGTTTACCCTAGTACTCTCCAAACAACCGCGCCGACACGGATCCCAGATGCTCGCGCATCGCGGCATGGGCCGTGGCCGGGTCGCGGGCCTCGATGGCCGCGACGATCCGGTCATGTTCGGCAAAACTCGAATGATTGCTGGGCGGCTTGTCCGAGACGCGGACGACGCTGTTCCATGCCACCGCCCTGCGCACCTGATTGAGCTGGTCGAACAGTGCCAGCATCAGCGGGTTGTCGGTTGCCAGCGCCACGGTCCGGTGAAAGGCATCGTCCTGTGCTTCGTAGTCGTTCCAGCTATCCGCGCGCGCCGCACGGTCGCGTGCCAGTTTCAGCCGGGTGACCGCCCCGTCCGAGGCATTGATCGCCGCCTCGCGGGCGATTGCCGGTTCCAGCGACAGGCGTGCGCGCATCAGGTGCACGGGCGTCACCTGCTGGCTCAGCTCCGCAAGCCGGGACGTTGCCCGGCCCGCGCCTTGCGCGGCAATGAAGGTGCCCTTGCCGACATGGCGCCAGATCGCCCCCTCTCGCTCCAGCGCGTCGAGCGCCTTGCGCAGGGTGGTGCGGCTCATGTCCAGGCTCACGATCAACTCACGCTCCGGCGGCAGGCGGTCGCCGGGCGCGTAGTCGCCGGCTTCGATGAAGGCCCTCAGCTTGTCGAGGGCGCTGTCGCGTTCCGCTGTCTCCAACCTGGTGAGCACATCCAATATCCATTTATTGGTTGATCAATTGGCTTATATTGGTCTACCTATCTTGCAATCACGCCAAATAGCAACAAAAAATTGCTTCCGGGGTCATATTGGTTGCAATTGATCGTTCTAAAGTCAGAGTGGCCGATACCATGGCAGACGCGAATTGAAGGGAGAACGGAATGACGGAATTCGCCATCGAGGTGCCACCGGTCGTGGCGCTGCCCATCGCCGGGATGGACGCCAGATTCCCGGTGCGGCGGGTCTATTGCATCGGCCGGAATTATGCGGCGCACGCCGTCGAGATGGGCCACGACCCCGACCGCGAACCGCCGTTTTTCTTTCAGAAGAATCCCGACAACCTGGACCCTTCGGGGCAGTTTCCCTATCCGCCGCACAGCTCGGATGTGCATCACGAGGCGGAAATCGCCGTTATGCTGAAATCCGGCGGCACCAATATTTCACCGGATCGGGCGCTCGACCACGTCTTCGGCTATGCGTTGTCGCTCGACATGACGCGCCGCGACCTGCAAGGCGCGCAGAAAAAGATGGGCCGGCCATGGGAGATCGGGAAAGCCTTCGAACGCTCGGCCCCCGTTGGCCCGATCCATACGGTCGCCTCTGTCGGGCACCCCGATAGCGGCAGCATCACGCTGAAGGTGAACGGAGAGCTTCGGCAGGAGGGCGACCTGAACCAGATGATCTGGAAAGTGCCGGAGATGATCGCCTACCTGTCGGAGTATTTCGAACTTGCACCGGGCGATGTCATCCTGTCGGGCACGCCGTCCGGCGTCGGCCCCGTCGAACGGGGCGACAGGATGGACCTTGCGGTCGAGGGGCTTGGAGCGATGACGGTATCGGTCGTCTAAGGCATGCGGCGGGCCGACAAGGCGACGCCGACCGGATACTCCGGTTGACCGCCGGCGCTTACATCCCCAGCGCCTCGCGGTACATCTGCAGAACCGCCTCCTCCTCGGCGATGTCATCCTTGTCGCGCTTGCGCAGCGCGATCACCTTGCGCATCACCCGCGTGTCGTAACCGCGCGCCTTGGCCTCGGCCATCACCTCTTTCTGCTGGTCGGCGATGTCTTTCTTCTCGGCTTCCAGCCGCTCGAACCGCTCGATGAACTGGCGCAGTTCGTCTGCGGTCACGCGGTAAGACGTCTCGGGCGTTGCGGTCTCGGGCGTTGCGGTCTCGGTCATGGGGGGCCTCGGTCATGGAATTCCGCGCCTGCCTAGCGCCCCTGTTCTTGCCCCGCAAGACCGTTGCGCTTGCCCCCGCGCGCCGGCTGCGCTAGGCGCCGGACCAATCCGCAGACGGAGGCCGGAATGGATTGGCTGATATGGACGGGCGCGGCGGTGTCGCTTTTGGGTGTGGCCGGGCTGGTCTGGTGCATCGTCATCGTCGCCCGCGCCAAACGCGCGAACCTGTCCGATAACGACCTGAACGCCCAGCTGCGCCGGGTAATCCCGCTGAACATGGGCGCGCTGTTTCTGTCGGCGATCGGGCTGATGATGGTGGTTATCGGGATCACGTTGGGGTAGGCCACACAGCCCTGGCGGCACCCACCGAAGCGCCGATGGCAGCAGCCAGGCCATGGCCCCGACGAACTCGGCGCTACTCCGGTCCCGGCGCGGTGCGCTCGCCCCGGTCGAAGACCTCCCAGCCCTCGCCCCCGAACACGTCGACGCCAAGCTGATCCAGCACATGCGGGAAATCGACCATCACCCAGTTGTCGGCGATCTTACCGTCCTGCACTTTCCAGAAGTCCATATACCGGATTTCAACCCGCTTGCCGGTCGGTTCTAGGCCCATGAAGGCGCCGGAATGCGTCGCCTCCTGCCGGCCGAAGGCCGCCGCCCATTCGCCCATGTAAAGCCGTGCCTCGTCGATGCACACCTTGTCGGAAAACGCCGCCTGGAACGGCCGCTGCCAGTTGGCCTGGAATTCCTGCAGCCCCTGCTTGGTGCCGCAGCCGAAATTCCCCATCCAGCGGAATCCTTCAGCGAAGAACTCGCCGATATCGTCGATCCGATGATCATTCAGGCCGTCGACCATGGCCTCGATCACGGCGCGGGTCTGGGCGGTCTTTGTCATATCGGTGTCCCGCGTCAGCACCGCCTGTTCCGGTCTTGACCCTTTCATGCCTCTGCTCCCTGCCAGCCCGGCCATCACGTAGACCGGCCCGCGATATCCCTTCAAGGCGTTTCTGGATAGCCGTGTAGATACCGTAACCGGCCATGCCGCCGCATGCGGGCATCACGGACACCGTGCTCCCTTGCATGCTGCCCGCAGGGGATCGACACCAAGGCCGCGGTTGCCTACCGAAGGCGCCAAGCGGCCGCGGCACCGAGACCGGCTGGGTCTCGAGCTGATCGGCGGTGCGGGCAAAGCGCGGGATGCGGCGCGATGAGCGCCGCCGCTGGGTCAAACGGGCATGTTGTCGAACAGATCGTCCGCGTTGTCCTCGCTCAGTTCCTCCTCGAACCGCTGGATGTCTTCCGGAACCGGCAGGCCCATCGCCTCCAGCTCGGAAATCTTCTCGCGCAGCTGCTCTTGCAGGATGTGCCGGTCTTCCGGCCGTTTCGCGATCTCGTCGAGGATCGCCCCGATCGCCGCCTTGAGGTCTTCGAACGCCATCTGTGTCTCCCTCTCGTCCTGGACCATGCCGGTCCGGCGCTGTTGTCATCTGCCCTAGCTTTGCGCCTTCGCCCCGGCGCAGGTCCGGCAGAACGGGGTGTATGGTACAATGTCCAGCCGTTCCGGCGAAATCTCGTCGCCGCATTTCACGCAAAACCCGTATTCGCCGGCGTCCATCCGCTCCAAGGCGGCCCGGATCATGCGGATCTCGGCCTGCCCGGATGTGCCCATGCGCTCCAGCACCTCGTCCTCTTCCCGTTCGGTGGCCAGATCCTCCCAATCCTTGGATTGATGCGAGTCGAGTTCCTCCTCGATCTCGTGCAGGCGGGTATCCAGTTCGACCAGCCGGTCGTTCAAGGCTTTGCGGCGCTCCTCGATTGTGGTCATGGGCTTCTCCTTTTTCGCGCTGTACTACATTGACCGGTCTGCCGAATTGCGCGCCTTGATGCAGGTCAAGCAGCATGAGCCTTGAAACACATGCAATAAACTCAATATGTTTGCAGCAACTACCGGCGCGAGGGGAGAAAACCGATGCAACCGATTGTGACCGCCTTCTTCGACGAAGCGACGAATACAGTGTCTTACGTCGTACGGGATCCCCAGGGCCGCAGCTGCGCCGTCATCGACAGTGTACTCGATTTCGACTACGCCAGCGGCCGAACCGATACCGCCTCGGCCGACGAGGTCATCGCCTTCATCCGCGAAAACGGCCTGGAGGTCGCCTGGATCCTCGAAACCCATGTCCATGCCGACCATCTGAGCGCCGCGCCCTATCTTCAGCAAAAGCTCGGCGGCCAGATCGGCATCGGCGGCAATATCCGGATCGTGCAGGATACTTTCGGCAAGGTCTTCAACGAAGGCACAGAGTTTCAGCGCGACGGCAGCCAGTTCGACCGGTTGTTCGAGGAAGGCGACAGTTTCCATATCGGCCAGCTTCGCGGCGACGTCCTGCACACCCCCGGGCATACGCCTGCCTGCCTGACCTATGTGATCGGCGATGCGGCCTTTGTCGGCGACACGCTGTTCATGCCTGATTTCGGCACCGCGCGCTGCGACTTTCCCGGCGGCTCGGCACAGGATCTTTATAACTCGATCCAGAAAATCCTCGCCCTGCCCGACGCGACGCGGATCTTTGTCGGACACGACTACAAGGCGCCGGGGCGCGAGGATTATGCGTGGGAAAGCACCGTCGGCGAACAAAAGGCGAAGAACGTGCATGTGGGCGCGGGCGCCAGCGTGGATACATTCGTCGAGATGCGCCAGGCGCGCGACGCGCAGCTGGCGATGCCCAGGCTGATCGTGCCGTCGCTGCAGGTGAACATGCGCGCAGGACAGATGCCCGAGCCCGAGGATAACGGCACCGTGTATCTGAAAGTGCCGGTCAACAAGCTCTGAGCACACCGGTATGGAACTGGATTGGATCTGGGGCCTTATTGGTGGCCTGCTGATCGGGCTCGGCGCGGTCGTGTATCTATTGGCGAACGGTCGCATCATGGGCGCCTCGGGCATCGTCGGCGGGCTGGTGGATGGCTCCGGCCGCGACAGTTGGCGCGAGCGGCTGGGATTTTTCGCGGGGCTGGTTCTGGTGCCGGTCGCGATCGTACCGCTCTATGACGAGGTCGACACGCATCTGACCTCGAACATGGGCGTGGTGATCGTTGCAGGTCTGCTCGTCGGGATCGGCGCGCGGCTTGCCGACGGCTGCACCTCGGGACACGGGGTTTGCGGAATCTCGCGGTTCTCGTTGCGGGGTATCGCGGCGACGGTGCCCATGCGAAACTGGGTGGATGCCCTGGCCAGACCGTCTTAAGGAGAGACCCCATGGACATTCGACAGATCACGCCTGATTTCGCGGTTTCGCCACAGATCGAGCCGGACGATATGGCGGCCGCGGCGGCGGCGGGCTTCACTCTGGTGATCAACAACCGGCCCGATGCCGAGGTTCCCGCGGACCTGCAGTCCGGCGAGATGCGCGCCGCGGCAGAGCGCGCGGGACTGGCCTATGTCGACAACCCGGTCGTCAACGGTGCAATGACGATGGAGATGGTGACCGCTCAGGGGGCCGCGGTGGAACAGGCCGCAGGGCCCGTGTTGGCCTATTGCCGGACCGGGACGCGGTCGTCCATCGTCTGGGGGTTGAGCCAGGCCGGGACGCGTCCGACGGACGAGATCGTGGCGGCACTCAAGGCGGCAGGATACGATCTGCCGGCCCTGCGCGGACAGATCGACATGTTGGCGGAACGTAGCGGAAGATAGCGACCGGCCCGTACCCGGATTCGGCCACGGGCGCATCGGTTCGGAAAAAGGCAGGCTCCGACACGGCAGCGGCCAGGATGGTTCCAGTCGGCAGCCAGCCCATCGAACACAGCCCCCGGCGCGGAAGCGCATGAAATGAGCCGTTGGGTGTGCAGCGCCGGCAGACAGGTGCGCCACCGTGCTTTTGGTTGCGCACGATGTGGTGTGAGTGAATCGCGAGGCGGGTTTTGGCCTGGAGCCTCCGTTCGCAACCAGTCTTCAGGCGCGGAATCAAGGCCGCAGGCCGCCGCGCCATCGCCGACCCGCCCCGAAGGGGAGGCGATTTTCCGACGGTGCGTACCGGATTGACGTCGTTCGGACTTT
>JASJDP010000009.1 GCA_030065095.1 Rhodobacter sp.
CGGCGGCGTGTCACGTGGATATCGAGGTCGGTAATCTTTTTTCGAAGGGTATTTCGGTTAATCCCCAGAAGATCGGCGCATTTCGCCTGATTTCCGCCCGTCGCATCCAGCGCGATTTCGATCAGCGGCATTTCCACTTCGCGCAGGATTCGCTGATACAGGCCGGGCGGCGGCAAGACCCCGCCATGCAGGTCGAAATACCGGCGCAGGTGTTTTGCCACCGACGCCCCCAGCTTGTCGCCGTCTCCACCGCCGGTCAGCGGCTCCATGGCCGGCTGGTTGCCGAGGACAAGCTCGACCTCGGGGCGCGCAATTTCCTCTTCCGACGAGGTGACAACCAGACGCCGGATGGTGTTTTCCAGCTGCCGCACGTTGCCGGGCCAGGAATAGGCGCGGATCAGCTCCACCGCCGCGTCGTTGAACCGGCGCAGCTGCAGGCCGTCGCGCTCGGCACGGGCAAGGAAATGGTCCGCCAAAAGCGGGATGTCGTCGACGCGCTCGCGCAGGCTCGGCACGGTCAGGGTGACGCCGCCGAGGCGGTAGAACAGGTCCTGACGGAACAGCCCTGCCTCCATCTTCTGGGCCAGATCGGCCTGGCTGGTGGCCATGACGCGCGGCGCATTGTCGGTGAGACTGTCCAGCATACGCACGATGCGCGCCTGGGCCTCCTCCTCGAGATCGCCGACCTCGTCGAACAGGATCGATCCGTTCTTGGCACGGCTCAGGATCGTGGCCGGTCCGTCCATGCTGGCCAGATCGGCGGCGCCGGCCACCACGAAGGGCAGCGTGCGGCGGTCCGAGAAGTCGTGGATCGCGCGCGCGATCAGCGATTTTCCGGTGCCCGATTCTCCGGTGATCAGCACCGCCAGGTCGGTGTTCATCACCCGGGCGACAAGCCGGTAAAGCGCCTGCATCGCTGGCGTGCGTCCGACCAGAGGAAGCTCGTCCTGACCCTCGCCGACCTCTGCCTTCGGCGTCGGGATCCGCCGCTTGACCTCCAGCGCACGGGCCGCGCGCTTCATCAGGTCGGGCAGATCGAACGGCTTGGGCAGGTAGTCGTAGGCGTCCTTTTCGGCGGCCTGGATCGCGGTCATGATCGTGTTCTGGGCCGAAATGACGATGACCGGCAGGCCGGGACGCTCTTCGGTGATCTTCGGCAGGGCGTCGAGGCCATTGCCGTCGGGCATCACCACGTCCGAGATCACCAGATCGCCCTTTCCCTCTTCGACCCAGCGCATCAGCGTCACCATGCTGGAGGTCGCATGCACCTTACAGCCCGCCCGTGTCAGCGCCTGGGTCAGCACCGTGCGGATCGTGCGGTCGTCGTCGGCGACAAGAACCGTGCCGTCCATCTAGGTCTCCTTTGTCACTCTTTCGGCGCCTCTTTGGGCGCGACGGGCAGCGAGATGCGGAAGACGGTGCGCCCTGGCACCGAATCCACCGAAATCCAGCCGCCATGGTCGGAAATGATCTTGCTTACCAGCGCGAGCCCCAGCCCGGTGCCGTTTTCCCGCCCGGACACGAATGGCTCGAAGATATCGCCCTCGATGTCGGGCGGCAGGCCGGGGCCGTCGTCGATGATCTCGACCTGCAGCGGCAGCGCCCCGCCCGACCCGTCCTTGCGGCGCAGCCGCAGCGACATGTCGTAGAACGTCCTGAGCCGGATCGTTCCCCCCTGCCCGGCCGCAGCTTCCGAGGCGTTCTTCAGCAGGTTGAGAAAGACCTGCAGGATCTGGTCGGCATCGACGAATGTCGGCGGCAGCGAGGGATCGAACTCTTCGATGATCTTCATATTCGCCGCGAAACCGACCGTTGCGGATTTACGCGCCCGGTCGAGCAGATCGTGAACATTCACCGCCTTGCGTTCCGGCGGACGCAGGTTGCCGAACTGCTCGACCTGATCGAGAAGCGCGACGATGCGGCGGCCTTCGGCAACGATCAGGTCCGTGAGTTCCTGATCCTCCTGCTGAAGGTTCATGCTGAGCAGCTGCGCGGCGCCGGTGATCCCGGCAAGTGGGTTCTTGATCTCATGCGCCAGCATCTCGGCCATGCCGATCGCGGATTTCGCGGCGGAGGTGACCGAATAGGCCCGACCAAGCCGGTCGGCGATCTGGCGGGGTTCCATCATCATCATGACGTGGCCGGGAATGCCGATCAGCGGGGCGATCTGGATGTTGCATTGCACCGGCGCGGACTGCCCGCCCGATACATCGACCTTATTGATGAACAGAACCGAATGATCGTTGCGCACGCGCTGGAACGCGTCCTCCAGCGGCGCATCGATGGCCAGCTTGTCAAAGACCGGCTGCGTGCGGATCGCCTTGGCCGAGGCGTTCAGGAACTGTTCGGCGGGCGGATTGATGTCGGCAATCCGGTCGTCGGGGTCTATCAGGAAGGCCGGAACGGGCATCGACGCCCAGATCGCCTCTGTCAGCGCACTCATGCTGCAAGGTCCCGGGCCGATGCCAGGGCGTCCGGCAAGAGCCTCAGAACGGTGGCGGGGTCGCCGGTGAGGATCGATTTGCGCAGCGCATGCGGTGTGCCGGCAGTGTCCATGTACCAGCCAAGATGCTTGCGGATGACCTTGCTGCCCAGCGTCTTGCCGTAGAAGGCAAGCGTATCCTCGTAATGCCGGGCCGCCATGGCGGCGAGAGCGCCGTGCGGAAGAACCGGCGCCGGCGTGCCAAAAACATCAGAAGCGATTTCGGCCAGACGCCACGGCCGGCCCTGAATGCCCCGGCCCACCATCACGCCGTCGGCCCCCGACAGCCGCAGGGCCTGGACCGCGTCGGCGCCGGAGCGGATATCGCCGTTGGCGATGACCGGGATGCGCACGGCCTTCTTCACCGCCCGGATGGCGGCCCAATCGGCATGGCCCTTGTAGAACTGACAGCGGGTGCGCCCGTGGATGGTGATCATCCGCACGCCGGCAGCCTCTGCCCGGCGGGCCAGCTCGGGCGCGTTCCGCAGATCGTCGTCCCAACCAAGACGCGTCTTCAGCGTCACCGGCACCTCGACCGCTTTCACCACCGCGTCGATCAGCGTCAGCGCATGATCGAGGTCCTTCATCAGGGCCGATCCCGACATGCCACCGGTCACCTTCTTTGCCGGGCAGCCCATGTTGATGTCGATGATACGCGCTCCGTTGGCCGCGACCAACCGGGCGGCCTCGGCCATCCAATATGCGTCGCGCCCGGCAAGCTGCACCGCGGTGTTGGCGACACCGAAGCCCAGTTCGGCCCGTTCGCGCATGCCGGGCTTGGCCTGAACCATTTCCTGGCTTGCGACCATTTCACTGACCACGAGACCGGCGCCGAAAGAGGCCACCAGCCGCCGGAACGGCAGATCCGTGATCCCGGCCATGGGGGCCAGAAGCACAGGAGGATAGATCGGGATGTCTGCCACCTGGATGGTCAAATGCTTAATCCTTGTGCGATAGCCTGTCAGGTAGCGTTCGCAGGCGGGAAAGGCAAATCTCGCCGCGCCGCGGTGTTGCCGGAGTCGGCATTTGCCTAAATTTTCATCGTATGGAGCGGAAATGCGGCCACGCATTGTCACGGTCCTAGGCATTGCATAGACAGACGGCATGACGGGCCGAGGGAAGACCGCGGCCGTGATCGTCGCGGCGGGACGCGGATTGCGGGCAGGCGGAGAGGTTGCAAAGCAGTGGCAGATGCTGGCCGGCCGGCGGGTTGCGGACCGGACGCTGGACGCGTTCCGCATGGCCTCCGGGGTCGACCGGATCGTGCTGGTGCTACACCCAGAGGAAATGGACCGGTCCGCGGCGTATCCCGACGTCGATGCCGTCGTTGGTGGAGAGACCCGCGATGCATCGGTCCGCGCCGGGCTCGAGGCACTGGATGGCAGCGGCGTGGTCCGGGTTCTGATCCACGACGTGGCGCGCCCCCTGGTCAGCCAGCGCATCATCGAGGACGTGCTGACGGCCCTGGATGCAACGCAGGGCGCGGCCCCTGCGATAGAGGTCACCGATGCGTTGTGGCGCGGCTCTGACGGGATGGTGACCGGAACCCAGGAGCGCGGCGGTCTTTATCGGGCGCAAACGCCGCAGGGTTTCGACTTCGAGGCGATCCTGGCGGCTCACCGGGCACATGGCGGCGGCGCGGCCGACGATGTCGAGGTCGCGCGCGCCGCAGGCATCGAGGTGGCGATGGTCCCGGGCGAGGAACGCAATCTGAAACTGACCCGGCCCGCGGATTTCGAAAGGGCCGAGGTGCTGATGGGGGCAGAGATGGATATCCGGGTGGGCAACGGATTCGATGTGCATGCGTTCGGGCCGGGCGACCATGTGATGCTGTGCGGTATAGGCGTGCCGCACGATCAGGCGTTGACGGGGCATTCGGACGCCGACGTCGGCATGCACGCCGTCACCGACGCGATCCTCGGCGCGCTGGCCCTGGGCGATATCGGCCGCCACTTTCCACCGAGCGATCCGCAATGGAAGGGCACGGCGAGCGATGTGTTCCTGCGCCACGCGATCGGGCTTGCCGCCGAGGCGGATTTTCACGTCGGCAATGTCGATCTGACTTTGGTCTGCGAATACCCGAAGATCGGACCGTATGCCGCTGATATAGCATCGAAAATGGCGGACATCATGGGACTGGATGCGGATCGGATCAGCATCAAGGCGACCACGTCCGAGCGGCTTGGCTTCACCGGCCGCGGCGAAGGCATCGCCGCCCTTGCCACCGCGACGCTGATCCGCCGATGAGCCGCTTGATCGCCACCGCTTTCGGCATCGGCCACCTGCCCTATGCCCCCGGCACCTGGGGATCGGCCGCGGCGATTCCGGCGGCGTATTTGATCCACGCCCTCGGCGGCTTCCCCGCACTGCTCATCGCGACGCTCGCGGTGGTTCTGGCAGGCTGGTGGGCGACGGCCGTGGCCACGAAGGGCCACGACGACCACGATCCGTCCGAAATCGTGATTGACGAGGTCGCCGGGCAATGGATTGCCCTTTGGCCGCTCTCTGCCGGGCTTTGGCACGCGGGCGCGGACCCTTGGGTGTTCCCCTGGCCGGGCTGGGTCGGGGCATTCGTCTTGTTCCGGCTGTTCGACATCACAAAGCCGGGACCGATCCGCTGGGCCGACAGACTGCATACGCCCTTGGGCGTGATGCTGGACGACGTGCTGGCGGGCCTTGCAGCGGCGGTCGGCGTGGCCGTGCTGGCGGTTCTGGCCCATGGGATCGCGGGCGTATGACCCGTGCCGAGACGCTTTTGCATCGCGCCCGCGCGGCAGGGGTCTGGCTGGCGACCGCCGAAAGCTGCACAGGCGGGCTGATCGCCGCGGCGATCACCGAGGTGCCGGGATCGTCGGAGGTATTCGACCGCGGCTTCGTCACCTACTCCAACGGCGCCAAGACCGACATGCTCGGCGTGCCTCCTGCATCCATCGCCCGTTGCGGCGCGGTCAGCGAGGAGGTTGCGATTGCGATGGCCGAGGGCGCGCTATTGCGGTCGAACGCCACGCTTGCGGTCGCCGTCACCGGCGTTGCCGGACCCGGGGGGTCCGAGCAAAAGCCCGAGGGCATGGTGTGCTTCTGCGTTGCTCAAACAGGGCGCTCGGCGGTGGCGGAGACGATGCAGTTCGGCGCCCTGGGCCGGGCGCAGGTGCGCGCCGCAACGGTCGATTACGCCTTGGATCTTCTGATCGGGCGGCTGTCCTAAAACTGCCTAAATATTCGGCAACCGCGGCTTAGAACCGCCCGTATTTGCAGCGATCCCAAATTGCCGTGCAAATAGGCAGCGCAGGCGCGCATTGCCGCTTTTCCCGGCAACCCTATGCCGTTTGAACGCACGGCAAGGCCGAAACAGGATCGAAGGGGAAAGATATGGTTGGCGCCGACACTGCCTGGATCATCGTCGCGACGGCATTGGTGTTGTTCATGACGTTGCCGGGCCTTGCCTTGTTCTACGGCGGGCTGGTCAGGGCCCGCAACGTGCTGAGCGTTTTCATGCAATGCTTTTCCATCGCCTGCCTGATGAGCGTGCTCTGGCTTGCCTTCGGCTATTCGATCGCGTTCGGCGACGGAACTGCGCTGTGGGGCGGGCTCGGCAAGGCGTTCCTCGCCGGCGTGACCGAAGACACCGTATCGGGCACGCTGCCCGAGGTCCTGTTCTTCGCGTTCCAGATGACATTCGCCATCATAACGCCCGCGCTGATCGTCGGCGCCTATGTCGAACGCATCGGGTATGCGTTCGTCCTGCTTTTCTCGGCCCTCTGGATGCTGATCTGCTACGCGCCGGTCGCGCACTGGATCTGGGGCGGCGGTCTGCTTTCGGGGGGCGAGGGCGCGCTGTTCGCCGAGGGCGTCAACGATTTCGCCGGCGGCATCGTGGTGCACCAGACCGCGGGTCTGGCCGCGCTGGTCCTGGCCTTCTTCCTGGGACCGCGCAAGAACAAGACCACGCCGCCGCACAATCCGGGGATGGTGATGATCGGCGCGGCGATGCTGTGGGTCGGCTGGTTCGGCTTCAACGGCGGGTCCGAACTGGCGGCCAACGGCTCGGCGGCCATGGCCCTGACGGTGACGCATCTGTCCGCGGCCACGGCCTCGCTGACCTGGGCGCTTTGGGAGCGGATCAAATACGGCAAGTCTTCGCTGGTCGGCATGGTGACCGGCACCATCGCCGGCCTTGCGTCGATCACCCCGGCATCGGGCTCGGTCGGACCGGTCGAGGCGCTGATCATCGGCGGCGTTGCGGGTATCCTCTGTCAGGAGGCCTGCAAGGTGGTCAAGGAACTGCTGAAGATCGACGATACGCTGGATGTGTTCGCGGTGCACGGCGTCGGCGGCATGTTCGGGATCGTCATGCTGGCGCTCTTCGGCCATGCCGCATGGAGCGCGCAACTGGGCGGACTTCTGGTTGTGGGTGTCTGGACGGTGGTGATCACCACGGTGATCGTGCTGGTCGCCAGAGCCGTGTTCCCGCTGCGGGTTGACGAGGAGGACGAGACGACCGGGCTCGATCTGTCGGCCCATGGCGAGCGCGCCTATGACATGACCTCATAAGGCACAGCGCGTCGAAAGCGAAGAAATGGGCTGGGCGTCGCTCAGCCCATTTCTTGTGCCAGCGCGCGCGGATCGGAGCGCTGTACTGTCTGCCATAGACGCTCTGCCGGTTCCTGTCCAAGCATGGCAGCGGCCTTGCCCTGCAACCTGGTACGCCTCTGCGCCAGCGGAAGCGGCGCGTCGAGGTCGTGTTCGGCCCGCCGACGGCGCGATTGCGTGGCGACGGTCACCCTGGCCGCGGTTTCCGGCAGATCCCGGTCGCTGACGACGCCTACCTTGTCGCGCAGGGCAACCAGCGCCGGATCTGCGCAGGCTGCGTCGGTAAAGGTGTTCATCGCCCCGGTGTCATAGCCGGCCAGCGCCATCGCGGCGGTCAGGCGAAAGCTGAATTTCGCCTCCAGCCCGGTGGCGGGCTCGGCAATGTTGCACACTGTTAACCACCGCGGGTGCGTCGCGATTTCAACCGATTCCACCGTCTCGGGCGCCACGTCCAGCATGCTCAAAGCTTCCAGTGCGGCATGGGTGCCGTGGCAACAGGCGTGGAACTTGTGGCTAACGGTTTCGAACCGCCAGCTTTGGCCCAAACCGATTAACGCCGCGTCGATCCCTTGTCCGGCATGCGTCGGCCCAAATCCCTGCGCGGCCTCCAAACCGTCCGGGTTCGACACGAACCCGGCGCCTGCCAACAGGGCAACCTCGACGCCCGTGGCGGCCGCAATCCCGGCGTTATAGGGTTTGCCCATCGTGCCGAACTGCGATTTCAGCCCCGCCGCCCTGGTCGACGCCAACCCAAGCGCATGGGCCATCCCGGCGGCGTCGAGCCCCAGCAGCCGTCCCGCCGCCGCCGCCGCACCGAAGGCCCCTGCCGTCGCCGTCTGATGAAATCCGGCCTGGTAATGCGCCCGACCCAGCCATTCGCCGACCCGAATCGACAGCTCGGCCCCCACGAGACAGGCCTCCAGAAAGGCCTGCCCGTCTGCGTCCGTTCGTTCGGCAATGGCCAGCGCCGCCGGGATCACCGCGACCGACGGGTGGCCGATATGGGCAAAATGCGTGTCGTCGTAATCGAGCGCATGACTCGCCGCCCCGTTGACCAATGCCGCCGCGCGGGCCGGTGCGCGCCCGCCGCCGAAAAGCGCCGCCTCGCCCGCCCCGCCCTCGGCCAGCACCATGCCGCGCAGCATCTGCGCCACCGGTTCGTCGCGCCCCGCAATGCCGCAGGCCGCCCAGTCGAACAGCGACAGCCGCATCATGTCCAGCGCCACCTTTGCCGCGACCGGAGCAACGGCAAATCTGCTAAGCGTCGGCGTCGGCATTTCCCTTTCCCCTGACTTAAAAGATCCCGGCGGATCGTCCATGGTCGCGCCGCGGGTCCTGGCTACCGATGGGCGCCGGGGCAAAGCCCCCGGCCGGTCGGATGGCTGCGCGTCGCCAGAAAATCACGAATAAAGCTCCGCCGCCCGCCGTTCAAATGCGCGCACGATGCGCTGCATCGCGTCGTTGAACACCAATCCGATCACCGATTGCAGGATCGCGTTGCGAAATTCGAAATCGACGAAGAAGGACACTTCACAACCGGCCTCGGTATCGCGGAAATCCCATTGCGAGTGCATGTATTTGAACGGACCGTCGATGTATTCGGTGTCAATCCGCCGGCGTTCGGGCCAAAGCGTGACGCGGCTGCCGAATTTTTCGCGGAAGACCTTGAACGAGATCACCAGTTCGGCATCCATTACCGCATTCTCGGCTCCGGGCGTCACACTGCGCACACGCGCCGCCGCACACCACGGCAGGAATTCGGGATACTTCGCCACATCGGCCACCAGGTCGTACATCTGTCTGGCGGTGTATGGCAGAACCTTGGTTTCAGAGTGTTGGCCCATATGCGTTTTCGCTTGTTTCCGTTGGGCCCGGCATTTCGTATCGTGGGCATGGGAAATCAAGGGGGCGGCATGTCTCAGGCGGCCTATGTCATCGACGAGTTGATCTCGGCCAAGGCCATTGCGGCGCGGGTCGAAGCCCTGGCCCGGGATGTGCAGCAGGCGTTTCAGGGCACCGACAAGCTGATCATCGTCGGCCTGTTGCGGGGGTCGTTCGTCTTCATCGCCGATCTGGTGCGCGAGCTGGACCTGCCGGTTGAGGTCGATTTCCTCGAGGCGTCGTCTTATGGCGACTCGATGGAATCGAGCCGCGAGGTGCGCATCCTCAAGGATCTGCGCGGCGAGATCGGCGGACGGGATGTGCTGCTGGTCGAGGATATCGTCGACACGGGCTTTACGCTGGCGCACGTGACCGAGCTCTTGAAGACGCGAAACCCCGGGCGGCTGGAAACGATCGCCTTGCTGGACAAACCGTCGCGCCGCGAGGTCGAGGTCAAGGCGACCTGGACCGGGTTCGAAATCCCCGACGAGTTCGTGGTCGGCTACGGGATCGATTTCGCACAGCGGAACCGGAACCTGCCGTTCATCGGCAAGGTCAGGTTCGTCGCGGCGGGAGACGGAGACGGCTCATGAGCCCGATCTGGTTCGTCCGCATGACGCGATGGGTGCGGAACCCGCCGTCGATGGGGCGCGTGAAGATGGTGCTGGCAATCGTCGCGGCCTGTCTGGTGCTGTACGGGCTGGAACGGATGTTCGGCTGGCCCGACTGGCTGACGCCCGAGCGGTTTCCGTCGGGCCGGGTGATGCGCTAGGCTTGGCAGTCGCATGAGGTTGCCGCTATAACTATTTGAAAATGATTGAATTAATCTGAAAATCTGTTGGGGCCAAACCCGAAATTCAGACCGCAACACTGCCCGGCGCCTATTGCCGCCCCAAAAGCGTGGCCTCCTTGTCCCGCAGCGCCGCGGCCAGCCGGTCGCGGACGACACGAATGCGCGGAGCGTCGGCCAGATCGGCATGCGCGGCCACCCAGATGGGGACTTCGGCCTCGGGCACCGGGGCGCCCTGCCGCCAGAGCCGGACGTCGGCATCGCCAAGCAGGCAGGGCAGGATGGCCCGGCCAAGCCCCGCCGCCGCCATTTCGCGCAGCGTGACGAAACTGTCGGCGCTGCCGGCAAGGGTCGCCGACGGCACGGCGCCGGCCAGCCATTCGGCGGGCCGCGAACGGGTCAGCGGACCGCTGAGCCCGAGCCAGCGGCCGGGATCGGGGCGCGTGGCATAGACCGCAAAGCCCAGGTGCCCCACCGCGATGCCGTCCAGGTCATCGGGCAGCGTCTGGGCCGGCCTGACCGCGATATCGGCATGCATGCGGGCCAGATCGAGATGCGCGTTGGCACAGATCAGTTCCAGGCGCAGCCCGGCGGCCTCGCCCGCAAGGTCGGCCAGGATCGGCGGCAGCACCGTATGGCAGAGCGTATCCGTCGACGTGATCCGCACGACCCCGCGCAGGGGCGGATGCGCGCCCTCCAACATGCGGTCGACTGCGAGAATGGCGTTTTCGACCTCGCGCGCCGCCTCGATCAGCCGCAACCGGTCCGGGGGGATCACGTAGCCGCGGGCCGTGCGCTCGAATACCGGGCTGCCGTGACGCGCCTCGAAGGCCGCGATTCGCCGCAGGACGGTCGCGTGGTTTACGCCCAGGGACCGGGCCGCCGCCGAGACCGAGCCGTTTTCGGCTACCGCAAGCACGAAACGCAGATCGTCCCAGTTCCCCTTGTGCATTTATGAACGGGCCCTTGCGAAAATGGCGACTGGATTTTGATTTTTTCACAGCTACGCTTTCCTCACCAGACAATTTTGCAGGGAGTTTCGGCGATGCGATTCAAGCAAGGTGTCATTCTGGGTGCTGCGGCGGCGATCTTTGCCGGCGGCATTGCGATTGCGGGTGGCCATGGCGGCAATCCGGCGGTCAAGGCACGCAAGGCGCATATGCAGCTTTACGCCCACAATCTCGGGATCCTGGGCGGCATGGCCAAGGGCGAGGTGGAGTTCAACGCCGAGACGGCAGAGCTTGCCGCGGGCAACCTGGCCACGCTCGCCTCGATGAACCAGATGACCTATTGGCCGCCGGGCACCTCGACCGCCGAACTGGGTGAGGAAACCCGGGCCCTGCCGGTGGGCTGGGAAAGCGCCAGCATGGACGACGTCATCGGCAAGGCCGGCGCGCTGGCAGAAGCCGCCGTTGCGATGCAGGCGGCGGCAGGGTCGCTGGAGGGCGTCCAGGCCAATATCGGCGCGGTCGGCGGCGCCTGCGGGGCCTGCCACAAGGTCTATCGCCAGCCCGACAGCTAAGGCGCCGCGATGCGCCGCGCGGTGAGCGTGCTTGCCGTCCTGGCCTTGGCCGGGGCGGCGGTGTTCTGGTGGGTGACCCGGCCCGTGGTGGCCGGGGCGTCGGTGCTCGACGGCATCACGCCGGATCTGGCGCAAGGCGAGCTGGTGTTCCATGCCGGCGGCTGCGCGTCCTGCCACAGCGCCGACAAGGCCGACGGCGAAGCCAAGCTGGTGCTGTCCGGCGGGCGGGCCTTTGCCAGCCCGTTCGGGACCTTCTATGCGCCCAACATCTCGTCCGATCCCGAGCACGGGATCGGCGGGTGGAGCGCCCTGGATCTCTACAACGCGATGAAGCACGGGGTGTCGCCCGGGGGGCGGCACTATTTCCCGGCCTTTCCCTATACCTCCTATGTGCGTGCCACGGCCGAGGATATCATGTCGCTGCATGCCTATATGCAGACCTTGCCTGCCGATGCGACGGCGAACCGGGCGCATGACGTCGGCTTTCCGTTCAACATCCGCCGCAGCCTGGGAGGTTGGAAGGTCCTGTTCGGGTCCGAGGGCTGGGTGGTCGAGGCCGACCTGACCGAGGAAGAGGCGCGCGGGCGCTACCTGGCCGAAGCGCTGGGTCATTGCGGCGAATGTCACACGCCCAGGAACGTACTGGGCGGGCCGGACTACGGGCGCTGGCTGGCCGGAGCGCCGAATCCCACCGGCAGCGGCCGGATCCCCAACATCACACCGGCCAAATTCGACTGGTCCAAGGCCGATATCGTGGAATATTTCACCTCCGGCTTCACGCCCGAGTTCGACACGGTCGGCGGCCATATGGTCGACGTGGTCGAAAATCTGTCGAAGCTGCCGCGCGAGGACCGGGCAGCGATTGCGGCCTATCTGAAGAAGGTGCCGGGGGTGGAGTGAGGGGTTCACTCAACTGTCCCGAAATTCTTGTAGCCCGGAGTCCAGCGATTCTCGCCGGGCGGGAAGCCCGGGTCGCACCTGCCCCCGCACGTCGGGGCGGGCACGCGCCTCTTGGGCTTTGAGCTATGGTAAGCTTCGCAAGAGCGCGATGCATTGTTGGTGGCCCGCAAGGCTGGTTTTGGCCTGGAGCGGACTTTGCCTGCAGAGAGAAGAGCCGGGCCATCGCCGACCCGCGGGGAGGCGACCCGGACCTGTGAACGGCTCGATTTATCCCGGCAAAGTCCGAACGACCTCAATGCAATACGCGCCGTCAGCAAATCGCCTCCCCTTCGGGGCGGGTCGGCGATGGCGCGGCGGCCTTCGGCCTTGATTCCGCGCCGGAAGACTGATTGCGAATGGCAACTTCAGGCCAGACCTGTTGAACGCGATTTCGTCAAAACGCCTGCAGCGCTAAATCAAGGCGTCTCGCGTCCTCCCGAGCAAACCCGCCAATCCGCTCCGCAACCCTCCGATATCGCTGCCCACGGCCATCACCGTCACACCGGCGTCGCGATACCCGGCGACCCCGGCGGGATCTGCCGAAAAGATGCCCGCCGCCTTGCCCGCCGCCCGGGTGCGGGCGATGAGATGGGCGATGGCCTCGGCCACCTCGGGCGCGCCGGGATCGCCCGGATAGCCCATGTCGGCGGACAGGTCCGAGGGACCGATGAAGACGCAGTCGACCCCGTCCGTGGCGGCGATGGCGTCGATGTTCTCGACCGCGGCGCGGCTTTCGGCCTGGACCATCAGGCAGATCTCATCGTTGGCGGTGGCGATATAATCGGCCTCGGCCCCATAGCGGGCGGCCCGCACCATGCCGGCGGCGAGGCCGCGATTGCCCTGCGGCGCATAGCGGGTGGCGCGGGCGATGCTTTCGGCCTGGGCGCCCGTATCCACCATCGGGACCAGCAGCGTCTGCGCGCCGATGTCCAGCGTCTGTTTCAGGACCCAGTGCTCCCCGGCCGGCACGCGGACCGCGGACACCGCCCCCCTGCCCTGCAGCGCGATCAGCTGTGCCTGCGCCCGCGGGATGTCGTTCGGTCCGTGCTCGGCATCGATCAGCACCCAGTCGAACCCCGCATCGGCCGCGATCTCGGCCACCACCGGGCTGGCGGTGCCGAGAAACAGGCCGATCTGCATCTCGCCCGCCCGCAGGCGCGTCTTGAATCGGTTTTCCGGTGCCGCCATGCGCGTGCCTCCCTGATTGCCGGCTTTTTTGGGTTGGACCCCGCGCCGCGCCACTTTAGGTTACCCGACAGCAGATCGCGACGATGTGCAATACGGGAGGATAATCAATGTCGAAGATGCTGAGCCGGGCCGCGGTGGCCGCCCTGGCCGTTGCCTTTGCGGGCGAGGCCCTGGCTGTGGAATGGAATGTGTCCGTCTGGGGCAAGCGCCGGGCCTTTACCGAACATGTCGAGAAGCTGGCGGAACTGGTGTCGGACAAGACCGGCGGCGAGTTCACCATGAACATCAGCTATGGCGGGCTGTCGAAGAACCGCGAGAACCTCGACGGGATTTCGATCGGGGCGTTCGAGATGGCGCAGTTCTGCGCGGGCTACCACCCCGACAAGAACCGCTTGATCACGGTTCTGGAACTGCCGTTCCTGGGCGTGGCGAACCTGGACGAAGAGGTTGCCGTCAGCCATGCGGTCTATGACCACCCCGCCGTGCAGGACGAGATGGCGCAGTGGAACGCACGCCTGCTGATGACCTCGCCGATGCCGCAGTACAACATCGTCGGCACCGGCGAGCCGCGCGACACGCTGGCCGAGTTCGAGGGCATGCGGGTGCGCGCCACCGGCGGCCTGGGAGAGGCCTTCAAGGCCGTGGGCGGTGTGCCGACCAGCGTGACCGCGACCGAGGCCTATCAGGCGATGGAATCGGGCGTGGTCGACACCGTGGCCTTCGCGCAGCACGCGCATCTCAGCTTTGGCACGATCAATCAGGCCGAATGGTGGACCTCGAACCTCAACCCCGGCACCGTCAATTGCCCGGTGGTCGCGAATATCGACGCCTATGAGGCGCTGAGCGACGAACACCGCGCCGTGCTGGACGAGTCGATCGGCGAAGCGATCGACCACTATCTGGCCAATTACGGCGACCTTCTGGCGCGCTGGGACAGCGTCCTGGAGGAAAAGGGCGTGACCAAGGTCGAGCTCGACCAGTCGGAACTCGATGCCTTCAAGGCAAGGGCCGGAACGCCGACGCATGAGGCGTGGATCGCCAATATCGAAGGCCAGGGGCTGCCCGGTCAGGAGCTTTATGATCTGGTGAACGCCACGCTGGACAAGGCGCGCATGTCGAACTGACGCGCCACCGATAAGAACGGGGCCGCGCCCGGCCGGGCGCGGCTTTTTCTCAGCGGGGGATGGGATCATGGCCGGCAGTTCTGCCGTATTGGAGGACTCGAGCCTTCTGTCGCGGCTCGACCGGGCGCTTTTGCCGGTGGAACGCGTCATGGCGCTGGTGTCCGGCATCGCCTCGTTCTCGCTGATGTTCCTGGCCGTCTGGTCGGTCACCGGGCGCAAGTTTTTCGGCCAGCCGCTTCTGGGGTACGTGGACTATATCGAGGCGCTGATGCCGGTGATCGCCATCCTGGGCGTCAGCTATGTCCAGCGCGACGGCGTCCATATCCGCATGGACATCATCATCGGCGCCATGCGCGGGCGGCTCTTGTGGGCGATGGAGCTTATCACCACCGTCCTGATCCTGGCCCTGATGATCGCGCTGGTCTGGGGCGCCTGGGCGCATTTCGACCGCAGCTTTGATTTCGCCCGCCCGAACTGGAGCCGCGACAGCTCGATCGATGTCGGCATGCCGCTCTGGCCGTCGAAGATCGTCGTGCCCATCGCCTTTGCCGTCCTCTGCCTGCGGCTGCTGCTGCAGATCTGGGGCTATGCCCGCGCCTTCTGGCTGGGGCTCACCACGCCCGTGGCGGTGCCGCTGGTGCAGTCGGCCGCCGAACAGGCGCGCGAAGAGGCCGAACTGCTGACGGGATCCGACTGATGGATCCGATCACCATCGGCCTTTGGGTGACCGGCGGGATGCTGGTTCTTGTGTTCCTCGGCATGCGGGTCGCCTTCGCCGCGGGGCTTGCCGGGTTCGCGGGGCTTGTCTGGCTGCGCTGGGACCAGTTCGGCTATGACCCCGAGCGGTTCTGGAAGGCGCTGGAGATCAGCGTGAAGATCGCCGGCCAGGTGCCGCACTCCAAAGTGTCGGCGCATGCGCTGTCGTTGATCCCGACCTTCATCCTGATCGGCTATCTGGCCTATCACGCGCGGCTGACCACGGCGCTGTTCGAGGCCGCCAAGAAATGGATCGCCTGGGTGCCCGGCGGGCTGGCGGTGTCGACCGTCTTTGCCACCGCAGGCTTTGCCGCCGTTTCCGGCGCCAGCGTGGCCACGGCGGCGGTCTTTGCCCGCATCGCGATTCCCGAAATGCTGAAGATCGGCTACAATAAACAGTTCGCCGCGGGGGTCGTGGCCGCAGGCGGGACGCTGGCGTCGCTGATCCCGCCCTCGGCGATTCTGGTGATCTATGCGATCATCGTCGAACAGGATGTGGGCAAGCTCTTGCTCGCGGGCTTCATCCCCGGCGCGTTTTCGGCCGTGGTGTACGCCGCCCTGATCATCGGTATTGCCGTCACGCTGAAAACGGTCGGGCCCCCGGTGACGGGGTTCACCTGGCGCGAACGGTTCGCGGCGCTGCCGCCCGCCCTGCCCATCGTGGCGGTGGTCGTGATCATCATCTTCTTCGTCTACAACCCGTTCGGCGATGCCTGGGGCACGCCCACCGAGGGCGGCGCCGTGGGCGCCTTCATCGTGTTCCTGATGGCGATGTACCAGGGCATGCGGCTGGGCGCGCTGAAAGACGCGTTGATCGAGACCGCAAAGCTGACGGTGATGATCTTTACGATCATCTGGGGTGTGTTGATCTATGTCCGCTTTCTCGGCTTCGCCGATCTGCCCGGCGCGTTTTCCGACTGGATCACATCTCTCGAGATGAGCCCGATGCTGATCCTGATCTGCATCCTTCTGGCCTATGCCGTGCTGGGGATGTTCATGGACGCGATCGGCATGCTGTTGTTGACGCTGCCGGTTGTCTACCCGGCGGTGATGGCGCTGAACGGCGGCGAGTTCGTGACAGCCGAGGCGTCGACCTTCGGCATGTCGGGCACGATGTGTGCGATCTGGTTCGGCATCCTGGTGGTGAAGATGGCCGAGTTCTGCCTGATCACCCCGCCCATCGGTCTGAACTGTTTCGTCGTGGCCGGCGTGCGCGAGGATCTCTCGGTGCAGGACGTGTTCAAGGGCGTCACGCCGTTCTTCATCGCCGACGGCGTAACCATCGCCTTGCTGGTGGCCTTCCCCGGCATCGTGCTTTGGCTGCCAAGCCTGGTCTGACCCCTTGAGGCTCCTTCATCCTGGCAAAAATACTCCGGGGGAGCGCGAAGGGGTGGAACCCCCCTCGCCCACCGCGACGTCGGAGGCGGCGCAACGAAACCGGCGGCGCCGTAGGCGCCTCGATTGAGATACGCTACCGATAAAGCAGCGACGTGCCGTTTGCGAAGACATGCACCTTGGCCGGGTCGGCGGTCAGCCGCACGGTCTTGCCGCGCAGATCGTCATGGATGCCGGGCAGCTTTGCGATCACCGGATCGCGGCCGTGTTCGGCCTCGAAATAAAGCACCGTCACCTCGCCGAGCGCCTCGAGAATGCTGACCTTGCCGTCATAGAGGTAATCGTCGCCCTCGACCTCGACCAGATCCTCGGGGCGCACGCCGACATTGACCTTCATCCCCATATCGGCATCTGTGGTCGGCACGTTCGATACCGCGGTGCCCTCGTCGTCGAGCTTGATGGTGGTCTGCTGGCCGGTGCCCACGACTTCGCCCGGCAGCAGATTCATCGCCGGAGAACCGATGAACTGGGCGACGAACTCGTTCTCGGGGCGTTCATAAAGCTCCAGCGGCGAACCGACCTGCGCGATGCCCTTGTTGGCCAGCACCACGATGCGGCTGGCAAGCGTCATCGCCTCGACCTGGTCGTGGGTGACGTAGATCATCGTCGATTCGGGCATCGATTCCTTCAGCTGCGCGATCTCGATCCGGGTGGCGACGCGCAGGGCCGCGTCGAGGTTGCTGAGCGGTTCGTCGAAGAGATAGACCTTGGGGTCGCGCACGATCGACCGGCCGATGGCCACCCGCTGGCGCTGGCCACCCGACAGCGCCTTGGGCAGACGGTCGAGATAGGGATCCAGCTGAAGGATCTTGGCGGCCTTGTTGACGGCGGCGTCGATTTCCTCGGGGCTTTTCTTGGCGATCTTCAGCGCGAAGGACATGTTGTCACGGACGGTCATATGCGGATAAAGCGCATAGGACTGGAACACCATGGCGATGCCGCGCTGTGCGGGCGGCACGTCATTGACGACCATGCCGTCGATTTCCAGCGTTCCGCCGGTGATGGTTTCCAGCCCCGCGATCATCCGCAGAAGCGTGGACTTGCCGCAGCCCGACGGGCCGACGAAGACGATCAACTCGCCCGCCTTGATGTCGAGGTCGATGTTCTTCAGGACCTCGACGGTGCCGCCGTAGGTCTTGCCGACATCGGTCAGTTTCAGATCGGCCATGTCTCTCGCTCCCTTTGTCGTCTCTTATACGCCGCTCTGGCCGAAATAGGCCTGGTAGGGCGGCAGGGTTATGCCGTGTTCGTTTTCGATCACCTCGAAAGGCGCATCCAGCAGGCTCCAGCCGCCCGGCGGCGGGGTCACCGGCTGGGCCCGGTTCGCCAGGTTGAAGGCGCAGAAGACGCTGGTCTCGCCAAATGTCCGGGTCATCGCCAGATAGTCCTCGCGTGCCTCGACGATCCGCATCGTGCCCTTGGCGAAGATCGGATGCCGGCGGCGGAAGGCAAGCATGTCGCGGTAGAACGTCAGCGTGGAACCTGCGTCGTTGACCTGGCTAAGGGCGGCGCGGTGGAGGTGTTCCATCGCAACGGGCAGCCACGGCTTGCCGTCCGAGAATCCGCCGTTGCGGTTGTCCTGCACCCATGGCACCGGCGTGCGGCAGCCGTCGCGTCCCTTGAATTTCGGCCAGAACCGGACGCCGTAGGGATCCTGCAGCTCCTCAAAGGCAACGTAGGCCTCGGTCAGACCCAGTTCCTCGCCCTGATAAAGGCAGACGGACCCCCTGAGGCTCAGCAGCAGTGCCGCATAAAGGCGCAGGGCCTCTTCGCCCAGTTGCCAGCGCGAGGGGTGGCGCACCACGTCATGGTTGGAGAACGCCCAGCAGGCCCATCCGTCGCCGGCGATGGCTTCGAAATCGCTCAGCACCTTACCGACGCGATCGCCGGTGGGGGCGGTGTTCGACAGAAAGTCGAAGGCATAGCACATATGCACCTTGTCGCCGCCCGAGGTGTATTCGGCCTGGATCTCGGCGCCGCGCTGCGCGTCGCCAACCTCGCCAACCGCCGTCGCAGCCGGATACTCATCGAGCACGGCGCGGAATCTGCGAAGAAAGTCAAGATTTTCCGGGCGGTTCTTGTCGTAGAGATGATCTTGCCAGTTATAGGGGTTGACCGACGGCGCGATCGTATCGTTGCGCGCGTCGGGCGGCAGCGCGGGGTTGTCGCGCAGGTCTGGGTCGTGGAAGTAGAAATTGATGGTGTCCAGCCGGAACCCGTCGACGCCGCGGTCGAGCCAGAAGCGGGCGACATCCAAGAGTTCCTGCTGCACCTGTTTGTTGTGCAGGTTCAGGTCCGGCTGCTCGCGCAGGAAGTTGTGCAGATAGTACTGCATGCGCTCGCCGTCCCATTCCCAGGCCGGCCCGCCGAAGATCGACAGCCAGTTGTTGGGCGGCGAGCCGTCGGGCTTGGCATCGGCCCAGACAAACCAGTCGGCCTTGGCGTTGTCGCGGCTGGCGCGGGATTCCTGGAACCAGGGATGGCGGTCGCTGGTGTGGCTGAGCACCAGGTCGATCAGCACCTTCAGCCCCAGTTCGTGCGCGCGCTGAATCAGCGCGTCGAAATCGCCCAGCGTGCCGAACATCGGGTCGACGTCGCGGTAGTCCGACACGTCGTAGCCGAAATCGAGCATCGGCGAGCGGTAGAAGGGCGAAATCCAGATCGCGTCGACCCCAAGGTCGGCCACATGCGGCAGCCGGTGGATGATGCCGGCCAGATCGCCGATGCCGTCCCCGTTCGAATCCTGGAAGCTGCGGGGGTAGATCTGATAGATCACCGCCCCGCGCCACCAGTCGGGATCGGCCTCGGCCTCGGGCCGGGATTGCACCAGGGGGTCGAGCAGGTTCATCGCGCAGCCTTCACTTCACCGATCCGGCCAGCAGGCCGCGCACGAGGTATTTCTGCATCGCGAAGAACACCACCAGCGGCACCGCGATCGAGACGAAGGCGGCGGTGGCGAGGATTTCCCAGTTGCCGCCGCGTGTGCCCAGAAGCTCGACGATCGCATTGGTCATCACCGTGGTCTCGCCCGTGGCGTCGATCAGGAACACCTTGGCCACCAGCAGGTCGTTCCAGGTCCACAGGAACTGGAAGATCGCAAAGGACGCCAAGGCCGGGAACGACAGCGGGAGGATGATCCGGACAAAGATCTGGAAATCCGTCGCCCCGTCGACCTTGGCGCATTCGATGATGTCGCGCGGCAGCCCGACCATGTAGTTTCTGAGCAGATAGATCGCGAGCGGCAGGCCGAAACCGGTATGCGCCAGCCAGATGCCGAGGTACCCCTTGCCGATGCCGACGCCGAGATGCAGCTTCAAGAGCGGAATCAGCGCCAGCTGCAGCGGCACGACGAGCAGCGCCACGACCGCCGCGATCAGCAGCGCGCGGCCCGGAAAGTCCATCCAGGCCAGCGCGTAGGCGGCAAAGGCGGCGATCACGATGGGGATGATCGTGGCCGGGATCGTCACGGTGAGCGTGCTGAAGAAGGCGCCTGCCATGTCGTCGGTGGTCTGCGCGCCCTCGACCGCACCGCTTGAGAGGCCAAAGACCAGTGCCAACAGGATCAGCAGGATCACCGCCCCGGCCCCGGGGATGATCCCGGCGAGGGTCGAATCGTGTCCCCGGAAGAGAAAGCGCAGCACGAAAAAGAAGACCGCCGCAGCGATGGCGTAGATGATCATGTTGCGGGCGACGTCCTTGCCAAGCACCGTGTCATAGTTCCCCAGGGTGAACTCCGGCGGGGTCTTGGCGGTAACGAAGACGCGCTGGCCGCGCGTGCCCTCGAAGGCCTCGGCGTTTTCCATCCGGTAGGCGCCGTCGGCCTGCACGGTGATGGTGCCGCCCCGGCGCAGCTCGGCTGTCTCGCCCGGCGTGAAGGCGTCGATGGCGCGCGACGAGATGCCCCAGACGCTGATTTCCGCGCCCGAGCCGTTCTCGAACAGGTTGCCCTCGATCACGAACATCCCGTTCTGTTCGATCTGCGTCTCGGGCGAGGCCGCGCGGATCGTCTGGTTCTGCTCGGACGGGAACATCGCCTTCCACCAGCCCGACGTTGCGATCTGGTCGGCGGTACGGAAGGACGACACGAAAAGGCCGACCGTGGGAAAGAGCCACAGGAAGACCAGCAGCGCGACAGAGATGTGAACGGCCCAGGAAAGCCCGGCCTTGGAGCCTGCGATATTGTCCATCAGCGCATCTCCTTCCGCGCGTTGCGCACGTTCCAGACGAGGATCGGGGTGACGAGCAGCATGATGATCATTGCGCTGGCCGAGCCCACGCCCCAGTCGAACGAGCGGAACAGCTTGTCATACATGTAATTGGCCAGCACCTGCGTTTCCCACTGGCCGTTGGTCATGGCGAAGACGATGTCGAAGACCTTGAGCACCACCAGCGTGATGGTGGTCCAGACCACGACGATGGTGCCCATGATCTGCGGCACCTTGATCTTGAAGAAGATCTGGAACGGGTTGGCGCCGTCGACGATGGCCGCCTCGACCGTTTCCTCGGGGATGCCGCGCAACGCGGCCGACAGGATCACCATCGCAAACCCGGTCTGGATCCAGATGAGCACGATCATCAGGAAAAAGTTGTTCCAGAACGGCACGGTCAGCCAGGTCAGGGGATCGCTGCCGCCAAGGGCCAGGTAGATCGCGTTCAGAACGCCGATCTGGTCCTGGTCGACCGGGCGGGTGTCGTAGACCAGTTTCCAGATCACCGCAGCGCCGACAAAGCTGATCGCCATCGGCATGAAGATCAGCGATTTCGCCAGGTTGCCCCAGCCGATGCGGTCGGTCAGCTGTGCGGCCAATAGCCCGAAGGCGGTCGAGGCGGCGGGCACGATCAGTAGCCACAGCATGTTGTTGCGCAGCGCTTCCCAGAACTTCGCCTCGCCGAACATCTGGCTGTAATTGGCGAGCCCGACAAAGGCGCCGCCCGCGTCGCGGTCGGTCACCGACAGCCGCAGCGTCTCGAACACCGGGTAGGCCAGGTAGAGGCCAAGCGCGAAGATGGCGGGAAACAGGAACAGCCAGGGGCGGACCATGTTCGCCCGGTTGATGTTGCGACCGGCCTGCGGGCCCTTGGCCGGGAAGATCACCCTGTCGAGGACCTGGTTGGAGAAATAGAAATATCCCACGCAACCGCCGACACCGATGATGATGGTCAAAAGACCCTGTAACGCTGGATGCATGTCTTCCCTCCCGGCCTTGTCTTCTTTGTCTGTTGGATCCGGGCCGCGGGACGGCCCGGATCGTCGGTTCGGTTTCCCGTGAGCGGGTTTACTTCAGCGCGTCCCAACTGGCCTGGATCTGGTCCGCAACGGCCGTGGCGTCCTTGCCACCGGTATAGTCCACCATTCCCGTCCAGAACGTGCCGGCGCCGACGCCGCCCGGCATCAGGTCGGACCCGTCGAAACGGAAAGTGGTGGCGTTGATCAGAATCTCGCCCTGCTTGCGCAGCGTGTCGTTCAGATAGGCATCGAGGTTCACGCCCTTGTGCGGGGTCAAAAACCCGGTTTGGGCCATCATGATCTCGTGCGCGACGGGAAGCTGGAAAAACTCCATCAGCGCCGACGCGGCCTCGGACGGATCGGTGATCGCCATCAGCGTGCCGCCGCCCAGGACCGGGCTGCCGAGATCCTTGCTTTGATAGGCCGGGAAATAGAAGAAATCGGCATCCACGCCGAATTCCACGTCTTCCGGAAAGAAGGCCGGCACGAAGGACGCCTGGCGGTGCATGTAGCATTGCGGCGGCGAGGAGAAGAGCCCCTTGGGCGAATCGCGGAAGTCCGTCGCGGCGACCGCCCCTGCCCCGCCAGCGACCTTGGCGTCGTCGCGCGCGAACCAGCCGAATTCCTCGATCGCGGCAATCACGCGCGGATCGTTGAACGCAACTTCGTTGGTGGTCCAGCCGTCGTAGATCTCGGGCGGCTGGGTGCGCAGCATGATGTCCTCGACCCAGTCGGTCGCGGGCCAGCCCGTGGCCGCGCCGGAGCCGAGGCCGATGCACCAGGGCACCTCGCCCTCGGCGACGATGGTCTCGGTCAGATCGCGCAGCTCTTCCATGGTTTCGGGCACGTCATAGCCCGCGTCCTCGAAATTCTCCGGACTGTACCAAACCAGGCTCTTCACGTTGACGTTGTAGAAAAAGCCGTAGAGCTGGTCCGTGCCGGTCTCGTCGGCATAGGTTCCCAGGTCGACCCAGCTGTCGCCGGCGCCGTAATTGGCGGCGACCCAGTCGCCCATGCCGTCCGGCAGCGGCGACAGCAGCCCGCGCGAGGCCATATCCGCCGCCAGGCCGGGCTGCGGGAAGACCGCGATGTTCGGGGCCGATCCGGCCTCGGCGTCGATCACGATGTTCTGTTCGAACGAATCCGATCCGGCATAGGTCACGTCGGCTCCGGTGGCGGCGATGAAATAGTCCAGCACGTCGCGGAAATAGTCGTCCTCGGGCTGCAGCCAGGGGCCCGACACCGTAACCTGCTGACCGCTCAGATCGGGGGCGGCGCCGGCCCATTCATTGTAACTGTCCCAGTTGAACGGCCCCTCGCCGACGGGGAATTTCAATTCGATATGGCTACCTGCCGCCGCGACGCCCGCTGTCGCCGCAAAGGCAACGGCCGTCGTCAGAAATCTGTTCATCATCGGGTCTCTCCCACCATGCACGCCGGCCGAATGGCGACGGGGCGTCCGCCAATGCGGACGCCCCGTCGTAGTCTTGGATCACTTCAGCGCGTCCCAGCTTTCCTGGATCTCGGCGGCGACCTCTGCCGCGGGCTTGCCCCCGGCGTAATCGACCATACCGGTCCAGAAGCTGCCCGCACCGACACCGCCCGGCATCAGGTCGGACCCGTCGAAGCGGAAGGTGGTGGCGCCCAGAAGGATGTCGTTCATCTTCGCCGTTGCCGGGTCCGAGAATTTCGAGTTGTCGACGCCCTTCAACGGGGTCAGGAAGCCGCCGAGCTCCATCCAGATTTCATGCGCTTCGGTGGTCTGCAGGAACTTGATCAGGTCATGCGCGCCCTGGCTGTCGTTGGTGATCGCCCAGAGCGTCCCCGCGCCAAGAACCGGCTTGCCGAGATCCTGGCCTTCATAGGCCGGGAAGTAGAAGAAATCGGCATCCTCGCCCACGACTGTGTCCTCGGGGAAGAAGGCCGGGATGAACGAGGCCTGGCGGTGCATGTAGCACTGCGGCGGCGACGAGAAGAGACCCTTGGGCGAATCGCGGAAGTCGGTCGAGGCGACCACACCGGCCCCGCCGGCCACATAATCGTCGTTGCGTGCAAACGCGCCGAACTCGTCGATCGCGGCCACCACCTTTTCGTCGGTGAACGCCATCTCGTTCGACACCCACATGTCGTAGACTTCGGGCGGCTGGGTGCGCAGCATCATCTCTTCGACCCAGTCGGTCGCGGGCCAGCCGGTCGCGCCGCCCGAGCCCAGCCCGATGCACCACGGCGTTTCGCCGTCGGCGACGATCTGGTCGGTCAGCGCCTTCAGCTCTTCCATCGTCTCGGGAACGTCGTAGCCGGCGTCCTCGAAGTTTTCAGGCGAGTACCAAACCAGCGATTTCACATCGACCTTGTAGAAGAAGCCGTAAAGCTGGTCCGCACCGTTTTCGTCTGCGTAGGTGCCCAGATCGACCCAGGACTGGCCGGCGGCGTAGTTGTCCCTGATCCAGTCGCCGGTACCGTCGGCCAGCGGGGTCAGAAAGCCGCGGCTGGCCATGTCGGCGGCCAGGCCCGGCTGCGGGAACACGCCGACATTGGGGGCCGATCCGGCCTCGGCATCGACCATGATCTGCTGTTCGAAACTATCCGACCCCACATAGCGTACGTCATGACCCGAGGCGGCGGCGAAAGCGCCCAGAACCTTTTCGACATTCTCCTGGTCGGGCCCCAGCCAGGGCCCGAACACGGTGACCTGTTCGGCCGATGCCATTCCGGCGGTCAGCGCAAGCGCGGCCGCGCCGGTATAAAGCACATGTTTCATGGTTGTCCTCCCGTAGCGGCGCCCTGCAGCGGCGCCAGTCCCAAATATTCCCGTACGCATGGAATCAGTTCCAAAGCGCTTTGAACGGTTTTACAGTCCCGCATTGCCGTTATCGAGTCAATCACGGAATTCTCCGCGAAGCCGTTTAAAACAGACATCTTTTCAACCCGTTTTATGCTGCAGCGCAGCGAAATTCTGCCTTTGACGGCCTCGGCTTCCATAGATACGGTTTTAGGTGATTCAAAGCGCTTTGGCATGCGATGGCGATGAACCTGAAAGAACTTTCGCGCAGCCTTGGGCTGTCGCAAACCACTGTCAGCCGCGCCCTGAACGGGTATCCGGAGGTGGCCGAGGCCACGCGCCAGCGGGTCATGCAGGCCGCCGCGGTACACAATTATCGCCCGAATGCCCGTGCCAAGGGGCTGGCGACGGGCCGCACCATGGCGGTGGGCCATGTCATTCCGGTCGCCAGCCAGCACGAGATGGTCAATCCGATCTTTTCGGACTTCATCGCCGGCGCCGGCGAGACCTATATGCGCCATGGCTATGACATGGTGCTGTCGGTGGTGCCCGATGCGCGCGAAGAGGCCGCGTACCGCGAACTGGCGATGAAGGGATCGGTCGACGGCATCATCGTGCACGGGCCCCGCGCCGTCGATCCGCGCATCGCGCTGTTGCAGGAAATCGGCCTCCCCTTTGTCGTGCATGGCCGCGCCTCGGGCGCGCAGACCGACTATAACTGGATCGACGTCAACAACCGGCGCGCCTTTCAGCGGGCCACCGAGTTCCTGCTCGATCTCGGCCACCGCCGAATCGCCCTGGTCAACGGGTTGGTCAGCATGGATTTCGCCGCCCGCCGCCTGCGGGGCTATACCGACGCCCTGACGTCGCGCGGCGTAACCCCGGACCCCGCGCTGATCTATTCGGACGAGATGACCGAGGCCTATGGGTTTGGCGCGGCGCGCGAAGTCCTGGCCCTGGCACAGCCGGCCACGGCGTTCCTGGTCTCGTCGATGATCGCGGCGCTGGGGATCCGCCGGGCGATCGAAGAGGCAGGCCTGCGGATGGGCCGCGATATTTCGGTGATTACCTATGACGACGATCTCAGCTATCTGCGCAACGGCGGCGAGGTGCCGACCTTTACCGCCACGCGATCCTCGGTGCGTCAGGCTGGACGGCTGTGCGCCGATCGCCTGATCGATCTGGTCCAGAACCCGGGCCAACCGGCGCGCAGGCACCTGCTGGAGGCCGAACTGACCGTGGGAGCCTCGACGGGGCCTGCCCCCGCGGGCGTCAACCGGGTCGTGACATAGGCACTGGCCGACGCCACGGGTTCGCCGTATAGGCAGCGATGTTAGCGATCACAGGAACCGCCGAAATGGATTTCTCCCGCACCGATTTCCCGCCCGGTTTCCTGTTCGGAGCCGCAACCTCGTCCTACCAGATCGAAGGCCACGGCGTCGGTGGCGCCGGATCGACCCATTGGGACGACTTCGCCGCCACGCCGGGCAATGTGGTGCGGGGCGAAAGCGGCAGACGGGCCTGCGATCATTATCAACGCTACGAGGAAGACCTCGACCTTGCCGCCGCGATGGGCCTGGACGCCTACCGGTTTTCCACGTCCTGGGCGCGGGTCCTGCCCGAGGGGCGGGGGACGCCCAACCCAGAGGGTCTCGATTTCTACGACAGGCTGGTCGACGCGATGCTGGCGCGCGGGTTGAAGCCCTTTGCCACGCTCTACCATTGGGAATTGCCGTCGCCGCTGGCCGATCTGGGCGGCTGGCGCAACCGCGACATCGCCGGGTGGTTTGCGGATTTCACCGCGGTGATCATGGAGCGTATCGGCGACCGGGTGCATGCCGCCGCCCCGATCAACGAGCCGTGGTGCGTGGCCTGGCTCAGTCATTTCCTGGGGCTGCACGCCCCCGGGCTGCGCGACATCCGTGCCGCGGCGCGGGCGATGCACCACGTGGGCCTGGCGCACGGCCGCGCGATTCAGGCGATGCGGGCGATGGGCATGACCAATCTCGGCTGCGTCACCAACCACGAATTTGCCGCGCCGGTCGACGACACGGCCGAGGCCGCGGCCGCGGCCGAGCTCTACGACGGTATTTACAACCGCTGGTTCCTCGGCGGCATCCGCAACGGCGAATACCCCGCCGATGTGCTGGCGGGGCTCGGCCGGCACCTGCCCGAAGGTTGGCAGAACGACATGGCGACGATCTCCGAGCCGGTGGACTGGCTGGGGCTGAACTACTACACGCGCAAGCTGATCGCGCCGGGGCAAAGCGGGCTTTGGGGCGACCTGCGGGAACATGTCGGCGACCTGCCGCAAACCACGATGGGATGGGAGATCTTCCCCGAGGGGCTTTATCATTTCCTGACCCGGGTGCAGGCGGACTATGCCCGCGGCCTGCCGATCTACGTTACCGAAAACGGCATGTCGGCCGATGCGCCCGTCCATGGCGCGCAACAGGCGGACCCCGATCGAATCGCCTATCTGGAAAGTCACCTCGGCCAGGTGCGCCGTGCCGTCGCCGAGGGCGCCGATGTGCGCGGCTACTTCATCTGGTCGCTGCTGGACAATTACGAATGGGCGCTGGGATACGACAAGCGCTTCGGTCTGATCCATGTGGATTTCGAAACGCTGGAAAGAACGCCGAAAGCATCCTATGACGCCCTCAAATCCGCCCTGAGCCGCAGCTGAGCCCGCCATGCCCGCCCGCCCCGCCGATACCTATTCGCTGGTCGCCGATATCGGCGGCACGAACACGCGTGTGGCGCTGGCGGACGGGCTGACCCTGCTGCCAGAGACGGTGAAACGCTATCGCAACAAGAACTATCCCGGGCTCGAGACCGTCCTGACCGAGTTTCTCGACAGCGAAGGCGGCGTCGACTGTTCGGGCGCCTGCGTCGCGGTGGCCGGACCGGTCCGGGACGGCGTCGGCGAGCTGACCAATCTCGACTGGCGCATGGACAAGGACACGCTGGCGCGCGCCACCAGGGCCGAAACGGTCGCGATCCTGAACGATCTGCAGGCGCAGGGCCATGCGCTCGGCTACCTGAGCGCCGAAAACCTGCGAGTCGTCATTCCGACGCCCGACCACAGCCCGCAGGCGGTCAAGCTGGTGGTGGGCGTCGGAACCGGTTTCAACGCGGCGGCGGTCTACGAGGCCGGACAAGGCCGCCTTGTCACGCCGTCCGAGGCCGGGCATTCCACGATGCCGGTCCGGTCCGAGGCCGACCTGCGCCTGTCGCAATATGTCGAGACCTTTCACGGCATCCCGGGTGTCGAGGACGTGCTGTCCGGACGGGGGCTGGAACGCATCTATCGCTGGCTGGCCAAGGAGGACGGCGAGACGGCCGAAAAGCTGGCCGCGGACATCATGGCCGCCGTGGCGGACGGCAGCGACCCGCGCGCAAGCGCCGCGGCCGAGGTCTTCGTGCGCCTTCTGGGGATCGTGACCGGTAACCTTGCGCTGATCTACCTGCCCTTCGGCGGGGTCTATCTGTCTGGGGGCGTGTCGCGCGCGTTTGCGCCCTACCTCGAAGCGCTGCGTTTTGACGACTGGTTCCGCGACAAGGGCCGTTTCGCGGGTTTCATGCAGAATTTCGGCGTTTCGGTGATCGAGGACGATTTCGCCGCACTGACCGGCTGCGCAAGCCACCTCGCCGCGCTCGGCTGATCGGTGCGGGCGCCTCGCGCCCTACCGCGATAAAGCAAATGGCGACGTTCCCAAACAGGCACAGCATCCGGGATGCCGTTGGCAGGCAGCGTCCACAAAATAATGACTGCAATCGGCGCATCGGCAGTTTCCTGCCGACAGGTCCGGCGGCGGCGGGCTCTGCGGCGAACCGCCGGTGCGCACAGCCGGGCCGTGGCATGCAGGCGGTTTTCGGGCTGCGTCGCTCGACGGTCCGCAAGTCCGGGTATTCGGCCGCGCGGACATAATGGCGTCGAACGATCCCGCTAACCGAATAAACGCGTTCCGGACGGCATCCGTTCCGCCAGGATGGGCGCCCCGGCCCGCTCCCCAACGGCCATCGGTCGGAGACTGATTGGCTGGTCCGCATGCATCCCGCGGCCGCACGTCAAATAACCAGTTCCGGCGGCCAATTGCCGCGTCACTAATCATTTCAATAAATTACACCGCACGATCCTCGCACATTTTTGCCGCACGGCCCGAGCAACAGACTTGTGGCCCTAGACAAATTCGTTAGTTTGGACCAAACGATAGGTCCGCCGGGGCGGGTTCGGCAGGTGACTGCCATGGAGGGACAGTATGGGTTCAAATGCCAAGCCGGAGCGGCCCAGTTTTGCTGCAGTGGCGGAGCGGCGCTTCCGGCTGGCCGGTAAGTCGATCATCGAAAAAGGCCATCCCTACTTCGTCCCGGTCGACCGGCTGGAGCAGATGTATCGGTCCAAACCCGACGGCTATGTCAGCCTGGCCCATTACGATTATCTCGGCCTTGCCCGGCACCCCGAGGTGCTGAAGGCGGCGACCGACGCGCTCGACGAATTCGGATCCGGCGCGGGTGCGTCCCGCCTCGTCGGCGGCGAACGCAGCACGCACCGGTCGCTCGAGCGGGAACTGGCCGAATTCTTCGGCTGCGGCGACGTGCTGGCGATGATCTCGGGCTACCTGACCAATGTCTCGCTGATCAACCATTTGCTGGGCCCCCGCGACCTGGTGCTGATCGACGAGCTGGCCCATAATTCCATCGTGATCGGCGCCAAGTCCGGCAAGATGGAATGCCAGACCTTCGCCCACAACGATCTCGACGATCTCGAACGCCGCCTCGAAGAGGCGCGCGGCGACTACCGTCACGTTCTGATCGTCGTCGAGGGCCTTTATTCCATGGATGGCGACATCCCCGACCTGCCGCGTCTGGTCGAGATGAAAGAGCGTCACGACGCCTGGCTGCTGGTCGACGAGGCGCATTCCTTCGGCGTGCTCGGCCGGACAGGCCGGGGCATCACCGAGCATTTCGGCATCGATCCGTCGCGCATCGAGCTGAGCGTCGGGACCCTGTCCAAGTCGTTCGTGTCGTCCGGCGGGTTCATCTGTGCCTCCGAAGACGTGATCGCCTGGCTGCGCTTCACGCTGCCCGGCTTCGTTTATTCGGTGGGTCTTGCGCCGTCCACCGTGGCCAGCGCCCGCGCTGCCCTGAATGTGCTGAAGACCGACCCCGAACGCGTCGCGCGGCTGAAGCGCAAGTCGCGGCTGTTCTGCGACAGCGCCCGCGCCGCGGGGCTGAACCCGGGCGAATCCATCGGCGAAGCCGTGGTCCCGCTGTTTTTCGACAGTCCGGAACAGACGATGATGGTCAGCCAGGTGCTGCTGGAACACGGCATCTATGCTCCGCCGATCGTGCAGGTCGGCGTGCCCAAGGACCAGCCGCGGATCCGCTTTTTCTTTTCGGCGGAACATCGCGACGAGGACATCCTGCGCGCGGTCGATGTTGCCGCCGCCGCCGTACATGATAATCTTCCCGTTCAGATGGCGTCTTCCTGAACGAAAGGCTTCGCCCGAACCATGGTCCTCTCCCGCCGCGCATTGATCGGCGGTGCTTTGGCGCTGTCGGTTGCCGCCCCGGTTCACGCCGCGCGCCTGACCAGCGTCAAAGTGACCGAAAGCGCCCGCCTGCCGCTGATCCGGCCGAAATGGCCGGTTCCGAACGAACCGCATCAGCTGTTCTTCATTCAGCGCTCGACCAACTCCAATACCGTGGTCTATACCGCGCGGTTTGACCGGGACGGCAGGCTCAATGCCAAGACGCCCGCGCAGGTCTACTGGCGCCGCTACAATACATCGGGCGAACGCATGGCGCTGCGCGGGTTCGAACGCCGCTTTGCCTATGGCATGCGCATCCGTCCGCAGGACACCCCGGGCGAGTGGGTGGTCAACGCGGTCGCCGCGCCGATGTTCCCGATGCTTCTGCGCCAGGCCGCACCTTACAGGGCCGAGGTCTTCACCACGATCGGCGGACGCAAGGTTCATCCGGTCTATGGGTTCGTCAGCGTGGACGAAAGCGGTTTCCTGCCGCGCGTCACCGCCTTTTCCTTTCACGGGATCGATCCGAATTCCGGGCGCGCGGTCAGCGAATTGTTCAGCGTCAGCGACGGCGAATTCCGGCAATAACGCTCTGGCGCATCGCGCGTGCGCATGCCAAAAGCGCCGGAACGAGAATACGAGATCGAGGGATCCATGGGCACACCCACAGGCGGGCGTATCCGTACGGCCATCGCCGGCGTCGGCAATTGTGCCAGTTCGCTGGTTCAGGCGATTTCCTACTGCACCGCCAAGGGCCCGGATGCGGTTGGCGTCAGCTTTCCCGAGCTTGGCGGCTTGCGTCCCGAGGATATCGAAATCGTCGCGGGTTTCGACGTCGATGGGCGCAAGGTTGGAAAGCCGGTCGGCGAGGCGGTTCTGGCCGCGCCGAACTGCACCGAAGTCTTCTGGGACAGGCTTTCGGATCAGACGGCGCAGGTCCGCCGTGGCCCCGACCTGGACGGCGTTTCGGCCTTCATGCGGAACCAGCCGCCCGAGATCAGCTTTGTTCCGTCCGACGCCCCTGCCCTGACGCGGGATGAGATCGTCGAGACGCTGACAGCCGCCGAGACGGAAGTCATGATCATCTTCCTCCCGGTAGGCTCGCAGCAGGCGGTGGAATTCTATGCCGACTGCGCATTGGCCGCGGGCTGCAGCGTCGTGAACGGCATTCCGGTCTTCCTTGCCTCGAACCCCGCCTGGGCAAAACGGTTCAAGGAGGCCGGGCTGCCGATTCTCGGCGACGATTTCAAGGCCCAGTTCGGCGCAACCGTGGTCCATCGCACCCTGGCCCATCTTGCGGACATGCGCGGCGTCAAGATCGACCGCACCTATCAGCTGAATGTCGGCGGCAACACCGATTTCATGAACATGATGGACATGGACCGGCTGGCGACCAAACGCGAATCGAAGACCGAGGCGGTCCAGACCGCGATGGACACCCGCCTGGCCGAAGGCAACATCCGGATCGGCCCGTCGGACTATGTCCCCTGGCTGCAGGACCGCAAGGTGGCCTATGTCCGGCTGGAGGGTCAGCTTTTGGGCGGTGCGAAGACCAGCGTCGAGATGCGGCTCGAGGTCGAGGACAGTCCGAACGCCGCAGCCATGGCGATCACCGCGATTCGCTGTGCCCGGATTGCGCGTCAGCGCGGCCTTGCCGGACCCATCGAGGATGCCAGCGCGTTCCTCTTCAAGCACCCGCCGGTGCAGTATGACGACCCCGAGGCCCATGACCGCCTGCTGGCCTTCGCGGGGCATGGTCCGGCGTGACGGCAAGGGCCCCGGCCTTCATCACGGGCGGCTCCAGCGGCATCGGGCTGGAGCTTGCCCGGCAGCTTGCCGGCCGCGGACATCCCGTTGCGATTTTCGCGCGCGATGCCAACAGGCTGGACGCTGCAGCTAAAGTGCTTGAGCGCGAATCGCCCGGCGTCCGGATCGCGACTTTCGCCGTCGATGTCGGCAACCGCGACGCCTGCCGCGCGGCCGTGGAACGGGCCATTGCCGATCTTGGTCCTCCGGGCTGGGCCATCGCCAATGCCGGGATCGCCCAGCCGGGCGCGTTCCTGGACCAGGATCTCGATCTTCACCTCGACCACATGCGCGTCAACTACTTGGGCGCGCTTCATTTCGCCAAGGGCTGCGTCCCCGCCATGCAGGCGGGAAGCAAGCTGGTCTTCGTCGCCTCCGGTGCGGCTTTCTTTGGCATTTATGGCTATGGCGCCTATGCACCGTCGAAATTTGCCATGCGCGGACTGGCAGAGGTGCTGCGGGTCGAGCTTGCGCCAAGGGGCGTCGGCGTCACGCTCGCCTACCCGCCCGACACTGACACGGCGATGCTGGCCTTTGAAGAACGGTTCAAGCCGGAGGCCACCAAGGAGATCACCAAGGGCGGAGGTCTTTGGAAGCCGGCGGACGTGGCCCGCCTGATCCTGCGCCGCGCGGATCGGGGCCGGTTTGCGGCCGCGCCCGGTTTTCAGATGCAGGCGCTTTTGATGCTGCACAGCCTGCTCGCCCCCGCCCTGCGCGCCTGGCAGGGCTGGGTGGTGCGCCGCAAGGGCGGCTGACGATGGCACTGGATATCGACACGATCGCGCTGACCTGCCTGGTGCTGCTTGGCGTCGGCTATGTCGCCGTTCTGGGGCTGCTGCCGTTTCGGCGGTATGCCCCCGCGGCGAAGGAGACGCTGCCGATCCTGCATGCCGAGGCCGTCATCGTGATCGCCGCGGTCGGCGCGGTCTGGGTGGGGGGCTGGGTTCTGACCCTGTGCCTGATCGCGCTGACGCTGCGCATCGGGTTCGAGGCGGCCTTTGTTGCCCTCGCGCGCAGGGGCGCCCGCCTGCGGGTGGTCCTTCCGGCGGGCGCCGCGCTTGCCGCGGCGGTGCTGCTGGGCGCCACACAGCCCCTGGAAGCCTTGATCTGGCCCTCTCTGGCGGCCCTGGCGCTTTGCGGGCTCCTCGTCTGGCTAAGAATTCCCAATCCGATCAGCTACCTCGGCGTTTCGCTGCTTTTGGCCGCGTTCCCCGGCATTCCGCTGATGATCTTCGTCGCCGCCGGAAACCAGGATCTCGGCGTCTGGCTTCTGGCCGCGTTCTTCCTGGTCGAGACCTTCGACAGCTACGCCCTGCTCGGCGGCAAGCTCTTTGGACGGACCAAGGCGTTTCCCCTCCTCAGCCCGCGCAAGACCGTCGAGGGGCTGGCGGCGGGCGCAGTGATGCTGATGCTGACCGCCGCCCTTGTCGGAAAGCTGCTGTTCGATGCGCCGGTACCGGCCTCGGCGGGGCTGGCGCTGTGCGTGGGCGTCCTGGCCGTGGCCGGAGACCTCGCGGCCTCGCGGCTCAAACGCCTCAGCGGGATCAAGGATTATCCCCCGGTGATCCGCAATCAGGGCGGCCTTCTGGATATCACCGACGCTTGGATCGCAGCGGGCGCGGGACTTGCCGTCTTTGCGGTTCTGTCCGGGCTCGCCTAAGGTAGCAGACCGCTGAAACCTGTTTGAAAATGGCGCGCGTCCACCGCACACTCGGCCTTGTGACACACACCCGACATGCCCGCGCCCGGGGCGCATCCGGTCGATGATCGGCGGCGGTCCCATGGTGCGCCTGCTGCGGCGGCGTACGATGCGAACCGTCTACGGCATCCTGTTGCTGGTCGAGGTGATCTTTCTGTCCGACACCTTCACATCCGTTCTGGAACGCGCCGTGTCGAATGGCGGCAATGCGCTCGACGTCGCGCTGCTGCTGGTCTACCGGTCGCCGCAGATGATCGACTTCGCCCTGCCCCTGGCGCTGATGTTGGGGGTCTATTTCGCGGTCACCGCGGCGCGGGACGACAACGAACTGATCATCTGCGCAGGCGCGGGCGTGCGCTGGACCCGGATACCGGTTTATGCGCTTTGGGTCGGATTCCTCGGATTTGTCGCCAGCCTGCTGCTGTCGGGCTTCCTGATCCCGATGTCGGTCTTTGCCATGCGGCTGACGATGCATGAGTTGCAGGCGCGCTACGTCATCGAGCAGCTGACCGAGCCGGGCCCCAGCAACGCGATCCGCCAGTTCGAGGGCCGCACCGTGATCGCCACCCCGTCGCAGGACCCGACGGCCGAGCGTGGCAACATCTTCGTGTTCAATCCCGACGCCGACGGGAACTGGCGTGTCAGTCAGGCCGACGACTGGACCGTCGTCGGGCTGGAAAGCGGCCAGGGCTATCAGGTCCGCATGGAGGGGTTTCGCGACTATTCCGGCGGGCCCGGGTCCGTGCAGGAGATCCCCGAGCCACAGACCGGATCCGGACCGGCGCTCAATTTCTCCAGAGTGAATGTCGGCACGGCGACGTTTGACTTTCAGGTCAGCGAGTTGGTCGACGCTGCGGATGTCGCGCGCCGGTCGCAGGAACGGCTGCTCTATCAGATCGGGCTTGGCCTGCCGCTGGCGCTCGGCGGCGAGGTCGCGGCAGAGCCGTCGCGCCGGTTCGGCGAGATGCTGGCGCGCGCGCTGCTGTGTCCGATCGCCGCGCTGATCGCGGTTGCCGGAGCCTCCTGGGCCGGAACGCGGTCGGGCCGTTATCTGGCCTTGCCGGTCGCAGCCGTCACCGTCCTGGTCGCCGATATCCTGGGTCGCGCCGCTCTGGGCGATGCCGCAGCGCTCGGCGCCCAGGGGTTCTGGCTCAGCGCGGCGGGCGTCTTTGCGCTCGGGCTCGCGATCCCGCTCGGATATATCCTTGTCCGCGGCGAGGTGATGATCGCCCCCAGCCGGGACCGGGGATGACGGCCTTGCGCAGCTATCCCATCGCCCGCCTGCGCAGTGCGCTTTTCGGCATTGCGACGCGCCGCGCCGTCACCGATTACCTTAAGATGATCGTGCTGATCAGCTTCCTTCTGCTGATGATCGCCTGGACCATCGACCTGGCCGAACACTTCCCCAGCCTGCGCCGCGCCGCCGGCGAATCCGGCACCCCGCTTTTGTCGCTCGCCCTGCCCTATCTCGGTCACCGCGCCGTCGACATCCTGGCCCGGATGCTGCCCATCGCCTGTTTCTTCGGCGTCTTCCTGGCCGAAATCGTGCGCCGCGAGCGGCTCGAGACCGTCGTCCTGGTCACCTCCGGCGCGTCGCCATGGCGGATGTTCGCCGCGGTTCTCTGGGTCGGGCTTTTTACCGGCGCCGTGCTCGACGGTCTCGAGGCGCGCTGGCGCCCCGCCGCCGTCTGGACCCAGGTCGAGACGGGATTTGGCGACTATGCCCGCCGCTTCCGGCAGGACTGGCTTCAGGGCGAACACTGGTTTGTCAGCGGCGACACGGCGCTGCGCGGCGAGGTCTTGCGCGCCGATCCGCCCGAGATGCGCAACGTGCTGGTCTTTGTGGGCATCCGCGCGCCGCGGCTGAAGGCGATCTATGCCGCCGAACGCATGGTGCCGGGCCGCGAGCCGATCCAGTGGACCCTGCTGGACGGCTACGCCTGGGAACTGCAGCAGAACGGCCAGTCGCTTGAATTCGAGGACTTTCCCATCACGCTGGAACTGCTGCCCCAGAACCTGACCTATCTGGGCGTGCCCGAGTTCTACCTGCCGCAGGACGCGCTTTTATGGCTCGACGCGTTGCCCAATTACCGCAACGCGGCCAAGGTCGATGTCGCGCTCTGGCGGCGGATGACCGTCTGGCTGGCCGCGGTCAGCTTTGCATTCCTGGGCGTGGTGCTGGCGCAGGCGGGCTATACCGGCCGGCAGATGATGATCGCCCGCCTGATCGGACTGGCGGCGATGGGCTACAGCGCCGTGGTGTCGCTCAAGGTGTTCTGGGCTCTGGGAGAGCTTGGCGTGCTTTCGGCCCCGCTGGCCACGCTCGGCGCGCCGGTCCTGGGCCTGGCAATCGCATGGGTGTTCCTGCGAAAAATGGCGTGAGGCCTCAGGCGGCCGGGGCCCCGCTGCCCCGATGCCGCGCCCGCCATGCCTGAATCTTCGGAAAAACAACCCGTTCGGCGCGTTCCAGCATCCGTTCGTCGTCGATCTCGGCCCAGGGCACGCCCTCGAGCAGAACGCATTCGATCGCATCCTCGCGACTCAGCGCCACCAGCCCTGGCTCGTAGTGCTCCTCGGGGTTCTGCGCCATGACGTCCAGCGCCACCCGGCGCATCCGCGCCACCGCCTGCGCCGTCAGTTCGGTCACCCCGATCATCTCGCCAAGCGGCGGCTCGGCCCGCCTGCGGATATCCTTGGACACGTCCAGCATATGCAGCGGCCCGCCCTGGACACCGGCGGCCCAGACATATTCCTCGTCCCCCGCACCCGTCGGCGTCGAGACCAGAAACCGGTTCGAGGTGCCGTCGACCGCATCCAAAACCTGCGGTGCGTAGATCAGATCGCCTTCGAGGATCAGGCACGGCCCCTCGGCCCCCTCAAGACCCACCGCCAGCGACCACAGATTGCCGGTCGTTGCGTAATGCGGGTTGTGGCACAGTTCGACATCCGTGCCCGCGAATGCCGCCTCGAATTGATCGCTCAGATGCCCCGTGACGATCCTGATCCGCGCCGCGCCCCAGGACCGCAGTGCCGCCACCGACTGTTCGATCAGGGTCGCGCCGCCGACCTGCAACAGCCCTTTCGGCATGAGCTTGCCGCGCGGGCCCATGCGCACGCCCAGGCCCGCCGCAAGCACAATCGCGGTGATCTCGGCCATGACGTCCCCTGGTGATCCTACAGAACCGCTCGCATCCGTGGCGGACCCTATGCTAGGCGGTCCGGGGCATCAAGGCAGGGAGCCCCGCGTGACGTCAGAAAGCCACTATCGCCTGAAGGACATCTTTCGGGACCTCAGAAGCGAGAAGTTCGCCGAAGAGATGCGCGGCAACTGGTCGACCGCGCTGTTGTGCCGGGTGCCGGGATTCTTTCTGGTCTGGGTCTTCGTGCGGCTGCGGATCGGCGCGATGGCCGTGTCGCTTGCCGCCCTGTTGCTGGCTTTCGCGCTGCCTGTTCTGGCCTATGCGGTTCCGATCGGAACAGCGGGTCTCTGGGTGGCCGTGACGGGGCTGGTCTTTCAGGTGCTCGATTGCGCGGACGGCACGCTGGCACGGGTCACCGGAACCACGTCGCAGGCGGGGGCGGATGTGGATTTTCTGACCGACATGGCGCAATGGGGCTTTCTGTACCTCGCCATCGGCATCCTTGCCGACCGGACGCTCGACGCCGGCTGGGGCTGGTCCGCGGTCGCCTGCGCCGCCGCCTGGGTGCGGCTGATGGCGCGAACGGCCCGCGACCGCCTGGATGCGGATGACGGGTCGCCGCCGGCGCCGATCAGCCTGAAAAACGCGGTGCCGGTGTTCCTGGCCGGGATCTCCGGCCTTCTGCCGTTTCTGGCGCTGAGCGGCCCGTGGTTGGGCTATGCCGTGATCGCGCTTCTCGTCTATGCGGTGCTTGACGTGCTCGAGGGCCTATTGCCGCTCTTCCGCACGATCGGCCGATGAAGATCGTCCATATCTGCCCCTACGACATGACCCGCCCCGGCGGCGTGCAGCGCCATGTGCGCGACTTCGCCGCCTGGCTGAACGGCGAAGGCCATGCCTCGCGCATCCTGGCGCCCCCCGCCCCCGGGCAACGGACCAAGCCGCCGGGTGAAGTGATCGAAATCGGGACCTCCCGCGCCGTGAACGTCCACGGTACCGGATTCGAGGTCAGCTGGGCGCCGACGCGGCAACGCAGGGCCTGGGCGCGAGAACTGCATGCCTGGGGCGCGGATCTGATCCACATGCATACCCCCTGGACGCCGCTGCTGACGTGGCAGATGTGGCGCGCATTGCGCCTTCCCACCGTCGCAACGGTGCATGCAACTCTGCCCGCAGCGGACGCCCGGGGACCTGTCGACCGCTACATCCGCTGGGCCGCCCGGCGCATTCTGCCGCAGGTTCAGGCGGTCGTGGTTCCCTCGGCATCCCCCCAGCCCCTGCTGGAGCGGCTGATACCGGGGTTGCAGACGGTTGTGCTGCCGCCCTCGGTCGATCTCGCGCCATGGCGCGACGCCGCAGGGGGCCGCGTCAGGCAGGAATGCCTGCACCTGGCGTTCCTCGGCCGCCTCGAACCGCGCAAGGGCGTCGATATCCTGCTGCAGGCCTGGCCCCGGATCGCCGATGCGCTGCCGCGGGCCCGCCTTACAATCGCCGGCGACGGCCCGATGCGTGCGCGGGTCGAGGCCGCCGTCTCCGACCGTCTGCGGTTCCTGCCGCGTCCCGAAGATGCCGCCGCGTGTCGCCTGCTCGCTGAAACCGATGTCTTCCTCGCCCCCGCGCCCTATGGCGAAAGCTTCGGTCTCGTACTGACCGAGGCGATGTCCGCCGGTGCCCTGCCGGTTGCCGCGGCCAATTCCGGCTATGCGTCGGTCCTGACGGGCGACGGCGCCGGGCTTTTGGTTCCGCCCGGCGATGCCGCGGCGCTCGCATCCCGTGTGGTCGCGCTGGCGCGCGACCCGCAACAGCAGGCGCAGCTTGGCGCCTGGGCCAGGTCAGAGGCGCGCCGGCACGACATCGCAAGCACAGGCCCAAGGTATCTGGACCTCTTCGAGACCGTCCTTGCGGGCACGCCCGCGCCCGCGGATTGACCGCAACCGCGTTTCGAGGGTTTTGGAATTGCACGTCACCGGGGTCATCGCAGGGCGCGCTGTGTCGTGAGCGGCTTGCCGGGCCGGTTTGGCTCTTGCGCTGCCGTTGCCCATCGCGAGATAGTCTGCGCCAAGGGCCGCACGCAAATGCCTGTTCCGGGTCGGAACTCGCCGACCGCAGGGGCATCGGACATCAAGCCGGTGCAGGCCCGCTTGACCTCTGCGCCCGGCCATGGCCAAAGGGGCGCAAAAGGCAAGGGCAGGCATGGTCAGGCGGCTTTACGACTGGACGGTTTCGCTGGCGGCGTCACGGAATGCGCTGTGGGCCCTGGCAATCGTGGCGTTCCTGGAAAGCTCGGTCTTCCCGATCCCGCCCGACATCCTGATGATTCCGATGATCCTCGCAGCCCCCTCCCGCGCCTTCCTGATCGCAGGCGTGGCGCTGGCGGCGTCGGTCCTGGGCGGGTTGCTTGGATACTATATCGGCTATGGCCTTTTCGAGACCGTCGGCGGCCCGGTGCTGGAGTTTTACGGGAAAGAAGCCTATTTCGACGAATTCCGCGCCCGCTACAACGACTGGGGCGCCTGGGCCGTCCTGGTCGCCGGGGTCACGCCGTTTCCCTACAAGGTGATCACGATCCTGTCGGGCGCAACCGCGCTCAGTCTGCCGGTGTTCATCGCCGCCTCGATCCTGGCCCGCGGCCTGCGGTTTTTCGTCGTGGCGGGATTACTCTGGAAATACGGCGAGCCGATTCGGTATTTTATAGAAAGGCGGCTGGGATTGATGTTCACGATCTTTGTCGTGCTCCTGATCGGAGGTGTCCTGTTGGCGAGGTACCTATGACACGCACCCATACTGTTCTGCTCGCCGCCGGCGGGTCGCTGGCATTGCTGCTTGGCGCCTTCGGCTTTCAGATGCTGGGATACGCCCCCTGCCAGATGTGCCTCTGGCAGCGCTGGCCGCACGGCGCGGCCGTCGTCATCGGCCTGATCGCACTGGCCCTGCCCGGACGGGCCCTGCCGCTGCTTGGAGCGCTCGCCGCGCTGACCACCGCCGGCATCGGCGTCTTTCACACCGGGGTCGAGCGCGACTGGTGGGAGGGGATTACGGCCTGTGCCGTATCGGGCGACATCACCGGGCTCAGCACCGCCGATCTTCTGGACACCAGCCGCGATGTCGGCCCGCCTTTGGTGAAATGCGACGAGGTCGCCTGGGAGTTCCTGAGCCTCAGCATGGCGACCTGGAACGCGCTCGTCAGCTTCGGGCTGGCCGGCGTCTGGCTGTTTGCCGCCAGGCAGAGCCGCGGCTGATCTTTTTTCGTCAGGTTCGCCTCGGCGTGCAACGGCGATCTGCGGGTCTGTCTCGATGGCGACAAAGCTCGTGCATGAAAGTGCCGGGGTTGGCGGCGCGGGATGAACCTCGATGACGCCAAGTTCGACCGGTTCCGGCCTGGAGCGGACCTTGCCTATTGAGCGCTAAGCTGCGCCATCGCCGACCCGCGGGGAGGCGACCCGGACCTCTGAACGGCTCGATTTATCCCCGCAAAGTCCGCACGACCTCAATGCGATACGCGCCGTCAGAAAATCGCCTCCCCTCCGGGGCGGGTCGGCGATGGCGCGGCGGCCTGCGGCCTTGATTCCGCGCCTGAAGACTGATCGGGAACGTCCGCTCCAGGCCAAAACCGCCCAAGAGTTCCACACCACACATCTCGCCCTCGTGTCTCCGCAAGCAGAGCCGGAAAGCTGGCCCCACCCCCCACTGGGAGCATCTAGCCGTCGAGCGCCCGCAGCCGCTTGATCAGCGATGATGTATCCCAGCGCCCGCCGCCGATCTTCTGGACCTCCTTGTAGAACTGGTCGACCAGGGCCGTGACCGGCAGCGCGGCGCCGTTCTCGTCCGCCGTCGACAGGCATATGCCAAGATCCTTCCGCATCCAGTCCACCGCAAAGCCGTGCTCGAAATGATCGTCCAGCATCGTCTCGTAGCGGTTGACCATCTGCCACGACCCCGCCGCACCGCCGCCGATCACCTCGACCACCGCGCGCCCGTCGAGGCCGGCCTTTTCGGCGAAATGCAGACCCTCGCTCAGCCCTTGTACCAGCCCGGCGATACAGATCTGGTTGACCATCTTCGTCAGCTGGCCCGATCCGCTTTCCCCCAGCCGCTTGCAAAGCTTGGCATAGGCGTCCATCACCGGCTCGGCCCGGTCGAACGCGCCCTGATCGCCGCCGCACATGATCACCAGCTGGCCATTCTCGGCGCCCGCCTGGCCGCCCGAGACCGGCGCGTCGACAAAGGAAATCTGCCGCTCGTTCGCCGCGGCAAACATCTCGCGCGTGACCGCCGCCGACACCGTGGTGTGATCGACAAAGACCGTGCCCGCGCCCATGCCCGCCAGTGCGCCGACTTCGCCCAGGCAGACGGACCGCAGGTCGTCGTCGTTGCCGACGCAGGCCATCACGAATTCCGCCCCCTGCGCCGCATCGCGCGGCGTCGCCGCCGCCGCACCGCCATGCTGGGCGACCCAGGCTTCGGCCTTGGCCGCTGTGCGGTTGTAGACGGTGACCTCGTGTCCGGCGGCGGCCAAATGCCCCGCCATCGGATAGCCCATCACGCCCAATCCCAGAAAAGCTACTTTCGCCATGCCGGTCCATCCCCCATTGCCTAGCCGCGTTCGGCTGTCTACCTAACGGCTTCAACCCCGCGGTCAACCGGGATCACCATGGCACGGACGTTTCGCTGGCTTCTTAGGATCTTCACCGGGCTCATGGTCCTGGCGGCTCTGGTGCTGGCGCTGGTCTACTATTTCGCCGCGCGCTCGCTGCCGGACTTCACTGCGGCGCAAACGGTCGAAGGCCTCGATGCCGAGGTCGAGATCGTGCGCGACAACGCCAGCGTGCCGCATATCTTCGGCCAGTCCGATACGGACGTGTTCTTTGGTCTGGGCTTTGCTCATGCGCAGGACCGGCTGTGGCAGATGACCATGCTGCGGCGCACCGCGCAAGGACGGCTGAGCGAACTCTTCGGGGAACGCACCGTCAAGATCGACGAGCTTCTGCGGCGGTTCGATTTCTACGGCCTGTCGGTGCAATCGGTCGCGGCACAGGATGCCTACACGACCGCCGCGCTCGAGGCCTATTCCAAGGGCGTAAACGCCCGGCTGCAGAGGGTGAACGAAAACGCGCTGGGGCGCGGCGCACCCGAACTCTTTTTGTTCTCGAACCGGATCGCCCCCTGGCAGCCCGCGGATTCGCTCGCGATCATCAGGCTCATGGCGCTGCAGTTGTCAGGGCATCTGGAGGACGAGGTGCTGCGCGCCCGCACATCGCTGCTTTTGCCCAACGAACGCCTGACCGACATCCTTCCCGACGCGCCCGGCGCCGGCATCGCTGCGCTGCCGCGCTATGCCGATCTGTTCCCCTCCCTGCCCCGCTATGCCGAGGCCGCGCCGCGGCCCGACCACGGGCTGACACCGATGCAGCCGCGCGGGCTGGCGGGTGCGTCCAACGCCTGGGCCGCCGCCCCCTCCCGCGCCGCCGCAGGCGCCACGCTTTTGGCCAACGACCCGCATCTGGGCTTTTCCGCCCCCTCGACCTGGTATCTCGCCCGGCTGGATCTGCAATCGGGCGGCGTCATCGGCGGCACGATCCCGGGCATGCCGCTGGTGCTGGTCGGCCGCAGCGAGGGCTTCGGCTGGGGCCTGACCTCGTCCTATCTGGACGACCAGGATGTCTATATCGAACAGCTCAATCCGGAGAACCCCTCAGAGGCCCTGACGCCCGAAGGCTACAAGCCGATGCGCACGCGGACCTCGATCATCGAGGTGAAGGACGCCGAACCGGTCAGCATCACCCTGCAGTGGACGGAAAACGGCCCGGTCCTGCCCGGCCATCATTTCTCGCTGGGGCCCATCACACCGCCGGGGCATGTCACATCGCTGGCCTGGACGGCGCTGTCGCGCGACGATACCTCGATGAGCGCAGGGCTCGCGTTGATGCGATCGAAATCCGTCGCCGAAGGGCTCGCCGCTGCCGAACGCTACATCGCCCCCAGTCAGAACCTGACCATGGCCGATGCCGAAACCATCGCGATGAAGACCATCGGCGCCATGCCGCGCCGCACAGCGGGGCATCAGACATTCGGCAGGCTGCCCTCGCCCGGCTGGCTGCAGCTCAACCGGTGGCAGGGCGTCCTGAACTATACCGCAAACCCCGAATTCATCGCCCCGGAAGGCGGTATTCTGGGCAATACCAACAACAAGACTGTCGAGCGCCCCTTCCCGCTGCATGTCAGCCACGACTGGGGCGATACCCAGCGGGTCCAGCGCTGGCGGAGGCTGATGCAGAACCGCGAGGTGCACACCCGCGAAAGCTTTATCGAGGCGCAGCTGGATACGGTGTCGGTGACCGCCCGCGCCCTGCTGCCGCTGGTGGCCAAGGATCTGTGGTTCACCGGCGAGGCCGCGCCGGCCGGCACCACCGAACGCCGCCGGCAGGAGGCGCTGCTGCTGTTGGCCGACTGGAACGGCGAGATGAACGAGCATCTGCCCGAACCGCTGATCTACTCGGCCTGGATGCGCGCGCTGCAGGACCGGCTGATCCGCGACGAGTTGGGCCCGCTCGCCCGCGACTACCGCCATGTGGAACCCTTGTTCATCGAGCGCGTCTTCCGCGATGTCGACGGTGCCTCTGCCTGGTGCGACGTGCTGCAATCGGCTGCGACCGAGACCTGCACCGATATCGCCCGCCTTGCACTGGACGACGCGCTTGTCTGGCTGGCCGAAAGCCATGGCGGCACGCTGGAATCGCTGCGCTGGGGCGATGCGCATCAGGCGACGCACGACCATCAGGTACTGGGCGACCTGCCGGTGCTGCGCTGGTTCGTGAATGTCCGGCAATCGACCTCGGGCGGCGACAATACGCTGCTCAGGGGCCGCACCTCTGGCCGGGATCCGCAACCCTTCCTGAACGTGCACGGCGCCGGATACCGGGGCGTCTACGACTTCGCCGATCCCGACAGTTCTGTCTTCATCATCTCGACCGGCCAGTCCGGCCACCCGCTGAGCCGGCACTACGACGATCTGGGAGAGCTGTGGCGGCGCGGCGAATATATCCCGATGTCGCTCGACCCGGCGCTTGCGCGGGCGGCGGCGGTGGGGATTACCCGGCTTGTCCCGCGCTGATCGGTCAAAGCAGCAGGAGCGACGCCAACAGGAAATAGATCGTCAGACTGGCCGCATCCTGGATGATGGTGCAGATCGGCCCCGATCCCATCGCCGGGTCCGATCCCACCCTCTGGAATGCCCATGGCAGCGCAAAGCCGACGACGGCCGACACGGCCCCGCCGCCCAAAACGGCCAGCCCGACCGCCAGCGCCAGGACCGCGTCGCCGAAAACGCCCAGCACCGCCCCGGCCGCAATCAGTCCCAGCACCGCGCCGATGGCCAGTCCGATCAGCATCTCGTCGCGCAGAAGCGTCCGGATCGACACGTCATGCGTCGCCAGCCCCCGGACCGACACCGACACCGCCTGCGACCCGATCGCGCCCGCGATATAAACCAGGGCGGGCACGAAAAAGGCGACCGAGACGTTCGTGGCCAGCGTGTGTTCGAAGCCGATCATCACGACCGTGATCACCGAGGACGCGAACAGCCCGAAGATCAGCCAGGGAATGCGCCGCCGGAACCGGTCGCGCAACGGCGCATCGAGCGCGGCGCCCGGACCCTCCTCATGCGCGGCAATACCGGCGATGCGCTGAAGGTCCTCCATATGCTCTTCGCGCAGGATCCGGAACAGCGCCTCGGGCGGAACCGCGCCGATCAGGCGGCCGTCTTCGTCGACGACCGGCACGGCGATCATATTGAGCCGGATCGCCAGCGCGGCGATCTGTTCCTGGTCGTCGCCCGGGCGGACGGCCTGGTGTTCGGGCTCCATGATCTCGCCGATCTTCAGCGCGCCGTTCGCGAACAGATCGTTGATCCGCACGATGCCCTCCAGCCGGCCCTCGTGATCGGTGACAAAGACGGTGTCGGCGGACTCGAACTGTTGCCCGCGAAGCTGCTGCACGACGCTGTCGACGGGGGTGTCGATATGGGCCTGCGGGATCCTGGTCAGCATATGGGCCGCGGCAGCCTCGCGGTGATAGGCAAGGGTGATCGGGACGGTGTCGGTCATGCGCGTGCCTTCGCCTCCTTTGCGGCTGGGGGAATGCTAGAGCGGGACGAGGTTCGAGGAAACCGCGGTTCGGCAGGCTCCGGCCTGAAACGGACGTCGCCTGTCGAGCGCGAAGCCGCGCCAGAAGCCTGGTTGCGAATGGCAACTTCAGGCCGGTCGCCGCCCGAATCCGAGATCGCGCCTCAGGCGCCCAGGTCGAACCGCATCGACACGCGGTCCACCGGCGTCCCATCGCGCAGCGGTACGCCGCGCGCGACGGCATGCCGGCGAAAGCCCATCTTGGCATAGTAGGCCAACCCGCCGTCGTTGTCGGCACGGATTGTGGCGTTGATCTGGGCCCAGCCCAGCCCGGCGGCAGCCCGATGGGTTTCTGAAAACAATGCGGCGCCAATGCCCGGTCGCCGCGGCGTCCGGCGGGCAAAGGTGGCGATGTCGGCGACATCCGGCGGCAGCCCTGCGTGGCGCTGTAACGCCTGAAACCCAGCCACGGCGCCGGCTTCGTCCAGAGCCACATGGCACAGGACCACGTCCTGGCCGGTCAGGAAATGCGCCGCCGCCTCTGCCTCGGTCAGTTCCACCTGATAGGCGGTCGTGCCGCCGATCCGGATGATCTCGTTCAGGATCGTACGAATCGCGGGAATGTCGGCGTGACTCCCTTCGCGGACTTGGATGGCCGCCATAGCCTCAGATCTCCCGAAACCGCATTTCCTGCCGCGGTGTCCAGCGCACGGTCAGGTCAAACCCATCCTCGGTTTGGGTTTCCGCCTCGACAACGCCCTGATCGTGCAGCCAGGCCCGGCGCTTTCCATCCGTGAAAGGCAAGTGCAGACGGTGCTCGCTGCGCCGTTCGTCGAGCGCATCGGCCACTGCATCCAGCAGGGCGTCTATTCCCTCGCCCGAAAGGGCCGAGATCGGGAAGATGGCGCGGTCGCGCGCGGCGCGGGCCAGCAGCGGGCTGCGCTCGGTCGCGGGCAGCAGGTCGATCTTGTTCCACAGCTCTAATTGAGGCGTGTGCTCGCCGACGCCCAATTCGCCCAGGATCGCCGCGACATCGGCGGCCTGTTCCTCGGTCTCGGGATGGCTGATGTCGCGCACATGGCATATCAGATCGGCCTCCAGCACTTCCTCCAGCGTGGCACGGAAGGCGGCGACAAGCTGTGTCGGCAGGTCCGAGATGAAGCCCACGGTGTCGGACAGGATGATCTTGCGCCCGCCCGGCAGCGTCAGACCGCGCATCGTTGGATCCAGCGTGGCGAAAAGCATGTCCTTCGCCATCACCCGCGCCCCGGTCATCCGGTTGAAAAGCGTGGATTTCCCTGCGTTGGTGTAGCCCACCAGCGCCACCACCGGGAACGGCACCTTCTTGCGCGCCGAACGGTGCAGTTCGCGGGTTTTGACGACTTTGCCAAGCTGACGGCGAATACGGGTGATCGCCTCGTCGATGGCGCGCCTGTCGGCCTCGATCTGGGTTTCACCGGGACCGCCGACAAACCCAAGCCCGCCGCGCTGGCGCTCCAGGTGGGTCCAGGCCCGCACCAGCCGGGTGCGCTGATACGACAGCGCGGCCAGCTCGACCTGCAGAACGCCCTCGCGGGTACGGGCGCGATCGGCGAAGATCTCCAGGATCAGTGCGGTCCGGTCGAGGATCTTGATCTTCCATTTCTTTTCCAGATTGCGCTGCTGAACCGGTGTGACCGGGCCGTCGATCAGGACCAAATCCGTGTCTTCGCGGCTGAACCGGTCGCCAAGCTCTTCGATCTTGCCCGAGCCGAACAGAAGCCCCGGCTGGGGCTTTTGCAGCCGCACGACGTCCGCGCCGACAACCTGCAGGTCCGGCAGCGCCGCGGCGAGCGCCACGGCTTCCTCCAACGCGGGCGACGCGTCGCGCCGGGCACGATCGGTGGCGATGTCGGGGTGCAGGACCCAGGCGCGGGTGACCGGCGTGTCGCCCAGGCTCACGCGTTACTCTTCGCCGTCGTAAAGGCTGATCGGCTGCGACGGCATGATCGTCGAGATCGCATGTTTGTAGACGAGCTGCGACTGGCCGTCCCGGCGCAGCAGCACGCAGAAATTATCGAACCAGGTGATGACACCCTGCAGCTTAACACCGTTGATCAGAAAGATCGTGACCGAGACTTTCGTCTTGCGCACATGATTCAGAAACGCATCCTGCAAATTCTGCTTGTCAGCAGCCATTGGTCTTTTGCCCTTGTTTATTCACTCTGCCCCGCGGGCACGCCCGCTTTGCATATGCGGCAGAGTATGGAGCGGCTGTAGCCAAGATTCCAGCCCCAAAAAAACTGCCCGTTTTGGTTGCATTTCAAGGGCTTTCTCAGCTGCGCCAGAACTCCGGGTTGAGCAGTGCGATGATGGCCAGGGTTTCAAGCCGGCCAAGCACCATCGAGGCGGCAAGGATCACCTTGGCGGCGTCGCTGAGCATGGCATAGCCGAGCCCGTCCCCGGCGATCGGGGCCAGCGGCCCGGTTGTGGATAGCGCCGCGATCGTCAGGACGACGGCGTCGTCAAAGCCGAGGCCGGTCAGCGAAAGCGCCAGCATGACCGCCGCGATGGAGATCGCGAAGAGCATGAAGAAGATCCAGGCGACATAAGCTCCCTGGCGACGCAGATAACGCGCCGTTTGCCCCGAGCCGCCGATGGAACTCGGGTGGACCAGGCGCTCCAGCTCGCGCGTGCCGTGCTTATAAAGCGCGTAGACGCGCAGCAATTTGACCCCGCCCGCCGTCGTGGCGACGCCGCCGCCGAAGACCGCGAGCCCCATCAGGATCACCGACGGCGTGTCGAGCCCCGACCAGTCGCGCGCGGTATCCCAGGCGGCGCTTTCAAAGCCTGTGGTGGACAGGAACGACAGAACCGTGAAGGCGCCGCCCCAGAACGCCTGCAGCCCCTGCCAGACCGACTGGGCGGCCTCGACTTCGATGGCGCCGATCCAATGACGCAGAAACAGGAAAAACGGCACGGCGGCCACGATGAACAGACCCATCTGAAGCTCGGGGTCCTGCGTCAGTTTCGACACGCCGCCGTCGCGGCTGTCGCGGGCGAACGTGCCGCGAGACAAGGCGAAGCCGAGAAACAGAAAAATCAGAAACTCGCCGCCAAAGCCCGATCCCGCGGCGGTAACGCCGCCGACGGGGGAGATGCCGCTGGTGGCCAGCACCGACATCGCATGACAAAGCGCGACCAGCGGCGCGTCGCCGAGGATCAGAAGACCCACCCATAACAACAGCGTCAGCGTGCCGTAGATCGGAAACAGGACCAGCGCATGGCGTTGCAGGCGCAGGGACGGATCCGCGATTCGGATGATCTGGCTATGGGCCGCGGCGGCCTCGCCGGAACGGGCCGGGGCAAGAACCTCGAACCCGCCGAGGTTCAGCGGCGCCAGAATGGCGATGGCGGTGACCCAGATCAGGAAACCGCCGAACCAGCCCACAAGGGCACGCCACAGGTGCTCCGCCCCCGACAGCCGCGCGGGATCGTCGAAGAGCGTGGCACCGGTTGTGGTAAGGCTCGAGACCATTTCGAAATAAGCGTTGAGAAACCGGGTGTTGCCGACGGACTCGTAGAATGGGACCGCCAACATGGCGGGAAGCACCGTGAAGGCGCCGAGCAGCGCGAGAAGGTGGCTGCGGGCCTGGTTTTTCGGTGTATGGCCAGCGGTCGCGATGCCAATCATCGCAGCGAAGGCAAGAAAGATCGTTCCGCTGTAAGAAAATGCGCGCGCACCCTCCCAATCCCGGGTGGCGGCGGCTACCCCGCCCGGCACGTACATCGCCAGCGCCCCTGCCCCCATCAGGATCAGGATCAGCGGCATGGACAGGATGCGGGTGAGCATGCGGTTTGGTCTGTCCTGGCAGTTGACGCCCACCCGGAGCGGCGGGCCCGACGTCGACCTTCATAAAGCAGGTTTCGGCAGGACGCCATGAAGGCGAGGCATCCCACGAGGCGGCGGGCAACGCCGCCGCCGATCCCGCCCGGCGCGATCCGAGCCGGGCACCTTGCCACAGGGCGTGAAGTCTGACGAACCGCGGTCTACCGGTTCTGGCTTGGAGCGGACGTTGTATCTCCCTTGAGGAGCCGCGTGATCGCCGACCCGCGGGGAGGCGACCCGGACCTTTGAACGGCTCGGTTTATCCCAGCAAAGTCCGAATGACCTCAATGCGATACGCTTCGCCCGCAAATCGCCTCCCCTCCGGGGCGGGTCGGCGATGGCGCGGCGGCCTGCGGCCTTGATTCCGCGCCTGAATAAAGATTGCTAACGCCCGCTCCAGGCCAAACCGCCCCCGCGATCCACTCACCCGGCATGGCGCCCTAAAAGAAGTCGATCGTCACCTGCAGCAGCCGCTCGACCTCGGGCACGTCGGCTGCCATGGCGAAGATCGCGATCACGTCGCCCTCGTCGATACGCGTGTGACCGGTCGGCCGGATGACCTCATCCCCCTTCATCACGGCGCCGATCAGAACGCCTTCGGGAAAATCGATGTCGCGAACCTGCTGTCCGGCGATCGGCGAGGTCGACAGCACCTGCGCCTCGATGATCTCGGCCTCCGCGTCGCCGATGGAATAGACCCCGCGCACGCGGCCGTGACGGATGTGGCGCAGGATCGAACTGACGGTCGTGGTGCGCGGGTTGATATAGGCATCGATATCCATCGGCCCCATCAAGGAACTCAACGACGGGTCGTTGATCAGGGCAATCGCCATCTTGGCACCCGCCGCCTTGCCCCGCACCGCCGCCAGGATGTTGCTTTTGTCGTCGTCGGTCACCGCCAGAATCGCATCCGCGCGCGCGATATTCGCCTCGGTCAGAAGCTCCTGGCTCAACCCGTCGCCATTCAGCACAATGGTCCGTTCCAGCGCATCCGCGGCGCGCTCGGCGCAGGTGCGGTTGCGTTCGATAACCTTGACGCGCACACGGTCGGCGCGCGATTCCAGCGCCTTGGCAACGGCAAGCCCGACATTGCCGCCGCCGACGATCACGACGCGCTCCTGTCTGATCGAGGTCTTGCCGAAGATTTCCAGTGTCCGGACGACGTCCTGCGTGTGGGCGAAAACATAGATCTGGTCGCCGATGAACAACTGATCGCCCGCTTCGGGCGCGAAAAGCGTACCGTTGCGGCGAACGCCCACCACGACGGCGCGCAGGGTCGAAAACAGGTCCGAAAGCTGCCGCAGCGGGGTGTTGACGACAGGACAATCCTCGTCCAGCACGATGCCCAGCAGCTCTGCCTGGCCGTCAAGGAAGCTCTCGGTGTCAAAGGCAGCCGGCGCGGCGAGGCGGCGCAGCGCGGCGTCGGCGACCTCGCGCTCGGGGCTGATCACCACGTCGATCGGCATATGATCGCGGCGGTAGAGGTCGGAATAAAGCGGGTTGAGGTAGGACTGGCTGCGCAGGCGGGCGATCTTCTTGGGCACGTTAAAGACCGAATGGGCCACCTGGCAGGTGACCATGTTGACCTCGTCGGAATAGGTCGCGGCGATCACCATGTCTGCATCGCGCGCCCCTGCCCGGTCGAGCACGTCGGGGTAACTGGCGAACCCCGCCACCCCCTGTACGTCAAGGGTATCGGTCGCCCGGCGCACCAGATCGGGGTTGTTGTCGACGACCGTGACGTCGTTTTTTTCGCCGGAAAGGTGCCGTGCAATCTGCCAGCCGACCTGACCCGCGCCGCAGATGATGACTTTCATGCGCTTACCCCGTCATGCCCGCGCGGGGCGTAGCGATGACAGATGGAGACGCCCGGGTCAATGCAAAGGCCTTTCAGGCAGCGGTCGTCGCCGCCGCCGGGATCTGCCGCAAGGGCGCGCCGATCAAGGGCGCCGGTTTCGGAGTCGGGCAAAGGCGCCGTGCGACGAATGTCCGGATCCACCGCGTGTCGTTTGGCCCAACCCCGGCGCTCCTGCCCGTCCGGTGGATTGCCGAATAAAAAGGACCCGCCCCAAGCCCCCGGGACGGGTCCTTTTGCGCCGGCGAACGCCCCCCTGGTCCGCGGCGCTGCTGCGTGCGTCAATCGATCAGGCGCTGTGTCTCGTTTCGGTTCAGGATGCGGCGGGCAGACAGGTAGGTGTCGATCGCCGCTCCGTCGCGCAATTGCGGGAAAAGCTCCAGGATTTCGGAGCGTTGAGCGTTGCCGATGCCCTTCAGCGAGTGATCGCTGGGCTGAAAGCTTTCCGACCAGGCACCGTCGGACAGGACGATCTCGTGCCGGTCGAACATGAAGTGGATATAGGTCGTGCCCGTGGTCGAAACCCCGTAGACGCCGCGGTTGTTGATCAGGTGCTTGGCGGCGCAAAGAACCTCGCGCTCCTCGAAATACAGCGCGGTGCGGTCGCTGGCGACCAGGACCCTATGGTTGGGGCTAAGCTGCATGTCGCATTCCGGCAGGTTGTCGCCCAGGGCCCCTTTCCGGATCAGCACGGGCGTCAGATGCGGATGGTCGGACAGCTGACGCCCGGTCAGGCGCCGCGAGCCGACCCAGCGGATTTCCTGCAGGCCGTTGTCGCGGGTCTGAACCTTGTCGCCGACCTGCAGCAGTTCGACCGGCCGCGCGCCCCGGCTGGTCGCGATCGTCGTGCCGGGCGTGAAGCAGGGCGTGCTGCTTGCGTCGCCGGCATCGGCGCAACGCGAGGGACGGTGCGATGCCGCACCCGCATCGGGCGCTGCACAGAAGATCTCCCCCAAGATATCCATATGCTTCGTCATCGACCGTTCCCTCGCACGGTGCGCCAAGGCGCGCCGTCCCGTTTACGCACATCACCCACTCGCCCCGGCAACTTACCCGCCCCCCTGGCGTGGGCGAACCGAAATGTGGTGGAATTACGGCAAAATCAGGGGCGGGCTGCCGTAATTCACCGGCAGTTGGCAGCCGGGCGGATTGTTTTGCTGCCATCGATTGTTGCCCGTTTCCGAACGACGTCGCGGCGCTGGCCGTGGCGATACCGGTCGGCCAGACGCGAACAATTGCCTTTATTGATTGACCTTGTTGGCAGCACGGTCCGTGTCGAAAGAGCTGCGCCACCGAACCTCACGAACTCTCAACCGCCAGTATCGTTTCCGTCTGTGAAATAATTAACTAGGCAAGCACGGCCTGTGCTGAGTGAGCCGGCCACAGTTTCGACAAAGTTTGCGAGAATTGCCCAATCTTTTTTGCAGCTTACGGATTGTTCGCGCGGGCCGGGACCGGCCGCCCCCCGCGCGCCCCGAATCATGCCCGTTGCGCCAGCCTGCCGGACACCCGGACCAGGGTCAGCCAAAGCGCCGTGCCCGGCGCGGCCGCCACGCCCCCGGGCCGGGTCCACGGGACATCCACCTGCTGGCCCGCAATGTCGATCCTGCAGCAACCGTCCGGCGCGCCGGCATCGGCCAGCGTGGCCTCCAGCGTCAGGGCCGCGTTGCTGTCCCCCGGCGGCCGCGTGCTGATCACATAGGCATCGCCCAGCGGGATGGCCCAGGTCTCGCCCACGACACCACGGCCCGGCACCTGCACGCGGTGCGGGCCGAGGGCGATCTCCACCGTGCCGGACGCGGCCGCCACGACCTGCCCCAAGAGCTGCGGCGCAGCGCCGGACCAGCCGGTCAGCCGTCCCTCTTCGATGCCCAGCGTCCGGTCGGCAAGAAAGCCGATTTCGTTGCGCGAATGCGTGACATACAGCGCCGGCACACCGAAGCCCGCGACGGCGCGGGCGATCCACGGCATCAGATCTGCCTTTCGCGCCCGGTCCAAACCGGTCAGCGGCTCGTCCATCAGCAGGATGCGGGGACGGCAGGCCAAGGCCCGCCCCAGGGCGACCCGCCGGGCTTCGCCGCCCGACAGGCGCTCGGGGCTGCGCGGCAAGAGCGCCGAGAGGTCCAGCGCGTCGATCACGGCCTCCACATCCGTCTTCGAAGCACCGCGCCGGCGGGCGCCAAAGTCGAGATTCTGCGCCACCGTGAGATGCGGGAAAAGGCGGGCGTCCTGGAACACATACCCCACCCCGCGGGCCACGGGCGGCCTGCCGGTCCAGTCCTCGCCCGCGAAGGTCACCGAACGTTCGGCTGCCGGTTCCAGACCCGCAATGGCACGCAGAAGCGTGGTTTTGCCGCTGCCGCTGGGTCCGGAAAGCGCGGTGATGCCGGTCGCGGGTATGTCGGCCCGGGCTTCCAGCGCAAAGCCGGAAAACCTGGCCGCGATGTCAAAGCTCAGCCCCTCAGACACCGGTCCGCATGCCCCGCTGGTTCATCAGATAGACGATGCTGAGCACCGCGAAGGAAAACACCAAGAGCCCGCCCGACAGCCAATGCGCGGTGGCATAGTCGAGCGTCTCGACGGCGGAATAGATCTCGATCGAGATCACCCGCGTCCGGCCCGGGATATTGCCGCCGACCATCAGCACGACGCCGAACTCGCCCATCGTGTGGGCAAAGCTCAGCACGGCGGCGGTCAGAACGCCGCGGCGGCTGAGCGGCAGGGCAATGGTTCGGAACGCATCCCAGCGGCTGGCGCCCAGCGTCGCGGCGGCCTCCATCATACCCTGCCCCACGGATTGGAACGCGGTCTGCAGGGGTTGCACGGCAAAGGGCAGCGAATAGAAGATCGAGGCGATGACGAGGCCCGAAAACGAGAATGTCAGCGCCTCGCCGGTCACCCGCACCCAGGCTCCGCCGAGCGTGCTTTCGGGACTCATCAGGATCAGCAGGTAAAAGCCCAGAACCGTCGGCGGCAGTACCAGCGGCAGCGCGGTCAATGCCTCGATTGCAGGCCGGATGCGCGCACGCGTGTTGGCCAGCCACCAGGCGATGGGCATCGAGATCACCAGCAGGATCAGCGTGGTCAGCCCCGCGAGTTTCAGCGTCAGCAGGATCGGGTCCCAAAGGCTCATTCGGACACCCCGAACCCGGCGTCGCGGATGATGGCGCGGGCGGGCTCGCTCCCGAGAAAGGCGAAGAACCCTCGTGCGGCGGGATTGTCTGCGCCGCGCCGCAGCAGGACGGCATCCTGCCGAATCGGCGCGTGGCGGCCCGCCGGAACGGGGATCACCGTGAAATCGCCGCGCAGGTCTCCGGCCTGCGGCAGCGCCACCAGCCCCGCCGGCGCATTGCCGGTCGCCAGGAAGGCCAGCGCCTGGCCGACGCTTTCCCCCAGCACGACGTTTTCAGCCCAGTTGCCGCCACGCACCGCCAGCAGTACTTCGCGCGCGGCCAGCCCGTAGGGCGCGACCGCCGGATCGGCCAGGGCCAGACGGCGCGACGGATCGGCAAGATAGGCGTCGATGGATGTCTGCCGCCCCGCCCCGCGCAGAACCAGCGCCAAACGCCCCTCGGCATAGCTGGTCCGGCCCTCCGGCGCGACCCGGCCGTCTGCCTCCAGCCGTTCCGGCCGGGCCGTATCGGCGGCCAGAAACAAGTCGAACGGCGCACCCGAGACAATCTGGGCGTATAGCTTGCCCGTCGACCCGTGGACCAGCGACACCTCGTGGCCGGTCTCCCGCGTGAACGCCTCGGCCAGCCGTTCGGCCGTGGTCAGGAAATTCGCTGCCACCGCCACGGTTGCCTGGCCCGCCTGCGCGGCGAATCCCAGCCACAGCGCGGCCGACAGGGCAACCATCACACGGGCAAGGCGTCTCATCTCAGGCACTCCGCTCCATCCGGCGAATAGGCCGGGCGCTCGGCGGAAATGCAAGGAGGGAAATCCCGCACCGCACCGCCTATTCTCCCGGCGGTGCCCCGCCTTCTGCCTTGCGCCTGGCGATGAACGCGTCGATCTCCGCCAGCCGTTCGGCGTGGGCGGGCGGGCGTTCATAGGCCGCCAGCCGGGTCTGCCAGATGTCCGTGGCGCGCTCGTCCGCACGGCGCGCGCCGGCATCCGTCCACTGGCCGAAATTCGACCAATCCGCCGCGAGCGGTTCGTAGAACGCCGTGTGAAAACGGTTCATCGTATGGTCCGCGGCAAAGAAATGCCCGCCGGGCTGCACTTCGGCGATGGCGGCAAAGGCCATCTCTGCCTCGTCGGCCGCGGTCGGGCTGCACAGTTCGGCGAAGATCTGAACCATCTCCATGTCGAGGATCAGCTTTTCATAGGAATGCGTCAGCCCGCCCTCCAGCCAGCCGGCCGAGTGGATGATCATGTTGGCGCCCGCCAGCACCGCGGCCCAGGCCGATATCGCGGTTTCCTGCGCGGCTTGCGCATCGGCGACATTGGCGGCGGTCCCGGCAGACGACCGCCACGGCAGGCCGATATGGCGCGCAAGCTGGCCGGAGCCCAGCGTCGCCTTGATATGTTCGGGCGTGCCGAAGGCCGGCGCACCGGATTTCATGTCGACGTTCGAGGCAAAGTTGCCATACATCACCGGCGCGCCGGGCCTGGCAAGCTGTGCCAGCGTGATCCCCGCCAACGCCTCGGCGTGCTGCAGGCTGAGCGCTCCCGCCACGGTCACCGGCGCCATGGCGCCCAGGAGGCAGAAGGGCGTGACCACCAGAACCTGGCTGTGGCGCGCGAAATCGAGCAGGCCCTGCGCCATGGGCCGGTCGATCTGGCGCGGACTGTTGGTGTTGATTACCGTTTTCGTACAGAGGGTTGTGGCAAATTCTTCATGCGACAGGCCGCGGTAGATCCGCAGCATCTCGAATCCGTCGAGCGTCTGCCCCTGACCACGGGCGAACAGAAACGGGATCTTGTCGGTCAGCAGCAGCTGGTGGCGCATGGTGGCATAGTGCCGGACCGGCGCGGGCACATCCTGCGGTTCGACCACCGCATTCTGCATATGCATGACGTCGAATCCCGCCGTCAGCGTGGTCAGCTCCTCGAAATCCCGAAACGATCCGGGCCGGCGCCCGCGCAGCCGGTCGGTGGCATTGGGACAGCCCGCGCCGGGGAGGAAGACCAGCGCGCCGGGCCCGAACCAGACATCGTCTGCGCGCCGGCCGCCGCGGATGGTAAACTCGGCCGGGGCCGTTCTGACCGCCGCCTCGACGATATCCGCCCCGAGCCGCACGATTTCCGCATCGTCGTCGACCAGCGCGCCGGCGGCGCGGAACACCGCGCGCGCCTCGGGCAGCAGAACCTTCAGCCCCAGTTCCTGCAGCACCCGCAACGCATTGGCGTGCAGCGCGGCCACTTCGTCGTCGGAAAAGACGGTTTGCGGTGTGAACGGATTGCGCAGATTGCGGTACTCGGGCCTGCGCACCGGCACGTCCTGCAGCGCCGTTCGTGCCCGCCTGCCCCGCCGTTCCGCCATCGCCCGCGTCTCCCTTCGGGCGCAGGCTTTGCCAGTTCAGCGCGCCGGGCGCGTCTGTTTGCGACATGCCGTGGGGCGTCTACCGCCCCTTCCAGACCGGATCGCGCCCCTCGGCAAAGGCGCGGGCGCCTTCCATCTGGTCTTCGGAGGCGTAAAGCCGGTCGACCGTCTCGAACTGCCGCTTTGTGATCCGGTTCATCGCATCCTGAAACGTCATATCCTCGACCTCGCGCACGATCTCCTTGATCGCGGCGTAGACCAGCGGTGGACCGGAGGCGAGAAGTTCCGCCATCTTACGCGCCTCGGCCATCAGGTCGGCCGCCGGGAAGAGACGATTCACCAGACCCCAGCGGGCGGCCTCGTCGGCATCGATCCAGCGCCCGGTGAACAGCATTTCCATGGCAATGTGATAGGGAATGCGTTTCGGCAGCTTGACGCTGGCGGCATCGGCAACCGTGCCCGAGCGGATTTCCGGCAAGGCAAAGCTGGCATGGTCCGCGGCAAGGATGATATCGGCGCTCAGCGCCAGTTCCAGCCCGCCGCCGCAGGCAATGCCGTTCACCGCGGCAATCACCGGCTTGTTGAGCCCGCGCAGTTCCTGCAGGCCGCCAAAGCCGCCGATGCCGTAATCGCCATCCACCGCATCGCCATCGGCCGCCGCCTTCAGATCCCATCCGGCGCAAAAGAACTTTTCACCGCCGCCCGTCAGGACCGCCACACGCAGATCCGGATCATCGCGGAACCCTGCGAACACCTCGCCCATTCGGCGACTGGTGACCAGATCGATGGCATTCGCCTTGGGCCGGTCGAGCACGACCTCAAGAACATGCCCGTTGACTGTTGTTTTGACGGGGTTTTCACGCATCGCGCTCTCCGATCCGGATCAGCACGTCGGCGGCCACCGCGGCCCGGTCGGTGCAGATCAGCGGGTTGATTTCGACCTCTTCGACCAACGATCGGTTGGCCGCGACATACCTCTGCACGGCCAGTACGGTGCGCACAATGGCATCGATGTCGGCGGCGGGTGCTCCGCGAAAGCCTTGCAGCAGCGGCGCGATGCGCAAGCCGGCAAGGGCCGCGCGGATGTCGGCCTCGGCCGCGGGCAGCAGAAGCGAGCGGGCGTCCGCCAACAGCTCCGTCAGCGTTCCCCCTGCACCGATGGTCAGCACATAGCCATGAGCCGGGTCCAGCAGCACCCCGATCAACAGCTCGGCCACGCCGCCGGTGACCATTTCCTCGATCAGCCAAGGTCCGTCCGGCATGGCCGACGCCGCCTCGGCCACGGCCGCAGGCGAGGCAAGGTTCAGGGCGACGCCGCCGACATCGGTCTTGTGCGCCACGCCGTCGATCTTCAGAACCACCGGCGGGGCCAGGTCCTGCGCCGCCAGGGCCAGCGCGCCCCGGTCCATGCAACGGCATGCCTGCGGGACGGCGACGCCGAACCCGGCAAGCGCCGCCTTGCCCTCGGCTTCCGCCAGCAGCCGCACGTTGCGCGGCGGAGTGGCCAGTAGCAGCGGCTCTTGCGGGTCCGGCGCCCGGCCCAGAAATGCCGCCGCCTCGATCGCGGCCAGTGCATCGTCCAGCCCCGCCATAGCGGCGATGCCAAGGCCGGTCAGCCGTTCCGCCGTCGCCTCGGGCAGCGTGTCCGGAAGGGTCGAGACGATGGCCATCGGCCGTCCAGAGGCCGCGGCGGCGGCGTGCGTTGCGGCAATCACCGGCTCCCAGTCGGCGTCCGAACAGCGGTCGGCCCGCGGGAAATCCGCAATCACGGCGCCGATCGCCCTATCGCCCTGCATCATCGCAGCGAACGTCTCTGACATCCTGTCCGCATCGGCCCAGATATAGGTGTGATAATCCAGCGGGTTGGCCAGGGCCACTTTCGGCCCGAGCGCCGCGCGCAGGGCGTCGCGCTGCCGCGCCTCCAATGCCGGAAAGACCAGATCGCGCCCCGCAGCGCCGTCGGCCATCAGGCTCGCCTCTCCGCCGGAACAGGACATCGAGGCGATTCGGTTCGACCCGAGCGGCCCGGTGACATGCAACAGCTTGAGCGTCTCCAGAAGCTCGGACAGCGACCGGACCTGGGCGATGGCCAGCCGCCGGAACAGCGCATCCGCCCCGGCGCCGCTGCCCGCCAGCGAGGCCGTGTGCGAGACCGCGGCCGCCCGCGCCTGTTCGGACCGCCCGGCCTTCAGCGCCACGACAGGCTTGCCGAGGCCCTGTGCGGCCGCCGCCAGGGCCTCGAACCCGCGCAGATCGCCGATGCCCTCGATATGAAGACCCAGCGCGGTAACCCGCGGATCGTCCAGCACGGCCCGCCCCAGATCGGCCAGCCCGACCTGCGCCTGGTTTCCGGCAGTGACCACATAGGCCAGCGGCAGGCCCCGGCGTTGCATGGTCAGGTTGATCGCGATGTTCGAGCTTTGCGTGATAATGGCCACACCGGTTTCCACCCGCCTGCCGCCCTGCTGGTCGGGCCACAGCGCCGCGCCGTCGAGGTAGTTCAGAAATCCGTAACAGTTCGGTCCGATCAGCGGCATGGGACCCGCGGCCTCCAGCAGCCGCGCCTGCAGCAGGCCGCCGTCGCCCAATTCGGCCTCTGCCTCACGAAACCCGCTGGCATAGGCCACCGCGCCGCCCGCCCTTATGGCGGCAAGCCCGGCCACGATGCCGAGTGTCGCCGCCCGGTTCACGCCCACAAAGGCTGCATCGGGGGCGTGGGGAAGCTCGGCGACCGCGCCGAAATCGCCCTTCGTCGGGTGCACATGCCAGACCGGCCCCTCGAATCCGATCTTCGCACAGTTCTCGATCAGATAGCGCGCCTCCGCCCCGCCGCCGATGCAGGCGATGGACCGCGGCCGCAGAAGTCTCGATAGGTCTCGCATCACAAAAGCACTCGGCTGACAGAACTAGGAAAATGAGGTAATCTTGGAAGTGAGTTCAAGCGGTGGGGCGTTGATCGTAAAAAATGAAACATCGCTTTTTGATCACCGCGATCATGGTCGTGGTCTGTACCAGCCCTGCCGGAGCGGATGGTCCGTACTGTCCGGAAATTGGGACTTACGAGGCAGCCGTTGAGCACTGCAAAACTAGTCCAAATCATAACTGGCCCAATTGTGGTCAGCACGACCGAGACAACGATGGCAGACCTTGCGAATGCAATCCTGGCGGCCCAGAAGCCGACTCGGAGGCTTGCAAAGCTCGCAACGACGGGTCGCAAAGTTCGCAACAAGAAGACTAGGCCCCCAACGGCCGCAGCAGCTCGCGGCTGATGATGTGGCGCTGAATCTCGCTGGTGCCGTCCCAGATCCGTTCCACCCGCGCGTCGCGCCAGAACCGCTCGATCGGGAAATCGTCCATCAGCCCCATGCCTCCGAAGATCTGCAGGGCCGTATCCGTCACCCGCGCCAGCATTTCCGAGGCATAAAGCTTGGCCGAGGCGATCTCGCGGTTTGCAGGCAGCCCCTGGTCCAGCCGCCAGGCCGCCGCCAGCGTCAGCCAGTCGGCGGCATCGATTTCGGTGACCATGTCGGCGATCTGGAACGAGACGCCCTGGAATTTGCCGATCTGCTGGCCGAATTGCCGGCGTTCGGCGGCGTAGTCGAGCGCATAGTCAAAACACCGCCGCGCCCGCCCGACCGACATGGTGGCCACGGTGATCCGTGTTGCATAAAGCCACTCATTCATCACCGCGAACCCGCCATCGACCTCGCCCAGCACCTGCGCATCCGGCAGCCGGCAATCGGTGAACTCAAGGATGCAGTTCTTGTATCCCCGGTGGCTGACGGACCGGTAGCCGTCCCGCACCGCAAAGCCCGGTGTGCCGCGGTCCACCAGAAACGCCGTGATCCGCTTTTTCGGTCCCTTCGGCGTTTCGTCCACCCCGGTCGCCACGAAGACGATGAAGAAATCCGCGTGATCCGCGCCCGAGATGAAATGCTTGGTGCCGTTGACCACCCAGTCGCCGCCCTCGCGCATGGCAGAACATTTCATCCCGCGCACGTCCGATCCCGCCTCCGGCTCGGTCATCGCCAGCGCATCCATGCGCTCGCCCCGCACCGCGGGCAGCAGATAGCGGTCGCGCTGGTCACCCTTGCAGGCCATCAGGATGTTCTGGGGCCGCCCGAAGAAATGCGTCAGCGCCATCGATCCGCGCCCCAGTTCACGCTCGACCAGCGCGAATTCCAGATGCGACAGACCGGCGCCGCCGACCTCTTCGGGGAAGTTGCAGGCATAAAATCCCAGTTCGAGCGTCTTGCGCCTGATGTCCTCGGCCACCTCGCGCGGCACCTCGCCACTACGCTCGACCCGGTCCTCATGCGGATAGATCTCGGCCTCGACGAACCGGCGCACCGTCGAAACGATCATTTCCTGTTCCTGGCTCAGCCCGAACTGCATATCGCTCTCCACCGCGGCACCTGATAACGGCAGGTGAACACGACCCTCCGACCTGGAACAATTCAGAATGCGACAGGGTGGTGACGGCAATCGGCAATCCGCGGCTGAGACCGGGTTCTTCCACTGCGATCCGACCGTGCGACACATCACAGTACGAGCCACGTCGAATACGTGGTACCAGGGATGCCTGGAACAGGAAGAAATTTGCCGGACCCACGCTCAACCGGTCTTGGCTTGACGGGGACGAAGGCCATCGTTGCAGTTTGCGAAACTGCCTGGATCAGCCGTTCCCGCGGGCTGAAAGCCCGCATCGCGCCCGAACCCGCCCCCCGAGGCCTGGAGGGCGTACTACTTCCAGTCGTCAGAAGTCCGCTCCAGGCCGAAAAACCGACCCGGCGGTTCACGCAGAACGCATTGCACTTGGAACCTTACCGAATGATCGCGTTCAGCGTCGCACTCGGGCGCATCACCGCGGCCGTCAGATCCGGATCGGTATGATAGTACCCGCCCGTGTCCGCCGGCTTGCCGCGGGCCGCGGCGAATTCCGCGACGATAGCGGCCTCGCCGTCAGCCAACTGCTGTGCGACCGGAGCGAAATGCACAGCCAGTTCGGCATCTTCGCCCTGCTCTGCCAGCGCCTGTGCCCAATAGAGCGCGAAATAGAAATGGCTGTCGCGATTGTCGGGCTGGCCGACCTTGCGACCCGGCGACTTGTCGTTGTCGAGAATGCCCTGCGTCGCCGCCTCGACCCCGCGCCCAAGCACCGCCGCCTTCCTGTTGCCCGTGGTCTCGGCGAGGAAATCGAAACTCTCGCCAAGGGCGCAGAATTCGCCCATCGAATCCCAGCGCAGGTGGTTTTCGGCCTGCAGCTGCTGCACATGCTTCGGCGCCGAGCCGCCTGCACCGGTTTCGAACAGCCCGCCGCCGTTCATCAGCTTGACGATGGACAGCATCTTGGCCGACGTCCCCAGTTCCAGGATCGGAAATAGATCGGTCAGATAATCCCGCAGAACGTTGCCGGTGATCGCAATCGAATCCTGGCCCGCAGTGATCGTCTCCAGCGTCTGCCGGGTTGCTTCGCGTGGAGCCATGATCTGAAATTTATCTTCAACACCAGCGGCTTTCAGGGCAGGCTTCACGCACTTTATCAGCTCCGCATCATGCGCCCGGGCGGCATTCAGCCAGAAAATCGCCTCGGACCCGGTCAGCCGCTGGCGGTCCATCGCCAACTGGATCCAGTTTTCGATCGGCGCCTTCCTGACCGTGCAGGACCGCCAGATATCGCCCGCCTCGACATCGTGGGAATGCAGCACTTCGCCATTCGCAAGGACGATCCGGATCGTGCCGTCACTCGGTGCTTCGAAGGTCGTGGGGTGCGAGCCGTATTCCTCGGCCTTCTGCGCCATCAGGCCGACATTCGCCACGGCCCCCGCGGTCGCCGGGTTCAGGGCGCCGCTGGCTTTGAAGAACCTGATCGTCTCGTCATAGACGGGGGCATAGCAATTATCCGGGATCACACAGTTGCTGTCGCCCTTCTCGCCCGCTGCGTCCCAGCCCTTGCCGCCCGCGCGGATCAGGGCCGGCATCGAGGCATCGATGATCACGTCCGACGGCACATGCAGGTTGGTGATGCCCCGGTCGCTGTCGACCATATACATCGCGGGCCGGTCGAGCGCGTCGATCTCGGCCTGGATCTCCGCCGCATTGGGCATCGTCGCGATCGCGGCCAGCACGTCGCCGAGGCCGGAATTCGGCGCCCCCCCGGCGGCGGCAATGGCGGCGCCATGCTTGTCCCAGACGGGGCCCAGCCAAGCCTTGACCGCGTAGCCAAAGATGATCGGGTCCGAGACCTTCATCATCGTGGCCTTCAGGTGCAGCGAGAACATGGTGCCGTCGGCCCGGGTGTCCTCGATGGCGTCGGCCAGAAACGCGCTCAGCGCCTTGACCGACATGAACGTCGCGTCTGCGATAGTGCCTTCGGCCAGCGGCCAGACGTCCTTCAGAACCGTCACCGCGCCGTCGCCGCCGACGAACTCGATCCGCGCGTCGCCGGCCTGCGCCGCCGTGACGGTTGCAGATGCCTCGTTGGAAAAGAAATCCTTGCCCGGCATCGACGACACCTTGGTCTTGCTGCCGCCGGACCAAGCCCCCATCGAATGCGGATTCTTCTGAGCGTAGTTCTTGACCGCGCGCGCCGCGCGACGGTCGGAGTTGCCCTCGCGCAGGACCGGATTCACGGCAGAGCCCTTGATCGCGTCATAGCGCGCGCGGATGTCCCGTTCCGCGTCCGTCTGCGGTTCATCGGGATAGTCCGGCAAGGTGTAGCCCTGCCCCTGCAACTCTTCGATCGCCGCCACCAATTGCGGCACCGATGCTGAAATATTCGGCAACTTGATGACATTGGCCCCGGGGGTCTTCACCAGCTCGCCCAGCTCGGCCAGATCGTCGGGCTGGCGTTTTCCGGTGTCGAGGTGTTCGGGAAAGGCCGCGATGATGCGCCCTGCCAGCGAGATATCCTTGGTGCCCACGTTCACTCCAGCGGCCTCGGCAAAGAAGCGCACGATCGGCAGCAGCGACGCGCTGGCAAGCTGCGGAGCTTCATCCACGACGGTGTAGATTATGTCGGATCGGCCGGTCTCGCTCATCAATTCATACCTCTTTTGCGCTTTCAGGCAGCCAGGGCGGTGCGCGCCGCAATCGGTATACCATCGCGCACCGTGACCAGCGACCGCTTAAACCACGCGCGTCCGGCCATCAACCGGGATCGGTGGCCGAATGCCCGTCTGCGCCAATTGATCCCACCCGGGGCCGCTTTGGCAAAACCGTACGAATTCGTTGACTTGAGCTTTCTGACGCGAGACAGTTTTCGGGCTGCGAGAGACAGCGACACAACGATTCTTGGGAGGAAATATGCGTAAGCACCTTTTGTGCGCGACGGCGAGCGTCGCGATTTTGGCGGGCCTGCCCGCATGGGCCGACATGGCCGCCGCCGAGAGATGGATCAATGACGAATTCCAGCCCTCGGTCCTCAACGTCGACGAACAGAAGGCCGAGATGCAGTGGTTCATCGACGCCGCGGCGCCCTATGCAGGCATGGAGATCAATGTCCTGTCGGAAACGATTCCGACCCATGTCTACGAATCCGAGACCCTGACAAAGGCGTTCGAGGAAATCACCGGCATCAAGGTCAATCACCAGCTTCTGGGCGAAGGCGAGGTCGTGCAGGCCGTGCAGACCCAGATGCAGACCCAGCGCAACCTCTATGACGGCTACGTCAACGACAGCGACCTGATCGGTACGCACGCGCGTCTGCAACTGGCCTATAACCTCAGCGACCAGATGGCCGGCGACTGGGCCGGGACCACGAACCCGGGGCTGGACCTCGACGATTTCATCGGCGCGTCCTTCACCACCGGCCCGGACGGCAAGCTCTATCAGCTGCCCGACCAGCAGTTCGCCAACCTCTACTGGTTCCGCAAGGACTGGTTCGACCGCGAGGATCTGCAGGCGCAGTTCAAGGACATCTACGGCTACGACCTGGGCGTGCCGGTGAACTGGTCGGCCTACGAGGACATCGCCGAGTTCTTCAGCGTGCATGTCGGCGAAATCGACGGCACCACCGTCTATGGCCACATGGACTACGGCAAGCGTGCGCCCGACCTCGGCTGGCGCATGACCGATGCCTGGCTGTCGATGGCCGGAGCCGGCGACGTGGGCGAGCCCAACGGCATCCCCGTCGACGAATGGGGCATCCGGATGGAAGCCGGTTCATGCAACCCGTCCGGTGCCAGCGTGACCCGCGGCGGCGCGGCGAACGGCCCTGCGGCGGTCTATGCGATCCGCAAATGGGACGAGTGGCTGCGCCAGTATGCGCCTCCGGGCGCGGCGAGTTATGACTTCTACCAGTCGCTGCCGGCGCTGAGCCAAGGCAACGTCGCCCAGCAGATCTTCTGGTACACCGCCTTTACCGCCGACATGGTCAAGGGCCAGGCCGAGGGCAACAACACCGTCGACGCCGACGGCAATCCGCTGTGGCGGATGGCGCCCAGCCCGCACGGCCCCTACTGGACCGAAGGCCAGAAGGTCGGCTACCAGGATGCAGGCTCGTGGACCTTCCTCAACTCGACCCCGTCGGACCGGGCGCAGGCGGCCTGGCTTTATGCCCAGTTCGTCACCTCGAAAACGGTCGACACCCGCAAAAGCCATGTGGGCCTGACCTTCATCCGCAACTCGACGGTGAACCACCAGAGCTTTACCGACCGCGCGCCCAAGCTCGGCGGTCTGGTGGAATTCTACCGCTCGCCCGACCGCGTGGCGTGGTCGCCCACCGGCATCAACGTGCCGGATTATCCCAAGCTCGCGCAGATCTGGTGGCAGCAGATCGGCGACGTGAACTCGGGCGCCTTCACCCCGCAACAGGCGATGGACCGTCTGGCTGAAGAGATGGACATCACCATGGCGCGGATGCAGGCGGCGGACGAGGCGGCCAACGTCTACGGCGGCTGCGGCCCGCGGCTGAACGAAGAGCGGGACGCCGATTACTGGCTCGGCCAGCCCGGCGCGCCGAAGGCCAAGCTCGACAATGAAAAGCCGCAAGGTGAAACGGTGAAATACGAAGACATCGTTTCCCGCTGGAACAACTGAGCCGACAGGCGGACGCATCGGACCGGGGCGCGCATGACGCGCCCCGGCACCACATGTCCGCATCGGATGGATATTACGTGAGACCTGCGAGCCCTCATGACGCTTGAATTGCGCAATGTCACCAAGACGGTCGGGGCCGACACCCATATCCACCCCACCTCGCTGGCCTTCGAAAAGGGCGGCTTCAACATCCTGCTCGGCGCCACCAATGCCGGCAAATCGACCCTGATCAAGCTGATGGCGGGCCTGGAAAAGCCCACGACGGGCGAGGTCTGGGCCGACGGCCAGAACGTCACCGGCACCTCGCCGCAGAAACGCGGCATCGCGCTGGTGCACCAGTTCTTCATCAACTACCCGCATATGACGGTGTTCGAGAACATCGCCTCGCCGCTCCGCGTCCAGGGCCTGGGCCGGTCCGAGATCGAAACCCGCGTGCGCGAGGCCGCCGACGTCCTGCAGCTTGGCCCCATGCTCGACCGCCGACCGCAGGAACTGTCGGGCGGCCAACAGCAGCGTTGTGCCCTGGCACGTGCCATCGTCAAACAGTCAAAGGCGATCTTTCTCGACGAACCGCTGGCCAATCTCGACTACAAGCTGCGCGAGGAGCTGCGCGAACAGCTGCCCGACATCCTGGGCGAGCGCGGCACCGTGATCGTCTATGCCACGTCCGAGCCGACCGAGGCGCTGCTTCTGGGCGGCCATACGGCGCTTGTGCATGAAGGCCGGATCACCCAGTTCGGCCGGACGCCCGAGATCTATCACCTGCCCGGCGACCTGACCTCGGCGCGCGTCTTTTCGGACCCGCCGATCAACCTCGCCCCCGTCACCAAGCGGGGTGAAGAGATGTGGATGGACGAGACGATCAACTGGCCGGTCTTCGGCGAAGCGGCCGCACTTGCCGACGGGCCCTACACGGTTGCCATCCGGCCGCACCATGTCACCCCGACCGAGCCCAACGACGTCTCGATCGCCATTCGCGGGCCGGTGCAGATCACCGAACTCAGCGGATCGGAAAGCGTGGCGCATTTCCGGATCGGCGGGCAGACCTGGGTCAGCCTCGCCCCCGGCGTGCACCCCTACCGGGTCGGCGACTATCATGAGTTCCACATGATTCCGGGCCAATGCTTTTACTTCGGGGCAGACGGGACATTGGCCGCGAAGGGGCGTGCCCATGGCTGAGATCGGACTGAAGAACCTGCGCCACAGCTACCTGCCGAGCCCGGCGGGGCCGGACGACTTTGCGCTGAAGGAGATTAACCTGTCCTGGGACGACGGCGGCGCCTATGCCCTGCTTGGTCCGTCGGGCTGCGGCAAGACCACGCTTCTCAACATCATCTCGGGGCTTCTGACCCCCAGCGAGGGGCATATCCTCTTTGACGGGCAGGACGTCACCGCGCTGCCGCCGGACAAGCGCAACATCGCCCAGGTGTTCCAGTTCCCGGTAATCTACGACACGATGACGGTCTACGACAATCTGGCCTTTCCGCTGCGCAACCGCGGCGTGGCGGCGGACCGCGTCGATGCACGGGTCAGCGAGATCGCCGCGATGCTGGAGCTTGACGATAGTCTGACCACGCGCGCCGCCAACCTGACCCCCGACGCGAAACAGAAGATCTCGATGGGCCGCGGGCTGGTGCGCGACGACGTCAACGTCATCATGTTCGACGAACCGCTGACGGTGATCGACCCGGAACTGAAATGGAAGCTGCGGTCGAAGCTGAAGGAACTGCACCAGAAGATCGCGGTGACGATGATCTACGTCACCCACGACCAGACCGAGGCGCTGACCTTCGCCGATCAGGTCGTGGTGATGCAGGACGGTGAGATCGTGCAGATCGGCTCGCCGGTCGAACTGTTCGAGCGGCCCCAGCACACCTTCGTCGGCCATTTCATCGGCTCGCCCGGTATGAACATCCTACCCTGCGAGGTCACCGGCGACGGCGCCTGGTTCCATGGCTGCCACGTTCCGCTGGAGGGGCCGGTCAAGGGGACCGGCCAGCGCACCGAAATCGGCGTGCGGCCGGAATTCGTCCGCCTCGCCGACGGCGGCATCCCGGGGCTGGTGCGGAAGGCGGCCGATATCGGCCGGCACACTGTGGTCGAGGTCATGGTCGGCGATACCCCCGTCGGCGCGATCGTCGACGGCCCGGCGCCCGAGCGCGGGGCCGAGGTACACCTGACCTTCGATCCGCATCAGACGCGGCTTTATACCGACGGCTGGATCGCAACCGAAAGGGCGGCGCCATGAAGACCGAAAACCAGCGCGGCTGGCTCTTTGTCCTGCCGGTTCTGATCCTGGTGGCCTTCAACGCGCTGATCCCGCTGATGACGGTGGTCAACTATTCGGTGCAGGAAACCTTCGGCAACAATCAGTTCTTCTGGGCGGGCCTCCGGTGGTTCGAGGAGATCCTGCGATCCGAACGGTTCCACGCCGCGCTGGGGCGGCAACTTTTATTCACCTTCACGATCCTGATCATCGAGGTGCCGCTGGGGGTCGCCATCGCGCTTGCGATGCCGCGCCGCGGCTTCTGGGTGCCGGTCTGCCTGGTGCTGATGGCGCTGCCCATGCTGATCCCCTGGAATGTCGTGGGCTCGATGTGGAACATCTTTACCCTGCCCCAGATCGGGCTTTTGGGATATTTCCTGAACGACGTCCTCGGCATCAACTATGACATGACCCAACAGCCGGTCTCGGCCTGGATCACCGTCATCGTCATGGATGTCTGGCACTGGACCTCGCTGGTGGTGCTCTTGGCCTATGCGGGGCTGGTCTCGATCCCCGAGGCCTATTACCAGGCGGCCAAGATCGACGGGGCGTCGAACTGGTCGGTCTTCCGCTACATCCAGCTGCCGAAGATGAAGCGCGTGCTGACCATCGCGATCCTTCTGCGCTTCATGGACAGCTTCAACATCTATACCGAGCCCTTCACCCTGACCGGCGGCGGCCCGGGCAACTCCACCACGCTTCTCTCCATCGACCTGGTGAAAATCGCGCTCGGCCAGTTCGACCTCGGTCCGGCGGCGGCGATGTCGCTGATCTATTTCGCGATCACGCTCGCGGTCAGCTGGCTGTTCTACACGCTGATGACGAGGGACGACCAATGAAACCGCGCAGCCTTGTCCCGCTGATCTACATCCTGTTCCTGATGCTGCCGATCTACTGGCTGGTGGCGATGAGCTTCAAGACCACCAACGAGATCCTCGGCGGCTTTTCCCTCTTTCCGCAGGAATGGACGCTGGCCAATTACCGCGCGATCTTCACCGATCCCACCTGGTACTGGGGTTATATCAACTCGATCCTCTACGTCTCGATCAACACCGTGATCTCGCTCGCCGCCGCCCTGCCCGCGGCCTATGCCTTCAGCCGCTACCGGTTCCTGGGCGACAAGCACCTGTTCTTCTGGCTCTTGACCAACCGCATGGCCCCCGCGGCGGTCTTCGCCCTGCCCTTCTTTCAGCTCTACTCGGCCGTCGGTCTTTTCGACACCCATCTCGCCGTCGCGCTGGCGCATTGCCTTTTCAACATCCCGCTTGCCGTCTGGATCCTCGAGGGCTTCATGTCTGGGGTCCCGAAGGAACTCGACGAAACCGCTTACGTCGACGGCTATTCCTTCCCACGCTTCTTCGCCACGATCTTCATCCCCACGATCAAGGCCGGCGTCGGTGTCGCCGCCTTTTTCTGCTTCATGTTCTCATGGGTCGAGCTTTTGCTGGCCAAGACCCTGACGGCGGTCGAGGCCAAGCCCATCGCCGCCACCATGACCCGCACCGCCTCCAGCGCTGGCTACGAGCTTGGCCTGCTGGCTGCCGCCGGGGTGCTGACCATCATCCCCGGCGCCATCGTGATCTATTTCGTCCGCAACTACATCGCCAAGGGCTTCGCCCTGGGGAGGGTCTGAGATGCGACGGTTCGTCTACCTGATCCTCGCCCTGCCCGCCGTCGCCATGGCCCAGGGCTGGGGCAATGTCGGCCAGCAGAAGGAAGAGGTCTTCACTTGGGCGAAATGGTGGACCGAGCCGCTGTTTTCCGGCTTCTGGATGGCCTGGACGCGGGCGACGCTGGCCTTCTTCATCTTCATCTTCGCCGCCATCGCGCTGATGGCCGTGCTCGAGCTTCGCCGCCCGGGCGGTGACGAGCGCGACGGCATCCTGCGGCTGACCACCACCCGCGGCGACCGGCTTTTCATCTCGCTTCTGGGCTCGGCCTATATCTTCCTTGCCTGGCTCGGCCTCGTCGGCCTGCCCCTCTGGGCGCCCCTGGCCCTGGCGCTCGCCTGGACCGCCTTCTGCTTCTGGAAGGTCTAGAGGCGCAAGGGCGCCCAGGCCAATTCGCAACTGTCCGCACCGCAAGCCGCGCGACACCTTTCGCGCGCAGTGCCCACCGCCGTCTGCCCCCCGACGGCGCCTATAGCCAGGCCGCCGCCGTGTCGGCTCCCCCTGGTTGGAACACCCGGCCAAAACCCGGAAACCCGAAGGTGGTGAAAAACGCTCCCGGCCCGGCCAAACTGCCCTTATCTCTGCATCTCTCCGATTGCCCGCCAATCCCGGAACAATCGCCCTGAAATCGCCCCATTGTCGCCCACGGCCTGTCATATCACCGTGATCCCCTCTCGAATGCGGGCCTCTCGGGCACACGTCAGGCAGGCCCACCGCGGCCACCGGCCGCCGCGAAAACCCGAGGAGAAAGACATGGACGTCCCCCAGGATCCCGACCCCCGCGACCGCTCTGCCAAGGCCGAGCACACCCGCCCGATCCCCGACGCCGACCGCCGCCGGAAGGTCCGCAAGGACGACACCGACGCCACGGCGCCCGCCGTTATCACCGACTGGGCCAGCATCTGACCTCTTGCCCGGCGGGCCCGACCGGCTAATCTGCCCGGCATCCCCTTGCCGGAGCCTTCCATGCCGACGCCCGTCTCGACCATCCGCAACCTCGGCCCCGCCTCGGACGCCGCCTTCGCCCGCGCCGGCATCCACGACGCCGAAACGCTGCGGACCCTCGGTCCGGACGCCGCCTATCGCCGCCTTCTGGACGCGGGAAGCAAACCCCATTTCATCGGATACTACGCCCTCGTCATGGGCCTTCAGGGGCGTCCCTGGAACGATTGCGCCGGCCCCGAAAAGGCCGCCCTGCGCACCCGGTTCGACCGGATCAAGGCCGAGGCCGGCGGCGACCGGCCTTCCGAGATCGAAGCAATTCTGAACGAAATCGGCGTCATCGACCGCCAGGGGGGACGCGGCTAGAGCTCCTCACCCGCCAGAAACCCCGCCGCCGCGCGCCCCAGCGCCAGACTGACGGCGGCGAACATCTCGTCGAAGGCGTCGAACATCGCCCGGTTCAAGACCGTCCCCGGACCGGTCCGCGAAAACGCGATATAGGCCTCGATATCGGCGTCGCTCAACGGCCGGTAGGCCATCACCAGGTAGGAATAGAGCCACGCCTCGGTATCCTCCCGGATCGCCTCTTCCTGGCTCCAGACATCGGTCAGGATCTGTTCTTCGGTCATCTCGCCGGGAAACGCACCGCCATCGGCCAGCCCCGTATAGAAGGCGTAGTTCGAATTCATCGCCCCGACGACGTTGTTTTCCACCAATCCGTTGGCCTCGGCGAAGTCCCGGATCAGATCCAGCCGCGGGTCGCGTGCCAGGGTCAGGTCCTCCAGCACCGCCCGGCTCACCTCTTCGACGCCCTCATCCAGCAGGGCCCGCCGCGCGGTGACCTCGAGCTGCACGATTTCCCGGCCCAGGTCAGAGCCAAAGAACGCCGTCATCGGCGCCAGATCGGCACTGGCCAGATCGGTGTCGAGCCGCCCCAGCACGGTTTCCTCCATCCGGTCAAGGTCATAGATCTGTTCGACCACCGCCGCCCAACGTGCCCCGCCCCGTCCGGGAAACAGCTCGGCCTCGAGTTCGAGACCATAGTCGATCCCCTCCTCGCGCATGATCGCGACGATTTCCGGCAGCCCCAGAGCGCGATAAAGCGGTTCGACCCGTCGATCGTCCTGGGACAGCGCCGGACCGCTCCAGAACGCCGCTATCAGCACCGGCAGCAAAACCCGCAGCATATCGCGCCCCTCCGTCCGCTTTGCAGCCTTAGCTACTGCGGCTGCCGCGGCATTCCAAGGGCAGAACCGAGGGATCGGCCTGGAAACGCCGACCCCATGCGGCCGAAAAGAGGTTGCACGGCAATTCGCCATCGCCTACATCCGCGCGAGACCCTTCGCGGAGAGGTGCCGGAGTGGTCGAACGGGGCGGTCTCGAAAACCGTTGAGCCTTCACGGGTTCCCAGGGTTCGAATCCCTGTCTCTCCGCCACTAACCTTCTACAACTAAATAAATAATTCTGACCCAATCGAGATTTTTGATGTCTCTTTCCCCGGATTCTGGCGCAGTATACCCCTACACAATCGTTACACAGAACCGCACATTTCGAGAGGCACATGTGGTACGGCCGAAAAACACTCGATTCTGTGCGGCAAAGTCCATGTTTACAAACGTACAGGCAGTCCCGTTTGGCAGTGCCCGGTGTTTCTCGCCGGCAAGAACCACCGGGTAAGCACAAAGGAGAAAAGCTTGGCCTCAGCCAAGGATTTCGCAGAGGATTGGTTCTTTACTCTCCGGGAAAAACAGCGCTGAACGAGAAGACATTCCGCCATGCTGCTGATCAGTTCAAACGCGAGTACGAAGTCCTTACCGAAGGCGAACGGAACGCGATCTGGGTGAAAGACCACTACCGGCGCATCGACCTGCACCTCTCCGCTATCGACCAGCTGACGTCGGATCTGGTCGATACGGGCGTGAAGAAATCAGGGGTTCGTACAAGATGGGATATACGTCGAGGCCCGATCGAAACTATCATGTACTGCAAACGGGATCTTACTACGGAATATATCGGCCATCTTTGGAGGAGTGAAATCATGAAAAAGCCACTGGCCTGCATTTTGCTATCATCGATTGGATTGCCAGCCGCCGCACAGCAAAGCGATGATGACTGTGCGGCATTGAGACAAGTGGTCCTCGCAGGCGCTCATGTCACGTCTTCACGTGTCGTACCGGCGTCGGACACGTTGCCGTCCTACTGTGAAATCCGCGCGACGGCGTTGCCCGCCATTTCCATCGAGGCAAGGCTCCCAATGGAGGGATGGAATGGCAAGTTTTACCAGGCGGGCTGCGGCGGATTTTGCGGCGTTCTGGGACGCGCAGATGCAGGTGCAAGCTGGATCAACGCCATGCGCCTCGGGCTTGAGCGCGGTTACGCCACGGCAACATCGGACAGTGGCCACCACGGCCTGTCTGTGGTTGATGCAGGGTGGGCCTATAACAACCCCCATGCAGAACGGGATTGGGGCTGGCGCTCGATTGGCGAGACAAACCGCGTCGCCAACGCGATGATCGAAGCCTTTTACAACAGCGCCTCACAGCAGTCGATTTTCCAGGGCTGCTCGACCGGCGGACGTATGGCCCACGTTGCTTCACTCCGCTATCCGGAGATGTTTGACGGGATCATCTCGGGTGCGCCGGCAATGGATTATCCGGGCCTTGTCGCAACAAAGATGTCCTGGCTTGTGCAAGCCAATACCGCGTCTGACGGATCGCAGATCCTTGGCCCGGATGAGGCGGCGATCATCGGTCAGGCGGTTATCGAGCAATGCGATGCCATAGATGGGTCCGAGGATGGTACAATTGCCGATCCGCGCCAATGCGATATTCGCTATGATGGGCTCGGACTGACAAACCAGCAGCTCGATACGCTTGGGAAATGGCGGGAAGGACCACGCAACGCTGCGGGTGATCAGCTTTATCCTGGCGGCATCCCCGAAGGCTCCGAGCCGTTCTGGTGGCTTTGGCTGACCGGGAATGCTGACGGCGGAGGAAAGCTTGTGCCCGCGTTCGCCGGTGGTTTCGGAAGTTACATGGCTTTCGACGTGGATCCTGGCCCGAATTGGACGCCCATGGAGTTCGATTTCGAGACCGACCCGGCCCGCATGAGCCTTTCTGCCGCCGCCTACAATGGCGACAATCCGGACATCGCGGCGTTTCGTGAAGCGGGTGGAAAGATGATTGTCTTCCACGGCTGGGCCAACGCGATCGTGACGCCTTACAAGACGGTGGAATGGTATGAACAGGCCAGCGAAACCGCAGGCGGGGAAGAGACGCTAAAGGAAAATGTGGCTCTGTTCATGGTCCCGGGATTGGATCATTGCGGTATCCTGCCTGGGCCAGGCGGAATAAACGCCGCCGCGCTGGATCCGCTGACACCTCTTGAGGCATGGCTCAACGAAGGGGTGATACCCCAGTCGATCATGGCAGAGTGACGCATGAGTTCTGCTGTGGCATCGGGTTGCCAGAGAGAAAAAAGACGGACCAAGGTCAATTGACGTCGGATCTTCATCGTCCAATGGCACCTGCATTCAAAATGCGGGTGCCGCGTTTTTTCGACTGACCGACTGGCGAATGCGACCCGGAAATTTTCAGATTTGATCGAAATCACTTCGACCGCTTCTGGCTGATTTCGTTGAAAAGTCGCTATAGAACTTGGGATCAGCTCTGCACTTGAGCTGCTTTCCGGGCCTCCTTCAGGCCGGGATTGGGTGAAGCGCTCACCAGAAGAAGAAAGCGCATGCAAACGTCGCGCAATCCGTAAACAGGGGCGGCGGCGAACTCGCATCACCGCTCACCGAGAATGAGTCCAGAGCAGTGGGATTCTCGATATGCGGAGGGCGGCTAGAGCAAATCAGCGACCAAAACGAACCTCCGGCCCGGCCAAGCGAGCAAGTATTCAAGGCCCTGTCCGGACCTTCGTCACAGGCAGCCGACTCTGCATTGCGGCCGCTCATAGCGGACGCTCATCGATCTTGCAGCATGGGGCGGTTGAATTAGGTCAACTTGGCGGGACAATCCTGCCGTTCATCGGCAATACTCGAACCCCGGGGCCCGGTTTCACGGCCTAACCAGCGAGTTTACGCATAAGCGTCTCTATCGGCCCGCGTTTGAAGACTTTTGACCATAGGAAAGCATAGATGGTGGCTACCAGGCAGAACACCAGTGACGCCACAACAGCCTGATTGATGGTTTGACCTCCGAGCATACCCAAGGCTTCCAGCGTGCCCATTCCGATCAGGATATGCGCGATATAAAGCGTCAGCGTCTGTCGTCCGGCGGGCGCAAGAACATCCAAAACGCCGAAGCGCTTCAAGTTGTCCTCAACCAACAGACACACACCGACAACGATGCAAGCCGCTCCGATCCCCGCAAGAAAATAGAGCGGCATCGGTGGCACGGGGTCGGTCGTTGCGAGCACCGCCAATTCCGGGTCAATCGATACGAACAATCCCATGAGGGAGCCGCTTATCAACTCTGCCACGATCAGCGCGACGGCCCCACCGACAAGAAGCATCAGTTGGGTACGCCGCCCCGCGAGCGACTGTCGGCTCAGCACCATGCCGAAGAGCAAAAACCCAAGCCAAGGGATTACCGGATGCCAGCCATTGAAGAACAGGTTGCGAACAAATCCGAAGGGTGTCCAGAAACCCGAATAGGTGTAATCGTTCCAGTTCCAGCCTGCGTCGTAATTCAGTGTCAGGATCATGCCGACAAAGGCGAGGTTCAGAGCCAGAACGATCCCGACAAGCGCACCGCTCCCGAGCGGCAACAGGAACACGCCAAACAAGAAATAGAAGGCGTAATAGTGCAGAATATCGGCGTCAAAAATTGTCATGTTCAACAGGCCAATGATCAGCAAGAAGAGCGCGCGTTTGATCGTGACCCAAACCGTCTGATCCAATCCCTTACGCCCCGCCAGACCCAACCCGATCCCGGCAAGCACCACAAATGTTGCTGCGGCGCGCCCCTCCAGAGCCGATGTCAACGCACCCAACAGCCCTTCGCCGCCTTCCGCGCCCATCACGATCTTGAAGTTGACAATGACCATCCCGACAAAGGCGACGTAACGCGCCAGATCGAGACCTTCGAGCCGGATGCTACTATTTGGTTTGTGCGGCACGTGAACTGTCCATTTTGATTGTCATCCCCCTACGGCCAAGCGGTGTTTAAAGCGAGCACATTTAGTGCCAGCGCAACGATGGCTGGTCACAAGACCAGCCGTCCGTCACCTGTGCATTATTCGGCGATACGCGCTCCGACCGGCCATGCGGTATCGCGGAGATACGCATCATATCGCGCCTCGTCTGATTGTCGGTCGCGGCCCACAACGGTCACTCGACCCGGGGCGTCGATGTTGCATCGCGGCCCGTCATTCCGGATATCTATCGACCTTTCTACATTCATAACTCGCTAGGATCGGCTCGGCGGACAGAGGAGGCCGATGCGGGCGCGGCGAGACTCGAGGATGGGTGCAGCCGCAGCAGCCAAATACCACAAGAGCTAACTCGGTACTGTCGCATACTTCACCAGACCGGTCGTTCAGCCTGACTTCCGACGGCCGGACCAGAAGCTGGCATTCACTACACGGTGGACGAAGCCAGGCAGTGAGGGGCGCAGCCTAGGCGGTTACCGGTTGTCTGGCTATTCCTCGCCCAACGCTGCCGCTGGGTGGATTGGCACGCCATCTCGGTTTCCCACAGGAACGCGTCGTTTTTTCCTTCGCTAACACTGGCGCGCCGCGTCCGGCTGGAACGGAAGCCCACCGGCCGGATTTCTTGAAGGCGTTCGAATTCAAGATACCTCGACTCGGTGAGTGAGGTTGCAACGCCTGGCTCGATGTTCATGGACCAACGAGGGAGATTCTCATGACAACTGCAAATCTGCGGTTGGTCAGCTGCTGCCTGGCCGCGCTTGCCGCACCGGCGATGGCCGATACCACCGATGTCACGTGGAAGACCGAGGTCATCGTCGCCAAGGAGGGCGCGTTTTGCTCTGACGATGCGAACTGCTTCAACCGCTACCATCCGGACATTCCGGCCGTCGCGACCGCGTCACCCGGCGATTTCATCGTCTTCGAGACACGCGACGCATTGGACAGCGACCTGACCCTCGATTCCAATGCCGACGATGTTGCCGCGTTGGATTTGTCTGGCGTCCATCCAATGACCGGCCCGGTGTCGATCGAAGGCGCAGAGCGTGGCGACGTTCTTGCCGTGACCGTCGTCGACATCGCTCCGGACGAGTTCGGCTATACTGTGATCGTGCCGGGCTTCGGGTTCCTGCGTGACGAATTCACCGAGCCTTTCTTCGTAGGTTGGAAGCAGACGCGCACCCATGCGGTCTCTGACGCGATGCCGGGCATCGCCATCCCCTACGAGGCCTTCACAGGCTCGATCGGCACCATGCCGGGCGCACCGGAGATCGAAGCCTGGCTGGCGCGAGAGACCGAACTCGCCGCCGTGGGCGGCGTAGCCTTGCCGCCAGAGCCCACCGGCGCGCACCCGGCGGCGATTTGCGGCGCCGGCGGCACTCAAACCGACCGCTGCCTGCGAACAATTCCTCCGCGGGAGAACGGTGGCAACATGGATGTGCAGCAGATGCAGGTCGGCACGACGATCCTGATCCCCTGCTTTGTCGAGGGTTGCAACCTGTTTATTGGCGACGTGCACTACGCCCAGGGCGATGGCGAGGTGTCTGGTACAGCGATCGAAACCGGCGCGGTGGTGACCGTGACGACGGAGATCCGCAAAGGCCAAGGCGAATTCATCACCAGCCCGCAAGTCGAAGGCGGAACGCAAATCAAGGACATCGAGCCGTCGGCCTTCCACCAGACGATCGGCTATCCGTTCAAGGACACCGGCTCGGTCCCGACATACCATACCTATCTCGAAAGCGCGGTGATCGAGGATCTGCCCCAGCTCTCGGAAGACCTGACCATGGCGGCGCGCAACGCGTTGACGCAGATGATCGACCACATCACACGGACCTACGGGCTGACGCGGGAACAGGCGTATGTCCTGGCCTCCGTCGCAGTGGATCTGCGGGTCGGGCAGGTTGTCGACGTGCCGAACTACATCATCACGGCCGTCCTCAATAAGGACGTGTTCGTCGATGAATAGGCGGGGTTTCCTGGCCATGGCGGGGGCGGCGATTGCCGCGCCCGCCCATGCGCACACACCCTACGGCCAGTGGGTGGTCTATCGGCAAAAGCACCTCTTGGTCGGTTCGCATCGGGGCGATCTGCGCACCTATGCCCTGGCACAGGATGTGGTCGCCGGATTGGCGCGCGAGTTGCCCGAGGCGCAGGCGCGGGTCGCGCGCGGGCCAAGGCCGCAGCGCATCGCGTCTCTGATGGGCACGGGTCAGTTGTTCCTGGCCGTCCTTTCGGCGGACGAGGCAGGCCGGATGGCGCGATCGGAGGCACCGTTTGAGGGCTATCGCCCGACACCGGTGCATGCGCTGGCCGTGCTTGACGGCGACTACCTGCTTTTTGCGGCACCGGAGTTTCCGGAGGATCACGGGCGGCTGGTGACGCAGGCGGTGGACCATGCCGGGTTGGGGACCGCGCCCTTTGGACTGGACCTGCACGTCGGCGCTGCGGCCTACTGGCGCTGATCGGCGGGTTTTCCGGGGCGGCCCCGACGGGGCCGCCTCAAGATATGATTGCGGCGCGTAATCCGAGCTGATTTCAACGCGCAATAGCCGCACATCATCGAATGCGAGCGATCCGGCGTGTGCTTCGGACGAGAACCGAAAAGGCGCGAAGCACGGTCTGGAATGTGCAGGAGGTGTCGGGCGAAACCCGCTCTGGGCGGACGTTCGCGTTGATTGCTCGCCCGGCGGCATGAGTTCGTGGCGTGGCAGCGTCCTCTCACGATCCGCTCGTATCCGTTGACTGCTTCGCTGCGAGCCGCCCAGACGGCGGCTTATCCCGCCGCGCTGTAGCGAGGGTTTCAACGACACCGCTACGTGGGATTCGCTGCGCTTGCACATTGCAGAGAATCTGTGCTTCCGCATTGGGCTCCACCCACCCGCACCACGCGCTCAACATGCGGCCACTAGGCCCGAGACCCAAAGAACAATTGGCCCAGTCCCAGGGAGCCAGACACCCGTGTCTGCTGACTTCTTGAGCAGCGGGCGTCAAAGCGTGACGCCAACGCTCGATCCAGCACGGTTCAACCACCAAATCGATATCTGAGTATTGCGGATTCTCGCAGTGTCGGCGTCACAGCTTCTTTTTCAGCAACAGCACGTCGCCGGTGTAGTACGGCGGTGCTGGATGCAGGCGAACGGGTTCCTTGGCGGCCAGTTCGTAGCCATGGCGTTCGTAGAGACGCACTGCGCCGGTGTTCTGGCCGTAGACCTGAATGCTCATCACATCGAGGCCCCCGGCAGCAGCCAATCCTTCCGCCGCGTCCAGCAGCCGTGATCCGATGCCCTTGCCGCGAAAGTCGCGAAACGTCGCCAGCGCGTTGATGTACCAGGTGTCGACCGAGAGCCGTTCCAAGGCGACGAATGGCGCAATCGGGGCTGGCAGATCGCTTGGATCGTCCGCCGGTGCTTCCGTGATCGCGTAGCTCAGGACCATGCCAAGCGGCCTGCGGCCATCTTCGGCGACGAGAGCATTTGTGTAAGAAAATCCGCCGCTGGAACGCTTGGCCCGCTCGGTGCCGACGTCCAATGGGGTCTGCCCCTCGACGCAGGCCTGCGTCCACAGCCAGTTCGGGATGCCTTCACCCGCGACGTTGATGAGTTGCGCCAAGGCGGTGGCGTCGGTTGCCGTTGCCGGGCGGATAAGTGGGGTTGCAGGAAAATTCATGGTTGCTGCCCTGTCTTGTTTGGAAAAATCAATCCATGGCGGCCGGACGGTGCATGCGCCCGGCCGCCGGATGCGTTCCTCATGTCGAAGGACTGGCGCTTTCGTCGAACACCGGACCGACGGGGAAACCGGAGTCCCATTCCAGAGGGTCGTCTTCGTCCAACGACGGGTGGCCATTGTCGAGTTCATCGAAGGCGGTATCCCTGGCAGCAACATCCGCGGCAGGCGGCGCGGCGTCGGCATGATCCGGCGTGCCGTCCCGCAGACGGAAAGAGACGTTGACGGTCATCCGCTCGCTGAACCCAAGCATCGTCTGGACCATGGCTCCTTCGATCCCGGCGAAGTCGCCTGTCGCGCCGGTGATCGGACGCAGGTTCTCGACGCCTGCATCGACGATCTCGGTGCCTTGCGTGATGATCGTGTCACCGTCCTCGAAGGCAAAGACCTGACGGCTGATGACCCAAACGCCGGACGTGGCATTTGCACCTTCGCCCACGAAGTAGCCGTCGCAGGTCCAGGTGCCGAGCACGAGATCCGGGAACGCGGGGCTGCCGTCGTCGAGAACGCCGGTGGTGTCGGCCTTAAGGGTGCCTGCCGGGTAGATGTAGCCCTGGCTGATGAAGGCATTGCCGTGCGCCGGCATGCCATTTTCGTGCACCGGCGTGTCGGCCATGAAGATGCGCGTGTGGTCTTCGGCGACGTCGAAGGCCATGGGCGCGTCGGCCGCGGCGGAACCGGCAAGCGACAGGGCAAGCGCGGAGGAGGTGAGAAGTGTTCTGAACATGGGAATGTCCTTTCAGATTAGAGAGTTGGAGTTGGAGGGACGTCAGGCAGCGGACCGGGCGGGGTCGTGCCCGGCAATGCAGCCCACATGCCGGTGATCGGTGCCACAGCAGCCGCCGATCACGCGGATGTTCGGAAGGCGCGTCAAAAGCGCGGCGTTCAATTGACCCAGCTCGACCGGATCGCCGGCGTCAAGCTCGTCGGCCTCGTCAAGCTCGGCATGGCTCATCCGGGACGCGTTCGAGCGAATGCCGCCGATGCGCAGGGTCCAGGCGGCGCTTGTGTCCAGCACATGCCCGAAATGATCCGGATGGGCACAGTTGATCATGTAATAGATCGGACCGTTCCCGGTCGCCGCATCCACCTCGGCAATTGCCTCGCCAAGCGGCTGTCCGGACGGCAAACGCCCGTCGGTCTCAAGCGTAAAGGCGATCGCCACCGGAACGTCGATTTCCTGAGCGGCCCGAACGATGCCAATGGCTTCGCCCGCATGGGTCAGCGTCATGGCGCTGATCAGGTCGACGCCGGCCTTGCCGAGCGCATGGACCTGCGGCGCATGGATCAGCAATGCATCCTGTGGGGCAAGCTGGGTGTCCGGCGCATAGGCATCCCCCGCGGGCCCGACGAGGCCGTTGATCAGGATCGGCATATCGTCGGACTCAAGACGGTCTCGTATCGCGGACACGAAGGCGACGGCGCGCGTGTTGGTGTCGATCACGTCGCGCACGGTCTGGCCCAGCGGCCCGGCCCATGCGGCTCCCGCGCGCCAGGTCGGTGCATCCATCACGAAACCGCGCCCGTTTTTCCGCGCGATACTGATGAAGCGTTCGAAATAGGCCGTCAGATCGGCGCGGCCCTGTTCGCTGTCCAGCAGGACGGCGGCGGAAAAACAGGGCAGATCATAGCCCTTGTCGAAGATCATGAACGTCTCAAGCCCTCCATCGGAGAGGAAGAAGCGCCTGGTGTCGGTAAGCTGTTGAATTCGCATCGAAGCTGTCCTTGTCGGTTGATGCGAAGGGCCTAGCCCGATCCCGGCCTCGGCAGATAGTTGCCGCGTGGTTCGGTTGAGATGAATCGATTTCCGTATTATTTTCAGAGGCTAAGGCGATGCCAGTCCGGCCGCCTTCTGGGAAATGCGGGGTTAACTGGACTCGCGGTACAGTGGAAGAGGCGGATCATGGATCAAAAGGTGGACACGCGCAGCCGAATCCTCGACATCGCCGAGGCGTCGGTTCTCGAAAAAGGCTTCGAGGCGACCTCGATCGAAGAGATCGTCGCAGGGGCCGAAATATCCCGCGGCGGGTTCTTCTACCATTTCAAGGACAAGAACGCCTTGGCCCGAGCGATGCTGGAACGCTATATCGACGCCGAGAACGCGCTTTACGACGAGCTCTTCGCCCGCGCGCGCGAATTGAATGACGATCCTCTTCACTGCATGCTCATCGGCCTGAAGCTTTTGGCCGAGATGCTGGAGGATATGCCATCCGGGCATCCCGGCTGCGTGATCGCCTCTACCGCCTATCAGGATCGGCTGTTCGACGAAGGCGTCCGGGACTTGAACCGGCAGGCGATCCTCGGCTGGCGGAAAAGGTTCCGCGGCATGTTCGAAGAGATCGCCGAGGTCTACGGCGTCAAAGAGCCGGTCAATCTCGATGCGCTCGGGGATATGGTGTCGGGCGTCGTCGAAGGCGGCCTGGTGCTGCAGCGCGCCCTCCGCGAGCACAACAACGCGTCTGAGCAGATCATGTTGTTCCGGACCTATCTGAAGCTGCTCTTCGTTCCGAAACAGACTTGACGGCCCGCAGCCGGAAACCTTCCGGCATGATCGCGCGGAGTCCCGGATGGGTCCGGCGAGGCATGTCCGGCGGGCCTTCGGACATTCCAAATACAGTTGCGCGAACCCTTGATACGCGGTCTCTTAGGCGTCGACTGAAAGCCGGTCGGATCGCTGACGGATTACGGCGTAAATCATTGAGGGCAGTCCTGGATGAACAGAAACAGTGTCGCGTCTGATCTGCAGAAGATGGCCGCCGATCATTCATCCCAGGCGGCGGGGTCCCTGCTGGCAGAGCCCCATACCCCTAAGATCGAGGAGGTTCTTTCATCCCTCGATGTTACGCGCCACGGGCTGAGCCGGATCGAGGCAGCCGATCGGCTGCAGCGTTTTGGCCCGAACGCGTTGCCGCATACCGCGCCTGCAAGCGTTTTCCGCGTGTTCCTGCGGCAATTCTCCAGCCCCCTGATCTATGTGCTGGTGCTGGCGGCACTGGTGTCCATGGTGATCCAGGAATGGTCGGACGCTGTGCTGATCGCGGCGGTGCTGCTGGTCAACGCTGTCATCGGCACCTTGCAGGAATACTCGGCCCAACGCGCGGCCGAGGCGCTTAACAAGCTGGTCACGACGAAGGCCCGCGTGTTTCGCGATGGGGATGCCTTTCTGATCGATTCCCAGGAGTTGGTGCCGGGCGACGTCGTCCGGCTTGAGTCGGGCGACAAGGTTCCGGCTGATATGCGGCTTTTGTCCGGGCGCGATCTGGAAGTCGACGAGTCGCTGCTCACCGGCGAGTCTGAGACGGTCATCAAGGACGACGAGGCTTTGCTGCCCGCCGAGAGTGCATTGGGCGACCGCGTGAACATGGTTTTTGCGGGAACCATGGTGAGCCGCGGGCGCCAACATGCGGTCGTGGTCGATACCGCGTCCAACACCCAGCTGGGCAAGATTGCGGCCGGCGTCCTGACCAAGCGCCCGGTGAAGCCCCCCTTGATTGTTCGGATGGAGCGCTTCACCCGGCGGATTGCCATCGCCGTGGGGATCGCATCGGTGACCATGGCCGCGATTGCCCTGACGCGGGGCACGCCGCTTGACGAGGTGTTTCTGCTGGCGGTGGCCCTGGCCGTATCTGCGATCCCCGAAGGGCTTCCGGTTGCTCTGACCGTGGCGCTTGCCATCGGCATGCAGCGCATGGCCAAGCGGAATGTCATCGTTCGTCGGCTTGTTGCAGTCGAAGCCCTGGGTTCTTGCACATTCATCGCCACCGACAAGACCGGCACCCTGACGGAAAACCGGCTTGCAGCGCGGCGCCTCGTGTTTCCGGACGCCGACCCGTGGGAGGTCACCGGCGAAGCAACGGAGCCCACAGGATCGATCCTCACACCCAAAGGCAGTCCGTCGCCGGCCGGTCACGAAATGCTGGCGCGCCTGTGCCGGGCCGCGGTTCTGGCAAATGAAGGGTTTCTTGGCCAACGCGACGGCGACTGGATCAGCGAAGGAGATGCGGTCGACGTCGCGCTGCTTATGATGGCGCACAAGGCCGGGATCGTCCGGGCCGAAACCGTCAACGCCGTTCCCGAACTCGCCGCTATCCCCTTTGAATCCGAACGTCAGTTCTGCGCCAGCCTCAACCAGGTGAACGGCGACAGATACGCATTTGTGAAGGGCGCCTTCGAACGGGTCCTGACGTTTTGCGGGTCAATGGCGACGCCAGATGGAGACGTTCCCCTGGATGCGGCCCATATCGAAGACCAGGCCGAAGCGCTCGCCACCCATGGCTTCCGCGTGATTGCGCTGGCGGGTGGAGAGATCGAACCCGCGGCGGACGGCCTCTTCACGGAAGAGCGTTTGTGCGGCCTGACGTTCCTGGGTCTCGTTGGCATAATCGATCCGTTGCGCACCGAAGCCAAGGCTGCGGTGACGGCATGCCGCGAGGCCGGGATCGAAGTAGCGATGGTCACCGGCGATCACCCCACCACGGCCGCGACGATTGCGGAAGAACTCAGCCTGATTCAGTCGCCCGATCAGGTCGTGACCGGCCCACAGCTCAAGGCCGCCACGGACGATGCCGATATGGACGCCCTTGTAAAGCGCGGGCGGGTGTTTGCCCGGGTCGAGCCGCAGCAAAAACTGCAGATCGTGCAGTCTTTGCAGCGCAGCGGCTACTTCGTCGCCGTCAGCGGCGACGGGGCGAACGACGCGCCGGCGTTGCGTGCAGCGCAGGTTGGCGTGGCAATGGGGGAAAGCGGAACCGACGTCGCGCGCGAGACTGCCGACATCATCATCACCGACGACAATTTCGCCTCGATCGTGGCCGGCGTCGAAGAGGGACGCATTGCCTATGCGAATGTGCGAAAGGTGATTTTTCTGCTGATATCGACCGGGGCGGCCGAACTGGTGCTGTTTGCCCTGGCGCTTCTCGCCGGCCTTCCTCTGCCTTTGCTTGCGGTACAGCTGCTTTGGCTGAACCTGGTGACAAACGGCATTCAGGATGTCGCCCTGGCGTTCGAGCCGGGCGAAGGCGACGAACTGCGTCAACCCCCACGTGCGCCGCGAGAGCCGGTCTTCAACCGTCTGATGATCGAGCGGGTGGTGATCACCGCCTTGGTCATGGGCATCGTGGCCTTCACCTTGTTCCAATGGCTGCTTCAAACCGGAATGACCGTCGACGAGGCTCGAAACAGTACCCTTCTGCTGATGGTGCTTTTCGAAAACGTCAACGTCTTCAACAGCCGATCGGAAACCCGGTCGGCGTTCCGTCACAATTTGCTCCGCAACAAGCTGCTGCTGATCGGCACGGTCGTCGCGCAGCTGATCCATATCGGCGCGATGTACACGCCCGGGATCAGCGACGTGCTCCACATCCAGCCCGTTTCGCTTGATCACTGGGCAACGTTGCTGGCTGCGGCGCTATCGGTCCTGGTGGTGATGGAACTCTACAAGGCTGCTCATAAACGGTTTCGCCGCGTCCCGGCGCTTGCCTAGTCGCGCTGGAACACAACGGGAGCCCCGCGGTTCGCACTTTATAGAACCCTCGTTTGATCGGAGAAGCGGAGCGGTTTTGCAGAACGCTTCGCTGAAGTTCCGCAGGTCGCGAGAATTGTGCGCACGCCATCAATCGCCGGTTCCGCAAGGTTGGATCATCCGAAGTCACATTCGAACTGAATGAAATGACTTGGTGAATTGGGCCGTTTCGCCCTATCATCAAGCCGCGCGGACGAATTGGAATTTGCCAGGTCATGCGGTGACGGGGAACCGTCATCGCGCCGCGATGGAGCCCATAGATGTTGAAGAGCCTAGTTGCTTTCGCCGCCGCGACGCTGGTCGCGGCCCATGTCGCATCCGCGCAGTCAACTCAGGAGCGCGAGGCCGACTACGCCGGCGCCGCGGCCTGCCAGGCCTGCCATGCCGAGATCTATGCGGACTACATCCGCTCCGGCCACCCCTGGAAAATCCACAAGGTCACGGGCGGTGCGCCCAGCTATCCCGAAGGCACTTCGCCCGGTGTGTGGTCTCCGCCGCCCGATCTGGAATGGGCGGATGTTTCGTATGTCATCGGCGGGTACGGCTGGAAGGCCCGGTTTATGGACCTCGAAGGCTATATCCTGACCGGGCCCGAGAACCGGCAGTACAATCTTGCAAACGCGAACCTCGGGCTAGAGCCGCACTGGACCGGCTACAGCGCCGGCACGGCGCCGCGCAAGCCCTACACTTGCGGTACCTGCCACACCACGGGCTGGGTCGCGACCGGAGAGGACGGGCCCCATCAGGACGGCCTGCCGGGCATTCACGGAACCTGGGCCGAGACCGGCGTGACCTGCGAGGCCTGCCACGGCCCGGGTGCGGCCCACGTGGCCAACCCCGCCGAGGTCGATCTGTCTGTCGCCCAGAATTGCAACGACTGCCATATTCGCGGGGACGTCACCCAGATCGACGCCAGCAACGGGCTTGTGCGGCATCACGAGCAATATGAGGACCTGCTGTCCTCGCCGCACAACGCGCTTGGCTGCAGCACCTGCCACGATCCCCACAAGGGCACAAAATACGGTCTTGGCGGCTACAAGGGGCAGGAAGCGACGTGCAATACCTGCCACAAGGCCCAGGCCGAGGTCGCGGTCGCCGCAGAGGCGCATGACCAATGCTCGATCTGCCACATGCCCTTTGCCGGCAAATCCGCGGTAGCGATCACGGTCGATTATCTGGACGGCAGCGTGCCCAAGGGCGACATCCGCAGCCACATCCACCGCATCGCGCTGGACCCCGAATGGAACATGTTCACCGAGGACGGCAAGTTCGTCGCGGTTGACGACCAGAACCGGGCGTTCTTGACGGTCGACTATACCTGCCTCGGCTGCCATCAAGACAAGGACACCGGCTGGGCAATCGCCATCGCCCCGCTCATTCACGGTCGACCTTGACAGGCTAAGCGAACTCGTTTCGGCGGCGTTTTCTTCGGTGGTCCCCGCCCCAAAACGCCGCTGGCAAGTTTGCGCTCGCAGAACGGACGTCTTTGCTCACAAGAGGTCACTTCAGCAGAGCCTTTGGATGACCCGTTAGCCCCGCGACCTGGACGCTGCCGGTGGTCTGCCAACATCCGCAATACGTTAGTGGCGAAACAGCGTGGGGCTGCCGGATGAATGTCCGCTCAAGGCTGTTCTGCGCCGCCGGGATTGATCTGATCGACGACCGGACAACGCCACAGAGGTCCCGCCCACAACAAGATCGACCCAAATCAACCAGGCGCCCTGTGCGCGGTTCGAAGTGATCAGCTCGGCCGATTTTCCTCCCACGCTATTCTCTGGGTCGAAAATCGGGATATTCCAATCCAAGTGGACGCACCACCTTGAGGCGGCGATCCCACCCGTATTTCACGTTATCTCCGCGGTTTTCGATCCAATGCGCCGGACCTCTTGAGTTTCCACGCAGCCGCAGGTGCGCCCGATTGCGGTTGCTCCTGATCTTGCTGAGTAGTCACTTTCCTGTCTCTGCGGCCCGGGGTCGTCGGGCCGCAGGATGTCGCGTCACTTCACTGGCTGCGGAACGATCGGTATCGTTTGCATCGAGGTGATGCCACCATCGGCCGCGCGTGCCGAATAGACCGCAGTCACCGTCAGGCGGCCATCGGCAAAGATCAGAAGGCTGCCGCTGCGGAATTGCTCTGTCATCGGCACCGGCATCATGTGTCGGATCTCGTTGCATTCAACCGAGATCGAACTCTGCGGCGCGATGCGTCCCGGAACCAGCGGCGAGACGAAGCCGGCGTCCTGCCGCGGCAAGGCACGCGACACCCGTTTGCCGAACTGGATCGGGCGGGCAGTGGCGTTGGTCAAGGTGACCAGCGTCTCGTAGGTGCCGCGGGCGACGCCGGGTTGCAGCGCCTCGTCCGCCGGACCGCAGAGGAACTGCGCGCTGTACAGTAGTTTGGCACCCGGCGGCACCCCGCCATCGCCGTCATCGGGGGCTTCCGTTACGGTGACGATGCAATCTGCCGTCACTGCGAGCGCACCGACGGTAACCAGGCGGTTGCCGGTGCGCGCGTCCTCCGGTATCGGCAGGGTCAGCGTTGCACGTCCGTCGCCGTCGGACCTGCCGGTGGCGACTTCGTCGGGCCCCAGCAGCAGGTGAAGCTCCCGATCCGGCAGAAGCCCGCTGGCCAACACGGTGACCGAGCCGCCTTGTGGCGCCGAGGCGGGCGCGACCTGGCATTCGGGGAAGACCGGCTTGACGAAATCGAGCCGTGATGGCCGCGCGCGATCGAGGATTTCGCCTTCGGGACCCTGGGTGATGAACTCGGCGCGTATCCGGCTCGCCTCGGTCAAACGGAGCACCTCGATCGGCAGGATCAGGCGTATCTCTTCGTGTGACGGGATCGGCCGGATGCGGCCCGGCGTGAAATCCGGATCGGCGATCTGCGAAGACGGGAAGTCGGGCGTCACTTCGATGCGCTCTACCACAGCGCGGATACGTTGATCGGTCACCGGAACGAGCGACTGTGCATCGGCGTCGTATCGAAGGACCGTGACGCCGATGACGGCCCGCCCGCGCAGTCTGACCACGCCGACAAGCTCCGCCCCCCCGAATTCGGTGTCGATCCCCTGCTCCGTCAGCAACTCGACGCTGGCGCCGGACCCCGGATCGGAATCTTCATCGACGATGAAGATGAAGGTCGACGGATCTCGCCATCGCCGCGGAAACGCCCGGCGGGTCTGCACCTGCAGCGTCGCCGTCGCACGCGCGTTGTCCACCCGTACTTCGACCCGGGCGATGTCGAGATGCTGCAACGGTGCGGCGACTTCGCCCAATGTGTCTGACCGGACAGAGACCAGCGGGGGCACGACCGGATCGATCAGGAAATCGGGGATCCCGGCAAGGATGGTGCCGCGCATGATGTTTCGCTGGGCGGTCGTGAAGGATCCGACCCCGGGCGGCGTGCTGGTGCCGATGAACACCATGTCCGGATTACCGGGCGTGCCGTTGTCGACCCAGCAATACTGCATCACGTTGCTCGTGTCGCAGAGCGTGCCCTCCAAAGCACCGGGGAAAGGCGCGGCGGGATCGTCGGGGTTGTCGATGATCCCATCGCCGTCATCGTCGACCCCGTCACCGTGACGCAAGCCAAAGGCGTGGCCGGCCTCGTGCGCAATCAGGTTGGTTTCGAAGAAGGTAAAGTCGGGGCCCGGCGGCAGGTATTGCGAAGCGTCGTCCACCACGATGCCGTCCGAGTACCCGACGCCGTGGATCGGGAAGCCGTAATCGGTGAAATGCATGTCGTTGGCGTTGATCGCCATCAGCCCGTAGAGACGCGGATAACCGATGTTGAAGGTGTTGACGGGCTCGTGGATCAAATCCAGGAACCGGATCTGCGGCGGCACGGTCAGCAGCGTGGCGCCCAGATCGGCCGCCTCGACATGGCCGACAATTGTCTCGAGCACATTGACGAGCTGGGTGTCGCCGGCATCGACGGATGCATCCAGGTTCTCGTCGCGATAGATCCGTTCTCCGATCTGGAAATTGCCGTCGCCGCTGCTGTCGACATACATCACATCGCTTGGCGCGGGCCGCAGCGGGGCACCGTCGTGGCCGAGATCGACCTCGCCGGCCACGGCGAAATCCGTGCTGAGCAGGCTGTCCGTGCCGTCGTTCGCAAATCCGTTCAGGTTCGCGTCGTAGTAAAGCGGGTCGCCCATGTCCCAGACGCGCGCGCACATGTTTACCGAATCGCGGTTTTCGTCATTGATGAGATCACCGCCAGTGCCCTCGACATCGCGAATGATCGGGAAACTATACGGTCCGTTCTTGATCGCCGCAGTCGCGGCGGACCGAAAGGTCATGTCGACTTGCGGTATGTAGACCTGGTCGCTGGGGCGTTCGTGACGGCGCCATAGCACATTGTCGGTCGTCGTCTCTCCGACGACGCCGGGATCGGCCATCGACGCCGCGCCCTCTACCCCGCACCAGCGGATCGGGACATAGAGGAAATCGCCCGCCGGGGCCGGCAGCGCCGCGGCACATGCGAGCGAAAGCGACAGGCTGAAGCCGAAGCCTCGGTTTTTCCGGACAATCAAACTGAGGATAGTATTCGCCATCTGTCAGGGTCTCCCGTTCGATATGTCGCCGGGCGGCCCATAACCAATACATCCGCATACCCGGCGAAGCTTCGCTGGTCGATGCGCGTTTCTCTAACGTCTTGGCAGCGTGCCCGGGTTCGACAACCGGCTTCTACCAAAAGTGGAATCAATCGGTAACACAATGTGCCTCACGCCGCAATCGCGGGGCGCCAACGCGACACGGTACCAATTGGAATTAACCTACATAAGACGCTGTCGGCGATGCAGGATGAACTCAGGGAGATTGGCGACCTCTGTTTCCGACTTGGCGTCGAGATCTTGCATAATCGGACAAGCACGCCATTCCTGACCTCGGACACTCCAGTTTGCACCTTCTATCCTCGGCAATCACCGTCTGCGCGTACAGGGCAGCAAAATTCGGCTCTCCAGCGCGGCGGCGACAACGGTCGCTCGGGCAAAATGCGGCGACCTGGAAGGCCGCAGTGAGCCGATTTTGTTGAAAAAGGTTTGGTTGAAGTAGTGTCTTTCGCCTGATTCAACCTCCTTCGAACAAGGAGATGACAGAGATGATGGGTCCGAGGCAAGTGACGCAGAGAGCCCTGTTTTACGAGTTTTCTTTGGAAAACCACGTGCCGCCCCGACACATACTCCGGCAGATTGATCGGTTCGTCGATCTAACGTCGGTCAGAGCGCATTTGGCGCCGTACTACAGCGCGATCGGCCGTCCATCCAT
>JASJDP010000027.1 GCA_030065095.1 Rhodobacter sp.
CCCCCTCGCGCTCCCCCCGAGCGTATTTGGGACGAGAAGAAGGACCTGGGCGGAGGACGGGACTTGGCGACGGTGACGCTGTTGGACGATGACGAGCTATCGGCGGAGGCGGCGGAGGTCTTCGCCGACATCCGGGCGGTGCGCGGGAGCGATTTCGTCAACAATTTCTGGCGCGCGCTGGCGCATGATCCGGTGACGCTGAAGGCGACCTGGGAGCGGCTGAAGGTGGTGATGGCGCCCGGGACGCTGGACCCGCTGGTCAAGGAGATGCTCTACATCGCGGTGTCGGTGACCAATTCCTGTGACTACTGCATCCATTCGCACACGGCGGCAGCGCGGGCGAAGGGGATGACGCCCGAGATGTACGGCGAATTGCTGGCGGTGATCGGCATGGCGGCAGAGACCAACCAGCTGGTCACCGCGATGAAGGTGCCGGTAGACGAGGAATTCCAGGCATGAGCCCTGCGCCGCGGCCCGCACGGCCGCAGCATCGCGCGGCGCTAGCCCTTGTCGGCCAGGGGCGGCAGGCTGCGCAGGTAGAGGATAATCGCGGCGAGGTCGTCGCCGGTCATCTGTGCCAGATAGCCATAGGGCATCGGCGGCAGCATCGGGATGCCGCCGGGGCGCTCGCCGCGCGTGATCATCGCGGCCAGGTCTGCGTCGGCATATTTGCCGATGCCGTCCTCGTGCGGGGTGATGTTGGGGGCGACGCTGACGCCCCAGGGGCCGAAAAACGCGAACCCGCCGCGGCCCAGGTCGGTCTCGAGCATCGGCCCATGCGGGCCGAACGGCGTGTGGCATTCCATGCAATGGGCGACGGGTCCGGCGAGGTAGGCGCCGTATTCGGCCGTGACGCCGGGGTCCGGGGCGCTGACGGTGCCGACCGGCGGGCCGTAGGCGGGCGGCAGGGGAATGCGGTAGGCCGAGCTGCCGGGATCGTTCTCGACCGGCGCCAGGGTACGCAGGAACATCACCATCGAGGCGACGTCGTCGTCGGAAAGCCCGCGGTACATCGCATAGGGCATCGGCGGGCCGATCAGCGAGCCGTCGGGGCGCAGCCCGTCGCGGATGGCGCGGCCCAGCTCGGCATCGGACCAGTCCGCGATGCGCGAGGCCGGCGTGAGATTGGGCGCGATGGCGGTGAAGGCGTCGTTTTCCTCGACGAGACGCCCGGCAAGCTCCTGTCGCGCGATGGGCCCCTCGGGGCCGAGGGGCGTGTGGCAGTTACCGCAGCCCGCTGGCCCACGGACCAGGTATTCGCCGCGCTCGGCGCTGGGATCTGCCCAGGCCAGACCGGCGGCAACCCCGAAAACACCAATCATGCCGATGAGTTTCATCGCGTATCCCCCCGATTTGCCGCGCCGGGATTCGCTGCCCCGGAGCCGTATTGTGCCCGAAGCGTAGGGGTGCAGGGCGCGCCAAGTCAACGAATGCAAGCCTAAGAGGATCGCCCATGCCCGCCACACTCTCTCGTGCCGCCTATGCCGATATGTACGGTCCCACCACCGGGGACCGGGTGCGGCTGGCCGATACCGATCTTGTCATCGAGGTTGAAAAAGATCTCACAACCTACGGAGAGGAAGTGAAATTCGGCGGCGGCAAGGTGATCCGCGACGGGATGGGGCAAAGCCAGGCGACGCGGGCGGATGGCGCGGCGGACACGGTGATCACCAATGCGCTGATCGTCGACCATACGGGGATCTACAAGGCGGATGTGGGGCTGCGCGACGGGCTGATCGCGGCCATCGGCAAGGCCGGCAACCCCGACACCCAGCCGGGGGTGGACATCGTCATCGGGCCGGGGACCGAGGCGATTGCGGGCGAGGGCCGGATCCTGACGGCGGGCGGGTTCGATGCCCATATCCATTTCATCTGTCCTCAGCAGATCGAGGATGCGCTGCATTCGGGGCTGACGACGATGTTCGGCGGCGGCACCGGGCCCGCGCATGGCACGCTGGCCACGACCTGCACGCCGGGGTCGTGGCATATCGGGCGGATGCTGCAGGCCTTCGACCGGTTTCCGGTGAACTTGGGGCTGTCGGGCAAGGGCAACGCCTCGACCCCGGATGCGCTGGTCGAAATGGTCGCGGCGGGCGCCTGTTCGCTGAAGCTGCACGAGGATTGGGGGACGACGCCGGGGGCGATCGACTGCTGCCTGTCGGTGGCCGACGACATGGACGTGCAGGTGATGATCCACACCGATACGCTGAACGAAAGCGGGTTCGTTGAAAACACCGTCAAGGCGATGAAGGGCCGGACGATCCACGCCTTTCACACCGAGGGCGCGGGCGGCGGGCATGCACCCGATATCATCAAGGTGGTCGAGCAGCCGCATGTGATCCCGTCCTCGACCAACCCCACGCGGCCCTACACGGTGAACACGCTCGAAGAGCATCTGGACATGCTGATGGTCTGCCACCACCTCGACAAGGCGATCCCCGAGGACGTGGCCTTTGCCGAGAGCCGGATCCGGAAGGAGACCATCGCGGCCGAGGACATCCTGCACGATCTCGGCGCGTTTTCGATCATCGCGAGCGACAGCCAGGCGATGGGCCGGGTCGGCGAGGTGATCATCCGCACCTGGCAGACCGCCGACAAGATGAAGAAGCAGCGCGGGCGGCTGGCGGAAGAAAGCGGCGAGAACGACAATTTCCGGGTGCGGCGGTATATTGCGAAATACACCATCAATCCCGCCATCGCGCATGGGATCAGCGGGCATATCGGATCGGTCGAGCCGGGCAAGCGCGCCGATCTGGTCCTGTGGAATCCTGCGTTCTTCGGGGTGAAGCCCGAGATGGTGCTGATCGGCGGCACGATCGCCTGCGCGCAGATGGGCGACCCCAACGCCTCGATCCCCACGCCGCAGCCGGTCTATTCGCGGCCGATGTTCGGCGCGTTCGGGCGGTCGGTCGAGCAGTCGGCAGTGACCTTCGTCAGTGGTGCGGCGCATGCTGCGTCGTTGGGGCAGGCACTGGATCTGCGGAAGGCGACGGTGCCGGTCGAGAACACCCGCGGGATCGGCAAGGCGGACATGGTGCTGAATGCGGCCACCCCGGCGATGGAGGTGAACCCCGAGACCTATGAGGTGCGCGCCGATGGCGAGCTGTTGACCTGCGAACCGGCCAAGGTGCTGCCGATGGCGCAGCGGTATTTCCTGTTTTGACGGCATGGTCATGACGGGTTTGCATAGCGGGGTCCCGGCTTGGGCGATTGCTGCGGCTGCGGATGGGGGCTATCTGTCGGGTCAGGGGAGGAAACCGAAACAAATCAACGAGGTTTCCCATGGCATTTCACAGCGACACATACCCGAGCGGCTCCGGTGCGGTGCAGCGGATCGCGGCGCGGACCGGCGAATGGCTGGCAAGCCTGGGCCGGTCGGTGTTCATCGCGCGGGCGGCAGAGGCGCGGGTGCACGAGATGGAGCGGCTGATGGCCAAGTCGGACGCAGAGCTGGCCGAGATCGGACTGCGCCGCGAAGACGTCGCCCGGCACGTCTTTCGGGACATCCTGCATCTGTAGCCAAAGCTGACCCCGATAGCGGAGATCGCCGCGAGGCGCGGGCGGCTGGCAGCGTCTGCACGCCTGTGACCCAGGCGAGCCATGCACCCGCTGCAACCCGGCATTCCGATAATTGCGCTACTCTTATCAAGGCGGAACGCTCAAATACCGGGCAGGAAAAAAATCCAGTGGAGAGCTGCAATGCCGTCCTTTACCCAACCCTTCGCCATTCTGGCCGAGGCCGTGACGCGGTTTGGCCGTTCGAACCGCTACGACTATCTGTTTTCGCTCAGCGACGCCGAGCTTGCCCGCCGCGGTCTGGACCGCGACGGTCTGGTTCGCGGCTATATCCAAGGCTTGGCGCAAGGCTAGGCCCGACCCTGCGAAAAACCCGAGAAGTCAAAAGCCTGCCCCGGAGGGGGCGGGCTTTTTCGCGTTGCCGCACGCAAGGATGTACGATGCATCAAACACCGTACGGCCGGTTGGCGGAGGGCGGATCGTGAGCCTGCCCCGCGCCATCGACGTGGCCCCGGGCGGGACCGCCACCGATTTCATCGAGCTTTCCTACGAGGCGCGGCTGCTGCGGCGCAGGCGGCTCGAGACCGCGTCGGGCCGCAGCATACTGGCCGATCTGCCCGGGGCGGTGTCGCTGGGGGATGGCGACCGGCTGCTGCTGGACGATGGCGGCCGGATCGAGGTGCGGGCGGCCCCCGAGGATCTGCTGCAGGTCACCGGCGACCTGGCGCGGCTGGCCTGGCATATCGGCAACCGGCACACGCCCTGTCAGATCGATGCGCAGCGGCTGCTGATCCGGCGCGACCATGTGCTGGCGGACATGCTGCGCGGGCTTGGGGCCGAGTTGCGCGAGGTCGTGGAACCTTTCACGCCGGAAGGCGGCGCCTATGGCCACGGGCGCACCATGGGGCACGATCACGGGCATTCCCATGGCTGACGCGCATGGCTCCGATCTGCTGGCCTTGACGCAATGGCTGTCGCCCGCCTTTCCGGTGGGCGGTTACGCCTATTCCCACGGGCTGGAACAGGTGATCGCGGCCGGTGACGTGACGGACGCAGCCTCGCTGTCGGCCTGGCTTCGGGACGTGCTGCGCTTTGGGGCCGGCCGGATGGATGCGGCGCTGCTGGCGGCCGCGCACCGGGGCGAGGACGCGGCTTGGCTGACGCAGGTCGCACGGTCGCTGGCGGCATCGAAAGAGCGCTGGGACGAGACCGAGGCGCTGGGACGGGCGTTCGCCGAGGCCTTGCGCGGCGCGACGGGTGACGGACCGGCGCCGATGCCCTATCCGGTGGCGGTTGGCGTGGCGGCGCAGGCGTTGTCGCTGGGCACGGGCACGGTGGCGGAGATGTTCCTGCATGCCTTCGCGTCGAACCTGGTCAGCTGCGCGGTGCGCTTCGTGCCACTGGGCCAGAACGAGGGGCAGGCGGTGCTGGCGGGGCTGCACGGGGTGATCGTCGAGGTTGCGGCGCAGGCCGTGGCACTGCCAGTCGATGAGGTTGCCGCGTCGGTGCCGCGGGCGGATCTGGCGGCGATGGCGCATGAGACCATGGAGACAAGGATCTTCCGGACATGAACGGACCTTTGCGGGTGGGAATCGGCGGGCCGGTGGGCGCCGGCAAGACGACGCTGACCGAACAGCTTTGCCGGGCGATGGCGCGGGACCATTCGGTCGCTGTGATCACCAACGACATCTACACGCGCGAGGATGCCGAGTACCTGATGCGGGCGCAGGTCCTGCCGCTGGAGCGGATCCGGGGGGTCGAGACCGGAGGCTGCCCGCATACCGCGATCCGCGAGGATGCCTCGATCAATCTGGCCGCGGTGGCCGATTTGCGGGCGCGGTTCGACGATCTGGACGTGGTTTTCATCGAGTCGGGCGGCGACAATCTGGCGGCGACCTTCAGCCCGGAACTGGCGGATCTGACGCTCTACGTGATCGACACGGCCGCCGGGCAGGACATTCCGCGCAAGAAGGGGCCGGGCGTGACGCGCAGCGACCTGCTGATCATCAACAAGACCGATCTGGCGCCCCATGTGGGGGTCGATGTCGGGCTGCTGGAATCCGACGCACGGGCGGCACGGGGGGACAGGCCCTTCGTGATGGCCGGGTTGAAAGCGGGCCGCGGCGTGGCCGAGATCGTGGCGTTTCTGAAGGACGAGGGCGGTCTTTAGCGGAGGCGCCTGCGGCGCCGCTGCGTTTTCCCCGCTGCCGCCTCCGGCTTCGCGGGGCCCCTTGGTCCAATGTCCTGTGATCGCCCGGTTATTCGATCGTCGCGCGGCCAAAGACGGCGTCCAGTCCGCTGAGCAGACCGCCCGAGGGGCGGTGCGGAACGTGTGTTGGCCGGTCTTTTTCGCAGCAACGGCCATGCCGGGCAAAGCCCGGGCGCCTTTGGCGCGCCTTGACGGCGAAAAGGACGGGTGGCGTGGGAATTCAGCCTCGGTGGGTTGAATTGCGGGGTGGGGCGCAGCGCATGGGGTTGTTTTTTAACCTGTTCCGGGCAAAGATTCCGGAAAACAACCGGCAGGCGCGGCCGTGCCGGATAATCGAGCGGAACGGCTGCGGGAAAGCAGCCCAACAGGAACGAAAGAGACGCCCCGATGTCCCTGCCCACCGTCGCCTCGCTTTGGATCGGCGGCTCATTGAGCTTTCTGGAACAGGTCTGCCTGAAATCCTTCGTCGATCACGGCCACCGGACGATCCTTTACACCTATGGCGAGGTCGGCGGCGTGCCGGACGGGGTCGAGGTGTTCGACGCCAACCTGATCTTTCCCAACGAAAACTACATCCGCCATGCGAAATCGGGCTCTCCGGCGGTGCATGCCGATGCGTTTCGCTACCGGATGATCGAGTTGCAGAACGTGATCTGGGTCGATGCCGACGTGCTGTGCATGCGGCCCTGGGATTTCACCGACCAGTGGGTGTTCGGCTGGGAAAAGCCGGACCGGCTGGTCTGCAATGCGGTTCTGGGCCTGCCGCGGTTCTCGAAGACACTCCGGCGGCTGAACGAATTGTGCGCCACCGAGTATCCGGTGCCGCCCTGGGCCAAGCCCGAGGAGAAGGCGCGGCTGGAGGCCGCGGCGGCAGCCGGTGAGCCGGTGCATGTGTCAGAGCTGGAATGGGGCGTCTGGGGACCCGCGGCGCTGACCTATTTCCTCAACGAAACCGGCGAGATGGAACATGTTCTGCCGCAGATGGCGTTCTTTCCGATCCCGTTCAAGGACCGCCGCGACCTGCTGAAACCGGGCGGCATCATCGATGACAGGCTGGATCTGGGCTGTTACGGCGTGCACCTTTGGAATCGGCGGCTGAGGCGCCGGATCGTGACCCATGAAAACGGCATCCCGCATTCCGAAAGCTTTGTCGGCCGTGCGCTGGAACGCCACGGCATCGATCCGCACGATGCCATGATCCCCGACGAGCCGCCGGCGCATGTGCTGGCCGAGGCGGAAGAGGATATCGCGGCCGATTTCGACCCCGGCGTGCGGGCGCCGGCAGAGCCCGAACCGGTGGTGCCCGAGGTGCTGGTGTCGCAAAACCCCAACGTGACGGTCACGCCGCCCGCGGCGCTGGCCGGGATGCCGGTGATGGGGCTGCAGCAAAGCCCCGAGTATCAGCGGATGATCGACGATCTTGAGGGGCGGACAGGCAATATCACCGGATGGCTGAAACCGCCCGAAGAGCCGGTCGGGAACGACAGGATCCTGATCGTCACCTCGATGAAGAACGAGGCTCCCTTCATCCTGGAATGGATCGCCTATCATCTGGGCATCGGGGCCACGCATTTTCTGGTCTACACCAACGATTGCAGCGACAATACCAACGCCATCCTCGACCGGCTGCAGGAGCTGGGCCATGTGACACGGGCGATAAATCCCTGGGACCCGGCCTCGGGCAAGAAGCCCCAGCACGAGGCTCTGAAGGATGCGGTCAAGCAGCCGTGCTATGCCGAGGCCGACTGGGTTCTGACGATCGATGTGGACGAGTTCGTCAACATCCATGTGGGCGAGGGGACGTTTGTCGACCTGTTTGAGGCCTCGAACTACCCCAACGTGATCTCGTTCACCTGGAAATTCTTCGGCAACAAGGGGATCGAAACATACGAGGATCGCCCGGTCTCGGAGCAATTCGTGGCCTGCGCCCCCGAATTCATTCCCAAGCCGCGGCTGGGCTGGGGGTTCAAGTCGATGTTCCACAAATCCTCGCCCTATCGCAAGATCGGGGTGCACCGGCCGCTGGGGATCGAAGACGGCGAAGAGGACCAGGTGCGATGGGTCAACGGGTCCGGGCGGGCGATGCCGGACATGCTGCTGACCAATAACGGCTGGCGGTCGACCAAGCGGTCGCTGGGCTATCGGCTGGCGACGCTGAACCACTATATCCTGCGCTCGGCCGAAAGCTTTCTTGTCAAGCGCGAGCGCGGGCGGATCAACCATACCGACCACGACCAGGGCATCGATTACTGGTCGCGCCGGAACTACGCGACCGAAACGGACGACCGGATCCTGGTGCGGCATGCGCTGATGAAGCCGATCCTGAGTGACCTGATGGCCGACAAAGCCCTGAAAAAGATGCACTCCGAAGCGGTCGCCTGGCACCGCGGGCGGATTGCGCATCTGATGGAGCAGCCGGACTACCGCAACCTCTACGAGGATCTGGTGACGCCCGGGCGCCCCGATGCCTTGCAGATCGCCAAGGAGGCCGAAGCGCTTGAGGCCGCGAAAGAGGAAGTCGAGGACGGCGAGAGCGGCGGCAGGCGGCCCGATCTGACACTGGCGCCCGCCGCGCCGCTGACGACGCTGAAGATGATCTCGGCGCCGGCGACGGCCGCCACCCGGCCGGTGCACGAGCGGTTCCTGGACGCAACCGTCCATGCGCGCGGATCGAAGGGCTTCTTATGGGAAGGGCCGTCGAACGCGATCATGTTCGTGCCCCGGTCGAAGCGGCTGGTGGTGTCGTTCGACAATGTCAGCTCGGCCCGCGAGGAGGGGCAGCGCTGGCCCTGGGGATTCAAGGTGATGTCTCAGGACATGGGCTGTTCGGTGCTGGGCGTGATGGGGGCACAGCGCAACTGGTTCCGCGACGATTTCGTGCATGACGGTTTCGACGCGCTGCGCGATCAGGGCTTTTTCGACCAGTTCGACGACGTGCTGTTCTACGGCGCCTCGATGGGCGGCTTCGGGGCACTGGTTTACCAGCAATGCTGTCCCGGCGCGAATGTCCTGGCGATCGCCCCGCAATCGACGCTGAACCGCGAGATCGTGCCGAACGAAGACCGCTGGGGCTGGACCACCAAGCTCGACTGGACGGGCCGGTACAGCGACGCCGCGGGAACCACGGACGGGGCCGGCAAGGTCTTTGTCGTCGCCGACCCCTACTATCCGCCCGATTACGATCAGGTCAGCCGCTTGACCGGCGACAACATCACCTGGCTGCGCACGCCGTTCATGGGGCATCAGTTGCCGAACGCCTTCGTCGTCATGGGGATTTTGAAGGATCTGCTGTATTCCGCGGTCGACGGGCGTCTGACGCCCGCACTGTTTTACCCGCTCTTCCGCGCACGGCGGGACCTGCCCAGGTATCAGCACGACCTGCTGATGCAGGCCGAACGGCGCGGCAGGACGAAACTGGCGATCCGGGTCTGCGAATACACGCTGAAGAAACGCCATGCGGGCAATATCAAGCGCTCGCTCGACCGGCTGCGCGCGCAGCTTGCCGCAGAGACCGGGGCGAAAGAGGCGGCGGAGTAGCGCATGACCGAGACACGGCTGATCATCACCTGCATGAAAAACGAGGGCCCGTTCATCCTGGAATGGCTGGCCTATCACCGGTCGATCGGGTTCAACGATTTTCTGGTCTTCACCAACGACTGCGACGACGGCACGGTGGAGTTGCTGGACGCGCTGCAGGGCCATGGGCTGCTGACGCGGATCGACAACCCCTATCTGGAACTCGAGGGCGGGTTCAATCCGCAGAAGGGCGCGCTGCACTATGCCGAAAGCCTCGATCAGGTGCAGCGGGCGACCTGGATCCTGATTTCGGATGTGGACGAATACGTCAACATCCACACCGGCGACGGCACGCTGGACGCGCTGATCGCGGCGGCGGACGACCCGGATGTCATCTCGATGCAGTGGCGGCTGTTCGGGAATTCCGACGTGGCAGGGTTCAGGGACGCGTGGGTGACCGAACAGTTCGATCACTGCGCGCCGAAATTCTGCCCCAGTCCGGTGCAGGCCTGGGCGGTCAAGACGCTGTTTCGCACCGATGTCGGACGGTTCGTGGCCGGGCGTTTCAAGAAGCTGGGGGTGCACCGGCCCTTGATGCCGGGCCGGGGCGCCACGGCGAACACCAAATGGGTCGATGGCTGCGGGCGGCCGGTGCTGAAAAAGTTCATCCCCGGCGGCTGGCGGTTCGGGACGCATTCCGCCGGTTACGATCTGGTGACGATGAACCACTACGCGATCCGCTCGGCCGAAAGCTTCGTGGTCAAGCGCGACCGGGGCCGGGTGAACCATGTGGACCGCGACCAGGGGCTGGCCTATTGGCTGCGGATGAATTTCAACATGGAACGCGACGACAGCATTCTGCGGCACCTGCCGCGGGCGCGGGCGGAATATGACAGGCTGATGGCCTTGCGAGGCATGAAGACGCGCCACGCCGCGGCGGTGAAGGCGCACCGGGCGAAGATCAAGGACCTGCTGAAGCGCGAGGACGGTGCGGCATTCTTTGGTGAAATCACCTCGCCGCGAATGCAGCTGATTTCGCGGCACCTCAATCTGTTGAGCCGGGATATGTTCAACGACGGACCGCAGACGATCCCGGCGGAGATCTTCGAGCGGGTGGAGCGGGTGCCGGATCTGATGGCCGGGTGAGATTTGCGGTCGACCTTGCCCACACTTTCTCGGAATCGTGTCGCAAGCGGCTTTGAGCCCGCTTGCGGCGTGGCATTCCCTGCCCGTCGAGGTTGCCACGCACATGTGATCAGGTTGCGTTTTAAAGGATTCCCGTTCTGTCGGTTCTGGCCTAGAGCTGCCGTTCGCAACCAGTCTTCAGGCGCGGAATCAAGGGGCGTAGCCCCGCCGCGCCATCGCCGACCCGCCCCGGAGGGGAGGCGATCTTCTAACGGCGCGCATCGCGTTGAAGTCGTTCGGACTTTGCAGGGATAAATCGAGCCGTCCATAAGTCCGGGTCGCCTCCCTGCGGGTCGGCGATAGCGCGGCTCCTCAAGGGAGATGCAACGTCCGCTCCAGGCCAAAACCCGACATTGCGTTTCGCTCACGACGCATCGCGCCTCAGCGTTGTGCGTCGAGCCACTCCGGAAGCTTGCCGTCGCGCTCCAGCGAGTCGATCGCCAGGTTCAGGCGGCGGCGGAAGGCGGGGGCGGACATGCGCGACAGCACATGTGAACAATAAAGCGCCGTCAGGTAAGGGTCATGCAATTCATCCATATGGAACAGCACGTTGCGCAAGTAGCGCGAATGGTCGCGGCGGGCGCGGAGCAGGCGGTAGAATTCATGCGGCCGCAGATCCTGCCCGGCCGCCGCTTCGATGATCCGGTGCAAGAGCCCCATTTCCCTTAGCGACCAGGCGATGTGGTTCTGCAGAAAGCGGCATTTCAGGTGGATGACGTTCGGGCCGCGGAACAGGCTGGCGTGCATCGCGTCGAGCCGGGCGTGGGGGTCGTAGAGAATATAGGCCGCGTCCGCACCCTCGATCATGTCGGGCGCGTAGCCGTAGCGGTCGCTGAAGTCGAGCCGCCGCGAGGCGGGAAACCGGTCGTCCCATCCGGCAAGCTCGACGTCGAGCGTGGCCTGCGGCGAGATCGCCAGAACCGTGGCGCCCGGGGCCACGACCGAAAACGCCCCTGCGGCGTAGCTTCCCATGCCGGTCCCGTAGAAGGTGACCCTGTCGAAATCCTCGAAAAACGCGTCGTCCACCATTTCGTCGAGGAATTCGTAAAGCTCCGGACAGCGAAACCAGGTGTCGCCGGCGGTGGCGACATGCAACAGCGACCAGTTCTTGTCTTCGGCGAAATCGAGCCCGATCGGCAGGCCGGTTTCGGAAAGCTTCAGCGTATCCTCGACCCGTTCGAAGCTGACCAGCAGGTTCGGCCCGCGGGCGACGAAGCTGGCGCTGTGAAGCGGGTCAAGCTGATGCTGAAACCCGTTGGCGCCGGCTTCCGCGCGCAGCTCTGCCAACAGCTCGTCAGCGCTTGTCACCCGGTCGATGTCATCCGCCTCGTCCGCCATCTGCGCCTGTCCTGCCCGTCAGCGTTTATGGACCACCAGCAACTGATCGCGGCGGCCCTTGATGAATTTTGCCGGGAAGACGAAACATCCCGATATGTCGGCCCGGATCGCGTTCAGCTCGACTGCGGTACCTCCGTCCGGGTGCTCGAAGATGCCGGTCTCCAGATAGCCCTGAAAAAGCGCCGCGGTTTTGACCACACCTTGTTTTTCCAATGACCCGGGCTGGGTACGAAGGTCTTCGACCGCGTAAAGCCCGCCCGAGGCCAGCCGAGGGAAGAGCGCGGTGAACCCGTTTTGCTGGTGATGCGACGCATGGGTGGCGTCATCGATCACGATGTCCGGTTCAAAATCAACGGCTTGTGCGATACCGTCGGCGGATTCGAAATCGCATTGGCGGTAAGCCACGCGATCGGTCTTTTCGGGCAGACCGCCGGCGCGGTCGAGCGCTGTGAAACCCGCCTTCGGAAAGTATTCCAGCCACATTTCCAGCGTGCTGCGGGCGGCGGCATCCCAGTCCTGGGGGTGCTCGACGCCGATGCCTCCGTCGAGGCCCAAGAGCACGATCTTCAGCTTCCGCTGGCGCAGCGGCTGGAAGATCATGTTGTAAAGCTCGGTATACTGGTGGCGCAGCAAACCGCGGTCCGACCCGCACCGGTCCGCAAGATCGGTGAGGTTCAGCTGACCGCGTCCGTGCCGGTCCTCGGCGGTCAGCGGTACGGGTTTCACCCTTGCGCCGGGCAGCGGCGCGCCCTTTGGGTCGATGCCGTGCTTTTGCAGCAACTGCCCGATCAGCGAGTCCGGATGCGGCTCGCCCCCCTCGGCCTCTTCCAGCCGCTTGCGGATGCGGCGGCCGTAGAAATGGATCGAAAGCGTGTCGTCGGTCAGATAGGCATCGGCGTGGGCGTTGGGCCGCACGAGCAGCCGGCGGTTCTTGAAGCTGATCGGATAAAGCGCGGCGCGCGGCAGGGCAAAGCGGATCTCGCCGGTCTTGTGCAGAAAATGCGTCAGCGCCCGCGGTCCCCACGCCCCCCAGGCCTGATCGCCGACGCCGACGGGGGTGCCTGCGTCCTTCAGCGCCTGCAACCGGTCCTGTTCGGCCTGCGGCAGCCATTCGGGGATGGCGTATTCATCCGACGTGAACGCCAGAAGTTCGCGCAGCGTCTCGCTGTCGCGCGGCAGGCCCAGGACACCATTGTTGACGTGGTGTTCGCTTTCCCAGCCATAGAAATGACCGTTGGGCGTGGTGAACGGACGCACGCAATAGGCATCGGTGTCGGCCCAGATGACGTTGTCGGTCTGCGCCAGCATGTGATAGCGGAAGCGGTCGGCCTGCGGTGCAGGGCTGCCCGTGCGCGTGTGCCGGATGATGCTGTCCATCGTCAGCACCTCGTTGGCGTCGGCCACCTCGATGCCGTCGGGGATGTTCTTGACCTCTCCATAGGTATAGAGCCGGACGTGATGGCCGGCATCTACGAAGGATTTGAGACAAAGCTGTTCCATGAAACTCAGCGCGCCGCCGATCCAGAGCGCGCCGATCTGATAGTCAAGGGCCATGCGGCCTCCCTCGTCAATGACGTGCCTTTATGCGATAAGGCGGCAGTCGAGCACTGAATCGCAAATGCGCCGAAGAAACGCAATGATCATAACCGGGGCCGTGGCGGCGGGTAGCTGCGCATGAGGGTGTTGCTGGTCAGCGCCTTGCGCGACGAGGGTCCGCACCTTCTGGAATGGGTGGCGCACCACCGGGCGATCGGGGTGACGGATTTTCTGCTCTTTTCCAACGACTGTTCGGACGGCACCGATGCGATGCTGGACGCGCTGCACCCCTTCGGCGTGGTGCATGTGCCGAACGTCCCGGCAAAAGGAAAGTCGCTGCAGTGGAACGCGCTGCGGCAGGCATGGCGGCACGACTTGCGCAAATCGGCGGATTGGGTGCTGGGGATCGACTGCGACGAGTTCGTCAATCTGCGGGCGCCGTTGGACGGGCTGGCCGACCTGGCGGCGGCCGTGGGCGAGGCCGATGCGATCATGCTGCCCTGGCGTTTGTTCGGCCATAACGGCGAGCGCCGGCTGACCGAGGGGCGGACGACGGCGCTGTTCACCCGGGCGGCACCGGCGGGCTGCGACTATCCGGTTGGCTCGCGGCAGTTCAAGACGCTGTTCCGGGCGAAGGGGCCGTTCAACCAGATCGGGGTGCACCGGCCGCGGCTGCGCAAGGGCGCCCTGGCGCGGTGGGCGGACGGCTCTGGCCATGCGATGCCAGAGGCGTTCGGCCGGGCAGAGCAGCGGATCACCTCGTTCGGCTTTCCCGAGGCGAGCGGTCTGGTGCAGTTGAACCACTATTCAGTACGGTCGGCAGAGAGTTTCCTGGTCAAACGCGCGCGAGGCCTGCCGAACCGGAGCGGCAAGGAGATTGGATTAACCTATTGGGTGGAAAGGAATTTCAATAGCGTTGAGGACACCAGCATCGCGCGGCATGCGGCGGGCACCGAGGCGGTTCTGGCCGAGATGATGGCGGTGCCGGGGCTGGCCGATCTGCGCGCGGCGGCACATGCGCGGCACCACGAGATCTTCGCTCAGATGATGCGCGACGAGGCGATGGTGAAGCTCTACGGGCGGCTTTTGCTGGCGGCGGGAAGCACGCCGCTGCCCGCCGATGAGATCCGGGGGCTGGTGGCGATGTACCAGGCGAGCCATGGCTGAACCGGCCGTCCTGCGCCGCAGCCTGGGCGCGGCCCGGATCGGCGGATTGCGCGTGCTCGAGGCGCTCTGCTGGCGCACGCCCGTCGGGCGGGCGCTGCGGGTCTATTTCGGGACCGGGGTGCGGCCTGACAAGCTGGCGATGGGCGACGGCGACGGTGTGCGGCTGGACAATCTTCTGACGGTTGGGGCGAACGTGATTGCCACGGGCCGGACGGCCGACGAGGTTGACGGCGTGGTGACGGTACCCTTTTTGTCCGGGTCGGTGGAGATGGCGGTAACGCCGCCGGAGACTGCGCTGTTCGAAGGGTTGGACACCCTTCTGGCACAGCGGCATCTGGAACCGGTCTCGGTGGTTACCGAATGGCTGGCCTATCACGTGGCGGAACATGGGCTGCAGGCGGCGCTGATCGTCGACCGCGGCCCTCCCGGGGCGGAGCGGGAAGGGTTTGCGCAAGAGTTGACCGCCTCGGTGTTCTCGATTGCCGGGTTGCGGCGGCTGGTGCTGGTCGATGCGTCACTGCCCCTGGGTCGGCCGCTGCGGCCGGCCCTGGGCGACCCGGCGACGGCGCCCCGGGCCAAGACCCCCAAGGCGGAAGCCGATCCCTGGCGCGCGCCGCTGGGCGAGCCGGTGCTTTACGACATTCTCAAGTGGCGGTTTCTGGCGCGGGCGGGGGCGGTGATCGCCATCGATCCCTGCGAACTGTTGCGCCCGGCCGGCGACGATCCGCCGGTGGTTCAGGCGGTTCACATGTCGCACACCGGGTTCCTGCCGCTGGCCGGCATGGGCATATATCCCTGGCGGGTGCGGAACGGAAAGCTGCCGAGCCTTGGCGATCATATCTGCCGGTCTGTTCCGCCGGCTGCGGTGGCGCGGCGCTGGGGCGTGGCCGCCAAGAGGTGCGGACCGGGCCATGTCTGGATGCCGGGGATGATTGCGGGATTGGCCGCGCCTCAGGATGAAGGCGCGTTCTACGACCGCTGCATGGCGGCGGCGTTCCCGCGGTCCGAGGTGGCCGAGCTGGTGCGAAAGGGCGACCTGGTCGAGGATGCCGAGTTGTTCCGGCGCGCGACGGGACCGCTGAAGGCGCGGCCGGTCCGCCCGCCGGAGCGGCCCGCGCCCGCGGCGGCGGTGCCAGCGCCGGCGGTGGCGCCCTCGGGGCGGACGGCGATCGTGACCTGCATGAAGAACGAGGGCCCGTTCATCCTGGAATGGCTGGCCTATCACAGGATGATCGGCGTCGACGACGTTCTGGTTTATACCAACGACTGCACCGACGGCACCGACCGGCTGCTGGACATTCTTCAGGCCAGAGGCCTTGTGCAGCGCCGCGACAATCCGTTCCGCGAGACCGGCGCCAAGCCGCAGCATGCCGCGCTTGCCGCGGCACGGGTCGAGGAGGCCGTTGCCCGGGCCGGGTGGATCATCTGCATGGATGTCGACGAGTTCATCAACGTACATGCGGGGCAGGGGCATCTCAGCGACCTCTATTCCGCTGCGGGCGACGCCAACATGATCTCGCTGACCTGGCGGCTGTTCGGCAATTCGGATCACGACCATTTCGAGGACGGGCTTGTGACCGAGCGCTTCACGCGCTGCGCGCCGCAGCTGATCCGCCGGCCGCATCAGGCCTGGGGGATCAAGACGCTGTTTCAGAACCTGGGGTATTTTCGGCGGCTCGGCATCCACCGGCCCCTGGATGTTCAGCGCGAAGCGATTCCGAATATCCGCTGGGTCAACGGGTCGGGCAGGCCGATGCCGCCGACCATGCTGAAGACCGGCTGGCGCAGCGGGATCGACAGCTACGGCTACGATCTGGTCACGTTGAACCACTATTCCGTGCGCAGCGCCGAAAGCTATCTGGTCAAGCGCGACCGCGGCCGGGTGAACCATGTGATGCGCGACCAGGGCGAGGCCTACTGGTTCCGGATGAACAACAACGCCGAGGAAGAACGTTCGATCCAGCGGCATCTGCCGGGGCTGCGAGACGCGGTCGCAGCGTTGATGGCCGATCCCGAGATCGCGGCGGCGCATGCAGACTCGGTGCAGGCGCATGAGGCGCGGATTGCCGCGCTGATGGCCGATCCCGACTATCGCCGGCTTTACGACAGCCTGAGTTCCGAGCGGATGAAAAAACTGTCGCGCATGCACCGCCATTTCGGGATGAATGTCTTTCTCAACGGGCCCGGCGTGATCCCCGACCGGGTCTTTGCCCCGGACCTTCCGCCCGACTTTTTCTTCAACACGGCCCCGCCCGACGGCTCGGCCGCCGACTGAGGAACCGCTGTGTTTCCGGGCCGCCGCGGCGCAATCGGTTGCGTCCGCGGCAGCGGGGCAGTATTCGACGGGGGCAGGTATAGGGGGCAATGACGACAGGCATGAAATTCGGCAGCCCGGCCATCACCTTCGTCTATCATCTCGGAGTGCATTGCACCGACGAGAACCGTCTGATCCATTCCCTGATGCGCAACGGCGACGACCTGCAGAAACAGGGGATCATCGTGCCCAGGCCGCGGCGCTACCGCGCGAAAATCGGCGAGGCCACCAAGAAGTACCGGGGCGACCCGATGCCCGAGGACGAACAGAAAGAGCTGTTTGACGCCATCCTGATGGGCTATCCCGCCGAGCGGGTGATCCTGAGCAACGAGAGCTTTCTTTGCATGCCGGGCGCGGCCTTCGATTTCAACCGGATCTACGCCAAGGCGCATTACCGGTCCACATGGCTGCGCTACGTCTTCCCCGAAAATCCCTGCGAGTTTTTCCTCGCGATCCGCAACCCCGCGACCTACATTCCGGCGGCGCTGCGGCAGGAGGGGGTGCCGAGCTATGAGAAATTCATCAAGAATGCCGATCTGCGGCAGCTGCGGTGGCGCGACGTGGTCGAGGCCATCCAGGAAAACAATCCCGGCTGCCCGATCACCGTCTGGTGCAACGAGGATACGCCGCTGATCTGGCCGACGCTGCTGCGCGAGATATCCGATGCGGATCCCGACATGGGCTTTGCGGGCGAGTTCGACATGTTGAAGACGATCATGCACGAGGACGGGTTCGAGCGGATGCTGAGCTATCTGCAGAGCCATTCGCCGCAGAACGAGATTCAGCGGCGCCGCGTCTTTGCGGCCTTCCTCGACAAATTCGCCAACGAAGACGAGTTGGAAGAGGACATCGACCTGCCGGGTTGGACGCCCGAGCTTGTCGACGAGATCACCGCGATCTACGAGGACGACGTCTATCAGATCGAGCGGATGTCGGGCGTCACCTTTATTGCGACGTAGAAGCGGTTTCCGGCCAGATCAGGCGGGTGTCGGACAGCTTGTCGGACCGTGCGTCGGTAAACGCCAGGTCCGCGTCGGCAGAGATCCCGGCGCACTGGCTGTGCTGAAAACCCATGGCAAGGATTGCCGGGCAGCTAACCTCGAAGAGCAGGGCTTGGCCGGGGATCTGCACATCGGGCCGGGTGTCGAGATAGGCGAGAAGTGCGGCGGCTGAGGCCGCGAACACCACGGCGCCGAGAATGACAGACTTGAGGAACCGGCGCGCCTTGGATGGAGGTTCGGCGGTGCGATAGGTGCGCGTCGGCACGCCGCCGTCGGTCTGGGACCGTTCGGGCCATCCGAAGGGCCGTTCGTACCCGCCCGCGGCAAATTGGCGGGCTTCGGACCGGGCGGCATGCGGGGTGTCGGCGCGCCCGAAAAAGGCCAGGGCGGACCCGAGCAAGGATCCCGCCAGCAGGACAGCGCCGGTCAGCAGGGCAAGGTTGTCGAGTGTCAAGTTCAACATCGGACTGGCCTTGAGTCATGAAAGGGGTTTGGGGATAGCGGGGGACCGTGGCGATTTTGGGGCAGACAAAATCGGACTTCGGCGGCACCTCAGGCATCCGGCGCACCGAATGCAGGATTTCCAGGATGCATGGTTGGCCCTTAACTCTTTGGTATTAAGTTGTATTTTAAGCTTCGCGTGACACTTTCCATGTGTGCCGTGACAGCGGCGGCACCCGATCGCGGACGTCAGGGGAATGTCGGCAACACGCCGGGGAATGGCCGATATCGTCGAACGATCGCGTCCTGCGACCGGGATTGGAGACGACGGCGAAACAGTCCTGTCCCGGGGCGGGCCAGGTGCAGCCGACACCGGCGCGGCCCGTGGTCCGCAGTCTTACCGCCCGCACCGGGAGCGGCACAGGGCGGCAGACCCGGCTGCCGTGCCTCGCCCAGAAATCGCATGACAGCCCATGGGGCGCATGCTAGCGTCCGGTTTGTGCCCGGTCCGCAGACGCCGGCAGAGGCAAGTTATTTCACCAAATTGTCTTTTTAACAGACAGTTTTCAGGAGCCTATTTATGCCGATACCGTCTTCGCTCAGGTGCTTGAACCTCCCTTTGCCCCGTGCTGCGGCGCTGCTTGCCGTCTGCTGCGCGCTGGCGCCGGTCCCGGCCTTGGCTCAGGCCGAACTCTTGGGAGATACCATCGGCAACCCGCCCGTCGCAAAGCTGCAGGCGCTGGACCGGTTCGGCGCTCCGGTCCCCGAGGAGGTGCTAAAGGCGGACATTGAGGCCGGGTTGGCGCCCCGCCAGTTCAACCTTTGGGCGTACGAATTCGACATCGCCTATGCAAAATTCGAGATCAAGAACCCGAACAATCCCCCGGGCCGGCCGACGGATACGGTCGAATTGCGGAACTATTTCGGGCCGACCGTGGATCCGGCCCGGCCGATCGTTGCGCCGACGGTCGAATTGCGGCCCGGCGACCGGTTGCGGCTGACGCTGGACAACAACCTCCCGGCGGATGATCCAAGCTGCATCGGCTTTGTTGACGTGAACGATCCGCATTGCTTCAACTCGACCAACATGCACACCCATGGCTTCTGGGTCAGCCCGTCGGGCAATTCCGACAACGTGCTGATCAAGGTGAACCCCGAGGTCGAGTTCGTCTATGAATACAACCTGCCCGAGGACCATCCCGCCGGCACCTTCTGGTATCATCCGCATCTGCACGGATCGACGGCGCTGCAGGTGGCCAGTGGCATGGCGGGCGCGCTGATCGTCCGGGGCGACCGCGTGCCGGTCAGGACCGAAGACGGAGACCTGGAGCCCGGCGATATCGATGTCCTCTTGCAGAATGCCGAGGGTCGGCGATACCCCGAGCAGATCGTGGTTCTGCAGCAAATTCCATACGCCTGCCGGGACGCCCAGGGCGACATCAAAACCAACGACAACGGAACCTGGCGCTGCGATCCGGGCGATGTCGGCGCGATCGAGAATTACGATCTCTTCGGACCCGGTGGAATCTGGCAAGGCTCCGGTCGCTATGTCTCGATCAACGGCCAGGTCGTCCCGACGCTGGCCGGCGACCCGCGCAATCCGCTGCGCGCCAACGAGGTCACCCGTTGGAGGATGATCAGCGCAGGTCTGCGGGAATCGATGAAACCGGCGTTCTACCGCGCGAGGCGCAGCGATATCGAAGCGGTGCGCGCGCAGGGCTACAGCGCCGTCACCGAAGCCGAGCACGAGGCTTTCATCGATGCGACATGCGACCGGTCCCGGAAGTTGACGCAATTCTCGATGGCGACCGACGGTCTGACCCGTCCAAGGCTGCAAAAGCAGGACGATACGGTGCTGCATCCCGGCTATCGTGACGACCTGCTGATGGTGTTCCCCGAGCCCGGCGTCTACTGCCTGATCGATGAGACGCTTGCCGCGGAGGAAACCGTCAGCACCGCGGCGAAGGGCAGGGAACTCTTGGCCTATGTCCTGGTCGCCCGCGGCCCGACAGGCGGGGGCAGGCCAGCGGACGTGATTGCCCGCAACCTTTCCCAGGGCGCGTTCCGGGCCCTTCCCGGCGAACGGAACCGCGAGATGCGCGACGAGGTGCTGGCGGCGCTGGCCGACGGATTCGACCTGGGGCATTTCGTCTGGCATGAGACGATGGAGGGGATGACCGGCCTGCCGGTCGAAACCGTCGGTTTTTCCTTCGACGTCGGGCCCAGCATCGGCACGCTGGACGAAAACAACAACGTGGTAAAACCGCGGCAGTACAAACCCGACCGGATCGACCATGAACTGGTGCTGGACACGGCCGGCGAATGGCGCCTGTCATCCGAGGCGGGCGGTCATCCGTTCCATATTCACGTCAACCCGTTTCAGGTGATCTCGGTCGTTGATCCCAGCGGCGTCGAGGTCAGCGGCGCCGAGCAGATCGGCAATTCGCCCTATGCCGGGCTGCAGGGCACGTGGAAGGACACGATCTTTGTGGCGCAGGATCATGTGATTACCGTGCGGTCGCGTTATGAACGCTACATCGGCGATTTCGTGCTGCATTGCCACATCCTCGACCACGAGGATCTGGGCATGATGCAGAACGTCCGGATCGTGCTGCCCGGCGCCGGAGGCGGCCACGGCGGACATTAGAATGCGATGCGTTGAGCGCGTGGCGTCAGGTCAGGTTTTGGCCTGGAGCGGATGTTCGCGACCAGTCTTCAGGCGCGGAATCAAGGCCGAAGGCCGCCGCGCCATCGCCGACCCGCCCCGAAGGGGAGGCGATTTGCTGGCGGCGCGTATCGGATTGAGGTCGTTCGGACTTTGCCGGGATAAAACGAGCCGTTCAGAGGTTTGTTTCGCCTCCCCGCGGGTCGGCGATAGCGTGGCTCCTCAAGGAGAATGCGACGTCTGCTCCAGGCCAGAGCCGGTCGAACGCGGTTCCATCGTCATTCCGCCGGAACGCGCCACGGGTATCGACCCCTGGCGTACCGCCCGGTTCAGAAGAACGCCTGCAACCCCGTCTGCGCCCGTCCCAGGATCAGGGCGTGGACATCGTGGGTGCCCTCATAGGTGTTCACGGTTTCCAGGTTCGCCATATGGCGCATGACCTGATAGTCTTCCTGAATGCCGTTGCCGCCATGCATGTCGCGGGCTATGCGGGCGATCTCCAGCGCCTTGCCGCAATTGTTGCGCTTGACGATCGAGATCATCTCGGGCGCGGCGTTGCCGTCGTCCATCAGGCGGCCGACGCGCAGGCTGGCCTGCAGGCCCAGCGAAATCTCGGTCATCATATCGGCGAGCTTCTTCTGGAACAGCTGGGTCTGCGCCAGCGGCCTGTTGAACTGCCTGCGGTCCAGCCCGTATTGCCGGGCGGCGTGCCAGCAGAATTCGGCGGCACCCATCGCGCCCCAGGAAATGCCGTAGCGTGCGCGGTTGAGGCAGCCGAACGGGCCCTTCAGCCCCTCGACGCCCGGCAACAGCGCGTCCTCGCCGACCTCGACGGCGTCCATGACGATCTCGCCGGTGACCGAGGCGCGCAAGGACAGCTTGCCGCCGATCTTGGGGGTCGAAAGCCCCTTCAGGCCCTTTTCCAGCACGAAGCCGCGGATCTTGCCGCCATGCGACTCGGACTTCGCCCAGACGACGAAGACATCGGCGATGGGCGCATTCGAGATCCACATCTTCGAGCCCGAAATGACATAACCGCCGTCGGTCTTCTTGGCGGTGGTCTTCATCCCGGCGGGATCGCTGCCGGCATCCGGCTCCGTCAGTCCGAAGCAGCCGATATACTCCCCTGACGCCAGCTTCGGCAGATAGGCCCGCCGCTGTTCTTCGGAACCGTAGGCGTAGATCGGGTACATCACCAGCGAGGATTGCACCGACATCATCGAACGATAGCCCGAATCAACCCGCTCGATCTCGCGCGCGACGAGGCCGTAGGTGACGTAGCCCGCGCCAAGCCCGCCGTATTCTTCCGGAACGGTGGTTCCCAACAGTCCGGCCTCGCCCATCTCGGGGAAGATCTCGGGCGCCACGAGCTCGTCGCGGTAGGCCTCGATCACCCGCGGCTGCAGCCGGTCCTGGGCAAAGGCACGGGCGGCGTCGCGCAGCATGCGCTCGTCCTCGGTCAGCTGATCCTCCAGGCGGAACGGATCCTCCCAATCGAACCGGCCCATGTCGGGCGCGTCCTTGGCCTTGATCTTGGCGGCAACGTTCATGGCGCATCTCCTGCTGCTGCCGAAGGTCTTAGTGCAGGCTTTGGCCAAGGGCAAACGCCGCATGAGCTATCGGATCAGGCGGGCGAAGACCGGGGCGAGCAGGATCACGGTCACCAGCCGCAACAGGTGGTGCGCGATGACAAAGGCCACATCCGCGCCCGCGACGATGGCGATGACCGCCATCTCGGCCTGACCGCCGGGCAGGAAGGCCAGGATGACATCCAGCGGATGGGCCGGCGAGATCAGGAACACGATTTCGATGAAGGCCAGCGAGATCACGGCCAGGATCACGCTGAAGACCAGCCCCGCGCCGACATCGCGGCGCAATTCGCGGCCGGTGATCCCGGCATATTTGGCGCCGACGGAAATGCCGATGAAAAACTGGGCCGCCCAGATAACCTCGGCCGGGGGGCGGCTCTGGATGATGCCGGCAAGGCTGAGGGCTGCGGTCAGTATCATCGGGCCGAGGATCGAGGCGCCGAAGAGGCCGACCCTTGCGGCGATCCTCCAGCCCGCAAAGCCGGCCACCAGCATCAGGGCGAGCTGGGATGTCGGCAGGGTTCGGGCGGCCTGCCCGGGCGGCGCGGACAGGTCGAGATCGTAGAGCACCGTCAGCACGAAGGGCGCGGCGATCACCAGAACCAGCACGCGGGTCGCGTGGATCAGCGACATCGCCCGCACGTCGCCCCCGGCTTCCTCGCCGAAGATCAGCATGTCCTGCAGCCCGCCGGGCATCGAGCCGTAATAGGCCGTGGGCCGGTCAAAGCCGTAAATGCGGCGGAACAGAGGGTAGCCCACGGCCCCGATCACGACGATGAAGGCCGGGATCATCAACAGCGACGGCCCGAACCCGGGCAGATCGTCGAGAAGCTGCGGCGTGATCGTCGCGCCGATGGCGACGCCGAGGAAGGTGCGCATGAAGGTACCGAGCGGCCCCATGTCCTGCAGCTGTACCCCGGCCAGCGCGACGGCCAGACAGCCGATCATCGGGCCGAGCAACAGGGGCAGGGGCAGGCCGAGCGCCATGAAGGCCCCGGCGCCCAGCAGGGCGGCGGCGATGGCGTTGAGCCGGGGGCGGGTGACGGCGCGCATGACGCTGCTAAATCAGCCTGCGATATGCGACGCAAGTCGCCCTTGACGGCTGCCCTGCCGCGTGCCCCCTTTGCGGCAGATGTGAAGGAGCGGGTTTTGTCGGAAGAAATCGGATCCATCGACGATGTCCAGGCGCTTTTGGCGCGTGAAAACTATGTCTGCGGCCGCGCGTTGGCGACCGTGGTGTTCCTGGCGCTGCGGCTCGGGCGGCCGCTGTTTCTGGAGGGCGAGGCCGGGGTCGGCAAGACCGAGATCGCCAAGGCGATATCTGCCGCGTTGGGCCGGCGGCTGATCCGGCTGCAATGCTACGAGGGCCTCGATGCGGCCAGCGCGGTCTATGAATGGAACTTCCCCGAACAGATGATCGCGATCCGCACCGCCGAGGCGGCGGGCGGGGCGGACCGCGATGCGCTGAAGGACGAGCTGTTTACCGAGGACTATCTGATCGAACGGCCCCTGCTGCAGGCGATGCGGCCCCAGGTCGAGGGCCCTCCGGTGTTGCTGATCGACGAACTCGACCGTACGGACGAACCGTTCGAGGCGTTTCTTCTGGAGGCGCTGTCGGACTTTCAGGTGACGATCCCCGAACTCGGCACCGTCAAGGCGCCGCACCCGCCGATCGTGATCCTGACCTCGAATCGCACCCGCGAGGTGCATGACGCGCTGAAACGGCGGTGCCTGTATCACTGGGTCGACTATCCAGGCTTCGACCGAGAGATCGAGATACTGGAAGCGCGTGCGCCCGAGGCCGCCGCGGCGCTAAGCCGCGAGGTGGTGGCCTTCGTGCAGCGCTTGCGGACCGAGGATCTGTTCAAGAAACCCGGTGTGGCCGAGACGATAGACTGGGCGAAATGCCTGCTGGCGCTCGACGTTATGGAGCTGTCGCCAGAGGTCATCGCCGACACGCTGGGCGCGATCCTGAAATACCAGGACGACATCCAGCGCATTCAGGGATCCGAGGCCAAGCGGATCCTGGACGAGGTGCGGGCGGAACTGGCCCCGGCATGACCGTCGGGGGACGCAAGATTCTTCGAAGAAGTTTGACAGGACTTCTCGAAAAGTCTTGGTCTCGTGGGGGTGGCGATGGCTGAACTCATCCCGCTGGACATCCCCGACACCCCCAAGCTGACCCATAACATCACCTGGTTCGCGCGCGCGCTCAGGAAGGCCGGGCTGCCGGTGGGGCCGGGCCGCGTGATCGATGCGATCCGCGCGGTCGAGGCGGCGGGGTTCACCGAAAAGCGCGATTTCTACTGGACGCTGCACGCCTGTTTCGTCTCGCGCCCCGAACACCGGGCGGTGTTTGCACAGATCTTCCGGCTCTACTGGCGCGACCCGCGCTATCTGGAGCACATGATGTCCTACATGCTGCCCGCCGTGCGCGGGGTGCAGGAGGAACGCAAGGCCGGGGCGGGCGAGAAACGCGCCGCCGAGGCACTGCTCGACGGGGTCGAGCGCGATCTGCCCGAGGGCGCGGGCGAGGAGGATGGCGACGAGGTCGAGATCGAGATCGACGCCTCACGCACAGCGTCGTCCGAGGAACGTCTGCGGACGCTCGATTTCGAGCAGATGAGCGCGGCCGAGGTGGCCGAGGCCAAGCGCATGCTGGCCCGGCTCGCCCTGCCGGTGAAGCCGCTGAAATCGCGCAGAACCATGGCGGACCCCTACGGCCATCGGCCCGACTGGCGCGCGACGATGCGCGCCTCGATGCGCCAGGGCGGCGAGATCCACGAGCTGAAGATGAAGGCGCAGCGCATCCGCTGGCCGCGCCTGATCGCGCTGTGCGACATCTCCGGCTCGATGTCGCAATACTCCCGCGCGGTGCTGCATTTCCTGCACGCCGTGTCGAACAACAAGGGCGCGGGCTGGGCGCGGGTGCATGCCTTCACCTTCGGCACGCGGCTGACCAATATCACCCGCCATCTGCGCCAGCGCGACGTCGACGCGGCATTGGCCGCCGCCGGGGCCGAGGCGCAGGACTGGGAGGGCGGCACCCGGATCGGCCAGTGCCTGCACGCCTTCAACCGCGACTGGTCGCGCCGGGTGATGGGCCACGGCGCGGTTGTGCTGCTGATCACCGACGGGCTGGACCGCGACGATTCCGACCTGCTGGTGCGCGAGATGGAGCGGCTGCATCTGTCCGCCCGCCGCCTGATCTGGATCAACCCTCTGCTGCGCTGGGACGGGTTCGCGCCCAAGGCCAAGGGCATCATGGCGATGCTGCCGCATGTCGACAGCTTCCGCGCGGGCCACAACATCGCCTCGCTGCAGGGCCTGGCCGAGGCAATCAGCCAGCCGCAGGATGTCGGCGAAAAGGCCCGGCTGATGGCGATGTTCTCCGAGGCCGCCGCCGAAGAGACCGCGTCGGAGCCCGGGCCAAAGCTGTCTTCGGCGCGCAGCATCGGCGAGCGTCTGCTGGCCGGGGCACGCGCGCGGCCTTTGCCGGGGTGAACCGGCGTGGGGAAACCGGCCGCACGCGCAGGATTCGGGTGGTGCCTGCGCAGGATCCGGGTCGCCATGCGGCGCACGGTGCGGCTATCTGCGGGTGACCCATAAAGGAGCACCCCGATGACACTGACCTTCCACCCCTATGACCAGACTTTCGTGGACGATGTGCGCGCGGGCGGGCCCGATGCCTATGGCCGTCCGGCAGAGCACGCGGTGTCGGCCGGGCCGGGCAATCCCTGCCGGTCGTGCCTGCGCGACATTCCCGAGGGCGTGCAGATGCTGATCCTCGCCGCAAGGCCGTTTCCCGAGATGCAGCCCTATGCCGAGACCGGACCGGTCTTTCTGTGCGCCGATGCCTGTCGGCCCTGGGCGGACGGCGGCGTGCCGCCGATCCTGACCACGTCGCCCGACTATCTGCTCAAGGGCTACTCGGCCGATCACCGCATCGTCTACGGCACCGGACAGGTCGTCGACCGCGACCGCGTGGCGAAGTATGCCGCAGAGGTTCTAAGCCGCGGCGATGTGGCCTATGTTGATGTCAGGTCCGCCCGCAACAACTGCTTTCAGACGAGGATCACACTGGCCCCATGACGCAAGGTTTCGACGACATACCCGAGATCGCCCTCGATTGGCACCGGACCGGCAAGGGCGCAGCTCTGGCGACGGTGGTACAGACCTGGGGCTCTGCGCCCCGGCAGGTGGGCAGCCAGCTGGCGATCAGCGGCGAGGGCGAGATTGCGGGATCCGTCTCTGGCGGCTGCGTCGAGGGCGCGGTGGTTGTCGAGGCGACGGACGCGCTGGAGGACGGTGCGTCGCGGATCCTGGAATTCGGCGTCAGCGACGACGAGGCCTTTGCCGTGGGTCTTGCCTGCGGCGGCACGATCCGGGTGATGGTGGAACCTGTCGGCGCGCAACTGCCCGAGGATCTGCTGGCCGGGCTTGTGGCGGCGCGGGCGGAACGGCGGGCGGTGGCCTATCTGGTCGATACCGACAGCTGGTCGCGGCGATTGGCCGGGGCGGACGACGCCGCATTCGGGCCGGCGATCGCCGCGCGGTTCCGGTCGGACAAGTCGGGGTTCGAGGAAGACACATTTATCGCGGTGCACAACCCGCCCCTGCGGATGGCGGTGGTCGGCGCCGTGCATATCGCCCAGCCCCTGATGGTGATGGCGCGGCTTGCGGGCTACGACGCGGTCCTGATCGATCCGCGCGAGGCCTTCGGGTCGGAAAACCGCTTTCCGGGAGAGGCGATCCTGCACGACTGGCCCGATGAGGCCTTGGCGGCGCGGGGCCTCGATGCCCGGACCGCCGTCGTGACGCTGACCCATGATCCCAAGCTGGACGATCCGGCGATCGTGGCGGCGTTGAAATCGGACGTGTTCTATCTGGGCTGCCTGGGCTCGACCCGGACCCACGCGAAACGCGTGACGCGGTTGGCGGAACAGGGATTTGCCGAGACGGACATTGCCCGCATCCATGCGCCGGTGGGCCTGGACATCGGCGCGAAATCGCCCGCCGAGATCGCCATCGCGGTGATGGCCGAGATCACCCGGACGCTCAGGCAGGGCTGATGCGGTTCGGGGCAGTGCCGCTGGCGCAGGCCGAGGGCGCGGTTCTGGCGCATTCGCTCGATCTTGGCGGGCGCAAGCTGCGCAAGGGGCGGGTGCTGAATGCCGAGGACGTCGCGGCGATGGCCGCGATCGGCCGAGCCGAGGTGATCGTGGCGCAGCTCGATCCCGGCGATCTGGACGAGGATGCGGCGGCCGCGCTGATCGCGGGGTCGATGGTGCCGGACCCGGATGCGGCGCGGTTGCGGTTGACCGAGGCGAGCACCGGGCGGGTGAATGTCTATGCAACGGTGCCGGGGGTTCTGGTCCTCGACGTGGACAAGATCGAGGCCGCCAACCGGGTGGATCCGCTGATCACCATCGCGACGTCGATGCCGTTTGCCCGGACGCGGGGCCGGATGATGGTGGCGACGGTCAAGATCATCGCCTATGGCATCGCGGCCGCGGCGGCAGAGGCGGCGGCGCGGGCCGTGCGAGACGCGATGCGGGTGCGGCCGGTGGAGCTGAAGACCGCGACGCTGATCCAGACCGATATCGGCGCTGGTCCCGGCAAGGGGGAGGCGGCGATCCGAGGACGGCTGGAAGCACTGGGGATGGACTTGATCGCCGCGCCGGTCGTGCCGCACCGGACCGGGCCGTTGGCCGCGGCATTGGCGGCGGCAGAGGGCGATCTGGTGCTGATCCTGACGGCCTCGGCGACCTCCGATCCGGCCGATGTCGGTCCCGAGGCGGTGCGGTCGGCCGGCGGGACGGTGACGCGGTTCGGCATGCCGGTCGATCCTGGTAACCTGCTGTTTCTGGGCGAACAGGGCGGCCGGCCGGTGATCGGGCTGCCGGGATGCGCGCGGTCGCCCGCTTTGAACGGGGCGGACTGGGTGCTCGAGCGGGTAGCCTGCGGCCTGCAGGTCGACGATGGGGACATCGCGGCGATGGGTGTGGGCGGGCTGCTGAAGGAGAGCCCGGCCCGGCCACATCCGCGCGAACGCCGAAAGGCCATGCTTCCGCGGACATGAGGCGGACCGCTTGTGGTCGTTTCCGCCGGGCTGCGTCAGTCTGGGGCGGTGCGGTGTTCGATGGCATCGCGGTCTGGCGGTTTCGACCTGGAGCGGACTTATGCAACCAGTCGTCGGCGCGGAATCAAGGCCGAAGGCCGCCGCGCCGTCGCCGACCCGCCCCGTAGGGGAGGCGATTTGCTTGCGGCTCATATCGCATTGAGGTCGTTCGGACTTTACCGGGATAAATCGAGCCGCTCAGAGGTTTGGTTCGCCTCCCCGCGGGTCGGCGATAGCGCGGCTTCGCGCGCAATAGACAACATCCGCTCCTGGCCAGTTCCGACCCAACAGTTTATTCACAATGCATCGTGCCGCTGGGCTTCCCCAACGAAAGCCGCCGCTTCCCGGGGGAGGCGGCGGCAGGGCATCGCGTATGAAAACGGAACGGCGGCTTTATCGTCCCCAGCTTCGGACGACGCCGCAATCCATATGGACGAAATTCGATTTCGAGTAGCGGCCGACACCGCCGGCGGCACAGGCCGCAGCCGCCTTGGCCATCTGTACGACCGAGCGGGATTCCAGCCGCAGGTCGGCGGCCTGGCCCTTCATGTGCAGCGAGTTCTTCGCCACCCCGCGCGAGCGCGAGCGCAACATCGCATTGGTTCTTGGCGAGCGGTACCCGGACAACAGCATATAGGGTTCATGCACGTCCATAAGGTTGTGTGCCGCGGCCATGATGTCGATGGTGCGCATGTCCATCGAATGCGTCTGGTCGGTCCGCCAGTCGCGCATGAAATAGTTGATTTCCTTGATGACTTCCTTGATGTACTTGCCTTCGATCCAGTAGATCGTGTCGATCGATTCACCGGTCCGGCCCGAGTACATCCGGATGCGGCGGATATCGCCGCCGCCGCGCAGGAAGCCCGCTGCACTGGAAAACGAGGGGGCTGCCGTGATGGCGGTTGCCGCGAATGCGCCGAGCAGCGCGCGCCTCGAAAGGCCACTAGAGCTGTCAGGTATCATGTCCCGTCTGTGCGTCCCGTTGCTTGCCTTAAACCGCTGTTCCCGCGGCCTGCCTTGCTGCCTCATCCCCAGGCGCGTGTGTTATATGACACATTTGAAACTTTCGTCCAAGGTCTGACTCCATCCCGGTCCGCGTAGGCGCGGGAATCGGCGGAAATTTGCCAAAGTTCTGTTTCGGTTGCGTTAATTTGGTGGGAATCGTTCAAATGCCGGGAAAAAGCCTTGAGCGTTGCGCGGGTGCGACAGATCGGCGGGCTTTCGGAAATGTGATCATTCAATATCTAGGTGGGTGGGGTATTGTCCGCGCTAGATGCGCGCGAGTCGCCGTTGAGCGAGAGGATGGAGATTATGATGGTGTCGGCCCAGGCCCGGTTCGGGTTTGCAGCTTTGGCGGCAATTCTTTTGTGTCTGTCGAGCCTTTTTGCCGCCGTGCCGGCAAAGGCACAGATCACGCCGTTCATGCAGGCGGTAGCGGAAGCCGCCGCCAGGGATGCCGACGTCGCGGCATTCTACCGGGCGAACGGATACAAGCCGATCTGGACCGGCAAGGGATCGAAGGACAAGGCGCGGCGCTCGGCGCTGCTCAAGGCGCTGAAGAATGCGGGCGACCATGCGCTGCCGGTGGGCCGGTACGACCTTGACCTCGCATCGATCAACCTGCGCCGGATCAAGTCGCAGCGCGAACTGGGGCAGGTCGAGGTGGCGCTGTCGAAGCTGTTTCTGCAGTACGCGCGCGACGTGCAGACCGGTATCCTGACGCCTAGGCAGGTGGATAGCGGGATCGTCCGCGACGTGCCGCTGCGCAGCCGCACCAAGCTGCTGGAGGCCTATTCGAAATCGTCTCCGGTCAAGTTTTTGCGCGCGCTGCCGCCGAAATCGCCGGAATATGCGCGGCTCTTGAAGGCGAAGGTGAAGCTGGAAAAGCAGCTGGGCAAGGGCGGCTGGGGGCCGCGCGTGCCGGCCAAGGCGCTGAAGCCGGGGCAGAGCGGCCCGGCGGTGGTGGCCTTGCGCAACCGCATGATCGCCATGGGCTATATGCGTCGGTCGGCGTCTTCGAGCTATGACGCGGCGCTGCAGAAAGCGGTTCAGCTGTTTCAGTACGACAACGGGCTGGCGACCGACGGTGTCGCGGGGCCGGGCACGATGACCGAGATCAACAAGCAGATCGAAGACCGGCTGCCGTCGATCATGGTCGCGATCGAGCGCGAGCGCTGGATGAACATCCCGCGCGGCAAACGCCACGTTTGGGTGAACCTGACCGATTTCACCGCGGCGATCATGGACAACGACCAGGTGACGTTCAAGACGCGCTCGGTCATCGGCAAGAATGTCAGCGACCGGCGCAGCCCCGAGTTTTCGGACACCATGGAGTACATGGAGATCAACCCGTACTGGAACGTGCCGCGGTCGATCTCGACCAAGGAGTACCTGCCGCGGATGATCGCCAGCGGCGGCGCGTCGGCCGGGCATCTTCAGCTGGTCGACGGGCGCGGGCGGGTCGTCAGCCGCGGTGCGGTGAACTGGGGCGCCTACAGCCCAAAGAACTTCCCCTTCGACCTGCGGCAGCCGCCGAGCAAGGGCAATGCGCTGGGGCTTGTGAAGTTCATGTTCCCGAATCCCTACAACATATACCTGCACGACACGCCGGCGAAGAACCTGTTCTCGCGCGAGGTGCGCGCGTTCAGCCATGGCTGCATCCGGCTGAACGACCCGTTCGATTTCGCCTATGAACTGCTGCGGCCGCAAAGCGCCGATCCGGTCGGCGAGTTTCAGGCGCATCTGCGGTCGGGGCAGAACACCCGGGTCGCCCTGAAACAGCCGATCCCGGTGCATATCGTCTACCGCACGGCGTTTACCTCGGCCAAGGGCCGGCTGAACTTCCGCCGCGACATCTATGGCCGCGACGCGAAGATCTATAACGCGCTGGTCAAGGCCGGGGTGGCGATGCGCGCGGTTCGCAGCTAAACCGTCCTTCAATCCCGGCTGCGCGCCACCGGCGTGCGCCGGGGACCGGAGGACGCATGACCCGCTATACAATTTCCCAGATCGCCGAGGCGCTTGGCGCCGATCTCTTCGGCGATGCGACCGTGTTGGTGACCGGCGCGGCCGAGCCTGCCGATGCAGGGCCCGATGACCTCGCCCTCGCCATGGATCCGAAATACGCCGATGGCCTGGGGCAGGGCGCGGCGCGGGCGGCGATGCTGTGGGACGGGGCGGATTGGCAGGGATTGGGGCTGAAGGCGGCAATCGTCGTGCGCCGCGCCCGCTATGCCATGTCGGGGCTGACGGCGCTGATGGATCCCGGGCCGGATATCGAACCGGGGGTGCACCCAACCGCGGTGATCGGCGAGGGGGCACGGATCGGCGGCGGCGCGGCCATCGGCCCTTTCGTGGTGGTCGGCCGCGGCGTGCGCATCGGTGCCAACGCGAGGATCGCGCCCCATGTCAGCATCGCCGAGGGCGCACGCATCGGTGACGGGGCGCTGATCCACGCAGGCGCCCGGATCGGGCGCAACGTACGGATCGGCGACAGGTTCATCGCCCATCCCGGTGCGGTGATCGGGGCGGACGGGTTCAGCTTCGTCACGCCGGAAAAGTCCCGCGCCGAGGCGGCGCGCGAGACGATGGGCGATGCCGGCGACGCGGAACAGGCCCAAAGCTGGACGCGCATCCACTCGCTCGGTTCGGTGACCCTGGGCAACGACGTCGAGATCGGGGCCAATTCCTGCATCGATGCCGGCACCATCAAGCCCACGAAGGTCGGCGACGGAACCAAGATCGACAACCACGTGCACGTCGCCCACAATTGCGAGATCGGCCGCGACTGCCTGTTCGCGGGACAGGTCGGCATCGCGGGGTCGGTGAAGATCGGCGACAACGTCATCCTCGGCGGCCAGGTCGGCGTGGTCGACAACATCTTCATCGGTGACGGCGTCGTCGCGGGCGGCGGCACGGTCATTCTGTCGAACGCACCCGCGGGCCGTGTGCTGCTGGGCTATCCGGCGATGAAGATGGAAACGCATGTCGAGACCTACAAGGCGCTGCGCCGCCTCCCGCGGCTGGCAGCGACTGTCGCTGAGCTACAGAAAGCAGTTCCAAAACCCGGCGCGAATGACTAAATCAGCCCCAAGACCGCGTGGGGGCCGGATGACCGTTCAAGAGAAAATCGTCGAGATCATTGCAGAACAGGCCGTACTGGAAGTGGGCGACGTGTCGCTCGACCAGTCGCTGGACGATCTTGGCATCGACTCGCTGGGCCTCGTCGAATCGATCTTCGCCATCGAGGAAGAGTTCGACATCCAGGTGCCGTTCAACGCCAACGAGCCGGAAAACAGTGAATTCGATATCTCTTCGGTCCAAGCGATCGTGACTGCCGTCGAAGGACTGGTGAGAGCGCAGAAGGCATGAGGCGCGTCGTCATCACCGGCGCGGGCACGATCAACGCGCTGGGTCACAATGTTCCCGACACGTTGGAGGCGATGCGCGAGGGCCGTTGCGGCATCGGCGAACTGGAGATTCGCGATGTCGACCGGCTGTCGGTCAAGATCGGCGGGCAGGTACGGGGCTATGACGAACATGCCCATTTCAACCGCCAGCAAATCGCGCTTTACGACCGCTTCACGCAGTTCGCGCTGTTGTCGGCGTCCGAGGCCATCTCGCAGGCGGGACTGACGTTTTTCGGGGAACTGGCCGCACGGTCCGGTGTGGTGCTGGGCACCAGCGGCGGCGGGCTGTCGACGCAGGACGAAAATTATCGGGTGGTCTACGAAGACGGCAAGAACCGGGTTCACCCCTTTGTGGTCCCGAAGCTGATGAACAACGCGGCCGCAAGCCATGTGTCGATGCAATGGAACCTGAAGGGTCCGTCCTTTACCGTCGCCACGGCCTGCGCCAGTTCCAACCACGCCATGGGGCAGGCGTTCCAGATGATCCGCTACGGTTTGGCCGACGTTATGGTCACCGGCGGCTCTGAATCGATGCTGTGTTTCGGGGGCGTCAAGGCCTGGGAGGGTCTGCGGGTGATGTCGAAGGACGCCTGCCGGCCGTTTTCGGCCAATCGCAGCGGCATGGTGCAGGGCGAGGGCGCAGGGGCCTTCGTGTTCGAGGAAATGGGCCACGCCAAGGCGCGCGGCGCCGAGATTCTGGCCGAGGTCATCGGATTTGCCATGACCTCGGACGCCGCCGACATCGTCATGCCGTCAAAACAGGGCGCGGCCCGGGCGATCAAGGGGGCGATGCAGGACGCCAGGCTGCCGAAGGAGAAGGTCGGCTATATCAACGCCCATGGCACGGGGACAGCGGCCAATGACAAGACCGAATGCGCGGCGGTGGCCGATGCCTTCGGGCCGCATGCCGACAGCCTGATGCTGTCCTCGACGAAATCCATGCACGGACATCTGATCGGCGGGACCGGGGCGGTGGAACTGTTGGCCTGCATCATGGCGCTGCGCGAGGGCGTGATCGCGCCGACGATCGGCTATGAGGAACACGACCCGGAATGCGCACTGGACGTCGTGCCGAACGAGGCGCGCGAGGCGAAGGTCGACGCGGTCTTGTCGAACGCCTTTGCGTTCGGGGGACTGAACGCGGTCCTGGCCTTGAAGGCGGCCTGAGAGAGATCGGTTAACGAAAAACGTCGCCGGCGACGCGGCGGCGTTCGGCGCGATCCGACGAACGGACCTATTGAGCGGGGCCGCGTGCGCTGACTTCGGTGAAGGCGGCGGTGAACCCCTTGAGCGAAACGTTCAGGTTGACCTTCTGATCCGCTGCGGCGACCGGAACGATCGTCAGGGTCGCGTTGACCCCGCGCTTGAATGCGTTGACGTCGTCGTTCGAAAACCCGAGCCGGGCGAAACATCCGACCTGCGAGCACCAGCTGAACGGATATTTCTTGGCCCGTCCGCCATCGACCGAGACTGACAGCTGTTCGGTCAGCAGGGTCTCGAGCGGTGTAATCACCGTGGCGCCCGCGGCGGGGCCTTCGCCGGTCAGCGGGAAGATGTTGATCTCGGCCACCGGATTGCCGTTTCCGTCGTCGAGAAGCTGGTAGAGCTGGCACGGATCGTTCTCTTCTTCGGACCGGATACAGCGCAGCTCCCAATCACCGAATTCCCCATCGACATAGATATCGCCCAGCTGCGGGCCCTCGGGCGCCGCCTCTGTCCCCTCGGCCAGCGCCAGGGGATCGGGAGTTTCTTCGGCCGCGGCTTCGCCGGTATCGGTTTCCGTCCCGGCGGTCTGGGCCCATCCCGCATGTCCCAGTGCGAGAAGGAGAACGAGGGGCAGTGTTTTGGTCAACTGAGTCATGCGGATGCGTCTTTGCCTGCAGGTTATGGAATTGTCCTTTCGCATATCATGGCGCGTGGGCGCTGTCAGGCCCTGAAATCGGCCGGGCCAGGGGCGGGATTTTGTTAGGGCAGAACATGAAAAAAGGGCCTTAAAAGGCCCTCTTCCCTAACGTTTCTCTCCCTGCCGGACTGGCCGACTTTTTCTGTGAGCCGGAAGCTACGGCGGAATTCGCGATGCGTCAACAGCGAAGTTCTCACAATTTCGCATTCACACTTTTGCATGAAAAACGCCGCGCCCGGAGGCGCGGCCAGTCTGACAGGGAGGAAGTCAGCCCGGAACACAAGATATGCCCCCAGGCAGGCTGGACAGTGGCACAAAATGGTTAACAATGTATGATGGATTGGGACGCTTTGGTGATCGGGGACGGTGAGAAAATGGACGGGCACATCTTTCTGGGCGGCGGCGGTGAGGGGTATGGTGACAAACAGGGGTTGCTTCTGAAATACGCCAACCGCCATGGGTTGATCGCGGGCGCGACGGGGACCGGAAAGACGGTAACGCTGCAGATCCTGGCCGAGGGTTTTTCCAAGGCGGGCGTGCCGGTCTTTCTGTCCGACGTGAAGAGCGATCTGAGCGGATTGGCGGTGTCCGGAACGCCCGAATTCAAGCTGCACGAGGCGTTCATGAAGCGCGCCGGGACCATCGGATTCGACGATTACGCCTATCAGGCGTTCCCGGTGACCTTCTGGGATCTCTTCGGCGAGCAGGGGCATCCGATCCGTACGACGGTGGCCGAGATGGGACCTTTGCTGCTGGCGCGCCTCTTGGATCTGAGCGAGGCGCAGGAGGGGGTGCTGAACATCGCCTTCCGGCTCAGCGACGAAGAGGGCCTGCCGCTTCTCGATCTGAAGGACCTGCGTGCGCTGCTGGTGTGGGTGGGCGAGAACGCCCCGACCCTGTCGCTGGAATACGGCCATGTCTCGAACGCCTCGATCGGGGCGATCCAGCGCCAGCTGCTGGTTCTGGAAAACCAGGGCGGGGCGGGTCTGTTCGGCGAGCCGGCGCTGGAGCTGAGCGATCTGATGCGTGTCGATCCGGACGGGCGCGGCCGGATATCGATTTTGGCCGCCGACAAATTGATGGCTTCGCCTGCGCTTTATGCGACCTTTCTGCTTTGGCTGCTGTCGGAGCTGTTCGAGGAATTGCCCGAGGTCGGCGATCCGGACAAGCCGCGGCTGGTGTTCTTTTTCGACGAGGCGCATCTGCTGTTCGACGACGCGCCGAAGGCGCTGATCGACAAGGTTGAGCAGGTGGCGCGGCTGATCCGGTCGAAGGGGGTGGGCGTCTATTTCTGCACCCAGAACCCCGCGGACGTGCCCGAGGATGTGCTGGGCCAGCTGGGCAACCGGGTGCAGCACGCCTTGCGTGCCTTCACCGCCCGCGACAAGATCGCGCTGAGCCGGGCCGCGCAGACCTATCGCGACAATCCGCGGTTCGACACCGAGGCGGCGATCCGCGAGGTCGGCGTCGGCGAGGCCGTGACCTCGATGCTGGAGAACAAGGGCGTGCCGGGCGTGGTCGAGCGAACGCTGATCCGCCCGCCATCGTCACAGCTGGGGCCGATCAGCGTCGGCCAGCGCCAGGCGGTGATCGACGCCTCGCCGGTCTTTGGCAAGTATGACACGGTTCAGGACCGCGAAAGCGCCTTCGAGACGCTCAAGGCGCGTGCCAAGGCCTCTGCCGAGGCGGCGGAAGCGGCGGAGGTGGACGAAGAGCGGGCCGAGGCCGAAGAGCGGGAGTTCCGTGCCGCCCGGCGCTATTCCGGCGGCGGGCTGCCGCGGTCGTCGTCGACGCGTATCGGCAGCCGCTCGCGCAGCCGCGACACGTTCGGCAGCGCCATCGGCGCGGCGGTGATCAAGGAGTTGAAGGGCACCACAGGGCGCCGGATCGTGCGCGGCATCCTTGGCGGGCTGTTCAAGGGCAGGTAGCCGGTCCCATATTGTCGCGCTGCCGCGCGGCGGTTTTTTCAACTCCCTTGCAACGCGATGCGCCAAGCCGGCGGTGCGCCGCTTGAGGTGCCGGTGATTGCGTATTTTCGCCAAGATGAAGGTGGTTCGGGCGGGGTGAGCTCAGCCCAGTGGCCGGATCTTCAGCCGGGTGATCCGGTTGTCCTTGCGCGCGGCGACCTCGAAGCGGAAGCCGTGAAAGCTGAAGACCTGCCCCTGGGCCGGGATCATCTGCGCCTCGTGGATGACCAGCCCGGCGATGGTATTCGCCTCGTCATCGGGCAGGGACCAGTCGGCGGCGCGGTTCAGATCGCGGATCGTCATTGCGCCGTCCACCAGGAAATGCCCGTCTTCGGATTTGCGGATCGGATGTTCGGCGTCGATGTCGAACTCGTCGGTGATCTCGCCGACGATTTCCTCGAGGATATCCTCGAGCGTGATCAGCCCCTCGAGCGAGCCGTACTCGTCGACCACCAGGGCGAAATGCGTGTGGCGGCGCAGGAACTGGCGCATCTGGTCGTCGAGCGTTGTGGTCTCGGGCACGAAATAGGGCTTCTTCGCCACGGCGAGCACGTCGAAATCGGCGAAGGTGTCGCTGCCCGGTGCGGCCTCGCGGCTATGGGCGTACATCGCGCGCAACAGGTCCTTGGCGTGGATCACGCCGATGATGTTTTCCTGCTCGCCCCGGTAGACCGGCAGCCGGGTATGGGCCGAGTGCAGGCATTGTTCCAGCACCTCCTGCGGCGGCAGGTCGGCGTCGATCATCTCGATGCCCGAGCGGTGCAGCATGATCTCTTCGACCGTGCGGTCGCCAAGGTCCAGCGCGCCGAGCAGCCGGTCGCGGTCTTCCTTTTCCACCGCGCCCTCGGAATGGCCGAGGCTGATGGCACCGGCGATTTCCTCGCGCACGGCCAGGATGTGGCTTTCAGGGTCGGTTTTCACGCCAAACACGCCGAGGATGCCGCGGACCAGGGCGCGCACGGCGCTGACGACCGGGTTGAAGACTAAAATCACCAACCGGATCACCGGCGACACCCGGGCGGCGGCGGTTTCGGCATTGGTGATGGCGTAGGTCTTGGGCAGAACCTCGGCGAAGATCAGGACCAGAAGCGTCATTACCAGGGTGGCCAGCGCGACGCCCGATTCTCCGAACGCACGCGTGAAAAGCGCCGTGGCAAGCGACGCGGCAAGGATATTCACCAGGTTGTTGCCCAGAAGGACCGAGCCGATCAGGCGTTCGTTGTCCTCGGTGATCTGCAGCGCGCGCGCGGCGCCGCGGCTGCCCTTGTCCGCCTGGGACCGCAGCTTGCCGCGCGACGCGGCCGTCAGCGCGGTTTCCGAGCCGGAGAAGAAGGCCGAAAGGACCAAAAGCCCGGCGATGGCGGCGGCGGTGATCCAGAAGGCGGCGTCGAGAATCGGTGTGGCGTCGGTCATGGTGTTCCGTGTGGCTCCGGTATGCAGGGTTTATGGGGGTGGAGACCGGGGCTTTCAAGGAAGGGGCCGCCATGCGGGCGCGGGATTTGCGACGGACCGCGGGCGATCTTCCGGTCATCAGCGGGCCGGCCTGTGCATGCGGATGCCGCTGCAGGTGCGGCAGACCGAAGCCGGATGGCGGCCTCGGCACCGCGCCGGGGATAACGCGCGGCCGGTCGCTAGGGGCCATGTCCCGCGCGGGCTGCCCCACGCCCGATCCTGCGCCGTCTCTAGGCGCTCCGAAAATGCTTGCTGAGCTTCAGCCCCTGGCCCTGGTAGTTCGATGCGATCCCTGTGCCGTAAAGCTGTTCGGGACGCTCCGCCATACGCTCATAGACCAGCCGTCCCACGACCTGCCCATGTTCCAGAACGAACGGCGCTTCGTGGCAGCGGACTTCCAGAACCCCGCGGCTGCCCGCGCCGCCGGCTTCGGAGTGGCCAAAGCCGGGATCGAAGAAACCGGCATAGTGCACGCGAAACTCGCCGACCATTGCAAGATACGGGGCCATTTCGGCGGCGCAGTCGGGGGGGATATGCACCGCCTCGCGGCTGACGAGGATGTAGAAGGCGCCGGGATCGAGGATGATGCTGGCGTCGCGGGTGCGGATCTCCTCCCAGAAATCGGCAGGGTCGTAGTGGCCGATCTTCGACAGGTCGATCACGCCGGTATGCGGTTTGGCGCGGTAGCCGACCAGATCGGTGTTCTGGGGTTTCAGGTCGACGGAAAACCCCAGCCCGTCGCCGATCACCGCCGGACCGTCGACCAGCGGCGTCCTGCGGTGCAACTCGTCCAGTTCCGCGTCGGTCAGCACCGCCTGTCCGGCACGGAACCGGATCTGGTTGAGCGCCATGCCGGGCCGGACGAGGACCGAGAACGAGCGCGGGCAGATCTCGGCATAGAGCGGCCCGCTGTACCCCGGTGCGATCCGGTCGAATTCGGTGCCGCCGTCGGTGATCGCGCGGGTCAGCAGGTCCAGCCGCCCGGTCGAGGATTTGGCATTGGCCACGGCCTGGATGCCCGGCGGCAGAGAGAGCCGTTCCATCAGCGGCACGACGTAGACACAGCCCTTTTCCAGAACCGCGCCACCGGACAGGTCGATCCGGTGCATCGTGAATTCGTCGAGCCTGTCCGAGACATTTTGCCCCTGGCCGGACAGGAACGAGGCGCGCACCCGGTACGCCGTCGATCCCAGGCGCAGGTCGAGCGAGGCAGGCTGGATCTGGGCGGTGTCGATCGGCGGATCGGCAGCGATCTCGCCGCGGGCGATCATCGCCCTCAGCGCCTGGCTGGGTAGGACGCCGGTGCCGCTCATCTGTCCCCCTGATACAAGAACGCCCGCGGTGCTCGCGGGCGGTGCCGGTTATGGTCGGGCTAGCAGGACTTGAACCTGCGACCTTCCGTCCCCCAGACGGACGCGCTACCAGACTGCGCCATAGCCCGACGTACCCGCCCTTTTACCGGAAACCGGGGGCGGGGCAAGGGGCGATGATCAGCTTGGCGGGTCCGGCCGGTCGCTGGCCATCCTTGCCCTAAGTTGCGTCAGCCGGTCATAAATCGGACGCAAGTCGGCGGGCTCGGCGCTTGCCCCGTCGCGAAGCCGCGCCAGGACCGCTTCGGCCAGGCCCGGCCCCCGCTCTGGTGATGCTTCGGGCTTCGGCGTGGCCTCCGCTACAGCCTCCGGCGCGGCGCCGGCCGGTTCCGGAACGGGCTCAACAGGTTCCGCGGCCGGCGCCGCCGGTTCGGGCGCGGCGGCGCCGGCGGCTGCGCCGAGGCGCGGAGAGCTGAAGATCCCGGTCATGGCGGGCGGTGTTTCGTCCTCGGTCTCCGGTTCCAATGCGGCGGCCTCTGGCTCCAGTTCGGGCGCGGCAGCCTCTGCCTCTGCCTCCGCCTCGGTTGCGAGGGTCTCGGGCTCCGGCGCGCTCTCTGGCTCCGGCTCCGGTGCGGTCTCCGGCTCGGGTTCGATGCCAGGCTCCAAGGACTCCGGTTCGGCTTCAGGTGATTCGGTACCGGCAGACACCTCTTCCGCCGTCTCAGAGGGCTGCAGCCTCACGACCTCGGCCGTCTCGACCGCGGGCTCCACGTCCTGGGCAAACTCGGCCTCCTGGACGGCCTCCGCCTGATCGAGCGGCTGCGACAGCGCGGCGACGTGCTTGACCCCCTGTTCGCGCAGGATTTTCTGCACGCCGCGGATTGTCAGACCATCGTCGTGCAAAAGCTTCTTGATTCCGCCCAGCAGTGCCATATCCGACGGCCGGTAATACCGCCGCCCGCCCGCGCGCTTCACCGGCTTGATCTGCGAAAACCGGCTTTCCCAGAAGCGCAGAACGTGCGTGGGCGTGCCAAGCCAGTCGGCCACCTCGCTGATCGTGCGGAAGGCTTCGCGGGATTTGTCCATGGTTTGAACGCCTTAGCGCTTGTTGCCCGCGGCGACCCGGTCTTTCATCAGATGCGAGGGGCGGAAGGTCAGGACCCGGCGGGGCGAGATCGGCACCTCTTCGCCGGTCTTCGGGTTGCGGCCGACCCGTGCGGCCTTATCGCGGACCGAAAACGTGCCGAAGGACGAGATCTTGACGCTTTCGCCGCGCACGAGCGCATCGGACATGTGGCTGAGCACAGATTCGACAAGCTGCGCGGATTCGTTGCGGGAAAGCCCGACCTCGCGAAACACCGCTTCGCTCAGGTCCATGCGGGTCAATGTCTTGTCGCTCATTACCGTCCCCCTAATGGTTGTCACAACCTTAGGGTCTGGGGATTTTAGGAGTCAATATCAACGGGTTGGCGGACGGGTTTTACTCGGGCTGTGAGCTATTTCCGCCGCGCTACCAGCGCAGGACCACCGATCCCCAGGCCAGACCGCCGCCGATCGCCTCGGTCACCAGAAGATCGCCCTGCTTGATCTGGCCGCGCGCCGCGCCCACGGCCAGGGCCAGCGGGATCGATGCGGCGGATGTGTTTCCGTGGTCCTGAACGGTGACCACGACGCGGCTCATGGGCAGGCCCATCTTCTGGGCAGTGGCCTTGATAATCCGAAGATTCGCCTGATGCGGGACGATCCAGTCGACGTCGCTGTCCTTCAGCCCGACCTTGTCCAACGCCGTATGGGCGGTGGCGGCGAGCTTTTCGACGGCGTGGCGGAAGACCTCCTTGCCCTGCATCCGCAGATACCCGGTGGTTTGCGTCGAAACGCCGCCGTCGACATACAGGATCTCGCGGTGGCGGCCGTCAGAATTCAGGTCGGTCGAAAGGATGCCGCGGTCCGATGTCTCGCCGGTGCCCGTCTGCGCCTCCAGCACCAGCGCGCCGGCCCCGTCGCCGAACAGCACGCAGGTCGAGCGGTCTGTCCAGTCCATGATCCGGCTGAAGGTCTCGGCCCCGATCACCAAGACGCGGTCCGCCTGGCCCGACAGGATCAGCGCGTTGGCGTTGGCGAGCGCATAGATGAACCCGGCGCAGACCGCCTGGACGTCGAAGGCGAAGCCGCGCGTCATGCCCAATGCCGACTGCACCATGGTGGCGGCGGCCGGGAAGGTCAGATCCGCGGTCGAGGTCGCCAGGATGATCGCGTCGATGTCGTCCGGCACCATGCCCGCGTCGTCCAGCGCCGCCCGCGCGGCGCACAGCGCCAGATCCGATGTGCCTTGGCCCTCGGCGGCGAAATGCCGCCGTTCGATGCCGGACCGGGCCCGGATCCATTCATCCGACGTATCCAGCGTTTTCTCGAATTCCGAGTTCGGTACGACCCGGTCGGGCAGGTAGTGTCCGACCCCCCGGACGACGGCGCGTTTTGTCATTTATTGCTACCGTTACCGGCCCCTAGCTCGGCCGCATCATTGCGCGGCATCGAGCCCGATGCAACCCGTGCCGCCAACCGTTCGCTGAACCGCGATTGCGCCAGCGTGAACGCCAGCTTGATGGCCGCAGAAACGCCGGTGGCGTCGGCGGAGCCGTGGCTTTTGACCACCGTGCCGTTCAGGCCCAGAAATACCCCGCCGTTGACACGGCGCGGGTCGATGCGCTTGTTCAGGCGCCTGAGCGACGTGAAGGCCAGCAACGCCGCGATGCGAGACAGCGGGGTCGCCCGGAAGGCCGCGCCCAGGAATTCGCGGATCAGCGTTGCAGTGCCCTCGCCGGTCTTCAGCGCGATATTGCCGGTGAAACCGTCGGTGACGATCACGTCGACGGCATCGGTCGGGATATCGCCGCCCTCGACAAATCCGATATAGTCGTACTCTCCGGCGGCTGCGGCCTCGGCGATCATCTCATGCGCGACCTTGAGTTCCGCGCGCCCCTTGTGCTCTTCGGTGCCGACATTCAGCAGCCCGATGCGCGGGCGGATGATGCCAAGGCCGTTCCGCGCATAAGAGGTGCCCATCAGCGCATATTGCAGCAGGTCGTGCTCGTCGGCCCTGATATCGGCGCCGACGTCCAGCATTATATTGAATCCATGCACATTTCGCGACGGCCAGAGACAGGCGATGGCCGGGCGGTTGATGCCCTCCAGCTTGCGCAGCCTGACCATCGACAGCGCCATCAGGGCGCCGGTGTTTCCGCAGCTTATGCAGACCTCGGCCTCGCCGTTCCGCACCGCCTCGATCGCCGACCACATCGAGGTGCCCTTGCCGTGGCGCATGACGTAGGACGGCTTGGCGTCCATCGTGACGACGCCCTCGACATCGCGCACCTCGCACCGGCCCTTAAGCTGCTTGCGGCGGGCGATCAGCGGGTCGAGCTCTGCCTTTGGCCCATGCAGGATAAAGCCGATATCGGGGTTCTTCGAGGCAGATCGCGCGCAGCCCGAGACGATTGCCCAAGGCCCCCGGTCGCCGCCCATGGCGTCGACCGAAATCACGGTGCGGGCGTCGCCGGGTGCGGGCGCGGTCTGAACTGGTTGAAGCGCCGTCGCCATCCCTGACCAGGATCAGCGCGGCTTACGCTGCGTCTTCTTCGTCCAGATCGATCTCGTCGGCCTGCGCGATGATTTCGCGGTCGTCGTAATGGCCGCAAGCCGGGCAGACATGGTGGGGACGTTTGAGTTCGCCGCAGTTGCTGCATTCGGCCGGGTTCGCCGCGACCAGCGCGTCGTGGCTGCGGCGCATGTTGCGGCGCGATTTCGTGACTTTGTTCTGAGGGACAGCCATGTCTCAACCTCGGTATTCGGCGGGCAGTCGCCCAGATAAAACCTGTTCGCCCCGGACGCGGGAGGGTGGTGAACCGCAACGGTTGGGCGAGGCCGGGAACATACTGCGATTTTCCTTGGGCGCAAGGGAATTCTTGTGGAATTGTGACAGCGCCGCCCCCGGCGACTGTGGGGATCGAAATGGCCCATGAAAACAAAGTGATCCGGTCTGTGGAAGATCCCGGCGGACTGCATTGCGTCGACATCCTGCGGCGGCCCGACGGCCGGTTTGGCTACCAGCTGTGTCGCCGCGACCCCGAGGACGGGCGGGGATGGTCGGTGCTGCAATGCTCGCGGCCCGCCGGATTTGCCACCGCCGACGGGGCCTGGGCCGCGGCCGCGGCCGAATTTGCCTGGCTGCCCGAGGACGGATGGCCTTAGCCGGCCGCTCTACTATCCGTCGCCCTCGCCGGTCAGCTTGTCGCGTAGCCCGGCAAGTCCAGCGAAGGGTTTGGCGTCCTCGTCCGTCATCGCCGGTTTGCCCGGCTCGGTGACGGAGAGCTCGACCGGGGCGGCGCCTTCGGCGTGCGGGTAGGGCGGCAGCGCCAGGGCCAGCGCCTCAAAAAGAACCGCGCCGAGGTCCAGCACGGCGGGCAGTGCCTCGACCGTGTCGTCCTCGGGCATTTCGACCTCGTCGGCCTCGGGCGTCTCGGGCGGGGCGGCCAGATAGGTGCGGATCACGGGTTCGTCGATCCGGGTCACGACCGGAGCCAGGGTGATGACGCAATCCTGCACCACGGTCGCCCCCAGCGTGGCGTCGAGCTGCCAGTCGGAGACGCCGATGGGCCTGAGCTGTCCGGCCAGCCGCAGTTTGCGCACGGCGCGAATGCCGAGGTCCCCGGCGATCTGCCGGCGCGCCTCGGGGCCGGGCTCGACCAGCACCGGCACGGCTGCGCCGCCGCTCAGATCGGCGAGGCGCAAGGGGTGGCTGTAGCGGGGTCTGTCGCTCATGCGCGGTTCCATTCTTGAACCCGGACGGTTCCTTCTGTAAGCCCGATACGAAGAGCGCCAAGCGATGGCAAGAGGGGCAGCATGGGTCGGATATCGATGGCGTTCAGGCTAAGTCTCTGCTCCTTTGCGGTTTTCCTGCTGGCGGCCTGTTCCGATATTACCCGCACCCATGGCTATGTTCCGCCCGAGGCGGATCTGGAGCAGATCGTTGTCGGCGTGGACACCAAGGACACCGTCGGCGAGGTCGTCGGCCGGCCCAGCACATCCGGCATCCTCGCCGACAGCGGCTGGTACTATGTCAAAAGCAAGTTCGTCGCCTATGGCCTGCAGGAACGCAAAGAGGTCGACCGCGAGGTCGTCGCGATTTCCTTCGACGGCGACGGCGTTGTCGAAAACATCGAGCGGTTCGGATTGGAGCAGGGCCGGGTCGTCGCCATCTCTCGCCGGGTGACCGACAGCAATATCAAGGGCGTATCCTTCCTGCGGCAGCTGTTCGGCAGCTTCGGTAACTTCACCGCCGATCAGCTTTTGAACTAAGCTCGTTCACACGGCTTCGCTATCGCCGTTAGGCTCGAACTCCAGCGCGACACCGTTGATGCAGTAACGCAGCCCGGTGGGCTGCGGCCCGTCGGGAAAGACATGGCCCAGATGCGCGTCGCAGCGGTTGCAGTGCACTTCGGTCCGGCGCATGAACCAGCTGTTGTCTTCGCTCTCGCCGACCATCTCGGCGGCCTTGGGCTGGTAGAAAGACGGCCATCCGGTGCCGGAGTCGAACTTGTGGGCCTGATCGAACAGCGGCGCACCGCAGCAGACGCAGGTATAGGTGCCCGGGTCCTTGGGAAAGTCTTCATGGGTTCCGGCACGCTCGGTGCCGTGCTTGCGGGTGACCTTGTAGGCCAGATCGCTCAACTCGGCGCGCCATTCGGCGTCGGTCTTCGTCACTTTGTCCATCGCGGGCGTCCTTTCTGTCAGGCCCCTGTCACATCTTGTGTGTATCGGGCTTGCGGGACATATTTAAGTGGTATGAGCCGGGTTCCAAGCAAAAGGATCGTGAACCGGTGCTGACCCTACGCAAAGGCCGTTACGAGGCGCGTCTGGCCCGGACCGGGGCCGATATTGCCGCGGCGCAGCGGCTGCGGCACAGGGCTTTCATCGCCGGTACCGGGGCCGCCGCGCGGGACGGGGACCGCGACACGGATGCGTTCGATGCCCATTGCCGGCACGTTCTGGTCGAAGAGACCCGCGGCGGGCGGCTGGTCTGCTGTTTCCGGCTCTTGCCGTTGTCCGACGGGGCCGAGATCGACCGGTGCTATTCCGCTCAGTATTACGAACTGTCCGCGCTGAAGGGTTTCTCGGGCCGCATGGTCGAGATGGGCCGGTTCTGCATCGATCCCGATTATGCGGGCGATCCTGATATCCTGCGCGTGGCCTGGGGTGCGATGACGAAATTCGTCGATGACGAGGGCGTCGAGATGCTGTTCGGCTGTTCCTCGTTTGCCGGGACCGAGACGCAAGCCTATCTGGACGCCTTCGCGATGCTGAAGGAACGCCACCTGGCGCCGAAGCGCTGGCTGCCCAAGGTCAAGGCGCCGAACGTGTTCCGTTTCGCCCGCCGCCTCAGGCGCAAGCCGGACGCGAAACGAGCGATGTTGACGATGCCGCCTCTGCTGCGCACCTATCTGCTGATGGGCGGCTGGGTCAGCGACCATGCGGTGGTCGACCGCGACCTGAACACGCTGCACGTCTTTACCGGGCTCGAAATCAAGGCGATCCCGCCGGCCCGGGCGCGGCTGTTGCGCGGGGTGGCGGGGTAGCTTGCCGAATCGAGTGCCTGCGGCACGCTGTTTTGGTTGCGCCGCGCGTTGCGCGTCGCGGCGGGCGAGGGGGGTCCACCCCCTCGCGCTCCCCCGGGCGCAATTCGGCCAAGATGAAGGGCCTATTGACGTTGAAATTGGCGGCGGATAGCTGGCCCGCATGGCCCGTCCTCCCTTGCTACAGCTTTCCGACATCGCGCTGACCTTCGGCGACGGGCCGCTGTTTCGCGGGCTGGATGTGGTGATCCAGCCGGGAGACCGGGTGGCGCTGGTGGGGCGCAACGGGTCGGGCAAGTCGACCCTGATGAAGCTGATGGCCGGACTGATCGAGCCGGATGCGGGCACCCGGACGGTGCCGCCGGGCGTGTCGGTCGGATACATGGAACAGGATCCGGACATGTCGGGGTTCGCCAGCTTGGGAGACTTTGCCGCCAGCGGATTGGATCCCGCCGAGGGCTACCGGGTCGCGATGGCCGCAGAGGGTCTGAAATTCGATCCCGGCAAATCCGTGGCGGCGGCCTCGGGCGGCGAGCGGCGGCGGGCCGCGCTGGCCAAGCTGATGGCCGAGGCGCCGGACCTGATGCTGCTGGACGAACCGACGAACCATCTCGACATCGAGGCCGTGCAATGGCTCGAACGGCAGCTGGCCGGGACCCGGGCGGGTTTCGTGATGATCTCGCATGACCGGGCGGTGCTGCGGGCGCTGACCCGGGCGGTGCTGTGGATCGACCGCGGCGCGGTGCGGCGGCGCGAGCAGGGGTTCGACGGCTTCGAGGCCTGGCGCGACGCGGTCTGGGCGCAGGAGGACGAGGCGCGCCACAAGCTCGACCGCAGGATCAAGGCAGAGGCACGCTGGGCCGTGGAAGGCATCAGCGCGCGGCGCAAGCGGAACCAGGGACGGGTGCGTGCGTTGCAGGCGCTGAGGGCCGAGCGGGCGGCGATGATCCGGCGGCAGAGCGCGGCCGGCATGGCCCTGGACGAAGGCCGAAAAAGCGGCAGGCGAGTCATCGAGGCGGACGGAATTTCAAAGGCTTACGACGGCAAAGTGATCTTGAAACCCTTCAGCCTGCGGGTCCTGCGCGGGGACCGGGTGGCGTTCGTGGGGCCGAACGGGGCCGGCAAGACGACGCTTCTGAAGATGCTGACCGGCGCCTTGGCACCCGATGCCGGCCAGGTGACGCTGGGGACCAATCTGGAGATCGCGGTCTTCGACCAGAACCGGGCGCAGCTCGACCCGGATCTCAGCCTCTGGCAAAGCCTGACCGGCGACCCGCAGATGCGGGTTTCGGGGAAGGCCGACCAGGTGATGGTGCGGGGCGCGCCGAAACATGTGGTCGGCTACCTCAAGGAGTTTCTTTTCTCGGAGGCCCAGGCCCGCGCGCCGGTGCGCTCGCTCTCGGGGGGCGAGAAGGCGCGGCTGCTGCTTGCACGGATCCTGGCGCGCCCGTCGAACCTGCTTGTGCTGGACGAGCCGACGAACGATCTTGACGTCGAAACGCTGGACCTGCTGCAGGAGTTGCTCAGCGACTACCCCGGGACGGTGCTGCTGGTCAGCCACGACCGCGACTTCCTCGACCGGGTCGCCACGACGACCGTGGCCATGGAGGGTGACGGCCGCGCGGTGGTCTATGCCGGGGGATGGACCGATTACCAGGCGCAGCGCGAAAAAAACGTGATGGCCGAGGCACCGGCGAAACCGGTGAAATCCCAGAGGCAAGACGTGGAGCGGGTCGGGAAAGCGCCGGCAAAGGGGCTTGGCTTCAAGGAAAAACACCGTTTGGAGCGGTTGCCGGGCGAAATCGAGCGGCTGGAGGCGGAGATCGCGAAGTTGACCGAGTTTCTGTCCGACCCTGGGCTCTTCGCCAGGGCACCGGCGAAATTCGAGAAAGCCAGTGCCGCCCTTGTCGAGCGGCAGGCCGCTCTGGCGGCGGCGGAAGAGGAGTGGCTGACGCTGGAGGAAAAGGCGGCGGGATGACGGCGTTCGGCCTGTGCGAAGGCGGATCGTCCGGTCCGGGCGGCATGGGCCGTTTCGCACGCCAAACATCTACGGCGCAGAAAGTTCAGCCGCGGCGCGGGAAGCCGCTGAAATGCCTGGGCACACCGTTCACGACTTGCGGAGGCAACGAATTTTCGCCGAAAATTCGTCGCTCCCCGCCTCAGGCCGGCAGGTGAATACGGAACCGTTTTCGGATCGCAAGATCCAGCGCGGGATCGAATCCTGCGGCAGAGGGTTCGGCGAGGATCGCCTCCTTGCGCGCCACGGCCCGCGCCACCAGATCGGGCTTGCCGTTTTCGTCCCATTCCTTGGGGCTGGTCCGGTCGCCGAGCGCGGGATAGACGTGGTCGGCCTGCATCCGCGCCAGCGTCTGGCCGGTGCCGAGATAGTGGCCCGGGCCGCCGAGGCAGACCTCGCGCATCTGTTCCAGCGCCAGCGTTTCGTCGTCCACCTCGATCCCGCGGACACAGCGTAGCGCCTGACCGATGAGGTCGTCGCCGAGGATCAGCGATTCGTGACAGAACCCCAGAAGAGAGGCGTGCATGCCGGCGGCCTCGTAGACCATGTTCAGACCGGAAAGGCCGGTCATGACGTTCGAACACATCTGCTCCCATCCCGCCTGCATGTCGGGCAGCTTGGAATCGCAGGCGCCCGCCGCGGCGCCGCCGGGGATGCCGTAGAACTGGTGCATCTGGGCGCAGCCTGCCGACAATAGCGCCTGTTCGCCCGATCCCACCGTCATCGCCCCGGTGCGCAGGTCCAGGCCGAACGGCCAGGTGCCGAAGACCGCCGGATGGCCCGGAGCGATGGCATTAACGTAAACGACACCCGCCAGACATTCGGCCACCGCCTGAACGATCGCGCCGGCGACGGTCGACGGGGCGGTCGCGCCGGCCATGCCGGCGGACAGCAGCAGGACGGGCATCCCGGCGCCGATGCAGGCCTCCATCACCTGGCAGGCCTCGGTGGCGAATTTCATCGGCGGCACGACAAAGCAGTTGGAATTCGACACGAAGGGCCGCGCGCGCCACGCCGCCTCGCCGCCTGCGATCATGTGCAGCATGTCGAACATGTCCGGCATGAAGGTGGGGTCGGTGAAGGACGTGCCGATATGCTTGGTTGTCCCCGCGCAGCAGGCGTAAAGCGTGTTAAGGTCCAGCTCGCGGTTGTCTTCGACGTCGCGGGCAACCATCGGGCGCTGAAGGAAATGGATGTTGTCCAGCCGGTCGGCGATGCGGGCGGCGTCATACAGGTCCTGCAGGGTGGAGTGCCGGTAGTTCCGGCCCTCGACATCGACCATATTCACGGCGGCCCCCGCCGTGCCGTAATGCACCCGCGTGCCGCCGAGATCCAGGTCATGGCGCGGGTCGCGGCCGCAGAGCGTGATCGACTTGGCGGCCTTGGCCAGCATGTCCTCGACCAGTGCGCGCGGAAACCGCAGACGCCCGTCCTCGCCCAAATCGGCCCCGGCCGCCGTGAGAATGTCGATGCCCGACGGCGGCGCGTCAGCAAGCCCGATCTGTTCCAGCGCCTGCAGCGCGGTATTGTGGATGCGATGGATATCTGCGTCGGCGAGGGGTTTGAAATACCCGCCACGCATCCCCGGGCGGATCGGGCGGACGCTGGCGTCGAGCGGGGCCGCGCGGGCGGCCCGGCGGGCGGCGCGGCCTCCGGCGCGGCGGGAAGGAGATTGGTCTGTCATCGGCGGTCTCGAAGAGGGGGCTGCTGGAAGAAGGCGGCGGCGGTCAGGCCGCAACGGGCCGTCCGCGCGCAGCGCGTCCGCGGTCTGCTCCGATGGTGCGCGAGACCAGCGCGATCTTCCAGCCGCTTCCCGGCATGGCCGCCTCCCTTTTGCGGCATTGGGCCTTCGTCCGGGCCGGCGATCTGTGCCGAATCCGGCAAAATGGCCCAATTGCGACATCTGATCTGGATCAAGGGCGGCACCGGAGGCCTGCGGCAGGGTGCGGCCAAAGATCGGGGAGGGGACAGTGGCCGACGCGATAAAAGGGAAAGCACCGAACCGCTGGGGCGTCGTTCTGGGCGCCGTGCTGATCCAGCTGTCGCTGGGCGCGATCTATGCCTGGTCGGTGTTTACGCCCGCGCTGAAGGCCGCGGGATGGAGCAAGTTCGAAACCCAGGCGGTCTTTGCCATCGGGCTGGCGTCGTTCGCTCTGGTGATGGTCTTTGCCGGGCGGCTTCTGGGCAAGCTGGGGCCGCGGACGCTGGCAATTTCCGGCGGGCTGGTGCTGGGGGCGGGATATGCGTTGGCGGGGCTTTTGGGCGCGGCGTCGTTCTGGGCGGTGGCGCTGGGGGTCGGCCTGATCGGCGGGGCCGGGATCGGCCTGGCCTATGTGGTGCCGATCGCCGTGGGGATGCGCTGGTTTCCCGACCGCACGGGCATGATCACCGGGCTGGCGGTGGCGGGGTTCGGCTTTGGCGCGATGGGCTGGGTGAAACTGGCGGGCGCCTGGGGCCAGTTGATCGAGCGCATCGGGCTTTCGGGAACGTTCCTGGCCTATGGCGCGGCCTTCGCGGCGCTGATCCTGCTGGGCTCGATCTGGATGCGGATGCCGCCAAAGGGCTGGGCGCCGCCGGGCACGGCAGCGGCAGCGGCGCGTGACGGCCGCAAGGGGCGGGAAAACTTCACCGTGCCGGCTATGTTAAGGACGCCGCAGTTCTATCTGATTTTCCTGACTTTTTCGGTGTCCGCCGGCAGCGGTCTGATGTCGATCGGCCTGATGAAGCTCTATCCGATGGAGGCGCTGCAGGCGCGTGGTCTGTCGCTGGCCGAGGCGAGCGCCGTGGCGGGGACTGCGATGGCGGTGTTCTTCTCGCTCGCCAACGGGGTCGGCCGCATCGCCTGGGGCACCATTTCCGACAGGCTGGGGCGGCGGCGGTCGGTGATGCTGATGGCGGGAAGCCAGGCGGCGTTTCTGTTTGCGTTCACGGCCATGGCGGGCACGCCGTGGCTGTTGTATCTGGGAGCGGCGCTGATCGGGTTCAATTTCGGCGGCAACTTTGCGCTCTTCCCGGCGATCACGGCGGACACGTTCGGCAACGACCGCGTGGGACAGAACTATCCCTTCGTGTTCCTCAGCTATGGCGTGGGCGGCATCGTGTTTCCGCTGCTGGGCGGCGCGTTGGGCGATCTGGGCAACTTTCCACTGGCCTTTTCGATCTGCGCGGCGGCGTGCCTTCTGGGCGTTTTCTGCACCGCGCTGATCCGGATCCCGGATTTCGAAGAGGCGCACCAGCCCCTGTCGGTGCATGGGTTCATGCATCAAATGCATTGGGATCATCTGGACGACGTAGTGGATCACGCGCTTCACCCGGACAACTACCGCCGGGTGAAGTGAGCGATTGCGCCCGCCTTCGGCGGCCGCGGCGTGTGGGGCCGGCCCGCCACGCCCCCGGAAAACTCATGGCCGGATGAAAGAGCCCTGAAGGGTTTGTGCGAGTTCGGTCGCCACGTCGTAAACCGTCATCACGTCCTCGCGGGTGCAGTCGAAGGTGCCGGCGGTCATGCGGATGACGAAGCGGCCCTCGTGCGTCGTCTGGGTCAGGTAGATGCGGCCGTCGTCGTTGATCCGCTTCAAAAGACGCTCCGTCAACGCGTCGGCATCGGCGTCGGCGGGGGCGTATTGGAAGGTGAAGAGCGCAAGGCAAGGCTCTGTGGTAATGCGGAAATCCGGGTTGGTACGAAACTTATCGGCCAGTTCGGCCGTCCAGGCGATGTGGTTGCGCATCTTCTCGCGCAGGCCTTCGAGGCCGTAGGCCCGCAGCAGGAACCACAGCTTGAGCGCCCGGAACCGGCGGCCCAGCGGCACGGTCCATTCGTTGAAATTGGTGATGTCCTCGTGGCCGAGGGTCTGCAGGTAGTCGGGGCGCAGGCCCATGGACCGGATCTGCGGCGCCGGATCGGCGAGGAACTGCACCGCGCCGTCGAACTGGGCGCCGAGGCCCTTGTAGGGGTTGAAGACCACGCTGTCTGCGCCATCGACGCCCTCCCACAGATGCCGGAACTCCGGGCAGATCATCGCATTTCCCGCCCAGGCGGCGTCGACATGGGCGTAAAGGCCGTGGCGCTTGGCGACCTCCAGGCAGGCGGCAATGGGGTCGCAGGCACCGATCGAGGTGCCGCCGGTACACAGCACGACGCCCGCCGGCAGCAGACCCGCCTGCAGGTCGGCCCTGATCGCCGCATCGAGCGCGGCGGGGTCCATGCCGAAATCGGGCTCCGTTGCGACCTTGACCAGATTGCCCTGGCCGATCCCCGCCAGCCGGACGCTCTTGTCGATCGAGCTGTGGGTCTGGGCCGACGCGTAGATGCGGATCGGGGCCCGGCCGGTGATCCCGTTCTGCACGCTGTCCCAGCCGGTCGCGCGGTCGCGCATCGTGATCACGGCGGACAATGTGCAGGTGGTCGCGCTGTCATGAATGGTGCCGGTGAAGTGCGGCGCCAGACCCAGCGCCTGGCGCAACCACTGGACCATCACCTGTTCGATTTCGGTCGCGGCGGGGCTGGTTTGCCACAGCATGCACATCGCCGAGATCGCATTCGTCAGTTGCTCGGCCAGCATCGAGGCCGGGGCGGCGTTCGACGGGAAATAGGCGAAAAAGCGCGGGTGCTGCCAATGGGTCATGGCGTCGGGCACGATGGCCTCGAAATCGGCGAAGATGGCTTCGAGGTCTTCGGGCTGTTCCGGCGGGTGATCGGGCAGCCTGGCCGCGGTGGCGCCCGGCGTGGTCTGGGCGCGGACCGGGCGGTCGCGCAGGCCGGTGTGGTAGGCGTGGGTCCAGTCGGCGGCGCGTTTGGACCAGTGGCGCAGATCGTCATGGTTCATCCGGATCCGGCTCCCATGGAAGTTAACAAGTTAATTAATCTGGCTGCCGACGGGGTAATCAGTCCGTCAGCAGCTTGTCGACCTCGCCGCCGGGCAGCCCCATGCCGAGCAACGAGAAGTCGCCCGCGTCGAACATCATCCGGCCCGCGTCGTGGATTACCTTGTGGGTCACCCGGGCAAGGGCCGACCCAAGCGAGATGCGTGCGATTCCGGCGGCGGCGAATTCCGCGCGGCTGAACTTGGTGAATTGTCCGGCGGCCAGCGCGTTGACCGGTTTCTCGGTGGCGCGGACCACGTTTTTCAGCGACTGCAGCCCCGGCGGCAGCGGCACGTACAGGCAATCGGCGCCCGCCTTGTCGAAGGCGCGGATGCGGCGCAGCGCCTCTTCCATCCCGTAGCCGCCGGTCATCACCCCGTCGGCGCGGGCCACGAAGACGAAATCGCGGCCAAGCGCACGGGCCGCCGCAGCGGCGGCCTGGACGCGTTCGACGGCAAGGTCGATGGCATAGGGCGTGCCCGCGGGAAAGTCGATATCCTCGATGGAAATGCCGGCCAGCCCCGCCTCGGCGGCCAGCCGCACGGTTTCGGCACAGGTCTCGGGCCCGGTGCCGAAGCCGTTTTCGAAATCGCCGGACACCGGAACGTCGACGGCGGCGACAAGGTCGGCGGCGTGGGCCAGCGCCTCGTCGCGGGTCACGTGGCCGCCATCGGGACGGCCCAGCGTGAAGGCGTGCGCCGCCGACGAGGTGGCGATGGCGGGCGCGCCGAGCGCGGCCAGCATCTTGGCCGACCCGGCATCCCAGGCATTCGCCAGGATGAACGGATCGCCCGGTTTGTGCAGGGCACGAAAGGCGGGACCGGGATCATGCGGCATCGGCGTATCTTTCTGCAAATTGCACCAGTCGGGTCAAAGCGGCTTCGAAGGCGTCGTCGTCGACCGTCATCGCCACGCGCAAATGCCCGGCCGCAGCAGAGCCAAAGCTTTCTCCGGGCATCACCGCGATGCGTTCGGCGTCGAGCAGGGCATGCGCGAACCCTTCGCCCGACAGACCTGTCGCGCGGATGTCGAGCATGACATACATCGCGCCGTCGCAAGGCACCGCCGTCACCGCGTTCGAGCCCGCCAGCACCCGCTCGGCAATGGCACGGCGGCGCAGGAAGGGGGCGGCGATTTCGTCCTCCAGCGGCTTTCCTTCGGTCAGCGCAAAAAGCGCCGCGTCCTGAATGAAGCCCGGCACGCCATAGGTCGTATGGGTCGACAGGTTGATCAGATGCTCGACGGCGTCTTCCGGTCCGGCGATCCAGCCGATGCGGCTGCCGGTCATCGCGTGGCTTTTCGACATCGACCCGATAACCAGCGTGCGCTCGGACATGCCGGGCAGGGTGCGCGGAGAGATATGGCGGCCGCGCCAGACCTGTGTGTCGTAGACCTCGTCCGAGATCAGCCAGAGCCCGTGGTCGCGGCAGACCCCGCCGATCCTCCGCAGCGTGTCTTCGGAATAGATCACGCCGGTGGGATTGTTGGGTGTGTTGATCAGCAGCGATCTGGCGCCCGGGGCTGCGGCGGCGATGTCGGCAGCCTGCGGCTGAAAGCCGGTTTCCGGACGGGCGGGGACCGGGACCGCCCGGGCGCCGACCGCGCGCAGGGTGCCGGGATAGGTGGCGTAATAGGGATCGATGTAAAGCGCGGCATCGCCTGCGTCGCACACGGCGGCGTGGGCGGCGAACAGAGCCGCCTGGCCGCCGGGGGTGATGACGATGTTGCCGCGGGCCGTCGGCACGCCGGTGCGGTCCTCGATCCGCGCGGCAACGGCGTCGCGCAGGGCGGCGATGCCGGGCACGGCGGCATAGCCGGTGTGCCCGCCGCGTGCCGAACGGTGCATCGCGTCGAGGATTGCGGGATGGGTCGGCACGTCATGCTCGCCGATGGTCAGTTCCAGCACATCTTCGCCCGCGGCCTTCAGCTGGCGGGCACGGTAGAACACCCCCCAGCCGTCGCCGCCGCCGCCAAGAAGGCCGGTTATCCGGGTCGAAAGCTGCATATGCCCTGCTTCTCCCGGCGAGGCCGGGCTTGTCAATCCGGGTTTCGGGGGGTGGCAGAGATCCGGCTGGGGGGCGTCGCGCCGCGGGGATTGCACCGCGGCGTTTTCGCCGGCAGCAAGCGGCGGAGGGTCAGCCGAGCGCCGCCTGCACCTTCTTCGGCAGTTTCGACCGGACGATGCGATACGACGCCTCGATCCGGTGCCGCGCCTCGTCCGGCCCGGTCTCCCAGGGCAGAAGGATCCAGGAGCGGTGAAAATAGGGTGCCTTCCGGCCGACGCCGGCGTCGATCAGCATCTCGGCGGTTTCGACCGAGTCGGTCTTGACCGCGATGCCGGGCGTATGCGTGCCGATGCAGGCGAACATCTTGCCGCCCACCTTCCAGGCGTCGTGCCCGCCGCCCCAGGGGTCGGAAACCTCGGCGCCGGACAGCGCACCGCAGATCGCATTCAGTTCGTCGCGGGTCATAGCTGCATCATGCCGGATCCCGGCGCCGCGGAAAACCCGTTGCGTGGCGGTATCCGCCCGGCAAGGGGCGAGCCTCGATCCTGGCGCGATTCGGCGGCATCGGCGGGCCGGACCGTCGGCTGCGCGCTATGGGCTTGGCAGACCCGCCGGTCTCTGCTAACAGACCGCCATGGCAACCGGAATCGCAATCATCATTTGCTGCATTACCACCTGACATCGTCAGGCGGGCCGGTCGTTCACGTTTTCTCTTTCAACAGACTGCTGGGTCCCGCCGCAACGGCAGTGCGCGCGTTTGAGGACACCAGATGACAGAGATCACACTCTATAACACCAAGACCCGCCGGAAGGAGCGGTTCGAACCGCTCGATCCGAAGAACGTGCGCATGTATGTCTGCGGGCCGACGGTCTATGACCGCGCGCATCTGGGCAATGCCCGGCCCGTGGTGGTGTTCGACACGCTGTTCCGCCTGCTGCGCCATGTCTACGGCGCAAACCACGTGGACTATGTGCGCAACATCACCGATGTCGACGACAAGATCATCGCCCGCGCGCAGGAAAGCGGCCGCGAGATCGGCGCGATCACCGAAGAGACCGCGCAGTGGTATCACGACGATATGGCGGCGCTTGGGGCGCTGGACCCGACCTATACCCCGCACGCCACGGCGCATGTGCGCCAGATGGTGGCGATGATCGCCGATCTGGTGGCCAAGGGACATGCCTATGCGGCCGAGGGCCATGTGCTGTTCCGGGTGCGGTCCTATGCCGATTACGGCAAGCTGTCGGGCCGGTCGGTCGACGACATGATCGCCGGCGCCCGGGTCGAGGTGGCGCCCTACAAGGAAGACCCGATGGATTTCGTTCTGTGGAAGCCGTCGGCGGACGACCTGCCGGGGTGGGAGTCTCCGTGGGGCCGCGGGCGGCCGGGCTGGCATATCGAGTGCTCGGCGATGGCCTATGAGATCCTGGGGGAGTCGTTCGACATCCACGGCGGCGGCAACGACCTGCAGTTCCCGCATCATGAAAACGAGATCGCCCAGTCCATGTGCGCCCATCCCGAGGGCCAGTTCGCCCGGGTCTGGATGCACAATGAGATGCTGCAGGTCGAGGGCAAGAAGATGTCCAAGAGCTTGGGCAATTTCTTCACCGTGCACGATCTCTTGGAACAGGGCGTGCCGGGCGAGGTGATCCGGTTGGTGTTTCTGGGCACGCATTACCGCAAGCCGATGGACTGGACCGAGAAGAAGCGGCAGGAGGCGGAGGCGACGCTGAGAGAATGGTGGTCTTTGCTTAGCGATTGCGAGCCTACCGGTCCTGACAGTAGGATCGTGGATGCACTCGCCGACGATTTGAACACCCCTCTAGCCTTGTCGCACCTGCATGCGCTGCGAAACGAAGTCGTCCATGGGGCCGCAGAGCCAGGCGCTTTCTTGGCGTCATTGCGGTTGCTCGGTCATTTCAACTTCAAGCCAACTGTCGGGGCACTTGGATGGGGCGAGTACCCTGAGGAAGTTCACACCGCGGCTATGGTGATCGCGCGTCGTTGGATGGAGCTTCGGTCTAACAAGGACTTCGAGGCAGCAGATGACCTTAGAATTAGGGCTGCTGAGGTGGGCGTTGAGTTGCAGGTGTTGAACGAAGATGGTCGGCAAAGAGGGCATGCCAAACTTCACGGCGCGGTCAACGCAGACAATCTGGAGGCCCTGAAATGATCCGCCACAAGGTCCCCAAATATTGTTTAAACAATTGTATAATAAATATTTTCCAAATAGGTGAAAATCAAAATCTTCCCTCAAGGGCGAGCATTTCGCGAGCCTTTGCGCACTGGAACAACTGGCGCCTCCGAACTGAGGACCACGGGGGAGAGCTTAAATGACCCGCGAGCGCCTCTCCCTCTTCGACACCACGCTGCGTGACGGCCAGCAGACCCACGGTGTGCAGTTCTCGACCCCCGACAAGCACCTGATCGCCGAGACGCTGGATGCGCTCGGCCTCGACTATATCGAGGGCGGCTGGCCCGGAGCGAACCCGACAGACTCGGCGTTTTTCGCCGAGGCCCCCAAGACCCGCGCCACCTTCACCGCCTTCGGCATGACCAAACGCGCCGGGCGCTCGGCCGAGAACGACGACGTCCTGGCCGCCGTCCTCAATGCCGGCACCCCCGCCGTCTGTCTCGTCGGCAAGACCCACGATTTCCACGTCGACACGGCGCTGAACATCACGCTTGACGAAAACCGCGAAAACATCCGCGCCTCGATCGCGCATCTGGTGGCGAAGGGCCGCGAGGCGCTGTTCGATGCCGAGCATTTCTTTGACGGCTACAAGGCCAACCCCGCCTATGCGCTCGATTGCCTCTCGGCCGCCCATGACGCAGGCGCAAGGTGGATCGTGCTGTGCGACACCAACGGCGGTGCGCTGCCGCAGGAAATTGCGGACATCACCCGCAAGGTCATCGCCCATGGCATTCCCGGCGCGCATCTGGGCATCCATACCCATGACGACACCGGGAACGCGGTGGCGAACACGCTGGCCGCCGTTGACGCGGGCGCGCGTCAGATCCAGGGCACGCTGAACGGCCTGGGCGAGCGTTGCGGCAACGCCAACCTCACCACGCTGATCCCCACGCTGCTGCTGAAGGAGCCCTACAGGAGCCGGTACGACACCGGCGTCTCGCCGGAGCAGCTGCAAACCCTCACCCGCGCCAGCCGCCTGCTTGACGACATCCTCAACCGCGTGCCGCTGCGGTCTGCGCCTTATGTCGGCGCCTCGGCCTTCGCGCACAAGGCGGGCCTGCACGCCAGCGCGATCATCAAGGACCCGACCACCTACGAACACATCGATCCCGCCGCCGTCGGCAACGCCCGGATCGTGCCGATGTCGAATCAGGCCGGGCAGTCGAACCTGCGCGCCCGCCTCGCCGATATGGGCCTTCGGGCCGACAAGGGTGACCCCGCCCTCGGCCGGATCCTCGACATCGTGAAGGTGCGCGAGGAACAGGGCTACAGCTACGATACCGCGCAGGCCAGCTTTGAACTGATCGCCCGCGCCGAACTGGGCCTCGACCCCAGCTTTTTCGAAGTCGAACGCTACCGCGTCATCTCGGAACGCCGACGCAATGCGCGCGGCGACATCGTGGTGGAATCCGAGGCCGTGGTGACGATCTCGTCCGCCGCCGGCACGAGGACCAGCTACTTCAAGAACGACCACGCGCATGACCTGCAGGACGACGGCCCGGTCAACGCGCTGTGGGAGGCGCTGAAGGCCGATCTCGGGCCGCACCAGCACGTGATCGCCGATATGCGCCTCGTCGACTTCAAGGTCCGCATCACCCAGGGCGGCACCGCGGCGGTCACCCGCGTGATCATCGACTTCGCCGACGGCACCGGACAGGAATGGGCCACCGTGGGCGTTTCGGCCAATGTCGTCGACGCGGCTTTCGCAGCACTTCTGGATGCGATAAACTGGAAGCTGATCCGCGATCACGCCGAGGCCGGATGACCAACGCCTTCTTCACGCTCTATCAGGGGCTTGCCCGCGAGGGACCGGGCGAACCGGCCGATGTGGCCTGGGCCGCGGACATCGTGGGGTTGAAACCCGATGCGCGCATCTGCGATGCGGGCTGTGGGTCCGGCGCCGACGTGCCCGCGCTGCTGGCCGCAGCCCCGCAGGGCAAGGTAACGGCGGTCGACAGTCACAAGCCGTTTATCGACGAATTGTGGATGCGCATCGGTCCGAACCCGCGCGTGACCGCCTATGCCGGCAATATGGCCAAGCTGAAGGGACCGTTCGACCTGATCTGGTCGGCGGGTGCGCTCTATTTTCTCGGTGTCACCGAGGGGCTGGTGCACTGGCGCCCGGCGCTTGCCAAGGGCGGCATGGTGGCGTTTTCCGAGCCCTGCTGGTTCTCCGACGCGCCGTCCGAGGGCGCACGCGCCTTCTGGATGGAAGAATACCCCGCGATCACCGATGCCGACGGGATCGACGCCCGCATACGCGCGGCGGGTTTCGAAACGGTGGCGGTGCGCCGGATTTCGGATACCGCCTGGGCGGCCTATTACGACGCGCTGCAGGCCCGGGTCGCCGCCCTGCGGCCGGGGGCGGACGCGGCGCTGACGGCGGTGCTCGATGCCGCGCAGACCGAGATCGATCTCTGGCCGCGGGCCAAGGCGGACTCGGGCTATCTTCTGAGCGTGGTGCGTCCGGTATGAGGCGCACATGAGCCTGCAGGCCTGCGCCGAGATCGTGCGGCGTGGCGATCCCGACCGCTTCCTCGCGGCAATGGCCGCGCCGCCCGGTGCGCGCCGCGTGCTGTTTCCGCTCTATGCCTTCAATGTCGAGGTGGCCCGCGCGCCCTGGGTCACCGAGGAACCGATGATAGCCGAGATGCGCCTGCAATGGTGGCGCGATGCGCTGGACGAGATCGCACGGGGCGGCCCGGTGCGGCGGCACGATGTCGTGGATGCGCTGGCGGGCGTGCTGGACGGGCAGGGCGCGGGTCTGCTCGACCGTCTGATCCAGGCAAGGCGCTGGGACATCTATCGCGATCCGTTCGAGGACGATCACCATTTCGACGCCTATCTGGAGGCAACGGCGGGCGGTCTTGCCGTCGCGGCTGCGCGCGCTTTGGGCGCCAGGGACGGCGAGGCGGCCATCCGCGATGTTGCCTGGGCCGGCGGCCTCGCCAATTGGTTCCTGGCGCTTCCGGAGCTCGAGGTGCGGGGGCGCGTTCCGCTTGTCGACGGCCGGGCCGAGGCGGTGGCGGCGCTGGCCGGGCAGGGGTTGGCCCGGCTTCGACGCGGCAAACCTCCCCGGCGGGCTCGGGCGGCGCTTCTTGCCACATGGCGGGCCAGGGGCATTCTGAAACGCGCCTGTCGAGCGCCGCGCCGCGTTGCCGATGGAACGCTGGGCGGATCCGAATTCGCCCGCAGGTCCGGATTGATCCTGCGGAGCCTCGGTCTTGCGTGACGGCGCGGCGGTACGTTTTTCGGTGCCGCGCGCTGGATGTGAAGCATAAGGTCGGTGTCGGCCTGAAGCGGCCATTCGCAACCAGTCTTCCGGCGCCGCTCATCACTTGGCCGGGAACATCCGCCTCAAGGCTAAAACCCAGAAGAAAGCGGCGCCGTCAAGTTGCGTCCTCCTCCGGCGCGGTCCCGGTGTATTGCGCATCCGTCACATGCTCCATCCAGGTGACGTTCGAACCATCCAGCGCCTCCTGAATGGCGATATGGGTCATGCCCGTCTCGGGACCCGCACCGTGCCAGTGGCGCTCGCCCGGCGCGAACCAGATCACGTCGCCGGGGCGGATTTCCTCGACGGGCCCGCCTTCGCGCCGTGCCCGTCCCAGCCCCGCTGTGACGATCAGGGTCTGGCCGAGCGGATGGGTGTGCCAGGCGGTGCGCGCGCCGGGCTCGAAGGTGACGGTCAGGACCCGTACCCGTGCCGGGTCCGGCGCCTCGATCACCGGGTCGAAACGGACGCGGCCGGTAAAGTACTCCGCCGGTCCGGGGCGCGAGGGGCGTGATCCCGAACGGTAGATTTCCATATGTCGTCTCCCTTTGCTGTCTTGCGGTAGCAAGCCGCTTTGACGCCACTTGACGCAACGGCTTTGCAACGCCGTTCGAAGGGCTTTTTCAGGCACGGCGGCGGCGGCGGCGTCCTGCGGTCTCTCCCGCCGTGTTGAAGCTGGGGTCCGGCAGGTCCACCGCCTTGCGCAACTCGGTAAACGGTGCGGTCGCGTGCGGCATCGCATTGGCGGCGACGAAATGCTCCTGAAAGCGGGGCTCGATCGCGGTTTCGACCTTGTGGATCGCGCGCACCGTCCGCTCGATTTCGGCCCGCGCCGCGCGGTTGCAGAGCGCGATGCGCGCCCCCGTACCGGCGGCGTTGCCCGCAGAGGTGACCCTATCCAGCGGGCAGTCGGGGATCATCCCCAGGATCATCGCGTGCTTGGGCGAAATATGCGCGCCGAAGGCCCCCGCCAGCACCACGCGGTCGACGCTATCGGTGCCAAGTTCATCCATCAGCAGACGCGCCCCGGCATAGAGCGCCGATTTTGCCAGCTGGATCGCCCGGATATCGCCCTGGGTGACGGTGATCAGCGGCCCGCCGTCGGCGGTGCCGTCGTAGAGAACATAGGCATGCGTCCGGCCCTCGGGGATCGACCGCGCCGTGCCGGTCTGTGTCGCCGAGCCGATCAGGCCCGAGGCATCGACCAGCCCGGAGGCCCGCATCTCGGCCACCGCCTCGATGATCCCGGACCCGCAGATGCCGGTAATGCCGGTCTCTGCCGTGGCGGCGCCGAAACCGTCGTCGTCGGACCACAGGTCGCAGCCGATGACCTTGACCCTGGGCTCCTTGGTGGCGGGATCGATCTGCACCCGTTCGATGGCGCCGGGCGCGGCGCGCTGTCCGGAACTGATCTGCGCGCCTTCGAAGGCCGGGCCGGTAGGGGACGAGCAGGCCAGCACCCTGTCGCGGTCGCCGAGCAGGATTTCGGCGTTGGTGCCGACATCGACGACAAGCACGAGCTCCTCGGATTTGTCCGGCTCTTCCGACAGCGCGACGGCGGCGGCGTCGGCGCCGACATGCCCGGCGATGCAGGGCAGGATATAGATCCGCGCCGCCGGGTTCATGGCATCGAGCCCCAGGTCGCGCGCGTCCAGCGACAGCGCGGACGAGGTGGCGAGCGCAAAGGGCGCCTGACCCAGCTCGACCGGATCGATGCCCAGCAGCAGATGATGCATCACCGGGTTGCAGACGAACACCGCCTCGACGACCTGGGCCGGCGCGATGCCGCCTTCGGCGGCGATCTCGTCCGTCAGCGTGTTGATCGCCGCGCGGACGGCGGCGGTCATTTCGGCATCGCCGCCCGGGTTCATCATCGCATAGCTGACCCGGCTCATCAGATCCTCGCCAAAGCGGATCTGCGGGTTCATCACGCCCGAGCTGGCAATGACCTCGCCATTGCGCAGGTCGGTCAGATGCGCGGCGATGGTGGTAGAGCCAAGGTCGATGGCCAGCCCGTACAGCCGGCCCTCGAAATATCCGGGCCAGATGTCGAGAATGCGCTCCTGCGGGTCGCCATGTCCCCTGTGCAGGGCGACGGTGACGGTCCAGCTGCCCTTGCGCAGACTCGGTTGCAGTTTTGCAAGCACCGGCAGGTCGACGCGCAGGGCATGGGTGTCGATCTGCCACTGTTCGGCCAGGGCGGCCTGCAAACGCTCAAGATCGCCCGAGGGCTCGTCCATGTCGGGTTCCTGCACCTCGACGTAGTAGAGCCGGGTGGCGGGGTCCATGGTGATCGCACGCGCCGTGGCGGCCTTGCGCACGACCTGCTTGTGGACCTGGCTTTCGGGCGGCACGTCGATCACCACGTCGCTTTGGATCGCGGCCTGGCAGCCCAGCCGGCGGCCCGGTTTCAGACCGCGTTTCCGGTCATAGCGCTCCTCGACGGCGTTCCAGTCCGACAGCGCGGTTTCGGCGACCGTCACGCCGTGCTTGGCAAACTCGCCATAGCTGGGTGCGACCTGGCATTTGCTGCAGATCCCGCGCCCGCCGCAGACGCTGTCGAGATCGACGCCAAGCTGCCGTGCGGCGGTCAGCACGGGCGTGCCTGCGGGAAAGCGCCCGCGCTTGCCGGAGGGGGTGAAGATGACGAGCGGATCCATGGCGGCCTTCGGGTTTCTCTGCCGCGAAGCATAGCGGCGGATCGGGCGGGGGAAAGCAGTTCTACGGCGGATTCCATTCTGTCTGCGGCATGGCCTTGAATGGGATCCGGCGAGACTGTCATCGCCCGGTTTTGGCCTAGAGCGGACGTTCGCAATCAGCCTTCCGGCGCGGAATCAAGGCCGTAGGCCGCCGCGCCATCGCCGACCCGCCCCGGAGGGGAGGCGATTTGCTGGCGCCGCGTATCGCATTGAGGTCGTGCGGACTTTGCGGGGATAAATCGAGCCGTTCAGAGGTCCGGGTCGCCTCCCCGCGGGTCGGCGATAGCGCGGCTCCTCAAGGGAGATGCAACGCCCGCTCAAGGCCAGAACACCAACTCAAGCCGGACGGATGCCATCACCCAGTGGCCCGCCAGTTCGTTGGATGTTCGGTCCGCCCCGCGGCAGGCGGTGGGGGCCTTCGACGCAGGATCATGCTGGCCGAGCTCACTCGTCATGGCTGGACCAGCGGCACCGGTCGAAGTCAACGTATTCCAGCAAGGTTTCGGTCTCGCCTTCGGCGACAAGCCGGGAACAGCCCTCTTCGTGCTCGGCGCTCTCGAACACGCTCACCACGCCGCCCGCCCCGCCTGCGCGCGCGCTGCATAACCGGCCGCCAGGATCCAGCATCGCGACCTCACGCAGGCCGCCACGTGCCTCGGCGGCGAAAAGAAAGGCCTCGCCGGTGCCGTTTTCCACGCAAACCCCCGTCCCGGCGGCAGCGGGCAGGGCGAAGGTTCCCAGGACGACACACAGTCGAAACAGCATCGGATCTCTCCCAATCGGTGAAGCCAGTATAGGCCGCACCCGGCCCGAGCCGTCTGTCGCAAGTGCGGGGTGTAACGCCAAAGTGACGCTCGGGTTACCGGATGGTGAAACCGCGATGCCCGGTTCGGGCGTAGGATGCATGCCACGGAACACCGACGACAAGGGAGGTACCGAGATGTCGTGGAATACGCAGATTCTGGCCTGGGCGGCTGCCGCAACCCTGGGCTCTGGTGTGGCTCTGGCACAGGAGATGACGTTCGGCGGGGACGAGGATCAGGCCTATGCCGCGGATCTTTGGGCGGTGATGGCCGACGCCAAGCTGGTAGGCGAGGGCATGGTCCGGTCGTTTCCCTATGACGGCGTGGCGCCCCACGGCATGATGCTGGAGACGTTTTACACCACCGCAAGTGTCAACGGGCATTCCGGCGCTCTGGTCGTCAAGCGCAACTTCGGCCCCGAAGGCGTGAGCATCGACGAGGTGCTGGCCGATCCCGGCAAGCATCTTGGCGCGGTCACCGTGATGTTCCAGCGCGAAGACGGGTACGACCCGGAGACGCAGAACTGGTTCTGGGCCAAATACCTTCCCGACGGCACGCTCGACAAGAACCCCAAGGGCATGGCCCTGGCCGGGCTCGTCGGCAAGAACGCGGACGTGGGGTGCATTGCCTGCCATTCGGGCGAGGATGACTATCTGTTCACCACCGATGCCATGGTCGGCATGGCAATGAAGTAACGCCATCCCGGGCGGGTCATGGCGGCCCGCCCGCGCTTATGCGGGCCAAATCCGCGCCAAACCTCTCCACTTCAAACAAATTTTGATTTTCAATATACTGGAGTGCGAACTTAATGTCCGGATCCAGAGCTCTTAGCGTTCCAGAACCAGGGTGCCGTCGGCGATCTCTAGCCGGTCGTAAAGCTGCAGATACCCCATGCCGAGAAGCGACGTGTCCATTTCGCCTTCGTTGACCCAGACGGCGACATTTCGGTCGGAGATCGGCCCCAGTGCCAGTTCGTCCACACGCACGCGGGCGGTGCGGACCGTTCCATTGGCCGTTCCGGCCAGTCCGGAATAAACCAGATTGTCGAGATCGATTCCGGCACGGGCCGCGTCCCGCTGGCTCAGCACGATGTCGGTGGCGCCGGTGTCGACGACGAACTGGACCGGTGCACCATCAACCGCGAGCGTCAGGTAGTAGTGCCCGTCGGGCGCGCGCGGAACCTCGACACGTCCGGCATCGGCAAAGACCGACTGGCGCGGCAGAACGTCCTGCCGGATGTCGGACCAAAGACCGACGCCCGCGATCACGCCGACGAAGATCAGCCCCCAAAGGGCGGCGTGCCGGGCCATCTGGCCCAGGCTTTGGCGGTGGGAGACCAGAAAATAGCTCAGCACGACGCATCCCAGCAATACCAGGTAGATAAGCCGTCCGGTGTCGAAACTGTCCATGTCCTTGGCCCCTTGTGCAATCCTACAGATAGGCAGCCGATCCGGATTTGTCAGCCCGCCTCACAGGCCCGTCAGACCGGTCGCGTGCAGCCCGTCGAGAACGAACTGCACCGAAAGTGCGGCAAGCAGCATGCCCAGAAGCCGGGTGACCACATTGATACCGGTCGGGCCAAGCGCCCGCTCCATCAATCCGGCGCCGAGAAACAGAACGAAGACCACGGCGATCACCGCGGCCATGACGGCGTGGATGGCGAGAACCTCGGACCATGTGATCCCGGGCGCTCCGGCCAGCAAGACCATCGTCGCCATCGCGCCCGGGCCGGCGATCAAGGGCATGGCCAGCGGGAAGACCGACGGATCGTTGTCGGCGGCCTCCGCCTCGTGGGCCTGCCCCTCGCGCCGCTTGGTGCGGCGTTCGAACAGCATGTCGAGCGCGGTGAGAAACAGAAGGATGCCGCCCGCGATGCGGAAGGCGGGCATCGAGATGCCGATGAAGTCGAGCACGGAGTCGCCCAGCACGCCGAAGACCGTCAGCAGCCCCGCCGCGATCAGGCAGGCGCGCAGTCCGATGGCACGCCGGGCCTTTCCGCCGGCGCCCTGGGTCAGCGCCACGAAGAGCGGCGCCAGACCGATCGGGTCGATCACGACGAAGAGCGTGACGAAGGCGGTGATGAGGGCGGCAGTGTCCACGTGCGGGTCCCAGAGTGCTCTGTCCCGAAAGCCACAGCACAGCGAGCGGCAAAAGCCAAGATGCCGAGAGGGGTTGCTAGGCGGTCACGGCCTCCAGCCGTTCCTGCGCCGCGATCCACAGGGCTTCCGCCCGGTCCAGCCCGTCCATCACCTCGGCATATTTCTTTTGCCAGACCTCGATCTCGCCCGTGCGTCCGGGCTCGTAAAGCGCCGGGTCGGCGAGCTTGGAGGCCAGCTTGTCGCGCATGCCGTTGAGCTTTTCGAGGCGCTCCTCGCATTTCCGCACCTCCGAGCGCAGCGCGAGGATCCGGTCGCGCGAGGCGGGCTTTGGCTTGTCTGCCGGTTTCGGCTTCGCGGGCGGTTTGTCGCTGGCCAGCAGCATTTTGCGATAGGCTTCGAGATCCTCCTCGAACGGCGACACACGGCCGTCCTTCACCAGCCACAGACGATCTGCCACCAGGCTGAGCAGATGCATGTCGTGGCTGACCAGCACCACCGCGCCGGTATAGGCGGTCAGCGCTTCGACCAGACCTTCGCGGCTTTCGATGTCGAGGTGGTTGGTGGGCTCGTCGAGGATCAGTAGATGCGGCGCGTCGAGCGTGGCCAGCAAAAGCGACAGCCGCGCCTTTTGCCCTCCGCTGAGCTTGGCGACCACGGTTTCGGCTTGATCCGCCATCAGCCCGAACCCCGCAAGCCGCGCGCGCAGCTTTGCCGGTGCCTCGTCGGGCCGTTCGCGCTGCAGGTGCTGCAGCGGGGTTTCGTCGGTGTAAAGCTCATCCACCTGGTGCTGGGCGAAGTAGCCGATCCGCAGTTTCGAGGCCCGGGTGATCCGGCCATCCATCTTGTCCAGCCGGTTCGACAACAGCTTCGACAGGGTCGATTTCCCCTCGCCATTGCGGCCCAAGAGCGCGATGCGGTCGTCCTGGTCGATCCGGAGCGACAGGTTTTTCAGGACGGCCGTGCCGTCATACCCCACGCTGGCGCCTTCGAGGTTGATGATCGGCGGTGACAGCTCTTCGGGCTGCGGGAAGGTGAAGACCCGCCGCGCGGCTTCGTCCGGCGGGGTGATCGGGGTCATCTTTTCCAGCATCTTGATGCGCGCCTGCGCCTGTTTGGCCTTGCTGGCCTTGTAGCGAAAGCGGTCGACGAAGCTTTGCAGATGTGCCCGGCGCAGGCTTTGTTTCTTGGCCTCGGCGGCTTGCACGGCGCGTTGCTCGGCCCGGGTGCGGGCAAAGGTGTCGTAGGGACCCTGGTAGAGCGCCAGCTTGCGGCCGTCGAGATGCAGGATCGCGCCGACGGACCGGTTCAGAAGCGCGCGGTCGTGGCTGATGATGATCACCGTGTGCGGATAGCGCACCAGATAGTTTTCCAGCCAGAGCGCGCCTTCGAGGTCGAGATAGTTCGTCGGTTCGTCCAGCAGCAGCAGGTCGGGTGCGCTGAACAGCACCGCGGCCAGCGCCACGCGCATCCGCCAGCCGCCGGAAAAGGCCGAACAGGGCTGCTGCTGCTCGCCGTAGGTAAAGCCGAGACCCTTGAGGATCGCGCTGGCGCGCGCCTCGGCCGACCAGGCGTCGATATCGGCCAGGCGGGTCTGGATCTCGGCGATGCGGGTGCCGTCGGTGGCCGCCTCGGCCTCGGCCATCAGGGTGGCGCGTTCGGTATCGGCGGCCAGAACGGTGTCGATCAGCGAGACGTCGGTGCCGGGCGCTTCCTGCGAGACGCCGCCGATCCGGGCGCGGGCGGGCAGGGTGATGCTGCCCAATTCGAGCGGCAGCTCGCCCCGGATCAGACGAAAGAGCGTGGTCTTGCCGGCCCCGTTGCGGCCCACCAGCCCGACCTTGTGGCCGGTGGGAATCACCGCCGATGCACCGGCGAACAGTGGCCGGCCCTCGATGGCGAAATGGATGTCGTCGATCCGCAGCATGGGCCGGGGTTTGGCGTATCGCGCTGGCCGGGTCAATCGCGGCTTTTCAAGCCTTGGGTGCCATGCTAGGCCGCGCGCAGATTTCCGGCGGGCGAGGGGCCCGCCGTGCCAGGACGAGGACGAAACCGATGGCCATCGAACGCACGCTTTCCATCATCAAACCGGACGCAACCCGCCGCAATCTGACCGGCAAGATCAACGCCAAGTTCGAAGAGGCCGGGCTGCGGATCGTCGCGCAGAAGCGCATTCAACTGACCAAGGCGCAGGCCGGCGAGTTCTACAAGGTTCATGCCGAGCGGCCGTTCTATGACGAGCTGTGCGATTTCATGGCATCCGAGCCGGTGGTGGTGCAGGTCCTGGAGGGCGACGGCGCGATCGCGAAGAACCGCGAGGTGATGGGGGCCACCAACCCGGCGGATGCCGCGCCCGGAACGATCCGCGCCGAATATGCGGAATCGGTGGGCGAGAACTCGGTCCACGGATCGGACGCACCCGAGACGGCGGCGGTGGAGATCGCCTATTTCTTTTCCGGCCTGGAACTGGTGGGCTGACCGGGGCCGTCCGGCCCCTGACGCCATGCGCGGCTTGGCACAAAATAGGCAAACGTCCACTCCAGGCTGACCGGAAGTCCGCAGCTCCGCCGGCATTCATCCCGCTCTATGCGTTCTGCGGCGCGGGATGTTCCGGCGGTTCTTTCCAACGGCGGTGAATCCAGAACCATTGCTCGGGATGGGCGCGGACGAGGCGTTCCAGGCTGGCATTCATCGCGCGGGTCATCGCGGTTGGATCACCATGCGGGATCGGGGCATCGACCACGATCTTCAGACCGAGGCCGTCCGGCTGCCGGAGGCCGTATATCGGCACCACCAGCGCGTCGTATTTCTGCGCCATTTCCGCGGCGGACAAAGCCGTCCAGGCCGGTTTTCCAAGAAAATCAATGGGTTGTCCATGTTTCATGAAGTGATCGGCGACCATGCCCACCATTCCGCCCGATTTCAGGAACCGGACCATGCGGGCCAGGCCCTTCGGCGAGCGTTCGAACAGCGGTTCGCCCAGCCGGCGGAGTTCCGCGACATAGCGGTCGTTGAAGAAGGCATTCGACATCGGCATGTAAAGACCGCCCACCTTGTAGCCCCGTGCGATCAGCGCGGCGCGCGGGGCCTGGTGATTCCCGAAATGGCCGGTGACGAGGACCACGGGGCGGCCCTGATCGCGGGCCCGGGCCAGTGCGCTGACGCCATCGCCGGTGAGAGGCGCGGCGACCGCGCGGGCGATGAATTCCGATCCGGAATAGCTTTCGATCAGGGACCGGCCAAAGGTGTCGGGTACCGCGCGTTCGAGGCGGCGGATTTCCGTCTCTGGCAGATCGGGCAGGATCAGGGTCAGGTTCGCGCGGATGCGCCTGCGCCAGCCGGCGAGCGGAGCCGCGATACGGCTCATGACCCATCCCATGAAAGGGACGCGCCGATCGTAGGGCAGGGCCAGCGCAAACCCGATCACCGCGCGGATCGCGAGATTTGTCAGGTATTCCGGCCAGCCGCGTTTCTGTTTCGCCATGTCGCCGCCTATTCGGCGGGGGCATCGCGCGCCACCCGCGTTTCGCGGTGCCAGACATAAATCCCGGCCAGGACGATCACAAGCGCGCCCAGATAGGTGTAGCCGTCGGGGTATTCGCCAAAGACCGCCATGCCCCAGAGCGTCGCGAACAAGAGCCCGACATAGGAAAACGGCGCGATGGTACTGGCCTCGGCTGCCATCAGGGCGCGGATCAGGCAGAAATGCCCCAGGGCCCCGATGGTGCCGATCGCGAGCATGAACAGGATCGAAAGCGGATCGGGCGCGACCCAGAAGAACGGCACGACGAAGCTCAGGATCACGGCGCCAAAGGCGGCCGTGTAAAGAAGCGAGGTCATGGGATGTTCGTCCTTGCCGACGAATCGCGTCGTCAAGGCATAACCGGAATACATCACCGCCGCCGCCAGGGGCAGGACGGCGTAGGGCGAAAAGACCTCGGATCCCGGGCGGATGATGATCATCGCGCCGATCAGCGCCGCCCCGACCCCCAGAGCGCGGCGGATGCCGAACCGCTCGCCCAGGATCAGCGCCGCGCCGAGGGTGATCAGCACCGGATTGGTGCTCATGATCGCCGCCGCGTTGGCAAGACCGATCAGGACGAACCCGAAGAAGAAACAGCAGGTTGCGATCAAGAGGAAGAGCGAGCGCAGAAGCTGCAGGCGGGGATAGCGGGTTTTCAGGATTGTTTTCATCCGCGGCGCGACGATCAGCGCGACCACGACCGTCTGCCCCAGATAGCGCGCCCAGATCGCCATGACGGTGTCGGTGCGGTGCGCAAGGACCTTGCCGATCACGTCCATCAGCGAGAAGAAAAACATTGTGGCGATGATCAGAAGGATGCCCTGCGCGCTGCCGCCGAGGCGGTTGAACCATGTCATTCAGGGCGGCGGGGCAGGCCGGTCCCGATCATCGAATCGCGGGTGACAAGGCGGGCAAGGCCGTCCTCGTCGAGGTGTTCGGCGCCGTCGGGCCGTCTTGGCAGGACGATATAGCGCATGTCCGCGGTGCTGTCGTGCACGCGGACGGTCACCTCGTCGGGCAGGTCAAGGCCGAACTCTTTGAGCACCTTGCGCGGTTCCTTCACGGTGCGCGAGCGGTAGGCGCGGGATTTGTACCAATCGGGCGGAAGGCCCAGAAGATTGCGCGGATAGCAGGAACACAGCGTGCAGACGATGACGTTGTGGATCTGTTGGGTGTTCTCGACCGCGATCAGGCGCATGGGACCGATATCGAACCCCATTTCGCGGCTGGCAGCGCCGGCATCGTCCAGAAGGCGCTGTTTGAACGCCGGATCGGTCCAGGCGCGGGCGACGACAGCGGCGCCGTTCGCCGGGCTGCGGGCGTCCATGGCGTCGATCTGGCGGGCGATTTCCTCGGCCGTGGTCTCGCCCCGCTCGATCAGCAGTTCGCGCAGGGCGATTTCCATGGTCTGCCAGTAGGTCAGCGGCTGATCGTTGTCGGGACGGTAGGGATGGCCCGAAGGGCTGAGGCCGTCGTGGGAATGGCCGGGGTGGTCGTGTGGCATGGGCCTAGTCCTTTGCCGGTACGAGCCAGTGGGCGAAGATCTCGGCATCGATCGTGTCGGTGGGGCGTTCGGCGGCGTCGCCCCAGACCTCGGCCATGGTAAAGCGGACACGGTAGAGCTCGCGGGTGTCGTCCCTGCGGCCATAGGCCAGTTCCTCGGGGTTGCCGAACCGCCCGAGGGGGCGTTCGATGATGCCGGTCTTGCCGCGAAGGTAAGCGGGCGTGCGCACATGGCCGGGGGGCATCATTGCGCGGACGCGGACGCGGTCAGGCATCATCCTTGTCCCTGGAAAAATAGTCGAAGGCTGCGTGCGCATCGAGCGGCGACAGTTCCGCCTGCGGCATGGGACCCGAGTTGCCGATCGTAAGGCGCTGGCCCTGCTCGGGAAAATCGGCCACTTCGAGCGCGGCGCGGTTGCCGCCCATCAGATAGACCAGCGTTTCGCTGCCTGTATTGGTCAGCTTGTGGGCGGGGCCGCCGGCGGGGAAGGCGGCGAAGTCGCCGGGTCCGAGGCTGTGGACCTCGCCGTCCATGTCCAGCGTCGCGGTGCCGGACAGAAGATAGATCCATTCGTCGGCGGCGTGATGCCGGTGTTTTGGGTAGGAACAGCGGCCAGGCGCAATGTGGGCGAGCGATACGGAGGTGTTGCTCAGCCCGGTGATGCGGCTGAGCGCGAAAAGCCGGATCTCGGCATTGTCGTCGAGCGGGTGCCGGAAGTCGAAGGGCGCGGCCGCGATCTGCGCGGCTTTCAGTACGAGAGGGGTATCAGCCATCGGCGGCCTCGCCATAGGTTGCGCCGCGGGCCTTGACCTGCTCCATCCGCGCGCCGAGCTCCTCCAGCGTATAGACGCCGGCCTCGATCAGGTTCTGGTTCACGGCGGCGACCCAGCGTTCGTAGTAACTCATGGTGTCGAAGGCGTCTTCGCCCATGTCCTCGAGCGCCCGGCGCAGACCGTCGACGGTGAAATGCCCGTGGGCGGCGCAGATCACCATCAATGCATCGACCCGCTTTTCCCAAAGCGCGTAGTCATGCTCGGACAGGTCGAGCGCGCCGGCCTGCTGACCGCCCATGTCGTGCCACCTGCGTCCCGCGATGTCGCTCATGGGGCAAGGTTACGCCCGGGTCCGGCGGGTGTCCATATCCCGCCGCGCCGGAAAGACGAGGCGGGCAGGGCCTGTCGCGCCCGCCGGCGCGGCGTTCCGGGGCAGGTGATCCCGGCGCCGATCAATCCTCGGCCGCGATCAGCGCGATCTCGTCGGCGCCTTCCAGCTCGCGGATCGTTGCCACCACTGCGGACATCGCCGCCTCGGCCTCTTTGTCCTTGACCTTGCCGAGCGCCTCCATCTCGTCGCGCAACTGCGCCGCCATACGCTGTGACATGTTCGACAGAATGAACCCGGCGGCGTCGGCCTCGCCCGACCCCTCCTGCGCAGTCGCGGCGGCGAGCGCGGCCACCAGCATCGGTGGGTCGATATCGCGGACGATCTTCGGCACGTCGCGCGGGTCGATGCGCGACGGGATGTTTTCGAACGTGAAAATCGCGCGTCGCACCTTTTCGGCAAAGCCTGCATCCTCGGATTCCAGCCCCTCGAGCACGTCGTCGCGCGTGGCCGTGGGCGAAAAGTTGAGAATGGCGCCGACACGGTCGACCGGGTCGCCGGAGAAGGCGTTAGGCGGCTTGGCGTCCAGTTGGGCCACCAGGGCCGCACCGATCCGTGCCACCGTCGCGGGCGCGACGGCGTTCGTTCGGGACATCGCATAGGCGATCCGGCGGGCGCGTTCGCCGGGCAAGAGCCCCAGCAACTCGGCCGACTTGGACACTTTCAGCTTTGACAGCAGCACGGCGCCGACCTCGATGCTTTCGGTTTCGAGAAACGGCTGCAGGTCGGTCGGGTCAAGCTGTGCCAGCCGCTCCCACGGGTCGGCCGATTTTTCAGCGCTGAGCTGCCGGCGCAGCCTTTCTGCCGCAGCGCCGCTGATGGTGCCGTCGAGAACCGATAGCGCCGTGGTCATGTCGGCCGGAAAGGCCAGGCCGATCCCGTCGATTTCCTGCAGGAATTCGCGCAGGACCGCGTCCAGCGTCGCGCGGTCGACATAGCGCATCGCGCTCATTTCCCGGGTCAGGCCGATCTGCAGCGCCTCGGGCAACTCGGCAAGCGAAATCTCCAGCCCCTCGGCGCGCAGTAGCCGCACCACGATCGCGGCCTTTTGCCGGCGTGTCAGCCCGGACGCCGCGCCCGCGCCCGTGACCGGCGCGGGCGGGGGGCCTGCAACTGCGTCTGACTGCACGCGCGCCTCCTGCCTTCGATGCCTCGGGCAAGAGTTGCAGAGAGGTCTTAACGTTCGGTTCCCGGCCGGCGAATTCCGCCGCCCGGGGCCGGATCAGTAGGAATAGCCGCGCCCGGTTTCGATGGCGTCGCGCAGGGCGGTTTCGGGCCAGGTGCCGCGGCCGCCGCGGGCGAGGATTTCGGCAAGTTGCAGACGTGCCGCGGCCAGATCGCCGGATTCCGCGAAACCCTGACCCATATAGGACCGCGCCAGCAGGTTGTCGGGATTCGCCGCGATGGCCTGGCGGTAATAGGCGTTGCCAAGCTCGACATCGCCCATCTTCCGGTGTGCAAAGCCCTTGTAGGTCAGCACACGGTCGTCCTGCGGGTCCGACATGGCGCCCAGCACCCTCAGCGTCTCTTCGAGCTGCCCGGCATAGGCCAGTTCGCGCGCGGCCCGATACAGTTCGTCATCCTGCAGCGACCCTGATTGCGGGTTCACGCATTTCTGCATCGACTGCGACCAGACCTGACCGTTGGTGCAGGTCGTGGTGGTGTTGGTCTGGGTCGGCGGATTCGAACTGCCGCCTCCGGCGGCAAAGGCCACGGTCGGCAAAAGCAGGGCGGTTGTGATCATCAGACGTTGCATGGGGACGCTCCTCGATTCTCGAACATATCGTAACATAGGCCGCCCATGGTTCCGGCAATCACAGTTTGGTGTGCAACCGGGGCAGAGCGTCAGCTGCTGTTCGTCACGCAGGCATAGTAGGTGCTGTCCCAATGACTGCCGGCCGGGCAGGTGCCGCCGCGGGTTTCGGCAAAACGCTTGTCGCACATATAGGTCGCGGATGCGATGCCGGGCGCTGCGATTAATACTGCCGCCAGGCAGCCTGCAAAGGTCTTCATTGGCAATTCCTCCAGGGTTATCCCGGGAAAAAGCGTATATTGTACATATCTTTGGATCAATCAGCAGGCACCGCCCGGACGGGGGCGGCGCCTGGGTTCGATGGAAACAGAGTGTTTCCGGAATTCAGCGGATCAGCTGGTGACCTGTTCGACGCAGGTCTCGGTCTCGGCATCCCAGACCATGCCTTCGGCGCAGCTCATCGCTTCTTGCGTGGAATGCTGCCAGTTGCAGGCCGCAAAGGTCAGCGTCGGGGCCACGGCAAGGATCGTGGCGAAGATGGCCGTCTTGATCTTCATAGGGTGTCCTCCGGTCTGTTCTTCTGCAAACCTAGCACCGAACGTCGATCCGGCAAAGGAAATGTCGGAGCCTTGCGCAGCGTCACGCCGATTCGACGGCAGTCGCCTCCTTTTTCAGCGTCGGCACGGCGGACCGGACGATCGGCGTCCCCGGACGGATTTGGCCGCCGCTCAGTTTTCTCCGAAGACCCGTGCAAAGATGGTGTCGACATGTTTGGTGTGATAGCCGAGGTCGAATTTCTCTTCGATTTCGGCCTCGGTCAGGGCTGCCGCCACCTCGGTATCCGCCTTGAGTTCGGTCATGAAATCGGCACCGTCCTCCCAGACCTTCATCGCGTTGCGCTGGACAAGGCGATAGGCATCTTCGCGGCTGACGCCTTTCTGGGTCAGCGCGAGCAGCACGCGCTGAGAATGAACAAGGCCACGGAACTTGTTGAGATTGCTCAGCATATTTTCCGGGTACACCACCAGTTTGTCGATCACGCCAGTCAGCCGCGACAAGGCGAAGTCCAGCGTCACGGTCGCATCCGGCCCGATATTGCGTTCGACCGAGCTGTGCGAGATGTCGCGTTCGTGCCAAAGCGCGACATTTTCCAGCGCGGGGATCACCATGCCGCGGACCAGCCGGGCAAGACCGGTCAGGTTTTCGGTCAGAACCGGATTGCGCTTGTGCGGCATGGCGCTGGAGCCCTTCTGGCCCTTGGAGAAGAATTCTTCGGCCTCCAGCACTTCGGTCCGCTGCATGTGGCGGATTTCGGTGGCGATGTTTTCAACCGAACTGGCGACGACGCCGAGGGCGGCGAAAAAGGCGGCGTGGCGGTCGCGGGGGATGACCTGCGTGCTGATCGGCTCGGGCACCAGGCCCAGCCGGTCGCAGACATGCGCTTCGACCGCGGGGTCGATATTGGCAAATGTGCCCACGGCGCCGGATATGGCGCCGGTCGCAACCTCGGCCCGGGCGTCGCGCAGGCGGCTGAGATTGCGGTCCATCTCGGCGTAGAAGCGGGCGAAGGTCAGCCCCATGGTCGTGGGCTCGGCATGGATGCCGTGAGAGCGGCCGATGCGGATCGTGTCCTTGTGCTCATGCGCGCGGCGCTTCAATGCCGCGAGCAGGGCCTCAACGTCGGCGATCAGGATATCGGCGGCGCGGGTGAGTTGGACATTGAAACAGGTGTCGAGCACATCGGACGAGGTCATGCCCTGGTGAACGAACCGTGCCTCGTCATGCCCGACGATCTCGGCCAGGTGGGTGAGAAAGGCGATGACGTCATGCTTGGTGACCGCTTCGATCTCGTCGATGCGGGCCACGTCGAACTCTACGTCGTTGGCCTTCCAGACGGCCTCGGCGTTGGCTTTGGGGATAACGCCAAGCTCCGCCATCGCGTCGCAGGCATGCGCCTCGATCTCGTACCAGATGCGGAACTTGGTTTCGGGCGACCAGATGGCGGCCATCTGCGGGCGGGAATAGCGGGGGATCATCGGAAAACCTTGGATTGCCGGGGCTTGGGCGCGGTCTTAGACTGGGGTCCGAGCGGCGGCAAGGGAGGCCCGGGCAGATGCGAAAATGCGTCGCGATTGCGGTTCTGGCTTTGGTTGCGACCGGGGCACGGGCCGACTGGGTGCCGATGTCCGGGACAGAAATCAAGACGGCGCTGAGCGACGCCAAGCTGATCTACGAGGACGCTTGGCAGGTGTTCCGCCCCTCTGGCTTCACGCTCTACAATGCCGGGCGCGACAGCCGCGGATCATGGCGGGTCGAGGGCGACAGGTATTGTTCGCAATGGCCGCCGGCCGATGGCTGGGCCTGCTACGCAATGGAGCGCGAGACCGGGACCGGGGCGTTGCGGTTCATTGGCGAGAGCGGGGATATCACCGAGGGGCGGATCGCCGAGTGATGCTGCAACTGGCGGATTTCGCCGGCGAATGGCGGCTGGCCCGGGAGATCGACGACCGGTTGACGATCCGCCACGGGCGCCTGAGCGGTACGGCGCGGTTCGACCCGGGCGGGTGGGGACTGGTTTACCTCGAAAAGGGCTTGCTGGACTTTCCCGGCCAAACGCCGCTGACCGTCCGGCAGAGCTATCTGTGGCGCGCGGCGGGTCGGACGGTCGCGGTGTCTTTCAGCGACGGCCGGGCGTTTCACACCATCGATCTGGCTGGCAGCACCGCCGCCGCGCGGCACGATTGCGCGCCCGACGTCTATACCGTCGCCTACGATTTCAGCCGCTGGCCGGATTGGTCCGCGACCTGGGATGTCACCGGGCCACGCAAGGATTATTCCATGACCTCCTGGTACTGGCGCTTGTGAAGCTCACACCAGATCGGGCTCGCGCCCCATGCGGGTGGCCAGCCGGCCAACGGTCAGCCCCTGCACGATGATCGAGAAGATCACGACCACATAGGTGCAGGTCAGGATCAGCGGTTTCCAGTCGCCGTCGGGCAGGCTGAGCGCCAGCGCAACCGAGATGCCGCCCTTCAGCCCGCCCCAGGTCATGATCGGGATCACGCCGGGCGAGAAATCGCGGAACGGCCGCAGCAACAGGACCGGCACGGCCACGGCGGCAAGACGGGCGGCGAGCGCCAGTGCGATGGACAACGCCCCTGTGACGGCGGCATCCATCGAGAACGTGACCGCAAAGACCTCGACCCCGATCATCAGGAACAGAACCGCGTTCAGGATCTCGTCGATCAGCTTCCAGAACGCATCGACATAGTCACGCGTCTCGGCGCTCATCCCGAGCTTGGTGCCGATATCGCCGATCAGCAGCCCGGCGACCACGGCCATGATCGGGGCCGAGACATGCAGCGCGACCGCCAGCTGGTAGCCCCCGAAGACGAGGCCGAGCGTCAGCAGCACCTCCAGCGAATAGTCGTCGATGCGCCGCATCACGCGGAAGGTCAGCCAGCCGAGCACCGCACCAAGCACCGCGCCGCCGAGCGCCTCTTGAAAAAACAGCGTCGCGGCATCGGCAAGCCCCGAGCCGTGATGGTCGTCGCCCGGAAAGGCGAGGCCCACAAGGACCAGAAACACCACATAGCCGACCCCGTCGTTAAAGAGCGATTCGCCCGCGATCTTGGTTTCCAGCGACCGGCGCAGATTGGCCGAGCGCAGGACGCCCAGCACCGCCACCGGATCGGTCGGCGAGATCAGCGCGCCGAAGACCAGCGCCGTCAGAAACGGCACGCCGGTGATCCAGGAGAACCCGACGCCGACGATCACCGTGGACAAGGCGACGCCTATGGTCGCCATCAAGAAGACCACGCGCCATTGTTCGCGCAAATCCGACAGCTTGACGTGCAACGCGCCTGCGAACAGCAACAGCCCCAGCATGCCTTCGAGCAGCGCATCGGAAAACTCCCACTGCACCACCTCGGCCCGGATTGCCTCGCTGACCGCGGGACCGGGCAGAATAATATCCAGGCCGATCACGCCGAGCGAGGCCAGCAGGGCCACAACGAGGATGCCGATCGAGGACGGCAGCTTGAGATACAGGTAGTTGACCGCCCCGAACGCACCCGCCAGAACGATCAGCACCGCCGCGATCTGCAAAACCGTCATCGTGCCCGCCCTCTTGCCATGCGGTCCCAATAGCATGGGCCGCGCAAGGCCGGAACCGCTTGACAGGCCCTGCGGCGCAGCGTTCGGTGCGCAGGTTAAGGGGGACGGGGGCAATGGAACGCAAGGACCGGATCGACGCTTTCGGCGCGGTGTCGCTGATCGTGTTTTCCGCGCTTCTGGGGCTCAATCAGGTCGTCATCAAACTGGTGAACGACGGGCTGCAGCCGGTGTTCTCGGCCGGTTTGAGGTCTTTGGGCGCACTTGTGCTGCTGTATCTCTGGATGCGTGTGTTTGGATCGGGGGCCCGGATCGAGAAGGGTACGTTCTGGGGCGGGCTGGGTGCCGGGACGTTGTTCGGTCTCGAGTTCATCTGCCTCTTTGTCGCTCTCGATCTCACAAGTGTCGCGCGCGCCTCGGTGATTTTCTATTCGATGCCTGTCTGGCTGGCGCTGATGGCGCATGCGCTGATCCCCGGCGACCGGCTGACGGCGCGCAAGTCATTCGGTCTGGTGCTGGCCTTTGTCGGGGTCGCCTGGGCGATCCTCGACCGGTCGGACGGGGCCGAAGGCAGCCTGGCGGGTGACCTGCTGGCGCTGGCGGCCGCGGTCTGCTGGGCCGGCATCGCGATCTTTGCCCGCGCGACGCCGTTCCAGCGGGTCGAGCCGGTGATGCAGCTCTTCTGGCAGGTGACGGTGTCTGCGGTGCTGCTATTGGCTGTTTCACCGCTTTTCGGGCCGTTCATACGCGACTTCCAGCCGCTCCATGCCGCGGGCCTGGCCTTTCAGATCCTGGTGATCGCAACCGGGGCGTTTCTGTTCTGGCTCTGGCTTCTGAAAATCTATCCGGCCTCGGGCGTCGCCTCGTTCAGCTTTCTCTCGCCGCTTTTCGGCGTCGGTTTCGGCTGGCTGATTCTTGGCGAGACTGTAGGCCCCGGCCTTTGGGCGGCGCTGGCGCTTGTCTGTCTTGGTCTGATCCTGATCAACCGGGCACCGCGCGGCCGCAGACCTGCCGACGCGTCCGGGCGGAAGGGCACGCACCGAGGCGTGTCTTGAACCGGAAGATCCCCTTACACCCACGAGCGGCGTCGCGCGGCAGAATCCGCCTGGATCAGGCCACGTCCGCCCAGATCGGCAAATGGTCCGACGCGACACGCGCCGGGCGGTTTTCGACCACGCCCGCATCGCGCAGTTCAAGGTGGCGGCTCAGGGCGATCCGGTCGAGCGCGGCAACCGGCCGGGCGGCATGGAAACTGCGCCCCGGCGCATGCACGCTGAAACCGAAATGCAGGGCTTCCAGCCCGCGCCGGGCGCGCCATTCGTTGAAATCGCCCAGAATCGCAGTCGGCAGGGCGTCGTTCACCTGATCCTCGACCGCTGCCAGCTGCCGGCGGCGATCGCGGCGCAACAGGCCCAGATGCACACCCACCACCCGGACGCGTCCGCCGATCTCGACAGAGACTGCGCCGCGCGGCTCGGTGCCCGGCAGGTCGATCCGCTGGGATCGCGTCACCGCAAGGTCCTTTCGAACCAACAACGCGTTGCCGTGAAAGCCCAGCGACACACCCGTTTCATCCAGCGCGACGGGCCGGAAATCGGTTTCCGACTCGACCATCTCGCGCGGCAGCGCCGCGGGGCGGGCCCCAAGGCGCTTGTCGGCTTCCTGCAACGCCACCACATCCGCCCCGATCCCGTTGATCACCTGCAGGATCCGCGCCGGATCCCGGCGGCGGTCGAGGCCGATGCATTTACGGATATTGTAGCTGGCCAGCCGCATGGGGTCTCCGGAATCTTGCCTGTAACCTCCATATGGTCCCGATGGTGCGGGATTTGAAGACAGCGCGCCGGCCCATTACCTTGGGCGTGTGTTTATTTTACGGCAAAGCAAGGTTGTCTATGCGGTCTGGCTGACGCTGATCGCGGCGGTGTTCGCCGCCGTCTTCATCGAACGCTGGTCGATGGGTTTCGTCGCTGCGGCAACGCTGATCGTCTCGATGCTGCCGCTGGCGCTGGCCGAACGCTATGAAATCCGGCTGCCGGTCCCGTTTCTGAGCTTTGTGGTTCTGTTTATCTTCGCCACGCTGTTTCTCGGCGAGGCCTTCGATTTCTACGACCGCTACTGGTGGTGGGACATCGCGCTGCACGGCACGTCCGCCGTCGGGTTCGGGCTGGTGGGCTTCGTCTGCATCTTTATCCTCTTCGAAGGCGACCGATACGCGGCCCCCGCCTGGGCGGTGGCGTTCTTCAGCTGGTGCTTTGCCGTCGCGATCGGCGCCGCCTGGGAGATCTTCGAGTTTGCGATGGATTCGCTTTTCGGCACCAACATGCTCAAATCCGGTTTGCCCGACACGATGGGGGACCTGATCGTCGATGTGATCGGCGCGGCCGTCGGTGCGCTCAGCGGGTATCTCTATCTGCTGGGGCTCGACCGTGGCGGCCTGCTGGCCTGGCTGATCGCCGATTTCGTCCGCCTCAACCGGGACCTTTTCAAACGCATCGACCGGCGGCGCTAGCCGGTCCGGCTGGCGGGGGCCGATGCGACCTGGACGGAGTCCGAGACGACCTTGCCGTCCTCCATTCGGATCAACCTGTCGGATTTCGCAAAGCAGTGTTCGTCATGGGTTACAGCGATCACCAGATGCCCGGCCTTCGACAGGCGGGGCACCAGCACGTCGTAGAAAAACGCCCGCCGCACCGGATCCTGGTCGGCCGCGAATTCGTCGAGCACGATGATCGGTCTTTCCTCGGCCAGGGCGATCGACAGCGCCAGCCGCCGCATTTGTCCCGTCGACAGCGCCAGCGAGGCAAACCGGTCGTCGGCAATCGACACGCCCTCTGCCAGCCCAAGCTCTTCGATATGTGCCTGCAGCCGTTCGCGTTCTTCCAGCGTCAGGCCATAGAGCTGGCGGAACATGTAGAACTCGCTGAAGACCGCGCTGAACAGGCCGCGGAAATGGCCGACCGTGTCGCGCGTCACCGGCTCGCCATCCAGCAGGATCTCGCCGCCGTCGGGGTGCCGCAGGCCGGTCAGGATCTGCAGCAGCGTCGATTTGCCCATGCCGTTGCCGCCGGTGATAAAGACGGATTGGCCCGGCGTTAGCGCCAGGTCGATGGGGCCCAGCGTGAAGGTGTCGGTTGCGCTCGACCCGGGTGCCTGGCTGGGGCGGCGAAGGGTGACGGTCACGCCGCGCAGCTCGATCGTCTTGAAATCCGGCCGGCTGTCGGGGGCATTCCGCGCCGCCTCGGATTCGGGGTTTGCATCAAGTTCGGCCAACACATCCTTCAAATGGCTGTAGGAAACCGAGGCGCGGGCGAACGCGGGCAGGCCGCTGACGACCGCCTCGATCGGACCGAAGGCGAACAGCACAACCGTCAGGACCTGCAGTATGACCACGTTGTCGACAGTGGCGACCAGAGGCAGCAACGACACGATGGCTACCAGCAGCAGGGCCAGAGCCGCCGTCGCTGCACCTTGGCCAAAGCTGAAATACCGCTCTGCCGCCACCGACTTTTGCGCGGCGTCCTCCGTCACTTTTTGGATTCGGGTCGCCACGTCGCGTCGCCGGGCCTGGCGAAGGCGCAGCTCCTTGTGCCCGCGAAGGGTGTCGTTGACGGCATCATAGAACGCGATCCGCGCCTTGTTAGCGCTGTCCAGCACCCGCCGTGCCGGGCCCTCGGCCAGCAGAAACGCGGCGACGCCCAGACCGAAGGCGGCAACGGTCGCCACCCCGGCCGGCCAGGACTGCAGGGTCATGTAGATGAGGCAGAACAGCAGCAGCAGCACGGCCTGCACCAGATCGACGATCCGCATGATGGAGGTCGCGACCGTGTCGGTCTGGCCGGTCAGGGCGGCGTAGACCTGCCCGAAATCGCGTTTCTGAAAGAACGAGACATCGGCGTTCAGAACGTGTTCCGAGATGTCCCTGCGCATCTTCTTGGCCAGATCCTGCACCAGCGCCGCGCCGTAGACACGGGCCAGATGCTCGGTCGTCAGCGTCACCGCGACAGTGCCGATGAGAACGGCGAACAATGTCGCCCCGGCGCCGCCGCGTTCGGCCGCCTCGTTGATGAAATAGATCATCAGGGTCTTGCTGCCGCTGGCGGCGACCGCGAGCAGAAGGATCGGGCTTTGGAACAAGCCGCCCTCGCGCAGCAGATAGGACAACATGTCCTTGGTGTTCTGGTAGGCCGACATGCGGGGTTGGCGGTGCTCTTTGGATCGGGTTGCGGCAGAAGATGTCCAATCACATCCCCAAAGGGCCGTCAACGCCACTGCGGCGTCGCGTTTCTTGTGGTTTTTCGTCGAGTGTGGTCAACGACGGGAAACGAGGATCCATCGAAGGGTGCGACATGGGTGTTCTGAGCGCGGCGCAGGTCGCCGCCTTCCAGCGCGACGGGTATCTGCACGTACCGGGCATGTACTCCGCAGCCGAGGCGGCGGAAATCAGCGGCTGGACCGACGAGCTGTCCGGTGCGCCCGAAGTCGCGGGCAAGGACTGGAAGTATTTCGAGGAAAGCGCGGTCGACGGCAGCCGGATCCTGTGCCGGATCGAAAATTTCGTGCCGCATCACGCAGGCTTTGCCGGGCTGATCCAGACCGAGCGCATGGCACAGGCCGTGTCCGAACTGTTCGGCGAAGAGGCGGTCCTGTTCAAGGACAAGATCAACTTCAAACTGCCCGGCGGCGACGGATTCAGGTCGCATCAGGACGTGCAGGCAGGCTGGGACACATATGGCCCGCTGCACATCACGGCGATGATCGCCATCGACGCGACGACTGCCGAGAACGGCTCGCTCGAAATGCTGCCGGGCATGCACAAGCAGGGTCTTCTGGGCCAGATGTGGGCGCCGTTGACAGACGACGACACCGGGCATCGTGACTTCGTTCCGGTGCATTGCCGGTCCGGCGATGCGGTGTTCTTCGACAGCTACGCGCCGCACAAGTCGGGCCCGAACACCACAGGCCGGGCGCGGCGGGTGCTCTATATCACCTACAACGCCGCCTCGGCCGGGGATCACCGGGCCCGGTATTACGCTGACAAACACAAGAACTTTCCGCCGGATGTCGAGCGTGACCCGGACCGGAATTACGCCTACAAGGTCTGAAACGCGTCCAGGGAAAGCGCGATGACCGATATCGCCGGCAGTTCGGACAGAGGAAAGCGCGGCCCGTTGCACTGGCTGTCGCTGTTGGCGCTGGCGGCGAACGCTGTTGCCTTGGTGACGGTGGCCTATTGGCTCTTCCGCGCCCGCGCGGTGTTTCTCGCGGCGAACCCCGACTGGGGGCCGGTTACGGTCAGCCGCGCGATCTCGGACCCCACGGTGGGACCGCATTTTGCATTCTGGGTCACGCTGTCGGGGGCGCTTCTGGCCTTCGGCGTGTTCTTCAACGCCGGGTTTTACGCCTGGACGGCACGGCGTTTGCCTGCGCCGCGGCGGGCGTTGTTGGCGATCTGGCTTGCCACACCTCCGGCCATCATCGCGCTGCAGGCGGTGTCGGGCGTGGGGATGCATTATCTCAGCGCCTTCCGGTTCCCCGATCACCATGCCGAGCATATGGCCGGCAGCTACATGTTCTTTGTGGCGCAGGCGCTGGTGGTGATGGGCGGCACGGTATTGAGCCAGGCGATCCTGCGCGATCCGGGCAGCCTGAGGTGGCTGGAAGATCTGGGGGTCATTCAAGAGCGTCTGGTGCGGCTGCGGCGGAACTTTGGGATATTCTGCATCTCATTGACCGTCTTTTATGTCTTTCTTTTCAAGGCAAAAAATGTCGACCTTAATCCTCTGAACGAAGAAATATACATCGCCTACACCAATGTGGAGCTGGCGCTGATCCTCTGTTTTCTGATCTTCCTTGGCCTGTTCCAGTCCGACCTGCTGGCGCTTCGCAGGGCTCAGCGCCGGTCCTGATCGGCCTCGCGCAGCAGCCTGACGGCGCGGCGCATGCGCTGCAGCGCCGTCAAATGGCAAAGCGCGGCATAGATCGCCAGCCCGGCCGTCATCAGCCAGCCGGCGTCGATGAGGCCCGCCAAAAGCAGCAGGACGCATAGGAATATGATCCGTTCCAGGCGTTCGAAGAAATCCGGCCAGGCGGTGTTGCTGGTCGGGATCTCCAGCGCGGTTCGGGCCTTGGCGTAGCTGGTGATCACACCGCCGGCGAAGGCCACGAGCGCCAGGGCCCACAGGCCGGTGACCCAGCCGATGGCGCCCAGCACGATCAGTTCCTGATAGCGGTCGACCATGGCGTCGAAGTACCCGCCGGCCTTGCTCGACAAACCGGTCTGCCGGGCCACCGCGCCATCCAGCGCATCAAAGGCGAAGGCGACGGCGAGCATCAGCGCGTAGACCAGCGGGTTCCGGTGCCACAGATACGCCGCCGACACGGCGAGGATCAAAACCAGCCCCATCGCCGTCACCTGGTTCGGTGTGAATCCGGCACGCGCCAGCGGGCGCGCCAGCCGTTCCCACATCGGGTCGATGACATCCTTGAGCAGCGCGTCGATCATGGCCCGGCCTTGCGGTAGAGCTTGACCAGCGATCTTCGAATCGCCCGAAGCCGTTCATAACGCTCGTCGATCATCGCCACGCGCGCCGGATCGGGGTCGTAGACCGGGCCATCCCGTCCGTTGACGGCGCCTGCGGCCTCCCACACCGATTTGGACCAGCCCATCGCAGGGGCGGCCATCGCCGCCGCGCCCAGCACCCCGCTCATCCGGGCGTTACCCACGCGCACCGGCCGGTTCAAGGCGTCCGCCAGGGCCTGCGCCAGATGCGGATTCGCCGCCGCCCCCCCGACCAGCGGGATCGGTCCCGAAGTTTGCGCGTCCCGCTCGGCGGCCACCTTGGCATAGGCCCAGCGGGTATTCAGCGCCACGCCTTCGACCACCGAGCGTTTGATCGAATCGATGTTGTGGCGCAGCGCAAGCCCGTAAAACGCCCCGCGCAGGCGTTCCTCGTCCACCGGCACGCGCTCGCCTGCGAGCCAGGGCAGAAAGAACGGATCATCGGGCTGAGGCGCGCCGAAGTCGTGATAGAATTCCTCCAGGCCCTCTCCGGCGTCGCGGGTCCGCGGATCCAGCCCCTCGGCCAGCCACTGCAGGGCGGAGCCTGCGCTTTCCTGCGTGGCGATCAGCAGCGGGCGCATGCCGATGGACGAGGTGATGGTGGCATAGGAATGGGCCACGCTCAGAACCCGGCGGTTGAAGAACCCCGCGACCCAGCTCGAGGTCGACATGCAAAGGTGAAGCGCCCCGTCCGCGACGGCGCCCGAGCCGAGGGCTGTCGCGGTGACGTCGCCGCCGCCAGCCAGCACCGGGATATCGGGCCGCAGCCCCAGTTGCCCGGCCGCCGGCGGGGTCAGGCCGCCGACGACGGTGTCGCCGTCGACGATTCGCGGCAGCTTTTCCATCGGGATACCGAGATGTTTCAGCAATCCCGCCGACCAGCCCTCGCGCCCCTTCCGCGTGTCCATCAGCCAGGTCAGGTTGGCGCTGTCGGCCGTGGTGACGAACTCGCCCGTCGCCCGGTGCAGCAGCCAGTCCTTGACGTCCAGAAGATATCGCGTCTTTTCATAGACTTCCGGCTCGTTCTGCATGACCCACAGCATCTTGCCCGGCGGATCCATGCCGTTATGCGACGGTGCGCCGTTGGCCACCGGCAGCCAGCGCAGCAATGTCGTGGCGCCGTAGCCGGAAATGCTGGGCCAGCCGCCCAGGATCTTTTGCATCAGCGGCGCCGAGCGTTTGTCGAGCCACACCAGCGAGGGCCGCAGCGCCGCCCCGCGACTGTCGGTGCAGACCAGCCCGCACATCTGGGCGCAGAACACGATGGCACCGGCGCGCGCGCTCAGATCCTCGACCTCCGAGGCCAGGCGGGCAACGCCGCGCGCAAGCGCGCTCCACCAATCCTCGGGCACCTGCTCGGCCTGACTGGGGCCCGGCAGGTGCAGAGGGTAGGATTCGGTGGTGGCGGCGATCAGGCGCAGGTCGGGACCGACCGCGGCGACCTTGACGCCGGATGTTCCGAAATCGGCTGCGAGAATCAGATCGCCATGTGACATGCTTCGCGCCGCACCCCTTGGTTCCGCCGGTCAGGTGCCACTTTGACCGCGCGAAGGCAACCGCTTGCATCCCGGCGGGGTTTCAGGGGATAGGCGGTCGAAACGAATGGGGGCATGCGTGGCCGAACGCCAGGAACCGGTCGATCTGGTCTACACGTGGGTGGATGACGGCTTTCCGGGGTATCTGGACCTGCTGAACCGCTATGTGGCGGACAGGCGCGACACCAACCCCAATCGCACCCGGGACAATCTGGATATCATCCGGTATTCGCTGCGCTCGGTTGCACGCAATCTGCCCGGAATCCGCAGGATCTATTTCGTCTCCATGCGTCCGCAGGTGCCGGATTGGCTGAACCTCGATCATCCGCGGCTGCAGGTCGTGCATCACGACCGGATCATGGATCCCGCCATTCTGCCGACATTCAATTCCTTCTGCATCGTCAGCCACCTGCACCTGTTGCCCGGGCTCTCGCGGCGGTTTCTTTACGTCGAGGACGACATGCTGGTGATGACGCCCCGGTACCACGACAGCCTTTTTGCGCCGGACGGACGCCCTTACGTGCATCTGAAACCGATGACGGTGGTGCCGTCGGACAGGCTGGATCCGGCAACCGAAAGCCCCTGGAACCTGGCCCTTGCCAATGCCGATGCGGCGCTATCCGGCCGGTTTGGGGCCGGACCGCGCAACCATGTGATCCACGGGCCGCAGATCATGGACCGGGACGTTTGCGCGGAAATGGCCGAGGCGTTCGCCGATCTGATCGCTGCGACCCGCGCCGCCCGGTTCCGGGGCGGCGACAATGTGCCGCCGGAATTCCTTGCCCGGCATCTGGCGCTGGAAACCGGCGCGGCGGTTCGTGCGCCCTGGTCGCTCAGCCGCCGGGTGCAGGGCTATGTATCGGTCGAAAACCTGCTGCCCTGGACATGGGCGCAACTTGCCCGGGTCAAGGCCCGGCGGACGCAGACGGTCACGTTGAACGACAGCTTCGGGCGCGCACCCAACCCGCGGGTCGTTGCGCTGGTCCGGCGCCAGTTGCAGGCCTGGTTCCCCGAACCGTGCCCATTCGAGACCGCCGCGGCGAATTGACGGCTGTCTTGCGCTTTCGGCCCGCGCGATACACTCTAGCCTGTCGGACGAACGGACGTGACGGAGCCTGCATGGATCAATCCCCCAGCCAAGTGCCCTCGGGTGGCAGGAAAGTCGGCATATCGCCTCAGGCGCGGCGGCATAACGAGATGCGCAAGGCGGCGATCACGGCGCATCCCGAGCTGAAGGACGCATCCGGCGCCGATCGGCGCACCGTGCTGGCCCTGCCCGTGCTGCTGACGGCGCATTGGGGCATGGCCTGGCTGGTCTCGGACGCGTCGCTCCCGGTGATCTTTCTGGCGTCCTTCCTGGTCGGTCAGATCCTGATCCACGCCACCGGCGGGCTGGTGCACGAAACTGCGCACAAGCTGATCTTCCGCGACGCGAGACCGAAGCTGGCCTTCGACATCGGGCTCGAATGGGTCCTGGGCTCGTATGGCAAGCAACTGATCTATCAACACGAGCATATCACCAGCCATCACCCGTATATCGGCGACTACGAACGCGACTATGAGCACGAGGATATCTGCGCGTTTCAGTCGCGGATGAAGCTGCGCCACGACAACCCGGTGGTCCAGCATCTGCTGACCGGCTTTACGATGGTTCTGCACGCGCTGCCCCTGGGCTTTCTGATCGGGGATGAGGTGCTGCCGCGGCTGAATGCCTGGGTCACCGGGCGGCCTCAGAAGGATCCCGAGCGGCATATCGAGGCGACGCAGCCGCCCGCGTGGCAGATGCGGCTTTTCATCGGGGTATCGATCCTGTCGAACCTGACGCTGCTCTGGCTGTTCGGGTTTTGGGCGCTGCTGTACCACCTGTGGTCGCTGTCTTTGTTCCTGGGCAAGCTGGGGATTTCCAACCTGGGCCAGTCGCTCAGCGAGCATGAGGGCACCGACGACGATCAGCCGTCGCGGTCCACCTATGGCTGGATCAACATCCCGCTCTTCAATACCGGGTACCACAACGAGCACCATACCTTTCCGAACGTGGCCTGGACGCGGCTGCCCTATCTGAAGCGGACGGCGCCGGAAGTGTTTACCAGCGAGGCGGCGAAATCGTATTTCGGGTATTGGCTGGACCATATCCGGGGCGATTTCACGGCCAGCCGCAAGACGCCCTTGCACGAGGAGGACCAAAGCGCACGCTGTGAAGGGCGGGCCCGGGCCTAGAGCGGCACGAAGTTCGACTTAACCGCGTTTTACCCGTTCTTGGCCTGGAGCGGAGCTTGCATTTTCCTTTAGGAGCCGCGCTATCGCCTCCCCTCGGGGGCGGGTCGGCGATGGCGCGGCGGCCTTCGGCCTTGATTCCGCGCCTGAATGCAGATTGCGAACGTCCGCTCCAAGCCAAATAACCGACTGCGCGATTCACTCACATTGCATCACACTCTAGCGTCCGGCAGGCCCGTCATAGTGGCGTTCGACTTTCGCCACGCGCAGGGTGTAGTGGCTGTACCAGCGATCCTTGCCGAGCTGTTGGGCGACCAGATGCTTGGCGTCCGCCTTCCAGTCGAGAAGCGACGCCTCGTCGCGCCAATAGCTGACGGTGATGCCGAGCCCGGCCTCGTCGCGGGTCGTTTCCATGCCGATACAGCCGGGATGCGACTGGGCCATGTCAGACATCTTCCCGGCCATGGCCGCATAACCGTCATCGACGGCGGTGCGCTGTGCGGTGAAGATCACGGCGTAATAGGGTGGATCGGGAAGTGGCGCGAAATCGGACATGCGGCAGCCCTAGCGCAGGCCGTTACCGATTGAAAGGCGGGTCAGCGCCGGGCGACGTCCGGTGCCTCCACGTCAAGCCCAGTCGACCGGTCGTCCGGCGGGAGATGCGCGAAAACATGCGAATTGGCGATAAACTGGAAAACAATCCTGGCATTTCCCGGCGACTGTGGCGAAATCGTTAATCAATTGGCGACTATTGCGGCCTATCAACCAGGCCACCGGGTCACACGGTTTCGTGCAAGCTTGTGTTTCGCACGGACCGCCGGGTGTTCCTATCTGAGAGGCACATCAGTGGTGCAGTGTTTGGTGATCCGGATGTTGGGGCCTGAACCACCCCTGCCGCCGGACGCGCGAGCTGAGCCTTCGTTACCCTGGGATTCGGCTCGCGCACTGCCCGCTGTCAGGCCACGGATTTCCGGCAGTAACAACTGGCCCGAATCGGGATCTCCGCGCGGGCGAGCGCCGTGTCGAGTTGGCCGCGGATATGGCGGCGCTCGACCGATTCGCCCCGGCGGGCGAGGCATTCGTGCAGCCCGTGCAGGGCCCAGACGTTGGCCGGGTTCTGCAACGCGCGGGGCAGGGTGGGATCAAGGCCCAGGTCGGCACGATAGACGGCCTCGGCCTCGTCCCAATGCCCGGCATCCATCAACAGCGCGCCCAGGGCGTGGCGGGCGGGCTGTGGCCAGGCCCAGGGCTCTTCGTACATCAGCCCGTCGTCGCGGCGCACCGCCTCGCGCAGGTGGTCGAGCCCTTTGCCGGTACGCCCGGACTTATAGGCGACCTCGCCCAGCATCATGGCTTCGGCGACACCGAGCACGTCCTGGGCCTTGTTCTGAAACAGCATGCGATCCTCGGGGATCGCCGCGCGGGCGGCGAGGAAACGGTCCGCCTCGGACTGCGCCTTGGCGGGCCGGCCGAGATTGGCGAAGGCGACGGCGCGGGCGTAGAGGATCAGCGCCTGTGTGAAGGCGTAGAGTTCCGTATCCTCCGGGATCGGTTCGTCCAGGATGTCCCGCCACAGACCGAACCGGATCAACACATGCGGACGGGTGGCGACGAAGGCCTCGAACAGGTCGGGATAGACGCGGACCACCTCGTCCGGCACCTCGGCGCGCAGGCGGGCCGCGGCGTCGAGCGCGACCGAAGGCTGGGCCAGAAACATCGCGCCGTAGACGGCGAAATGCAGGTTGTGGATGCGATAGAGCGCATAGAAGTTCGCGCCGCCGGCATAATCCTTGAACTTGGCGTCGACCTTCGCGGCGGCCAGATTGCGGGTGACGACGTTCTGGTAGTCACCCGTCAGCACGTCGATATGCGTGGCCATATGCACCAGATGGCCGGCGTCGGGGACCAGCCAGGTCAGCCTGTCGCCGTGGCGCAAGGCGGCCTCGGGCGTGGGCGACATCTCCATCAGGTGGATATACATGTGCAAGAGGCCCGGGTGATCCCAGGCCTCGGCGCGTTCGAAGGCGCGGTCGAGCAGGGCCTTGGCCTCGGGGCCGGCGGAATGTTCCGTGGGCTCGCCGGTGGCGAGGTCCCAAAGCTGCCAGGGTGTGCGGTTCATCAGCGCCTCGGCGAAGACGAAGGTGACGTCGAGATCATCCGGGAAGGCGGTGTGGACTGCGCGCATCTGGTCGGCGAAGGCGTTGTTCCACGGGTGAAATGTTTCGATATCGGGGCTGGCGGGCGAGCGCGCCTTCAATGCGTCGATCAGCGCGGCCTCGACCGGGGCCGCCGGGGCCGCGGCGGCCAGTTCGGCGTGAATGCGGTCCAGGCAAGGCGCCTTTTCATCCTCGGTGAAAACGTCCCAGGGCTTGTTGTAATTGGGCCCCAGCGCATAGGCGATGCCCCAGCGCGCAAGGCAGCAGGAGGGATCGTGCCGCAGCGCCGCCTCGAAGCAGGCGACGGCCTCGTCATGGTTATAGCCGAACAGCCAGACCATGCCCCGGTCGAACCAGCGCTGCGCCTCGTGATCCTGGGTCGCGGGCCGGGTGTAGGTGCCCAGATCGAACGGATAGTCCATGCGTTCGACCTCCTGCGCCGGCCCGGAACCCTGCGCGGTCTACTCTGCCGCGATCTTGATCACCGGCTCCATTTCGCCAAGGGCCTCGTCGCTGAGATGGCACTTGATCTCATGCCCGTCGGCGAGGGTTTTCTGCGACGGCACCTCGGTCTCGCACAGATTGCCAGGCACCTTGTCCTTCCAGCGGCAGCGGGTCTGGAACGGGCAACCCGACGGCGGGTTCATCGCCGAGGGAATGTCGCCTTCGAGCACGATGTGCTGTTTCTCGATGCTGGTATCGGCGATGGGAACGGCCGACAGCAACGCCTCGGTATAGGGATGGTAGGGCGGGCTGAAGACCTGATCGGTATCGCCCAGTTCCACCACATGGCCGAGATACATTACCATAACGCGGTCAGACAGATAGCGGACGATGCTGAGGTCGTGGCTGATGAACAGAAGCGTGGTTTTTTCGTTGCGCTGGATTTCCATCAGCAGGTCGGTCACCGCCGCCTGCACCGACACGTCGAGCGCCGAGACGGGCTCGTCCGCCACCACGATCCGCGCGCCGCCGGCAAAGGCGCGGGCAATACCGACGCGCTGTTTCTGCCCGCCCGATAGCTGCCGCGGCATCCGTTCGGCGAACTCGCGCGGCAGCTTCACCAGATCGAGAAGTTCCAGCATGCGCTGGCGGCGGGCGTTTTCGTTTTCGCCGATGCCGAAGATTTCCAGCGCCCGGATGATCTGGCGGCCGACGGTCATCGACGGGTTCAGCGTGTCGAACGGGTTCTGGAACACCATTTGCACGCTCGAGACGGTCTTGGTGTCACGCTCTTCGATCGGCACCTCGCCGATGGAGCGGTTGTCGAGCAGGATCTCGCCGTCGGTGGCGGTTTCCAGACCCATCAGCACCTTGGCGAAGGTCGACTTGCCGCAGCCGGATTCGCCGACGATGGCCAGAGTTTCCGATTCGCGTGCTTCGAAGCTGAGGGTCTCGTTGGCCTTGACCACCTTCTTGTCGCCGCCGCCGAACAGTGCGTTGGCCGCCACCTCGTAGTATTTCTTGAGGTTGTCCATCTTCAGCACGACGTTGCCGGGCTCGGACTTGGCATGCGTCTCGGTGGCCACGATCGGCGCGTTCCAGTCGATCTCGTCGATCCGGCGACAGCGGCTTTCATGCCGCTCGTCCTGCGGGATCGGCACCATCTTGACGTCGCCGGTGTTGCAGACGCCTTCGACGAAATAATCGCAGCGCGGCCCGAAATTGCAGCCCGGCGGGCGTTCATGGGGCAGGGGGAAGTTACCCGGAATAGCCACCAGCGGGCGCGAATTCTTGTCGGCCCCGGGCAGCGGGATCGAGCGGAACAGAGCCTGCGTGTAGGGGTGGCGCATCTTGTCGAACACGTCCTCGATGCTGCCGCGTTCGACCGCCTCGCCGGAATACATCACGCAGATGCGGTCGCAGGTTTCCAGAACCAGCCCCAGGTTGTGGCTGATGAACAGCATCGAGGTGCCGTATTTCTCGCCCAGTTCCTTGACCAGTTCGACCACGGCGGCCTCGACCGTGACGTCGAGCGCGGTGGTGGGCTCGTCCAGGATCAGCAGCGCGGGCTTCGACATCAGCGCCATGGCGATGACGATGCGCTGCTGCTGGCCGCCGGACAGCTGATGCGGGAACGAGTTCAGCATGCGTTTGGGATCCGGCAGCTTCACGTCTGTGACCACCTCGAGCGCGCGCTCGTAGGCCTCTTTCTCGGTGATGCCCTCGTGGATCATCGGCACTTCCATCAGCTGCTTGCCGATCTTCATCGCCGGGTTCAGCGACGCCATGGGTTCCTGATAGATCATGGCGATTTCGTTGCCGCGGATATCGCGCAGCTCTTCCATCGACATCTCGCCCAGGTCGCGGCCCTTGAACTTGATCGACCCGCCGACGATGCGGCCGTTGACGCCCAGATCCTGCATGACGCCGAGCGCCACGGTGCTTTTGCCGCAGCCGGATTCGCCGACCAGCCCCAGCGCCTCGCCGGGCAGGACGGTGGCCGAGAAATCCATCACGGCGGGGATTTCGCGCAGCCGGGTGAAGAAGGAAATCGACAGTTTGTCGATTTCGAGGATCGGGCCGTCATAGTCCCACTTGGCCATTGCAGTGTTCCCTTTCTATCCGTCGCCGTCCCGGGCCGGACCCGGGACCACTTGTTTCAGGCGAGACCCCGGATCCGTGTCCGGGGTGCCGCCGCCCCAAGGGGCGACGTCAGTCTTTCAGGCTTTCCTCGCGCAGCCCGTCGGCCAGCAGGTTCAGCCCGAGCACAAGGCTCAGGAGCGCCAGCGCCGGGGGCAGGGCGGGGTGCAGGTAGATCGACAAGAGCTTGCGGCCCTCGTTGATCGTCGAACCCCAGTCGGGCGATTCGGGCGGCAGCCCGAGGCCGAAGAAGCCGAGCGTTCCCAAGAGGATCGTCGTGTATCCGACCCGCAGGCAGAAATCGACGATCAACGGCCCGCGCGCGTTCGGCAGGATCTCCCACAGCATGATGTACCAGGGGCCTTCGCCCCGGGTCTGCGCCGCCGCGACGTAGTCGCGTGTCTTGATGTCGAGCGCCAGGCCCCGGACGATGCGGAACACGGTGGGCGAGTTGACGAAGACCACCGAAACGAACACGACCAGGATACCGCCCGAGATGTCGAAGAGATCGAGGAAGGGCGGCAGCACGTTGATCGCCGTGCCCTTGGCGGAGACGCCCGAGAGGTAGAACCAGATCATGATGCCGAGGACGCCGATCAAGAGCGGCGTGCGGAAATTCGGCTGGGTGTAGTAGCGCGAATTCAGCAGGATGCCGACGAAGAGGATCGGAAAGATGAACATCACCGCCGCCATGTAGCTGGGGATGCCGGTCAGCACGATTTCCGGGGTCACCAGCAGGTAGAACAGCAGGATGACCGGGAAGGCCAGAATCAGGTTGGCGAGGAATGACAGGAAGGTGTCGAGCTTGCCGCCGTAATACCCTGCCGGCAGGCCCAGCGTGATGCCGACCATGAAGGCGAAGAGCGTCGCGAAGGGGGCGATCACGATCACCGTGACGCTGCCCTCGACCATGCGGCTGAAGACATCGCGCGCCAGGTTGTCGCCGCCCAGAAGATACCAGGCATAATCGCCCTCTTCGGCGCCGTTCAGCACCGTGCCCGGCACCTTGTTCTTCATGCCAGAGACCTGAGTTAGAGGGTCATGGGTCGCGATCATGTCGAAGATGCCGGTGAAGAGCGCGGTATAGACCCAGAACATCACCAGCCCGAAGCCGACCATGCCGATCACGCTGTCAAAGAGCTTGCCGTAGAGCCCCAGATTGCGCTTGAACAGTATCGACAGCACGAAGGTGACGATCAGCGCCACCCAGACCGGCGCGAACTGTCCCGCGACGCCGCCGATGATGCCGCCGCCGCGGTGACCGGTGAAGAACCCGACCAGCAGATAGGCCAGAACGATCCCGACGAGCGCGTAGAAGCTGTAGGTCAGCGCCTTGTTGATCAGCCCCGGCAGACCGCCCGTCGCCACCGCCATGCCGTCGGGGCCGTACTGGATACGGCCGCCGCCGAAGACGAAGCTGGATACGATGCTGGCCAGCACCGAGACCGCGAAGGCGACCGCGATGATGATCAGGAGGGGGTTCAAAACGGTGCCCGCGGCACCTGTCCATGTCAGTGGTTCCATCCGCCCTCTCCCCTATGAAATCCGGATCCGCGGGTTCAGATAGACATAGCCGATATCGGATATCAGCTGCGTCGTCAGAACCACGATCACCGAGACCACCGAGACGCCGAGCAAGAGCTCGATGTCGTTGTTGCCGGCGGCCTGGACCAGCGTCCAGCCGAAGCCCTTGTAGTTGAACAGCGTCTCGACGATGACGACGCCGTTCAGAAGCCACGGGAACTGCAGCATGATCACCGTGAAGGGGGCGATCAGCGCATTCCTGAGCGCGTGCTTCATGACGATGTTGCTGAAGCTGACACCCTTCAGCCGCGCGGTGCGGATGTACTGGGCGGTCATCACCTCGGCCATGGAGGCGCGGGTCATCCGGGCGATATAGCCCATGCCGTAAAGCGCGATGGTCAGGACCGGCAGGGTGAAGTTTTCCCAGGTGATGTTGTCCATCGCACTTGTCGCGGTGCCCTTGAACCACTTCAGGCCCACCGTGGACGAGGCGAAGATCGCGATGAAGATAACGCCCGAGACGTATTCCGGCGTCGCCGTCGTGGTGATCGAGACGGTGGACAGCGTGCGGTCAAGCCGCGATCCCTCTCGCATCCCTGCCAGCACACCGATGATCAGCGCGCCGGGGACCATGACGCACATCACCGCCAGCATCAGCCACCCGGTCAGCCCCAGGCGCTTGCCCACTATGGTGCCGACCTCGTCGCGGAAGACGGTGGACAGGCCCCAACTGCCCTGCAGCAACCCGCAGAACCGCGGCGTGTCTTCCTCTGCGACGCCGGGGCGGACGCAATTGCCAACCCGGGTGCCGTCATCGAGCGTGTTCGAGAACCCCGGCGCGACGCCCAGCCAGCGGCCGTATTTGACGAACAGCGGGTCCATGTAGCCGCGGTTTTCAAGCCAGCTGACGACCTGTTCGTCGGACATCCGCTGGTTGCCTTGCGTCTTGGCCAGCTTTTCGAGGTTCGGAAACAGGTTGGTGAGGAAGAAGACGACGAAGGTCAGGCAGAGCGCGGTCAGGATCATGACCCCGAGACGTCTTAGAATGAATAGTCCCATAGTGGCCCCTGTTGGTCAGGCGGCGGATCGGCGGGTCGTTGCGTGGACCTCTTGCTGCCGGATCGGGCCGGCATCTCCGCCATTTGTGAAAAGGGCCGCCCGGATGATCCCGGGCGGCCCGTCGGCGCGGTCGCGTGTTAGGCGGCCAGGCCCCATTTGTAGTGATGATGCTCGAAGCTGATGTGCATGTCGGTGCCCACCAGGCCCTCGCGCATATGGCGGTAGATCGAGCGCCAGTAGGGCTGGATCGTCACGCCCTCGGACTGGATCAGTGCGGCGCCGCGGGCGGCGATTTCGCTGCGCGCTTCGGCGTCGGCGACGGCCAGCGCCTCCTCCAGGATCGCGTCGAACTCGTCGCTCGCCCAGCCGAACTCGTTCCAGGCCGCGCCGCCCTTGTAGGCCAGCGCCCAGATCTGCACGCCGAGCGGGCGGTGGTTCCAGTTCGTCGAGCTGAACGGATACTTGACCCAGTCGTTCCAGAACGTGCTGCCCGGCAGTACCGTGCGCTTGACCTTGATCCCCGCGTCGCGCAGCTGAGCCGCCACGGCGTCGGTGGTGTTGCGGCGCCAGTCGTCGTCGATCGAGATGATCTCGTGCTCGAAATCGGCCATGCCGGCCTCGGCCATCAGCGCCGCGGCGGCACCGGGGTTGTGCGGCGGATCGCCCACATCGGCATATTCCGGATGCGCCGGGCCGAGATGGGTGTTCTGCGCCGGCGAGCCGCGGCCGCCATAGCCGAGTTCCAGGCACACGGCGTTGTCGACGGCCATCGAGATCGCCTGGCGGACGCGCGCGTCGGCATATGGCTTCATGCCGTCGACCTCGGCCAGCTGGTTCGGGCGGATGACGATCGAGGCCATGGTGACCACTTCGGACTTCACAAAGCCGAGGCCGTCCATCACGTCGATGAATTCGCCGACCGATTCATGCAGCATGTCGACCTCTTCCGATTCGAGCGCCGCCAGCCAGGCCGACGGATCGGTGCCGTAGTCGACATATTCGACGCGGTCGAGGAACGGCCCGCCAAAGACGTCGGCGCCCCACCAGGTATGGTCGGGATTGCGCACGATGGTGCATTTCACACCGACCTCGAGTTCTTCGATCAGGTAGGGGCCGGTGCCGACATTGTTCGTCAGATCGTTGGGGTCGAACGAGCTGTGCACGATGGCCGCCGGATAATCCGACATGCCCGCGATCAGCGAGATATCGGGTTTCGGCAGGTTCAGCGTGACGGTGCTGGCGTCGTTGTCGGGCACGATCGAGCCGTCGATGGCCATACCGGTGCCCTCGTCGACCAGAGTCGCGAAACGTCCGGCCATCGAGTTGGTCTCTTCGTTCTTGTCGCACCAGCGGGTGATGTTGCGCGCCACGTCATCGGCGGTGAAATCGTCGCCGTTGTTCCATTTCACGCCTTGGCGGACATTCAGGACATATTGCGTGGCGTCGTCGTTGATCTCCCAGCTTTCCAACAGCATGCCGCGGAAGGTGCCGTCCGAATTGTACTCGACGAGATATTCCAGGAAACCGCGGGTCTGGTTGCCCATTTCCGACCAGTCATAGGTGCGCGGGTCCTTCAGCGGCCGCACGCTCATCTGAACACGGATCGTGCCGCCCGCCTGCGCGTGGCTTCCGGCCTGCGCGGGCTGCGGCAGCCCGATCAGCCCATAGGCGGCCGCCGCGGTGACGCCCATGCCGGTGGCCCGCGTCAGGAATTCGCGGCGGCTGATCTGGCCGGCCTTGTATTCCCGTGCGTACATCTCGGCGGCCGGATGCAACCGTTTGGGGTTGGTGTGAAAGGTCATCGTGTTCTCCCTGTGAGACAGTTATTGTTACGCGTTGGGCGTATGTTTGCCCTGCCTGCCGCGGTGGCGTTTCACGTCGCTTTCATGGCTGGCTTGATCGTTGTCCCCCTGTCCAACATTCCGCACGGTTTGGTGCGGTGCGTCAATGTTCGCTTTCGCCTTCTGGAGGCACAAAAACGACATGTGTCTTGAGGAAAAACGACATTCGCGTGAGTCGCAACCAAAAAACCCGTGCGAGGTCAGCCCTGCCGGCGAAACTCGGACGGGGTCAGACCGGTGTGCTTCTGGAAGGCGCGCGTGAAATAGGCTGCCGACCGAAAACCCAGGTCCCGGGCGATATCCTTGATCGGATGGCGGGTTTCGACAAGCATCCGGCGGGCCTCGAAATGGATTCGGTCGGTCAGAAGCGCCGAGGCCGATCGCCCGCAGGCGATGTTGCAGGACCGCGTCAGATGGGTCGGCGTCACCCCAAGATGCTGGGCATAATCGTGAATCGTGCGGCCGGTGCGATAGTCCCGCTCGACCATCGACGAATAGGCCGCCGCAAGCCGCCGTGCGGCATCGGGGTGCAGCTCGGCGGGATTGCCGTGCTCCACTTCGCGGTCAAGCCAGACCGCGATCAGCCCGGCATGTGCCATCATCGCCCGGTTCCTGCCGGGCTGGTCGCCATCGATCTCGCGCTGCAGGTTCTCGATCATCGTGGTCAGTTCGCCCTGCTGCTGCACCTCGCGGAACCGCAGGTGCATCGGCTCTTCCGGCAGGCGCAGGCTGGGATCGTCGGGAAAAAACACCGTCATTCCGAAGACCTGCCCCAGCATTTCGTAGCCGTGCATCGTATCGGGCGGCAGGAAGATCGCGTGGTGCGGACCGAATCCATGGGTGACGCCGGCGATGGTGATCCGGCCCTGGCCGCGGGTGAACCACAAAAGCACAGGTTGCGAATAACTGCGCATCGCCTCGGTCCGCCAGCGGGTCTCGGGCGTCAGTCGAGGAACAGGTTCGACGCGGAACCGTCTGGTTTTCAACGACATATTGATGTCGGGACGGGTGTCGCTGAAGATCCGCATCAGGTTCGAATTGCGAAGTTTTCCACAGGGTCGTACACGAGTTATCCCCACGCCTCGTCCTCGAAGTGCAAGACGCCGGCCCATCATGGCAGCTGAATCGGCGTCCATTCGCGCATCTTTGACCGAAACCAGGTGCGTTGTCTCTTGGCATATTGACGGGTCGCCGTCTTCGCCGCGTCGATTGCGGCATTTAGGCTACGGTTCCCCAGCAGGTGATCCACAAGTTCGGGCGCGCCGATGGCCTGCGACGACGGCAGGGCCGGGTCCCAGGCATCGAGGTTGCGCCGGACTTCCTCGATCGCGCCGTCCGCGATCATCGCGTCGAATCGCCGGGCGATGCGCCCGTTCAGCCAGTCCCGGTCTGCATCGAGCAGCAGCGGCTGCGTGTCCTGCAGCGGCAGCAGCGGGGCAGGGGTTGCGTCCTGCCAGGCGGCCAGACCGCGCCCGGTCGCCTGCTGGACCTCCCAGGCGCGCTGGATTCGGACCGGGTTGGCGGTGTCGATCCGGCGGGTCGTTTCGGCGTCGAGCTCTGCCAGCAGCGCGCGCGGCCCCTCGGCCGACATCCGGCCACTTGCAAGGGTGCGTGTTTCGGCAGGCGTCGGTGGAATATCGGCCAGCCCCTGGGTGAGCGCGGTAAAATAAAGCCCCGTTCCGCCGACCAGAATCGCCCGGGCGTCCGAGCGCAGAAGCGGCGCGGCATCGCGCAACCAATGTCCGACGGAATAGGGCGAATCGCCCGGCACGTGACCATAAAGCGCGTGATGTGCGATGGCCTCTTCCTCGGGGCCGGGGCGCGCCGTGAGGATCCGCCAGTTGGCGAAGACCTGCAGCGCATCGGCGTTGACGATCACGCCGCCCTGATCCGACGCGATCTCGAGCGCGACGGCGGATTTGCCCGCCGCGGTGGGCCCGGCGATCAGAACCGGGCGCTCGGGGCTGAGCGATTTCAGCCAATCTGGGCGCATCGGCGTGCTTCCGCATTGATCATGACAGGCTCTTCCGGCAATAAGCGCCGCAAGCATAAGCATCGGCGGGGCGACGGCAATGACAGTGGCGGAAGCGATCGAGCCAACCACGAAATACAAACGTGTCCTGCTGAAGATCTCCGGCGAGGCGCTGATGGGCGATCAGGGCTATGGCCTGCACCCGCCGACGGTTCAGCGCATCGCCGAAGAGGTCAAGTCGGTGCACGATCTTGGCGTCGAGATCTGCATGGTGATCGGCGGCGGCAACATCTTTCGCGGCCTGCAGGGATCCGCCCAGGGGATGGAACGGACCACGGCGGATTACATGGGCATGCTGGCGACCGTGATGAACGCGCTGGCGATGCAGTCCGCGCTGGAGCAGATGGGGGTCTTCACCCGGGTCATTTCGGCGATCCCGATGGATCAGGTTTGTGAACCCTACATCCGCCGCCGCGCGGTGCGGCATCTGGAAAAGGGGCGCGTCTGCATCTTTGCCGCGGGTACGGGAAACCCCTATTTCACCACTGACACCGCAGCGACTTTGCGTGCGAATGAAATGAGTTGCGAGGCGATCTTCAAGGGGACGAAGGTCGATGGCGTCTATGACCGGGACCCGATGCAGCACCAGGATGCCACCCGGTTCGATCAGGTGACCTATGACGAGGTGCTGCGCCGGAACCTGAAGGTGATGGATGCCAGCGCCATCGCGCTCGCCCGCGACAACAACCTGCCGATCATCGTCTTCTCGCTGGACGAACCGGGCGGGTTCCGCGGCATCCTGGCCGGGCAAGGCACCTATACAATCGTGCACGGTTGACGGTATACACTTGAAAAACCGTCAGTTAACCCCGGGTGTGGAGGAGGGCGGAGATGACGGACGAGACAGAAGTTGACCTTGATGATCTGACCCGCCGGATGGATGGCGCGATGACGGCCTTGCGTCAGGAATTCGCCTCGCTCCGGACCGGCCGCGCCTCGGCCAGCATGATCGAGCCGATCACGGTCGACGCCTACGGCGCGCAGACCCCGGTCAACCAGGTCGGCACGGTGAACGTGCCGGAACCGCGGATGGTGACGATCAACGTCTGGGACAAGTCGTTGGTGCAGAAGGTCGAAAAGGCGATCATGGAATCGGGGCTGGGGATCAACCCGCAGACCAACGGCACGATCATCATGCTGCCGATCCCGGAATTGAACGAAGAACGCCGCCGCGAGCTTACCAAGGTTGCCGGGCAATACGCCGAATCCGCCCGGGTGGCGATCCGCAACGTGCGGCGCGACGGAATGGAGCAGTTGAAAAAGGCCAAGGCGGCGGGCATGTCCGAAGACGAGCACAAGATCTGGCACGACGAAGTGCAGGACCTGACCGACACGCATATCAAGGCGGTCGACGAGGCATTGGAAACGAAGCAGGCAGAAATCATGCAGGTGTGAGCGCCGTCCCGGAAACGGTCCAGTGGATCGTTTCAGGCGCGAACGGGCGGAGCCCGGGTGACGCACCCTCGGCATGAGAGAGGAGCAGCGGTGAAGGATTTTCCCCAGGGCGGCCCGCGACATGTCGCGATCATCATGGACGGCAACGGCCGCTGGGCGCAGAAGCGGGGCAAGCCGCGGCTTTTCGGGCACCACGCGGGCGCGCGCCGGGTCAAGGAGATCGTGCGCTGCTGCCCCGATATCGGTGTCAAGTATCTGACGATCTTCGCCTTCTCTACCGAGAACTGGAAACGCACCCAGTCAGAGGTGGCGGGACTGATGTCGTTGTTCCGGCGCTATATCCAGCGCGAGGCGCAGGCGCTGTTCAACGAGGGTGTGCGGGTGCGGTTCATCGGCGACAGGATCAAACTGGACGAAAAGCTGGTGCGCCTGATGGACGAGCTGGAACTGCTGACCGCAGACAATTCCAAGGTCCACCTGACGATCGCGCTGAACTATGGCGGCCGTGACGAAGTTGCCCGCGCCGTCAAGCGCTTGGCGCGCGAAGTTAAGGCCGGGAACGTGGATCCCGAGCGGGTCAACGAAGAGACGCTGGCGCACTACCTGGACACGTACTTCCTGCCCGATCCCGACCTTGTCGTCCGCACCAGCGGCGAGGCGCGGATCTCCAATTTCCTGCTCTGGCAGTCGGCTTATGCCGAGTACGAGTTCATCGATACGCTCTGGCCGGATTTCACCAAAGACATCTTCGCGGGCATCGTCGCGGGCTACGGCACGCGCGACCGGCGCTTCGGTGCCGTTCGCACATGAACCAACCCTCGCGGACGTGGGATGACCTGCGTCCGCGGGTCATCACCGGGGTGGCGCTTGTCGCCGTCGGCATTGTCGAGATCTGGCTGGGCGGTATCTGGTTTGCGCTGCTGGCGGCGCTGATCACCGGCATCATGATCTGGGAACTGGCGCGGATGACCAACCCCGATCTGACCGCGCAAGCGGTGCAACTGGGGCTGCTGACCGGCTCTGCCGTGCTGCTCGCACGCCATCTTCCGGGGATCTACGCATTGCCGATCATCGCCGCACCTGCGCTCGTGGGCGTCAGCCTGCTGGTCCGGCATCGCCCGATTTTCGCGGCCTACGCCGTCGGTATCGCGCTGGCAGGCTATGGATTGACGGTGTTCCGCGATGTCTACGGTATGCTTTGGCTTTACTGGCTGGTGCTTGTGGTCGTGGCGACCGATATTGCGGGGTATTTCGGCGGCAAGCTGATCGGCGGGGCGAAGTTCTGGCCGCGGGTCAGCCCCAAGAAGACCTGGGCGGGAATCCTCTGCGGCTGGGTGGCGGCGGCGCTGGTGGGCGCGATGTTTTTGTCGATCACCGATGCGGGGCGGGACTTGATCTGGATCTCTGCCGTGCTCAGTTTTGCCTCGCAGATGGGCGATGTGGCGGAAAGCGCGGTAAAACGGAAAATGGGGGTCAAGGACAGCTCACACCTGTTGCCCGGGCATGGGGGCCTGTTCGACCGGTTCGATGCGCTGCTGGGCGCGGCGTTGTTCATGCTGTTGGTGGCGCTGGTCGTCGACGTGCCCGAGCTGCGGTTCTGACATGGTTCGGAGGGTGTCGATCTTTGGGGCCACCGGGTCCATCGGACAGAACACGATCGATCTGATCGCACGCAACCCGGACGCCTATGAAATCATAGCCTTGACGGGGGGAGCGAATGTAACGCAACTCGCCGCCGATGCACGCCGGCTGCGCGCGGACGTGGCGGTGACGGCGCATGAGGAGCAGCTGCCGGAGCTGCGCGACGCGCTGGCCGGAAGCGGTATCGAAACGGCGGCGGGCGAGGCGGCGCTGCTCGAGGCGGCGGCGCGGCCGGCGGACTGGATCATGTCCGCCATCGTGGGCGCGGCGGGGCTGGCACCGGGGCTCGAGGCGCTGAAGCACGGCACGACGCTGGCCTTGGCAAACAAGGAAAGCCTGGTAACGGCCGGGGCAATGCTGATGGCCACGGCGCGGGATCACGGCGCGCAGGTGCTGCCCGTCGACAGCGAGCATTCCGCGGTGTTCCAGGCGCTGGTCGGCGAAGAGATGGCCGCCGTCGAACGGATCATCATCACCGCCTCGGGCGGCGCGTTCCGCGACTGGCCGCTCGAGGCGCTGGAGCATGCCACGCCGGACGAGGCGTCGAGCCACCCGAACTGGGACATGGGCCGGCGGATCACGATCGATTCGGCGTCCATGTTCAATAAGTCCCTGGAGCTTATTGAAACAAAGGAATATTTTGGCGTCCGTCCGGATCAGATCGAGGTCGTGGTGCACCCCGAAAGCCTGATCCACGCGATGGTGGGTTTCACCGACGGGGCGATCATGGCCCATGTCGGCCCGCCGGATATGCGCCACGCCATCGGCTATGCGCTGCACTGGCCGGAGCGGCAATCGCTGCCGGTGCACCGGCTGGACCTGGCGCAGATCGGCACCTTCACCTTCCGCGCGCCCGACGAGGTGCGCTGGCCCGCATTGCGGCTGGCGCGCGAGGTCATGGGGATCGGCGGATTGGCTGGCGCGGCGTTCAACGCCGCGAAGGAGCGGGCGCTCGACGGCTTCATCGCCGGAGACATCCGGTTCACCGCCATGGCGGAGGTCGTCGAAGACGTGCTGACGCGATTGTCAGCCGACCCGGGCCTTAGTTCCGCCCAGATTACCCTTGATACCGTGCGGCAAATGGACCATCTCGCCCGTCAACGGGCGGCCGAGGCGATTTCCGCCCGAGGCTAGATAGAGGCACGAGTAGAAAACATGGTCGACCTGATCCCGACCTTCGGCAATGCGCTATACACAATAGGCGCCTTCATCGTCGCGCTGAGCGTCATCGTGGCTGTGCACGAATACGGCCACTACATCGTCGGCCGCTGGTGCGGCATCAAGGCGGAAGTGTTTTCCATAGGCTTCGGCCCGGTCCTGTGGGCGCGCAGCGACCGCCACGGCACACAGTGGCAGGTGGCCGCGCTGCCGTTCGGCGGCTACGTGAAGTTCCTTGGCGACGCCGGGGCGGTCAGCGACCGGGCAAGCGACGACTACGAGGATTTCGACGCCGATACCAAACGCCACACGATGCATGGCGCGCCGCTTTGGGCGCGGGTGCTGACGGTGGCGGCGGGACCGGTGTTCAACTTCATCCTGTCGATCCTGATCTTCACCGGCTTCGTGATGGCGATCGGCGTGGCGACCCAGCCCGTCACCGTGGCCGGGATGAAGCCGGTGCCCGCGGTGTTCGCGCCGCTGCAGCCCGGCGATATCATTCTGGAGCTGGACGGCCGGACAATCGACACGCCCGCCGATCTGACCGCCTTTGCCCGCGAGCTGCCGCAACAGGCGAACCTGACCTATCTGGTCGAGCGCGACGGTGGGCGGCAAGAGGTCGAGGGGCCGTTTCCCTATCTGCCGATGATCGGGGCGATCACGCCCAACTCCGCGGCCGATTCGGTCGGGCTTGCCGAGGGCGACGTGATCCTGTCGATCGACGGCGACCCCGTGCGCACCTTCTTTCAGCTGCAGGAGCAGGCGATCGCCTCGGAAGGGCGGACCCTGCTGTTGGAGGTCTGGCGCGGGGGCGAGACGCTGGAGTTTTCCTTCAACACCAAGCTTGGCGCCGTGCAGACCGAAAACGGGATGGAGGAACGCTGGCTGATCGGCATGACCGGCGACATCGGATTCGAGCTTGAAACCCGCACGCCCGGGGTCTTCGAGGCGTTCGGTTACGGTGTTGAGCGCACCTATGGCGTGATCTCGGGGTCGCTGACGGGCCTTTATTCGATGATCAGCGGCGCGATCGGGACCTGCAACCTGTCCGGCCCGGTGGGGATCGCCAAGACCTCGGGCTCGACCGCCAGCCAGGGGCTGGACAGCTTCATCTGGTTCATCGCGGTCCTGTCGACCGCGGTGGGTCTGTTGAACCTGTTCCCGATCCCGGTACTCGACGGCGGGCACCTGGTGTTCCACGCCTATGAAGCGATCAGCGGGCGGCCGCCCAGCGACCGTGCGTTGAGGGTCTTGATGGCCGCCGGGCTGGCGGTGCTTTTGACCCTGATGATCTTTGCACTCAGCAACGATCTGTTCTGTCCCTAAGGTGCGATGCGGTGTGAGGGCCTCGTAGGTCAGGGTTTGGCCTGGAGCGGACATTGCTCGCTCAGAGATAAGCCGCGCCATCGCCGACCCGCGGGGAGGCGGCGAAAACCTCTGAACGGCTCGATTTATCCCGGCAATGTGCGAGCGACCTCAATCCGATACGCGACGCCAGCAAATCGCCTTACCTCCGGGGCGGGTCGGCGATGGCGCGGCGGCCTACGGCCTTGATTCCGCGCCTGAATGCAGATTGTGAACGTCCACTCCAGGCCACCGGCAGACCGCGGTTTCGTCAAGAGGCCTCGCACTCTCACGGCCTGCCGCCGAATCGTCGGCCGTCTGCCGCATTCGCGCCGCATTTCGACGCTACTGACGGAGAGACGCTTCGTGAACCCGAAACGGTGGCAGACATGAACACCTTCAAGGCCGGCATCGACAGCCTTTCACTCCTGGCCAATCTCAACTGGGACCGTTTCCTGTTCATCGGGATGTCCGCGGTCGCCCTGTTCGCCGCGTCCTACATCGTCACACTCTAACCGGAACCGCGGCACGGCCAGCAGCTTTCGCAGCATTCCGGATCCCCCGGCCGACCCGTCAAAACTCACCATATCTTGTGGCCACACATTCAATGCTGCGCAGCGTTGGGTGTTTTATGGCTTTTGACAAGCAATTCCAATACGGTTAGTCAGGCAAGAAACCTGCTGCCAATGGGATTGGGACAGATGACAAGGGCATTGGGGCACAAAGAGCAGCTCCGCCGCAAAGGCGCACAGATCTTCAGAACTTCGACTTTCCTGTTTTTCGCCGTATCCGCAATGGTTTACTTGGCCATCGCGCAGGTGGCCCAGGCGCAGACCTATGTCTTCAACTCGGTCGAGATCCAGGGCAACCAGCGGATCGAGCCGGCGACGATCCTCAGCTATGCGGGAATCGCCCGCGGCGAGCCGGTGTCCGGCGGGCAGCTGAACGCGGCCTATCAGAGCGTTTTGGGGTCGGGTCTGTTCGAGACTGTGGCACTGGAGCCACGCGGCAGCACGCTGGTCATCACGGTGCAGGAATATCCGACGATCAACCGCATCAGCATCGAAGGCAACCGGCGGCTGAAGGACGAGGACCTGCTGACGATCATCCGGTCGCAGTCGCGGCGCGTCTATTCGCCGACGCTGGCCGAACAGGACGCGGCTTTGATCGTGCAGGCCTACGAACAGGGCGGGCGCCTGGCGGCCTCGGTCGATCCGGTCATCATCCGGCGGTCCAACAACCGCGTGGACCTTGTGTTCGAGGTCAGCGAAGGCCGGGTGGTCGAGGTTCAGCGGATCAGCTTTGTCGGCAACCGCAATTTCAGCGACCGGCGTCTGCGCCGGGTGCTGGAATCGAAACAGGCCGGGCTGTTCCGCGCGATCATCCAGCGCGACACCTTCGTCGGCGACCGCATCGAATTCGACAAGCAGGTGCTGCGTGATTTCTACCTGTCGCGCGGCTATGTCGATTTTCAGATCTTGTCGGCCACCTCCGAGTTTTCGCGCGAACGAAATGCGTTCTTCATCACCTTCAACGTCCGCGAAGGCCAGAAGTTCACCTATGGCGCCATTACCACGGTCAGCGATCTGCCCGAGATAGACCCCGACGCCTATCAGGCGGCAATCCGGATCCGGCCGGGACAGACCTATACCCCCGGCGGCGTCGAGAACACCATTGCGCGCCTCGAACGGCTGGCGGTTCAAAGCGACCTTGACTTCGTCCGGGTGGAGCCGCGGATCACCCGCAATGACAGGACGCTGACGCTGGATATCGAATTCGCCGTCGTGCGCGGACCGCGGATCTTCGTCGAACGCATCGATATCGAGGGCAACGCCACCACGCTCGACCGCGTGATCCGGCGGCAGTTCCGGTCCGTCGAGGGCGACCCGTTCAATCCGCGCGAAATCCGTGAATCGGCGGAACGGATCCGGGCGCTTGGCTTTTTCTCCAAGGCGGACGTGAATGCGCGCGAGGGCTCTGCCACCGACCGCGTGGTGGTCGATGTGGATGTGGAAGAGCAGCCCACCGGCAGCCTTGGCTTCGGCGCGACCTACAGTGCGCAGACGGGCGTCGGATTCACCGCAAGTTTCGCCGAACGCAACTTTCTGGGACGCGGCCAATCGATCAGCTTCGAGATCGGGACCAGCGAAGATACCTCGAGATACAGTTTCGGCTTTACCGAACCGGCGTTCTTGGGCCGGGATGTCGCGTTCAACTTCGGCGTCAGCTACGGAACCGCCTCGTCGACGTCGGGAACGCTTTACGACACCACGCAGGCGACCTTTTCCACCGGGCTTGAGTTTCCGATCGGCGAGTTTTCCCGGTTTGGGTTCAACTACGAACTCAACGGCACGGAAATCACCAACGTTCCGGCGGCGTCGTCGGCGATCATCGACAGAGAGGCCGCGCGTGGCTTCGAGTTGGCCAGCTCGCTGGGCTACAGTTACAGCTACCGCACGTTGCGCACCGGCCTGAACCCCGATGCCGGCGTCCTGTTCCGCTGGAGCCAGGATTTCGCCGGGGTCGGCGGCGACATCGAGTTCGTCCGCTCCGAGGCGCTGGTCGTGGGCGAGACCAAGGTGCTGAACGGCGATGTGACGCTGCGCGCGATTCTCGAAGGCGGTGCGATCACGACGCTGAGCGGCGGCGTGACCCGGGTGACCGACCGCTACTTCCTGAACGGAAAGATGCGCGGGTTCGACTATTTCGGACTTGGCCCGCGCGATCTCGCCGCGACGAACGAAGATGCGCTTGGCGGCAACTTCTTCGCCGTGGCGCGGTTCGAGGCGGATTTCCCGCTGGGCTTGCCCGAAGAATATGGCGTCTCGGGCGGTGTGTTCCTCGATGTCGGAACCGTCTGGGATCTGGACGATACGGCCGGCGGGCCGATCGGCGGACCGGTTACGGCGGTCGACGACAGCGCGCGCGTGCGCTCTGCCATCGGATTCTCGGTGTTCTGGGACACGCCCATCGGGCCTTTGCGGTTCAACTTCTCGAAGGCCCTGCAAAAGGAACCCTATGATATCGAGCGGGAATTCGACCTGACCATCTCGACCCGGTTCTAGCCAATGATTGGCCCGCGCGGCTGGCTTTTGGTTGCGGCGGTGTTGCTTGTTCCGATGTGGCAGGTCAAGGCTCAGGAAGCGCTGCGCGTGCCCTCGCCGATCCTGACGCTCGACCAGGAACGGCTGTTTGCCGGGTCGCGCGCCGCCGAAGAGATCAGCGCAGCAATCGAAGCCGCGGCGGCGCAGCTGGCTGCAGAAAACCGCGTGATCGAGGCGGAACTGACCGCCGAGGAACTGGAGCTGACGGAACTGCGCCCGACGCTGGCCCCCGACGAGTTTCGCGCGCTGGCAGACGCCTTTGACGAAAAGGTTCAAAGACTGCGCGCCGAGCAGGACGCAAAGGCGCTGGAACTGCAGCGCCGGCGCGATCAGGAACGCCAGACCTTCTTTCGCCAGATCACGCCGGTCCTGGCCGAAATCGTGCGCGAGCGTGGGGCTCTGGCCGTGCTGGACCGCCGATCCGTGATCCTGTCGGCCGACACGATCGACATCACCGAAGAGGCCGTCGCGCGGATCAATTCGGCCTTCGACGAAGCCCCGCCCGCCGAGGAAGAGACGACGCCCGACGGCACTGCGGGGCAAGAGCCCTGAGCCTGCTTGTTTCACTGCGGCAGGATTGTTACGAGGTCCCCGCCTGAATGCCTTGAAGGATCCGCGCCCATGACCGACGCGCCCAAGACCGCCGATATCGACCTGATCCAGCGGATCATCCCGCACCGCTATCCGTTCCTGCTGGTCGACCGGGTCATCGACATCGACGGCGCGAAATCCGCGACCGGACTGAAGAACGTCACCTTCAACGAACCGCATTTCCAGGGCCATTTCCCCGGCGCACCGATCATGCCGGGCGTGACCATCGTCGAAGCCATGGCACAAACCGCGGCGGTGATGGTGGGCGTCGACAGCGGCCTGGCCGACCGCAATTTCCTGATCTACTTCATGGCCATCGACAAATGCAAATTCCGCCGCAAGGTGGTGCCCGGCGACGTGCTAAGGCTGCATGTCGAAACGCTGCGCGGCGGCTCGAAGATCTGGCGGTTCAAGGGCCGGGCCGAGGTCGAGGGCGACCTCGCCGCGGAGGCCGAGTTCACCGCAATGCTCGACATGCCGGCCGAGGCCTGAGCCATGGGCGTCGACCCCAGTGCGACGATCCACCCCAGCGCCGTGATCGAGGACGGCGCGGTGATCGGGCCGGGCTGCCGGATCGGGCCGTTTTCGATGGTTGGTCCGCAGGTTACCATGGCGGCCGATGTCGAACTCAGGGGCCATGCCGTCGTCACCGGCCTGACCGAAATCGGCGAGGGTACCGTCATCTACCAATTCGCCTCGATCGGCGAGATCCCGCAGGATCTGAAATTCGCCGGCGAAGAGACCCGGCTGATCATAGGTCGGCGCAACCGCATCCGCGAAGGCGTGACGATGAACACCGGGACGGCGGGCGGCGGCGGCGTGACGCGGGTGGGCGACGACGGGCTGTTCATGGCCTATTCCCATGTCGCGCATGACTGCCATGTCGGGGACCGGGTGATCATGGCCAACAGCGCCGCCTTGGCTGGCCATTGCCAGATCGGCGACGACGTGATCATCGGCGGGCTGTCGGGAATCCACCAATGGGTCCGGATCGGCCGCGGCGCGATCATCGGCGCGGTGACGATGGTGACCAACGATGTGATCCCGCACGGGCTGGTCCAGGCCCCGCGCGGGCAGCTCGACGGGCTGAACCTCGTGGGGCTGAAGCGCAAGGGCGTCGCGCGGTCCGACATCACCGCGCTGCGCGCCGCCTATCAGATGCTGGCTCAGGGCGAAGGCGCGTTCCAGGACCGCGCGCGGCGGCTGTCGGACGAGACCGACAGCGACTATGTGCGCGAGGTTGTGGAGTTCATCCTGTCCGCCTCTGACCGATCCTTTCTGACTCCCGGCTGATGGCGCGCCTGGGCATACTCGCCGGGCAGGGCAGCCTGCCGGGACTGCTGGCCGCGGCGCATCCCAAGGCGCTGTTCGGGCATTTCGCGGGATTGGCGGTCGAGTTGCCGGGGACCGAGGCGGTCGAATTGTCGTACGAGCGGTTCGGAGAGATGTTCGCGGCGCTGCATGCCGCAGGTGTGACCGACGTGGTCTTTGCCGGCGGGCTTGCGCGCCCCGGTCTGAACCCGGCCAATTTCGACGCGAAGATGCGCGAGCTGGCGCCTGGCTTTCTGGCCGCGATGCAGGGCGGCGACGACGGGTTGCTGCGCGCGGTGATCGCGGCCTTCGAGGCCGAAGGCTTTGCCGTCCGCGGCGCCCACGAACTGGTGCCCGGTCTGACGGCGGAGCCCGGACGTCTGGCGGGGCCGTCGCCTTCGGGCGGCGATCTGGTGGACGCGGCGCGTGCGCGCGCGATACTCGACGCGCTCGGGCCGTTGGATGTCGGCCAAGGTGCGGTCGTGGCGGACGGTCAGGCGCTTGGCGTGGAGACCGCGCAAGGCACCGACGCCATGCTGCGCTTCGTGGCCGAAACCCCGGCCAGGTTGCGCCAGAATGCAAGGGGCGTGCTGGTGAAGGCGCCGAAGCAAGGGCAGGACCTGCGGATCGATATGCCCGCCATCGGACCGGCCACGATCGCCGCCGCGGCGGCGGCCGGGCTTGCCGGGATCGTGATCGAGGCGGGCAGGGTCCTGTTGCTCGACCGCGACGCGACCTGCGGCGCGGCGGACGAGGCCGGACTGTTCCTGATCGCAGAGGCCGCGGGATGATCGTGGCGGCACAGATCTCTTCGAAGAAATTTGGCGAGTGTGTTCGAAAACGCTTGCCCGCCGGTGATCGGGGAACCGCCGCGTGATGCGCGTCTTTCTCGTGGCTGGCGAGGCCTCCGGCGACAAGCTTGGCGCCGCGCTGATGGCCGGGCTGAGGGATCTGGCGGGTGCTGTCGAATTCGACGGCATCGGAGGTCCGCTGATGCAGGCCGAGGGGTTGCATAGCCGGTTCCCGATGGAGGAGCTCACCGTCTTCGGCATTGCCGAGGTGCTGCCGAAATACCGGCACCTGAAACGGCGGATCGCCGAAACTGCGGCAACCGTGATCGAAACCCGTCCGGACGTCCTGATCACGATCGATTCCCCCGATTTCTGCCTGCGCGTCGCGCGGCTTGTGAAACAGGCCAGTCAGGTGCGCATCGTGCACTACGTCGCCCCCTCGGTCTGGGCATGGCGCGCGGGACGGGCCCGGAAGATGGCGGCCTGTATCGATCAGGTGCTGGCGCTTCTTCCCTTCGAGCCGCCCTATATGAAGGCCGCTGGCATGCGCTGCGACTTCGTCGGCCATCCGGTGGTGGCCGAACCGCAGGCCGGCCCGGACGACATTGCGGCGTTTCGGGCGGAGACCGGACTCGGCGCGGCGCCGATCCTGCTGGTGCTGCCGGGATCGCGGCGCGGAGAGGTCAGCCGGCTGGCGCCGGTGTTCGGCGAAGCGCTGCGTCCCGTCCTGGCCAGCCATCCGGAGCTTCGGGTCGTCCTGCCGGCGGCGGGGCCGGTTGCAAGCGCCGCGATCGAAGCGGCAAGGAATTGGCCGGGGGATCCGGTGTGCCTCGATCCGCGTGCCATGTCCGATTCGCAGGCGCTGGCACGCAAGCGGGCGGCGTTCGCGGCGGCGGATTATGCCCTGGCCGCGTCCGGAACGGTCTCGCTCGAACTGGCTGCTGCGGCGACGCCCATGGTCATCGCCTATGACATGAACTGGTTCAGCTGGCAGATCATGAGCCGTATGCTGAAGACCGACACGGTGACGCTTGTGAACCTGGTCTCGGGCCGGAACACGATCCCCGAATTCCTGGGACCGGACTGCAGGCCCGCCGCCATCGCCGGGGCACTGAACGATCTGATCGGCGACGGGCGCGCACGGGCCGCGCAGATCCAGGCGATGGCCGAAACGATGGCGAAGCTCGGCAAGGGCGCCGAACCGCCCGGGCACAGGGCGGCGCGGGCCGTTCTGGACGGCTTGGCCGCCCAGCAGGAAAGGGGCCCGTAAGGTGTATCGGTCGCTGCGAGCTTGATAAGGCCGTTGAGTCCGATGTCTGTGCGCCGGACCGCTGTCCGATCTTTGATCGCCGAGGCGACGCGACCGAAATCAGGCGCCGCGCCAGATCCAGCCGCCGCCATACACCCGGCTGCCCTCGGGCGCGTAGAACACGCAGGCCTGTCCCGGAGACACGCCTTCCTCGGGAACCACAAGGTCCACTTCGGCCTCGGTCTCGCTCAGAGGCCGCACCACCGCCTCGCGCGGCGGACGGGTCGAGCGGACCTTGACCGCCAGGTTCCAGGCGGGCCGCGATGTGAACGGGGCGTCGCCAAGCCAGTTCACCTCGCGCACCGGAACGGTCCGGGTCGACAGCATCTCTTTCGGCCCGACGATCACCCGGCGGGCGTCCACATCGAGCCTGACCACGTAGAGCGGCTCGTCAAGCCCGCCGATCCCAAGGCCCCGACGTTGCCCGACCGTATAATGGATCAGCCCGCGGTGGTCGCCAAGAACCCGCCCGTCGGCATGCACGATTTCCCCCGGCTCGGCGGCGCCCGGCCGCAGTTTCTCGATCACCGACGCATAGTTCCCATCCGGCACGAAACAGATGTCCTGGCTGTCGGGTTTGTCGGCCACCGGCAGCCCGTGCCGCAACGCCAGCGCCCGGGTCTCGACCTTGGATGTCAGATGTCCCAGCGGGAACCGCAGAAATGCCAGTTGCTCGGGCGTTGTCGAGAACAGGAAATAGGATTGATCGCGCGCGGCATCGGCGGCCATGTGCAGTTCTGGTCCGTGACGGCCGATCTTTCGCTGAATGTAATGCCCCGTTGCCATGCAATCGGCGTCGAGGTCGCGCGCGGTTTCCAGAAGGTCCCTGAATTTCACTCTTTCGTTGCAGCGAATACAGGGCACCGGCGTGGCACCGGCGAGATAACTATCGGCAAACTCGTCGATCACCGCGTCGCGAAAAATGTTCTCGTAATCCAGAACATAATGCGGAAAGTTCATCTTTTCAGCGACTTGCCGCGCATCGTGAATGTCGATTCCGGCGCAGCATGCGCCCTTTTTGGCAAGCGCGGCCCCGTGGTCGTAAAGCTGCAGCGTGACGCCCACCACATCGTAGCCCTCGCGCGCAAGCTCCGCCGCGACAACGGACGAATCCACACCTCCCGACATCGCGACGACGACACGGGTCGCGGCTGGCGGTTTGGCGAACCCCAGCGAGTTCAGCTTAGCGTCGAGCGGCATCTTAAGAAGTCCTTAAAGGTTCCGCAGAATATAGAAAAATGCGCGGAACTCTCAAGGCCGGGCTTCACCGGTCCTTAAACCCCTTCAACCCATGATCCCGTCCATCACGTACGAGGGGATCGAAGATATGTATCTACGCAAGGTCGACGGGCCGAGAACCGTCACATTGCCCGACGGCAGCACGATGTCGCGCGCCGATATGCCCGCGCCGGACACAAGGCGCTGGGTCGCCAGCCGCAAGGCAGCCGTCGTGCGCGGTGTCTCGGCGGGGCTGATGTCGTTGAAAGAGGCGCTCGACACCTATGAGCTCAGCGAGGATGAATTCGCGTCCTGGCGCGCGGCGATCGAGACCCATGGCGAAGCGGCATTGAAAGCGACGGCAATACAAAAGTACCGTTGAGCCACGGTTGAGCGAAATCTTTGACAAATACTTTTAACGTGTGGTTAACCTTTCTTGTTCACAGTAATGTTAACAGAGCGGTCAGAGTGGAGTTGCCGATATGCGGGTCTTGTTGGTCGAAGACGACCCAACCACCTCACGCAGCATCGAATTGATGCTGACCCATGCCAACCTGAATGTTTACGCCACGGATCTGGGAGAGGAGGGAATCGATCTTGCCAAGCTTTATGACTATGACCTGATCCTTTTGGACCTCAATCTACCCGATATGAACGGGCATGACGTATTGCGGCAGCTGCGTCTGGCCCGTGTCGAGACGCCCATCCTGATCCTCAGCGGTGCGGACGACACCGAAAACAAACTGAAGGGGTTCGGTTTCGGCGCCGACGACTATCTGACCAAACCGTTCCACCGCGAAGAACTCGTGGCCCGCATCCATGCCATTATCCGCCGCTCGAAGGGGCATTCCCAATCGGTGATCCGCACCGGCCTCATCGAAGTGAACCTCGACGCCAAGACGGTGGATGTCGAGGGAAAGCCGGTGCACCTGACCGGCAAGGAATACCAGATGCTCGAACTCCTGTCGCTGCGGAAGGGCACGACGCTGACCAAGGAGATGTTTCTGAACCATCTCTATGGCGGCATGGACGAGCCGGAACTGAAGATCATCGACGTTTTCATCTGCAAGCTCCGCAAGAAGCTGTCCAAAGCGACCGGCGGCGAGAGCTATATCGAAACGGTCTGGGGGCGCGGCTATGTGTTGCGCGACCCCGAACCGGAAGAGATGACCGAGCAACTGGCCATCGGCGCCTGACGTCGTCTCGGCCGCGCCGGTCGGGCAACCCCGGCGGCCATAGCAAAACCAATCCGATCCACACTCACGGTCTGGACGTCTCGGGGGTGCGCTCCTATCAATTATGGGGCGCACCTTCTTTCTTCGGGGGACCCGAGTGTCTGAGACCAGCGATGTTGCGGTACTGACCGAGGATCAGGCACGGGCGGAACTCGCGCGGCTCGCCGACGCCATCGCGCGGGCGAACACGGCCTATCATACCGAAGACGCGCCAGAGATTTCGGACGCGGAGTATGATGCCCTGAAACGGCGCAATGCCGAGATCGAGGCGGCCTTTCCGCATTTGAAGCGTCGGGACAGCCCATCGGACCGGGTCGGCGCCCCGGTCGGCGAGACGTTTGCCAAGGTCACCCATGCCGTGCGGATGCTGTCGCTGGCCAATGCCTTCGAAGACGCCGATGTGCGGGATTTCGACGAGACGGTACGGCGCTATCTGGGCCTTCGCGACGGCGATCCGGTGCTGAAATACACCGCCGAGCCGAAGATCGACGGGCTGTCGCTGTCGTTGCGCTATGAGGGCGGGCGGCTGATCCAGGCGGCGACCCGCGGGGACGGCGAAACCGGTGAAAACGTCACTGCCAACGCCCTGACGATCGGCGACATTCCCCGGGACCTCGACCGTGCGCCGGATGTTCTGGAAGTCCGGGGCGAGGTCTATATGAGCCATGCCGACTTCGAGCTGTTGAACACACGCCAGACCGAGGCCGGCGGCAAGAGCTTTGCCAACCCCCGCAACGCCGCGGCAGGGTCGCTGCGCCAGTTGGATCCCGGGATCACCCGTGCACGTCCCCTGAGGTTTTTCGCCTATGCCTGGGGCGAGGTCAGCGCGCCCCTGGGCGAGACGCAGAGCGGCGCGATCGGGCGCCTGAAGGAGCTGGGGTTTCAGGTCAACGACCTGACCGAGACATGCGCCGGTCCCGAGGAGATGCTGGCGCATTATGCCAGGATCGAGGTGCAGCGGGCGACGCTCGGCTACGATATCGATGGCGTGGTCTATAAGGTGAACGACCTCGACCTGCAGCGCCGGCTCGGCGTCCGATCGACAACCCCCCGATGGGCGATTGCGCATAAGTTCCCGGCCGAACTGGCCTGGACCCGGCTGGAAAAGATCGAGATCCAGGTGGGGCGCACCGGAGCGCTGAGCCCGGTGGCGCGGCTGGCGCCGGTCACGGTGGGCGGCGTCGTGGTGTCGAACGCGACGCTGCACAACGAGGACTACATCGCCGGGCGCGACGCAAATGGCGACCCGATCCGTGGCGGAAAGGATATCCGCGAAGGTGACTGGGTGCAGGTCTACCGCGCGGGCGACGTCATTCCGAAGGTGGCGGATGTGGATCTGAGCCAGCGGCCCGACTGCGCCACGCCCTACCAGTTTCCGCAGCTCTGTCCGGAATGCGGTTCCGAGGCGGTGCGCGAAGAGGGCGATGCAGTGCGCCGCTGTACGGGGGGCATCATCTGCCCGGCTCAAACGGTTGAAAAGCTGAAGCATTTCGTCGGCCGCGCCGCCTTTGACATCGACGGGCTGGGCGCCAAGCAGGTCGAGATGCTCTATGCCGACGAGACCCTGCCGGTCCGCGAACCGGCGGACATCTTCACTCTGGCCGACCGGGATCGCCGCAATGTCTCAAAACTTGAAAACCGGCTGGGCTGGGGGGAGAAGAGCGCGAACAACCTCTTTGAAGCCATTGAGGAAAAGCGGAAAATTCCACTGAACCGTGTCATCTTCGCCCTTGGCATCCGCCATGTGGGCGAAAGCGCGGCGGCACTGCTGGCGGCGCACTACACCACCTGGGATGCATTCGAAGGTGCGATTGCCGCAGCCGAGGTCGGCGCGGGCCCGGAATGGGACGACCTGATCGCCATCGACGGCGTGGGGGCGGTGATGGCGGCGTCGCTGGTGACCGCGTTCCACCAAGAGGCCGAGCGCGCCTCGATCGACCGGCTGGTTGCGCAACTGGATGTGCAGGACGTCGCCCCCAGGGGCAATGTCGACAGCCCGGTCGCGGGCAAGACCGTTGTCTTCACCGGCACGCTGGAAAAGATGACGCGCGCCGAGGCCAAGGCGCGGGCAGAGGCGTTGGGCGCCAAGGTGTCGGGCAGCGTGTCGGCAAGAACCGATCTGGTGGTGGCGGGCCCGGGCGCGGGGTCGAAGGCAAAAAAAGCCGCCGATCTGGGTGTCGAGACCATCGACGAGGACACCTGGCTGGATCTCATCGGCGAGGCATGACCGGGCGGCCGGAAATCTTGTTCCCGTTGTTCGCGGGGCTCGAGACACTCGACGGGGTGGGCCCGAAAACCGCCAGGATCTTTGCGCAGCTCGACGTGGAAAAGCCGCGAGATCTGCTGTTCACCTTGCCCTATTCCGGGGTCGACCGGCGGCACCGCACGTCTGTTCTGGGAGCGGAATTGCCGGCCGTTCTGACCGTCGAGGTCGAGATCGGCCATCATCAGCCGCCGAGCCGCAAGGGCCGGCCGTATCGCGTCGAGGTACGCGACGCGCAGACCACGTTTCAGCTGGTGTTCTTCCATGCGCGCGAGGACTATCTGCGCCGGCAATTGCCGAGCGGTCAGCGCCGGGTGGTATCGGGCAAGGTCGAGCTGTTCGACGGGATCGCTCAGATGGTGCACCCCGACCACATGCTGCGTTTGGACGAGGCCGAGGAAATTCCGCTCTTCGAACCTGTCTATCCGCTGACCGCGGGACTGACGCAGCGGATGATGGCAAAGGCGGCGGGTTCGGCGCTGGACTTGTGTCCGGATCTAGAGGAATGGATCGACCCCGCCCTACGCGCGCGGGAGGGATGGCCGCACTGGAAAACGGCGATCGAGACGGTGCACAACCCGCTCTCGGCCGACGAGTTGGCGTTGACGGCCCCGGCGCGTCAACGGTTGGCCTATGACGAGTTGCTGGCGCATCAACTGACCCTGGCACTGGCACGGTCCGTCGTGCGCAAGGGCAAGGGGCTCGCCTCGGCAGGCACTGGAAGGTTACAGTCCAAGGTTCTGGAAACGCTTCCATACCGGCCGACGGGTGCGCAAACGCGGGCGATCGCCGAGATCGCCGACGACATGGCACGGCCTGTCCGGATGAACCGGTTGTTGCAGGGGGATGTCGGCGCGGGCAAAACGCTGGTGGCATTGATGGCCCTGCTGGTGGCGGTCGAGGCGGGCGGGCAGGGCGTGATGATGGCGCCCACCGAAATTCTCGCACGGCAGCATCTGGAGGGATTGCGTCCGCTCGCCGAGGCGGCCGGCGTTGTGCTGGAGATCCTGACAGGCCGTGACAAGGGAGGCGAGCGCAAGGCCAAGCTGGCGGCGTTGCAGGCCGGTGACATCCAGATACTGGTGGGAACCCATGCCGTGTTTCAGCCCGACGTGGCGTTCCGGGATCTGCGTCTTGCCGTGGTCGACGAGCAACACCGGTTCGGGGTGGCCCAGCGGATGGAACTGGGGGGCAAGGGCCGGGCGGCGGATATGCTGGTGATGACGGCGACGCCGATCCCGCGCTCGCTGGCGCTGGCGCAATATGGCGACATGGATGTCTCGGTGCTGGACGAAAAGCCGCCGGGGCGGCTGCCGGTCACCACGGCCCTGGTCTCGGCGGGGCGGATGGACGAGGTGGTGGACCATCTGCGCGATGCGATCGGCAGCGGGCGCCAGGCCTATTGGGTCTGCCCGCTGGTCGAGGAAAGCGAAGCAGTGGACATGACCGCGGCCGAAGAGCGGTTCAAGCATCTGCGTGCGGCCTTGGGCGACGGGGCCGTTGGATTGGTTCATGGCCAGATGCCGCCGCGCGACAAGGACGCCGCGATGGCGCGCTTCGTCGGCGGGGACACGCGGGTTCTGGTGTCGACGACAGTGATCGAGGTCGGGGTCGACGTTCCCAACGCCTCGATCATGGTGATCGAACGCGCCGAAAGCTTCGGGCTTGCGCAGCTGCACCAATTGAGGGGCCGCGTCGGGCGCGGCTCGGAGGCCTCGACCTGTCTGCTGTTGTATCAACCCCCGCTGTCCGAGGGCGGACGGCGGCGGCTGGAGATACTGCGCGAGACCGAGGACGGCTTTCGCATCGCCGAGGAAGATCTTGCCATGCGTGGCGCAGGCGATGTGATCGGGACGGCGCAATCCGGATTGCCGAAGTTTCGCATCGCGGATCTGGAACGGCAATCGGCGTTGATGGCGTTGGCGCAAACCGACGCCCGCAAGCTTTTGGCGGACGATCCGGCCTTGACGGGCGAACGCGGCCAGGCGGCGCGGGCGTTGCTTTGGCTGATGGAACAGGACAAGGCAGTTCGTTTGATTTCAGTGGGTTAACTGCGAATCGCATTTTGTTCACATTTGTTCCTAAAAAGTTCTTTACAAATCGACTCAAATTTGAGAACAAATAGGCAACAAACAACGAAAGCTACCGACAATGTTCACCGATCTGAAATCCGCACTGTCCCGCTCGGCGCCGACGCTGGTGCAGGACCTGGCCGGGGCCACCGCCCTGGTTTTGATACTGCTCGCCGGATTGTACCTGCCCGTGATGATCTGATCTGCCTGCGTCCTGTTTCCGGCCGGTCTCCCGCGTCGTCAACTGTCCCTTTGGCCGACGCGCTTGCCGACTGCCTGTCCCTGCCGCCGGCAGAGCGATCCTTCCCGCTCCCGGGCTGGCCGGTAATCTGAACAGACGCCACTGACCGCCGCCTCCCTTGTCCCCGGAGTGCGGCGGTTTTTTTGTTGCCCGGGACGGGGGGGTGTTCAGGCGCAGGCGGCGCTTTCGGCCCGCGCCATGGCCTCGGCCGCCGCTTCGAGCGTCAGCATGATCGAGGCGTGGCGGTTCTTGAACTCGCGCGCGGGCATCAGAACCTCGAGCCCGTCGAACGGGGCGTCGGGGACCGGACCGTCGGATTTCAACATCGCCTTCAGCTGATCGCGGGCGGTTTCGACCTCGGCACGGGTGCGGCCGAGGATATTACCGCCGACGACCGCCGCGGCGGCCTGACCGAGGGCACAGGCCTTGACGTCCTGGCCATAGCGGGTGATCCGGCCGTTTTCGGTCGAAATGTCGACGGTAACGGTCGAACCGCAAAGCGGCGAGCGTTTCTTGACCGTCGCCTGAGCGCCGTCCAGCCGGTCGGTCAACGGTATGTCGGCGGCCAGTTCCAGGATTCGGCCGGAATAGAGCTTGATCAGATCGGCGTCACTCATGGCTTTTCTCACCTTGTTCGACCCTCTACATAGGTTGGCGTTTCTGGCTTGAAAAGGAAAACCGATGGCCTTCGATCCCTCGACCCTGGTCTATGACGCCCGTGGACTGCTGCCGGTGATCGCACAGGAGGCCTCGACGGGCGAGGTGCTGATGCTGGCCTGGATGAACGCCGAGGCGGTGGAGCGGACGCTTGAGACGGGGCGGGTGACGTATTGGTCGCGGTCGCGGGCGACGTTCTGGGTGAAGGGCGAGACCAGCGGGCACATTCAGGAACTGGTCGATCTGCGGGTGGATTGCGATCGGGATTGTTTGCTGGCCGTGGTGCGGCAGACGGGACCGGCCTGTCACACGAACCGGAAAAGCTGTTTCTTCACGGCGGTCCGGGAAGATGAGGAAGTGGAGCTGATGGCGCCGATGTGATGAGGTGCCGTTGGGAGGTATATTCTAAGCTCCTGGCTTTGTCAGAGACAATTCCGGCAACACTAGGACGGGTCCGGACCGCCAAGGCCGACCATGCGGCGGACCTCTGCGGGCGAGAGACCGTCTTCGCGGTAGCGCCGGATCGAGCGGGCGTCGTCGCGTTTGGCAAGCCGCTTGCCGGCGTCGTCGCGGATCAGGGCGTGGTGGTGATAGACCGGGCGGGGCAGGCCGAGCAGGTCCTGCAGCAGGACATGGATGTGGGTCGCGTCGAACAGATCGGCGCCGCGGACGACCTCGGTGATGCCTTGTGCGGCGTCGTCGATGACGACCGAAAGATGATAGGACGTGCCGATGTCGCGGCGGGCGAGAATGACGTCGCCGATGCCGTTGGCGGCGATGACGCCGGAAAGGCAATGGCGGCCGCCGTGAAGGGGGCCGGTCTCGGTGAAGCTCAACGCCGAGGGAGGCCCCGGACTCAGCCCTGGGCGGCGCTGCCTCTCGAGTCGCCGGACGGCTGCGGAGATGTTCAGCCGGATGACGTCGGTCGAGGCTGCGTCTGACATCGGCCGGCCGCGGCAGGTGCCGGGGTAGACAAGGCCGTCGGGCCCATGGACCGGCGCACCCTCCTGCGGGGCCGAGAGGGCGGCACGGATGTCGCCGCGCGAACAGCGGCAGGGGAAACAGAGACCCATGGCAACGAGGCGATCCAGTGCGGCGCGGTAGGCAAGCAGCCTGTCGGATTGGCGCATCACGGGCTTGGGCCAGTCGAGACCGAGCCAGGCCAGATCATCGTAGATCAGGGCTTCCCATTCGGGTCTCGAGCGTTCGGCATCGATGTCTTCGATCCGCAGCAGCATGGTTCCGCCGCGTGCGCGGGCGCGGTCAAAGGCGGTGAGGGCGGAAAACGCGTGGCCGAGATGCAGCGGTCCCGTGGGCGAGGGGGCGAATCGCGTGACGTAAGTCACGCCTTTTCAAGCACATAGACTTTGGAGTTCGTGCCGAGTTCCGGCAGGTGCGGGCCGTATTCCTCGACCAGGAGCCTGGCCTTGCCGGTGTCGGTGTAGCTTTTCAGCTTGCCCTCGTAGTCTGGCTCTTCCAGCGCGTGGTCGTTGTAGCTGAGCGTGAACAGCCCGCCGGGTGCAAGCGCGGCCATGATCTCGTCGAAGACCGAGACCGGCGCGGCCCCGCACCCGATGACCCCGATCGCGGCAATCGCGGCATAGCCCGCGGGAGCCGGGTCGCCGGGGTTGGTGTGGGTCAGTCTGCGGTAGATGCCTTTTTCCCGGGCGCCTGCCAGCATCTCGGCCGAGGGATCGAGACCGTCGATGGTGGTGAACCCTGCGTTGCGCAAGGCGCCGCCCGATATGCCTGTGCCGCAGCCGAAATCGAGGATCGGGACGGTGAGGTCGGCCATCTGCGACGCCAGCGCGCGCGCAACGCGGCCCGGCGTGGCATAGCCTGCGCCGGTGACGTCGGCATCGTATTGGTCCGACCAGCGGTCGTAAAAGTCGCGGGTCTCGCCCGCATCGCCGAGATTGTAGACCTTGTCGAAGAATGTCCCTGCCATGGGCGCAGTTTAAGCGCAGGGTGGCTTTGGCGGAACCGGGAAATGCGGACAGACGAATTTTCGTCGAAAATTCGTACGGTGTCAGGCGGCGAGCGCGGTCTGAGACAGCCACGCCGTCCAGGCGGCCTTGGCACGGTCGGTATAGGCCTTGTAGCGTGCCGGGCGGTTGCGGCGGCCGCCGCCGAGATCCACCGGCGGAAACAGGCCGAAATTGACGTTCATCGGCTGAAATGTCCGGGCCTCTGCGCCGCCGGTGATATGGGTGACAAGCGCGCCCGTCGCCGTTTCCGGCGGCGGCAGGGCCAGTGATGCGCCGCGCAGGTCCGCCGCGGCGAGGCGGCCCGCCAAGAGCCCCATGGCTGCGGATTCGACATAGCCCTCGACCCCGGTGATTTGGCCGGCAAAGCGGATATTCGGCTGAGATTTCAGACGCATCCGGGCGTCGATTAATGTGGGCGAATTGATGAAGGTGTTGCGGTGGATGCCACCAAGCCGGGCGAACCGGGCCTCTTGCAGGCCGGGGATCATGCGCAGCACCTCGGCTTGCGCGCCATATTTCATCTTGGTCTGGAAGCCGACGATGTTGAAAAGCGTGCCAAGCTTGTTGTCGCGGCGCAACTGCACCACGGCATGCGGTTTTTTGTCCGGATTGTGCGGGTTGGTCAGGCCCACCGGCTTCATCGGTCCATGGCGCAGGGTTTCGCGGCCGCGTGCCGCCATCACCTCGATCGGCAGGCAGCCGTCGAAATAGCCGGCTGTCTCGCCCGGTTTGAACTGGGTCATTTCGGCGGCCAGGAGGGCGTCGATGAAGGCGTCGTATTGCGGCTGGTCCATCGGGCAGTTGAGATAGGCGCGGCGGTCCTCCTCGGTTTCGCCCTTGTCGTAGCGGGACTGGAACCAGGCTTGGCTCATGTCGATCGACTCGGCATAGACGATGGGGGCGATGGCGTCGAAGAAGGCCAGCGCCTCCGCGCCGGTCTCTGCCCGGATCGCCTGGGCAAGGGCGCCCGAGGTCAGCGGGCCGGTGGCGATGATCCAGGTACCGGTGCGGGGCAGGGTTGTCAGTTCGCCGCCATTGACGGTGATCCGTGGGTGGGCGCGGAGGCGGTTCGTCACGGCCTGGGCAAAGGGGTCGCGATCGACGGCGAGCGCGCCTCCGGCAGGCAGCGCGTGGGCATCGGCCATCTCCATGATCAGGCTGTCTGCCGCACGCATCTCCCAGTGCAGCAGGCCCACGGCGTTCTGTTCGTCGTCATCCGAGCGGAACGAGTTGGAACAGACCATCTCGGCCAAATTGCCGGTGCGGTGGGCGAAGGTGCCTGTCTCGGGGCGCATTTCGTGGATCACCACGTCGAGCCCCGCATTGGCGGCCTGCCAGGCGGCTTCGGACCCGGCCATGCCGCCGCCGGCGATGTTCAGAACACAAGACATGCGCCCGGGTTTAGGGGACCGGGCACAGGAAGGAAAGGCTCAGGAATGGGTGAGCGCCGGGATCGTCTCGGTCTCGTCCCAAAGATCGGCGAAGAGGTTGTCGACATCGTCGGCGTCGTGATCGGGTGTGCATTCGTAGATGTCGATTTCACCGGTGGCGTGGGCCACTCCGGTCAGGATCGCCCGGCCGGGCTTGGCGGCGCGGGGCCGGGCGTTGGCGCCATCCAGGCTGCTGAACTCGTCCTTATGGACGCGTCGCGGCATGACCTTGCGGCGCCAGACACGCACCTGGGCGCCGGCGCCCTGTTCGGTCACGGCGATCATCAGGACCGCGCCGAGAAGCGCCATATCGCGCCAGAAATCGTTGAGCGCGGCCGCGCTGGACAGATCGTAGTGCAGGAACCCGGACCAGAACAGGTAGATCGCGAGCAAGAGCGCGGCGGGGCGGACCAGCACACCCACCATGATCGCGAAGGCCGTGAGGTAGAGGTAGACGGTGGTGATGAACTGCGCCTGATCGTGCGGCAGGATCGGGTCGAGGAAGGTGCGGCTGGCGGGGTCGAACACGAGCCCGGTGGCCATGGCGAGGAAGTAGCTGGCGATCAGGATCCGGACGATCGCGACGATAGTCCGGGACATCATGACGCCGACTTCGACCGGACGGACTGCACGTGTATTCAACATCTTTACATTTCCCAGTTTGACAGCGCCCCACGGCTTGAGGGTAGTTGCTTGGCGGATGCGGGCCCTGGCAGGGCGCAATTCGGGCCAATTCTGGGAATGTGCCGCAATCGCGCCGCGTTTGCGGGTCAATGCCGCGGAATGGGCGCAATTGTCCCGGGATTCGCGTCAGCCGGGTGCCGTTGCGGCTTCGATCAGGCCTCGCCGTCGTCTTCGCTCTGCTCGGCGATCCAGGCGACCGAAACGACTTCTTCGCCCCTGGCGGTGTCGAACACCTTGACCCCGCCGGCCCCGCGCGAGCGGAAACTGATACCGTCGATGGGGCACCGGATCGACTGGCCGGTGGAGGTGACCAGCATGATCTGGTCGTCCATGTCGACCGGGAAGGACGCCACCAGCCGCCCCCCGCGCATCGCCTTGTCCATAGCTGCCACGCCCTGGCCGCCTCGGCCCCGGACCGGATAGTCGTGCGAGGAACTGAGCTTGCCCGCGCCCTGGGCGGTGATCGTCAGGATCAGGTCCTCGGCCGCCGACATCTCGGCATAGCGTTCCTGGGGCAGGGCGACGTCGGCCACGGCCTCGTCATCCTCGGCGGTTTCGGCGCCTTCGGCATCCTCGGCCATGCCCGCGACGGCCCGGCGCATCTTGAGATAGGCGGCGCGTTCCTCGGGGCTGGCGCGGAAGTGGCGGATCACGGCCATCGAGACGACCCTGTCGCCCTCGGCCAGGCGGATCCCGCGCACGCCGGTCGAATCGCGGCCCTTGAAGATGCGCACCTCGGTCGTCGGAAAGCGGATCGCGCGGCCGGCCGACGTGACCAGCATCACGTCGTCGTCCTCGGTCGCGATGCGCGCATTCACCAGACGGACGCCCTCGGGCAGCTTCATCGCAATCTTGCCGTTGGCGCGCACATTGGTGAAATCGCTCAGCGCATTGCGCCGCACGTCGCCCTCGGTCGTGGCGAAGACGATCTGCAGGTCGTCCCATTCCTCTTCCGGCTTGTCGACCGGCATGATCGCGGCGATCGAGACGCCTTGCGGGATCGGCAGGATCTGAACGATCGGCCGTCCCTTGGCCGTCCGCCCGCCCGAGGGCAGGCGCCAGGTCTTCAGCTTGTAGGCCATCCCGTCGGTGGTGAAGAACAACAGCTGCGTATGCGTGTTGGCGACGAACAGCGTGGTGACCACGTCCTCTTCTTTCGTCGCCATGCCGGAAAGGCCCTTGCCGCCGCGGCGCTGGCTGCGGAATTCGGCCAGCGGCGTGCGCTTGATGTAGCCCGATTGCGTGACCGTCACGACCATGTCTTCGCGCTCGATCAGGTCCTCGTCTTCCATGTCGCCGGACCAGTCGACGATTTCGGTGCGGCGGGGCACGGCGAACTGGTCGCGCACCTCCTTCAGCTCGTCCGAGATGATCGCCATGATCCGGGTGCGCGAACGCAGAATATCGAGGTAATCCTTGATCTTGCCGGCTAGCTCTTCCAGTTCGTCGGTGACCTCCTTGACGCCAAGTTGCGTCAGACGCTGAAGCCGCAGGTCGAGGATTGCGCGCGCCTGGGTCTCGGACAGGTAATAGGTGCCGTCGTCGTTGATCGTGTGGCTCGGGTCGTCGATCAGCCGGATGTAGTCGGCGATGTCCTGGGCGGGCCAGCGGCGTTCCATCAGTCTTTGCCGCGCCTCGGCGGCGTCGGTGCTGGCGCGGATCGTCGCGACGACCTCGTCGACATTGCTGACGGCGACTGCGAGGCCGCAGAGAACATGCGATCGTTCACGCGCCTTGCGCAGGTCGAAGGCCGTTCGCCGCGCGACAACTTCTTCGCGGAAGCTAATGAAATACCTCAGGAAGTCACGCAGTGTCAGCTGTTCCGGACGGCCGCCGTTCAGCGCCAGCATGTTGCAGCCGAACGAGGTCTGCATCGGGGTGAACCGGTAGAGTTGGTTCAGCACCACATCGGGCGTCGCATCGCGCTTCAGCTCGATCACGACCCGCACGCCGACGCGGTCGGATTCGTCCTGCACATGGGCGATGCCCTCGAGCTTTTTCTCCTTTGCGAGATCGGCGATGCGCTCGACCAGATTGGCCTTGTTCACCTGATAGGGGATCTCGTCCAACACGATGGCAAAGCGATCCTTGCGGATCTCTTCGATCCGGGATTTGGCACGGATGATCACGCTGCCGCGGCCCTCGGTATAGGCCTTGCGGGCGCCGGATCGGCCCAGAATCACGCCGCCGGTGGGAAAATCGGGGCCGGGGACATATTCCATCAGCGCCATCGAATCGAGGTCGGGATCGTCGATCAGGGCAAGGGTGGCGTCGACGACCTCGCCCAGATTATGTGGCGGGATGTTGGTGGCCATGCCCACGGCAATGCCGCCCGCGCCGTTGACCAGCATGTTGGGAAAGCGCGCCGGCAGGACCGTCGGTTCCAGGTCCTTGCCGTCGTAATTGTCCTGGAAATCGACGGTATCTTTCTCAATATCGGCAAGCAAGGCATTGGCCGGCTTGTCCATTCTGACTTCGGTATAGCGCATGGCCGCCGGATTGTCGCCGTCCATCGAGCCGAAATTCCCCTGGCCGTCCAGAAGCGGCAGGGACATCGAGAAATCCTGTGCCATGCGAACCAGCGCGTCGTAGATCGCGCTGTCGCCGTGGGGATGGTATTTGCCCATCACGTCGCCGACGGGGCGGGCGGATTTGCGGTATGCCTTGTCGTGGGTATTGCCGGTTTCGTGCATGGCATAGAGGATTCGCCGGTGCACAGGTTTTAGGCCGTCGCGCAGGTCGGGAATGGCGCGGCTGACGATCACGCTCATCGCGTAGTCGAGATAGGACGACTTCATCTCGCTTTCGATGGCGATCGACGGGCCGTCATACGCGGGCCGTTCGGGCGTCGATTCGTCTTCGTTTTCAGGGGGCTCCGGCGTGTCGCTCACGTACCTCTCCGCCATTTGTGATGGGCGCTATATATTGTTGTGCTTCAGTATACCCCGGTGCCTATCTTGGGTGCAATGGGTGCCTGTCGATTGGTCAGCAGCCAAAGGGATAGAGTGATAACATATTGTTTTTATTGAAAACAAGCCGCGCTGTGGCATCATGGAGCAGAACCAATCAAAAAAGGAGGCAGCAGAGTGGCGACATCCGAGACCGAGTTGATGCTGAAGGGATACGGGCTGACCACGGCGGAATTCTTCTATCGGATGCCCGATTTCCAGAACGTTCTGAATACCTTCATCTGGCAGGATTACGATCTGGCCCCCGACCATCCGAGGCTGTTCAAGTTCATCGAGTTCTGGCAGGACGAGATCGAAGGGCCGCTGCATTCGGTGCGATTCACGCATCGCAAGATGATCGGGCCCGGTGAGTGGCGGAACGTGACCGGGGAATTCACCCTGCACTAGCGCTCAGGCGGCAAGCCCCGGTGCGGCGCGTTGCAGCATGCCGAACAGATCGCGCGGATCCTCCGGATCGGCCAGAAGGTCGAGTTTTTCCTCAATGCCAGCCGATTGGACCTGTTCCTTGATGTAGCGTAGGGCCGAGAAATCCTCGATGGCGAAGCCGACGCTGTCGAACAGCGTGATCTGCCGGGCGTTGCTGCGGCCCGGCGCCAAACCTGACACGACCTGCCAAAGCTCGGTGACGGGGTGATCCGGGTCGAGTTGCTGAATCTCGCCCTCGATCCTGGTCTGGGGCGCGTATTCGACGAAGATCTCGCTGCGTCTCAGGATGTCTTGGTGCAGTTCGGTCTTGCCGGGGCAGTCCCCGCCGACGGCGTTCAGATGCTGACCGCTGCCTACCAGATTGTCGGTCAGGATCGTTGCGAACTGCTTGTCGGCCGTACAAGTTGTGACGATGTCGGTCCCCTCGACGGCCTCCTCGGCCGTGTGGCAGGCGTGGACCGTAAGGCCGGAATGCGCGAGGTTGCGCATCGCCTTGGCGGTCGCGGCAGGGTCGATGTCATATAGCCGCACGGTATCGATGCCGCAGACCGCCTGGAACGCCGTCGCCTGAAACTCGGCCTGGGCGCCATTGCCGACGATCGCCATGGTGCGGCTCTCGGGCCGGGCGAGATGCCTGGCGGCGAGGGCCGACATCGCGGCGGTCCGGATCGCGGTGAGCAATGTCATCTCGGTCAGCAACACCGGATAACCGGTATTCATATCGGCGAGAAGCCCAAAGGCCGCAACGGTTTGCAGACCGTCCTTCATGTTTTTGGGATGGCCGTTGACGTATTTGAAGGCATAGAGCGCATCATCTGCAACAGGCATCAACTCGATCACTCCGACATCGCTGTGGGCAGCCACCCGCGGCGTCTTGTCGAAGCTGGTCCAGCGCAGGAAATCCTCCTCGATGCATGCGGCGAGGTCGCGCATCATCTGCCGCAGACCGATGCGGTGGACGAGCTGCATCATGGTGTCGACGCTGACGAAAGGGACATAGGCGCGGGGGCTGGGCTGCATTGCGGCCTCCAATCAGGCGTAGGATTTCGTCGGGCGGTCGAAGACGCGGCGGCCAAGCGCCGAGGCCACCAGATCGACCATCAGCGACGCCGTCCGGCCGCGTTCGTCCAGAAACGGGTTCAGCTCGACCAGGTCGAGCGAGGTCATCAGCCCGCTGTCGTGCAGCATTTCCATGACCAGGTGCGCCTCGCGAAAGGTCGCGCCGCCCGGAACGGTGGTGCCGACCGCGGGGGCGATCGACGGATCGAGGAAATCGACGTCGAGCGAGACGTGCAGCAGTCCGTTCGCCGCGGCAACCCGGTCGAGGAAGGCCCGCAGCGGGCGGGCGATGCCGGTTTCGTCAATGGCGCGCATGTCGTGAATGGTGAAGTTGCGGTCTTCCAGCGCCTCGCGTTCCGGAGCGTCGACCGAGCGTATGCCGAAGAGGCAGACGTTTTCCTCCGGCACCGGCGCGGCCAGGGGCGGGAAGCCATCGAACCCCGAACGGCCCGTGACATACCCGACGGGCGTGCCGTGCAGATGACCGGAATTCGAGGTCCGGGGCGTGTGAAAATCGCTGTGCGCGTCCAGCCAGAGGAGAAAAAGCGGGCGGCCGGTGGCGGCGGCATGGGCGGCGACCCCGGCAACGGTGCCAAGCGAAAGCGAATGATCGCCGCCGAGAAAGATCGGCAGACCATCCGCCATCGCGTCGCGGGCGGCAGGGATCAGCGCCTCGGTCCACGCGATTGTCTCGGACAGGGCATGCACGTGATCGGGGGCATCGGCGGGGCGGGGCGCGGCCGGTGCCGCGTCACCGAGATCGCGCACGGCGTGACCCAGGCCGCGCAGCGCCTCGGCAAGACCGGCGGTGCGGTAGGCGGCTGGCCCCATCAGGCAACCGCCGCGGCGCTTGCCGCTGTCGACCGGCGCGCCGATAAGAAGGCAGGTCTGCGGGGGCATGTCGAATTGTCCTGTGTCGCGTTCGTGCCTTATAGTCTTGCGCGGATTGGAATAAAAACCACCCATCAGTTTGCACGAATTGATCAGGACTTGTTCGTTTCGATCAGGTAAAGTTCCATAATGGATAGTCTTGATCAAAAACTGGTCGCCGCTCTGCGGCGCGATGCGCGTATGTCGCTTAGCGACCTTGCCGGGCATCTGGGCATCACGCGCGCCACCGTGCGATCGCGGATCGAACGTCTGCTGGCGCGGGGCGATATCCTGGGCTTTACCGTAATCACCCGCGCCGACATGACGCACAGTCCGGTACGCGGGCTGATGATGCTGAAGATCGAAGGTGCGGGGACCGAGCGAATCGTGCACCGGCTGACGGGATTTCCCGAGGTTCAGCAGGTGCATTCCACCAACGGCACCTGGGATCTCATTGCCGAAATCGGCACGGAGACGCTTGAGGCGCTGGACCGGATTTTGTTTGAAATCCGACGCCTTGACGGGATTACTTCAAGTGAAACCCATTTGCTGTTGAGCACGCGGAAATCGGCACGGACGCGATAGAGCATGATGCGGGGTGAGGGAATTGCAAGGTCGGTCTTTGGTCTGAAGCCGACGTTCGCGACCTGTCTTCTGGCGCGGAATCAAGGCCGATGGCCGCCGCGCCATCGCCGACCCGCCCCGCAGGGGAGGCGATTTTCTAACGGCGCGTATCGCATTGGAGTAGTTCGGCCTTTGCTGCGATAAATCGAGCCGTCCATCGGTCCGGGTCGCCTCCCCGCGGGTCGGCGATAGCGTGGCTTCGCGCTCAATAGGTAACCTCCGCTCCAGGCTGGAACCGGTCGAACGCGGATCCCTCGACAGGTCATCCCGCCGGGAATGATCGGGAAAGCGAGCGTGAAACGATCGCCGAACCTGCGCAGCCCGACAGGGGTCGCCGCCCCGCCTGGGACGCAGTTGCAGCGATACGCGCTGCGCGGCGCGCTCCGGTCAGGGGATGATCCGGGTGTATTTCGTGCCCTTGAGCGTCGCACCCGCGATCAGCCCCGCCTGGCCGAAGATCAGCGCGATGACCGGCGACAGGGCGGTTGTGGTGTCGGCCGAAATGTTTTCGCCGTTTTCGTTCAGCGTGTATTCGACATCCGCCCCGGCGGACCAGCCGGGCGAGCGGCGGAATTCTTCCAGCGCCTCGTCGGTCATGAAGAACAGGGTATGCGCGAATTGCTGCGCGCCGATCTGCAGACCGACGCTGCCCGAGGCTGCCGAATAGTAGTCGACCGATACGTCGTTCACGCGCAGGACGCCGCGTCCGAACGAACCGCCGACGCCGAAGCCGGCCTTGGTGACAAGCGGCATTACCAGAATGCCGGACGCCTTGTTGCCCAGTTCGACGGTGTTCGGATAGCGGGTGTAAAGATAGTCGAGCGTTGCGTCTGCGCGGGCGTCGATCGTGGATGCGCCGCGCGAGCCGACGCCGTTGCCGCAGGCAGCGGTCAGCAGCGCCGTGCTGCCTACGCCCGCGATAAACGTTCGGCGGGGGAGAGTCGTCATGGGGAGTGCCCTTGTTCTTGCCGGTTGCCTCTGACGCCCGTGTTGTCCGGACGTTCGAGCGGCAGTATAGGCCATCCGTGCGGCCCTGTCATTACAGATTGCTGGATGCGCGGCGGTCTGCCGGTCAGCCGCCGGCCCTCAGCGCGCGGGCGGCGGCTGGGGCGAAATAGGTCAGAATGCCATCGCAGCCGGCCCGTTTGAAGGCGATCAGGCTTTCCATCATCACCTTGTCGCCATCGACCCAGCCGTTGTCCGCCGCGCCCCGGATCATCGCGTATTCGCCGCTGACCTGATAGGCATAGGTCGGCACGCCGAAGCGGTCCTTCACCCGGCGGCAGATGTCGAGATAGGGAAGCCCTGGCTTGACCATCACCATGTCGGCGCCTTCGGCGAGGTCGCGGGCGATCAGCCGCAGCGCCTCGTCGGTATTGCCGGGGTCCATCTGGTAGGTCTTCTTGTCGCCCTTCAGCGCGCCCGACGCGCCGACGGCGTCGCGGAACGGGCCGTAGAAGGCACTGGCGTATTTCGCGGCATAGCTGAGGATGGTGACGTTTTCGTGGCCGGCGGCCTCGAGCGCGCTGCGCATCGCGCCGATGCGGCCATCCATCATGTCCGACGGCCCGAGGATATCGGCCCCGGCATCAGCCTGGGCGAGTGCCATCCTGACCAGCGCCTCGACGGTTTCGTCGTTGACGATCACGCCGTCGCGCACGATGCCGTCATGCCCGTTGGCGTTGTAGGGGTCGAGCGCCACATCGGTCATCACCGCGATTTCGGGCACGGCCGCCTTGATCGCGCGGGTGGCGCGGTTCGACAGGTTGCCGGGGTCCCAGGCCAGTTCGCAGCCCGGGGTCTTCAGCGAAGGCTCGATATAGGGAAACAGGCAGATCGCGGGGATCCCCAGCGATGCGGCCTCTCCGGCGGCCTGCACCACGCGGTCGACGGTCAGCCGCGCCACGTCCGGCATCGACGGGATCGGGGTGGCGGTGTCCTCTCCCTCCATCACGAAAACGGGCCAGATCAGGTCGTCGACGGTCAGCGTGGTCTCTCGCATGAGACCGCGCAGCGCGGCGCTGGAGCGCATGCGGCGGAACCGTGCGGCGGGGAAGGGGGCGGGCGGCAGGGCCATGAGCGGACTTTCCGATGTTGCAACACGCTTTGGATTACAGGGTTTGCCGCGCATCTCAAGCCTAGGAATTCCCCGCGCACCCCAGTAGGGTCCGCAAAAACCGGCAAAAGGCGGGCGGCAGTGAACTGGTACGACACCGTTTTCGAACTGATCGACATGCGGTCGTTTTCCAATCTCTGGTATTGGATCGCGCTGGCCGTGGTCTGGTCGACCATGTCGCACTGGGTGCTCGGGGTGCCTTACGACATGGTGCAGCGCGCGCGGCGCGTCGGCGGCCAGACCCAGGCGGATCTGGAAGACCTGGTGCGGATCAACGTTAACCGGCTGTTGTTCATCGGGCGGGTATCGGGGCTTTGGATCCTGGCGATTACCTGCGCGGTGCTGACCGGCCTCTTGATGCTGGGGTTCTGGTACTGGGTCGAATTCGCGCAGGCGTTGTTTCTGTTGCTGTTTCCCCTGGCCATCGTGGGGCTGGTGAGCCTGGCCACGGCGCGGCGGATCGAGGCCGGAGAGGGCGCCGGCGACGCACTTTACCGGCGGCTCAGGTGGCACCGGCTTTATGTGCAGATGATCGGGCTGGTGGCGATTTTCGTGACAGCCATGTGGGGAATGTACCAGAACATGACCGTCGGCGCATTGGGCGGTTGACACGGCGGGCACGGGCGTTACCTGAGGGCGCCTGATGTCCCAGACCACCTTCCTAACCGTCGGCGGCGCGCCCGAAGGGTTCGACGCCAGGCTGCTGGTTTCCGAGTCGGAAAGGACCGGCGGTCCGGTCATCCATGTGGCGCGTGACGACAAGCGGCTGGCCGCGATGCGGGCCGCGCTGCAGTTCTTTGCTCCCGAAATGCCGATTCTGGATTTTCCGGGCTGGGACTGTCTGCCCTATGACCGGATTTCGCCCCATGCGGACATCGCCGCGGCGCGGATGGCGACGCTGGCGGCTCTGGCACAGGGGGTGCCGGGACCGTTCGTCCTGCTGACCACGCTGAACGCCGCATCCCAGCGCGTGCCCGAGCGGGCGCTGTTGCGCGAAGCGGCGTTCGTGGCGCAGGTGGACCGCAGGATCGACGAGGCCGCCTTGCGCGGGTTCCTTGTGCGCATGGGCTTTACGCAGGCGCCGACGGTGGCCGAGCCCGGCGATTATGCGGTGCGCGGCGGGATCATCGACATCTATCCGCCGGGCGAGGGTGGGCCGGTGCGGCTGGATCTGTTCGGCGATGTGCTGGACGGCGCAAGGCGGTTCGATCCGATCAGCCAGCGGACGACCGAACAGCTGCAGGTCGTGGAACTGGCGCCGGTGTCCGAGGTGATCCTGGACGACGCGGCGATCACGCGGTTCCGGCAGAACTATCGGCTGGAATTCGGCGCGGCGGGAACCGATGACCCGCTCTACGAAGCGGTGAGCGCGGGGCGCAAGCACGCGGGCGTCGAGCACTGGCTGCCGTTCTTCCATGAGCGGCTGGAGACCTTGTTCGACTATCTGCCCGGCGCGTCGGTCTGTCTGGACGATCAGGTGGCGCCTGCACGGCTGTCGCGCTGGGAGGGGATCGTCGACCAGTTCGAGACCCGTCAGCATGCATTGGAGCAGAAAAACCGGCTCGACACCGTCTACAAGCCGTGCCCGCCGGCGCTTTTGTATCTGGATGACGCGGCCTGGGACGCGGCTCTGGACGCGCGCCGGGTGCTGCAGTTCCATCCGCTGCCGCAGGCCAGCGGACCGGGCGTCGTGGATGCAGGCGGACGGATCGGGCGCAACTTTTCGCCCGAACGGCAGTTGGAAAATGTCAGCCTTTTCGGGGCTGTGGCGGATCATGTTCGTGCAAAATCCAGGGACGGTGCCGTGTTGCTGGCGGCCTATTCGGAAGGATCTCGCGAGCGGCTTCAGCACCTGCTGGAGGACCATGACATCCAGGATGGGCGCATGGTGGCCCGCTACGGCGATGCGCAAGGCATCGGTCCGGGTCTGACGATCTGGCCGTTGGAATCCGGGTTCGAAATGCCCGGGCTGACGGTGATCGCCGAACAGGACATCCTCGGCGACCGGCTGATCCGGCAGCCGAAGAAGAAAAAACGCGCCGAGAACTTCCTGACCGAGCACCAGTCGCTCAGCCCCGGCGATCTGATCGTGCATGTCGACCATGGCATCGGGCGGTACACCGGGCTGGAGGTGGTCCAGGCGCTGGGGGCCGCGCATGAATGCGTGGCGCTGGAATATGCCGGCGGCGACAGGCTGTTCCTGCCTGTGGAAAACATCGAGCTGCTGAGCAAATACGGCCACGAAGAGGGGCTGCTGGACCGCCTGGGCGGCGGCGCCTGGCAGGCCAAGAAGGCGCGGCTGAAGGAACGCATCCGCGAGATCGCCGACCGGCTGATCCGGGTGGCCGCCGAACGCATGCTGCGCCGCGCGCCGATTCTGGAACCGCCGATGGGCATGTGGGACGCGTTCTGCGCGCGGTTTCCCTACCAGGAGACCGACGACCAGCTACGCGCCATCGAGGATGTGGTGACGGATATCGCCGCGGGCACGCCGATGGACCGGCTGGTCTGCGGCGATGTCGGTTTCGGCAAGACCGAGGTGGCGATGCGGGCGGCGTTCGTGGCGGCGATGTCGGGCAAGCAGGTCGCGGTGATCGCACCCACGACCCTGCTGGCGCGGCAGCATTACAAAAGCTTTGCGGACAGGTTCCGCGGATTCCCCATCGAGGTGCGGCAACTGTCGCGTTTCGTGTCGGCCAGGGACGCCGGCGAAACCCGCAAGCGGATTGCCGACGGCACGGTAGACATCGTGATCGGCACCCATGCGCTGTTGGCCAGCTCGGTCCGGTTCAAGGACCTTGGGCTGCTGGTCATCGACGAGGAACAGCATTTCGGCGTGACGCATAAAGAGCGGTTGAAGGCGATGCGGACGGACGTGCATGTGCTGACGCTGACCGCGACGCCGATCCCACGGACGCTTCAACTATCGCTGACAGGTGTCCGGGATCTTTCGATAATCGGCACGCCGCCCATCGACCGCCTGGCAATCCGCACCTATGTGTCCGAATTCGATGCGGTCACCGTGCGCGAGGCGCTGTTGCGCGAGCATTACCGGGGCGGACAGTCGTTCTATGTCGTGCCCCGGATCGCCGATCTGCCCGAGATCGAGGAATTCCTGCGCGATCAGGTACCCGAGGTGACGGTGGTCACCGCGCATGGCCAGATGGCGGCGGGCGTGCTGGACGACAAGATGAACGCGTTTTACGACGGCAAGTATGATGTGTTGCTGGCAACGACGATCGTGGAGTCGGGGCTGGATATCCCGACGGCCAACACGATGGTGGTGCATCGGGCGGACATGTTCGGATTGGCGCAGCTCTACCAGATCCGCGGCCGGGTCGGCCGGTCGAAGACGCGGGCCTATGCGTATCTGACCACGAAGCCGCGGGCCAAGCTGACGGTGACGGCGGAAAAGCGGCTGCGGGTGCTGGGCTCGCTCGATTCGCTGGGGGCCGGGTTCACGCTGGCCAGCCAGGATCTGGATATCCGCGGGGCGGGAAACCTGTTGGGCGAAGAACAGTCGGGGAACATCCACGAGGTCGGCTATGAGCTGTACCAGTCGATGCTGGAAGAGGCGATCGCCAAGATCAAGGCCGGCGAGCTGGAGGGGCTGACCGAGGCAGACGATCAGTGGGCGCCGCAGATCAATCTGGGCGTTCCGGTCCTGATTCCAGAGGCTTATGTGCCAGATCTTGATGTGCGTCTGGGGCTGTACCGGCGGCTCAGCGGCCTGCACGGGAAGGTCGAGCTCGAGGGCTTTGCCGCCGAACTGATCGACCGCTTCGGCAAGCTGCCGAAAGAGGTCAACATGCTGCTGCTGATCGTGCGCATCAAGGATATGTGCAAGCGCGCGGGCATCGCCAAGCTTGATGGCGGCCCGAAGGGTGCGACGATCCAGTTCCACAACGACAAGTTCGCCAATCCGGCCGGGCTGGTGGAGTTTATCAACGCGCAGAACGGGCTGGCGAAGGTGCGCGACAACAAGATCGTGGTGCGGCGCGACTGGGCGAAGACCGCCGACCGGATCAAGGGGGCGTTTGCGATTGCCCAGGACCTGGCGCGGTTCGCCAAGACCTGAGAGGCCTTGGAAAAATCCCTCGCCCATGCAACCTTCCCCTCGCAAGCGGATAAGCAAGAGGGAGTTTTTTGTGAGATTCACTTTCAGGCAGTTCGCCGTTTCAGCGATGGCTATGACGCTGTCATTTTCCACCATAGGACCCGTTGGCGCGCAGGAGTTCGACTTTGATCTCGGCATCGAGCGGGTCGAAACCCGGTTGTCCGGAGGCAACGAGATCGACTCGCGGGTTCCCGATTGGATCGGTCCCGAGACCTTCATTCGCGGTATCAGGATCGGCTGGCACAATCAGAACACCTGCTTTGTCAGCGCGAGGCTGGCATATCTGTATGACGACGCCAGAACGCAGATCGGACTGCAGGCATGTCCGCCCGACTTGCCGGAGGCGCTGCAGCGAAGCGTGTCTGTCGACAGCGGATTCTTCGTAACCGGCGTCGCCGCATGCCAGGGGCCGAACCAAAGATCGATGGCGGGGGTTCGGCTGATTTCGGAACCGGGCGCCTGTGTTCTAGGCGAGCCCAGCACCAGCGGCATCTTCGTCGGTGCGGGCAGGGACGGTGCCGTCACCGGCACGACCCCGACCGTTGCCGAGCCGTTGAACATCGATTGCTCAGACACGGCGGCCTCCGTCCGTGTGGTCGAGACCGAATTCCCGCGATGTCAGGGAAACTGGCAGGCGGCCGTGGCTTGTCCCGACGGCTTTGTCGCCGTGGGGTTCACGCTCGACGACAAGATGCCTGAAGACGCCGGCAAACTGGCACGGCAGGTGGCGATGCGCTCGTACAGGGGGATTGGGCTGGTCTGCAAGGCGATCCGGCGCCCCGCGGGTCAGTAGACCAGCGATTTAGTCCGCCGGGGCGTCGGCCGAAGGCTTCGCCAAGCCCGGCCCGGCCGCCGCCTCGGCCTCGCCCGGCCCCAGGACGTGCATCAGCCGGATGCCGAGCGCGCAGCAGATCGCAGAGCCGAGCGCGAGCGGCAGGGGCGTTCCGTCGAACGCAAGGCCGATCGGGACGGCGATCAGAACGGCGGCGACGGTGGCGACCGAGCCGATGATCGAGGCCGCGAGCCCGGCGAGATGGCCGAGGGGTTCCATGCCAAGCGCGTTGAGGTTGCCGATCGTCAGGCCCGCCATGAAGAAGATGGTGGTGGTCCAGCCGACATAGAGCGCAAAGAACAGGGGACCGTCGGCGCCGCCCGCGGTGATCAGGGCCATCAGGGCGGAGAGTGCAAGTTGGGTGGCGAAGGTCAGCCGCACAACGCGGCGCATGCCCAGGCGTATGACGATGCGTGCGTTCAGCAGGCTGCCGGTGCCGGACAGCAACGCGATCACGGCAAACCAGTAGGGAAAGCTGTCGGCGGCGTCGAAGCTCAGGTCGAAGACCTGTTGCGTGGTCGAGAGCGTCGTGAAGAGCACGCCAAAGGCGAGCGACAGGGCCGCCATCGTGAGCACGACCTGCCGCAGTGCGAAGACCTCGGCGATCCCGGACGCGATGGTCGAGACGCGGAACGGGCGGCGGTTTTCCGGGGCAAGCGTTTCGGGCTGACGCAGGCCGAGCCAGAGATTGGTGAGAACGGCAAAGAGGACGAACGCCACGAAGATTCCGCGCCAGCCTGCCAGCCAGATAATGCCTGCGCCCATCAGCGGTGCAATGGCGGGGACGAGGGTGAAGACGAGCATCGCGAATGACATCACCTGCGCCATGCGCCGGCCCTCGTAGAGATCGCGGACGATGGCCAGCGCCGCGACCCGCGGGCCGGCGGCACCGAGGCCTTGCAGCACGCGGGCAAGCAGGACGAATTCGAGGGTTGGGGCGGCCCAGGCGAGGATCGCCGCGAAGATATAGAGCGCCGCGCCGCATAAAATGACCGTCTTGCGGCCGAAACTGTCGGACAGCGGGCCGGTCAGAAGTGTTCCCAGCCCCATGCCGAGGACGAAACTGGTGATGATCAGTTGGGCACGGTTCGGGGCGTCCGGGCTGAGTTCGTCGGCGATTTCGCCCATCGCCGGCAGCATCGCATCGATCGAGAACGCGACGGTGGCGAACATCATCCCCATGAGGGCGATGAATTCCGGCATGGAAAGGCGGCGGGCGGGCTGCATGCGACGGGCCTATCACATGGCGCGGCGAAGAATAGCGAAAACGGTTAACGGATTTCCGGCTTTGTAACCGGGCTTGCCGATGTCCTGTGAACGGAGGCGGTTATGAAGGCGGATCGGCGAGGCGCATGGCCATGGCGTGTTCCATCTTGCGGGGAGGGCGATGATAGACGATGGCTGTCCAGCGAAAGGCGATCCGGAGGCGGTAATCTGCCGGATGACACCGGCTTTCGATCTCGCTCGTGTGTTCGCATTTGCCTACCACGACAACCGGCTCCTGCCGGCGGTCAAATCCTGCGAATTCTGCGACGGGGTCCTGCCCGGTCAGCGGATCAGCCGTTATCGGCGGCAGGCTGCTGTGCGGCGATTTCGGCGATCACCTTCGCCCAGAGCTCGGGCGGCTGCGCGCCGGGGACGGCGTGACGTTGACCGACCACGAAGGTCGGCACGCCGGTGACGCCGTGTTCGCGCGCCCAGGCGTCGCGGGCCCGGATCTCGTCGCAGTCGGCGTCGCCCAGCATCAGCTTGCGGATCATGGCGGCGTCAAGGCCTGCGGCATCGGCGATATCCGCCAGAACGTCGATATCGCCAATGTCGCGGCCTTCCCTGAAATAGGCCCGGAACAGGGCGGCCACGACCGGGGTCTGGCGGCCTTCGATCCCGGCCCAATGGATCAGACGGTGCGCATTGAGGGTGTTCGGGGTGCGTTTGATGCCTTCGAAATCGATCTCCAGCCCTGCGGCCTCGGCCGCTTCGACAACGGGGGTATAGGCGCGGATCGCGCCGTCCTTGCCGCCGAACTTGGTTTCCAGGTATTCGCGCCGGTCCATCCCCTCGGGGGCCATGTCGGGGTTCAGCTGAAAGGGGTGCCATTCGATTTCGAACGGTGTGTCACCCACGCTTTCCAAGGCGCGGTCCAGATTGGCCTTGCCGATATAGCACCAGGGGCAGATCGGGTCGGACAGGATATCAAGTTTGACCATGGGTGGCCTCGTAGCTGTCGCGCAGCTTCCTACGCAGGAGTTTGCCGTTGGCGCCCTTGGGCAGCGCCGGTACCCGCCTGTAGATACGGGGCGCCTTGTATCTTGCAAGACGTGTGGCGGCAAAGTGATCGAGTTCGTGCGGATCGAGGTCGGTTTCGGCCACGTAAAACGCGGCGATGACGGTTGTGTCGGCCTTGACCGTGACTTCCGCCGCGGCGCATTCCTCGATATCCGGGTGCGCGGTCAGGGCGATCTCGACCTCGATGGGCGACACGCGCACGCCGCCTGCGTTCATCATGTCGTCGGCACGCCCGAGATAGGTGATCGCCCCGTCCGGTGCCATGCAGACGGTGTCGCCCGTCAGGAACCATTCGCCGCGGAACTTCGCCCGGGTTTCCGTATCCGCGCCCCAGTAGCCCAGCATAATCCCCGGATCGCGGTCGCTGACGGCCAGCGTGCCGGGGGTGCCGGGTGTGACCGGACCGTCGCTGCCCAGGACGGCGATGCGGCGTCCCGGCTGCGGATAGCCAAGGGTGCCGGGCGGGGCGGGATGCGCGGGCGCACCGGAGACGAAGGTCGAGCATTCGGACATGCCGTATGCCTCGTGCACCGGGGTTCCCGTCACGTCCTGCCAAACCGCGCGGGTGCGGTCGGGGAGCTTTTCGCCCGCCGACAGGCCGTGGCGCAGTTTCGGCAGCCTGGGCATGTCGTGGCGCAGCAGCTGCCGGTAGACGCCGGGGGCGGCTGCAAAGATCGTCGCGTCGTGGCGTCCCAGAAGCAGCGGCAGATGTGCGGGTGTCACGCCGGGCCCGGGTATCAGGGCGGTTGCGCCGACCGACCATGGGTCGAGCAGGCCGGTGCCAAGCGTGTAGGTCCAGTTGAAGGCGCCAGCGTGCAGCAGGCGGTCTTGCGGTGTCAGCCCGTACCAGCCGTCCCACATCATGCGCCGCGCCCAGATGGCGCGGTGGGCATGAGTGACGGCGCGCGGCTGGCCCGAGGTGCCGGACGTATAGATGATATAGCCGGGACGGTTGGGATCGCCGGGGACTGGGTCGAGCGGAGGCAGCCCGTGCATATCTGCGAGCGCGGTGCTGTCGAGCACGGGGCAGGGGACGGGATCCGGCAGGGCAAGGCCGGGCTCGGCGACGATGAGCGCGGGGGATATCTCCGCCGCGATCTTGCGCGTCTCGGGCGCCGTCAGAAGCGCCGAGGTGGGAACCGGGATAAGATCGGCGGCAAGTGCTGCGAGGAAGGCAATGGGAAACTCGACGGTGTTGCCGAGGCGCATGAGCACGCGGTCGCCGGGGCGAAGGCCCTGGGCAAGCAGGCCGGTGGCCGTTCCCAGGACCGCGGCGGTGAGTTTGCCGTAGCTCCAGCGCTCGGCGCCGGTGGGCGACAGCGCCGCGAGCGCGACCTTGTCAGGTGCATTGCGGCCCGCTGCCAGGACATAACCGGTCAGGTTGAACGGGGCCGGGCAGGGCGGCGGGGGACCTTGATCGAAGACAGCGTCCATTGGCGGGTGCTACGCCCGGTCGCGCGGCGATGCAAGCGGGCCGGCGAGAGACGAATTTTCGCCGAAAATTCGTCGACTAGCGAAAGACGCTGCGACCCGCCCAAACGGCGATGGTTGCGCCGATCAACTGGCAGGCGATGAAGGCCGGTGCGTGGGCGGGGAAGATGCCGGCGAAGGTATCCGAGAAGCTGCGGGCGATGGTCACGGCGGGGTTGGCAAAGCTCGTCGATGCGGTGAACCAATAGGCGCCCGTGATGTAAAGCGCGACCAGGGTCGGCACGGCATCGGGCCGGTGCCGGAGACCGCCGAGGATCACGAACACAAGGCCGAAGGTGGCGACGATTTCGGCGAACCACAGCGGCGGGCCGGTACGGTCGGTGGTGGAAAGCTGCAGGATCGACAGATCGAACATGGCATGCGCCATCCAGACGCCGATGATGCCGGCGACGATCTGCGTGACGACAAAGGCGATTGCCTCGCCCGGAGCGATGTCGCGGCGGAGGGCGAAGGCAAGCGTCACGGCCGGATTGAAATGCGCGCCCGAGATCGGCCCGAGAATGGTGATGCCCACATAAAGCACGCAGCCGGTGGCAATGGCGTTGGCCAAAAGTGCCACGGCGACATTGCCGCCCGCCAGCGCCTCGGCCATGATGCCGGACCCGACGACGCCGATCAGCAAGAGGGCGGTGCCGATGAATTCGGCGGCAAGGCGGTTGGTCATTCGGTCTGTCCGATCTTGTTGAGGAGCCTGGCGAGGTCGGGCCGCTCCATGGACTCGAAAGGCTGGGAGAGCAAGGCCTCGGCACGGGCGCGCAGCAGGGCGTAGGCGGTGGCGAAGGCGTCGGGCTGGTCGGCGGGTGCAGCGGCGGCGGGATCCTCGACCCCCCAATGGGCGCGGACCGGCGCGCCGGGCCAGATCGGGCAGGTCTCATCGGCGGCACTGCCGCAAACGGTGATGACCGCGTCCATTTCCGGCGCGTCGTCGGTGCCGAATTCGTCCCAGCTCTTCGACCGCAAGCCTTCGGTCGGATAGCCCCTTGCCGCCAGCAGCTTGAGCGATTCCGGGTGGACCTTGCCGGAGGGTTTCGATCCCGCGGACCAGGCGCGGACCCGGCCCTCGCCATGGCGGTTGAGCAGCGATTCGAGCAGGATCGACCGGGCCGAGTTGCCGGTGCAGAGAACGAGGATATTCATGACCGCCGCGGTAGGCGTTGCGTGTAACAGAGGTGTGACAGGCCCGCGGGATTACGGCGTTTTCTTCGGCAGCCTCATGGTCCGCTGGACGGACGTCATTGCTCGTACCACCAGACATCCGGCTGCCACGAGATCCAGTCGCCGTAAATCGGAAGCCTGTCGGGATACTTCAGCTCTTTGGCATGGGCGATGCGCGAGGTGTTGAACTGATAGATGGGGATGACATAGCGCCCCGTCGTCAGCACCCGGTCCAGCGCCCGCGTGGCGGCGATGAAATCGTCGCGGCTTTGCGAATTCAGAATGCGGTCGATCATCGCCTCGGCCGCAGGCACGCACATGCCCATCCAGTTTCGCGTGCCCGGCGCGGAGACACCGTCGCAGCCCCAATAGAGGGTCTGTTCGTTGCCGGGGCTCAGCGACAGACCACGGCGGTAGAAGGTCATGTCAAAGTCGTAGCGTGTGACGCGTTCCTGGTACTGTGCGCTTTCGATCGTGGCGACGGTGGCCCTGATGCCCAGCCGCTGCAGCGCCTCGACATAGATGTCGGTGATCGCCTTGTTCTCGGCCGATCCCTGGCGAAGCAGGATTTCGAATTCGAAGGCTTCGCCAGCATCATTCCTCAGAACACCGTCGTCCCCGACGCTCCACTCCGCATCGGCGAGAAGCCCGGTTGCCTTGCGGATATTCGCCCGGTTCCGGACAGAGCCGTCCGACACCGGCAGGCGGTATCCGTCGATGGCGCCGGGCAGCAGATCGTCCCGGAACGGCTGCAGGAATTCCAGCACGCGCCCCTCGGCCGGGCCGTCGCGCATGCCCAGCACGGAATTCGAGAAATACGAGGTGATGCGCGGCTGCACGCCCCCGGTCTGGGTCTGGTTGATGAATTCGAAGTTGAAGGCATGGATCAGCGCGTCGCGCACCCGCCAGTCGTCGAACGGCGCCCGGCGGGAGTTCATGACGAACCCGGTGATGCCCGAGGGCCGCTGATGCGGAACGATCGATTTGATGACGTCGCCCGCATCGATGGCGGGGAAGCTGTATTGCTGGTCCCACTTCGCGGCGTTGAATTCGCGGTTGGACGTCAGCTCGCCCGCCTTGAACGCCTCGAAGAGGGCGGTTTCATCGGCGTAGAACTCCATGCGGATCACGTCGAGGTTGTTGGTGCCGCGGCGAAAGGGCAGGTCGTTGCCCCAATAATCGGGATCGCGTTTCAGGGACACGAAGCGGCCGGCCTCGAAGGCGTCGATGACATAGGGCGCCGTGGTGATCGGGATCTCGGTCAGACCGGACTCGGTGAAATCCTTGTCCTGCCATTGCGCTTTTTTCAGAATCGGCCGCATGCCGATGATCAGCGCCATTTCGCGGTCTTCGACGTTGAAGGTGAACCGGACCGAGCGCGGGCCGGTCTGTTCCATTGCGCCGACCTTCTTCCAGGCCCCCTGGTAGCGCGGGTGGCCCTGGGTGCCGAGCGTTTCGTAGGACCACATCACGTCTTCGACGGTTACGGGCGAGCCATCGGAGAATCGGGCCGATTCGCGCAAGGTGAATTCGACCCATTCGCGGTCCGGACCGGTCTCGACCGATTCGGCCAACAGTCCGTAAAGCGTGAACGGTTCGTCCCAGGACCGCCCCATCAGGCTTTCGTATGCCAGAAATCGCAGCTGCCAGGGAACCGAGCCTTTGCGGACATGCGGATTGAGGCTGTCAAAGCTGCCGACCTCGCCGGTGACGATGCGTCCGCCTTTCGGCGCATCCGGGTTGGCATAGGGCAGGGCCACAAAATCAGGTGGCAGCGCGGGTGCGCCGTACATAGCTATGCCATGGGCCGGGTCCGCGCGGCCGTTAACCGTCGTAAACAGAATCGCGGAGATCGTTGCTAAGGCGCACGAAAGACGGCGGAATTTCTGTTTCATTTCGGCAACAAACCTTCTGCTCGGTGGTTTCTTTGACCGGAATCCTACCGGTGCCTCTTAAGCATTTCAAACTTTTAGCTTGGAGCGCGGCGCAGGAATGCGTATAAAGAGGGCACTGCTCGATAGGTTTCTTGCCTGTATGAAACCTGCCTCAATAACTTAACGCCCGCCTCGTGCGGGCGTTTTTTTTGTGCGCGGGCCGGACGCCCGAGGTTGCGCAAGGCCTCGTGGAGGCCGCGTGCCCGGCGTCTCGGCAAAGGGTCCGCGGCTGACCGGTGGCACGCCTGCAGATGGGTCCGGACGGATCTGCGCGAATTTTGTCGCGTCCGTCGTATTGCCCTGCCATTTCGCGCGTGCAGCAATTATGCTGCAGCCGCCAATGGAAGCGAAAGGACAGGCTATGACGCTTGCTGGAAAAACCGCCGTGGTCACCGGATCGAATTCCGGAATCGGGTTGGGAATTGCGCGGGAACTGGCGCGGGCAGGGGCGGATGTGGTGCTGAATTCGTTCACCGACGCACCCGGGGATCATGAACTGGCTGCCGGGCTCGCGCAGGAATTCGGCGTGAACGCGCGATATATCAAGGCGGATATGTCGAAGGCCGGCGAATGCCGGGCGCTGATTTCCGAGGCCGGACGCTGCGATATCCTGGTGAACAATGCCGGCATTCAGCATGTGGCGCCGGTCGACGGGTTTGCGGCCGAGAAATGGGACGCGATCATCGCGATCAACCTGTCTTCCGCGTTTCATACGATCGCCGCGGCGCTGCCGCTGATGCGGGCGGCCGGCTGGGGCCGGGTGGTGAACGTGTCGTCGGCGCACGGGCTGACCGCCTCGCCCTACAAATCGGCCTATGTCTCGGCCAAGCACGGCGTGGTCGGCTTGACCAAGACCGTGGCTCTGGAGACGGCGGAAGAGCCGATCACCTGCAACGCGATCTGCCCCGGATACGTGCTGACGCCGCTGGTCGAGGCGCAGATCCCCGATCAGATGGCGGCCCACGGCATGGATCGCGACACGGTGGTGCGCGAGGTGATGCTGCAGCGCCAGCCGTCAAAGGAATTCGCGACCGTCGGGCAGATTGGCGGCACTGCAGCGTTCCTGTGTTCGGACGCGGCAGCCCAGATCACCGGCACGACGATCAGCGTGGATGGCGGTTGGACCGCGTTATGACCGGGGTAGTGCACGAATTTTCGGCGAAAATTCGTCTTTGGAGAACGCGGCGATGACCAAACGCATCAATCTGGCCTTGCAGGGCGGCGGCGCGCATGGGGCGTTTACCTGGGGCGTTCTGGACCGGCTGCTCGAAGACGAGGACATCGAGATCGCGGCGATTTCCGGCACCTCGGCGGGGGCCCTGAACGGGGCGGCCTTGAAGGCGGGGCTGGTCGAGGGCGACCGGCAGACCGCGAAGGACAATCTTGACTGGCTGTGGGCGCAGATGGGCGCGCTCGAGGACGAGCGGATGCCTGACTGGATGGCGGCGTTCCTGCCGGCGCCGGGGATGGTGTCGAGGATGATCGAGGCATCGCCGGCCTTCACGCTGGCGGATACGGCGAGCCGGGTGTTCAGCCCCTATATCTACGGTCCGTTCTATCAGAATCCGCTGCGGCGGATTGCGGAACGGTTTTACTACGATGCGGTCTGCGACGCCGACACGGGGCCGGCGTTCTTTGTCTGTGCGACAAATGTCCGGACCGGTAAGATCCGGGTGTTTTCAGGCGACGAGATCCATACCGATGCGATCCTCGCCTCGGCCTGCCTGCCGACGCTGTTTCAGGCCGTCGAGTTCACCGATCCGGAAACCGGATGTGTCGAGGCCTTCTGGGACGGCGGTTACACCGGGAACCCGGGGCTGTTTCCGATGTTCGAGCCGGAGTTTCCGCGCGATATCGTGGTGGTGAACATCAATCCGCTGGAGCGGCGGGATGTGCCGGTCAGTCCGCAGGATATCCAGAACCGTATCAACGAAATCAGCTTCAATTCGTCGCTGCTTCGCGAGCTGCGGGCGATCCAGTTCGTGCGGGAGCTGATTGCCGAGAAGAAGGTCAAGCAGGGCACGATGAAGGACGTGTTGATCCACCTGATCGCGGACGATGCGCTGATGCGCGAGCTCTCGGTGGCGACCAAGCTGGTGCCGACACCGCATCTGCTGGGCGACCTGAAAGAGGCCGGACGCGCGGCGGCGGGGCAGTTTCTGGCGGCCCACAAGGAGAAGCTGAACAAGGAATGCACGGTCGATCTGCAGGCGATGTTCGGGTGATGCCCTTGGGTTTCCGACCCAGGCCTCCCGCAGGCTTCGGCCTCGTGACGGAAACCGCGTGAAGGCTGCTTGTCGGGTCGTCAGGCGCTGAGTTTCTCGCGTTCCGGTTCCGGCAGCGCTTCGGGCTTGATTTCCGGTACCGAGCCGCTGGGGTAGACCAGACCGGCCGAAATCACCAGCTTGGCGCAATCCTCGACGCTCATCTTCAGCTCGATGATCTCGCTTTTCGGCACGAACAGAAGAAAACCCGACGTCGGATTGGGCGTGGTCGGCAGGAACACCGACACCAGCTGTTCGTCGCGGGGAATCCTGTCCTGGATTTCGCCTTTGGCGGTTGTCGAGATGAAGGCGATGGCCCAGATGCCTTCGCGCGGGTATTGCACCAGGCACGCCTTGTCGAAATTCGTCTCGGATTGCGCAAAGACGGTTTCCGCTATTTGTTTCAAGCCATTATAGATCGATCTTACCACGGGCATCCGATCGACGAGGCCTTCGCCCCAGGCGATCAGCGATCGACCGATCAGACCCTTTGCGATCCAGCCGACAGTGACGGTGAAGATCAGGAACACCACGACGCCGAGGCCGCGGATGTTGATCGGCGCGTCGATGCCGAAGAGTGTGTTGATGATGTTTTCGGGCTGATACCCTTCGGGCACGAAGGGCAGGACAAAACCGTCGACCCAGCCGATCACCGTCCACAAAAGCCAGATCGTCACGCCGATGGGGGCGATAACCACGAGACCGGTTAAAAAGCTCGTGCGCAGCCCGCCGAAAAAGACACGCTTGTGCTTCGGCGGCTCTTGCAGGTGGGGATCGAACGGTGTGGTCATTGCCGTCTCGGCGCGGGCGTCATCGGCAGAACATAAGGAGTTTCCGCGCCCGTCACAACATGGCCCGCCAAGGAGACATGCATTTAGGTGGCTATCTTGCCCAATTCCGTGGCAATCCGGGCGGCGAGGCGTGCATTGTTGAGCACCAGCGCGATATTCGCCCGGACCGAGCGGCCCTGGGTCAGCGCCTGCATCCGGTCGAGCAGATACGGCGTGACGTCCTTGCCGAGGACACCGGCGGTCTTGGCATCGCCAAGCGCCGTGGAAATGGCCCTGTCGATCTCGGCCCGCGGGATCTCGTCTGCGGCGGGGATCGGGTTGGCGATCAACTGGCCGCCCGCAAGGCCCATTTGGCCGCGGGTGCGGTGGCTGCGGGCGATGTCGCGCGGGTTGTCCAGCCGCAAGGGTGCGGCAAGACCGCTGTCGCGGGACCAGAATGCGGGGAAGGCGTCTTGTCCGAAGGTGATGACGGGAACGCCGAGGGTTTCAAGCGTCTCAAGCGTTTTCGGCAGGTCCAGGATCGCCTTGGCGCCCGCGGCGACGACGGTGACCGGTGTCTGCGCCAGTTCGTGAAGATCGGCGGAGATATCGAAGCTTGTCTCTGCTCCGCGATGCACGCCGCCGATGCCGCCGGTGGCGAAAACCTCGATCCCGGCCAGATGCGCGGCGATCATGGTCGCGGCGACGGTGGTGGCTCCGGTGGCGCCGGTCGCGATGGCGACGGGAAGGTCGGCGCGAGAGAGCTTTCGGACGTCTCCGGCCTTGGCCAGATCGTCGAGCTGGGTGTCTTCAAGCCCGATCTTCAGGCGGCCGTCGAGCACGGCGATGGTGGCGGGCGTCGCGCCGCCGGCGCGAATTTCAGCTTCGATCCGGCGGGCGATGTCGAGGTTTTGGGGATGCGGCAGGCCGTGGGTGATGATGGTCGATTCGAGCGCGACGAGCGGCGTGCCGCCGGCGCGGGCCCGGGCAACCTCGGGCGACATGTCACAGGCGATCATAATGGGGTATCTCCAGAGACATGGTCGGCAGCGGCCTGCAATGCGACCTGCAGCGCCTTCTCCGGGTCGGCACCGCTCGCCTCGGCCGCGATATGGGCCGCCATGAACGTGTCGCCGGCGCCGGTGACCCGGGTGACCAGCACCTCGGGCGGGGTGGCGCGGATCAGGCCGTTGGACCCGGCCTCGGCCGCTGGATTGCCGCCGTCTGTGACAAGCACCCGCGCAGCCCCCCTGGCGCGCAGGGCCTGCGCGGCGTCGGCGGCTGTGGCGAAACGGGTGGCGGCGATCAGGCCGGCCTCTTCGAGGTTGACGTAAAGCGTGGCGTGCGGTTGCGGCAGCAGCGGCAGCAGGCGTTCGGCCTTGCCCGGGCTGGCGGGGGCGACGCGCAGATCCGCGCGCGCAAACAGCGGGCTGGCGGCGATATCGGCGAGAAGACCGGTGGTCAGGTTGCCGTCGAGCGCGATCCGGCCGGGGTAGGGGGCCTCGGCGCTGCCGAGGCGGCCGTCCTGCAACGGGCGCAGGATCTTGTCGCCGGCGGCTTCCAGCGAATGGGCGTCGGCGATGGCGGCGATCAGGCCGTTGGCGCCCTCGACGGCCATATAGCGGTCGGTCGGCAGGTCTTCGGACAGGTAGACATGGGTGGTGTCGAGCCCCAGACGGGTGCAGTGGGACAATAGCTCGGTGCCGTCTTCATCCCTGCCGATGGCAGAGAGCAGTGCAGGCGCGAGGCCGAAGCGTTTCAGCGTCATGGCGATGTTCATCGCCACGCCGCCGGGATGGCGGCTGATCCTGCCGGGCACATCCGAGCCGACATTCATGTGGCTGGCGGACCGGCCGATCACGTCCCAGAGGACCGAGCCGATGCAAAGGATGTCCGGGGCAGGTATCACAGAGCTTCGGTTCGGGTGCCGTGGGGTTGGGGTTTGGCTTCTTGGCTCAATACACCTTTTTCGGATTGACCGCGCGAATACTCACGCCCCTGTCGACTTTCTTCGGGGGCGGCTTGCCGGTCGAGACGCAGTTCGCTTGGGACCCGACGATCTTGGCGGTTCGTGGAACTTTGCTGAAAAAGCTCATGTTTTTGTAGTAGAGCTGATCGTCGATGAAAAATCCGCGGTCGCGGATGACCTGCTGCGTCTCTGACCGGAGATTTGACGTGACCCATTGTCCGGCCCCGCACAGAATCACAACTCCGCTATGGACGCGAACCGTCCACCGGTAGCGATAGCTCGGCGGGCCTTGCGTCCACCGGATCCCGCCTTCGAACCATTTGTCGTCGACTTTCAGCGTTCCGGACAGCTGGGCGCCATGAGCGGATGGCGCCGAAAACGCCAGGGTCGTCAAAAGCGTGAGTGCCGGCAGTGTTCGTGCAAACATATCGATCGTCCAATCATCAAACATCCCAATCCTTAGTTGATGTCATTTCTGGTGGCCAGACCGTTTTCAACGGCCTGGCTGCGGAACAGCAGTCGACAGCACTCGCGCAGAACCCCCTTGCCGTCGACCGTGAATTCGCCTATCTCCCGCGCACTTCACAGGTGTGGCTTGGGCCATCGGGAGAGACATCCCCGATCGGTCCGCCGGTTGCCCCGGATCGCGTCCGGGGTGAACAGCCGCGCCGAGGCATGAAACCGGAAAGGAATAGAACAAGATGGCTCTGCCAGAGTTTTCTTTGCGTCAGCTGTTGGAAGCGGGCGTTCACTTCGGCCACCAGACCCAGCGATGGAACCCCCGGATGGGAGAATTCATCTATGGTGACCGGAACGGCATTCACATTCTCGACCTGACCCAGACCGTCCCGATGCTCGACGCGGCGCTGAACGCTGTGCGCGAGGTGGTGGCCAAGGGCGGCCGGGTCCTGTTCGTGGGCACCAAGCGCCAGGCGCAGCGGCCGGTCGCCGAAGCGGCCGAGCGCTGTGCGCAATACTATATGAACCATCGCTGGCTGGGCGGCACGCTGACCAACTGGAAGACCGTCAGCCAGTCGATCAGCCGGCTGAAGGCCATCGACGAACAGATGGCCGAAGGTGCCGAGGGCCTGACCAAACGCGAACGGCTGTCGATCGAGCGCGACCGCGCCAAGCTGGAGGCCAGCCTGGGCGGGATCCGCGAGATGGGCGGCTTGCCCGATCTTCTGTTCGTGATCGACGTCGGCAAGGAAGACCTGGCGATCGCCGAGGCGAACAAGCTCGGCATTCCGGTGGTGGCGGTGGTCGACACCAACTGTTCTCCGGACGGCATCGACTATGTCATTCCCGGCAACGACGACGCGGCGCGCGCGATTGCGCTTTACTGCGATCTGGTCAGCCGCGCGGCGCTGGACGGGATGAGCGCACAGCTTGGCGCGGCAGGCATCGACGTGGGCGAGATGGAAGAGGCGCCGGTCGAAGAGGCCGTGGCCGAAGAGTCCGCCGCGGAAGAGGCGCCGGCCGAGGAAGCACCCGCCAAGGAAGCACCGACCGAGGAAGCACCGGCCGAGGCCTGAGCGCATTCGCAAAACTGTCACCGGGGGCGGGCAGGCCGCGCCCCGGAACGTTCCGATCGAACTGAAGGAGAGCCAAGAGATGGCAATCACCGCTGCATTGGTGAAAGAGCTGCGCGACAAAACCGGCGCGGGCATGATGGACGCGAAGAAGGCATTGGTGGAAACCGGGGGCGATATGGAGGCCGCGGTCGACTGGCTGCGTACCAAGGGTCTGGCGAAGGCCGCGAAAAAGTCGGGCCGGACCGCGGCCGAGGGCCTGGTGGCCGTGGCCGTCGGCGATGGCGCCGGCGTGGCGGTCGAAGTGAACTCGGAAACCGATTTCGTCGCCAAGAACGCCGAGTTTCAGGAGATGGTGGGCCAGATCGCCCAGGTCGCGCTTGGCGCGTCGGATGTCGAGACGCTTGCCGGCACCGATGTCGGCAACGGTAAGAGCGTGGCCGATACGATCACCGACAAGATCGCCACCGTCGGCGAGAACATGACGCTTCGCCGCATGGCGCGGCTGGACGGTGAGACGGTCGTGTCCTACGTCCACAACGCCGCGGCGCCCGGCATGGGCAAGATCGGCGTTCTGGTCGCCTTGAGCGGCGCGGACAACGGTATCGGCAAGCAGATCGCGATGCATGTGGCTGCTGCAAATCCCGCCTCGCTGTCCCAGGCCGATCTCGACCCGGCCGTCGTCGAGAAGGAAAAGCAGGTCCAGATGGACATTGCGCGCGAGTCGGGCAAGCCCGAGGCGGTGATCGAAAAGATGATCGCCGGCCGGATGAAAAAGTGGCTGGCCGAGGTCACGCTGATGGGCCAGGCCTTTGTCGTGAACCCCGACGTCACGGTCGAGGCGGCGGCCAAGGAGGCGGGCGTCGAGGTGACCGGCTTCGTGCGCCTGGAAGTGGGCGAGGGCATCGAGAAGGCCGAGGAAGACTTTGCCGCCGAGGTGGCAAAGGTTGCGGCTGGCTGAGCCAGCCTGGGCCAAACGGAAAACGGTGCAGCCCGGGCGTGGACTGCACCGTTCTTTTTGGCGTCCCTGACAAATGGGGATGAGGACGGGGCCGCCTTTTGGGTGTCGGGCCTGCAGGTGGACTATACACCCACAGGCCGACGTCCGGTTTCCCGGGACCCCCCCTTGCCGACCCTGAATCTCAATCGGCTCCGGCGGGCAGTTCCTTGGCTAAATGCCACCACTCACGGAACCTCTGCACATTGCCAAATTTACGCTGCGTAAAGAAAGTATGGGATTCCATACCTGACTGCGGAGACCCGGCCTTCAACCTATGGAGGATTGGTGTTCGGTATCGGATATCGACTTCACAAAAAAATTAAAAATCAGGGCCCTATGAGGAGTAATTCACGCAAATTTAAGTGCGCCCGGATATGCCTCGACCAGGAAGATCTGGTTCTGGAAACTCGCCTTCACCACCGCCTGCGCAGTGGTTTCGACATCCAGCGCCTCGCGGGCCAGTCTCAGGTGCTTTTCGACCGTCGCCGGGGTCAGCCCCATGATGATGCCGATGTCCTGCGTCGTCTTGCCTTCACCCACCCATTCCAATGCCTCGCGCTGCCGTTTGGTCAGCATCTTGCGCGCCGACGTGTGGGGCAGGTTCATGATCTTCAGGTGTGCGACGTTGTTCATCGCCAGGATTTCGCGGCCGTGTTCCGCCCAGATCGCGTCGGCATCGTCCTGGCTGGCATCCGTGTTCGCGATCAGTCCGATGGCGCCAATGCCGCGGGCCGAGACGTCCTTGAAGCTGATCGAATAGCCAGCGTGAATGCCGTGGCGGGTATTGAAATCGACCACCTGAAGTTCCTTCGAGGTCAACGCGTCGATGTTGTCGCGAATCCAGCGCCAACTGCACGGACCGCTGTTTTCCAGCGTCCAGCGCACCATCGGCGCATGCAGGTACATACCGTCGTTGATGAAGGGTTCGGCATAGGATTTGTCGAGATTGGTCAGGATCAGAAAATCCTCGCGGTCGCCAAGCCGGTTCGGCGAGCGCGACTGGGTCAGGCCATAAAGCAGACGATGAAAGCCGTACGGCGCCATCGCCTCGCAATGGATTTCCCAAAGCTCTTCGATCGTATCGGCCGCCGTAATGCGTTCGACATAATCCAGCATTCGGATTCAGTGTCCCTGGTTGAACGCCGCGGCAGGCCGCAGGCGTGTTTCTTGGCCGTCAGGCATATCGTCTTTGAAAACCGAAAGAACTTGTTCTTTTTCCCCCATCGTCATTTATAGCACCTGTTGCCTATCAGGCGAGCATACAGTGAATAAAATCATGCGTTTTTCGCCTTCTGCGGGCAGAGACACAACACTTGGGGACGTGAATGGCACAACAATTGGGGTGTGCCATCGTGATTGCAGGCAATCCAGTGGGTCGGCGAAGGTCTGCAGCGTAAACCGGATCACTTGAAGGCTAATATAATCAATGTGTTAAGCTCCGATATTGAAGCGGTCCCGGTGGAGGGGGGAGGTTTTCTTACTGTTGAGTTTTTCGCACACATGCGCAACTGGCGCCGTGCGTTGGCGCGGATGGATCGAACGCTTTGCTCTGGCGGGCAAAGACTCGACTGGCAGGGGAATGGCGTGCCGGCGTAACGTACCGGCCGTGGCAACGACACCGTCAGGCGGTCAAGATTTGACCGTAATCCTTTGAAATTGGGTTTTCTTTCTTTTTTTGGGGCGCGCGCGATGCGACCGGAGGCGTTGTTCCCGAAAGAAACACGGATAGTGCCTGGGGTTGTGAGCTTGTCGCTGAGAACAGTCCGTTCGCAGAGGGTTGTCCGGCTGATGTTCATGGGCAAGCCCCGAAGTCCAGGCAACTGCGCCGGCACCGGCGACATATCGCTCTGCGGGGATATCAGCACGTTATCCGGTTCTTCGTGCCGTTTTCGGAAAATCACCTTGTATCAAGGGATTAGTTACATCCGCAGATGGTTATAATATTTACATAATACCGATTATAAGACTTAACCCAGGGCGTAACCGGCGCCGCGCACCGTGCGGACCGGGTCTTCCCCGCCGTGCTGGCTTAACGCCTTGCGCAGGCGTCCGATGTGAACGTCAACGGTGCGGGTGTCGACGTAGATGTCGCGCCCCCAAACGCGGTCCAACAGCTGCTCGCGGCTCCAGACACGGCCAGGCTTTTCCATGAAGGTGGAAAGCAGACGGAATTCCGTGGGCCCGAGCTTCAACGCCTTGCCGCCCCGGAAGACTTTGTGGGTTTCGGAATCGAGCATGATATCGTCGAATTCCAGACGCTGCCCCACTGCGGCGGGACGCGTGCGGCGCAGCTGAGCGCGGACGCGCGCCATGAGTTCGACGACCGAGAACGGTTTGACCACATAGTCGTCTGCGCCGGTTTCGAGCCCCCTCACCCGGTCGACCTCTTCGGACCGTGCCGAAAGCATAATGATTGGAACCGACCGCGTCGCGGGACGGGTTTTCAGCCGCCGGCAGATTTCGATGCCCGAGACGCCGGGCAGCATCCAGTCGAGCACGATGACGTCAGGTGTGTCCTCTTCGACCAGCATCAAGGCATCGTCGCCGGTGCCGGCCTTGGCGACGGCAAATCCTTCGGCCTCGAGATTGTAGGCCAGCACCTCGCGCTGCGCGGGCTCGTCTTCGACGACCAGAACTTTTGGCTGCGGGGCTGCCATCAGATATATCCATCCACGTCCATGATCGCGGTTTCGTCGCTTTTCGGCCGGGTTTCCTCCGGCAGTTCTCCGGTCACCAGATAGATCACCTGTTCGGCGATCGCCGTCACATGATCCCCCATGCGTTCCATATTCTTGGCGATGAAATGCAGGTGCATGCAGGCGGTGATGTTGCGCGGGTCTTCCAGCATGTGGGTCAGAAGCTCGCGGAACAGCGCGTTGTACATCTGGTCGATGTCGTCGTCGCGGTCGATCACCTGCCCTGCCAGTTCGTCGTCGCGCTGAATGAAGGCGTCAAGCGCGTCCTTGAGCATCAGGTCCACATCGCGGGCCATGCGCCGGATCGCCGCCCCGGCATCGTCGATCGGCGGCATGTGTGCAAGTGCCGTGACGCGCTTGGCGAGGTTCTTGGTGTAGTCACCGCAGCGTTCGAGGTTGCCGCTGATCTTCAGCACGCTCAGCACCGTCCGCAGGTCGCCGGCCGTGGGCGCGCGCAGCGCGATCAGGCGTGCAGCTTCGTGGTTGATCTCTTCTTCCAGAACATCGATCCGTTCGTCGGTCACCCGGACTTTGTTGGCCAGTTCCTCGTCCCGGTCCAACAGCGCCTGTGCGGATTCCTTGATCGAGCTTTCCACCAGGCCGCCCATCTTCATGATGAGCGCCTGCAAAGCCTCGAGATCGCGGTCGAAGGCCGCCGATATATGCCGTTCCTGCATCATTATGGCCCCTGCCCTGTGGTTATCCGATGCGTCCGGAAATGTAGCTTTCGGTGCGCGGGTCCTGCGGATTGGTGAAGATTTGGCCCGTCTCGCCGAACTCGACAAGGTTGCCGAGGTGGAAGAACGCGGTCTTCTGGCTCACGCGGGCGGCTTGCTGCATCGAGTGCGTGACGATCACGACCGAATAGTTCGTCCGCAACTCGTCGATCAGATCCTCGACCTGGCTCGTGGCGATCGGATCGAGCGCCGAACACGGCTCGTCCATCAGCAGAACCTCGGGTTCGGTCGCAACGGCGCGGGCGATGCACAGACGCTGCTGCTGGCCGCCGGAAAGTCCGGTGCCGGGCTCGCTCAAACGGTCCTTGACCTCGTCCCAGATCGCCCCGCGGCGCAGGGATTTCTCGACGATCACGTCCAGGTCCGCCTTGGTCTTGGCCAATCCGTGGATGCGGGGGCCGTAGGCGACGTTGTCGTAGATCGACTTGGGGAACGGGTTGGGTTTTTGAAACACCATGCCCACCTTGGCGCGCAGCTGCACCGGGTCGACCTTGGCGTCGTAGATATCTTCGCCATCCAGTCTGATCTCGCCTTCGATGCGGGCGACATCGATGGTGTCGTTCATCCGGTTCAGGCAGCGCAGAAAGGTCGACTTGCCGCAGCCAGAGGGGCCGATGAAGGCGGTGACGGTCTTGTCCTCGATATCGACGTCGACGTCCTTGATGGCGTGATTGTCGCCATAATAGACTTGGACATTGCGCGCGGCGACCTTGATATCGTTCATGCCCACGTCCCTTTTCGCTCTTTCGGTGTCAAACATGGCCTCCAGCCCCCCGGATTACCAGCGGCGCTCGAACCGGCGGCGCAGGATGATGGCGATTGCATTCATCGTGACGAGGAACAACAGAAGGATGATGATGCCGGCCCAGGCGCGTTCGTAGTAGGCGGGGTCGGCGCGTTTGGCCCATTCGAAGATCTGTGCCGGCATGGCGGAGTTGGGCGAGACGAAGCCGTCGACGAGGCCCTCGGGATAGTTCGATGCGATGAACCCCACCATGCCGATCAGCAGGAGCGGTGCGGTTTCGCCAAGCGCCTGCGCGAGCCCGATGATGGTGCCCGTCAGAATTCCGGGTGCGGCGAGCGGCAGGACGTGGTGGAACACCGTCTGCATTTTCGAGGCCCCTACCCCAAGGGCTGCGTCCCGGATCGACGGCGGCACCGCCTTGAGAGAGGCGCGGGTCGAGATGATGATCGTCGGCAGCGTCATCAGCGTCAGAACCAGGCCGCCCACCAGCGGCGCCGATTGCGGCAGATGCGCGAACTGGATGAACATCGCCAGGCCGAGGATCCCGAAGACGATGGACGGCACGGCCGCGAGGTTCGAGATATTGACCTCGATGAGATCGGTGAACCGGTTCTGCGGCGCGAATTCCTCGAGATAGATCGAGGCTGCCACGCCGATCGGCAACGACAGGCCCAGCACCACCAGCATCATGAAGAAGGACCCGATCATCGACACGCCGATGCCGGCCTGCTCGGCGCGGCTTTCGGAGGCGTCGGCGCCGGTCACGAAATCCCAGTTGAAGGTCTTTTTCAGGACGCCCTCGTCGTGCAGCGCGTCGGTGATGTCGAGATGCGCGGCGTCGATGTTTTTATCGCGGGCAATCGAATCGCGCGTCACCCGGCCCTTCAGGTAACCGTCGACCCGGCTGGCGGCGAGAACGCGGAATTCGACCGTTTCGCCGATCATGTCGGGATTGGCGATGACGTAGTTGCGAACCTGTGCCGGGACCGAGGCGGACAGAAGCGGGCGGTATTCCTTGGCCTTTTCGAACGGGCTGTCATAGCCGATTTTCGCAACCGCGTTCTGCATCGCGGTATCGATCAGCGGCGCGTATCCGAAGGTCGATACCTTCTTGATATCGTCGATATTGCGCTCGCCCTTCTTGTCCAGCTTTGCGGCAAGCAGTTCGACCTCGAGCGTGACGAAGGTTTGCTGAAAGCCGCGCACACCGTTGTAGACGATCGAAGACAACAGGACGGCAAGAAAGGTCAGTCCGATGCCGACGGCGATCAGACCGTAGATCTTGAACCTGGTTTCCGCGGCGTTGCGCCTTTTCGTGCGTGCATCCTGTGCCAGCAGCGACGTTGCGTGCTTGCGGACGGGAGCGGACGCGCCGCTGGCGGTCATGTCGGTCATTCGTACTGCTCCCGGTATTTGCGCACGATGTAGAGCGCCAGGACGTTCAGGCCCAATGTGATGACGAACAGCGTCATGCCGAGCGCAAAGGCCACCAGCGCCTCGGGCGAGGCAAAGTCTGCGTCGCCCGTCAGTTGGCTGACGATCTTGGCGGTCACCGTGGTCATCGCCTCGAACGGGTTCAGCGACAGCCGGGCCGCGGCCCCTGCCCCGAGCACCACGATCATCGTCTCGCCGATGGCGCGGCTGGCGGCGAGCAGGACCGCGCCGACGATGCCGGGCAGTGCGGCGGGCAGGATGACCTGGCGCACGGTTTCGGACTGCGTCGCACCAAGGCCCAGCGAGCCGTCGCGCATCGCCTGGGGCACCGCGTTGATGATGTCGTCGCTCAGTGAGCTGACAAAGGGGATCAGCATGATACCCATCACCAGCCCTGCGGTCATCACCGCCGTGCCGCCCTTCATCCAGCCGAGCCCAAAGATGCCCCCTGCCCCGAAGACATCGACCAGCAGTGGCCCGACCGTCAGCAGCGCGAAGAGGCCGTAGACGATGGTGGGGATGCCGGCGAGGATTTCGATCAGCGGCTTTGCCACCGAGCGGACCGCCGGTGATGCATATTCCGATAGGTAGACGGCGGCGAAGAGGCCGATCGGAACCGCGACCAGCAGCGCGATGATCGAGATGTAAAGCGTACCCCAGAGCAGCGGCAGAACACCCAGTTCGGACGCACCGCCACGGCCGGAAAAGCTGGGCGCCCAGGTGGTGCCGAGGAAAAAGTCCCACGCCGGGTAGAGGCCGAAAAACTCGACCGTGTTGAAGATCAGCGACAGAACGATGCCGATGGTGGTCAGGATCGCAATCGAGGCCGCGCCGATCAACAGCGCCAGGATGCCTTTTTCAACCACGTTGCGGGCGCGGAAATCCTTGGTCGTGCGCAGCACGCCATAGCCAAACCCGGCCAAGGCCAGCACGAGCAGCGCAACGGTCATCGCCAGATCGCCGGTGGCGTCCAGCGACCGGTATTGTTGCGCGGCGCGCAGAACCTCCGGCCGGACGTTCGAGCCAAGCGCGACGCCGACCTCGGCAAGGCGCTGTCGGACATCGGTGACTTCGGTTCGGATCGACGCCGCCTCTTCTCGCGACATGGCACCGGCGTCGATGGCGGTATCCAGCCCTTCCGCCACGCGGCGGACGTCGGACATCACCAGGCCCAGCGATCCGCCTTCGGGGATTGACTCATCCGGGATCGTGCCGGTGACCTGATTGTTGATGACCAGCGGCTGAACCAGCAGCCATACGATCAACAACAAAATGGCCGGGACCACGGTCACCAGCAGGACGTTGGTTCCGTAGTAGGCGGGCAGTGAGTGCAGGAAACGGGCGTCGCCGCCGGCCGACTTCATGGCGCGTCGGCGACCGACAATATAGCCCACGGCACCTAGGGTGAGAACGATGAGAACCAGCCAATGAAGCGGCATGTCGCGTCCTTCAATACGGGGAAAGACAGGAAATCTGGAAACCGGCGCACGGGGGGTTCCCCGTGCGCCGGCCACGCTCGCCGGTAGGGCTTACATGGTTTTTTCGTTGGCGACCGCCTCCTGGGTCGCGGACAGTTCGGGGTCCGAGACCAGGCCGTACTGGGCCAGCGGGCCGTCGCCGCCCGCGATCTCATCCGAGATGAAGAATTCGGCGTATTCCTTTAGACCCGGGATCACGCCGATATGCGCCTTCTTGATGTAGAAGAACAACGGACGCGACACCGGGTATTCGCCCGACGCGATGGTCTCGGTCGACGGCGCGACGCCCGCCATCGTGGCGACCTTCAGCTTGTCGGTGTTGTTTTCGTAGAACGCCAGGCCGAACACGCCGATGCCGTTGGCGTTGGCGTCGATGCGGGCCAGGGTTTCGGTATAGTCGCCGTCGATGTCGACCGAACGGCCGTCGGTGCGGACCTCGAGGCAGGCGTCTTCGGCGTCGTCTTCCGACATGCCGGCCGCCATCATCGCCTCGAACGCGCCGGTGGCTTCACAGCCGGCCGCGATCACCTTTTCCTCGAACACTTCGCGGGTGCCGTGCTTGGTGCCGGGGATGAAGGCCAGGATGTCCTCGGCCGGCAGGTCGGGGTTGAAATCGGCCCACTGGCTGTGCGGGTTGTCGACCAGTTCACCGCCTACCATGACCTTCGGGGCCAGGGCGTTGAAGATGTCCGACTGGGTGAAGGTCGTGTAGGCCGGGCCGTCGAACTGGCTGGCGAATACGATACCGTCATAGCCGATGCGGACCTCGATGATGTCGGTCACGCCGGCCTCGGCGCAGGCCTTGATCTCTTTTTCGCGAATCTTGCGCGACGCATTGGCCACGTCGATGGTGTTTTCGCCGACGCCCTCGCAAAAGCGCTTGAGACCGGCGGACGACCCGCCCGATTCGACGACGGGGGTCGGAAAATCGAAGTTCTCGCCAAAGGCTTCCGCCACGATCGAGGCGTAGGGCAACACGGTCGAGGACCCGGCAACTTGCACGTTGTCACGGCTCTGGGCCACGGCAGCCGTGGCAGAGACAGCAGCGATCGCCAAAGTGGAGGCGGTCAGTTTTGCGAAGGACATTGAAAACTCCTGGTCTGGTTTCCGCGGCGGAAGCGTCCCTTGCTCCGCCTTGCGCAAGCGCGTGCCTAGGTGTCGGCACCAAACCTTTTGTGACAGGATCGTAACGGTTTTGTGACAGTCGAAGTTGACCAAGCGTAAGCCGTCTTGGCGCTGCCGAAGAAGTCTGAACCAAATCAGTTCATTCCGGACTTTTTTGCGATTTCAGACAAATCCCGAGACGGTGTTTTCCGGCGGAACAGCAAACCACATCAGCCCGATTTCACAGGTGCCCCCGACCCAACCCGAACCGGCCACGGACCGGCGAATCGATCCCGGGTCGAGAGGGGTCCGGCTTGATCCTCTTGCCGCCCGGAGATGTATTGGGCGTGCGGTGCCGCTTAACGCGGCAAGGATCGCATCGGCTGCGACGCGGATCCGGCAAGGTCCGCCCCACGGTTCAGGCACGGCATGGCCACGGTGGCGTCCCAGCGGTTTTCCGTCCTGTGCCGAATGCCGGCCCGACCTGCTAACTCCGAGGCAGGATCACGACGAACCGGCTGCCATTGCCCAGGTCGCTCTCGATGCGCATCCGACCGCGGTGGCGGCTGACGATGTGCTTCACGATCGCGAGGCCCAGCCCGGTGCCGCCCAGCTCGCGCGAGCGGTGGTTGTCGATGCGGTAGAACCGCTCGGTCAGGCGCGGGATATGAATCGGATCGATGCCCTCGCCGTCGTCGCGTACCTCGATCCGGATTGCGGGCGCGCGCAGAACAGGATCGCGGTCGTCCTGCGAGAGCGTGACCTCGACCCTTTGGTCTCCGTACTTGACGGCGTTCTCCATCAGATTGGTGACGACCTGCAATATCTGGTCGGCGTCGCCCGGGATCTCCAGGGCGTCGTCGGCGCCCAGCACCTCGAGCGTCACACCGGTTTCCTGAACCAGGGGCCCCAGTGTCATCGTGGCCGAGGTGATCAGGCCCGCCACATCGATCCGGCCGGTCGGCCGTTGCCGTTCGGCCGCCTCGACCCGGCTGAGCGACAGAAGATCCTGGATCAGCCGGCTCATCCGGCTGGCCTCGCGCTGCATCATGTCGAGGAACCGCTGCTGGGCGGAGTCGTCATACCGCGCCGGGCCCTGCAGGGTTTCGATAAAGCCCAGGACCGCGGTCAGCGGCGTGCGCAGCTCGTGGCTGACATTGGCGACGAAGTCGCGGCGCATCTGGACCGCCGCCTCGACATGGCCGATGTCCTCGAGGCTCAGAAGAACACCGTCGCGGCCGTCCAGGCGCACGGGTGCGGCCATGGCCCGGTAGGTGGTGTCACGGGTGGCGTCGCGGCGAACGAATTGCGTTTCGCGCTGGATGGCGCCGCGCAGCGCGTCCTCGATGCAGTCGAGCAGCGACGGCTGGCGTAGAACGGTGACATAGTGGCGGTCCCGTTCCAACGCGCCGAACAGGTCGTCGGCGGCCGCATTGGCGGCAAGGACACGTTCGTTGCCGCCGATCAGCACCAGCGGCATCGGTACCGCGTTCATCAGGGGCTGCAACATGTCCGGGGTCATCGACTAGCCCGTGGCGGCGGCAATTGCGATACCGAACTCGTCGATCAGCAGGTCGGCGTCTTCAACGCCGACCGACACGCGGAAGAAGCCTTCGGACATGCCAAGCGCGGCGCGCGCCTCGGGCGTCAATGCCCGGTGAGACGAGGTCGCGGGGTGGCTCAGCGTCGTACCGATATCGCCAAGCGTGGGGGCAAAGGCGATGTCGGCGGCGGCCCGGACCAGGGCGTTGGCGGCGTCGCGCCCTCCGTCGATCTCGAAACTGACCATGTTGCCGCCCCTGTCCCCCAAAAGGGACGTCGCGCGGTTGTGGTCGGGATGGTCGCGGCGGCCGGGGTATAACACCCGCCGGATGCCGGGCATGCCGGCAAGCGCGTCGGCAAGCGCCGCGGCGTTGCTTTCGGCACGGTCATAGCGCAGTTCGAAGGAATAAAGCCCGCGCTCGGCCAGCCAGCAATCGAACGGGCTTGGCGTCAGACCCAGCGTGACGGCGGTGTCGTAGACGGCCTTGCGCCGGCCGGGGTCCTTCAGGGCAACATACCCGAGCGTCGCGTCGGAATGTCCGGCCAGAAGCTTGGTGACCGAATGGATCACGATATCTGCGCCGTGGTCGAAGGGCCGGAAGCCGCGCGGCGTGGTAAAGGTGTTGTCTACGGCCAAAAGCAGCCCCCGGGCACGGGCGAGGTTGACGATCCCCTCGATGTCGGACACGCGCAATGTGGGATTCGAGACGACCTCGACCAGGATCAGCCGGGTGTCCGGCGTAAGTGCGGCCTCGACCGCGGCGACATCGGTCGGATCGGCCATGGCGGTTCCGATGCCGAAGCGCGGCAGTTCCTCTGCCAGCATCCGCATGGAGCGGCCGTAAAGCTGGTTGCCGCCGACCACGTGGTCGCCGGCCTTCAGCAAGCCCAGCATCGTGGCGGTGACGGCGGCCATGCCGCTGCCGACGACCAGACCGCCTTGGGCGCCCTCCATCGTATCGATCTTGGTGGCCAGCACATCGGCGTTCGGGTGGCCTTCGCGGGCATAGGTATAGCCGGGCGCGCGGCCGTCGTATTGCGCATCCAGCGCGTCGGGCGATTCGGAGGCATAAACCACCGAGGGCTGCAGCGGCGTCACGACGGCTCTGCTGGAACTGTCCGGCCAGGGCGTGCGCCGCACCGGGGTCTTGGGCGTCATTTCGTCAGGTCCTTCGGCCAGGGAGTGCCCCAGATGGAGACGAGAGAGGATCGGTTTTCAATCGGTCATTTCAACGGGCGAAAGACCCGTGCGATATCTGCGCATCTTTTCCTGATAGTGCAACGCCGAGGCGATCAGCCGCTGTTTGGCTGCCTCGTCCAGCGGACGCACCACCTTGCCCGGACTGCCCATCACCAGCGAACCGGGCGGAATGCGTTTGTCCTCGGTGATCAGGGCATTCGCTCCGATCAGACAGCTGGCCCCGATCACCGCGCCGTTCAGGACCGTCGCCCCCATGCCGACCAGCACACCGTCCTCGATCGTGCAGCCGTGCAGCATCGCCTTGTGCCCGATGGTGCAGTTGGCTCCGATGGCCAGCGGATATCCCATGTCGGTGTGCAGGACACAGTTTTCCTGGATGTTGCTCCCCTGCCCCACGGTGATCGGCTCGTTGTCGCCGCGCAGCGTCGCCCCGAACCAGACCGAGGTCCCGCCCTGCAGGATCACCTGGCCGATCAGATTGGCGTCCGGCGCCACCCACCAATCCCCATCCGCCGGAAAGGACGGCGCCAGAGGGCCCAAAGCATAGATCGTCATAGCCGCTCCTCGAATTCCCGGTTCAGCCCGCGCACGAAATCGCTGAGCTCCGGTTGACGGTCGCGTCGCATGCGTTCGGCCTGAAGGATCGTGCGCAGCCTGCCGGCTGCAACGTCCAGATCGCGGTTGACCAGAACATAGTCGTACTCGGCCCAATGGCTGATCTCGGCCAAACTCTTCCGCATCCGCCCCGCGATCACCTCGGCGCTGTCCTGCGCGCGCGACAGCAAGCGGCCTTCGAGTTCGGCGATGGATGGCGGCAGGATGAAAATCGATACCACGTCGCGGCCAAGCGCCGAGTTGCGGATCTGCTGACCGCCCTGCCAGTCGATGTCGAAAAGCACGTCGCGGCCGGATTCGATGGCGGTTTCGACGGGCGCGCGGGGAGATCCGTAAAGATTGCCGAAGACCTCGGCATGTTCCAGCATCTCTCCGGTTTCGACCATGGCGAGAAAGTCTTCGCGGCTGCGAAAGAAATACTCCCGCCCGTCCTGTTCGCCGGGCCGCGGCGCGCGCGTGGTCGCCGACACCGAAAACGCGATCGTCGGATCCCAGTCACGCAGGCTGCGCGCCAGTGTCGATTTGCCCGCGCCGGAGGGCGAGCTGAGAATGATCAGGATGCCCCGGCGCGCGGCCATGCGTCACTCCACGTTCTGCACCTGCTCGCGCATCTGATCGATGGTCGCCTTCAGGTCAAGACCGACCCGGGTCAGCTCGGTCGACTGCGATTTCGAGCAAAGCGTGTTGGCCTCGCGGTTGAACTCCTGCATCAGAAAATCGAGCTTACGGCCGACCGGCCCGGCGCTAGACAACAGATCGCGGGCGGCGGCGACATGGGCGCGCAGGCGGTCGATCTCCTCGGTCACGTCGGACTTGACGGCGATCAGGGCAAGCTCCTGCGCGACGCGATCGGGATCGGCGCCGTCGGTGTTGCTCAGGACCTTGGCAAGATTGTCCTTCAGGCGGGCGGCCGTCTGCGCCTTGCGGTCTTCGGCCAGGGCGGCGGCCTGCCCGGCCAGGTCCGCGACGCGCGCAAGCTGATCGGTCAGCACCTGCGCCAATGCGGTGCCTTCGCTGATGCGCATGGCGTCGAAGGCTGCCACGAGCTGCGGAAGGTCCGCGCCGAGTGCCTTGGCCAGCGGGGCCGCCTCGTCTTCCGGCAGGGGTTGCACCAGGACCCCGCGCACCGCCAGCACGTCCGCCGCCGAGGCGCGCGCCAATGGCAGACCCGCCTCGGCGGCCGCGGCATCGATGGTCGCCATCTGGCCCAGAACGCGGACGAGTGCGGCCTCGTCGATATGTTCACCGGCGTTGTCCGCCGTGCGGGCGAGTTTCAGGCCGACGGTCACGTTGCCGCGTTTGACCGTGGCAGTCACGGCCGCACGCACCTGTCCTTCGAGCCCTTCGATCCAGTCGGGCAGACGCAGGCGGATGTCGAGCCCGCGGGCATTGACCGCGCGCATGTCCCAGGCCCAGGTCCAGCCCGGACTCGCACCGTTCAGTGCGGCGAAGCCCGTCATGGATTTAGTCATAGAGGTTAACCATTTAAGACTTTTTCGCCCCCTTTTTGCCGCATTTTGTGCAAGATTAAGGAAAGAATAAGGATTCTGACGCTAGGGTTAACAGACGGGCTTCGCAGCCACAATGTCGGGGGCTGGACGCCGGTACAAGGTGGGTGAGGACATGGAGTTGCGTTATGCGATGGGCGGCAATGTCGTTTCGTTTCTCGATGGGGCCGTCGCACGCGGGGGGCGGCGGGTGAATTTTCCGGCCATTGCCCAGGTCGACGCCTATTGGGAAGGCCAGCGCGCCGGGCGGCTGATGCCGGACCGGTCCGAGATCGATCCGCGCGGGCTGGAACGGGCGCTCGAATTCGCGTTTGTGCTGGAACATATCGGCCAGGGTGTCGGGCGCGTGCGGGTTGCCGGCATGCATCTGAACGACCTTCTTGGCATGGAAGTCCGCGGCATGCCGCTGACCGCGTTCTTCGCGCCGCAGTCGCGGAACCGGGTCGGGCGGATCTTGGATCTGGTGATATCGCGGCCGCAGGTCGCCGATATCACGCTGGCAGGCGAGCGCGGTATCGGCAGACCGCCGCTGGCCGGCCGGATGTACCTGGCGCCGCTGGGCAACGAAGGCGGTGGCGCGCCGCGAATCCTGGGATGCCTGCAAAGCGATGGCGCCGTCGGACGCGCGCCGCGCCGCTTTGCCCTGGAACACGTGCAGCTGCGCCGCATCATCGCCACTGCCGGTCCGGCGCCTGCCCAGACGACGGCTCAGCGCCCGGTGATGCCCGGCTTTGCCGAGCCTGCGGCAAGGTTTGCGCCAACCGGACCCAAGCGCGCGCATCTTCGGCTGGTGAAGAACGACGGCTGACGCGGACACCCCGGCCGATCAAACGGCAAGGGCGCCTCACGGCGCCCTTTTTTTGTTGTTGAAGATTTAGACCGCAGCCGCCCGGCGGGGCGTCCGGCGTTCGATCAGCTCTTCGGCAATCAGGAAGGCAAGCTCCAGCGCCTGGCTTGCGTTCAGCCGCGGATCGCAGGCGGTGTGATACCGGTCGCTCAGGTTTTCATCCGTCACCGCGCGCACCCCGCCGGTGCATTCGGTGACGTCCTGGCCGGTCATCTCGAAATGCACGCCGCCGGGTGTGGTGCCCTCGGCGTTGTGGATATCGAAGAACTCCTGCACCTCGCGGAGCACGGACTCAAAGGGCCGGGTCTTGTAGCCCGAGGCGGATTTGATCGTGTTCCCGTGCATCGGATCGCAGGACCAGACCACGCTGGCGCCTTCTTCGCGCACCGCCCGGATCAGCCGCGGCAGATGTTCGCCCACCGTCCCGGCGCCGAAACGCGCGATCAGCGTCAGCCGCCCCGGTTCGTTGTCCGGATTGAGTTTCGCCATCAGCGCCTTGAGGTGCCCGGTCGTCATCGACGGCCCGCATTTCAGCCCGATCGGGTTCTGCACTCCGCGGCAAAACTCCACATGGGCGCCATCCGGCTGCCGGGTCCGGTCGCCGATCCAGATCATGTGGCCAGAACCCGCCAGCCACCTGCCGGACGTCGAATCGAGCCGGCAGAGCGCCTCTTCGTATTCCAGAAGCAGCGCCTCGTGGCTGGTGTAGTAGTCCACCGTCGAAAACTCATGCGTCGTCGCACCGGTGATCCCGGCGGCGGCCATGAAATCGATGGTATCCTGGATGCGGTTGGCGATGTCGCGGTAACGCGCGGCGTCCTCGGCATCGGTAAACCCCAGTGTCCAGGCATGCACCCGGTGCATGTCGGCGAAACCGCCCGTCGAGAACGCGCGCAGCAGGTTCAGCGAAGCCGCGGCCTGGGTATAGGCCTGCAGCATCCGGTTCGGATCGGGGATCCGCGCCTCGGGCGTGAAGTCGAACCCGTTGATGATGTCGCCACGGTAGCTGGGCAGTTCCACGCCCTCGACCGTTTCGGTCGGGGCCGAGCGCGGTTTGGCCATCTGTCCGGCCACGCGGCCCACCTTCACGACCGGCACCTTGGCGCCGAAGGTCAGAACCATCGCCATCTGCAGAAAGACCTTGAACGTGTCGCGCAGATTGTCGGCGGAGAACTCTTCGAAGCTTTCGGCGCAATCCCCGCCCTGCAGCAGAAACGCCTCGCCGCGGCTGACTGCGGCCAGCTTGTCCTTCAGCCGGCGCGACTCGCCGGCAAAAACGAGCGGCGGATACTTCGACAGCTGCGCCTCGGCGGCGCCCAATGCGGCCTCGTCCGTATAGTCGGGCATCTGGACCCGAGGCTTGTTGCGCCAGCCAGATTTGTCCCAATCGCTCATCGTCTCGCTCCAAAGTGTCACGGGCTTTCGTACCAAGGCTTCCCTATACGCGCTTCGCCAGCCCCTGCAAACCTGGAAATGGGGACAATCCGACTGTGCTTTGCGACAAACCGAGCGTTTTTCGTGAGGCTCTACCTTGATCGTGCCGCACAAACCTGCTTCGGTTGCTTAAAACTTATGCGCCGAAGGTTCGCGCAATGCAGATGACCCGCCATATCGTAGATGTCGAAGACACCGGCCGACGGCCGCGGCGCTTCGTCTTCGTGCTGCTCGACAATTTCACCTTGCTCTGCTTTGCCTGCGCCCTGGAAAGCTTGCGGATCGCCAACAGGATGGCGGGCAAGACGCTGTACGAATGGTCCCTGGCCGGGGAAGGCGGTGACCTGGTGCGTTGTTCGGCCGGTACCGGCTTTCAGGTCGACGGCGATCTCGGCGAACTGAACCGGGACGATACGATTCTGGTCTGCGGCGGCATAGACGTTCAGGCGGCATCGACCAAGAAGGTGCTGAACTGGCTGCGGCGCGAGGCGCGGCGCGGCGCAACCATCGGCGGGCTTTGCACGGCAGGCTACACGCTGGCCAAGGCGGGTCTGCTCGATGGAAAGAAAGCCACGATCCATTGGGAAAACCAGGACAGTTTCGTCGAGGAGTTCGAGGATGTCGAACTGACGAAATCGGTCTTCGTCATAGATGGAAACCGGATCACCACGGCGGGTGGCACGGCCTCGATCGACCTGATGCTGAAGCTGATCGCAGAGGACCACAGCGAGGAATTGGCCAACGCGGTGGCGGACCAGCTGATCTATACCTCGATTCGCACCGATCAGGACACTCAGCGGCTGTCGGTGCCGACGCGGATCGGCGTGCGGCACCCCAAGCTTTCCCAGGTGATCCAGATGATGGAGCAGAATATCGAGGAGCCGGTCAGCCCCTCGATCCTGGCGCGCGACGTCGGTATGTCGACGCGGCAGCTGGAGCGGTTGTTCCGGCGCTATCTGAACCGGTCGCCCAAGCGCTATTACATGGAACTGCGCCTGCAGAAGGCGCGCAACCTGCTGATGCAGACCGATATGTCGGTGATCAACGTGGCGCTGGCCTGTGGCTTCGCATCGCCCTCGCATTTCTCCAAATGCTACCGGTCGCATTACGACACCACCCCCTATCGCGAGCGCGGCTCGCACGCGGCGCGTCTGTCGGTCTGACGTCAGCTGGCCGGTACCGGGCCCGGAAATCCGCGATCGCGGGATGTGATCACGGCAACGTGCCGGACCCTGCAGCACAAATCGGCAGGCCGTCCGGCGACGCAATCCGAATCTGGCCGCCTGAGCGCCATGCTTCGGCCACATTTTCCGCTAGGTTGGAACAAAAAGCCGGAGTCCCGGCAATTGAGGCAAGAGCATGAAACGATTCCACGCTGCGCTGCAGGCAGCAGAAGGCGACGCCATTCAATCGTTGGACCTGTCGATGTTCCGCGTCGGCGACATTCTGAACGTCGCCCTTCAACGGTCGGAAACACTCGCGGACATTGCGCAGGCACCCGACGCCATCCGCGCCTGGGTGCGGGGCAATGACGGGCCGCTTTTGCGGATCTGCGAACAGCAGGGCCTGACGCTGGTGCGCCGGGCGCTGGGGTTCATCGCGTTGGAATATGGTGACCTGCGGCCCGTTCTGACGCGGCTGAAGCCCAGGAAACTGGCCGATATCGGCTGCGGTTATGGATTTTTCGATCTCTTCGCCCATGCCGAATTCGGCTGCGATCTGGTGCTTGTCGACACAGAGGAAAGCCGCGAGCGCCACTTTAAGTTCCGTCGCCAAGGTGCTGCTTATTCAAGCCTTTCGACCGCAAGAAAGTTCCTGCTGGCCAACAAGTGCTCTGCCGATGCGGTGCACGCGGTCAACCCTTTGCAGCAAGATGTGCTGGACCATAAAGAGATCGATCTGGCTGTCAGCTTCATTTCCTGCGGCTTTCACTATCCCTGCGACATGTATCTCGATTTTTTCAAGTCGTCGGTGGTGCCCGGTGGGTCCGTCATACTCGACATCCGCAAACGGCTGTCGCATGAGATACTGCCGGGCCTGGCTGGGCTCGGGAAACTGACCAAGATCGGCGAAACGCCCGACGGCAAGGCGCAGCGTATGCAGCTTGTCACCACGCCAGCGCCGTCGCAGCAGGCTGCCTGAGGCGTCTAGCTAGCCCGGCGTCAGTCGGTAAAGGCTGTCGTTGTTGACCGACAGGAACCAGATCGAGCCGTCCGGGGCCTCGCGAACATCGCGCACACGCGCGGTCTCGTCGCCTTCAATGCGCTCGACTTCTTTGAAGTTCGGCCCGCTAAGCCTTGAAATATAATCGAATTTCAGAGAGCCGATGAACATATCACCGCGCCAGTCCGGCCAAAGCTTGCCGGAATAGACCATCATGCCCGAAGGCGCAATCGACGGGTCCCAGTAGAATTCCGGCTGCTCCATGCCTGGCCGCGCGGTCCCCTCGCCGATCTTCTGACCGGAATAGTGCCGGCCATAGGCGATGACCGGCCAGCCATAGTTGGCCCCGCGCTTGATGCGGTTGACCTCATCGCCGCCGCGTGCGCCGTGCTCGACGGACCAAAGCCGGCCGTCCGCGTCGAGCGTGGCGCCCTGCGGGTTGCGGTGGCCGAAGGACCAGATTTCAGGTCTGACGCCGGCCTGCCCGACGAAGGGATTGTCCGCAGGAACCGAACCATCCCGGTTGATGCGTATAATGGAACCGTTGTGGCGGCTAAGATCCTGTGCCGACGGGCGGTCTCCACGATCGCCGATGGTCAGAAACAGCGTCCCGTCACGCGCCTCGACGAGGCGCGAGCCGAAATGACGGCCACCGCTTGACCCCGGCGCCATCTCAAAGATCACCCGGACATCCTGCAGCCGGTCACCGGTCACGCTCAGCCGCCCCACGGCCAGAGCCGTGCCCGAACCGCCGCGCTGACGCTTGGAAAAACTCAGAAACACCTCGCGGCTTTGCGCAAAGTCACGCGGCACCATCACGTCCAACAGGCCGCCCTGCCCGCGCGCCACCACGTCCAACCCCGTGCCGACGCGGGTCCTTTGCCCCGCAGATGACAGGTGCCACAGCGTCCCGCCGCGTTCGGTCACCAGCACGCCCCCATCGGGCAGAAATCCAATGCCCCAAGGCTCGTCGAGACCGGTCATGACCGCCTCGACCTGCACCTTGCCTGCCGAGGTCGCCATCTGATCGGACCAAACGGGCAAAGCTGCGGCGACGAAAACAAAGGCGAGAACAAAGCGCATCGGGACCTCCATTGCAGCGAATCTAGATGTAGGGCGGGCCGGTCCGGGCTTCCACACACGAGCCGGTGAGGCGGGCGCTTTGAATTCGCTTTCCTTTTGGCCAAGCCGCGCCTATTTTTCCGCCGCAGAATGCAATGGGTCTCTGGGAGGATATACATGAAACATCTGCTTCTTGGCTCCGCGGCGTTGATTTCGCTTGCCGGCGCCGCAATGGCGGGCAGCCATTCCGAAGACATCAAGATCGGCGTGATACTCGGCTACACCGGTCCGATCGAATCCCTGACGCCGCAGATGGCCGACGGGGCCGAACTGGCAATGAAGGAAGTCACCGACAGCGGCAAACTCATGGGCGGGGCCAAAGTCACCCCGGTCCGCGCGGATTCGACCTGTGTCGACGCGGGCGCCGCCACCGCCGCGGCCGAGCGCTTGGTGACCGCCGATGGCGTCAAGGCGATCATGGGCGCGGATTGCTCGGGCGTGACCGGCGCCATTCTGCAGAATGTGGCCCGGCCGAACGGGATCGTCATGATCTCGCCCTCGGCGACCTCGCCGGCACTGTCGACCGCCGAGGATGACGGCCTGTTCTTCCGGACCTCGCCCTCGGACGCGCGTCAGGGCGTCGTGATGACCGAAGTGCTGATGGAGGCCGGGATCAACGAGGTGGCCGTCACCTATACCAACAACGACTACGGCAAGGGCCTCGCCGACAGCTTCCAGGCCGCGTTCGAGGCCGCCGGCGGCAGCGTCACGATCAGCGCCGCGCATGAAGACGGCAAGGCCGACTATTCGGCCGAAGTGGGCGCGCTGGCCTCGGCCGGCGGCGACCGTCTGGTGGTCGCGGGCTATGTCGATCAGGGCGGCAGCGGCATCGTACGCGCGGCGCTCGATTCGGGCGCGTTCGACACGTTCCACTTCCCCGATGGCATGATCTCGGACAAGCTTGTCGAAAACTTCGGTTCCGAAATCGACGGTTCTTCGGGCCAGCACCCCAGCCCGTCGGACGAGCTGGCAACGCGGTTCACCGATCTTGTCGGCGGCGCGTTCGACGCAACCTCGCCCTTCGTGCCGGAAAGCTATGACGCGGCAGCGCTGATCATGTTGGCGATGCAGGCGGCGGGCTCTTCGGACTCCGCCGATTTTGCCGGTAAGATCATGGATGTCGCCAACGCGCCGGGCGAACCGATTCAATCCGGGGAACTGGCCAAGGCGCTGGAGATCCTGGCGGATGGCGGCGACATTGACTATGTCGGCGCAACGGGGGTCGAATTGATCGGGCCCGGCGAAGCGGCCGGCACCTACCGGGTTGTGGGCTTCGAAAACGGCGAAGAAGTGACCGCGGGTCGCAAGTAAACCCGCCTCATCCAAACAACAGCCCGGCCTCAGACAGCCGGGCTGTTGTTGCATTCGAGTTCAGGCACGCGAGGGCTGCGCGAACCATGATCGTGGTCGACGACGTCCACAAGCATTTCGGCGGTTTCCACGCCGTCGATGGCGCTTCGCTGCAGATCGCGGAAGGCTCGATCACGGGCCTGATCGGTCCTAATGGCGCCGGAAAAACGACCCTGTTCAACGTGATCGCGGGCGTTCTTAAACCAACGGCAGGCTGTGTGTCCATGGCCGGAGAGGACATTACCGGCCTTCCGCCGCACACGCTTTTCGGCAAGGGGCTGCTTAGAACCTTTCAGATCGCACACGAGTTTCATTCGATGACAGTGCGCGAGAACCTGACGATGGTGCCGGGCGGGCAGTCGGGCGAAGCGCTGTGGAACGCCTGGTTCCGGCGCGGCAAGGTCGCGGCGGAAGAACGCGAGCTGTTGAAGAAAGCAGACGAAGTTCTTGAATTTCTTACGATAGACCATTTGCGGGACGAAAAGGCCGGGAACCTGTCCGGCGGACAAAAGAAGTTGCTGGAACTTGGCCGCACCATGATGGTGGATGCAAAGGTCGTGTTCCTCGATGAGGTCGGGGCCGGGGTGAACCGGACATTGCTGAACACCATCGGAGATGCGATCCTTCGACTGAACAGCGAGCGCGGCTACACATTCTGCATGATCGAGCACGACATGGATTTCATCGGGCGGCTCTGCGATCCGGTGATCTGTATGGCCGAGGGCAAGGTGCTGGCCGAAGGGACGATTGACGAAATCAAGGCCAACGAGCACGTGATCGAGGCCTATCTGGGAACCGGGCTGAAGAACAAGGTGACGGCGTGAAATCGATACCCGCAGCCCCATCCCGTCTCTACCCTGCAACCGGGGAGCGGCGGACATGCGTTGATCCCGGTATTGATGCCGCCCCGGCGGCGTGCGGTGAAAAACCGAAAGGGCAACTTCGGTGACCCAGAACGCCTATCAGAACGACCGCGGCAACAAGGATCGTACGATCACCAATCCCGACGGTATCGGCAGCGCCGAACCCGTGCGCGCCGCCACCGCCGCAGCCACGGCGAAACCCGTGGCGAACGGTCAGTTCCTGATCGGCGACGGCATGACCGGCGGCTACGGCATGGGGGCCGATATCCTGCATGACTGCACGATCGCGGTGAAAAAGGGAGAGATCGCGGTGATCGTCGGCCCCAACGGCGCGGGCAAGTCGACGGCGATGCGCGCGGTCTTCGGCATGCTGAACCTGCGACAGGGGGCAGTGCGGCTGGATGGTCAGGACATCTCGGGCCTGACGCCGCAGGCGCGGGTGGCGAAGGGTATGGCGTTCGTGCCGCAGAACTCGAACATCTTTGCCTCGCTGACGGTCGAGGAAAACCTGGAGATGGGCGCGTTCCTGCGCCGCGACGACATCAACCGCACGATGGAGCAGGTGTACGAGCTGTTCCCGATCCTGAAGGACAAGCGGCGCCAGATAGCCGGCGAGTTGAGCGGCGGGCAGCGCCAGCAGGTCGCGGTCGGCAGGGCGCTGATGACCGAACCGCAGGTGCTGATGCTCGATGAACCGACCGCCGGGGTCTCGCCGATCGTGATGGACGAGCTTTTCGACCGGATCATCGAGGTGGCGCGGACGGGGATTTCGATCCTGATGGTCGAGCAGAACGCGCGCCAGGCCCTGAACATCGCCGATACGGGCTATGTTCTGGTCCAGGGGCGCAATCGATACACCGACACCGGCCAGACCCTGCTGGCCGACCCCGAAGTGCGCAAGAGCTTTCTGGGGGGATGAGGAACGTGCGCTGTCCTCGTTTGATGGCGGGACTCGTCCCGTTCGCGCTGGCGCTTGGTCTGTCAACAGACCCGGCCGCGGCTTTGATCGAACGCGTCGATTGCACGGTCTCGGCCCCCTGCCCCGGACGGTCGGTCTGTGTCTCGCCTCCGGTCGATGTCAGCTTTACCATCGACAGCGACCAGTTCGCGCTGGCCTACTCGCCCGACGAGCCGCCGCGAAAGAAGATCACGACGGTCAAGGTGGCGGGGGAGCGGTTCAACGCCGAGCCCATCCTGATGGCCGGCGGCGTACGCGGATTCTGGGCCGAGAGTTTCGAAGGCACGCATCTTTTGACCTTCGCGCCCGGGAAGGACGCCGTCTATTCCCGCCCCATCGGCCAGCGTCTGACCGGCCGGTGCGAGGTGCATCGCTGATGGACGTGCTGAACGCCCTCGTCGCCTTTGCGAATTTCGTGCTGGTCCCGGCCACGGCCTATGGCGCGCAGCTGGCGCTCGGCGCGCTGGGGGTGACGCTGATCTACGGCATCCTGCGGTTTTCCAATTTCGCCCATGGCGACACGATGGCCTTCGGGGCGATGGTGACGATCCTTGTGACCTGGAGCATCCCGCTGGTCTTTGCTTGGTTGCAGTTCAATTTCCCGACCTTGTTGTTTCCCATAGCCGACTGGGTTCTAAGCCCGTTTGGGGTGGCGGGCGGTCCGTTGCCGACGGCTCTACTTGCCCTGCCGGTAGGGATCTTGGTGACGGCGCTTTTGCTGCTGGGAACCGACCGGGTGATCTATGGATTCTATCGGCAGCAGCGGGCCAAGCCCGTGGTGCTGGTGATCGTATCGATGGGCGTGATGTTCATGATGAACGGGCTGGTGCGGTTCGTCATCGGCCCCGACGACCAGAGGTTCGCGGACGGCGCGCGTTTCATCGTCTCGGCGCGCGAGTTCAAGGCGATGACGGGGCTGCGCGAAGGACTGGCGTTCAAGACCAGCCAGGGCATCACCATCGTCACCGCGGTGATCGTGGTCGCGGCGCTGTTCTGGTTTCTCAACCGGACCCGCACGGGCAAGTCGATGCGGGCCTATTCCGACAACGAGGATCTTGCGCTTCTGTCGGGTATCAATCCGGAACGGGTGGTTGCGATCACCTGGATCATCGTCGCGGCGCTGGCGACGGTGGCGGGTGTCCTGTACGGGCTCGACAAGTCGTTCAAGCCCTTCACCTACTTTCAGCTTTTGCTGCCGATCTTCGCCAGCGCCATCGTCGGCGGGCTCGGCTCGCCCGTGGGCGCCATCGTCGGCGGGTTCGTCATTGCCTTTTCCGAGGTCACCGTCACCTATGCCTGGAAGAAAGTGCTGGGATATCTGATGCCCGAGGCGCTGGAGCCATCGGGTTTGGTACAGCTTCTCAGCACCGACTATAAATTCGCCGTCAGCTTCGTGATTCTGGTGATCGTGCTGCTGTTCCGTCCCACCGGCATCTTCGCGGGAAAAACGGGATGAGCGTTTCGCTGAAGAATACCCTTCTGTTCGCCCTGGTTTTCGGGCTGATCCTGGCGACCGGCATCTTTCAGTCGTGGAACGTGGCCCTTGGCATTTTCAACATGGGTCTGATCAGCGCGATCATGGCGCTTGGGGTAAACATGCAGTGGGGCTATGCCGGGCTCTTTAACATCGGAGTGATGGGTTTTGTGGCGCTCGGCGGCCTGGCGGCGGTGCTGGTGGGCATGCCGCCGGTCGGCGAGGCCTGGGCGGCAGGCGGGCTGCGGGTGATCCTGGGGCTGGTGCTGGGCGCACTGACCATCGTCGCGGCGATCCTGGCATGGGCGCGGTTGCCGCATGGGCGGATGCGGGCGCTGGCGGTGCTGGCGATCCTCGTCGTCGGATTTCTTACCTATCGTTGGGTCTTCGATCCCGGTGTGGTCGCGGTCGAAAAGGTCAACCCGGCCGGAACCGGCTATCTTGGCGGGCTGGGCCTTCCGGTTCTGGTTGCCTGGCCGGTGGGCGGACTGCTGGCGGCGGGCGCGGCCTGGCTGATCGGCAAGACGGCGCTTGGGCTGCGGTCGGACTATCTGGCGATCGCGACGCTGGGCATCGCCGAGATCATCATCTCGGTGCTGAAAAACGAGGACTGGCTGAGCCGCGGGGTCAAGAACGTCGTCGGCGTGCCGCGCCCGGTGCCCTATGAGATCGACCTGCAGAAAAGCGAAGGGTTCGTCGCACGGATGCAGGCCTGGGGATTCGACCCGGTCACCGCATCGTCGATTGCCGTGAAACTGGCCTATGCGGGGTTTTTCGTGGTCGTCCTGCTGGCGCTGATCTGGCTGGCGGAGATGGCGCTGAAGTCCCCTTGGGGCCGCATGATGCGGGCGATCCGCGACAACGAGGTCGCGGCCGAGGCCATGGGCAAGGACGTCACCGCACGGCATCTTCAGATCTTCGTGCTGGGATCGGCGGTCTGCGGGCTGGCCGGCGCGATGATGACAACGCTCGACGGACAGCTGACGCCCGGCACCTATCAGCCTTTGCGGTTCACGTTCCTGGTTTGGGTGATGGTGATTGTCGGCGGCTCGGGCAACAATCTCGGCGCGGTTCTGGGCGGCTTTCTGATCTGGTTTCTCTGGGTCCAGGTGGAACCGCTTGGCCGTTGGCTTATGGACGTGATCACTCTGGGCCTGCCCGATGGCAGCTGGCTCAAGGGCCACTTGCTGGAGTCGGCGGCGCATATGCGGCTTTTGACGATGGGGCTGATCCTGGTGCTGGTCCTGCGCTTCAGCCCTCGGGGGCTGATCCCTGAACGCTGAGTTTGTCACAGATTGGGGCCTGGCACCCGCGCTCTATCCGGTCTGCGCATGTGCCAGCCAGTCGGTCTGCGACCCGGGCGGCTCGAACCGGTTCCGCGCCGGTTTCCCGGTGTAACATGAGCGGCGTGGCGATCCTTCTTTTGGCCGCCGGAGGCTCCACCCGCATGCGCGGGGCCGACAAGCTGTTGGAGATCGTGGATGGCGTACCCGTCCTGCTGCGTCAGGCCCGGGCGGCGTTGGCGTCGGGCGCGACGGTTGTGGTATGCCTGCCAACCGACCGGCCAAGGCGCGACGCGGTCCTTGCAGGGCTTGGGGTGAAACGCGTTCGCGTGGACGACGCAGAGGAAGGGATGGCCGCGTCGATCCGGGCGGGCGTGAGAGCCGTACCCAGGGGCGCAACGGGCGCGATGATCCTGCCCGCCGACATGCCGGAAATCGACGCCGACGACCTGTCGCGGATGCTCACGGCCTTTACGGCCGCAGGGCGGACCGGGATCGTGCGGGGCATGTCTGAGACCGGCGACCCGGGACACCCGGTGGTGTTTCCCAGGCGGTTATTCCCGGACTTGGCAGCCCTGAGCGGGGACGAAGGCGCACGGCGGCTGTGCGAGGGCGAGAAGGTCGAACTGGTCCGCCTGCCAGGCACCCATGCGCTGACCGATCTGGACACGCCCGAGGACTGGGCGGCCTGGCGGAAAGCCCGTGCAGCAGGGCAACGCCCGACATCGCCGGGGCATCGGCGCCCGCGTTGACCGTCGCCGCCGTCAGGCGGATTTGGCCACCTCTTCCTCGACATGGGCGATCCGGCTGCCGGATTTGTTCGAGGTGACGACCCCCAGCGACTTCAGTTTGCGGTGCAGCGCGCTGCGTTCCATGCCGACAAAGCTGGCGGTGCGGCTGATATTGCCGCCGAAGCGGTTGATCTGGGTCAGCAGGTATTCCCGCTCGAACAGCTCGCGCGCCTCGCGCAGAGGCAGCGTGGCCAGGCTGCCCGACAGCACCACGCGGCCATCGTCCTGCGCGGCGGGTTCGCTGTTGGGAAGCTCGGAGGCCGAGATCGGACCGCTTGCCTCGCCCAGGATCAGCACGCGTTCGATCACGTTCTTCAGTTGCCGCACATTTCCCGGCCAGACCATGGTCTGCAGCATTGCAATCGCCTCTTCGGTGAGGTTGCGCAACGGCAGACCCTGAACCTTGTTGAACCCTTCGATGAAATGGTCGGCAAGCACCGGGATATCTTCACGCCGGTCTTCCAGCGAAGGAACCTGGATCGGCACGACGTTGAGCCGATGATAGAGTTCCTGCCGGAACCGGCCGACATCAATTTCCTCCTGCAAGTCCTTGCTGGTGCTGGAAATGACCCGCATATCCACGCGCACCTTGTCAGAGCTGCCGACGCGTTGGAACTGCTGCTCCACCAGAACGCGCAGGATTTTCGACTGGGTGCCCGGCGGCATGTCGGCAACCTCGTCGAAATACAGCACCCCTCCATGGGCCTGCTCCAGCAGCCCCGGCTCGACACCGCGGTCGGCGCCGTCGCGGCCGAACAGGACCTCTTCCATGCGTTCCGGTTCGATCGAGGCGCAGTTGACGGTGACGAACGGACCCGCGGCGCGGTTCGACTGGGCGTGGATGTAGCGCGCGGCGATTTCCTTGCCGCAGCCTGCCGGACCGGTGAGCATCACGCGGCCGTTCGACTTCGTCACCTTATCAAGATTGTTTTTCAGGGTCTTGAAGGACGAACTTGCACCAATCATCTCGGCCGGTGCATCGTCGCGGCGTCGCAGTTCAGAGTTTTCCCGCCGCAGGCGCGACGTTTCCATCGCCCGGCCGATCACCACCATAAGCTGGTCGATATTGAAGGGCTTTTCGATGAAGTCATAAGCCCCCTGCTTGATCGCGGCGACGGCGATTTCGATGTTGCCGTGACCCGAGATGATCACGATCGGGATGCCCGGATTGTCGCGTTTGGTGGCCTTGAGAATGTCGATGCCGTCCATCCGGCTGTCCTTCAGCCAGATATCCAGGATCATCAGGGCCGGGGCCTCGGCGTTGATTTCGGCCATGCACTCGTCGGAATTGGCCGCCAGGCGCGTTGTGTAGCCTTCATCCTTAAGTATGTCGGATATCAGCTCGCGGATGTCCCGCTCGTCGTCCACGATCAGTATGTCGCCCATGACTACTCCCTCTTAAACGGCAAGTTTTTCTTGTTCGGGTTCGGTGGTGTATTGCGGCAGCGGCAGCCGGATTTCGGCCCTGGCCCCGCGGCGTGCGCCCTCGGCGAACGGCTCGGCGTCGGTCAGGATCAGCGTGCCGCCATGCTCTTCGATGATTTTCTTGACGATGGGCAGGCCGAGGCCAGTGCCCTTTTCTCGCGTCGTGACATAGGGCTCGAACAGCCGTGCCCGGTCCGCCGGCAGGCCGACGCCATTGTCCGAGATGGTGATCAGCGCCCCCGTGTCGGACGCGGCCAGCGTCACGCGCACCTCGCCGGGGTGGTTCGAATCACCAGTTTTTTCGCGATGGGTTTCAATGGCTTCCCCGGCGTTTTTGATCAGGTTCGTCAGCGCTTGCCCGATCATTGTCGGGTCGATGTCGGCAATGATCTCGGTGCCCGGAAGGTCGGTCGACACGGTCACACCTTCCTGCTGGGCATCTTGCTGCAGGGTGACCGCATCACGGACCAGTGCTGTCAGGTCCTGGCGGCGGCGTTCCGGCTCGGGCATTCGGGCGAATTTCGAAAACTCGTCGACGATCCGCCGCAGGTCGTTGGTCTGGCGGACGATCACGTCGGTCATCTGAGCGAGCGCGTCTGCCTCGGCCTCGCCCACCATGGGCGAATATTTCCGTTTCAGACGCTCGGCGGAAAGCTGGATCGGCGTGAGCGGATTCTTGATTTCATGGGCGATGCGGCGGGCGACGTCGCCCCAGGCGGCCATGCGCTGTGCACTGACGAGGTCGGTCACGTCGTCGAAGGCGACAACATAGCCTTCAAGCTTTCCGTCGTCCGCCCGGCGGGTGGCCATGCGCACCAGCAGATTTTCAAGCTTGCCGTGACGGGTCATCTTGATCTCTTCCTGGGCCACTTCGCTTCGGGCGGCCTGCAGCTTGCGAAACAAGGCGCCGAATTCGGGGACGATCTGGTCAAGCGATCCCGAATGCACATCCGGCGGCAGGCTCAAGAGCCGTTGGCCGGAGCGGTTGACGAAGGTGATCTCGCCCGCCGCGTCGAGGCCGACGACACCGGCGGTCACCGAACTGAGGACCGAGTCGAACAGCCTGCGGCGGCGTTCGATCTGGGCGTTGTTGTCCAGCAACGCGTCGCGCTGGCCCTTCAACTGGCGCGTCATCTGATTGAAGATGCGGCCCAGCATGGCGATTTCATCGTCGCCGGGTTCCTCGCGCAGCTGTACATCCAGATCCCCTGCCCCGACCTGCTGGGCCGCGCCCGCCAGTCGGCCGACGGGGCGCGAAAGACGTTCGGCGAACCAAAGGCCCAGCCAGATCGCGGCCAGGATCAAAATCACCGCAAAGCCGAGATACAGCAGACCGAATTCGAACAGGATACGGCCGCGCTCGCTTTCCAGCTGGTTATAAAGCGCAACGGTTTCCTGGGTGTCGTCGAGCAGGTTGAGGATGCCGCCGTCGACATCCCGCGACACGTAGAGAAAACGGTCGACATACTCGCCAAGCGCCACGATGGCGCGGAATTCATTGACGTCCCAATCCTGAATGATGACCGTCTCGCCGGCGCGGGCCTCGTCAAGCTGCGCCGCCGCGGGCCGTTCGAAATCGAAAAGATACGACCGTTCCCCGCGTGCGCGGATCTCTCCGGCGCCGTCGATGACATAGGCCTCGCGCAGGCCGCGCTGGATCTGGCTCTGGCCCTGGGTCAGAAGCTGGCGCAATTCTCCGTCGGAGACAAAGAACGATGTGGCGCGCGCACGGTCGAGGAAGCGGGCCAGTACCTCGGCATCCTGCTGAAGATCCCGCCGATGTTCGTTCTCGTAGGCCTGGGCGGCGGCCAGAGAGGATCCCAGGACGGTCCGCACGCGGTCGGAAAACCAGCCCTCGAGCCCGAAATTCACGGTGATGGCGGCAAAAACGGCGACGAGCACGGTCGGAGCAAGCGCGACGATGGCGAAGACACCGGTCAGACGCAGGTGCAAACGTGACCCGGCGGATTGCGCGCGGCGGGCGGCGATCATCGCGGCCACGCGCTGCAGCACCAGCGCCGCGACCACGAGCACGTAGATCAGGTCCGCCAGCAGCACCAGGCGCAGCGCCAATGCCGACGCGCCCTGGTCCAAGGGCCCGAGCACCAGAAAGGTTGCAACGGCGAGCAACGGGCCCAGCACCACCAGCCCCAGCGTGGCGGCGTTCTGAACCTTGCGTTGCCTGCGGAGCCTGCTCAGACTCTCCCAACTGAGACTTCGTACGGCTGTGCGCACGTAAGCCACCTCTTTATCTCGGGG
>JASJDP010000028.1 GCA_030065095.1 Rhodobacter sp.
CCACGGCAGGCGTCGTATACCTGCCCGCACGAGACAAGCTCTATGCCGCCGCCACCGGCGAAGGCGCCGCAGTCAACGGCGTCGCGATCCGAACGGGCACCCGAACCGACCCCGACGGCGCCACGATCCTCGCACCGAAACCGAGCTTGGACCCACGGTGGTGGACCCACCCGATGCCAAGGTTCGAACGCCATTGGCGGCCCTCGCTGGCCTACCGTTTCTGCCTCGTCGCCGAAGGCCGCTTCGATGCCATGCTGACGCTGAAGGACGCCTGGGAGTGGGACATCGCCGCAGGCGCGCTGATCGCCGAAGAGGCAGGTGCAACGGTCACCGACCGCAACGGCAAGGCCTTGCGGCTAAACGACAGGAACGCCAAATCCGCGGGTATCCTGACGGGCGCGCCCGAATTGCACCGCGCCATCCGGTCGCGATTGGAATAGGTCTTTCTCGCCGCCCCGGCGTCGCACCGCTCACGCGCTTCCGGGCGGAAAGCCCATGTCTTCACAATGCCGCATCGTGCCCGTGCCGGCTTTGTCAGGCACTTGGATCTTGGCCGGGTATGTGCGGCGGGGTCCCCCGGTCAAAGCTTAATGCGGTACCGCGCAAAGCCATCCGGGCCCTCGCCAGCCTCTTCGAGCGTCACGCCCTCCACATCGCCGCTATATTCCTTTGCCGCCGGGCCGGTGTCGAACAGCACGGTGGTGCCGGGCAATTCCTTGAACGTCCAGTTGGCATCGGCGCCTGGATTGATCGTGCCCTGTTCGACGATATAGCGCACGATGACATCGCGGTTGGTGTCCGGGGCCTCGAAGACGATCGTATCACCCTTGGCACCGGGGAAATCGCCGCCACCGCCGGCGCGATAATTGTTGGTCGCGATGATGAATTCCATATCCGGCGTCACCGGTTCGCCGTTGTAGGTCAAGTTCACGATGCGGTTGGCGTCAGGGTTTTCCAGTGCGCCCTTGGGGCCGAATTTCGACGGCTGGCTGATATCAATCTGATAGTTGACGCCGTCGATCACGTCGAAATTGTAGCTTGGAAATTCCGGGTTCAGCAGGACCTGATCCTTGGCACCGGGCGCGACCTGGTTGAACATACCGGCAGAGCGTTCCAGCCAATCCTTGACCTCGGCGCCCGTGACTTTCACGGCGCGCACGGTATTTGGGTACAGGTAAAGATCGGCGACGTTTTTGATCGCCACGTCCCCGGCAGGCACATCGGTGTAGTATTCCGGCCCACCACGCCCCCCCGCCTTGAACGGGGCGGCCGCCGACAGGATCGGCAGGCCGGCGTATTCAGAGCCCGCCAGCATCTGACCCACGTACCATTTCTGCGCGATCGAGACGATCTGAACGCTCGGGTCGTCGGCCACCAGGGCGAAATAGGAATGCAGCGGCGCCGAAGTCTTGCCGACGGCGCGGCGGACATAGGCCAGCGTTTCGTCGTGCTCCTGCTGGACGGCATCGAGCACACCCTGATCACTGTCGACCAGCGCGGTGATCGACCGGTCCTCGTTGCGCTTGCTGATCGGGCGGTTGCCGCTTTCGTGGCCCATGATGCGCCACTCGCCGCCTGAGGTCTCCAGCATCAGGTCGATCACCCCCAGATGACTGCCCCAGAACCCCGCCATGACGGCGGGCTTGCCGTGCAGTGTTCCCTTCTCGGGATCGACGGCGGCGGTCTTTTGATAGCGGGGGCCAGGGAATTCCAGGTGGTGATGGCCGGTCATGATGACATCTATGCCGTCCACTGCCGCCAGCGGCACGCTGGCATTTTCCATGCCGTCGGCATGGGCATCCGGTCCGATGCCGGAATGGCTGAGCGCGACGATGATGTCGGCGCCCTTCTCTTTCATCTCGGGCACATAGGCTTCTGCTGCGGCGACGATGTCGCGGACCTGCACATTGCCTTCCAGATGGCGGCGGTCCCAGTTCATGATCTGCGGAGGTGTGAAGCCGATGATGCCCACATTGATGCGGTGCATCGCGCCCGCGCCGTCCACCACCGCCTTTTCCAGGATCACGTAGGGGTCGTAGAGCGTCTCGTCGTCGCGCGGGCCGGCGCCTTGTTTCTTTGCGACATTGGCAAGGACGACCTCGAACTGGGCGCCGGCCATGGACTTGGCCAGAAAATCGAGCCCATAGTTGAACTCGTGGTTGCCGATCGTGGCCGCGTCGAAGCCGACGACGTTCATCGCCTCGATGATCGGGTGCAGGTCACCTTCGGACATGCCGCGCTCATAGGCGATGTAGTCGCCCATCGGATTGCCCTGGATCAGGTCGCCGTTGTCGAGAAGCATCGAGTTGGCGGATTCGGCGCGCAGTTCGCGTACGATGGCGGCAGTGCGGGCAAGGCCCACGGTGTCGATCGGCCGGTCGGAATAGTAGTCATAAGGAAAGACATGCACATGCAGGTCGGTGGTTTCCATCAGGCGCAGATGCACCTGGTTGGCGGCGGCACGGGCGGCAAAAGGGTGCAGGGCGATCAAGGATGCTCCGGCGGCGGTGCCGGCGAGGAACACGCGGCGGTTGAGGTGGCTGTACCCTGCTTTAGTCATTTCGAATCTCCCTGGCCATATGCACCATCCTACACGTTGGCAACGTGACACCAAAATGAATGCTGCAGACATTCGGGGGCCGAATTGCGTCCGGCGGCGGTGCGTGCCAAGGAGACGCCGGATCAGGGAGGCGGAACCATGCGCATCGCGGAAACGGTGACCTTCGGGGGATCGGGGCTGAACCGGGTGGCAGAGCTTCGGGGCGAGCCCGACCAGATTGCCCGGCTGCTGGCCGGCGACACCGCCCGTGCGCTGCCGATCTGGCGTGGCAAGCCGCTGTTTTCCGGCGAGGACCGGGATACCCCAGGATGGCTGGAGGTCGGGCACAAGGTTTTCGATGACGCAAGGGAACAGCCGGTCTTCCTCGGCCTTGACGAGGAGGGGCCGCGTTTCGCCTACGACATCTCGGCCTGGGAGCCGGAGGAGATGCCCGACACGCTGGGCGCCTTCTTCGACCCGTCGCAGCAAATGCACCCGGCGCTGCCGAAAACGCATGTCTTTGCCGAACTGCGCGGCACGATGACCCGGCTGACGCCGAGGGGCGCCGAACTGGTGGCCACGGCCAAGGCGATCACCGGCTGGCACGGCACGCACGGATTCTGCGCGCGCTGCGGAACAAAGACCCTCATCGCCATGGCGGGCTGGCAGCGCGACTGCCCGGACTGCCGCGCGCATCACTTCCCCCGCACGGATCCGGTCGTGATCATGCTGATCACGCGTGGCAACTCGGTTCTGGTTGGCCGCAGCCCGGGCTGGCCCGACGGTATGTATTCGCTGCTGGCGGGTTTCGTCGAACCCGGAGAGACCATCGAAGCCGCCGTCCGGCGCGAGACCTTCGAGGAGGCGGGCATCCGGGTCGGTGCGGTGCGGTACCTGGCGTCCCAACCCTGGCCGTTTCCATCGTCGCTGATGTTCGGCTGCCATGGCGAGGCCCTGGCCAGCGCCATCGAGATCGATCCGAACGAAATCGACGATGCGATCTGGGTCAGCCGCGAAGAGATGATGGATGTGTTTGCGGGCAACAGCGAGACGATCAAACCGGCCCGGAAGGGCGCAATTGCGCATTTCCTTCTTCGAAATTGGTTGGCGGACCGGTTAGACTGAGCCCAAGCAGGCATTTCCAAACCACAGGCAAGAGGCAGAGCAGGCCCATGCGGTTCACCACACGCGAGGATATCGAGGCGCCGATCGAGAACGTTTTCGCTGCGGCAAGCGACTTCGACGGATTCGAGCGTCAGGCATTGCGGCGCGGAGCCGAAGTAACCCGGCGCGACAATCTGGACCGGATCGGCGTTGGATCCGAGTGGTTCCTGAAGTTCCGGTTCCGCGGCAAAGAGCGCGAGGTCGAGGCGCGTATCGTCCAATTCACGCCCCCCAACAGCTTTCGTGTCGACAGCCGGATCGGAGGCCTGCACAGCGCGATTGACGTGGAACTTCTGGCCCTTTCGCCGCGACGGACGAGGCTGCAGGTGGCGGTGGATCTAAAGCCGCAATCCTTATCGGCGCGGCTTTTGGTGCAGTCGCTGAAATTCGCCAAGTCCAACATCAACAAGCGGTTCGCCAACCGGGTCTGGCAATACGCACAGGACATCGAAGGCAAGTACCGCAACGCCGGATGATCCGCGCCACTGTCTTCGTATCGCGCCATTTCACAGCCTTCGCCTGCCTGGCCTATCTGATCGCGTGGGGCGAACGACTGGCCGAGATGATTCTGCATACCGGACCGCTCTGGCAGCTGCGGTCGAACAGCCTGACCCAGTATTTTGTCAGCTACCCCGACCACGGGTTCGCCAAACGGGCGCTTTTAGGCACGGTTTTTCGGCCACTGTTGCAGGCGGTGGAGCAACCGGAACTTTGGGCGTTCTGGATGATGGTCGGGATGAACGTTCTGGGCTTCGCGGGCGCAATCTGGCTCGCACGAAAGGTTCTGCCCCACGACGAAACGGGCAATCTGCCGACCATTCTGCGGGCGGCATTTGCAGTTGGCAGCGTGGGCGTCGTGCAGATCGCCCATGACTACGGGCGGTTCGATCTCCCGAACTACTTCATCCTCGCCGGAGCGCTCTGGCTGGTGCTGCAGGGTCGGGCCTGGGCCGCGGGAGCCGCCTGTGCCGCAGGTATTCTGATTCACGAGGCCTTCGCGGTTTACGCGGCTCCATTGGCCGTTGCGCTTGCATGGCAGTCCAACCCGCCCGAACGGCGCGCCGCAGCGGCCGCGCAGGTGGCGCTTGCGGCCGGGATCGCCACCCTGGCAGTGCTGCTTTACGGCAGTTCCTCCTCTGCGGCGATGTTGCAGATCGGCACTGGCGCCTATGTCTGGCAGCGCGGGCTGATCGAAATAGGCTGGGACCTGCCTTGGTACCAGGTGGCGGTTCTGGCAGGGTACTGGGCGATTCTGCTGGCGTTGCTGGTCCGGACGTCGCACGCCCGCGAACCTCGGTTCGACCCGATCTGGATGGCCGCGCTAAGCCCGCTGGCGCTGAACCTCCTCGGCATAGACCACGGGCGATGGGTGACCATCGGGTTTGTCATCCTTACCGCTTCGCTCGTCCTGCAGGTTCGGCAGTCCGGCGGCCGCTGGCCCGAATTGAGCACCCGGCAGTTACGCGTTGCCGGTCTGCTGGCATTGCCGCTCGGACCGCATGGGGTGACCGGCGCTTGGACTTGGATATTTTGACACGGACAGGTTCGCCTTGCGCCGAGACGCCGCGTCGCGGCAGCGGTCAGCTCCGCGGCTGGTCGGCCGGGTAGGTGCCGAGGATTTTCAGATAGTCGGTGAAAAAGCCCAGTTCTTCCAGTGCCCGCGCCACGGCGGGGTCATCGGGGTGGCCCTCGATATCGGCGTAAAACTGTGTGGCGGTAAAGGAACCGTCGACCATGTAGCTTTCCAGCTTGGTCATGTTCACACCGTTCGTGGCGAACCCGCCCATCGCCTTGTAAAGCGCCGCGGGAATGTTACGCACGCGGAACACAAAGGTGGTCATCATGGTGTCGTCGCGCCGCGACATATCGTCGTCCTGCGACATGATCAGGAACCGCGTGGTGTTGTGCGCGTGATCCTCGATATGGCGCGCAAGGATGTTCAGCCCGTAGATCTCGGCCGCCAGATCCGAAGCCAGCGCACCAACCGTGCGGTGCTGATGCTCGGCGATCTCGGCCGCGGCGCCGGCGCTGTCGGCCGCCGCCTCGCCACGAATGCCGTGCCGGTCCAGGAATGCCTGGCACTGCGGCAACAGCACCAGATGGGCGCGCACAAGCTCGACCTGATCGAGCGGAACGCCGGGCATCGCCATCAGGCTGATGTGAACCCGCACAAAGGCCTCGTCGATGATGTGCAGGCCCGATTCCGGCAGCAGCCGGTGGATGTCGGCGACCCGGCCATAGGTCGTGTTCTCGACCGGCAGCATCGCCTCGTCGGCCCCGCCCGACACCACGGTCTGGATCACATCCTCGAAGCTGCGGCAGGGCACCGCCTCCATGTCCGGCCGGGCCTCGCGGCAGGCCTGGTGCGAATAGGCGCCCGGTTCGCCTTGAAACGCGATGCGTCCGGTCATGTTGAACCCCGTGTCAGAACGCCGCCCCCAAGGGCGTTTGGTCGCGTCTGATATACCTTGAACCGGGCGGACGGAAGCGGGTAGATAACGGCGACTTCTACACGGGACGGCGCGCGACATGTTCGACACGATGACAATGACCAAGATCATAGGCGGCTTCTGCGGTATGTTCCTGGTCTTTCTCCTGGGGGGCTGGGTGGCCGAGATCGTCTATCACGGCGGTGAGGGCGGCCACGGCGACGACCACCACCAGGCCTACACCATCGACACCGGTGACGGCGATCACGGAGGCGAGGAGATGGCCGAGGAAGAAGTGGATTTCGCCACGGTCTTCGCGTCCGCCGATCCTGCCGAAGGCGAAGGGCTGTTCCGTGCCTGCCGGTCCTGCCACAAAGTCGAAGATGGTGCCAACGGAACCGGCCCGCATCTTTTCGGCGTCGTAGGACGCTCTGTCGGGTCCGTCGACGGGTTCAGCTATTCCGGTAACCTCGTGGCAGTTGCCGAAACCTGGGGCCCGGAAGAGTTGAACGGCTTTTTGGAGAACCCGAAGGAATACGCGCCGGGCACCAAGATGGTCTACCGGGGCATGTCCGACGTCGAAGACCGCGCCAACCTGATCGCCTGGCTCGATTCGCTCGACGGCTAGATTGCGCCTGGATCCGGGCCTGCAAGCCGCTCCGGTATCGGGGCGGCTTTTGCTTTCAAAGCCTCAAAGGCACGTGATGAAGCGACACATCGGCTTGAAAGTTCGACTTTCGGCCTTTTTTGCTTACCTTGACGCAACAGCACCCAGAGTGCGCCTAGAATAAGAGCAGACCGGAGGACCGTCATGCATAACCGCCAGCCCCACGCCGTGGCCCAGACCCGCAGCGCCCAGCAGCGTTCGCGGTTCAAGCTGATGATGGCCCTGCCCTTTACGATCCTCGCGTTGGCGCTGATGGCGGCGGTGGCCAAGGCGGACACAATCAAGTCGCATGGCATATCGACGTTCGGCGAGTTGAACCTGCCGGCCGACTTCCCGCACCTGCCATACGTGAATCCCGACGCGCCGAAGGGCGGCGAGATTTCGATCTGGGCCTTTGGCGGCTTTGACTCGATGAACCCCTATTCGATCAAGGGCCGGGCCGAGCGTCTGGCCTCGGCACATTTCGAGACCATGCTGACAGGCACGGCCGACGAAATCGGCGCGGCCTATTGCCTGCTATGCGAGACGCTGGAATATCCAGAGGACCGGTCTTGGGTGATCTTCAACATGCGCAGGAATATCACCTTCTCGGACGGCTCGCCGATGACGTCGGACGACGTTCTATTTTCCTACGAAACGTTCCTGACCAAGGGGCTGAACAGCTTCCGCACCCAGCTGTCCAAGAAGGTCGAAAAGGTCGAGGCACTGGATGAATACACCGTGAAATTCACCTTCAACGAAGGCATCCCGACTCGTGACCTGCCGCAGGACGTTGGCGCGATCCCGGTGTTTGCCAAGGCGCACTACATCGAGAACGGGCTGGACCTTGAGGAAAGTTTTCTGACCCCGATGCTTGGATCCGCACCTTATGTGATGGAGAAGATCGAGATCGGACAGACGTCGGTTTACGCCCGCAACCCGGACTACTGGGGCGAGGATCTGCCGATCAATATCGGACGCAGCAACTTCGACCGTATCCGGCTGGAGTATTACGCCGACTACAACGCCGCGTTCGAGGGCTTCAAGGGCGGCAGCTATACCTTCCGCAACGAGGCATCGTCCAAGATCTGGGCCACAGGATATGACTTTCCCGCAATCGAGGACGGGTCGGTTTTAAAGGCCGAGATCCCGCATGGCGACAAGGCCACCGGCCAGGCCTTTATCATCAACCTCCGGCGCGAGAAATTCCAGGACCCGCGGGTACGCGAGGCCATCGGGCTTATGTTCAACTTCGAATGGTCGAACGAGACGCTTTTCTACGGCCTTTACGACCGGGTGAATTCCTTCTGGGACAACAGCCCCCTGGCGGCGACGGGGATGCCCAGTGCGTCCGAACTGGAAATCCTGCAACCCATTGCCGACAAACTGCCCCCCGGCGTTTTGGATGCCGAGGCGTATGATCAGCACGTGTCGGGCGCCAGGCGCCAACTGGACCGCAAGGCTTTGCGCAAGGCGTCTGCGCTGCTGGACGAGGCGGGATGGACCGTGGGCGGCGACGGGATGCGGCGTAACTCGGACGGAGAATTGCTGCAGGTTACCATCCTGAACGACAGCCAGACCTTCAATCGGGTGATCAATCCTTATGTCGAGAACCTCAAGCGGCTGGGCGTCGATGCCGTGCACGAATTCGTCGACAACGCCCAGATGACCAACCGGGAACGGCCGCCCAATTATGACTTCGACATCGTCACGGGCTTCATGCAGACCTCGTACATCCCAGGCACCGAACTACGGCAGTATTTCGGGTCCGAGACGGCGGACAGCTCGACCTTCAACAAGGCAGGCTTCCGGTCCGAGGCGGTAGACCACCTGATCGAGGTGGTGCTGGGCGCGCAAAGCCAGGACGAACTGAACGTCGCGATCTCGGCCCTGGACCGGGTCCTGCGTGCCTACAAGTTCTGGATCCCGCAGTGGAACAAGAATGCGCACACGGTGGCATATTACGACATGTACGAATACCCCGACCCGCTGCCGCCCTATTCCCTGGGGAATCTCGACTTCTGGTGGTACAATGCCGCGAAGGGCGAAGCCCTGAGGGCTGCAGGCAAGCTCTAGGGCGCTGGGGCAGGCAACGGCAACATGGGCGCGTATATTCTCAGGCGACTCTTGCTGGTGATCCCGACGCTGATCGGGATCATGATCGTCAATTTCACGCTGACCCAATTCGTCCCCGGGGGGCCGATCGAACAGATCATCGCCGGTCTCGAAGGCGGCGGTGACGTGTTCGAGGGGATCGCCGGCGGGTCGGATGCCGGCGCGTCCGAGACCGGCGGCGACGAAGGCTATCTGGGCGCCCGCGGCCTGCCGCCGGAATTTATCGAGGAACTGGAACGCGAGTTCGGCTTCGACAAACCGCCCCTGCAGCGGTTCCTGCTGATGATGTGGGACTACATCCGCTTCGATTTCGGCGAAAGCTACTTCCGGTCCGTCAGCGTCGTCGATCTGGTGATCGAGAAGCTGCCGGTATCGATCACCCTCGGGCTTTGGTCGACGCTGATCGCCTACATGATCTCGATCCCGCTGGGCGTGCGAAAGGCGGTCAAGGACGGCACGCCGTTCGACACCTGGACGTCCTCGGCGATCATCGTCGGCTACGCGATCCCAGGCTTTCTGTTCGCTATCCTGCTTCTGGTGCTCTTCGCGGGCGGGTCGTACTACAAGATCTTCCCCCTGCGCGGCCTGACCTCGGATAATTTCGAAGACCTCAGCATGCTGGGGAAGATCGCCGATTACTTCTGGCACATAACCCTGCCGGTTCTGGCCTCGACGATTTCAAGCTTCGCCACGCTGACTCTCTTGACCAAGAACAGCTTCCTCGACGAAATCAAGAAGCAATACGTGATCACAGCCAAAGCGAAGGGCCTGTCGGAACGGCGGGTGCTCTACGGCCATGTCTTTCGCAACGCCATGCTGATTGTCATCGCCGGATTCCCGTCGCTGTTCATCGGCGTGTTCTTCGGCGCCTCGATCATCATCGAGACGATCTTTTCGCTCGACGGGCTCGGCCGCCTTGGGTTCGAGGCAGCCGTTGCCCGCGACTACCCGGTTATCTTCGGCACGCTTTTCGTCTTTGGACTGATCAGCCTTGTCGTGGGGATCCTCAGCGACCTGATGTACGTCTTCGTCGATCCCCGGATCGATTTCGGCACGCGGGAGGGATAGATGGCACTGACCGATCCGCACCTGACCCCCGAGCCCAAGCATGGCGACCCGAACGTGCCTCGACCCGCCCACGTGCTGCCCGGCGCGCGCAAGGGGCCGTTCACTTTGTCGCCACTGAACAAGCGCCGTTGGCGCAACTTCACCCGCAACCGCCGCGCCTATTGGTCGCTGATTATTTTCTGCGTGCTCTTCGGCCTGTCGCTGTTCGCCGAGTTCATCGCCAACGACAAACCGATTCTGGTGAACTACAAGGGCGGCTATTACACGCCGATCTTCAGCTTTTATCCGGAAACGGCCTTTGGCGGCGATTTTCAGACCGAGGCGGTCTATTCCGATATCGAGGTTCAATGCCTGATCGTCTCGGGCGGGCTGGAAGACTGTTTCGACGACCCCGAAGGCATCATCGAGGATGCCGGTGACGGCGTGGTCGACGGTGTCGAAATCGACAAGGGCTGGCTGCTCTGGCCGCTCATTCCCTACAGCTACAATACGATCAACGACATCGACGGCACCGCGCCCTCGGCCCCGGATTCAAAGCACTGGCTTGGAACGGACGACACCGCGCGCGACGTTCTGGCGCGGGTGATCTACGGCTTCCGGCTATCGATCCTGTTCACCATCATCGTCACCGGCATCGCCAGCCTCGTGGGCATCATCGCGGGCGCGGTGCAGGGCTATTTCGGCGGCTGGCTGGATCTGGTGTTCCAGCGGCTGATCGAGATTTGGGTCAGCACCCCATCACTTTATATCATCATCATCATGTTCGCGATTCTCGGGCGCGGATTCTGGCTCTTGGTGTTTCTGACGGCCCTGTTCGGGTGGCCCGCGCTGGTCGGCGTGGTGCGCGCGGAGTTCCTGCGCGCCCGGAACTTCGAATACGTGCGCGCGGCCAAGGCGCTCGGCGTGTCGAACTGGGTGATCATGTTCCGCCATATGCTGCCAAATGCCATGGTGGCCACGCTGACCATGCTGCCCTTCATTATCACCGGCACGATCGGCACGCTGGCCTCGCTCGACTTCCTTGGTTTCGGCCTTCCGTCTTCGGCCCCGTCCCTGGGCGAGCTGACGCTTCAGGCCAAGCAGAACCTGCAGGCGCCGTGGCTCGGCTTCACCGCGTTTTTCACCTTCGCCATCATGCTGTCGCTTCTGGTCTTCATCTTCGAGGGTATCCGCGACGCCTTCGATCCACGAAAGACATTCCAATGAGCGCCACGCTCGACGTCACAGACCTCAGCATCAGCTTCCGACAGGACGGCCGCACCATCGACGCGGTCAAGTCGGTCTCGTTCAGCGTTGGCAAGGGCGAGACCGTTGCGCTGGTGGGTGAATCCGGCTCGGGCAAGTCCGTGACTGCGCTGTCCACCGTATCGCTTCTGCCCGACAGCGCCACGATTGCCGGTTCGATCACCTATGACGGCAAACAGATGGTGGGTGCGGACGAAAAGATGCTGATGGACGTGCGCGGTAACGACATCAGTTTCATCTTCCAGGAACCCATGACCTCGCTGAACCCGCTGCACACGCTGGAAAAGCAGATCATGGAATCCCTAGCCCTGCACCAGGGGCTGACCGGTGACCCCGCCCGCAAACGGATCGTGGAACTGCTGGAGAAGGTCGGCATCCACGATCCGGAATCGCGCCTGAAGGCCTATCCCCACCAGCTTTCCGGCGGCCAGCGGCAGCGGGTGATGATCGCCATGGCGCTGGCCAACGGCCCCGACCTTCTGATTGCCGACGAACCGACCACGGCGCTCGACGTGACCATTCAGGCGCAGATCCTCGATCTGCTCTCGGACCTGAAGAAGACCGAGGATATGAGCCTGCTGTTCATCACCCATGATCTGGGCATCGTGCGCAAGTTCGCCGACCGGGTCTGCGTGATGCAAAACGGCGAGATTGTCGAACAGGGGGTGACGGCCGAAATCTTCGACAATCCCCAGCACGCCTACACCAAGAAGCTCCTCGGCGCAGAGACGGCCGGCGTGCCCGATCCGGTGCCCGACGATGCCAGGGAAATCGCCCGCACGGAAAACCTGCGCATCTGGTTCCCGATCCACCGCGGGCTGATGCGCCGGGTCGTCGGTCATATCAAGGCGGTGAACGCGGCCAGCCTGCAGGTCAGGGCCGGGGAAACCGTGGGCATCGTCGGCGAAAGCGGATCGGGCAAGACGACGCTGGCGCTGGCGATCATGCGGCTGATTTCTTCCGAGGGTCCGATCCATTTCATGGACGAGGCGATTCACAGAAGGCGCGGACGCGAGATGCGCGGCCTTCGGCGAGACATGCAGATCGTGTTCCAGGACCCCTACGGATCGCTCAGCCCCCGGATGACCGTCGAGGAAATCATCGCCGAGGGACTTGGCGTCCACAAGATCGACAGCCACAAGTCCAAGCGCAACCTGGTCGCCGACATCATGGAAGAGGTCGGGCTGGACCCGTCCACCATGTTCCGATACCCGCACGAGTTCTCCGGCGGCCAGCGCCAGCGCATCGCCGTAGCACGGGCGATGATCCTGCGGCCGAAGCTTCTGGTATTGGACGAACCGACATCCGCGCTCGACATGACCGTGCAGGTGCAGATTGTCGAGCTGTTGCGCGATCTGCAGCGCAAACACGGTCTTGCCTATCTGTTCATCAGCCATGACCTGAAGGTTGTGCGTGCGCTTAGCCACAAGGTCATCGTGATGCGGCGTGGCGACATCGTCGAAGCGGGCGAGGCCGAGGCGATCTTCACCAACCCGCAGACGGCCTATACCCGCGAGCTTATGACCGCCGCCTTCGACCTTCAGGCGTCTTCGCGCGAGGTCGCCTGAGCCGCCCAAACGATCCGTCATCCCGATCAATGCGCCGGTCACAAAGACCGCATGGAATTGCCAGGGCCCAACCAATCGGCTCAATGATAAAAGAACGAAAATCCCCGACGTGTCGCCGCGTTTTGCAACTTGACCCCATCTCTTTTCCCTGTCGGTCGGCTCGGACACGCTTGATTTGATCTACGCGGCCTCGGCTAAAAGGGCCGGGTCGCCTGGCGGGGCCGGGCATCCGCCCTCCTCGCGGCGACACGCGGGGGCCGGCCAATGCCTACGTTGCATGTCGCACTGCGGATTGGTGTTTCACCGGATCAATAGGGCAGCTGGCGCATAGAATCTCCGCAACTCTGAGTTCTCCCGAATTGGGCGGTATGGGACAGACCAGTAGCGCTATCCAGCGTGATGCAAGTCGGAGAGCGTGATGCCACGAAAATGGCAAAAGAGTTGAAGTGGGCCCAAAGCCATCGTAGCATTCAAAAGTGCCAATGCCTTGGGGTCTTTCCTTTGCGCAGCCTGTTCGCACATACGGCGTTAACTGCGCTTTGTAGTCTGAGCACTTTCTGTGCTTGCCATGCACAGAGTCTCGTCGCGAACATTCCAATCGACAACGACCTTTCGCAAGCTGTCGTCGAGTTCATTGCTGAGAATTCGGTGCAATCGTCCACATTGCGAACATCGGGCCAGATCGAAGATCTGGTGCGGGAGAGTTGCGGTCACGTCTCTCCCAACAATCTTAGGGTCTTTGAACATGCCATCGAGATTCAAGGCGGCACGGTCAACGAAAATGGCGGGTTTCGCGTTGAGGCGGAGACAACGACGGTTCCGGCATGCCTGCCCGACGAACAAGAGGTTCGTATCGTGGGACGCCTGCCTTCCGCAGGCGACACGATCACGGAATACGCGCAAACGGATCTGAGCCTCGCCGATCAGCAAGTCGAGGCTGCTCGGCCGTGGCGCAGACGGGACGATCTGTCGGAAATTGCTATGCTGAACATGGTTCCGCGCGCGAATTTCACTGGACACTTTGTCACCATGGAGCCGCAGCCCGACATTCCCTGGCAGTTTTTACCCAGCGGCGACGATTTGGACGTCGCGCAGGTTTTTGGAAATCGATTCAATGCAGCGCAGGTCGACCCGCAGGATCGCAGCCGCATCGCCTACGAAGGCTTTGCGGTTGCCAATGAATTGATCTTGGGCGGAGTTGATCCGACCGCAACTCGAAGTGGGTTGGAAACTGCGCTCCAGGGAATGGGCACTCAAGAGGTGAGCCGGATCATCCGGGACGTCAATCGTGCGATAGCTGCAGAGCAGGACGTCCCGCGTGTCCGCGAGGTTCCACTGTGGGGGTCCATTTGTCAAAGCAATCCGGCCTATTGCAGTGAAGAGGCCTCTGGCGCGTTCCTGTATCTGGAATCGCCGGATGCCGAGATCTTCCGTATGCTCAATCCGTCGCAACGCGTGAACGCTGATTATGGTATCTTCGCCAACGTCCCAATGCTGACCGCGGAACGGATCGATCCGACCGCACAGATCCCGGTGGCGGCAGGGATGGACGTTCCCGACGAGGTGGCGCTGGAGGAAATTGAGGAAACACCCCCTCCCAAGCTTACGCTGTTTCTTAATGTCTTTGATAAGGTCGATGGGGAAGGGACGAACCGGTGCGGCGAGGGCGCTCTGATCAACTGGGAAACCGAGGCATTTCAGAGCGTATTTCGCAATGCGGTTCTCGAGGCCATTGAGCGCAAAAAATCCCTCAGTGAGACGCCCAACAGGACCGAGTTGATGGTTCTCGATGGCGGATTTGCGCGGTTCGAGGCAGAGCGCTTTGCCGGCGCAGACTGGTCAATGGTTCCGGCCCGCACACATCACGCCAATGCCGAGAGCATGACAGGCATGTCCGAAAGCATGTTTGAGAAACTGACACATGGAACGGCTGTAACGAGCCTGGCGATGGGTGGACCCGGCCTCATGGATCTCCTGGGCTCGGACACGTTGCCAATCACCGTGTCGTCGCGGCCGATCTACAGGGAGAAGGTTCAAGCAGGGAAAGTCGTCTACGAACTGGTCGCCAGCGTTCCCGACGTCGCGCGCAACTACGGCGCGCATATCGTCAACATGAGCTTTGGAACCCGGGACGAAAACGAAGCTCGTCTCAAAGAGCTCCGCGAAACGCTTCTGAACTCGACCGGGGCGCTGCTCGTCGTTGCAGCCGGAAACCTGGGCAACAACGACAGGCCTCGGGGGCAATCGGTCCGGAAAGCCGGTTTGACGCCTCAGATGTGGGGAGATGCCGGGCACGGAGGAGGTTGGAATATCCTCGTCGTAGCGGGCTCGGACGTCGCATCGGACCCCCAAAAACTGGCATGGTTTTCGAACTTCGGAGAGGATGCGGTGCTTCTTGCTGCGCCCGGCTGCCGGGTCTCAGCCGTAAAGCCCACGCTTGAGGGGACATACGAAGTCGAAAGTTTCAACGGCACGTCTTTCGCGGCGCCCATCGTCTCGTATGTCGCCGCGGCGGTGCGCACCGTTCTGCCGCGTGGACGTATGTCGTCGCCATGGATACGGGCCCGCTTGCTGGCATCCGCCGACATCGACCCAGCGATCGAGCAGGCGAAGGTGGGCTTTGGACGCGTGCTCAATCCGATCGCCGCGATGCAGGTCTATGACGATATCGTCACCCTGCATCCCGCCGAGCCGGATGCCGAACCCGTCCGCTACGTCGGACGGATTACCGCGCTCTCGGCCAGTGACGACATCAGTACGGTCAGCCTTTGCGAAGACGGCCATGCGGAAAAACGCGTCCTGCTTCGCTTTTTCCTCGTCCCGGATTCCGACGACGATGGTGAGCCAGAGGGATGGACCGACACGATGGGGCCGAACAGTCTGATGTCGACCGACGAATGCAGGTTGAAGCCTTCCGGCACGCTCGTCATCGAAACGGAAAGTCGGCCGGAAACCGTTCGCTTTGAAGATGTTGCCGACATTAAGTTCGCTTTCAACAGGGGTATTGAATGATGAAACGGGTACTATTGGCAGTGGGCCTCGCGCTGACCTGGACCGTCAGCGCCGTTGCACAGGGATTTCAACTGTCGGATGCAGCCGATGAACTTCGCTTCGTCGAGACCTCGGGACAGCTAGAGACAGTCGATTTGCGTATCGAGGGAGAACTGCGCAGCATATCCTTCGTTACCGACGACGCAGGGAACGCAATCTATCAGGGTGATATCATCCTCGGACGGGCCGAGACCCTGTGGGAGCTGTCCGAAAGCTCTGATCTGTCTCTGCAAGGCCTCGCCCAAACCAGCACAGAGCTTTTCGGCCTGGTAGCTCGCGATGAAAGGCTGCGGTGGCCGGACGGCCGCGTGCCGTATATCATCGACGCAAGCGTCCCTTCATCCTGGATCCCCCGCGTGCGGCAAGCTATTCGGGCATGGGAACAAAAGACCGATATTCAGTTCAAAGAACTGAGGCGGCCCAAGGGCGCCTATCTGCTCTTCTTCGATCACCCGGAACAGAACTCCTGCCAGACGCGGATCGGCTACCCATCGTCGGGTCCGAGGAAAATACAATTGGCGACTTGGTGCCAATGGGGCAACATCGCTCACGAGATCGGGCATGCCCTCGGATTGCACCACGAACAGACCCGGTTCGATCGGGACAGATTTGTCCAGGTCGCGTTCAGCGCCGCCGCGACCAATAAAATGAAGGCCCAGTTCCGCGCTGATCCAAACGAGTTCAAGGATTCCGGTCCGTATTGCTACGATTCGATCATGCACTACGCTAAAACCGACAAGAATAGATCGTTCTTGATCACTGCGCTTGCGGAGCCGGGCGGTGACTTCGCCGGCGACCCAAAACACATGGGACAACGCAGTGCGATTTCGCCCTGCGACGTTGAGACAATCGAAAGGATCTATGGGTTCATTGCCGATGCGGAACCCGATATTCCGCTATCGGGGTTTGAAGGTGAACTCGCATTCTATCCCGAAGGTTGCGAAGAAACCCGAAAGTGCTTTCTTGCAAATGACCTGCGCTATACTGACCCATATTCCCTCGTTTGGCTCGCATCGAAACGCGATACCAGTGCCGGTGCCGAGATTCAGTCGGGAACCACCGATGGAGCATCGATCCCTGAATGGGCGCAGCCCTTTGTCGGGCGGCCGTTTGATCCATCCTATATCAAGGCCGCGGTCATTCATGACCACTATACCTATCCCGAGAACCGGGTAAGGTCGTGGTGGTCTTCGCAACGTGTGTTCCATGACATGCTTCAAGATCTCGGTGTACCCAGAGCAAAAACCCAGATCATGTATCTGGGCGTTCTGCTCGGGTCGCAGAAATGGATCCGCCTTGTTCCGGGCGATGACTGCGGCGTGAATTGCATCAACGACATATCCGAAGCGGCTACGACCGTCCAAAGAACGGAGGAGGCGGTTTATCGAGAGTGGCCAGAAACCTACGATTCCAAAGAGTACGAGGAGGCGATGAAAGCGGGAATTGCCGTCATTGCGTTACATGGCGAGCAAATGACACTCGGCGACTTGAACGCGCTCGCAGCCTATTTGATGCCGGACCATCCAGTATTTACGACCTCTGACGAGTATACTCCGACCGGACTGAGCGACATCATTTTGGGTGATTAGTCCTGAAGAGCGAGGCATGTCGATGGCCCGCAATCTTTTGCTGCGTGGATGGTCGGTCACCCTGAGGACGCCGGTAAATTCCGCCGTCGCCGGCCTTCGCAGATCGCAGGCAAGGGCGACATCGCCGGTAGCGTCGCAGCGGCCTACGCGGCGGAATAGTGGTCTTTGACCCAAACCGAATTCGGTTCACCTTCAGTCGACACCTCATATTCGCGCTTTAATTGCTCTGCCGCATGCCGAAGGGGTTTTTCGTTCAACAGTTCGCCGTGGCGCAGCTTTTCGCGCAACCCGAAGAACCGATCCTCCGCGACTTCCCTGGCAGACGCCAGGCGTCGGTCTTTCGTGCTGACCCGGTGTTTCTTACGCCCAGGTACACCGAACCTACCGGGCGGGACTTCCTGGACGCTTATAAAGGTGAACTTTCCCCCAAGAATCGAGTGCTTTTCGGCTACGGCGTGCGCCTGTCCAAACGTGTGTCAGCTTGTGTTGTGTGAGTATGAATCCGCCAATCCTTCGCATCCAGAGTCGGCAGCCCCTGTCAGGAATCTTGGAAATCAAGATATTATATCAATTCGTTACGACATCAATCTCTGGCGGAAAAGCGGATCTGAACCTCCGCAGGCTTTCACCTCGACGGTGTTCGGGACCGCGCAGATGCTCCATTGACTCGTCAAATTAAGTATAGACATAATAGCTCGTCGTCCCGCACAACCGGGTACCTGCCATGCCGGGCAATTTCCTTCTGACCGACCTCAAGGCCGCCACATTGCAGGCGGATCGCGCCGATTACGGCCTGATCGACGATGCGGCGATCTTCATCTCAGGAGGACGCATTTCCTGGATCGGGCCGCGCGTCGAGGCACCCGATACGGGCAGCACGGTCGAACTGAATGGCCGACTGGTCACGCCCGCCTTGATCGATTGCCATACCCACGTCGTCTTCGGCGGCAACCGGGCCACCGAGTTCGAGATGCGGCTGAACGGCGCAAGCTACGAGGACGTTGCACGCGCGGGCGGCGGGATCGTCTCGACGGTCAAGGCGACGCGGGCGGCGTCCGAGGATGATCTGCTGGTCTCGGCACTCACGCGGGTCGACGCCATGCTTGCCGAAGGCGTCGGCACGATTGAGGTTAAATCAGGCTACGGGCTCGACCTGGAGACCGAGCTGCGAATGCTCCGCGCAGCCCGGCGGATCGCGCGGGCGCGCCCGGTCTCGGTGGTCACGAGTTTCCTCGGCGCGCATGCCGCCCCGGCGGGGACCGATCCCGACGCCTATATCGACGATGTCTGCCTGCCCGCCCTGCGACAAGCCCATGCCGAGGGGCTGGTGGACGCTGTCGACGGGTTTTGCGAGCACATCGCTTTCTCAACGGACCAGATTGAACGGGTCTTTGCGGTTGCGCAAGAACTCGGCCTGCCGGTGAAGCTGCACGCCGAGCAGTTGTCGCATCAGGGCGGAACCGCGCTGGCGACCCGGTACGGCGCTTTGTCCGCCGATCATCTGGAGTATGCCACCCGGGCCGATGCGGCCGCAATGGCACAGGCCGGAACCGCAGCCGTGCTGCTGCCGGGGGCCTTCTACACACTGCGCGAAATCCAGGATCCGCCTGTCGGCGCACTGCGGGCGGCCGGCGTTCCAATGGCGGTGGCGACGGACTGCAACCCCGGTTCGTCGCCGATGACTTCGATCCTTTTGGCAATGAACATGTCCTGCACGTTGTTCCGCCTGACGCCCGAAGAGGCGTTGCGCGGCACGACTGCCAATGCGGCCCGCGCCTTGGGACTATCCGACCGGGGCTGCATCGCACCCGGGATGCGCGCCGACCTGGCGGTGTGGGACGCAAGCCATCCTGCCGAGCTGGCCTATGGCATTGGCGTGAACCGGCTGCACCGGCGCATATTTGCGGGGCAGATGGTATGATCACCCTGACACCGGGCGGCGCCGATCTGGCGGCGCTGGAACGCATCTACCGGGGCCGCGACCCCGTCCGCCTGGAACCGGCCGCCCGGAAGGCCGTGGATGCAGCCGCCGCCGTCGTGGTGCAGGCCGCGCTGGGGGACGGGGCGGTCTATGGCATCAATACCGGCTTCGGCAAGCTGGCGAGCCGCAAGATTTCCGCCCGGGACACCTCGGCGCTGCAACGCAATCTTGTCCTGAGCCATTGCAGCGGGGTCGGCGATGCGGCCGACCACGGCATTGTGCGGCTGACCATGGCGCTGAAGCTTTTATCGCTCGGGCGCGGCGCTTCCGGTGTGCGTTGGGAGATCATCGATCTGATCGAACAGCTATTCGCCCACGGGGTCATACCTGTGGTACCGCAACAGGGCTCGGTCGGGGCTTCCGGCGATCTGGCGCCGCTGGCGCATGTGGCGGCCGTATTAATCGGCGAGGGGTCGGCAGAGGTGGACGGACAGCTGCTACCGGGGTCGGAGGCGCTGCGCAGGGCCGGTCTGACGCCCGTAGTGCTGGGACCGAAAGAAGGTTTGGCGCTGATCAACGGAACCCAGTTTTCCACTGCGCTGGCGCTTGCAGGGCTGTTCGGGGCCTGGCGCAACCTGGCGGCCAGCCTGGTGGCCGGCGCATTGTCGACCGATGCGATCATGGGCTCCACCGCTCCCTTCCGTCCCGAAATCCAGGCATTGCGCGGCCAGCCCGGCCAGATCGATGTGGCCGACGCGATCCGCGCGGTGATGACAGGGTCCGAGATTCGCGAAAGCCACCGCGACGGCGACGCCCGCGTGCAGGACCCCTATTGCATCCGCTGCCAGCCGCAGGTCGCCGGCGCGTGCCTGGACCTGGTGCGGATGGCCGCCCGCACGCTCGAGATCGAGGCCAACGCGGTGACCGACAACCCTCTGGTGCTGCCCGACGGCCAGATCCTTTCGGGTGGAAACTTCCATGCCGAACCGGTTGGGTTCGCCGCGGACCAGATTGCGCTGGCACTTGCCGAGATCGGCTCGATCGCGCAGCGCCGCGTCGCACTGATGGTCGATCCGGCGCTGAGTTTCGATCTGCCGCCGTTCCTCGCTCACGACGCGGGGCTGAATTCGGGCTTCATGACCGCCGAGGTGACGGCCGCCGCGCTGATGAGCGAAAACAAGCATCTGGCGAATCCGTGTTCCACCGATTCGACACCGACCAGCGCCAATCAAGAGGATCACGTCAGCATGTCGGCCCATGGCGCACGGCGTCTGGGACCTATGAACCGCAATCTCGCCGGCATCCTGGGCGTCGAGTTGCTGGCCGCCTGCCAGGGTGTCGAATTCCGCGCCCCTTTGCGCACCAGCGACAGGCTGCAGGCGGTGATCGCCCATGTGCGGGCCGAAGTGCCAGCCTTGACACAGGACCGGTTTTTGGCATCGGACCTGACAGCGGCAACCGAGATGATCGCGAGCGGCAGCATCGCCGAGGTGGCAGGCGTAACCTTGCGCTGGGGCGCAATGGGATGAATGCCGTGGAGCTGTCCAAGGGTGATCTGCCGCTGGTGCTGGGTTTTCCTCATGCCGGCACGTATATCCCTGAACCGATCCTGGTGCGGCTTAACGAAACCGGGCGGGCCCTTGCCGACACCGACTGGCATATCCACCGCCTCTACGCCGGGCTGATCCCTGCCGCGAGTGTCGTACGGGCAACCTTCCACCGTTACGTGATCGACGCCAATCGCGACCCGACCGGCGCAAGCCTCTATCCGGGGCAGGCAACGACCGGGCTGGTGCCGCTGACCGATTTCGACGGAGTGCCGATCTGGGGCGCCCCGCCGGATGACAAGGATGTGCAGGAGCGGCTGACAAAGTTCCACGCCCCCTATCACGAGGCTCTGAATGCAGAACTGGCGCGGGTCCGGGCACGGCACGGGGTCGCGCTGCTGTTCGACTGTCATTCGATCCGATCGCGTATTCCCAACCTGTTCGACGGGACCCTGCCCGACCTGAATCTGGGCACCTATGACGGCGCCTCCTGTGGTGACAGGTTCCAGGAGGTCGCCTGGAACCTCACCTCATCCGCTCCGTTTTCCTCGGTCATGAACGGCAGGTTCAAGGGTGGCTGGACGACGCGCCACTACGGCAGGCCGGATGCAAATGTACATGCAATCCAGATGGAGATCGCGCAAAGCACATATCTGACCGACGAAGCGCCCCCCTGGACCTGCAACGAGCGAAAGTCGGTGCGATTGCGCCGCTGGCTCAAGGAATTGCTCGACGCGCTGATCGAGACCGCCAAGGAAGCACAGCCATGACCAACCCCCGTCACAACCTTCGCGACGTCTATCCGCCGACCGGCCCTGAAATCACCGCCAAAAGCTGGCAGACCGAAGCACCGATACGGATGCTGATGAACAACCTGCATCCGGACGTGGCCGAGAACCCGCACGAGTTGGTTGTCTATGGCGGCATCGGGCGCGCGGCGCGAACCTGGGCCGATTTCGACCGCATCGTTGCGACGCTGCGGGACCTCGAACCGGACGAAACGCTGCTGGTGCAGTCGGGCAAACCCGTGGGCGTCTTCCGCACCCATGCCGACGCACCGCGCGTTCTGATCGCCAATTCCAACCTGGTACCGCATTGGGCGGACTGGGACCATTTCAACACGCTCGATCAGGCCGGCTTGATGATGTACGGCCAGATGACCGCCGGATCGTGGATCTATATCGGCACGCAAGGCATCGTGCAGGGAACCTACGAGACATTCGCCGAGGCCGGGCGCCAGCACTATGGCGGCGACTTGATCGGCAAGTGGCTGTTGACCGCGGGGCTCGGCGGCATGGGTGGCGCGCAGCCACTTGCTGCCGTCTTTGCCGGTATGAGTTGCCTGGCGATCGAATGCGACGAGACCCGCATCGATTTTCGTTTGCGCACCCGTTATCTGGACGAAAAGGCCCGCAGCCTCGACGAAGCGATGACGATGATCGAGCGCTGGACCGGGGCGGGCGAGGCACGATCGGTCGGCCTTCTGGGCAATGCGGCAGAGCTTTTGCCCGAACTGCGCGCCCGCGGCGTCCGGCCCGACCTTCTGACCGACCAAACCTCGGCCCACGATCCGGTTCACGGCTATCTGCCCATCGGCTGGACCGTCGCCGAGTGGCGCGACCGGCAAGAGACCGATCCCAAGGCGGTCGAGGCCGCGGCGCGCGCGTCGATGAAGATCCACGTCGCCGCGATGGTTGACTATTGGAACGACGGCGTGCCCACGCTGGACTATGGCAACAACATCCGCCAGGTCGCGCTGGACGAAGGACTTGAAAACGCCTTTGCCTTTCCCGGTTTCGTCCCGGCCTACATCCGTCCGCTGTTCTGCCGCGGGATCGGCCCGTTTCGCTGGTGTGCCCTGTCCGGCGATCCCGAAGACATCTACCGTACCGACGCCAAGGTGCGCGAGTTGATGCCGGACGACACCCACCTGCACCAATGGCTCGATATGGCCCGCGACCGAATCGCGTTCCAGGGTCTGCCCGCACGCATCTGCTGGGTGGGCTTGGGCGACCGGCACCGGCTGGGACTGGCGTTCAACGACATGGTGGCCAGCGGCGAATTGACGGCGCCCGTGGTCATCGGCCGCGACCACCTCGACAGTGGCTCGGTGGCCTCGCCCAACCGCGAGACCGAGGCGATGAAGGACGGCAGCGACGCGGTCAGCGACTGGCCTCTATTGAACGCACTTCTGAACACAGCATCCGGTGCCACCTGGGTCTCGTTGCACCACGGAGGTGGCGTGGGCATGGGGTTTTCCCAGCATGCGGGCATGGTAATCTGCTGCGATGGCACGCCGGACGCCGCGCGGCGCATCGAACGCGTGTTGTGGAACGACCCGGCAACGGGCGTGATGCGGCATGCGGATGCGGGCTATGACGACGCGATTGCCTGTGCCAAGGCCCATGACCTCAACCTGCCCGGGATCCTCTGACCGGCCGAGCAACGGCAACGGGGCACCGCCGCAGGCGCAGCCAAGGAAGGGGAGCAACCGGCGCGGGCGCAGCCCGCACATTCGGGTCAATCGCCTTTGTAGTATCCCACCACATCGCCCTCGGTGGTGCAGCCCAGACCGTTCAGCAGGCGGTTTGAGTAATTGAAATAGGCCACCACCTGGTTGACCTCGAGGATCTCTCCATCCTCGCATCCGGCGATCTTCAACGCCTCGAAATCCGATATCACCATCTTGCCGACATCCGTGGTCAGCTTGGCGGCATAGCGCAGCAGCGCCAGTTCCTTGCCATTGAATTCCTCCTCGGGCCGGTGCGCCTTGAGGGCCACAAAGATCCGGTCCGACCGCGGCTGATCCTTCAACAGGTTGCGGACATTCATGAAGTGATGCGTCAGCGAATAGGTGCAGTCGTTCAGGATCGAGGTATAGCTCGCCACAACCTCAAGAAACCAGAACGGCAGAACGTTGTCGTCGCTGTGCAGGACCGACCGGTACAGCGTCACGTGCCCCTCCATCGTCGCAGGCCGCAGGCTGTGCACCCGCATCACCGTGTCCACCGTGCCATGCGGCGTGCGCGCCTTGTCCAGCAACGCGGTCAGCCGGTCGTCGGCCTCGTCGTCGGAAATCATGCGGATCCAGGCGCTCATCTTGTCCTCCGGTCTTTTTATACCGGATCCGCGATACAGCAGGCCGGCCCGCCCCGGCCACAGGAATCTGCTGTTCACGGGAACGGGGCGGGACTAGCATCGCGACCAAACGGGAGTATGGACCGATCGCAGATGTCGCCGACCCCTTGCGTAAAGGCGCGCGCAACATGCTGGTCAACTGCGGCGGCCTGAGGCCTGGTGACCGCGTACTGCTGGTCCATGAAGCCGCGACGCACGGGTATTATGACCAGGCGATCTGCGACGCGGTAGCGGCAGAGGCGCTCGACATCGGCCTGAGCGTGGTCCGGCGCGGGGTCGCGTTCTCTGCCAAGGTCACTGCGCCACCCCCCGAGATCGCCGCAGAGATGCGCCGCGCGGACCTGACGGTGTTTCTCGCGCGCATGGGTGATCAAATCCGGTTCGCCGGGGCAATCGGGGATGCACGGGCGGTTGTGAGCTATGCGCTGGATGCGCCGATGCTGGCCTCGCCATTCGGCACTGCCGATTACCGGGCCTTCGTGAAACTGAAGGCAGCGATTGACGCCACCCTTGCCGGTGCACGAGAGATACGCGTGACCTGCGCAAACGGAACCGATTTCGGCGGGCGCGTCGACGCCGTCGGACCCGCACCGCAAGACACCAATACGATCCGGTTTCCGCAACTGGTCTACACGCCGGTCCCGGCGCAGGGCTTTTCCGGGCGGATCGCCGTGCGCGGATTTCTGGTCGGGACCGGCTCGCAATACTACGACCCCTATGCCTGCCGCATCGACGGCGTTTTGACCGTGGTGTTCGAGGGCACGCGCCGCACGGCCATTGAAGGCTTGCCGCAGGATGTCGCGCGGGCAGAGGCGCATTACACCATGGTGGCCGACCGTTACGGCATCGACGAAACCTACATCCATTCCTGGCACGGCGGCATCCACCCCGGATGCAGCTACGCCGCACCGGCGTCAGAGAATTTCGCGCGCTGGACCGGCAGTGCCTTCGGCAATCCTCGGCTTTTGCATTTTCACACCTGCGGCGCCTATGCCCCGGGCGAGATCTGCCTGAACGTGCTGGACCCGACCGTGCGGTTCGACGGTATCGCAGTGTGGCAGCGCGGGCGGTTCCGCCCCGACACGGTGCCCGGCGCGGCCGGGATTCTGGACGGCGCGCCCGGCCTGCGCGCGCTGTTCGACGCCCCGGCGCAAGACTGCGGCCTCGGGCCGGGCGGGCGGCTAAGCTTCGACTGACGCCTCCGCCGCGATGCGTTTGTTCACCTTCGCACGGAACCGCATCGCGCCGGCATCGAGGCCTAGGTTCATATAGGGCGTGCGGCGGTGTTTCATGCCGAGATGCACCGCTTCCAGCACCGCCTTGTCCTCGTTGAACGCTGTCGTCGCACCGGCGAACATGCGCGCCGACAGCTCGGCATTGTCCGGGTCGGAGTTGCGATGCTGGAACCAGAAATAGAGCGACCGGTCGGCATCCACCGGCGTGATGAAATTGTACGAAATGTTCAGGAACACGTCGTCGGGATAGGGCCTGCCCGGCCCGCCGGCGCCCGCGCCGGTATAGACGCTCATGTTGATCGCGGTCGACGGCAGGCGGCATTCATAGTGCTGCTTGCGGTCGCAGTTGTCGCCGAAGGAAAGCATCGGCCGGTAATAGGGCGGCGCTGGTTCCGCGAAGATCCAGCGCGAGACAACCACGCCGTCATCAAGCTCTTCGATGTCCAGTGGCCGCGTGTCGGTGCCGGCGCCCGCAAAGGATGTCACATGCACCCACGCCACATGGCTGGGGTCCAGCAGATTGTCGATGACATAAAGGTAGTGACAGTCGATATCGAGCGCTCCCGGCTTGGTTCTGCCCCAGGCCGGATTGTCGAAATTCGGTATGTCGAGAATCTCGCCCGGCGGGCCGTCCCCCATCCAGATCCACAGAAACCCATAGCGGTCCTCGACCGGATAGGACCGCACCCGCGCGCGTTTCGGGATCGGGTCGCCCTGGGTCGGCGCCGCCACACATGCGCCGGTCCCGTCGAAGGTCAGCCCGTGATAGCCGCATTCGACCGTGCTGCCCTTCAGGTTGCCGCGGCTGAGCGGCAGCTTGCGGTGCGGGCAGGCATCTTCCAGCGCGATGGCCTCGCCCTTCGCGCCGCGAAACAGCACGATGGCCTCGTCAAGCAAACGCACCGGCATCAGCCTCTGATCGACATCGGCGCTCCGGGCAGCGACGTACCAGGCATTTCGGACAAAGCCCTTGCTATCCATCACTACCCCCTCTCGTCCGAACCCATGCGCCGTTCCAGCCAGCGCACGCCGGCGCTGATGACCAGAACCAGCACCAGGTATTCCAGGATCAGCAGCGTGTAGATCTCCAACGGCCGGTATTCGGTGACCACCAGTTCGTTGGCGCGCCGCGTCAGTTCCTGCATCCCGATGACCGAGGCGAAGGCCGACATCTTGACGATATAGATGAACTGATTGGCCAGGGGCGGCAGGATGCGCCGGACCGCCTGCGGCAGGATCACATAGCGCATGGTTTGGGCATAATTCAGTCCGATCGTCTGCGCCGCCTCGGTCTGGCCCCTGGCGATCGACTGAATGCCCGCACGGTAGATCTCGGCGGTAAAGGCGCTGTCGGAAATCGCCAACGTGATGATCGCGCCCCAGAACGGATCGATTGGGATGTTCAGCCCCATCGAGCGAAAGACGATCGGCAGACCGTAGAACACCCAGAACAGCATCGGCAGCAGTGGGATGGACCGGATGAATTCGACATAGATCCGGTTGATCAACCGGATACCCCAGCGGTTCGAAAGGCCCGGCAGCGCGACGATCAGGCCAAGCACGATTGAAATCGCGGCGGCGATGATCGAAATCAGGATGGTGGACCCCATGCCGCCGATCAGGAACTTGACGTTGGTCCAGCCTGCCGGAGTCCACGGATTGATCACGTACCAGCCCCAGGCGGTGGACGAGGAACAGCCCGAGAGCAACAGCAGCGATCCAAGCAGCACGGCCGGGCGCCACCCGCATCGCGCGTGACCCGGGGCCTCCCGGCTTGATGCGCGAGACCCTGGGTCACGCCCGATGTGGGTGGTGGATTGGAAAACGCTTGGCAAGACGCTGGTCCTCAATGGCTCAATATCTGGCCGAGAAACGTCCGGCAGCGCGCCGATTTCGGCGCCTCGAAAAACTCTGCCGGCGCGCCCGTCTCGACGATCTCGCCGGCATCCATGAACACCATCTGATCGGCCACCTTGCGGGCGAACCCCATCTCATGGGTCACCACCACCATGGTCATCCCCTCCTCGGCCAGTTCCACCATCACGTCCAGCACCTCGGAAATCATCTCGGGGTCGAGCGCCGAGGTCGGCTCGTCGAACAGCATCACCTTGGGTTCCATGCACAAGGATCGCGCAATCGCCACCCGCTGCTGCTGCCCGCCAGACAGCTGCCCGGGCCGTTTCTCTGCTTGCTCGGGGATCTTCACCCGCTCCAGATACATCCGCGCCCGGTCCTCGGCCTCGCTTCGCGGCAGCCCGCGTGCCTTCATTGGACCCAATGTCAGATTCTGTAGTACCGTCAGGTGCGGAAACAGGTTGAACTGCTGAAACACCATGCCGACCTCGGACCGGATCGCGGCGACCGATCCGGGATCGTCCGTCAGTTCGATCCCGTCCACGCGGATCGTACCTTGCTGATGCGCCTCCAGCCGGTTGATGCAGCGCACCACCGTCGACTTTCCCGACCCGGACGGGCCGCAGACCACGACACGCTCGCCCGCGCCCACCGTCAGGTCGATGTCCTTGAGCACATGGAAATCGCCGAACCACTTGTTCACGCCGATCATTTCGATGGCAGTTTCGGCCATGTGATCTCCCCGCTCCTCCCCGCGGGGAAGATTTTTCTTGAGGTTAAGGGCGGATGAGTCCCTAGTTCAAGGATCAATCAGGCGCCCGCCGGGCGCGACAACAGGGAGCAAACAATGAAACACTGGATGACCGCGATCGCCGCGGGGGCGCTGAGCCTGGCCGTAGCCGCACCGGCGCTGGCACAATCCGCGCTGAACGAGATCCTTGACAGCGGCGTGCTGAAATTCGGCACCACCGGCGACTGGAACCCGATGTCGGTCCGCGATCCGGCCACCAACAGCTACAAGGGCTTCGACATCGACGTCGCCAACGAGTTGGCCAACGACCTTGGTGTCGAGGTGGAATTCGTGCCGACCGACTGGAAGACTCTGGTCAACGGCGTGGTCGCCGGCAAGTACCACATGACCGGCTCGGCCTCGATCTCGCCGCCGCGGATGAAGGTCGCAGGCTTCTCGGAAAGCTACATCGCGGTCGAGATCATGCCGTTTACCACACCGGATCTTGCCGGCCAGTTCGATGGCTACGACTCGATCAACAAACCCGACGTCAAGGTCGCCACCACGCTGGGCACCACGTTCGAGGCGATGGTGCGCGAGTGGTTCCCGGACGCCGACATCAAGGTGGTCGAAGCACCGGCGCGCGGCTTTCAGGAGGTTCTGGCGGGCCGGGCCGATGTTTTCATCACCTCGAATATCGAGGGCTCGACGCTGAAGGCCAAGCACGGCGTCGTGCAGGTGCCCGGCACCGAGCCGCGGTCACCGACCCCTATTGCCATGCTGCTGCCGCAGGACGATCAGGTCTGGATCAACTACGTCAATAACTGGGTGAAGGTGAAACAGGCCAAGGGCTTCTTCGAGTCGACAAAGGCGAACTGGGGCCTCTAGGCAGTCACGTCATGCCACGGGCCGTTCACAACAGCGGCCCGCCGGCAGCCTGTCGCCGAACGACCTTCGTCGTTCGGCCTCTCAGGCAAAAAAATCCACGGCCCCCCAAACGATGACCGCCGCCGCGCTGGTCGCCATCGCAACCGCCCCCCACCACAAACTGCGCCGCCGCACCAAAACCGCCATCCCGCTCAGCGTGATGCTGGCCGACATCACCGCCACCCCGATCGCAAGGCGCTCGTGTACCTGCAGAACGCTGGCGGATTCCTGTTTCAAGGCCGCCGCATGGGCCGCGGCGTTCGGATGTGTGTCCAGCCGCTCTGCCAGGACCGGCTCGGGCGGGGATGCATCGCCCGGCGCCGTCGTCGAAAGCAGCCCCAGGATCTCGTTCTCCAGTACCGCCTGCCCTGAAATCAGCAGGTCGGCGATCTGCTCTTGCCGGTCGACGATGGCCTCGTTGGCCGAAATCCCCGCCAGAACGGCCCCGACGACGGAAAACAACGAGGCGACCATCGCCCCCAGCGCCGCGTGATCGACCCACGGCGCTGCGCCCTCGTGCTCTTCGATGACCTTCATCGCGGTCTCGTCGGTGTCGTTCTCTTCGCCCATCGCCAATCCGGCCCATCGTTCGCCCGCGAACCCTACGACCCGGCCATCGCAAATTCAAACCCGGGCATTCGGAGCTGATCCAACTCAGACCGGCAGCGCCGTCGTCTGCCAGACCGTACGCAGCGAAAATGACGAATGCATCTGCGCCACACCCGGCAGACGGGCAAGATATCGGCGATGGATCCGTGCGAAATCATCCGTATCCCGCGCCGAGATCTTCAGCAGAAAATCCGCTGTCCCCGCCATCAGATGGCATTCCAGCAGGTCCGGGATCCGCGCAACCTCCCGCTCGAAGGCGTCAAGCACCTCCTCGGTTTGCCCGCTCAGCGTGATCTCGACAAAGACCGTCGACGGCCGGTCCAGCTTGCGCGGATCCAGAAGCGCCACGTAGTTGGCAATCACCCCCTCTGCCTCCAGCCGCTGGACCCGGCGGTGACAGGCCGACGGCGACAGGTTCACGCGCTCGCTCAGTTCCGCATTCGACATCCGCCCAGATTTCTGCAACGCTACAAGGATTCGGCGGTCGGTATTGTCCAGCTCGGTCATGGCGGAAGACTCTTCGAAGATCTCGCGGTTTTCTCGAAGATATTACTTCAAACACCCTTCAAGGCCACCGATCTTTTCAATCCATTTGCGCGGCATCCGGCGCAAACTTGCCCCAGCCAAGGGAGAGAGTCATGAAAATCGGGTGCCCGACAGAGATTAAACCGCAAGAGTACCGCGTCGGCCTGACCCCCAACGCGGCACAGGAGGCCGCGCGCCACGGGCACGATGTCCTGATCCAGAAAGGTGCAGGAACCGGCGCCGGGTTCGCCGATGAAGATTACGTAGCGGGCGGCGCGCAGATCGTCGGCACGGCCGACGAGATCTTTGCCCGGGCCGACATGATCGTGAAGGTCAAGGAACCGCAGGCGCCGGAGCGCCAGATGCTGCGCGCCGGTCAGCTGTTGTTCACTTACCTTCACCTCGCGCCCGACCCGGAACAGACTCACGACCTCTTGGCCTCTGGCTGCACCGCCATCGCGTATGAAACCGTCACCGACGACCGGGGCGGTCTTCCGTTGCTGGCCCCGATGTCCGAGGTCGCGGGCAAGCTCGCACCGCAGATGGGTGCCTGGACGCTGCAGAAGGCCAATGGCGGACGGGGGGTCTTGATGGGCGGCGTACCCGGGGTCGGACCGGCGCAGGTAGTGGTCATCGGCGGCGGCGTTGTCGGCACGCATGCGGCGCGCGTCGCCGCCGGCATGGGCGCCGACGTGACCGTTCTGGACCGCTCGCTGCCGCGGCTGCGCTATCTCGACGATGTCTTCGGCGGCACCTTCAAGACCCGCTATGCCAGCGCCGGCGGCACGGCCGAACTTGTGGCCCAGGCCGACATGGTCGTCGGCGCCGTGCTGATCCCCGGAGCCGCCGCACCGAAACTGGTGACCCGCGCGCAGCTGTCGACGATGAAGCCCGGCGCCGCCATCGTCGATGTCGCCATCGATCAGGGCGGCTGTTTCGAGACCTCGCGCCCCACCACTCACCAGGACCCGGTTTATGAGGTCGACGGCATCATGCATTATTGCGTCGCCAACATGCCCGGCGCCGTCGCCCGCACTTCGACCATCGCGCTGTCGAACGCAACGATGCCTTACCTGCTGGCGCTGGCCGACAAGGGCTGGCGGCAGGCCTGCGAGGACGATCCGCACCTGCTGAACGGCCTGAACGTGCATGCCGGGCACCTGACCTACTATGCGGTCGGCAAGGCGCTGGGGATCAACGTGCTGTCGCCGGGGCTGGCGTTGAAGGAATAGGGCGCAAGGGGCTGTGAGCGGCTTGCAGGGTTGGTTTTGGCCTGAAGTTGCCATGCGCGACAAGTCTTCTGGCGCGGAATCAAGGCCGCAGGCCGCCGCGCCATCGCCGACCCGCCCCGGAGGGGAGGCGATTTGCTGGCGGCGCGTATCGGATTGAGGTCGTTCGGACTTTGCTGGGATAAATCGAGCTGTTCATAGGTCTGGGCCGCCTCCCCGCGGGTCGGCGATGGCCCGGCTCTTCGCTAGGTGGGCAAACGTCCGCTTCAGGCCAGGAACCGCCAGAATACGGCATCGACAAAGCTCACCCCGTACGTGGCTCGGCCGGCGCCGCGCAATCATCGACCTCCCATCGAAACCGATGCGCTCACGGCGGCCCGTCCAAAGCCGTATCCGTGACCAGCAGGAAGGGCCCCACACGGGGGCCCCACCCTTCATTCCGCCGGGATCGCGCCTTCCTCCAGCGTCAGGGGTGCCGGGATATGCACCAGCATCTCCTTGGGGCAGACCTGCAGGAAATGCGCCCGCTCGGTGTCCCAGTGCTGCAGGATATCCTGCGCCTTCACGCTGCCGGTCTCGGCCGCGTGACGCTCGATCAGGCCTTTCAGTTCGTGTTCCCAATGGTCCACCGTCACCGGGCAGGTCACGAGGGTTTCCATGTTCATGTAGTCCTGCGCGATGCCCTCGGGATCATAGAGATACGCCATGCCCCCGGTCATGCCCGCGCCGAAATTGGCGCCGATCTCGCCCAGGATCACCGCAACTCCGCCGGTCATGTACTCGCAGCCGTTCGACCCGCAGCCCTCGATCACCACCTTCGCGCCCGAGTTCCGAACCGCGAACCGCTCGCCCGCGCGGCCAGCCGCGAACAGGTACCCGTCGGTCGCGCCGTAGAGAACCGTGTTGCCGATGATGGTGTTCTCGGACGCCACCAGCGGCGAGGCCATCGGCGGTCGAACGACGATGGTGCCGCCCGAAAGCCCCTTGCCCACATAGTCGTTGGCATCACCCGAAACCTCCAGCTTCAGCCCCGGCGCCGCGAAGGCGCCCAGCGACTGACCCGCCGATCCCGAAAGCTTGACCGTCAGGTGATCGGGTTGCAGATGGTTGCGCATCCCGAACCGCTTGACGATATGGCTCGACGTCCGAGTGCCGATGGTCCGGTGCGTGTTCCGCACGGCATAGCTGAGCTGCATCTTCTCGCCATCCTCCAAAAACCGCGCCGCGTCCCGGACGATATCGGCATCCAGCGTGTCAGGCACGGCATTCCGCGGTTTGTCGCGGTCATAGGCGATGTCCTCGGCCCCATCGACCGTGATCAGCATCGGGTTGAGGTCCAGGTCGTCCAGATGCGCCGACCCGCGGCTGACCTGGCTCAAAAGATCCGCGCGCCCGATCACATCGTCGAGCGACCGCGCCCCGATCGAAGCCAGGATTTCGCGCACCTCCTGCGCGTAGAAGGTGATCAGGTTCACCACCTTGTCCGCCGTACCGGTGAATTTCTCGCGCAGGCGCTCGTCCTGGGTGCAGACGCCGACGGGGCAGGTATTCGACTGGCACTGGCGCACCATGATACAACCCATGGCGATCAGCGCGGCCGTTCCGATGCCGTATTCCTCGGCCCCCATCATCGCCGCCATGACGATGTCGCGGCCGGTACGCAAGCCCCCGTCCGTGCGCAGCGTGATGCGTTCGCGCAGGTTGTTCATCGCCAGAACCTGATGCGCCTCGGTCAGGCCCATCTCCCAGGGCAACCCGGCATATTTGATCGAGGTCGCGGGGCTGGCGCCGGTTCCGCCGTTGTGTCCCGAGATCAGGATCACGTCGGCCTTGGCCTTGGCCACGCCGGCGGCGATGGTGCCGACCCCGCTGGACGAGACCAGCTTCACACAGACCTTGGCGCGCGGATTGATCTGTTTCAGGTCATAGATCAATTGCGCAAGGTCCTCGATCGAATAGATGTCGTGATGCGGCGGTGGCGAGATCAGCGTCACGCCCGGCGTCGAATGCCGCAACCGCGCGATCAGCTCGGTCACCTTCATGCCCGGCAACTGTCCACCCTCGCCGGGCTTGGCGCCCTGGGCCACCTTGATTTCCAGCTCTTCGCAGTGGTTGAGGTATTCCGCCGTCACACCGAACCGGCCGGACGCCACCTGCTTGATCTTGGCACTGGGGTTGTCGCCGTTGGGATCGGGTTTGAAATGCGCCGGATCCTCGCCGCCCTCGCCCGAGTCGGATTTCGCGCCGATCCGGTTCATCGCCACGTTCAGCGTCTTGTGCGCCTCGGGGCTCAGTGCGCCAAGCGACATGCCCGGCGTCACGAACCGCTTGCGGATCGAGGTGATCGATTCGACCTCTTCCAACGGCACCGCCGGGCCGATCGGCTTGATGTCGAGAAGGTCGCGCAGGTGGATCGGCGGGTTCGACCGCATCTTGGCCGAATACTGCTTCCACATCTCATAGCTTGCCCGGTTGCACGCCTGCTGCAGCATGTGCATGCTGGTCGCTTCCCAGGCATGGGTCTCGCCCGATTTGCGCGCCTTGTAGAAGCCGCCGATGGGCAGCACATCCTGGCCACCGCGCCACCCCTTGGCGTGGACCTCCAACAGTTTCGTCTGAATGCCGCTGACCCCGATACCCGAGATGCGGCTTGGCATGCCCGGGAAATACTCCGCCACCATCGCACGGCTGAGGCCAACGGCCTCGAAGTTCAGCCCCCCGCGATAGCTGGAAACAACCGAGATCCCCATCTTCGACATGATCTTCAAAAGACCCTGGTCGATGGCGTTGCGGTACCGCCCGACGGCCTCGGTCAGCGTCATGTCCAAGAGCCCCCGCCCGATCCGGTCGGCCAGCGAGTCCTCGGCCAGGTAGGCGTTCACCACCGTCGCGCCGCAGCCGATCAGCACCGCAAAGTAGTGCGGGTCGATGCATTCCGCCGACCGCACCGCCAGCGAACAGAACGTCCGCAGCCCCTTGCGTGTCAGCCAGGAATGCACCGCGCTGGTCGCCAGGATCATCGGCATCGGCACCTTGTCCGGCCCCTGATTCTGGTCGGTCAGCACGATGTGCCCGGCGCCGGATCGTACCGCGTCTTCGGCCTCGGCCCGTATCCGCGCCAGCCCGGCGCTTAGCGCGCCCGGACCGTCCACCGGGAAGGTGCAGTCGATCTCGACCATCGGCGCATTGAAACTCTCGACCAGAACGTCGAACTGCGCATTGCCTACGAACGGGCTCTCCAGAACGATGATCTCGGTCTGGCTGGAATCCTCGTCCAGCACATTTTTCAGGTTACCGAACCGCGTCTTCAGGCTCATCACCCGGTATTCGCGAAGCGAGTCGATGGGCGGGTTGGTCACCTGGCTAAAATTCTGCCGGAAGAAATGGCTGAGCGGCCGGTACTTCTCGGACAGCACGGCGCTGGGCGTGTCGTCGCCCATCGAGGCGACCACCTCCTTGCCGTCCTCCGCCATCGGCGCCAGAACCTGTTCCAGTTCCTCGATGGAATACCCCGCCGCGATCTGCCGCTTGCGCAACTCGCCGCCCTCGAACATCGCCGCTTCGGTCACCCCGGCCAGCGCATCGTCCAGTTCGCTGATCTTGTGCACCCAGTCGCTGAACGGCAGCGCGCGCGCCAGCTTGTCCTTGATCTCGGTGTCGTGGAACAGAGCCCCCTTCTTCATGTCGACGGCCAGCAGCTGTCCGGGACCCAGCGCGCCCTTTTCCACCACCGTCGCCTCGTCCGTCGGCACCATGCCGGCCTCGGATCCGGCAATCACCAGCCCGTCACCGGTGACGACATAGCGCATCGGACGCAGCCCGTTCCGGTCCATCCCCGCGCAGACCCAGCGCCCGTCGGTCATGGCCAGCGCCGCGGGTCCGTCCCAGGGTTCCATCACCGAGTTGCAGTAACTGTACATGTCGCGCCAGGCCTGCGGCAGTTCCACCGCCTGCTTCGACCACGACTCCGGCACCATCATCGTCTTGGCCATCGGTGCCGACCGCCCGGCCCGCACCAGAACCTCGAAAACGGAATCCAACGCAGCCGAATCCGACGACCCGTTGGCGATGATCGGCTTGATATCCTCGGCATAATCCCCGAACGACGCGCTCGCCATCCGGATCTCGTGGCTCTTCATCCAGTTGACGTTGCCCTTCAGCGTATTGATCTCGCCGTTATGCGCCAGCATCCGGAACGGCTGTGCCAGCCACCATTGCGGGAAGGTGTTGGTCGAATAACGCTGGTGATAGATCGCAAAGGCGCTGATGAACCGGTCGTCCTTCAGGTCCGGATAGAACTCGGCCACCTGCTCGGCCAGCATCATCCCCTTGTAGATGATCGACCGGCACGACAGGCTGGCGACATACATCGACCCCACCTGCGCGGCCAGCGCCGCCTTTTCGATCCGCCGCCGGATCACGTACAGCTCGCGCTCGAACGTCTCCTCGTCCGCGCCCTTGGAATTCGAGATCAGGATCTGCTCGATCTCGGGCCGCGTCGCGTTCGCCTTCTCGCCCAGCACGCCGATATTCACCGGAACATGCCGCCAGCCATAGATGTAATAGCCCATGCGCAGAACTTCGGTCTCGACGATGGTCCGGCAGGTTTCCTGCGCGCCGAAATCCGTGCGCGGCAGAAACACCTGCCCCACGGCGATCATCTCGTCCTTCTTCGGCTGGTGGCCCGTGCGCTCGATCTGCTCGAAGAAAAACGCAACCGGGATCTGCACGTGGATCCCCGCCCCGTCGCCGGTCTTGCCATCGGCGTCCACTGCGCCGCGGTGCCAGACCGCCTTCAGCGCGTCGATCCCGTGTTCCACCACCTGGCGGCTCGGCGTCCCGTCGATCGCCACCACCAGCCCCACGCCGCAGGACGCATGCTCGTTCGCGGCGGAATAGAGGCTGTTTTTCTCCATCCAGCCCCGTCTTGCAGCCTCGCGGTCGGCCCATCCGGCATCATGCTTGGTCATCGGCTTTCTCCATGTTCACGAACGGATGCGACCGTTCGTAGGTATCCTTGGTGACGCGCGTGTGCCCGCCCGCAAGCGGGGCGCAGGCAAAGGCGCGGTCGGCATAGACCTCTCGGACCAGGGGCAGGTCGCGGGCCTCCTCGAAGATCCCCGGCACCAGATCGTAGGGCCCGCCGTCGTCGCGAATCCAAAGATGCGTGCCGCAGACCGGGCAAAAGCCCCGCGTTGCGAAGGGGGACGAGCGGTAGCTCGCAACCTCGCCGGTCACGGTGACCGCATCCGCCGGTGCTTCGAACCCCCACATCGCGGCGCCGGTCCAGCGCCGGCACAGGTCGCAGTGACAGGCCGACACGTCATGGCGGAACTCCGCCACGTCGATCCGCACCGCGCCGCACAGGCAATGTCCGTGCATCTCACGCATCGTCCAGCCTCGGGAATTTCGCCACGCAATCGGCGCGTGTCAGGGTTTTCCGCCCGCCGCCCGCATAAGAGTAGCTGTCCGGTTTGTGGTCGATGTAGATCTCGTGCGTCGCCACAAACCCGTTCGGATCGTCGAAGATCCCCAGCGGCAACTCGATCTCGCCGGAATACGGCGTATCGCCCGTTGCCCGGAAAAACAGGCCGGTACCGCAGCGCGCGCACCACGCCCGTTCCGCCCAGGAAGAACTTTGGTAGCGACAGATGTGCTCAACTCCCGTCCAGGCGATCTTCTCTTCGGGAAATGCCACGCCCAGCAGCGCCGAGCCCGTCCAACGCCGGCACGTTTCGCAATGGCAGATGCCGAACTCCTCGGCCAGATCGCGCGCGGTGAACCGCACAGCGCCGCACAGGCAGCCCCCCGTCCGGTCGGCGCCATTCATGCCGACCTCTCCTGCGCCCGCGGAACCACCACCGCGATCATGGCGCATCTTTCGGCGCATAAAGGTCAAAGACCTCCTGCTCTGTCATCTGCTTGCGCTCGCCCGCAAACGCATAGCCCGGGGGTTTCTTGTCGATGAACACTTCCAGCTTGATGGGCATGTCGCCCACATCGAACAAACCCGCGGCCAACTGATGCTGCCCATGCATGGGCCCCGGCGCGGTGATCCGGTACCACAGGTTCGACCCGCAGCGTTCGCAGAACGCCCGCTCAGCCCACTCTGACGAGGTAAAGGTCCTGACCGGCCCTTCGGCCTTGACCGTCTCGGCCTCAAACGCCATGAAGGCCGACGAACTCCAGCGGCGGCACATATCGCAATGGCACGCCGCCAGCGCCTGGCGCACCGGCACCGCCGTCACCGTGACAGCGCCGCAAAGGCAGCGGCCGCGCATCATGTGATCCCCGCCATCTTCAGTACCTCCGCCTCGGTCATGCGCCTGCGCTCACCGGCAAAGGCATGGCCTGCGGGCTTATGGTCGATGTAGACCTCGGCCGTCAGCTCCAGACCCTTCAGGCTGTCAAGCGAACCTGCGGACAGCGACATCATGCCCTGCATCGGACCCTCGGCAGTCAGTCGCCAGAACAGGTTCGATCCACAGACACGGCAGAACCCGCGCTCTGCCCACTCAGAGCTTTTGTAGGTCTGGATGTTCTCTTCACCGTCCCACGCAATGCCCTCCGGCATCACCTGCAAGCCCAGCTCGATCCCCCCGGACCATCGCCTGCACATCTCGCAGTGACAGGCACCATAGCCCTCGGGTGCGTCGGAAAGCGTATAGCGGACAGCCCCGCAAAGGCAGTGACCGGTGCGACTGATGTCCGACATTGTGTTTATCCTTCCATTCCCGAACGGGTCAGTGCCTTTGACCTTCTGGATCGATCTCTATTCGCCTGCTTCCGAAAAGCATCGGGCACGTCCGACGGAAGTCCGATAAACTCCGACGGACATCCGACACAGGTTCCTGGCCTACTCCGCCGCGACCGCCGCGGGCGCGCTGATATATTCCATAATCGCCTCTGCCGCCTCGCGTCCGTCCCGGATCGCCCACACCACCAAAGACGCGCCACGCACGATATCGCCCGCCGCATAGACGCCGTCCAAAGACGTTGCATGGGTCTGGAAGTCGGCCTTTATCGTTCCCCAGCGCGTCACCTCCAACCCGTCGGTCCCCCACAGCTTCGGCAAATCCTCGGGCTCGAAGCCCAGCGCCATGATCACCAGATCGGCATCCTCGACATAGTCGGCGCCCTCGATCACCTCCGGCACTTGCCGCCCCGTCGCGTCCGGGGCGCCCAGCCGCATGCGCTGCACCATCACCCCCTCGATGGTATCGCCGGTGAACCCCTTCGGCGCGGTCAGCCAGATGAACTCGACGCCCTCCTCCTCGGCGTTCTGAACCTCGCGCTGCGATCCCGGCATGTTCGCCCGGTCGCGGCGATAGAGGCACTTGACCGAACTCGCCCCCTGCCGCACCGCGGTCCGCACGCAGTCCATCGCCGTGTCGCCGCCACCGATCACCACAACGCGCTTGCCATGGGCGTTCAGCGCGCCGGAATCGAACGCCTCGACATCGTCGCCAAAGCTCTTCCTGTTCGACGCGGTCAGAAAGTCGATGGCCCGCACGATTCCCTGGGCCCCCACACCCGGGGCCTGCAATTCCCTTGATTTGTAGACCCCTGTGGCAATCAGCACCGCCTCGTGCTTGCCGCGGATCGCCTCGAACGAGATATCTTCGCCCACGTCGCAGTTCATAACGAACTCGACCCCGCCGTCGCGCAGCTGGTCGATACGCTTCATCACGACGTCCTTTTCCAACTTGAAGCCGGGGATGCCATAGGTCAGCAGCCCGCCGGCCCGGTCATACCGGTCGTAGACCGTCACTTGGATGCCCTGGCGCCGCAGCATGTCTGCAGCCGCCAGGCCCCCCGGACCCGCGCCGATGATCCCGACCGACTCCACCCGTTCCGTCGCGGGCCGGATCGGTTGAACCCAGCCTTCCTCCCAGGCCATATCGGTGATGTATTTCTCGACCGATCCGATCGTCACCGTGCCATGGCCGGACTGTTCGATCACGCAGTTGCCCTCGCACAGCCGGTCCTGCGGGCAGATCCGGCCGCAGATTTCGGGGAAGGTATTGGTGGCCTGGCTGACCTCATAGGCCTCCTGCAGCCGCCCTTCGGCGGTCAGGCGCAGCCAGTCGGGGATATTGTTGTGCAACGGGCAATGCGACTGGCAATAGGGCACGCCGCACTGGCTGCACCGCGCCGCCTGTTCGGCGGCCTTCTCGGCGGCATACTCGCCGTAAATCTCGCGGAAATCGTTCCTGCGTATGTTCGCGCCACGCTTCTCGGGCATATCCCGTTCCACGTCGACAAATTGCAGCATCCTCTGCTTCGTCATTTCGCCAGGACCTCCCCGGAACCATGTGAACCGCGTCTATACTGGTCCCGGACGGGAAAATAAAGTCAGAAATTATGACCTAAAATGCGAAGGCTCGTTGCCGCAGTGCGGCATATGGCGCTTGCCGATTGTAGTTTATGTCAGCAATACTTCCATACCTGCCGCCTTTCCATTGAGTCCCAGACCGTTAGTAATGGATCGCGAATCGGCCGGAGCCTCTGAATGCCCCTGTTCCATCTCATCCTGGTCGCGGCAATCCAGGGATTGACCGAGTTTCTGCCGGTCTCCTCCTCTGGCCACCTGATCCTTTTGCCGAATCTCACCGGTCTCGACGACCAGGGGCAGGTGATCGACGTGGCCGTTCATGTCGGTACGCTGTTTGCCGTGATCCTGTATTTCCGGACGGATGTGAAGATCGCAGCGGCCGGGGTTCCGAAACTGCTGCGCTGGCAGATAGACGACCAGGGCTCGTGGCTGGCCCTCTGCCTCGTCGTGGCGACGGTGCCGGTGATCGTCTTCGGCCTTATCCTGAAGCTGACCGGGCTCGATGCAATGATGCGTTCCACCGCGTTGATCGGCTGGACGATGCTGATCTTCGGGCTGGTGTTGTGGTGGACCGACCAGAAGGGTCCGATGACCAAGGACGATAAGCGCTGGTCGCTCAAGGACGCGGCCGTCATGGGCCTCTGGCAGGCGCTTGCGCTGATCCCCGGCACCTCACGGTCCGGCATCACCATCTCTGCCGGGCGCTGGCTCGGCTACGATCGCCACGGCGCGGCGCGGCTGGCCATGCTGATGTCGATCCCCACGATCTTTGCCTCCGGCCTTGTCCTTGGCGCCGAGGTCGCGCTGACCGCCAACGCCGCCGCCGCCCGCGACGCCGCCATCGCCGCTGGTTTTGCCTTTGTCGCGGCCTTGCTGGCATTGGTTTTCATGATGCGGCTCCTGCGCAGCATCAGTTTCACGCCGTATGTGATTTACCGGGTGGGGTTGGGCGTGGTTCTGCTGTGGATCGCCTACGGATAGTCGCGGATGAGTTTTGAGGGATCCGAGGTCTAGCGGTTCTGGCGGTGATGGGACTTTGCCAATTCAGCGCCAAGCCGCGCAATCGCCGCCCCTCCGGAGCGGGTCGGCGATGGCACGGCGGCCTTCAGCCTTGAGTTCGCGCCTGAAGACAGATTGCCAACTGCCTTTTCAGTCCAGAACCGATAGAAGGCGGTTTCGTGACAATATGTCAGGATGTGGTGTTGTCCCGCCGAGGCGGAACAACGGCAAGTCTGCTCTAACGGTTGAGCGCCCCACCACCCCTGTAGTCCAGCGTCGTCGTGACAAAGTCGCTGCTCAGCGGCGAGATCACCGGGGTGATGCAGCCGATGCGGCCGGCCGGGGTCACAAGGCCCTCGTCCATACAGTTTCGGGCCGCGATGGTGTTGGCGAGACCGTCGGAAACGGCGCGACGCTTGCCCTCTTGTCCAAGTAGGCCGGCGGCTACGAGGAAGGCGGCCGAGAAGAAGATCAGAGTGGGTCCGTTCATGGTCATGGCACTGCTCCTTGCCTGTTCAGGCGCATTTCTCGCCGCTGTTCCTGGTCATTTTGAGACAATTTTTGGGAAATTTGAGAATTGTGCGGAAATTGGAGCCAATCGGGTGCCGGGATCATCCGACGCCGAAGTTCGTCTTCGACACGGGTCTTGCCCGGAACTGAGACCAGCGCAGCATGCATCGCGGCTACTGGATCATGGCCGGCGCCGGGCACTGCGGGGCGGAACGGATCGGAATCGCCGGGATGACATCGAACGACTGAGCGTGGGTGGTGGACCCCTTTGACGAGTCGGTGCTCCCGAACGGCTGGACCGCCACATACGGGTCGTGCTTCGGGCCGTTGTCATAATCGGTGCATGCCCCGGTGCCGTAGCGCGCCCCGGGTCCCTTTTCTTCCTGCGGCCCATGGGCTAACTGCAGCGCCGACGGAATAGGGGCGCTACGCGATGAAATTCACTCTCTCCTGGCTGAAGGATCACCTAGACACCCAAGCCTCGGTGGACGAGATCGCCGAGGCGTTGACAGACCTCGGCCTCGAGGTCGAGGGCGTGACGAACCCGGCCGATGCGCTGGGCGCGTTCCGGACGGCGCGGGTGATCGAGGCGATGCAGCATCCGAATGCCGACCGCTTGCGGATCTGCCGGGTCGAGACCTGGCCCGAGGGGCCGGAGGGGCCGAACGAAGAGGTGCAGGTGATCTGCGGCGCGCCGAATGCGCGGACCGGCATGGTGGGGGTGTTTGCCCCTACGGGCACGCATATTCCGGGGACCGGGGTGGATCTGAAACCCGGCATGATCCGGGGCGAGGCATCGAACGGGATGCTGTGTTCCGAGCGCGAGATGATGCTGTCGGACGACCACGAGGGGATCATCGATCTGGACGAGGGAACGCCCCTGGGGGTGCGGTTCGTCGATTGGCTGGCCGAGCACGACCCGGCAAAGGTCGATCCGGTGATCGAGATCGCGATCACGCCAAACCGGCCTGACGCGCTGGGCGTGCGCGGTGTGGCGCGGGATCTGGCGGCGCGGGGGCTTGGCGTGCTGAAACCCTATGACGTGCCCGCGATCGAGAGCGGGTTCGAGAGCCCGATCCGGGTGCAGATCGACCCGGAGGTACAGGCCAAGGGCTGTCCGCTGTTCGCCGGGCGGCTGATCCGGGGGGTGAAGAACGGGCCGAGCCCCGCGTGGCTGCAGGCGCGGCTTAAGGCGATCGGACTGCGGCCGATCTCGGCCCTGGTCGATATCACCAATTTCCTGACCTACGACATGAACCGGCCGCTGCACGTGTTCGACGCGGATGTGGTGCAGGGGGATCTGCGAATTCACCATGTGACCAAGCCGACGCCGATCATGGCGCTCGATGACAAGGAATACGTGCTGGAACCCGGCATGATGTCGATTTCGGACGACAACGGGTCCGAATCGATCGCCGGGGTCATGGGTGGGGCGCATTCGGGCTGTACCCAGGACACCGTGAATGTGTTCCTCGAAAGCGCCTATTGGGATCCCGTCACGATTGCGGCGACCGGGCGCAAGCTGAAGATCAACTCGGATGCGAAATATCGGTTCGAACGCGGGGTGGACCCCGAGTTCACGCTGCCTGGGCTCGATGCCGGCACGGCGATGATCCTTGAGCTTTGCGGCGGCGAGGCGTCGGATGTGGTGCTGGACGGGGCGGTGCCGCAGACGGACCGGGCCTATCGGCTGGAACCGGCGCGGGTGGCGTCGCTGGTGGGCATGGACATTTCCGAGGCGCAGCAGCGGCAGACACTGACGGCGCTGGGGTTCCGGATGGAGGGACTGATGGCGCATGTCCCTCCGTGGCGTCCCGATGTGCGCGGTGAGGCGGATCTGGTGGAAGAGGTGGCGCGGATCGCGTCGCTGACAAAGTTGCAGGGACGGCCGATGCCGCGTGCGCAGGTCGGGGTGCCGAAGCCGGTGCTGACACTGATGCAGCGGCGCGAAAGCGCGGCGCGGCGGACCTGCGCGGCGCTGGGTTATCATGAATGCGTGACATACTCGTTCATCGACGCGGCATCGGCGAAGCTGTTCGGCGGCGGGGACGACGCGACGCGCCTGGAAAACCCGATCTCGTCGGAAATGAGCCATATGCGGCCAAATCTGCTGCCGGGGCTCTTGCAGGCGGCGGCGCGGAACCAGGCGCGGGGGTTTTCGGATTTCGGGCTGTTCGAGGTCGGCCCCGCCTTTCACGGCGGCGAGCCGGAGCACCAGCATATCGTGGTGACGGGTCTGTTGATCGGGCAGACGGGGCCGAAGGATGTCCACGGCAGTCAGCGGGGGGTCGATGTTTTCGATGTGAAGGCCGACGCCGAGGCGGTGCTGGCGGGGCTGGGCGCCCCGGCCAGGGTGCAGATCCTGCGCGGCGCGCCGGGCTGGTGGCATCCGGGGCGGCACGGAATGATCTGTCTGGGGCCCAAGAAGGTGCTTGGCATCTTCGGCGAGCTGCATCCGCGGGTCCTGCGCGAGATGGACGTGAAGGGGCCGGCGATGGCGTTCACGATCTGGCCTGCGGAAGTGCCGGAGCCGCGGACCAGCGCGGCGACGCGCGCCGCCCTTCAGGCCCGCGATCTGCAGGCGGTCGAGCGGGATTTCGCCTTTGTGGTGGATGCCGGGGTGGAGGCACTGACGCTGGTGAATGCCGCGGCCGGCGCCGACAAGGTGCTGATCGAGGGCGTTCGGGTGTTCGACGAATTCATCGGCGGCGCGGTCGGCGAGGGCAAGAAATCGCTGGCGATCACGGTGCGGCTGCAGCCGACCGAGAAGACGCTGACCGACGAAGAGATCGAGGCGGTCAGCGCGAGAATCGTCGAGAAGGTCGGCAAGGCGACTGGCGGGACCTTGCGGGGCTAGGCTGGGCGCCCGCGCGAGGACCTGCCCTTAACGCGCTGATCTTGAAAACGGTATCGCTTGCGCCTCTGCGCGTTGATTTGATTGGAATCAAGGACGGGCTGCGCCGCATTGTTAGCTTGCAACCGGATTTGGCCGCCGCGGAGGCGACCGTGAGGGAGGAGTTTGTCGATGACGTTTTTGAAAATTGCAGTGGTGGCGGGGGCGCTGATGGCCGGGGCTTCGACGGTTCAAGCCGATTGCGCGACCGACGGCGAGATCGCGGCCTATGTCGCCAGCTATCTGGCTCTGGAACCAGCCAAGGCGCTGGTGCCTGAGGGCACGATGGAAGACGCGCTTTGCACGCAGGAGAAGCTCGTCGCGGCGATGACGGCGCATCTGGGGCCGGTGATCGGCTATAAGGCCGGTCTGACCAGCACACGCGCGCAAGAGATGTTCGGCGCGACCGAGCCGGTGATGGGAGTGCTTTACGACAAGATGATGCTGGAGGACGGCGCCGAGGTTCCTGTGAATTTCGGGGCGCGCCCGATCTTCGAGGCCGATCTGATTCTGGTCGTGGGCAGCGACGCGATCAACGCAGCGACCACGCCGGAAGAGGCAATCGGCCATATCTCGGCCGTACATCCCTTCATGGAGCTGCCGGACGTGGTCTACGCCCAAGGCGAGCCGATCAGCCCGGTGACGCTGACGGCGAACGGGGTCGCGCCGCGCATGGGCGTTCTGGGAGCCGGTATCCAGGTGGATGACAGCGCGGCGATGCTGGAGGCTTTGGCCGAGATGACGGTAACCGTGCGTGCGGCGGATGGAGAGGTGTTGTCCGAGGCGCCGGGCAAGGCGGTGCTGGGCAATCCGGTGAATGCGGCGTTGTGGCTGATGTCGAAAGGGTTGACCTTTAAAGAGGGTGATCTGATCAGCGTGGGGTCGATCGGCCCGCTGATCCCGCCGGCGAAAGCCAAGGGCATGGCGACGGTCACCTACTCCGGGTTGCCCGGCGATCCTGTGGTGAGCGTAACGTTCAAGTGAGCGGCTGGGTCCCGCCAGTGGTTGAGCTGCCACAGGCAGGGCCTGTGCAGCTTCTTCCTTCTTGTGCCATGCCACCCAAGCCTGCTAACCCCTCGACCCTGATATTCTCTCTGGACGGAGTGCACGGATGAAAACCTCAGAGCCTGGGCCAAGAGCCCCCAGACCGATCTAGCCAACGTCCGCCGGGCTTTCCTGCGGGCGCGTTTCACGCTTGCAGGACAGCCAAATGTCCCCCGAAGATATCCAGTTCATCCGGCAGGGGCTGCCGGAGACGCTGGCATTTCCATATTATCCCGACCGCGAGAGCCCCTGGCTGCTGGCAACGATGCTGCGCGCGCCGGCGCCGGTGGCAGAGTTGCGGACGGGGCCGGCCGGGCGTCTTCTGGGCCGTCCGCTGGTCCGCCCGGTTGTGGCCGCCTGTGGAGGCTTGCTGCACCCCGCCGACGTTGCGGCTGTGGCCGAGGCGTACCGGGATCCGGATGCCGCCGGAGCCGCGGGGCAGGCCGGCCTGCAGGCCGCTTACGCGGCAGACTGGTCGGATTTTGAGATATCCCTTGCCGAATGGGGCGTCGGCCGCCAGCAGTGGTGGGCGCAGGTCAGCCGCCCGGGCGGCAATCTGGTGGTGCAGCTTGGCTTTCCCTCGGACCACGCCACGCTGATGGGGCGGTATCTTTACGGGGCAGGGCGCAAGCTGTTCGAATACGAGGAGCACCCGATCCGGCAGACGGGCCGCCCGACCCTGGCCTGGGCGCGGCTGGATATCGACATGGACGCTGGCGTGGCCCTGATCGAAGAGGTGCAGAGCGACTGGTTACGTTTTGCCGGGGAAGAGATTGCCTATCTGGCGCGGCACTGTCCAAGATCGCGGCAGCTGCGGCAGTTGCAGGTTTACGAGGCCGGGCTGAAGGAGCGCTATGGCCGGATCTGGCCGCGCGCGATGCTGCTGGCGGTGTTGATCCTGCTGCGCAACGAGCTTGGCTGCCGCGAGGTGTGGATGCATCAGCCGGGGCCGGGCGCCGCCTTGAAAGGCATCAGCGGCGCGCTGCCGCCAAGGTCGATCTATACCGCTTTGCCAAGGCACTTCGGATTTCGGGCGGTGCGCGAGGTCCCGGCGTTCCTGGAGCGCCCGGCGCGCCGGAAGCTGCGGCGGTTGCGGAAGGGTGCGGGGCCGCTGTTCTGGAAGCTTGCGCTTTGACACGGGCGGGGCGGACGTGGTTATCTGCGGTCCTCATGGACCGCTTCGCCGACAGAACCGACGCCGGGACCCGCCTTGCCGGGCCGGTGGCAAGGCTGGGGCTGGCCGATCCGGTGGTTCTGGCCCTGCCGCGGGGCGGCGTGCCTGTGGCCGCCCCGGTGGCTGACCGGCTGGGCGCGCCGCTGGATCTGGTGATGGTGCGCAAGATCGGAACGCCCGGCAATCCGGAACTGGCGGCAGGGGCCGTGGTGGACGGCGCGGCCCCGCAGACGGTGTTCAATGACGATATCCTGCGAAGCCTGGGCCTGTCGGCAGAGGATTTCGCGGAGGCGGTCGCACGGGAACTGAAGGTGATCGAAGAGCGCCGGGCCACCTATCTTGCGGGGCGGGAGCCGGTGGCGCTGGCCGGCCGCAACGTGATCGTGGTCGACGATGGCATTGCCACGGGGGCGACCGTGAAAGCTACGCTGAAGGCGCTGCGGGGGCAGGGCGTGGCGAGCCTGACGCTGGCGGTGCCCGCGGCACCGAAGGACACGCTGGCGGTATTGACGCCGATGGTGGACCATCTGATCTGTCTGCAGACGCCAGAGCCGTTCTATGCCGTCGGGCAGGCCTATGCGCGGTTTGGCCAGACGTCCGACGCCGAGGTCGTGGCGCTGCTGACCGGCTAGCGGGTTGTCCCTGGCCGGAGACGGGCCATTTATGGGCAAACGGATAAAAGGAGTGCGACATGGCACTGAGGGTCTATCTTTCCGGGGAAATCCATACCGACTGGCGCGAGCAGATCGTGGCGGGTGCGGCGGGGCTGGACGTGGCCTTTGACGGCCCGGTGACCGATCACGCGGCATCGGACGATTGCGGCGTGGCAATTCTGGGGGGCGAACCGAACAAATACTGGCACGACCACAAAGGTGCGATGGTCAATGCGATCCGGACGCGCAAGGGGATCGCTGATGCCGACGTCGTGGTGGTGCGGTTCGGCGACAAGTACAAACAGTGGAACGCAGCGTTCGACGCCGGGTATGCGGCGGCTTTGGGGAAGTCGCTGATCGTGCTGAACCCGCCCGAGCATCAGCACGCGCTGAAAGAGGTGCATGCCGCGGCGCTGGCTGTGGCGGAAGAGCCGCGGCAGGTGGTCGAGGTGTTGCGATACGTTCTGACGGGCGAACTGCCCGCGCTCAGTCGCGCGGCGGAGTGACCAGACCCTTCTGCACCGCCGGGCGGTCGAGGAACCGGTCGAGATAGGCCACGAGGTTCTTGTGCCCCGCCCAGTCGACAACCTCGCGGGCGCCGTAGAAGTCCAGGGCTCGCAGCCAGGGGGCGATGGCGATGTCGGCGATGGAGTAATGGCCCGTGACCCAGTCGCGGCCCTCCATGTGATTTTCCAGAACGGCCAGCAGGCGCTTGGCTTCGTTGATGTAGCGTTCCTGCGGACGCTTGTCTTCGTACGCGGACCCGGCGAATTTGTAGAAGAACCCAAGCTGGCCGAACATCGGGCCGATGCCGCCCATCTGGAACATCAGCCATTGCTGGGTCAGATACTTGTCGTCGGGCGTGTCCCCCATGAACTTTCCGGTCTTTTCGGCGAGGTAGATCAGGATGGCGCCGGATTCCCAAAGACCGAAGGGTTCGCCGCCGGGACCGTCGGGGTCGATGATGGCGGGGATCTTGTTGTTGGGGTTGAGCGACAGGAACTCAGGGCTTTTGACGTCGGCGTCGGACAGCGTGACGCGGTGCGCCTCGTAGGCCAGTCCGGTTTCCTCGAGCATGATCGACGCCTTCACCCCATTGGGCGTGGGAAAGGCGTATAGCTGGATCACGCCCGGGTTGCTGGGCGGCCATTTCTGGGTGATCGGAAAATCGGCGAGTGTCGGCATTTCGGGGTGTCTCCTGGTCGCGTTTGGGGACAAGTAAGCGGTTTTTCCCCGGAATAAAGGTGTTTGATCCGTGTATTGCGGTGCTAGGAGATGTGCGCAGACGCGCAGGTCGCGTCATGGGGCATCAGGAAAGGACAGATCATGCTTCAGGAGTTCAAGGATTTCATTGCCAAGGGCAATGTCATGGATATGGCCGTCGGGATCATCATCGGCGCGGCCTTTACCGCGATCGTCTCGTCCCTGGTCGGCGATCTGATCAACCCGATTATCGGGCTTTTCCTGGGCGGGATCGATTTTTCCAACATGTATGGCGTGTTGTCGGGTGACGTGCCCGAGGGGGCCAGCCTGGAGGCCGCGCGCGAGGCCGGGGCGGCGGTCTTTGCCTACGGTGCCTTCATCATGGCGATCATCAACTTCCTGATCATCGCGTTCGTGGTGTTCATGCTGGTGCGCTATGTCAACAAGGTGAAGGACGCCGCGGAGAAGGAAGAAGAAGCGCCCGCTGAAGCGGCGCCGGCGGGACCGACCGAGATCGACCTGCTGATGGAAATTCGGGACGCGCTGGCAAAATAAGCCGGCCGTAACAAGGTGCACCGACTGGCCCGCCTTTCGAGGCGGGTCTTTTCCTTTTTGCCGGGCCTCGTGTTAGGATTTCATCGACGCGCATTACGATCGAGGGAGCATGGGGATGATCAGGCAATTGGGTTTCGTTCTGCTGGCGCTGGTCCTTGCCGTGGCCGCGCGGGCCGAGGTGATGATCGTCAATTCGCCGGGGGACGGGTTTTTGAACCTGCGCACCGGGCCGGGCGGCAGTTTCGCGATCATCATGGAGATGGATCACGGAACGGCGGTCAACACGCTGGAATTCTCCGGCAACTGGGCGCGGGTGGAACACGAAAGCGGTGCCGTGGGCTGGGCACACCGGAAATACATGGTTCCCTATGCGGCCGGCCCGGCGAAATGGTATATCTATTCGCCGGGGGACGGGTATCTGAACCTGCGCACCGGGCCGGGGACTCAGTTTGCGGTGATCACGCGGATGTATAACGGATCCTGGGTCGAGATTCTGGAGCGGTCGGGCAACTGGGTGCGGGTGTTTCACGAATATGGCGACGAGGGCTGGGCTTATTCCAAATATCTACGGCGTTAGCCCGGGTTGACCGCGATCCGGAAACGCTGTGTTCCGGCAACAGGGCATTGGGTGGGCGTCTGCCTATGGTAGGTTATCCACAAAGAGCCCGGTGGATTTGGAGGTCCGGCGATGTGTGGATTGAAAGGCGCTCTGGTGGTTGCGGCGTTGGCGCTGGCGGGACCCGCTATGGCCGAGCCGATGGTTGTGGGGGGATCTTCGGCGTTGAGGGCGGGCCCAGACCCGCTTTATCTTGCGGAAACCACGCTGCCGCATGGCGCCCGGGTCGACGTGATCGAGAGATCGGCGGGGTGGGCCATGGTACGGGTGCAGAGCGGCGGAGTGGGCTGGATCAAGGCCAGTGCGCTGGTTGCGCCTGGCCAGTATCGCACAGCACGCGCGGACAGCGCCAAGCCTCGGGAGTGGGTCGCACGAGCCGCGCCGATGGTGGATGTCCCCCACACGTCGGTTGTGTGGCCGTCGTCGGGCAATCTGAACCTGCGCAGCGGGCCGGGCACCGTGTATGACGTGGTGCGCCCGATGCAGCGTGGCGATTGGGTCGAGGTGCAGGATTATGCCGGCGCCTGGGTGCGGCTGCGGCATCCCTCGGGCGACGAGGGCTGGGCGTACCGGGCGTATCTGACGCGGTAGGGTATAACCGGCGTCGGCGGATACCGAGGCTGCTATTGGCCTGAAGCGGACATTAACCGGAATCTGATAAGCCGCGCCAGAAGACGGGTCGCGAACGACAACTTCAGGCCAAGACCGGCCAAGCGTTTCGCTTACAGCACTTCGCGCTCCGGCGGTATCGCCCCGGACCACACTCAGCAGATTCGCGGCAGCTGTTCGCCGACCAGCATGTCAACGATGCGGCATCCGCCAAAGCTGGTCTTCATGACGACCGGCATCGCGCCCCTGGGCGCGGCTCGGCCGATCGAAACGGCGCCCCGCCCCGCCTTGGTTCGTCGCATGGCCGCGATGGCGGCATCCGCCTGTTCTTCGGGAACGAAGAGCACAAGTGTCCCTTCGTTCGCAAGGTAAAGCGGATCAAGCCCGAGAATCTCGCATAGCCCTTTGACCTCGGCCCGAAGCGGCAATTGTCCTTCTTCGATCTCAATGGTGACGCCGGCGGCCTCGGCCATTTCGTTCAGGGCAGAGGCAAGCCCGCCCCGTGTGGCGTCGCGCGCGGCGCGGATGCCCGGCGCGGCGGCCAGCGCCGCCTCCATCAGGTCCGAAAGCGATTGGCAGTCGCTTTCGATGTCTGTCGACAAGGCCAGATCCCCGCGTGCCGCGAGGATGGCGGCGCCGTGGTCTCCGAGGACGCCGTTGACGATCGCCACGTCGCCGGGGCGGATCGCCTCGGCGGTCAGATCGCGATCGGGCGGGATGACCCCGACACCGGCGGTCGTCACGAAAATCCCGTCGGCAGACCCGCGCCCGACGACCTTGGTGTCCCCGGTGACGATCCGGACACCGGCGGTTGCCGCCTCGCGCGACATGCTGGCGACGATTCGGCGGAGAACCGCGATGTCCATCCCCTCTTCGATGATGAACGAGGCAGAGAGCCAGAGCGGTTTTGCGCCACCGACGGCAAGGTCGTTGACGGTTCCGCAGACGGCGATCTTGCCGATGTCGCCGCCCGGAAACTCGATCGGCGTGACGACGAAGCTGTCGGTGGTAAAGGCCAGGCGCGCGCCCGGCTCCTGCAAGGCCGCGGACATCAGGCGCGCCTGGTCCTCCATGCCGGGAGGCTGAAAGACAGAGGTGAAGACATCCTCGATCAGGTCGCGCATGGCCTTGCCGCCGCCGCCATGGGCAAGCGTCACCCGGTCGTCGCGAAGGCGGGAAATGGGGCCGGTCATGTTCATTCCGCCACCTCCACCGCCCTCGCGCCGCCGTATTGGTAATAGGCCGCACAGGCGCCCTCGGACGAGACCATCAGGGCGCCGAGCGGCATTTCCGGCGTGCAGCCCTTGCCGAATTGCGGGCAGTCGGTGGGCTTGCAGCGGCCCGTCATCACGGCGCCGCAGGCGGCGCCTTCAGGTTCCTCAACCACAAGTCGCCCCGCGGCCGCGCCATAGCCGACGCCGAATTTCGTCTCGGCGTCGAAGGCGGCGTAGGCATCGCGGATCCGCAGGCCGCTTGCATCGATCTCGCCAAGACCGCGCCATTCGAAACTCGGCCGGGGTTCATAGACATCGGCGACGGCGGCCAGGCTGGCCGGGTTGCCGTGTTCGGGGACGACACGGGCATACTGATTTTCGATCTCGGCCCGGCCGTCGCGGATCTGGCAAAGCACCATCAGAACCGATTGCAGCAGGTCCAGCGGCTCAAACCCCGACACGACCAGCGGCTTGCCGTAATCCCGGGCGATGAAGTCGTAGGGATGAACCCCGATCACCATCGAGACGTGGCCAGGGCCGACGAAGCCGTCAAGCACCATGTGCGGGTCGTCCAGCAGCGCCTTGATCGGCGGCGGCACGGTGATGTGGTTGCAGAAGACGCTGAAGTTGCTCAACCCTTCGCGGGCCGCCTGCTGGATCGAGAATGCCGTCGAGGGCGTCGTCGTCTCGAAACCCAGCCCGAAGAACACGACCTGACGGTCCGGGTTCCGCCGCGCCAGCTCCAACGCGTCGAGCGGGGAATAGACCATCCGGATATCGGCGCCGTCGGCCTTGGCCTGCATCAGGCTTTTCCCGGTGCCGGGCACCCGCATGGCATCGCCGAAGGTGGTGAAGATGACCTCTGGCCGTTCGGCCAATTCGATACACTCATCCACGCGGGACCGCGGCAGCACGCAGACCGGGCAGCCGGGGCCGTGGATGAACTCGATGCCGCCATGCACCAGCTTATCCAGCCCATAGCGGAAGATCGCGTGGGTGTGGCCGCCGCAGATCTCCATGATATGAACGGGTTTCTCGCGCGTCGCGCCGATCTCGTCGGCAACGTGGGCGATCGCGGCGAGAACGCTTTTGGCGGCGTCCGGGTCGCGGAATTCCTCGACAAATCTCATCACCGCGCCTCCTCGAAGGCCTTCTTGCCCTCGGCCATCTGCTCGAGCGTTTCCTGCGCCTCGCCAAGTCCGCGCAGCGCCTCCAGCGTCAGCCGCGCTTCGTCCTCGTCGATCACGGCCATGGCGAACCCGACATGGATCAGCACCCACTGCCCGACCATCTCCTCCAGCGGACCTTCGGCCACGGGCAGCAGCGAAACCTCGCGGCGTACGCCCGAGACGTCGGCCATGCCCATCTGACGGTCTACATCGGTGATTTCGATGATCTGCCCCGGTATTCCCAGACACATGGCCTAATCCTCCTCTGTCAGGGCCGCGCTGGGTTCGATCCCGTAGCGGTCGAGTTTCGCGCGCAACCCCACCCGGCTGAGACCCAGCTCGGCGGCAGCGCGGCTCTTGTTCCACTTCAGCCGGGTCATCGTTTCGCGCAGGATTCGCATCTCCATCATCTCGACGCGATCCTTCAGCGTGCCGTCGGCGGTTCCCAGATCCGTCGCCCGGCGGTCGCTGCCGGCATCGCCCGGTTCGGCCTGCAGGATGTGGCGCGAGATCAACTCGGGTCCCAGCGTGACGTCCTGGGCGACGATCAGCATGCGCACGACCTCGTTGCGCAATTCGGGCAAGTTGCCCGGCCAGTCGTAGGTTTCCAGAAACTCCAGCGCCGCATCCGACAGACCGCGGACGGGCTTGCCGTGGGATTCCGCCGCGTCGTGCAGATAGCGCTCGGCCAGGCGTGCGATGTCGCCGGGGCGGCCGCGAAGCGGCGGCATGTGCAGCTCGGTGACGGACAGCGCGTAGAACAGATCGCCCCGAAACTTGCCGTCGGCCACGGCGTCGCGCAAATCCCGGTGCGACCCCGCGATCAGGCGTGCGCCCGACGTCATGGTCTCGTGACTGCCGATGGGCTGGAAGGCACCCTCGCGGACGAACCGCAGAACGGCCATCTGCATGGCGGACGACAGGCTGTCGACCCCGTTCAGGAAAACCGAACCACGGTCGGCTTTCTGCAGGATCCCGACCTTTGTGGACTGGACGCCTGCGACGGCGCCGCGCTTGATCCCGAAAAGCTCGGCAGCAAGGACCTCGTCGGTCAGTCCGGCGCAGTTCAACTCGAAGAACGGGCGGTCGGACCGCAGCGAGCCATAGTGCATGGCGCGCGCAAGGTCGGTCTTGCCGGTGCCGGCCTCGCCGGTAATCAGCGCCGGCACATCGAAGCTGGCGTATTGCCTGGCCAGTGCGATAACCGCGTTCAGCGAGGAATTCGGGCCGCGAAGCACCTTGTCAAAGCCCAGGCCCTCTTGCAGCAGCCGGCGCTGGTCTTCAAGCTTGGCCGTGGCCGTGCTGCCGAGATAGCGCATCTCAAGCGTCATGCGTTCGTGGTCGCGGGCCAGTTCAAAAAGCCGCGCGGCGTTCCTGACGGCCATCTGCAGCTGGTCGGGATGCCAGGGTTTGGTGATGAACTGGTAGATCCCGGCCTCGTTGATCGCGTCGATCATGTCGTTTGTTTCGGTGTAGCCCGTGACGATGATGCGCACGGTTTCCGGCCAGCGGTCGCGGATTTCGGTCAAAAGCTCGACGCCGCTTTTCCCCGGCATCCGCTGGTCCGAGATCACCACCTGCACCCAGTGCTCTTCCATCAGCGCCCAGGCTTCGGCGGCATTCAGCGCCTCGAGGACCACGAAATCGTCCTCCAGCGCCATGCGCATGGCGGCGACGGAATGCGGTTCGTCGTCGACGACCAGAATCGTGGGGAGCGCGCGCGAGGCCATCACTCGGCCGCCTGTTTCATCCGCTTGGAGAGCGCCTCGGCGCGGAGCCACGCGATCCAGCGATTCAGCCCCTCGCCCGTCTTGGCGGAAATGCGGATTACTTCGATCAGCGGGTTCACACGCTTTAGGTTCGACTCATAAAGGTCAAGGTCGACGTCGCAATATGGCGCCAGGTCGACCTTGTTCAGCAGCGCAAGACGCGACGCGGTGAACATGTCGGGGTATTTCAGCGGCTTGTCCTCGCCCTCGGTGACGCTGAGGATCGCGACCTTGGCATCCTCGCCCAGGTCGAAGGCCGCCGGGCAGACGAGATTGCCGACGTTTTCGATGAACAGCGTCGTGCCATCCTCCGGCACCAGGTGATCGAGCGCATGGCCGACCATGTGACCGTCCAGGTGACAGCCCTTGCCGGTGTTCACCTGCACCGCAGGCGCACCGGTTTCGCGGATCCTGTCGGCGTCGTTCGTGGTCTGCTGGTCGCCTTCGATCACGGCGACCGGGCCGTCCATCGCACGGATCGTAGCGCAGAGAAGCGTCGTTTTGCCGGACCCTGGCGACGAGACGAGGTTGACGGCAAAGCAATTCCTATCGGCCAGCCGCTTGCGGTTTACGGCGGCAAAGGCGTCGTTCTGGCTGAGGATGCCCGTTTCGATCTCGATCAGCCGGTCCTGGCTCATCCCCGGCACGCTGACACCGGCGGCCCCCTGACCGTAGTGCAGGTCGCCATCGTGGTGATGGTGGTGATGATGGCCGTCGCTGTGATCGTGGTGATGATGATCGTGATGGTGATGCCCTTCGACCTTGCCGTCCCCGCATCCGCAAAATGTGCACATCACTGGACCTCCATATCCTTGATCCGCATTTCGTCGCCACCTTCCGGCAGAAGACGCCCGCCGCCACAATGGGGGCAAGGGTCCAGGCGGTCCTTGATCTCGACCAATTTGACGCAGTCGAAGCACGTGGCCTTGCCGGGCAGGTCGATCATTTCCAAATCCGCGCCTTCCGCCTTTGACCCGCGCATGACGATCTGCCAGGCAAAGCTCAGCGCCTCTTTCTCAACGCCGGCAAAGCGTCCGATTTCCAGTCTGACCTTCGACACCCGACTGATCTCGGGCGCGGCGGCGGCCTGATCGACGATCCGGCGTATCCCTTCGCACAGCGACATTTCATGCATGTCACACCTCCCGCAGCCGGACAGGGCTGCACGGATCGAGGATATCAAGAAGAAGCGGCCCAAGTCCCGCCTTATGTGCAGGCAGGCTCGCAAGCGTCCGGTCCAGGACACCGCCCTTGGCCAAAAGGTGATCGGTTGGGGTCACGCGGTCGAAAGCGGTGACCGTGTTTCCGTCACGCACGAGTCTGACGCCATAGCTTCCGCGGGCGGCCGGCACGATCGCCTCGCCGGGTGCAGGTGTTGCGACGGGCGGGATGGCGCCGTCGATGACCGCGGCGATGTCGAAGAGCCGCGCGGCAGCGCGCCACAGCGGGCCGCGGCCGTGCCGCTCGGCGATCGCCGCCATGGCGGGATGACCGGATGCGCGCACCGCGACGGAGTTGTCGAAGACCCCGTCTGCCCAGATCGTTTGGGGCGACACCGGCGGCACGCCCTCGGCCACGGCTTCGCCCTTGGCAAAACAGCCATCGATCTTTTTCAGAACCGGGGCGTATCCAAGGCCGCTGTCGAGGAACGCGAGAACGTCGGCGGCGGTGGCGGGTGCGTGTCCGGCCGGTCCGAAGACCGCCGGGCGCAGCTCGGCGCCACCGTCCGCCCAGTCGGCCGGCAATCGGCAGGGTGGACACCCAAAGAACGCCGGCCAGGTCACATGGAATTTCAAGAGATGATCCCTAAGGATCTCTTGCCCGATCTTGGCGCCGCCGACCCGCTGTCCCAGCGCCGCCTCCACCGCGGCGCATTGCGCGGCACGACACAGGTTGAACAACCGTGGCAATAAAGCCGCCATATCGTCCACGCTACGCCCGACGACCAGCCGCGAGACCGGCACTCCAGGGGCGTGCTGGGCCCGCAGGGCGCTATGGTGTCCGGTGTCCAGCATCAGCGGGCTTCGCCCTGCGCAGAGATGCCGCCGGTGATCAGCGTCCGGCGGGTTGGAGCGCTGCCGATCGTTGGGCTGTCGTCTGCTCGCGCAGCGAGTTCGGCTTCGCGGGCAGCCCGAATGTCCGTAGCCCGGTCGGTCTCTGCCCGATGGGCGGGATCGAACAGCGCCTCCATCACGGCGCGCGCCACGTCGCTGGCGTCCTTCTGCCGGACAAAATCGGCCATGGGCGAGAACAGCGAACAGGCCTTGTAGCCGCCCGTCATCTCGCGGGTGTTATGGATGAATTCATAGTCGCCCGAGGCAAAGCCGATCACTTCCTTGGTTCCCGGTTTCAGACCGGACCAATCCTCGCCATCGGGCAGCTGGATCAGGTTCATGAACCATGGGGTAATCAGAACACCTAGGATCCGCCCCTCATGGCGCCGGAAACCGACCGCCTCGACCCGGAGCGCCTTGTTGATCAGCGGCATGCCGCGCATCGTCGAATGCCAGACCTCGGTGAAATCGGCGACCAGACGGTCGGTCACCTCTGCGATCTCCGCGGCTTCTTGACGGGCAACGGCACCCGGGTCCTCCAGGACCATGAACTGCTCTTTCGGGGCCCCGCAATTGGGACAGGACCAGTCATCGGGCAGGTCGGCAAAGGGCGTGCCGGGGTCGACCTGACGAAAATCGTCGCCTTCGGCCGGGTCGTAGGGGGTCCAGCAAATCTTACATTCCATGACGGCGCGGGCGCTGATCTTGCCCGCCACTCCCAGAAACGATCCCTCGAACCCGATCATCGGATCGCCTCCAGCACCTCGGTCAGCCTCCGGGCGCTGTCGGCCAGGTCCTCGGGTGCGGCGACCGCCACGTCGGGGACATCGGTGACCTCGAACGTATCGAGGATCAGCGTGTCCACCGAGTTGAAGAATTGGACGCGCCAGACCTGTGGCGTGGCGGTCGCCCGGATGCGGCAGTTTCCGTATCCGCGCGACAGGACGTCGGTCGATCCCTGCCCCAGCCGGGCCTCGAGCCAGGCCAGGTCCTCTTCGGTGTGCGGTAGCAGCGACAGGTTGATGACATGGAGGTCACCGTCGAAGCTCGCGCTCTTGTCTTCGAGTTCCGCCAGAAGCGCGGGGGCGTTGACCACGCCCCGCCCGGCCTCGACGGGCCGGCGGTCGGCAACCGGCGCGAAGGCACGATTGCCTGCCGCCTCGGGCACCCGCGCGACCTCGATCCGATCGACGCCGTGGCCGGTTACGCACCAGATGCCCGCAAAGACGCTTTCCTGCACTGCAAGCGCCGGCACGCCGCGCAGCTTCATGGCGACCTCGCCTTCGCCCAACGTCTCGGCGACAAGCCGGCGGTTGGCAGTGTCGAGACCGGCGAGATCGAAGACCTCGGCGCCCCCTCGGTCCGCCACCCGCGCAGCGGCGGTGGCGATCGTTTCCATCATCGTCATGGCAGGGGCCAATGCCGCGCCGGACGTCACCATCGGCACATGCGGCGCGTATGTGCGCATGTCGCCGGGCATCGTCATGTAGTCAAGCTCGACACCGTCCGTCGAGGTCGGCTGGGAGCCTGGGCCGATGGCGCCGGCCGGAAGCTGGAAGTCGCGGTTCATGGGTCGGGCTCCTTCAGGCAGCAGCGCGTGGCATGTCGAGGAAACGCGCGATGCGGGCGAGGTAGTCGTCCCAGTCGCGCACCTTCGGAATGCCGCCAAGGCACACGCCGTCACGGTAGAAGATCAGCGACGGTGTCTTGAACACGCCAGAGCTTTCCTTGACCGCGGATTGCGTGCCGTCGGCAACGACGGCGCAGTCGAAACGGCTCTGAAATGCGGCCTGGAGCTCGGGCAGGATCACGGCGACATCCGCCGTCTCGAGGTTGCGCCGCCAGTCCCCGGGCATGAAGAGCACATGGACGCCGGGCTGGTTGGTCCAGTCAAAGACCTCGTTCTCGATATCCAGCAACGGCCATCCAAGTTCATCGCTCAACCGGTCTATCAGCGGATGTCCCATTGCATTGCTCCTCACGCTTCGGTTTGTCCTGCGGCCAGTGCCTCGGCCAGATGGGGCGGCAGCGCCGGGCCACGCGCTTCGATATCGGCGAAGGCGTCGCCGAGCGCCTCGCCCGCCATGACCCGCTCCAGCCCCGCCAACGCATCGGTGATCCGCTTGGCCTCATCCGCCGTGATCACCTCCCGCGCGGCGCCCAGAAAACTCAGAACCCAGGTTCCGGGCTGCAGAGGACCGGTCAGCGACAGATCGAGCGTCTCGGTGCGCGGCCCGTTCTGCGCGACGGCGTTCGTTCCATCGGCAGAAACGATGCAAAGCGGGATGCCAACACACATCGCCCTAGCCTTCCAGCCTTGGGAAGAACCGTTCGTCACCGATCCGGCAGGCGGCGTCTTCCGACGGGCGGCCGGATTCGTAGGCGTCCTTCCGGATCGATGCATCCGCCAGATCGGCGGCCTGGGTATGCCCCTCGGTCGATGGGAAACCGCGTTCCGCGAGCCACGCACACGCGATGTTCAGCGCCTCCGGGATGCGTCCGGCCACGACATGGCGCAGCCCGCCGCCATAATCCTCCAACTCTTCAGGCTGGCAGCCGACGAGCAGCAGGTCCCCGGGGCAGTAGCCCATCAGTTGCGCAGTGGCTATGACGTCCTGAAAGCCCGTCTGGTGCAGGCTCATCTTCTTGGCGCCCATGAACCGGGGCACCTCGTCGCCTTCGACGATTTTCATGGTGCCGGGCGGCAGCCCATAGTCGACGGCATCGAACACGACCAGGATGTCCGCGCTTTCGAGAAACGGAAGCAGATAAAGGCCCTGGGTTCCGCCATCGAGCAGCGTCACGTCACCGGTGAAGATACGGGTCTCGGCCAAGGCTTCGATGCACCGGACACCGAACCCTTCGTCGGCCCAAAGCACGTTGCCGATCCCCAGAACCAGCACCTTGGTCATCGCTTTCTTCCTCCACATTCCCCCGCCGGATTGCATTCTTCCGGCTCTGTTGACGGCATGGTTGCCGATTCACGGCAGGATTGGACAGCTTTTGTCCACTTCAGGCGAAGATATCCTAATGGCTTGAAAAATATTGCTTTTCTCTAACTATGCCCATCATGCTGTGCAGTCTGAATGCAAACTCATCTTCCAATTATCGATCCAGTTGAATAGTTACTGACCGCATACAGGAAACGGGCGCCGAGGCGCCCGTCCGACTCCGTTCCGAAGTGGAAGTTGTCAATCCGGCCGGTCGTCCTTGAAGGTGCGGTGCCCCGAAATCATCGTCGACACGATCGACTGGCGGCTCATGATGTCCTCGCGGATCGCCACATAGATGTGGATGATCATGAAGATCACGATCCACCACATCCCAAGGTGATGCAGGGTGTGCACCACGTGGCTGTTGCCGCCGACCACAGTGAACACCCATCCGAAGAGCGTGTAGAGCGTGCTGTCATGCCCGAGTCCCTCGGAATAAAGCGCCAGTCCGGTCACGATCATGAAGCTGACCCCGAGCGTGATGAAAAAGAACATCGCGAGTTGCGCCAGCGGGTTGTGGCCCACGTATTTTTTCGGCGCGCGCTCCAGGAACAAGTACCACTTGATCTCGAACCAGACCTCGCTCCACCAGCGGCCATTGAAGATCGGCAGGTAGAACAATTGTCGCGCGTGATGGTTGCCGAAGATCGCCCAGTAGATGCGGCCGAGAAATCCCACCGTCAGGATCAGCCCGGCCGCGAAATGCGCGAACCGGATGTAGCCGAAGACGAACTGGTGTGTCGCCTCGGCGATCTGCATCGAGGGCGGCGGAGAGCCGATGAAGTAGCCGGTCAGGCAAAGCACGAAGATCGCGGCCGCATTGATCCAGTGCCAGATCCGAAGCGGCGCCTCGTAGACATAGACCGAGGTCTGCCGCGTGGCGGTGCGCAGGTCCTCCGGGGCCGCATCGGCGCCCGGCAGGTTCCCGCTGTCGCTTGCCATGGTCATCGCACCGCCCTCAATCCCGGCGCCGTGTCAGGCGCCAACCGACGCCCAACGCAAGCGCGGCCAGCAGCAGGGCGGCCGCGGGCCCGGCGGCGTGCGCAATCCCGTGCGCGGCATCGGGAACCGGCGCATGGGCGCCATGTGCAAAGACCGGGCCGGCAGACAAGGCAGTCAGAGAAACCAGCAGTCTGATCATCAATCTTCCCTTCCTTAGCGAACCTTGACGGTGGTCAGTTCCTCGCCATCCGGCGACATCACGTGGGTCGAACAGGCAAGGCACGGATCGAAGCTGTGCAGCGTGCGCAGGATCTCCACCGGTTCCTCGGGCCGTTCGACCCTGGTGTTCATCAGCGCCGCCTCGAAGGCGCCGATATTGCCTGCCGCGTCGCGCGGCGACCCGTTCCACGTGGTCGGAACCACGCACTGATAGTTCTCGATCCGACCGTCCTTGACCTTGATCCAGTGCCCCAGCGCGCCGCGCGGCGCCTCGGTCATGCCCACGCCCTGCGCCTCTTTCGGCCAGGTCGAGGGATCCCACTTTGCAACATTCGCGGTGTTGCTGTCGCCTGCCTTGATGTTTGCCACAAGCTTGTCGAAGAAGTGCTTTTGCAGCCGAGTGCAGTACTCCGCCTCGAGCGCCCGCGCCGCGGTGCGGCCGAGGGTTGAGAACAGCGCCGAAACCGGCAAGTCCATCGTGCGAAGCAGCCCCTCGACCTGGTTCTTGATGTCTTCGTGGCCGGAGGCGTAGCCGATGATGTAACGGGCCAGCGGCCCCACTTCCATCGCGTTGCCCCTCCAGCGCGGGGCCTTGATCCACGAGTACTTTGCGGCCTCGTCGATTTCCTGGATGTTGGTGCGGCTGCCCTTGGCGTTGGCGCCAAGTTGATAGTTCGGCTCGGTCACACCGTCCCAGGGGTGCAGCCCCTTGCCCGGCTCGCCATAGTCGTACCAGCTGTGATCGACGAATTCCTGGATCTGCCCGGGGTCGCGGACATCGACGTCCTGTACCTCGTCGAGGTTGCCGTTCACGATGGCGCCACGCGGCAGGTGCAGCTGTCCGGCGCTGAAGTCGTTGGCATGCTCCGGGATATCCCCGTAGGCCATGACCGACTGTCCCGAAAGACCGCCGCCATAGAGCCAGTCCTTGTAGACGCCGCCGATGGCGACGAGATCCGGCAGGTAGACGTTCTTCACGAAGGTAATGCACTGGTCGATGATCGTGCTGACGTGGTTTAAAACCGTCATGTTGATCGCACCTACCGCGCCGGTCGAATGTACGTTGATCGGGCAAGGCACGCCACCCACCAGCCAGTTCGGATGCGGGTTCTTACCGCCGAAGATGGTGTGGATCTTGGCAACTTCCTTCTGCAGATCGAGCGCCTCCAGATAATGGGTCGTCGCCATCAGGTCGGCTTCGGGCGGAAGTTTGTAGGCCGGATTGTCCCAGTAGCCGTTCTTGAAGATGCCGAGCTGTCCGGATTCGACGAATTGCTTCAGCCGGTTCTGCACGTCGCGGAAATAGCCGGGCGACGATAGCGGATGCGACGGCGAGACCGCCTGCTGCAATTCGCTGGTCGCATTGGGGTCGGCGCGCAACGCGTTCACCGGATTCACCCAGTCGAGCGCGTGCAGATGATAGAAATGCACGATGTGATCGTGGATCTGCAGGTTCAGCTGCATGATGTTGCGGATCGAGTTCGCGTTCTCCGGGATCGTGATCCCCAGCGCATCCTCGACCGCGCGGACGCTGGTCAGTGCGTGGGTGCCGGTGCAGACGCCGCAGATGCGCTCGGTAAAGGCCCAGGCATCGCGCGGATCGCGGCCTTTCAGGATCACCTCGAGCCCGCGCCACATGGTGCCGGTCGAAACCGCATTGGTGATCATGTTGTTCTCGTCGACATTCACCTCGCAGCGCATATGGCCTTCGATCCGGGTTACCGGATCGACGACGACGCGCTGGCCAGCCGTGTCGAGTGTAAAGCCGTTGGGGGTTTGCACGACCATTTCCTAGACCTCCTCGTTCTGGGACATGGACTGTCCTTGCGTCTTTTTCTGAGCGGACTTCAGCGCGGACACGGCGGCGTGGACGGCGACACCGGCGCCCACCACACCGGCCGCGGCAAGGCCCACCTGGTCGGCATTGGCCTCGACCCCGAACTGGGTCAGATCGGTCACGCGGTTGTAAAAGCTGCCCTGATCCCAGAATCCGTCTTCCGAACAGCCGATGCAGCCATGGCCCGACTGGATCGGAAACGATGTGCCCTCGTTCCAGCGCACGGTCGAGCAGGCATTGTAAGTGGTCGGGCCCTTGCAGCCGACTTTGTAGAGGCAATAACCCTTGCGCGCGTTCTCGTCGTCCCATTGCTCGACGAACTGCCCTGCGTCGAAATGCGGACGGCGGTAGCATTTGTCATGGATGCGCTGGCCGTAGAACATTGCCGGGCGGCCCTGGCGGTCAAGCTCGGGCAATCGATCGAAGGTCAGCATATAGGTGATGACGCCGGTCATCACCTCGGCGATCGGCGGGCAGCCCGGCACCTTGATGATCGGCTTGTCGGTGATGACCTTGTGCACTGGCGTCGCCTGCGTCGGATTGGGTTTGGCGGCCTGCACACAGCCGTAGGAAGCACAGGCACCCCACGAAATGATCGCCTTGGCGTCCTTTGCGGCGTGGCGCAGCTGCTCGACGAAGGGCTTTCCGCCGACGATGCAGTACATGCCGTCCTCGTTCAGCGGCGGGTTGCCCTCGACCGCGAGGATATAGTTGCCCTTGTACTGTTGGATCGTTTCCTCGAGCGCGGCTTCGGCGGCATGCCCCGCCGCCGCCATCAGCGTGTGGGAATAGTCGAGCGAGATCATCGACAGCACCACATCCTTGGCCAGCGGGTGCGAGCCGCGGATGAAGCTTTCCGAACAGCAGGTGCATTCCAGCCCGTTCACCCAGATCACCGGGGTTCGCGGCTTGGTCTCCATCGCGTGGACGATCTTCGGCACAAAGGCCGGCCCCAGCCCCAGCGCCGAGGCCGTCAGCGAACAGTACTTCATGAAACTCCGCCGGGTGATCCCCTGGCGGCGCATGACATCGTAGAAGGTTTCGATCTGGCTCAATGCTGGCCCTCCTCCAACCCGAATCGCCGGAACGCGGGCATGCCCCGCGATCTTCCCGCTCAGGATCGCGGCATGCGGAGGTATGCGACAGCAAAACCGATCACGGAGGTGGTGCCTGTTAACGGTCTGAAATTTATGTATTTATCGAAAAAATCGCGCGCGCCGGGCGGAAGCGGGCTAACCACAGTGGAAAGCTGCCGGTCAGTTTGCTTCCAACTGGGCCAGCGCGACCAGTGTCTGCCCGAAGGCCAGTCCGCCATCGTTGGCGGGGACGAGGCCCGGCCCGCAGATGCGCATCCCGGAAAGCCGTGACGTGACGCCCCGAAGCAACGTCATGTTCTGGAAACAGCCCCCCGACAGCGCGACCGTCTCCGTGCCCCAGGCGTCGGCCTCGGCCCGCGCCGCATCTGCGAACGCATCGGCGAAGAAGCCGTGTGCCCGGGCAGCGATCACCGCGGTCTCCACGCCGCGCGCAAGATCCCGGGCCATCGCCTCGAACATCGGCGCCGGATCGATTTCCGCGCCATCGGTGCCGTAGGGATAGCTGCCGCTTGCCGGCGTGCGCAGCGCCAGCGCCTCCAGCAGCATCGCCGCCTCGCCTTCATAGCTCTGCCGTTCCGCCGCCAGCCCAAGGCAGGCGGCCACCGCGTCGAAGAGCCGCCCGGCCGAGCTTGACATCGGGGCGTTGAGATCCGCCGCAGCGGCCGCGCGCAAGGTGTCTCGCGGCCGATCCGCGAACAAGCGGTCGGCCAGGTCCGACAGGCCCGCCGCGTCCAGCCGCACCACTGCATTCCGCCAGGGTTCGGCCTGGGCCCGGTCGCCGCCGACGAGCGGCGCGGGCTTCAGGAACCTGCTTCGCCGCGCCGTGCGGTACCTGCCGACAAGGATCTCACCGCCCCAGACCGTACCGTCCTCGCCCAGTCCGAGACCGTCGAGCACAACACCCACGGCGCAATCGCCGTTCCACCCCGCCTCGCCGAGGGCAGCCGCCATATGCGCGTGGTGATGCTGCACCCGCGCGATAGGGACACCAAGCTCCTCGGCGCGCGAGATGCCGTGGCGCGTGGCCCGGAAATCCGGATGCAAGTCCACCGCGACCGCCTCGGGGCGGTGATCGAACAGCGCGGCCATGTCGGCATCGGCCTTCAGAAACTCCTCGACCGAAAGCGCATCGTCGAGATCGCCCATGTGATGGGACAAAAGCGCCTGTCCGTTCTTCGTCAGGCAGATCGCCGATTTGAGCTGGCCGCCGAACGCCACGACCTGCCGGTCCGGCAGCCCGTCCGGCAGCGGAATCGTTCCGGGCACCCGGCCGCGCGCGCGCCGCAGCACCACGGGACCGGTCAGGCCGGCGATCTCCACCCCGTCATCCAGCCGCCGGGCGATCTCGCGGTCATGCATCAGGAAACCGTCCGCGAAGGCGGAAAGTTTCCGCCGCGCTTCGTCGTTGCCGATCACCTGCGGTTCGCCGGACAGGTTGCCCGAGGTCATGACGACGGGCCCGCCGAAACGGTCCAGAAGGATGTGGTGCAGCGGCGTGTATGGCAGCATCCAGCCCAGACGGCCCTGCCCCGGCGCAAGTCCCTCCGGCAAGCGGTCGTTACATCGCTCAAGCAAAACGATGGGGGCCGTGGGCGAACCAAGAAGCGTTTCCTCCTCCGGGGTGGGCCTGGCGAACTGCCGAATGGTTTCCAATGCCGCCATCAGGGCCAGTGGCTTGCCGGGTCGTCGTTTGCGCTCTCGCAACGTCGCCACCGCATGCGCGTTCCGCGCGTCGCAGGCGAGGTGAAACCCGCCCAGGCCCTTGATCGCGACGATCCGCCCCTGCCGCAGCCATTCGGCTGTGTGTGCGATGGCATCGCCGTCAATCGCCCGCCCGTCCCGATCCTCGGCCCAGACGCGCGGACCGCAATCGGGGCAGGCGACGGGCTGGGCGTGAAAGCGGCGGTCGGCGGGATCTTCGTACTCGGCACGGCAGGCGGCGCACATCTCGAACGGCGCCATCGTGGTGCCGGCACGGTCATAGGGAAGCTGCTTCAGGATCGTGAATCGCGGTCCACAATGGGTACAATTGGTGAAAGCGTAGCCATGGCGCCGCTCTGCCGGGGTCCGGATTTCGGCGAGGCACTCCGGGCAAGTGGCCGCATCGGGCGTAACCCGCGTATCTGCCCCTGGCCGGCCGCTCGCCGCGATGACGAACCCGGCATGACCGGCGATTTCAGCGGCCTCGCCTTCGACCGCATCCACGACCGACAGCCCCGGCGCCTCGTCGGCAAGGGCACGTTCAAACGCATCGAGATCGCCACCGCACACATGGATCAGTACCCCTTCGGCATCGTTCAGGACCTCGCCCGACAGCCCCATGCGCGTGGCCAACTGCCAGACGAAGGGCCGAAAGCCCACGCCCTGAACCTGCCCCCTGACGCGGATGCGCCGGCCCTGCATCAGTGCACCGTGCAGACCATGCAGGGATCGAAACTGCGCACGATGTGCTGAACCGAAAGCGGTGCCGTTTCGCCGTCGGCGACCGGGGCACCGACCAGCGCCGCCTCCAGCGGCCCCGGCTGCCCGTCCGCGTCGCGGGGCGAGAAGTTCCAGGTCGTCGGCGCGACGATCTGGTAGTTCGCGATCCGGCCACCCTCGATCACGACCCAATGGCCGAGCGCACCGCGCGCTGCCTCGACAAGACCGGCGCCGCGTCCGGTCTTCGGCACGTCGAACTCGCCCATGAACCGCCCGCCGGGATCGAGCGCCTGCGCCCAATCCTCCAGCCAGATCTGCGTCCGGGCGATTTCGAGCAGCCGGCCGGCGATGCGCGCTCTGACCCCGCCCTCGTCGGCCAGGGCCAAAGCAAGCCGGTGGCCGTCGACAACCTGCCGGGCCAAGGCACCGACTTCGCAGGTCCGGCCGCCCAGCCGCGGCGCCTTGCACCAGCTGTACCCCGGCTCGCCCATCTCTTCGTCGGGCCGGGTTGCTCCGTCAAAGGGATGCGCCGCCCCGCCCAGCATCCAGCTTTGCGACACATGTTCGACGATCTCACCGGTCTTCAGATCCGAAATCTCGCCGTCGGCCCATACACCCGCCCGAGTTTTTCGGCCCGTGGCAAAGGGATAGGCACCGTAGGACAAGTACCGGCGGGGTCCCCATCCCATATCGGCAAGACCGAGATCGGCGGACGCCGTCAGAAACAAGCCTGCATCGCCCTGCGTCCAGCAAGCTAGATCGGAGACGCTTTCAAGCGCCGTGAACTCTTCCAGCCGCCCGCCAAAAAGCCGGGTTTCAAGGTGACGCCGGAAACTTCGCAGGATCGAGACGATCCGGACCCGGTCGGCAGCGTCTGGCGTGCGGGTAACGCCCGCAGGCTGGATCGCCAGAGTATGCGGCCACTTGCCCCCCAGAATTCCGGCAATGTGGAACAGCCGCGCGCGCGCCTCCAGCGCCGCATGCTGCGACGCGCCCTTCGCAGCCGTGAACCGCTCGACCATGTCGGAATGCCAAACGCGGCCCTTGTATGCCTGCCTGGCGAAATCCGGCATGAAGAACAGGTTGAAGTGGGTCACGTGGTCGGCGAGGTTCTCGACCCCGTGCAGGATGGCTGCGGCAAGCGCGCCCTGCTCGGTCATTTCGGCCCCCGCCGCGTCCGCCAGTGCAAGCGCGGCCGCCGCCGACTGGCTGATCGAGCAGATGCCGCAGATCCGCGGTGTCAGCGTCAACGCGTCCCTTGGGTCGGCGCCTTTCAACATCACCTCGAAGCCCCGGAACAGCGGCGAGTTTGCGTAGGCCGCCGCAACGGTCCCGTCGGAGGCCTGCAGGCGCACCTCAAGATCGCCCTCGACGCGGTTGAACGGCCCAACGATCAATTCGGTCACGTCGACCGCTCGCGCTTCGGTTTCGGCGCCACCTCGATCCGGTCGGAATGGGCGTTGCGGTTGATCCGCTCCGGCGTTGCCGCCTTCGACAAGGACGCCAGCGCCATGAACCAGGCTTTCGGCATGTCGGTCGGCAGGCCGACGGGAATGCCCGCCACTTTCGGCGTCTCGGTAAAAGTCAGCTGCGGATCCTCGAAATCCGGGCTGGTGCAGGCAATACAGGGATAACCGCCCCGGGTGCAGGAACCGCCGCCGTTCCAGGGCCGGATATTGCAGTCGCCCACGGCCTGCGTGCCGATGCAGCCGAGATGCTCCATCAGGCAGCCGAGTTCGGACAGTTGTCGCGCACTGGCCTTGTATTCGTAGTATTCGTTCTTGGGACAGGCGTGGTGGACCAGATGGTCGGTATAGAACCGGGGACGGTTGAACGCGTCGAGAGCCCCGGCATCCAGCGCGCCGCCCGCAAGCAGCAACAGCGTCTCCGTCACCCATCCCGGATGCGTGGGACAGCCGGCGACATTCACCACCGGCAGTCCCGAACGGCTTCGGAACGCGCTGGCCAGCGCGCCGCCGGCCTGGCTTCCGTCGAACTGAAGCCCGACGGCGCCGGATGGATTGCCACCTGCCGCCGTGACGCCGCCAAAGGCGGCGCAGGTGCCCACGGCAACCACATGCCGGGCCAGCGGCGCGAGCGCCCGGCACCAGTCCAGCATCGGCCGTCCAGTGCCGGACAGGATGTGAAACCGCCCCGTTCCGTTCGGTCCGGTCACGATCGACCCTTCGACGCACAGGATATCCAAAGGCGCTTCGCCAGATAGAACGCTCTCCAATGTGGCGTTGGCTTCGGCCCCGGTCGCCTCGGAAATCGCCGGGTGCCAGAGCAACTCGATGCCGGCATCGTCCAGAAGTTCGAGAACGTTCGGGTCCTCGGCACACAGCAGCGACATGGTGCAGCCGCCGCAACCGGCAGATTGCAGCCAGAGCAAATTCAAGGCGTATCTCCCAAGGGCAGCGTCAGGCGGAACGCCGCGCCCGGATTGCGATTTGTGAATTCCAGAACGCCACCGTGCTCTTCGGCAATCTTTGCCGAAATCGACAGCCCCAGGCCCGTGCCCTGTCCGACCGGCTTCGTTGTAAAGAACGGATCGAAGACCGAATCCGCGACGCCTGCCTCAATGCCAGAGCCGTTGTCGGACACCGTCAGAACCGCGAAGTCGCCATCCCGTCCTATTGAAATCGAGACATCCGGATCGGGCAGCCCGCGCGTTGCGTCAATGGCGTTCTGTACAAGGTTCATCACGATCTGCTGAATGTGTCCGGCGTTGCCCACGACGCTAAGCGTGTCGCACCCGGCAAACCGGATGACAGCCCCGGACTTCGACCCGCGGCTGACCCACCGGGCCGCCACCTGGACCGCTTCGACCAGGTCGAAGGGTTCGCGCTCGGTGCTGCCCGCCACGCTCAGGCGGCGCAGGTCGGAAACGATATCGCGCACACGCTCTGCCCCGTCGCGGGCACCCTCGATCGATTGCCGAAGGTTGCGCAATTCCCGGTCCAGTTTCAACTCGCGCCGAAGTGCGACCAGTTCGTCGCGGGGCGCCCCCGCCTCGACCCGTTCGAAATAGGTCTCGAACCGGCTGATGTATTTTTCAAGTGTGTGGGCGTTCGCGTAGACAAAGCTGATGGGGTTGTTCAGTTCGTGCGCCACCCCGGCAAGCAGGCGACCAAGCGAGGCGAGCTTTTCGTTCCGCACAAGCTGAGTCTGCGCCTCCTTCAGATTCTTGTGGCTGTCTTCCAGTTCGGCATAGGCCCGGCGCAACTCGCCCAGGGGCCGCCCGACGATCACGGCTCCGGTCATTCGGCCCCGATCGTCGGTCCGCGCGGAGATCGAGACATCGTACGGGGCGGAACCGTCGGGCGTCACGACATCGGCCTCGAAATGCACCGGATCCTTCGAGAACCGAAGCGCTTCGATGGCTTGCCCGATCCGGATCGCGCTTTCGCCCTCGAACAGTGCATCGGCCCTGGTCCCGACAAGGCTGCCGCCGCCAATGCCGGTGACCCGTCCGATCGACGCGCTGACCTCCTCGATCACGCCCGATCGGCCAAGGACCAGCATCACGTCGCTCACGGACGACAGGATCGATCCAAGCAGACGCCGGAACTCGTGCAGCTCTTCATTCTGCTGCTCCAGCCGTTCCTGATAGGAAACAAGCTCTGCATAGGCCTTGTCCACGGCAGCAAGCACTTGTGACCAGGCCTCGGTCGAGAACGGTTTGTCGTCGGTATCGGAGGGCTTGATTTCCAAAGGCATGTCTACTCCTTCAGGCCGACATTAGAGCAGCGACAAGGATCGGAAAAGCATCAAGCTGGTCAACAAATGGATCGGTGGCCAGCCATCCTCTCGAACGCAGATCGGTTGCGCCCGTGTACGGCAGATCATTCGAACCCCTGGGTATGACGTCGACCGAGGTGCAGAGCAGGAGATTCGGGACATGCGAAACTCGTGCAGCCGGTTGAAGGTGGCCGTGCCGCTGTGCACGCGACCGTATCTGCGGCGAATTCGCAGGTTTCGGGGCGGCAAGATCCTGGGCGGTCACATAAAATTACCGATTTGTCGGTGGTCGCAAGAAATTCGTCAGTCAGGACGCGGCGCGGCACTGCTGTTACGGGGTTTGAATTCGGGCGGGATGGCGATCTGATGATCGCTGGTCCCATCGCCCTCGAGCACCGAGATCAACATCTTGGCGGCGGCAGCCCCCCAGCGCCGCCGCGGCAGGCGCACCGAGGTGAGTTCCGGGGTCATTGCACGGGCGTAAGGCATGTCATCATAGCCGACGACAGAGATGTCGTCGGGCACCCGAAGCCCAAGTTTCAGCAATGTGTGCAATAACCCGATCGCCGTTGCGTCGTTATGCGCGAAGACCGCCGTCGGCCTGCGATCCATGGCAGCGATTTGTCGGGCCGCCTCTTGGCCCGTCTCGATCCCGAGATCTCCGCCGAGGCGCCACTCGACGGGCACTGCCAACCCAGCCTGTTCCAAGGTTGCGGCGAACCCGTCATGGCGGCGACGGATCGAGTCATGCTGCAGTGGCCCGGCCACCTCGGCAAAGTGACGGTGCCCGAGGTTCAAAAGATGTTCCGCCACCATGCGGCCACCCAGATCGTTGTCGATCCGCACTGTCGGCGCGTCGATTTCGGCGTTGTGATTACAGAGCACCAGGGGATGACCACCCAGCGGGTCGACGCCGCCCGCCTTGGTCAGCCCAGCCGGCGTCGCATCGACGTTCCATAGCAGCCCGTCGGCCTTGTTCGCCGACAACATACCGAAATAGTCATGCTCGCTTTGCGCGTTTTGGCTGGTGTCACCGATCAGCAGGATGTAGCCGCGGCTGCGCGCGTAGTCCTCGTTACCCTTGAAGAACTCGGCATAGAACGCATTGGTGATGTCCGAGACCAGGACCATAAGGGTGCGGCTGGCGCCCGTGCGCAGCTGCACGGCCATCTGGTTCGATCTGTAACCGGTCTCGCGCACGACTTTCAGGACATGGTCCAGGGTCTCCTTTTTCAGGTCCTTTGGCCGGGACAGCGCGCGCGAGACGGTGGCGACCGACACCCCGGCTTTGCGGGCGACGTCACGCACGGTGGGGCGTCGGTTCGGACTGCTCGGCACTCGCACCTCCTGCACACTATGGCGCGGCTAGACTAACGGGCGTCCATCGCGAGCGAAACGGTGGATCTTGGAGAGATCGGCATCGAGTCCGACGTTCTGGCCAACCTGATACTCGTGCTGCCCTTCGAGCGATATGGTCACTGGGCCGACATCGGGCACCTGCGCGTAGACGATGGTGTTGTGCCCCAGCCGTTCGACCAGAGTGATCAGGCCCTGCCAGTGCGGAGACTCGGTGACGATATCGAGGTGCTCGGGCCGGATGCCGATGGTCGCGGCATCGTATTCCTGTGCCGCCTTTCCGGTGATCAGGTTCATCTTTGGCGAGCCGATGAAGCTGGCGACGAATTCCGTCGCAGGGGTGTTGTAAAGCTCCATCGGCGTTCCGACCTGTTCGATTCGGCCTGCATTCAGGATCACGATACGATCGGCCATGGTCATCGCCTCGACCTGATCGTGGGTGACGTAGATCATCGTGGTTTTCAGCCGCTGGTGCAGTTCGCCGATCTCGACCCGGGTCTCGGTGCGCAGCGCCGCGTCCAGGTTCGACAGCGGTTCATCCAAAAGAAACACTCGCGGATTGCGCACGATTGCCCGGCCGATGGCGACGCGCTGGCGCTGTCCGCCGCTGAGCTGTCCCGGTTTTCGGTCGAGAAGGGCCTCGAGCTTCAGCGTCGCTGCCGCTTCGTCGACTTTCTGGCGGATCTCGGCCTTGGGCCGTCGTTCAAGGCTAAGGCTGAATCCCATGTTCTCGGCCACGGTCATCTGCGGGTAAAGCGCATAGGACTGAAACACCATGGCGATGTTGCGTTGCTTTGGGCTCAGTTTGTTGCTTCTTTCCCCTCCGATCAGAAGATCGCCATCGGTGATTTCATCCAGCCCGGCGATCAGGCGCAGAAGGGTGGATTTTCCACAGCCCGACGGGCCGACGAAGACGATGAACTCGCCATCGTCGATTTTCAGATTGATATCGTGCAGAACCTTTGTGGCCCCATAGGATTTGCTGATGTTCCTCAGTTCCAGATCGGCCATATGGATTGTCCCTCAGGCATTGGCTTGGGCGCGCATCGCAGGCGCAGCGAGAATATGGGCGATGCGGTTCGGATCGGCGGGCTGCAGCTGCCGCTCGGGCCGGCCTGCGAGCATCGCTTCGATGTCGTGCACGATCATCCGTCCGATCGGATGCCGGCCGCCCGGCACGGCGGCCGCCCGGTGCGGCGACAGGATGACATTGGGCGCGCGGCGCACCGGCGCGTCGGCGGGCACGGGTTCCTCGGGAAAGACGTCGACCGCCGCGCGGATATGGCCCGCGCCCGCCGCTGCGATCAGCGCCGGGAAGTCCACCAGATGCGAGCGGCTGATGACGACGACCAGCGTGCCGGGCTGCATCAACTCGATCTGGCGCTGGCCGACCAGTCGCCAGTTCTCGTCGGTCGGGGCGGCAGCCACAACGATGCATCGGCAGGAGGCGACGAGATCGTCGAGGCCGCGCCGCGTGATCCCGTCGGCCGCCAGCGCATCGGGATCGAGCCAGGGGTCGAACGCGCTGATCTTCGGCCGGAACGGGGCCAGCAGGCGGCAGCATTCCCGCGCGATGGCGCCGAACCCAACGAACCCGATGGTTTGGTCGTACATCGAGAAATCGGTCGCGTCCTCGTCAGACAGCCAATGCTCGGTGCCGGCGCGGAACGCTTCGTGCTCCTGCACCAGGCCACGCCCCCCGGACAGGATCATCGCCACCGCCATTTCAGCGACCGAAAACTGAAATCCCGGTGCGCAGCTTAGAACCTCTATCCCGCGATCAAAGCAGGCTTGGTAATCGATGCCCTCCTGAAACGTACCCGATACTTCGATGACGGCGCTCAGGTTCGCGGCGCGCGCAATCTCGGCGGCGGTCAGTGTCGGTCTGGCGGCGATCAGAAAATCCATGCCGGCGATCTCGGCCTGCAGCCGCTCTCGCGCCATGGGCCTGTCTTCGGCCCCGACGATGTCGCAAAGGTCAGCCAGCCGCGCAAAGCTCGCGGTATCGAACAGCTCGCTCACCCGGCGAAAGTGTTGGTCCATCACAAGTTTCGGCTTGCCGCTCACTTCACCGCCCCCGCCGTCATGCCGCGCACGAAATGACGCTGGAAGAACAGGAACAAGAGCACGACCGGGATCGCCATGATCACCGTGCCCGCCGAGATACCGGCGATGTCCCGGGTTTGTTGGCCCTGGAAATTCAGCAGCCCCACAGAAAGCGTGCGCATACCTTCACGCGGCAGAAGCAACAGGCGCAAGAGCAGGTCATTCCAGCTCCACATGAATTCCAAGAGCCCCGTGGTGATGATTGCAGGGACCGAGACCGGCATCACGACGCGGCGATAGATCTGGAACTCAGTCGCACCGTCGATACGCGCCGCCTCGTGCAATGCCCTGGGGATCGAGACGAAGTAGGAGGAAAACATGAAGACGAAGACCGGCATCGCCAGGGCGAGATCGGCAAAGATCACACCCAGATGGGTGTTGATCAGCCCGACCGACCGGATCGTCGTGTAAAGCGGCAGGATGATCGCGGTGACCGGGATCATCAGCCCGACCACGAACAGGACCTGCAGCGCCAACTTACCGCGGAAGCTCATGAAAACCATGGCATATGCGGTCATCGAGGCAAGGCCGATCATCACGATCGCGTCGACAGCCGATATCAGTATCGTGTTGAGGAAGTACCGGCGGAACCCGCCGTCGGTCCAGACCCGCTCGAAGTGTTCGAACGTGATGCTGGCGGGCGGTGTCCACGCCGGCAGGATCAACTCTTCCGGCGGCTTCAGCGAGGTGAAGAGCGTCATCGCCGAAGGAGCGGTCATCAGAAATGCGATGAGCGCGAGAATGCCGAACACAATCAGGCGGGAGGCCATCTAGCGATCCTCCGGCCGGGCTTGGAGTTTCAGGTATAAAAGCGTCGCAAGGCTCACGATGACCAACAGCGCAACGCCGATGGCAGAGCCATAGCCGTACTGGTTCTCCAGCGCCCCCCGCTTATACATGTAGGTCGACAGGATCTCCGAAAACCGGATGGGCCCGCCCTTGGTCGTGGCCCAGATCAGGTCGAAGGCCTTGAAGGCAGCGGTCAGCGTCAGGATGAAGACCACGGCTGTGACAGGCCGCAAGGCCGGGATCGTGACATACCGAAAGGCCTGAAACGTGGTGGCCCCGTCGATCTTGGCGGCATCGTAGAGGTCTTCGTCTACCGATTGCAGGCCGGCGAGAAAGATGATGACGCTCAGGCCGATCGTCGACCAACTGTGGGCGAAGGCCAATGCAAACAGCACGACATCGGGATCGCCAAGCCACGGGCGCGCAAGCCCGTCGAGCCCGATGGACGTCAGCGTTTCGTTGATCACGCCTTTCGGTTGCAGCATCCAGCGCCAGATCGTGGCGACCGCCATGGGCGAGATCACCACCGGCAGCACGATCAGCGTCTGCAAAATCAGCCGCCCCCGCCAGACCCGGCTGAGAAGCGCGGCGATCACAAGGCCCAGGCCCACATTGATCACCACGATGACCGCCGACCAGACGAAGGTGTTCTGAAACGCCTCCCAGAAGATCCGGTCCGAGAACATCTTGGTGTAATTCGCAAACCCGACCCAGGTCTTTTCCGGGCTGATCCCGTTCCACTTGGTCATCGAGTATCCGATGACCGAAAGGGTGGGGTAAATTGCGAAGAACAGGTAGATCGCGAGCGTCGGGATCAGGAACAGCGACAGCGGGCCGTACCGGGACACGGAGGCGCGCAGGCGGTCCATCAGGGTATCATCCATGGTCCGTGGCCTTGCAAGGTCGCGAATGGTTGGGAAACGCGGCGGTGCGTAGCCGGGGCTGGTGTGTCTCTCGCCCCGGCCGGTACCTGTTACTGAGCGGACAGGCCGCCCGGCGCCAGGATCGTGCCTTCGTCCTTGGCGATTTGCCATTGCGCCTGCAATTCGGCGGTAAACTCCTCGGGCGTCATCACGTTCAGAAGCAGCGCCTGTAGACCGTCATATGAGGCCGTCGTCAGGTTGCCGGGCGTGATCGTGTCGAGGAAGGCAGGGATCGTCCCGTTACCACGATACTGATCCGCACTGCCGCCGATGTCCTGGTTCAATTGCGGAATGTCCGCTGCGGCCAGCGCATCATCCAGCGGGCCGACCGGCACGGTCCCACCCGAGAGCAGCGTTGCACGTCCTTCGGTCGTGAAGAACAGGCGGTTCAGGAACGCGACGGCGGCATCCTTGGCGTCAGAGTTCACCCGAATATACATGCCGCTGCCGATCGACTCGGTCGGATAGATCCTTTGACCGTCCTCGAAGGGCGGCACCTGAAAGACGCCATATTCGCCGGCCCGGTCGCCGACCGCCTCAAGTCCGCCAGGTATGATCCAGGGCCCGGTATAGGTCATCGGGATATTGCCCGCCCAGAAATCGTCCATCAGTTCGGCATATCCGACGGCCACCGGGTTCGGCCCGAACCAGCCGTCATCGCCCATTTGCTGCAGCCGGGCGCTTGCCGCCACGAAGGGCGCATCCGACCAGGCGCCGTCGCCGAACATGACGTCGTTGATGCCCTCGGGGCCGGCATAGCGGCCGAACATCATCGACTGCCAGTGCGACACCGGCCATTTGTCGGCGGCCGCAAGCCCGATAGGCGTGTCGAAACCGGCGGCCTGCAGCGCCCCCACGGCCGCGGTCATGTCGGCCCAGGTTTCCGGCACGGCGATGCCGTTGTCGGCGAAGATCTTCTTGTTGTAGAACATCGCGGTGGTTTCGACCTCGTTGCCCACGGCCCACAGCTTGCCGCCGCTCGAGGTCTGATTGATCACGCCCTCGGGGATCGTCGCGCCCCAGTTGTTCTCGTTGAAATAGGGGGTCAGATCGGCCACCAGGCCGCCGTCGATGATCGCGGCCGGCTGGCCCGGTCCGGTGCCGAACATGAACAGATCCGGCCCTTCACCCGAGGACAACGCCGGCAAGAGCGCCGGGTTGAACAGGTCCGACGGCGTCTTGACGATCTCGATCTTGATATCCGGGTTCTCTGCATTGAACTGCTCGGCAACCGTATCATAGACCGTTGCCTGCCCCGGCTCCCCGCCGACCCAGACCACGACCTCGGTCTGGGCCAGTGCCGGCCACGCGACCGTCAACGCCAGCGAAGCCGCCAAGACGCCTTTGGTGACTTTGGTGACTTTGTGCATGAGTTCCTCCCGTATTTCTTTTGCAGAACCACCGCTCAGAATCGCGGTTGCTATCTTTGTAATCGTTTACATATTTTATGTAAACGATTACATCAAGCGTTATAAGATTCCGAAGATAAGCCGGCATCGGATTTCAACTGCAAACCACAGGCCAGCAGAAGACCCCCGCGCAAAGGCACCCGAATGCGTTCCGTTCAGACGCTTTGGAGACGCACGCCTTTAACACCCATCGGCGGCCGAAGGGCCGGGAGCGGCACGGGAGTCACGCCGAGGTCATCATGCTCTAAAGGGTCTCTGCCACGCCGACGACATAGTTCTTGCCGTAAGCCTTGGCGCATTTCGGACAGGTGGTGTAGAAGAACCAGACCTCTCCCGGCAGATCGCCACGGGCGCGGACGAGGTTCTTCATTTCATCGTACCAATCCTTGGCGTCGCGGTAGGGGCCCTCGAAGACCTTGGTCACAAAATCGCCCGAGAGCGTGGTCATCTCTTCTTCGGGCACGGGTTTGCTGACGGCAAAAAGGTGTTCGGACGACCAGGGCGACGGATCGCGGCTAAGAACGATATAGTGGTCCGGATCGAAGGCCTCGGCCTTTTCGATATGTCCTTGAACGCGGGAAAAGACCTTGCCCATGTTCAGCGGGATATGCATTGCCGACATGGTCACGGCGCGTAAAACGGGCATGTCCTTGAGGTGCAATTCGGTCCCGTCCCAGCCTTCGGGATTGAACTTGGGGCAGCACCCGGTGGTGTTCACCGACATGTCATAGGCCGGCAATTCGTTGGTTTGCATGGTCTCCTCCCAGATTGCGGACGGCAGAGTGCCGGAAACGGCGGACGCGTGCCTTGACCCGGATCAAGCCGGACCGCTTGACCCGGAGGCGCGGGGCGTGATTTGGCTGGCCGCGATGGCGAAACGCGCAAAATCGAAAACCAAGGCCAAGCCGGAAACGGTCCGTCCCCTGCGCAGGCTCTTGCGTTGGGTCTGGCGGTCGGCTTTGCTGGTGGTCATGCTGATCCTTGCCGCCGTGGCGTTCTACGCCGTCTTCAACCCGCCGGTGACGCCCTACATGCTGGCCGAAGCGCGCCGGCTGGACGGGATCGAGCGGCAATGGGTGGATATGGATGACATCGCGCCTGCGATGGCACGCTCGGCGGTGGCGGCGGAGGATGCGAATTTCTGCCTGCACTGGGGGTTCGATATGACCGCGATCCGCGCGGCAATCGCCGGCGGCGGGCGGCGCGGGGCGTCGACGATCAGCCAGCAGGTGGTAAAGAATGCTTATCTGTGGCAGGGGCGGTCGTGGCTGCGCAAGGCGCTGGAGGCGGTGATCACGCCGGCGGTCGAGGCAGTCTGGTCGAAGCGGCGGATTCTGGAGGTCTATCTGAACGTGGCGGAATTCGACGAGGGTGTGTTCGGGGTCGAGGCGGCGGCGCAACGCTATTTCGGCGTGGCGGCGCGCGATCTCAGCGATGTGCAGGCGGCCCGGCTGGCGATGGTGCTGCCAAGCCCGAAACGCCGGTCGGCATCGAACCCGACACCGGCGGAGCGCAAACGGGCAGCGTCGATCCTGGACGGGGCTGCGACGATCCGCGCAGACGGGCGGTCGGCATGCTTCGAGAGTTGAACTTGGGCCCCGTTCGCGGCATTGATGCAGGCATTCCAACGCCTGTCGTGACGTCATGAACCGCCTTTTCCACGTTCCCCTGTCGCCCTTCTGCCGGAAAGTGCGTCTGTCGCTGGCCGAAAAGAAGATCGAAGTCGAGCTGGTGGAGCAGCGTTACTGGGAGCCCGACCCCGACTTTCTGCGCCGCAATCCCGCCGGCAAGGTGCCGGTTCTGCGGATGAACGGGCTGACCATGGCCGAGAGCGGGCCGATCTGCGAGTATATCGAAGAGGTCCAGCCCGAACCGCCGCTGATGCCGCGAGACCCGAAGGCGCGGTACGAGGTGCGGCGGCTGGTCAACTGGTTCGACGATACGTTTCATCACGAGGTGACGTCGAAACTGCTGTACGAGCGGGTCAACAAGAAGCTGATGAAACTGGGCTATCCGGATTCGAAGAATGTGAAGTCCGGTGCGCAGCGGATCAAGTTCCACCTCGATTACATGGGCGAGCTTTTGGATCAGCGGCGCTGGCTGGCGGGGGACGTGATGACGCTGGCCGACTTTGCCGCCGCGGCGCATTTTTCCGCGTTGGACTATATTTCCGACGTGGACTGGAACCGGAACACGGTGGTCAAGGACTGGTACGCCAAGATCAAGTCGCGGCCCGCGTTCCGGTCGATCCTGGCCGATCAGGTGCCGGGCTTTCCGCCGCCGCCGCACTATGCCGATCTGGATTTCTGATCCGGGTCGGTGTTGGGGGGCGCTGTCCCCTGCCCATCGGGCTCCCCTGGGAATATTTCTGGCCAGATGAAGGATCTGGGGCTCAAGGAACGGCTGGTCGCGCGGGCGCTGGAAGAGGGGTTTTCCAAATGCCGGGTGACACGGCCCGATGCGATCGCCGAGGCGGCCAGGCATCTGCGGGACTTTGTGGATGCGGGCTGGCATGGGCAGATGGGTTGGATGGCCGAGCGGATGAACTGGCGCGGAAATCCTGCCGCCCTGTGGCCCGAGGCGCGGTCGGTGGTGATGCTGGCCGAGGTGTATACACCGGCGCATGATCCGCTGGAGGTGCTGCGGCGAAGGGACCGCGCGGCGGTGTCGGTCCATGCGCAAAACCGCGACTACCACGACATGGTAAAGAGGCGGCTGAAGCGGGTGGGGCGGTGGCTGATCGATCAGGCGCGACGCGAGGCGTCCGAGGCAGATCCACCGGGCATCAAGGTCTTCGTCGATACTGCGCCGGTGATGGAAAAACCGTTGGCGCAGGCAGCGGGGTTGGGCTGGCAGGGCAAGCACACCAACCTGTTGGCGCGGGATCTGGGGAATTGGTTTTTCCTGGGCAGCCTCTTCACGACGTTGGAATTGGAACCCGATCCGCCGGAGGCCGGGCATTGCGGCTCTTGCACCGCCTGCCTCGACATCTGTCCGACCGATGCGTTTCCGGCACCGTACCGGCTGGATGCGCGCCGGTGCATTTCCTACCTGACCATCGAGCACAAGGGGCCGGTGGACGAGGAATTGCGCCCGCTCTTGGGCAACCGGATCTACGGGTGCGACGATTGTCTGGCGGTCTGCCCCTGGAACAAGTTCGCCGTCAGGGCGCGTGAGACGCAGTATGCAGCGCGTAAGGAGTTGCGGGCACCCAAGCTGGAGAGCCTTGCGGCGTTGGACGATGCGAGGTTCCGGGCGGCATTCAGCGGCTCGCCGATCAAGCGGATCGGGCGGAACCGGTTCGTGCGCAATGTGCTCTATGCCATCGGCAACTCGGGCGAGGCGCGGCTGGAAGGCGTGGCGCGCAGATTGACGGGGGATCCGGACCCGGCGGTGGCCGACGCCGCGCACTGGGCCAGCGCGCGGCTTGCGGCGGTTTGATCTGGCTCAAAGGGCGGCGGAGGCCTTATGCTAGGGTTGGGTGTATTGCAGCGGGGGACCAAGCCAAGGGAGGATATCGATGCCGAAGAACCCCATCGACCATGACCATGCCACAGGCAACGGCCGCGCCGCGGCCTACACGCGGCTCGACCGGATCAAGGCCGGCGAGGGCGGGCACCCGAAGATCCAGATGCTCGATCGCCGCCGCCGCAAGGGGCTGACCGATGCCAGCCGGGTAAAGCAATTCCTGCGGATCGAGCGGGGGTATCTGGCCTGAGCCTCTGGCCCTGACGCGCGGGGGCTGATGGCCCGGCGGGACTTGTGAAGTCTTCCGGTGGGCGCTTCTGCGCGGTATCCTTCTTATGGTTTCGACGGTGAACCGCAGGCATATCTCGAAACGCAGCCGGTGGCGTTCCGGCTGGGCAAGCGCGTGCCCGAGATCATGACTACGTCGCCGCCAACCTGACGGACAAAGAAATCCGAGCCTATGCAGATTGGTACGGGGCGGCGACGCTGGAGGCTGTGCGCCCAGAGTAGCGCCTCGGTAACGTTGACCTGCATCAATGCCTCTTTCGAGGGCTGTAGTAGGCTTTCTTCCTGCGCTTCGCACAGCAAACGGGAGGGAGTTATGTCTCAAGTGGTGACCCGCTACGACGGTGGCCAGCACTGCACGGCATCCGATGCGGCAAAGGGCAAGGCGGTTGCAATGGACTGCCCTTACACGGGCAAAGGCGAAGAACTGTCGCCCGGCAACCTGCTCGAAGCGGCGGTTGCCGGCTGCATGCTGATATCGATGGGGCCGATGGCCGCCCGCGAGGGGATCGATTTGAGCGGCGCTTCGATTTCAGTCGACGTGAAGGGAACGCCGCCGCCAAAGATCGACTACACGGCGCTAGACATTGATGTGCAGATGCCGGCGGGGCTGACGGCGATCCAGCGTACCAAGCTGGAACGCGCAGCCGAGACCTGCCCGATCAAGCATAGTTTCAAAGACGAGATCTCCGTCTCGGTGACATATCACTACCCGGATTGACCGCGCGGCCGTCAGGCCCGCACCAACTGTTCGTACGCGCCGGCGATGTCCCGCGTGAGCGCGCCGACCTCGAAATTGTAGTCGCCGATCTGGCCGACGGGGGTAACCTCGGCCGCGGTGCCGGTAAGCCAGCATTGCTGCATGCCTTCCATCTCGGCGGGGTCCATGCGGCGTTCGTGCACCTTGATCTGACGGTCCTTCAGCACGCCGATCACCGTCTGGCGGGTCAGGCCGTTGAGGAAACAATCGGCCAGGGGCGTATGCACCTCGCCATCCTTGACGAAGAAGATATTGGCTCCGGTGGCTTCGGCGATATGGCCGCGATAGTCCATGAACAGCGCGTCCGAACAACCCTTGGCCTCGGCCGTGTGCTTGGACATGGTGCAGATCATGTAAAGCCCGGCGGCCTTGGCGTGAACCGGGATCGTCTCGGGGCTGGGCCGTTTCCACTTCGAGATATCGAGCTTGGCGCCCTTGACCTTGGAATCGCCGTAATAGGCACCCCATTCCCAGGCGGCGACGGCCATGCGGACCGGGTTGCGAGAGGAACTGACCCCCATATCCTCGCCGGCCCCGCGCCAGGCGACGACGCGGACATAGGCGTCGGTGAGAGCGTTGGCCTTGAGCGTTTCGTATTTTGCCGCCTCGATCTCGTCGACCGTATAGGGGATCGGCATGTCGATCTCGTTGCCGGAAAAGATCAGGCGTTCGGAGTGCTTGCGGCTGAGAAAGATCTTGCCGCCGTAGGCGCGTTCGCCTTCGAAGACCGAAGAGGCGTAGTGCATCGCGTGGCTGAGGACATGCACATTGGCCTCGCGCCACGGCACCAGCTTGCCGTCAACCCAGATCCATCCATCGCGATCGTCGTACCCAGCCATCGGCCTGTTCCTTCCGTTGTGCCCCTCAGAGCATCTCGTTTAAGATTATTGCGCGGATTAGGGCCGTATCGGACATATTATTGCGCAAAAATCGACGAATCGCTAACAGTTGAGACTTGGAATGTCAACAAGGCTGACATAAAGTGCCGATCGAGAGGGTCGACCGGACGGGAAAGATGGCCGAGGGACATCCAGGGGGTGAGAGCCTGCTTTTCCTGACGGACGAGCAGCTTCGCAAGGGCATCGAGGCGATGTTCTTTGCCTATCGCGGATTTACCGCCGATCCAGACCGTATTTTGCACGACCAAGGGTACGGGCGGGCGCATCACCGTGCGATTCATTTCATCCACCGCTCGCCCGGGACCACGGTGAACAACCTGCTGGACATTCTGGGTGTGACAAAGCAGTCGCTGAACCGCGTTCTGCGGGCGCTGATCAAGGACGGGCTGGTCGAAAGCCGGGTCGGCACACGAGACAAGCGCGAGCGGCATCTGTTTCTGACCGATGCCGGGGCGATGCTGGAGCGTGAGTTGTCGACGGCGCAGAGCGCGCGGATGCGGGCGGCCTACCGGACGGCGGGGCCGGAGGCGGTGGCCGGGTTCCGCACGGTGCTGGAGGCGATGATGGATCCCGAGATGCGCCGCCATTTCCTGGCGCTGAAGGAGAGTGGGTGATGAACGGTCAGCCCGACGCACATCTGCTGATTGTCGATGATGACGAACGCATCCGTGGGCTATTGCAGAAATTCCTGATGCGGCACGGGTTCTGGGTAACGGCGGCGCGGGACGCCAGGCATGCGCGCTCGGTCCTGTCGGGGCTGGAATTCGACCTGATCGTTCTGGACGTGATGATGCCGGGCGAGGACGGGGTCGCCCTGACCCGGTCATTGCGGGAGGCCGGCGTGAAGACGCCGGTGATGCTGCTGACCGCCAAGGGCGAGACGGACGACCGGATCACAGGGCTCGAGGCCGGGGCCGACGACTATCTGGCAAAGCCGTTCGAGCCGAAGGAACTGCTTCTTCGGATCAATGCGATCCTGCGCCGGGTTCCGGCACCGAGCGCCGAGGCGGAGGCGCCGAAATTCCTGATGCTGGGGCCGGTCCGTTATGACGTCGAGCGCGGCGAGATGTGGCGTGGCGACGATCTGGTGCGGTTGACGGCGACCGAGGCCCAGCTGATGAAGATCTTTTCAGGCTGCCCGAACGAGCCGGTGAGCCGGGCAAAGCTGGTCGAAGACCTTGGGCGCGATCGCGGCCAGGCGCAGGAGCGGGCGGTGGACGTGCAGATCACCCGGCTGAGGCGCAAGCTGGAGGCCGATCCGAAACAACCCCGGTATCTGCAGACGGTGCGCGGGGCGGGGTACATGCTCGCCCCAGATTAGGTAGCGCAGCCCGGACCGGCCCCTTCTCGCCGGGCCGCCGGGGTGCTTTCTGCACGTGAACGGGAGATGGCAAACAGCCGTCAGCGCCTTTTTCGGCTGACCTTGCGCGCAGCCTTGTCCGCCTTCTTCTTCGACTTCACCGCCCGGCGCCGCACCGGCGGCCTGCCACTGCGCGGCGACCCGCCGGGCAGGGCCTTGCCCTCGACCGCCAGCAACTCGAGCATCACGCCGCCGGTAACCGGAACCGCCTCGGCAAGGCGCACAGTCACCCGCTGACCGACGCCTAGTTCGAGCCCGCTATCAGACCCCATCAGGGTCTGTGCCCTGGCGTCGTAGTGGAAGAATTCGCGCCCGATCGAGCGGATCGGGATCAACCCGTCGGCGCCGGTCTCGTCAAGCTGCACGAAGGCGCCGAAGCGCTGGATGCCAGAGATCCGGCCGGCGAATTCGCCGCCCACGCGGTCGGCGAGATAGGCCGCGAGATAGCGGTCGTTGGTGTCCCGTTCGGCCGCCATCGATCGACGTTCCGTCTCGCTGATATGCTCGGCCGTGGTCTGCAGCAGGTCGATGTCGCCGGGGCTGAGTCCGTCATCGCCCCAGCCATGGCCCGAGACCAGCGCGCGGTGCACGATCAGGTCCGAATACCGCCGGATCGGCGAGGTGAAATGCGCATACGACCTTAAAGCCAGGCCAAAATGGCCGAAGTTTTCGGGGTGGTAATACGCCTGCTGCATGGACCGCAGGGTCGAAATGTTCACCAGCTCGTCGAATTCGGTGCCTTCGGCCTGCGCAAGCAAGGCGTTCAGGTGCCGGGTCTGCAGTACCTGACCCTTGGCCAGATTGAACCCGCTGGCCTGCGCCACCTCGCGCAGCGCCTCCAGCCGCTGCGGGTCGGGTTCTTCGTGCACGCGGTAGAGAAGCGGGCGGCGGCGGCTGAACAGCTCTTCGGCGGCGGCGACATTGGCAAGGATCATAAACTCCTCGATCAGCCGGTGCGCGTCGAGACGCTCCTTGATCGCGACCGACGCCACCTGACCGTCCTCGCTCAGCACGATCTTGCGCTCGGGCAAGTCGAGATCCAGCGGTTGGCGGTGTTCCCGCGCAAGCTTGGTGGCCCCATAGGCATCGTAAAGCGGGTTGATCACCGTCTCCATCAACGGTGTGCAGGCCTCGTTCGGGGCTCCGTCGCGGGCGGCCTGCACCTCGGTGTAGTGCAGCGTCGCCTTCGACTTCATGAGGCCGCGGGTGAACCTGTGCCGCAGCTTGTTGCCCTGGGCGTCGAGCGTCATTTCGACGGCGATGCAGGCACGCGGCACGCCTTCATGCAGGCTGCACAGGTCGCCCGACAGCCGGTCGGGCAGCATCGGTACGACACGATCCGGAAAATAAGTGGAATTCCCGCGCCTGCGCGCCTCGCGGTCAAGCGCGGAACCGGGCGTGACATAGGCCGCGACATCGGCGATGGCGACCCAGACCACGTGACCGCCGGGGTTTGTGGGGCTGTCGTCGGGCCGGGCAAAGACCGCGTCGTCGTGGTCCCGGGCATCTGCCGGGTCGATGGTGATCAGCGGCAGTTCGCGCAAGTCCTCGCGCCCGTCGAGCCCAACGGGTCTGGCGGCGTCGGCCTCGGCGATCACGTCGTCGGGGAATTGGTCAGGGATTCCGTGCTGGTGGATGGCGATCAGGGACACCGCCTTTGGCGCAGTCGGATCGCCCAGCCGGTTCAGCACCCGTGCCGACGGCAGGCCGAGCCGTTCGCGCGGGCCGGCGGCCTCGGCCTCGACCAACTCGCCGTCCCGCGCGCCTTGGGTGGCGCCGGAGGCGACGCGCCATTCCTTGTCTGCGCCCTTGTCGACCGGCACGATGCGCCCGCCCTCGGCGACGATGCGGAAGATCCCCAGAATGCGGCGCGGGTTGACGCCGATCTTGCGGATCAGCCGGGCCTCGTAGTCGTGGTCCTCGCCGGCGACTTCGGTCAGACGCGCAAGGATGCGGTCGCCTTCGCCCAAGGCCGGATCGGTCTGGCGCGGCATCACCAGCACCCGGGGCTCCGGTCCCTCGCCCTGCCATTCCAGCGGCCGGGCAAATAGATCGCCCCCGGCGTCCGGGGCCCGCACCTGCAGGACGGCGACCGGGGGCAGCTTGTCGGGATCGCGATAGCTGCGCCGGCGTTTTTCCAGATGCCCCTGGTCCTGTAGTTCGCGCAGCAGCTTTTTCAGGTCGGTGCGCGCAGCCCCCTTCACGCCAAAGGCGCGGGCGATATCGCGCTTTGAGCTTTGGGTCGGATGCTCGGAGACCCAGGCAAGGATTTGCTCTTTGGTGGGCAGGCTGCTCATGGGCGTCCGGTAGCACGGCCCGCGTGCTGCGTCATGCGGAAAGCGCAGCGAGGTCGTTTGCGGTGTCGACGTCCATCAGGGTATCGGTCAGCGCGATGCGGTATCCGGGCAGCGTCGCGACGGTGTCGGCAAGGGCGTGTTCGCTGGACCAGCGAACGTTTCGGAACAGAGTTGCGGGTGGAGGTGCCGAGCGCTTTAACCCGACCAGCCAATACCCCCCATCGGTGGCCGGGCCGAAGACCGCCTCGTGCCCGCCGAGCGCTGCGAAGGCGCGGGCGATATGGGCGGGCCGGATCCCGGGAATGTCGCCGCCGATGATGACGACCGGCCCGGGCGGAAAGCGACGCAGGATGCGCCCCATCCGAGCGCCGAGGTCACCCTTGCCTTGCGGTACGCGCGGCAGGTGCGACGGCCAGGCGCGGCTTGAAAGGCCTTCGCTGTCGGGCGTGACGGCAAGCGCGAGACGCCAGTGCGGATCATCGAGGCGACGCAACAGCCGGGCGGTCTGATGCCGAAACCACCAGGCGGCGTCGACCATGCCGATCTGGCGGCCGAGCCGGGTCTTCACCCGCCCCGGGCGCGGCTCTTTCAACATCACGACAAGGTGGCGGGTGCGCATCAGGCTTGATCGCGCATTCTGTGGAGACCCTTCCGGTGCCAGAGCGCGGCGTCAGGCAAAATAAGCCTCGAGGATACGACGGTAGATGCGTTTCAGATCCTCGATCTGGTCGACTGGCACATGTTCGTCGACCTTATGCATGGTTTTGCCGACAAGCCCGAATTCGACCACGGGGCAATGGTCCTTGACGAACCGTGCATCCGACGTGCCGCCGGTCGTCGACAGATCCGGCCTGATCCCGGTTTCGGCCTGGACAACGCCCGCCACGAGATCCGACAGCACGCCGGGCGGCGTGAGAAAGCTTTCGCCCGACACCTTGACGTGCATCTCGAACGCAATGCCCGTATCATCCGTCACCTCATTGGCCGTCGTTCGCAGCCACTGGCTCAGGCCGTCGGAATCGTGGGCGTCGTTGAAGCGGATGTTGACCGTGGCCCGGCAGGTGCCGGGGATGACGTTGTTTGCCGGGTTGCCGGTGTCGAAGGTGGTCACCGCAAGGGTCGATGGATCGAACCATTCGGTGCCGGCATCGAGTTCGTGGTTGGCGAGCCGGTCGACGAGCCGGGCCATGGCAGGTACCGGGTTTTTGGCGCGATGGGGATAGGCCGAGTGGCCCTGGACGCCGGTCGCCGTGAAGAACGCGGTCATCGACCCGCGGCGGCCGATCTTGATCATGTCCCCCAGTTGTTCGGGGCAGGTCGGCTCGCCCACCAGACAGACCGACATCCGCTCACCCGTCTCGGCCATCCAGTCCAACAGCGCCACCGTCCCGTCGATGGCATCGCCCTCTTCGTCACCGGTGATCGCCAGGACGACTGCGCCATCCGGCGGGGTTTCCCGGACAAAGTCGATGGCGGCGGCGGCGAAGGCGGCGACGCCGGACTTCATATCGGTCGCCCCCCGGCCCCACAGCGCGCCGTTGCGCAGGGTCCCGCCGAACGGATCGTCGGACCAGGCCGCGGGGTCGCCCACCGGCACCACATCGGTATGTCCGTTGAAGCCGAAAGTACGAACGTTGCCTTTCGGTCCCCAACGCGCAAACAGGTTGGAAATTCCGGCGCGGTCTATGCGCATGCAGGTGAAACCGGCTGCGGAAAGCTCGGTCTGCAGCAAGTCCAGTGCCCCCGCCTCGGCAGGGGTGACGGACGGGCAGCGGATCAGCCTTGCGGTCAGTTCCACCGGATCGACGGGCGAAGTCATGAAACCTCCATTCGCTGAGGCCTCACTACAACCTGTGCTCGAGCGCTGCAATCTGCCGATATGTAGACTGACCTGTGGCGAAATCGAAACAATTTCGGGCCTATTGTGGGATAGGCCGCCTTTTTTCAACACCGCCATAGGGTTATACGTAATAGTTAACAAGGAACCTGAGGCAGGGTAAGGGCTGCAAAGACAGCCTGTGCAGTGACCGCTCGACAACCCGGGATTGAAACGCTTTCCCGCCGCGCGTGTAGTGCGACCTCGCCTCGACGAGGCAGGAGTGCGGTATGGTCGACGCCACGCGTCTACCGGTCGATACGGGTGCGTCCGCGCTGGATATGGCGCAGGAGATTTTCGGCAACGGTGTCACCGTGGTCGGCGCCAGCTACACCGGCGACAGCCGATCCTCGGGCATCTACAGCGATGGCGACGCAATCTCGCCCTTTGCCACGCCAGGCGACACCGGGGTGATCCTGTCCACCGGCCGCGCCGTGCGGTTCACCAACACCAGCGGAGAAGCCAACCAGTCGAGCAGCCGCACGACGAACACCAGCGGGCCCAACAACGATCCGGACTTCAACGCCCTGGCCGGTGCGAATACCTACGACGCGGCCTGGCTGGACATCGACTTTATCCCGACCGGCGACACGCTGACGATGCAGTTCGTGTTCTCGTCCGACGAATACCCCGAATACACCGGTTCGATTTACAACGACGCGGTGGGCGTCTGGGTGAACGGGGCCCCGGCGACGCTGACGGTCGGTGACGGATCGGCGAGCGTCGGCAACCTCAACGAGATCAACAACATCAACCTCTACAACGACAACACGGCCGACCAGTACAATACCGAGATGGACGGTTTCACCGTCACTTTGACGCTGACGATGACGGTGATCCCGAACGTTCTGAACTCGATCCGGATCGGGATCGCCGACGTGGCGGATTCGTCTTACGACTCGAACCTGCTGATCGCGGGCGACAGCCTGCAGACGACGCTGGTCGCGATCGACGACAGCGTACGGATCGACGCCGGGGCGTCCAAAACCATCAGTCCGCTTGCCAACGACAGCTACAGCGGCGGCGGGACCCTGACGGTCACGCATGTCAACGGGCAGGCCGTCACCGCCGGTGACACCGTGTCGCTGCCGAACGGTCAGCAGGTGACGCTGAACGCCAACGGAACCTTCACCATCACTGCCGACGCCGATGAAGAGGTTGCGGCATTCACCTATACGATCGACGACGGGGCCGGTCTGACCGATACGGGCTTTGTCACCGTCAGCACGATTCCCTGTTTCGTGGCCGGGACCCTGATCCGCACACTGGAGGGCGAGTGGCCCATCGAAGAGCTGGAACCGGGGGATCTGGTGATGACGAAAGACAATGGCCCGCAACCCCTACGCTGGATCGGCCGGCGCACAGTGGCGGCCGAGGGCGACTTGGCGCCGATCCGCATCGCGGCCCATACCTTTGGGGTGCACCGGACACTGATGATATCGCCGCAACACCGCATTCTGATCCGCGACAGCCTGTCGGAGTTGCTGTTCGGCGAGCCCGAGGTTCTGGTGGCCGCGAAGCATCTGTTGAACGACCGCACCGTGACCCGGCAGACGGGCGGGTGCGTCGAATATGTGCATCTTCTATTCGACGAACATCAGGTGGTGTTCTCCGAGGGTCTTGCAAGCGAAAGCTTTCTGCCCGGCGTCCAGACGACCGGGGTTTTCGAACGCGAGATCATTGACGAAATTTGCAGGATCTTCCCCGATCTCGACCCGGACACGGGCGACGGCTACAGCCCTGCGGCCCGGCGCACGTTGAAGGCGCATGAGGCACAGGTTCTGGTCGCCGGCGGCGTGGGGGCGGTCGCGCCCTTGATGCCGACCGGTTCGCAGCGCTGGCGCCGGGCGGCATGAGCTGGATCGCCCTTGGTGATGGCCGCAGAGCGCTACGGCGACCCTCCGCGGGCCCCGAGGCCCCGGCGCTTTTGGCCAGCGGCAGCCTGGTGATCGAGACGTTGTTTCATGCCGTCGACCTGGCGCCGCAAGCGGTTCTTCGACTGCGCCGCTGCAACGGCTGGGAACGGCTTCTCGAGGTGACGCTGCATGCAGATGGGGCGGTGCTCGTGGAACACCGCCAAGGCCCCGCGACATCCTTTGCGAGTCTTCAGATGACCCGGCCGGGTCAGGAAGAGACCCTGCGGATCACCTATTGCTGGGACGCACCGATGCGCACCGGCCTGCTGACGGTGGAAAACCTCGACGCGGGAACGCTGGACCAGGTCAGCTTCGACGACCCGCAGCCAATGCCGCTCGACGATGCGGATGCGTTGGTTTTGGGCGATGGAGAGACCCGGACCGATCCGTCTGTTGCCTTAGTGGGTTTGTCGGATCAGATCGAACCGGTCGGGCTTGCCCCGGGCATCGTGAATGGCGCGCTGGTCGAAACACCCCTGGGCGGGCGTCCGATCGAGACCTTGAAGCGCGGCGATCTGCTGGTGACCGAAGGACGCGGCTATGCACCGGTCCGGCAGGTGATCCGGCGGGAGTTGCCTGCATTCGGGCGGTTCCGCCCTGTCGTGCTGCGCGCGCCGTTTTTTGGGCTGCGTCGGGATTTGTCCGTCGCGATGGACCACCGGTTGCTTATCCGCGGCACCGATGCCGAATACCTTTTCGGGGCAGACGGCGTGCTGGTCGAGGCCCGGCACCTGGCCCGGACACCGGCAGCGAAGCGGATGCGGCAGGCGGTCACGATTGGCTATACGCAGGTGGTACTGGACACCCATGATTGCCTGATGGTGTCGGGCGCCTGGGCCGAAAGCCTCTATCTCAGCGATCGCGGCAAGGAACCGGCACGACTCGCCTCGGCCGCATTGGCGGATTGCACACCGGCAGAGTTGCCCCGCCATAGCCGTGTGGCAGGCCCGCCCTTGAAATCCTATGAGGCGATGGTGCTGGTGTCGGCGCTGAGCGCATGACGATACCTTCACAGGGAAATTTGGGTAACTACTTGAAATAAGATAGAATATTTTAGGTCACCGATGGCGTTGCGTGGTCATCCTGTGCGGAGCAATCCCGCGATGGCGCCCGGCAACTCTGCCGGGCGCGAACAAAGGCGATCTGCATCCGCAAGCTCGCCCCGGGCGCCGTAACCCCATTCAACGCCGATCGCCCGCATGCCGGCGCTGCCGGCCGCCGCAATGTCGAATGCCCTGTCGCCGATCATGACCGCCTTTGCGGGATCGATAGCGCGTTGACCGAGCGCATGGTGCAGAAGCTCTCGCTTATCGTTGCGGGTGCCGTCCAGTTCCGGTCCGAACTCTGCCTCCAGATAGGGCGCCAACCCGAAATGCGCAGTGATCCGGCGGGCGTAGACATGCGGCTTGGCGGTGGCGAGGTACATGCGATGCCCTGCAGCCTGAATCGCGGCCAGAACCTCGGGGATGCCGTCATAGACCTGCGCGTCGAACAGCCCCTCGGCGGCATATCGGGCGCGATAGATTGACAACGCGGCAGCCGGATCGGGTGCGCCCAGCGTAGCGAAACTTTCGATCAGCGGCGGCCCGATCACCCAACCGAGTGTTTGCGGGTCGGGCGCAGGCACACCCAGTTCGTGCAGCGCGTGGATCACGCAAGCGGCGATGCCGGGTTTCGGGTCAACCAGCGTGCCGTCGAGATCGAGGAACACCGCGGTCATTTTTCGTCGAAGAACGGCGTTACCTGCGCCACGATCACCGCATTCTCGGCCAGCGCCCGGTCCATCAGTCCGCGTTCGTCCTCGCTAATGTCGTGGCCTTCCGCCAGCCGTTCTTCCAGCGTTCCGTAGCCCGACACATCGAGTGGCGCCATATCCGCCTGTTTCAGGATTGCCACCGTCTCGCGCACTGCTTCGGCCTCGTCGACGCCCGAGGCATAGGCCATCAGCGCCGCCCCCGTCGCACCGTCGGGCAGCCCGTCGCCCGCCTTGCGCCCGACCTCGACGAGGAGAGTGTAGACCTGCTGCGGCTTGCGGCCGGTCATGGCTTGTCACAAACGAAATTTCGCCGAAATTTCGTGCCCTCAGTCGCGAAGAAGTTCATTGATTCCCGTCTTCGAGCGCGTCTTTTCGTCCACACGCTTTACGATCACCGCACAATAAAGGTTCACACCGCCCTTGGACGGCATCGATCCCGCAACCACGACCGAATAGGGCGGCACTTCGCCATACATTACCTCGCCGGTGTCCCGGTCGACGATCTTGGTGGACTGGCCGATGAACACGCCCATGCCGAGGACCGAGCCCTCGCGCACGATGCAGCCTTCGACAACCTCGGACCGGGCGCCGATGAAGCAGTTGTCTTCGATGATCGTCGGGCCCGCCTGCATCGGTTCCAGCACGCCGCCGATGCCGACGCCGCCGGAAAGGTGTACGTTCTTGCCGATTTGCGCGCAGCTGCCCACGGTGGCCCAGGTATCGACCATCGTGCCCTCGTCGACATAGGCGCCGAGGTTGACGAAGGACGGCATCAGCACCACGCCGGGGGCGATATAGGCGGACTTGCGCACGACGCAGTTCGGCACCGCTCGGAAGCCTGCGGCGCGCCATTGGTTGTCGCCCCAGTCCCTCCACTTGCTGTCGACCTTGTCCCACCAGGATCCGCCCTGCGCGCTGCCGCCCTGCAGTTCCATGTCCTTCAGCCGAAAGCCCAGAAGCACCGCCTTCTTGGCCCACTGATTGACATGCCAGGTGCCGTCATCCAGCCGCTCGGCCACCCGCAGCCCGCCGCCGTCGAGCGCATCCAAGGTATCCTCGATGGCCTCGCGGGTCTCTCCGGTCGTGGCCGGAGTGATCTGGTCGCGGGCGTCCCAGGCGGCTTCGATGGCGGTCTCTAGCTGGGCGTTTGACATGCGGGCCTCATATCGAGTCTGGTCTCGGTTGCGCCGTGGCTATAGAGGCTGAGGAACAGGGGCGCAATGCGATGCGGGAGGCGAAGATGGCGGATGGGCGGGTACGGCGGTTTCCCGATGCGCATCAGGATGTCGAGACGGCCGACAGCACGCCGGACACGGCGCAGACGCGGTCCCCGGCGTATCGCCTGGCTTATGACGATCCGGAGTTTTTGTGCCGGGACGAACTGCGCCCTGTGCGGCTGCAGCTCGAATTGCTGAAGCCGGAGTTGTTGCTGTCGGAATACGGCATCACCTCGACGATCGTGCTGTTCGGCGGCGCGCGGATCCCCGAGGCGGCACGGAAGGACAGCGCGCGTACCGAAACGCTGGCGGAACTGAGCAGGTATTACGAGGAGGCGCGGCGGTTTGCGCGTCTTGTGACCGAACGCAGCCTTACCTCCGGCGGTCATGACGACATCATCGTCACCGGTGGCGGCCCCGGCGTCATGGAGGCCGGCAACCGGGGCGCGGCGGAAGCGGGCGGCGTGTCGATCGGGCTGAACATCGTTCTTCCGCACGAACAGGCGCCGAACGACTACGTCACGCCCGATCTCTGCTTCAACTTTCACTATTTCGGCATACGCAAGATGCACTTCCTGCTGCGCGCCCGGGCGGTCTGCATCTTTCCGGGCGGGTTCGGAACATTGGACGAGTTGTTCGAGGCGCTTACGCTGATCCAGACCAATCGGATGGAACCGGTGCCGTTCCTACTGTTCGGCGAGGAATTCTGGCGCCGGATCATCAATTGGGATGCGCTCGCCGAGGCGGGAACCATCTCGGCAAGCGATTTGCGGCTCTTTCGGTTCGTCGAGACCGCCGAAGAGGCGGTCACGGCGATCGATGCGTGGCGCCCGGATAACTAGCGATAGACCTTTTGCACCAATTTTGCATAGCGGGTCCGGCGCTTTGTGTCGGCGTCGACTATTTCCTGCACACGCACTTTGGGATCGAAGCCTTCGTCTTTGGCGTAAGCCTCGGAATCCGTGATATCCAGGGCGCGCAGCCGCTTGACAATGTCGTTCCCGAGAATGTCATGAAAAAATGTGACATGACGCATGACCGGGTTCAGCTCCTCCAGGCAGCGCGCGATCTCGATTACATCGAAGGTCACGCATTGCGGATAGGACAAGATCACAGCCTGTTCGACGCTTCCGCCGACGGGAACTGCCATGAGATCGCGGTGAATGACCCAAGCGACAACCAGAAACTTGATCACGTCACGCGGGAATTGACGGAAGATCTTTGCCAACGGAACCGGCACGGAAAACAGCGGGAAGGCCTTGAATAGGGCCTCGGTGAGTTCCTTCTCGTTGCGCAGCTCTGCGGCCTTCAACAACAGGCGGGCCTTTTTGCGAGCACCTGCCGGATCGGCAGTGCCATCGGGATTCAGAGCGATGATCGCCAGATTGGGACCCACAGTGAAATATCTCGGCGGCGCCGGATGCAGCCGCCTCAGAGCGCAATCCCAATTGAAGACGTGGCGCGGTCCAAGCCCCAGCCGAGGCGAGCCGCCGAGTCTGAGCTTCAGGTAATCCGGATGGCGCCATGCTGATTTTGTCGTGAAAGTCGTTCTGCCGAGTTTGAAATCCACCTTTGCCTCCCTTCCCAAGCGGAAAGAGGCTATCGGCCTTCGACCAGCGCCGCTGTGAGCTGGATCAAGTCAGTCCGGTGTGGGCAGCGATCTCAGCGCGCGATAGGCGCCCCCGCTCGGTCGCCGATTTGAGCTGTCCGCAGGCAGCCATGATGTCTTCGCCGCGGGGGGTACGGACCGGGCTGGCATAACCCGCCTTGTAGACGATATCGGCAAAAGCCTCGATCCGGTCCCAGTCGGACCGCTCGTAGGGCGCACCCGGCCATTCGTTGAACGGGATCAGATTGATCTTGGCCGGGATGCCCTGGATCAGCCTGACCAGACGCCGGGCGTCTGCGTCGCTGTCGTTGACACCTTTCAGCATCACGTATTCAAAGGTGATCCGTTCGGAATTCGACAGCCGGGGATAGTCGCGCAGGGCGTCCAGAAGCGTCGCGATGTTCCACCGCTTGTTGATCGGCACCAGCCGGTCGCGGATTTCGTCGGTGGTCGCGTGAAACGACACGGCCAGCATACAGCCGATCTCCTGGGCGGTACGCGCGATCTCTGGCACGACGCCGCTGGTCGACAGCGTGATCCGGCGGCGCGACAGCGAAATCCCCTCGCCATCCATTGCGATCTGCATCGCATCGCGCACCGCTTCGAAATTGTAAAGCGGCTCGCCCATGCCCATCAGCACGATGTTCGAGATCAGCCGCGGGCGTTCTCCCATCCCCTCGCCCGGTTGCGGCCACTCGCCCAGATCGTCACGAGCCAGCATGATCTGGCCGACGATCTCGCCCGCGGTCAGGTTGCGCACCAGTTTCTGAGTACCGGTGTGGCAGAAGGAACAGGTCAGTGTGCAGCCGACCTGGGACGAAATGCAAAGCGTGCCGCGGTCGGTCTCTGGGATGTAGACGGTTTCAACCTCATGCCCGCCGGCTATGCGGACCAGGTATTTTCGGGTGCCGTCGGCGGATATCTGGCGGTCGACGACCTCTGGCACGGCGATCTCGAAACGCGAATCCAGCATCGCGCGGTAATCCTTGGCGAGGTTGGTCATCGCAGCGAAGTCGCGCACGCCCTTGTGGTAGATCCATTGCCAGATCTGTCCCACCCGCATGCGCGCCTGTTTCTCCGGCGTACCCGCATCGATCAGCGCGGTGCCCAGCTGCGCGCGGGTCAGCCCGACGAGGTTTGGTCGCCCGCCCTCGGGCAGCTTGCGGGGGATCGTTCGCACGTCTTGCGTGATCGGGGCGTTGGCCGCCATTCGGTATCTCCGGCTTTCGGGCTTTGCGCGTGATATAGGATTGCCACGGCGAAATAAACACTGCCTGCCGGCCCCGATCAGGCGCCGACCGAAGACAAAGCGCGTGGCCGCTGCAGCTTCGCAGGCGCGTTCGCCGGTAGGAAAGCGGCAAGTGTTGCGCCGCCCGGCAGGGGTACGAACCGGCAGGCCAGACTGCGGCCGTCGCAAAGCAACACCTCGGCTGTCCAGGTGGAGCGCTCGTCGATGGCAGAAGCGAAATCGCGCGCATCGCCCCAAACCGGCGTCGGGCTGCATCGCTCCTGCCAACGGCGGGTGGCGTCAAGGAACGTCTCGTCCGATGCGACGTCGGTGCGCGCGATATCCCAAAGCTCTGCATAGGATCGGTTTGCAAGGGTAAGGCGCCCTTCGGGCGAAAACACCGCGATGGCTTCGTCGAGCCCATCCAGCACCGCCTGCCTGATCTCCATCGTCTCTCTGAAGCGCCGGGTTTCGGTGATTTCGGCACTGATGTCCTCGAATAGAAACGCCAAGGCGCCGTCGGGATGCGGCCGGCCGGTCACCCGGATCATGCGTCCGTCGGGCATTGGCCAGGTCTCGGAGAACGTGCCATCGGCCGCGGCCCGCTCCAGGGTGTGCATATGGGACCGCCAGGATTTGTAGTTCTTGGGCTCGGGGATCATCCGGCGGTCGCGCAACCGGTCGAGCACCTGTGCGAGCGTTGGGTGAGCGATCAGAAATTCCGGCGAAAGCCCCAGCAAGTCCGTGAGTGCCGGGTTGAAGATGGTAAGCACGCGGCTACGGTCGAAAATCGCCAGACCGACGCTGAGATGCGCGAATGTCCGGGTGAGCGTCTGGACGAAATCGCGCAAATCGCGTTCGGCCGTCACGATCCTGTCGGCTGGAAGCGCGGTGACTGTCACCTCGCGGTCACGACGGACGACATGGCAGTCGAACCAATGCGGGTAGGTTTCGCCGGGCAGCGTAACCGCAAGTCTTTGCGCGCCGCCGCTTTCGGCGGCCGCGACATCGAGCCCGATGAAGATACAGTCTTTGTCGGCTTTGGGTCCCGCCATGTCTCGCGCCAGCCGAAGATAGGTCTCGTTGGCCCAGGTGACGCATCCGTCCGTATCCTGGCGCCAAATCGGCACGGGGCAGGCATCCGCTGTCTGGCGGATCGCTTGCAGCGCATCGGTGAGTGCCGACAGGCCGAAGGTTTCCGGCATCGCCAAGGACCCCTCCGTCAAGTCCTGCAGGGTAACGTTCAGCCTGCCGCCCCGGGACCTGAGTGTGAGTTTCGCATCCGACAGCGGCGACAGCAGGTGGACCGTGCCGTTCTCGCCACAGGCCGTCACGCGCCGGGCCAGGTCAGGGAACCGTTGCGAGAGGAATGCCGCCAACCTGTCCATATCGTTGCCGAGCCCGGGGCAGAAATCCAGGAGCCGACGCGCGGACGCCGTGGCATCAACCAGGGTGTCACCCTCGAAGAGAAAGGCAACCTCGGGCGTGGTTATTGGCGCCGATGCTGTCCGGTTCCGGAATATGCGGGAGACCGCTAGAAGGGCGGCACTGGCGATCAGGAAACCCGACAGGACCAGAATGCCGACATATCCCAACGTCAGAAAATCCATTGCCGCACCCTGATAACTGCTTATCCCCACGAGCCTAGGAGCCTTGTGGTTAACGGTCCGTTAAGTTTTGCGGGAACGGCTTTTGCCGTCCGGGCTCAGACTTCGATCGGCTGGTTTTCGCCCAGGCCACGGCCTTGTGCCTCTTGCGCTGGGCTGATTGCATCGCGGGGCCAGACGACCTCGACGATGGCGCCCGACCTGGTGCCGGGCTTGCCGCGGCCCGCCGTCGGGTGCGAGCCGTTGTCAAAGGTCAGTTCGGCGCCGGACCTTTCCAACAATGTCTTTGCGATGAACAGGCCCAGCCCCATGCCTTCGTATTCCGGGCGGCGGGTGCGGTCGTCGGTCGCGCGCCGGGTGCGCACGAAAGGATCGCCGATACGGCCGAGGAGGTATGGCGGGAAACCGCGGCCGTCGTCGATGATCCGAACGGCAATGGTCGCCTCCGTCCACATCGCCTCGACCCAGACAGAGCTTTCGGCGAAATCCACCGCGTTCTGCACCAAGTTCCTCAGGCCGTGAATGATCTCGGGGCGGCGCTCGATCACCGGCTGTCCAGCCTTGGCGCCCTCGCTTGGACCAAGGTCGATCAGTACATCCTTGCCGCGGTCCGAATGCGGTTCTGCCGCCTCGCGGATCACCGTGCCCAGCGGGGCCTGGCGCAGGTGTAGATCATCCTTCCCGGCGCGGCCCATCGACCGCAGGATGTCGCGGCACCGGTCGGCCTGGTCGCGCAGCAGTTCGGCGTCTTCGCGCAGTTCGGGGCGGTCGGCAAGTTCCTCGATCATCTCGGCGCTGACCAGCTTGATGGTGGCCAGCGGCGTGCCGAGCTCATGGGCCGCCGCCGCCACCACACCGCCCAGATCCGTCAGCTTCTGCTCGCGCGCCAGCGCCATCTGTGTGGCCAGCAAAGCCTCTGACATAGAGTGGATTTCCTGGGTGACGCGGCGCGCATAGATCGCTTCGAAGACGATACCGATGGTGATCGCCGCCCAGGACCCGAAGAGGAAAACATCAGGCATTCGCATGATGAAGCCCTGTGCTGTGCGCAGCGGAACGTGAAAAAACACCAAAACGGAAATCAAGCCGATGGCAACGGTGCCGAGAAGCAGCGTCGACCGAAGCTGCAGAGCGGTGGCCGAGATCGTGACCGGTGCAAGGATCAGCAGGGCGAAGGGATTGTGCAGACCGCCGGTGAGGTAGAGCAGAAAGGCAAGCTGGCTGATGTCGAACAGCAGCATCAGAAAAACCTCGCCCTCGCTGAGGCGCTTGTTTTCCGGATAGACGAAGATCGCCACGAGATTGGCGATGATCGCGGCCCCGACAGCGACATAGCAGAGCCCAAGTTCAAGCTGCAGGTCGAAAAATCGCTGCGCGGCGGTAATGGCCGCCAACTGTCCGACGATCGCGATCCAGCGCAGGACGATCAGCGTTCTGAGCCGCACCCAGTTCGAGCGGGTTTCCTGCGTCATCAGGCCGGGGTTGGTATCGGCCATGGCTGTGCCTAGATCGTGAGTTGCATCATCGTGACGCCTTGTTAATCGTCGCGGGCACACGGATCAATGCAGGCCGCCAGCAAGGGAAATCGCGCCATGATCAAGGTCTACGCCGCCGCCGCCGCCGCCGCCGTCGCGGCGTTGCTTGCCGGGACCTGGTGGATGACATTGGGGCGGTCATCCGACGACGCGTTTTCCGCGTGTCGCAATTCAGCAATCGCGGGCGGTGCCGGATCGATCGGCGGGCCGTTCACGCTGGTCGACGGCACGGGTCAGACAGTGACCGACGCGGATGTCTTTACCAAGCCGTCGCTGGTTTATTTCGGCTATACGTTCTGCCCCGACGTCTGCCCCCTGGACAACGTGCGCAACGCCGAGGCTATCGATCTGCTGGATGGCATGGGCTACGATGCGCAGCCGGTCTTCATTTCGATCGACCCGGAGCGCGACACGCCCGAGGTTGTTGAAGAGTTCGCGGGCTACATGCATGAAAAGATGATCGGCCTGACCGGGTCGCTCGACCAGGTCACGGCGGCGTCGAAGGCGTACAGGACCTATTTCCGCAAGCAGGACAGCGACGATCCGGATTACTATCTGGTCGACCATTCGACGTTTACCTATCTTGTCCTGCCCGGGACCGGCTTTGTCGAGTTCTTCAAACGCGGCGACACGGCACCCGACATTGCCCGACGCACGGCCTGTTTTGTGGAAGCCTCCTGAGACAATTTGACCCGGGCGCAGGCGCGGACTAAGGTCCGCGGAACAAAAGCAAAAGCTGCGGAAGGGACCGGCAATGGCCGAGCGCGAACTGAACGAGATCGGTGAGGACCGGTCGCTTCTTTTGGTGGATGACGACGAGCCTTTCCTGCGGCGGCTGGCGCGCGCCATGGAAAAGCGCGGCTTCGAGCCCGAAATGGCCGGATCGGTGGCCGCAGGCAAGGCGATTGCGACGGCCCGACCGCCTGCCTTTGCCGTGGTCGATCTGCGACTTGAGGACGGCAACGGGTTGGACGTCGTGGAGGTTCTGCGCGAGCGCCGGCCGGATTGCCGGGTTGTGGTGCTGACCGGCTACGGGGCGATTGCGACAGCCGTGGCGGCGGTCAAGATCGGGGCGACGGACTATCTGTCGAAACCCGCGGACGCCAACGATGTGACGAACGCGCTCCTGGCCCGATCGGATGCCTTGCCGCCGCCGCCCGAGAACCCGATGTCTGCGGATCGGGTGCGGTGGGAACATATCCAGCGGGTCTATGAGCTTTGCGACAGGAACGTTTCCGAAACCGCACGGCGGCTGAACATGCACCGACGGACCTTGCAGCGGATCCTGGCGAAGCGGTCGCCGCGTTGAGCGGGGCGGTGCGTGCAAGCACGCACCATACGGCGGTTTTCCTGATGTTTCTTGTGGGTTGTGCGGAGCCAGAGACGGTTCCGCCGGCGCCCGGCGTGGTGCCGGATTCGGGCGGATTGCAGCCGGTGGGAAGCCCCTTGCGGATCGATTTCTGGCGCGCGGAGGCCGGCGTGATCGCAGCGGTGTCGCGGCTGACGGGAGCTCGACCCGACGACCGGCGGAGGGTGCCGGGATGCGGGGATGTGGTGGAATGGCCGGACGGGCTGCGGCTGGTTTTCGTCGGCGGCGACTTTCGCGGCTGGGCGTTTCAGGCACGCACCGAGGGCGTGAATTGTGCGGTATGATCCGCGCCGGACTTCCATAGGATCCCTGAGGGGCCCCGGTACAACGGTGATTGGATACACGATGAATAAGAGACCCGTCCGAGCGCGGGAGGAGGGTGTTAGGTCAAAGCGGCGAGGCAACGGGGGTTTAAACCCGCTCCGGGCTTCGCCGAGGGATTGCCGGGGTCGGCCATGCCGATCGATTGCTGGCATCTGATCTTGCGCGGTCTGGGACGAGCGGGGGCTGCCCGACAGTGACGCCGGGTGGCGCTACATCTCGGCCAGGAGAGCGGCGTGTCTTGCGGTGTAGGCGGTGCGGACTGCGACGGGTTCGCGCAGGTGGAGCGTCAGGTCGTGGGTCAGCGCAGGATCGGGACGCCCGAAGAACCTGTTGGCCTCGGGCTCGGTAAAGCCGGCGAGCTGAGTGGCCTCGAGCCAGGCAGAGATCTTGTCGGCGCGCTTGATCTGTCGCTTGACGGTGGCCGGAAGCACGGCGGGCAGGCCGAAACGCAGGTGGACCGCAGCGGCAAGGCGCGCGTCGAGTTCCCCGTACCCCGGTCCGACAGCGGCCTTCACCGGGCTGATCATGTCGCCGATGACGTATTCCGGCGCGTCGTGCAGCAGCGCGGCAAGGCGCCACTTGGGCGGCGCGGCGGGCTGCTGGCGGGTGAAGATCTGTTCGACCAGCAGGGAATGCTCGGCCACGGAATAGGGGTAATTGCCACGGGTCTGGCCGTTCCAGCGTGCGACGAAGGCAAGCCCGTGGGCAATGTCCTCGATCTCGATGTCCATCGGCGTGGGATCGAGCAGATCGAGGCGTCTGCCGGACAGCATGCGCTGCCAGGCGCGGGGGGGAGCGGCCATATTATCTGTCCTCGCGTGACACCGGGGGCAGATAGCCACAGCCGCGCAAGTCAATCCATGGGAAAGTGACGCGGCGGGGTCAAAGCGGAGCAGTCAGGCCGACGAGCAGCAGCGCAAGCGCAAGCGCCATCGCGAAACCGGCACTGATGATCATCGGGGCGATCAGGTTCTTCAGCATTGGGGCAGCTCCAATAGGGCATCTTTAACGAAGGTTAAGGTAGGGATTGCGCCGCCCGACGCACAGTCTGGAATCCCTGACGTTGCCGTGATCGCCGAGCCGGTGCTCGCCGGCCGTTACGAAGGACGTCAAGGGCGCCGGGAATGCCCCGTGCCAGAGCAGCCGGCGGCGGCCGCCCCAATTGGTGCGGATTGGGGATCTTTTTGATAGATTGGTTATACCTGCACGCGGTACTTTCGGGCCGCTGGATCACGAGGGAGACGCAAATGGCCTATATCGACGGCTTCGTCGCGCCGGTTCCGACAGCCGGCCGGGAGACTTACGTGACATATGCGCAAGCCTTATGGCCGATCTTCCAGGATCTGGGCGCCACAGCGATGTGGGACTGCTGGGGCGACGATGTCCCCGACGGAGAGGTGACGTCATTCCGCAAGGCTGTTGGGGCAAACGACGATGAAACCGTCGTCTTCGCCTGGACGGCGTGGCCCGACAAGGCGACACGCGAGGCGGCGTGGTCGAAATTGTCGCCCGACCCCGCACTGGAAAAGGCCATCGGCGATATGCCGTTCGACGGAAAACGTATGATATTCGGCGGGTTCGCCCCGATCCTCGTCGCAGGGGACGCGTCGCCGGGGTGACGGTCTGACATTCAAAGAGGTTCGCGGTCGGGAAAGCGGGCCCTTAGAACATCGACTTGAAGGCCGCCACCATTTCCGCCTCGGGAACCTCGCGCAGTCGGGTCGCGATGATCCAGTGGTGGCCGAAAGGATCGCGCACGCGCCCGGCCCGGTCTCCATAGAACTGATCTGCAAGGGGATAGATCTCTTCGGCCCCGGCGGTAATCGCCCGGGCAAAGACCGCGTCCGCATCGGCCACATGCAGGTCAAGGACGACGGAGGTTCCGTTGAGTGAATCGGGACTGAATGAACCGATTCCGGGCACCTCGTCGGCCAGCATCAGCGTAGTTCCCTCGATCTCGATTTCCGCGTTCATGCACGTCCCGTCCGGAGCAACCAATCGTGCCCGGGCCTCCGTTGCTTCAAATACCCGTTCATACCAGGTAATCGCCTGCCCGGTATCGGTGACCTGTAAATAAGGAATGATCCCACGCATCGCTGACCTCTTCTTCCTAAGACGCATTGCCGTGGATCGGCTGAATTCTGCCGATGCACGGCATGCCTGTTTCATGATAATTCTAACACGCATTGGGCGACTTGCAGCACGGTTTCCGATACGGTGTCCCAGATCGGCCTCTGGTCCGTTTCGACCACCTGCCCTCCTGCGGTTGTCGAGACACAGGACCGGTGCTAGATGCGCCCGGAACACTGGTTGCTTCAGGAGTTGCCGGATATGGCAAAGGATTACATCGTCAAGGACATTGCGCTGGCCGAGTTCGGCCGCAAGGAAATCACGATCGCCGAGACCGAGATGCCGGGACTGATGGCGCTGCGCGAGGAATATGGCGACAGCAAGCCGCTGGCAGGCGCCCGTATCGCCGGCAGCCTGCATATGACGATTCAAACCGCGGTACTGATCGAGACGCTGGTGGCGTTGGGGGCGGACGTCCGCTGGGCGTCGTGCAACATTTTCTCGACCCAGGACCATGCGGCTGCCGCCATTGCCGAGGCCGGGGTTGCTGTCTTTGCGACCAAGGGCGAGACGCTGGAGGAATACTGGGACTATGCCGACCGAATTTTCCACTTCGAGAGCGGCGGCTGCAACATGATCCTCGACGATGGCGGCGACGCCACGCTCTATATCCTGATGGGGGCGCGGGTCGAGGAAGGCGAGGACGATCTGATCGCCGTGCCGACCAGCGAAGAGGAAGAGGCGCTGTTCGCGCAGATCCGCAAGCGCATCGCCGAAAGTCCGGGCTGGTTCGTCAAGCAGCGCCACATGATCATGGGGGTGACTGAAGAAACCACGACCGGCGTCAACCGCCTGTACAAGATGATGGAAAAGGGCCACTTGCCGTTCCCCGCGATCAACGTCAACGACAGCGTGACCAAGTCGAAATTCGACAACAAATACGGCTGCAAGGAAAGCCTCGTCGACGGGATCCGCCGGGCGACCGACACGATGATGGCGGGAAAGACAGCGCTGGTCTGCGGCTATGGTGACGTGGGCAAGGGCTCGGCGGCATCGCTGCGGGGCGCCGGTGCGCGCGTCAAGGTGACCGAGGTCGATCCGATCTGCGCGCTTCAGGCGGCGATGGACGGCTTCGAGGTGGTGACGCTGGAGGATGCGGTCGACACCGCGGACATCTTCATCACAACCACCGGCAACAAGGACGTCATCCGCATCGAGCATATGCGCGAGATGAAAGACATGGCCATCGTCGGCAACATCGGCCATTTCGACAACGAAATTCAGGTTGCGGCGCTGAAGAACCACAAGTGGACCAATATCAAGGACCAGGTGGACATGATCGAGATGCCATCCGGCAACCGGATCATTCTGCTGTCCGAAGGGCGACTTCTGAACCTTGGAAACGCCACCGGGCATCCGTCTTTCGTGATGTCGGCCAGCTTCACCAACCAGGTTCTGGCGCAGATCGAGCTGTTCACCAAGGGCGATGAGTACGGGAACGAGGTTTACATCCTGCCCAAGAGGCTCGACGAAAAGGTGGCCCGGCTGCATCTGGCGAAGATCGGCGTCAAGCTGACCGAAATGTCGGCAGACCAGGCCGCCTATATCGGCGTCGCGCCCGAAGGGCCGTTCAAGCCGGAGCACTACCGGTACTAAGCGATGACGCGGTGTGAGTGACTCGCACGGTCAGTTCTGGCTTGGAGGTGACGTTGCCACCCAGTTCCGGCGCGGAATCAAGGCCGCAGGCCGCCGCGCCATCGCCGACCCGCCCCGAAGGGGAGGCGATTTTCTAACGGCGCACATCGCGTTGAAGTCGTTCGGACTTTGCTGGGATAAAACGAGCCGTTCAGAGGTTTGGAACGCCTCCCCGCGGGTCGGCGATGACGCGGCTATACGCTTAATCAGCGACGTCCGCTCCAAGCCAAAAAAAGGCGGAACGCGAGGCTGTCGAGTTTCCTCCCGTCCAAGGCCGGAAACGGTTTTCAACGCCATGCAAGCACGGCGATGGCACCACATTTCGATGCCCAGTCACCTTTAGTTTAGCGATGTGCTTTGGTCCCGACTTGATCTAGCATCGTCTCGTTTCGCGCGGGATCGGGCGGGACGCGCATTGTTTACACTGCATATCGGCCTCGATCGATCTGGCCTTGGCCTTGAATACGCGCCTCGACGGCCTGGAGGTCGGCAATTCGGCGGCGCTGAAGATTCAGTACGAACCCGAGCTGCCGAACGGCGTGCTGCCCGGCGGCCCGGTCAGCCATATGGATCAGAACGGCAAACCCGACGCGACGCTGGCAGAAGCGATGGAGGCCATGAGCGGCTTTGCCGCCGGGATCGTCCGGGCAACCGAGGCACTGCCGTCCCGCATATAGCGCGCGGGATCCCAGCCGCCTGCGGTTCCGGCGTGGCGTGGGTTTCTCTGCCTCTTGGCTTCCTTGGGGTTTGTGCCGGGAAAATTCCCCCTTTGTACGGGCGAAAAACACCGTTACGGTGCGCGCGCTAGGCTGGGGGACGCCGAGGCGTTCGGCCAGGTCAGAAAATGCCTTGGAGAGGGACATATGGGAAAAAGAGACGACCTGATCGCACAATATGCGGACGATCTGAGAAACAAATGCGGTGTGACGCCGGATATGGATTTGCTCACCAAGGTGACCATTGGCTGCGGCCCGGCGATCTATAACCCGGATGCATCCACGGTGGCCGCAAGCCAGGAGCACGAGCTGGATACGGTCAAGAACAACTTTCTGATCAAGAAGCTGGCGCTGCAGGACGGGCCCGAGTTGATGGACGCGATCAACTCCGTGATCGAAACCTATGGCCGGTCCGAGCGCAACAAGTACCGCGCCGTGGTTTACTATATGCTGGTCAAGCATTTCGGCAAGGAGTCGGTCTACGGCTGATCCTCTGGACCGTATTTTTTAGACGAGCGCCCGCCGGAGATCCGCGCGGGCGTTCATCGTTAAGGCCAGGTTACATATATCTCTTTGTTTTGAAAAAGCTTTTAGACAGCATTCCCTTGCCTTGCCAGGGCCGACGCGGCTAATGTCCCTATAACAGACCAGGATGGTCGAGACCTTGTCCAGATACACGTGTGGTGCTGAGGGAGCACGTGGGGTGATGGAGGGTCTCGGTGAATTCGGGACCCTCCAGTCGTATTGGAAGCCGTGCGATCAAAGCGGAGCGAGGCAACCACTTGGATCCCCGGATCAGTGTTCTCGCCGGAGGCTTCGTTCCTGTGTCCTGGCCGGATCGGTGCGACAATCTGATCGAACAAGTCATCGAAGCGATTGGGCGATAGATCCAAGTGCAACCTCGCGAAGCGATATCGGCTGCATGGGAAGACCCAGACCGAATGCCGGCAACAACTGACTTTCCCTCACGATCAAGGCCCGGGGGTTTACGATTTCCCTGTTGTTTTTGAGAGTTGCCGGTTGGTTGGAGGCGCACCGGATGCGAAGATTTATACCTTGGGACGGCTGGGGATTATGACGACGCGCCGGTTGAGCGCTTTGCCTTGCGTGGTATCGTTGGTCGCCATCGGGCTGCCTTCGCCGAGCCCCCTGGTGGAAAGACGATGTATGCTGATACCATGGATGTTGACCAAAGCCGTTTTTACCGCGATCGCGCGTCGCTTCGACAAGTCAAGGTTGTATTCCACGGATCCATCGGAATCTGTATGACCCTCAATGGTGATATCGATATCCGGGAACCGACGCAGATTTCCTGCAATGGTCGCGATAATGTCGTATGATTTATCCTTCAGATTTGCTTTGCCTGACTCAAAGTTGATGTTGTGATAGACGATCGGTTCAAAAACCACGCGGGGTTTCGGTTCAGGGTCAGGAACGATACTCACTTCGACTTCGATTGGGGCGTCCTCGACAACGGTTTTTGCCTTTTCTCGTTCAAGGACCGGCGTTCCGTCCACTAACATCGGCAGAATGTCTTCACCCTTCAAATTGGGAGGCAGAATATCCTCGCCCTCTGCTTCATGCGTATTGTCGACTTCGACAAGCATCCAGAACTCCTGGTTTTCCGCTGCCGAGGCGCTCACACAACACAAGTACGATGAAGCGACTATCGTACGAAACAGCATCATTTGCCCTCCTCTTCAGTCGTTTTGGTGAAGCCACGCGGCCACGAAGATGGCTGAGGTCGCATAGATCAACACCATCAAGCCAACCAGCGCATTCCCCACATATTGGATCTCGGCTCCAAGCGCGTCTGCGATGATCTTGCTGTCCGACGGTTTCGGTTCTGGCTGCAGCGACGTGAACTCTGCATAGGCATACGGCACGCTCGCCAGGACCCCGAGGAACAGCACGAAGGCGAGGTAGAGCAGGCATATAGACTTCAGAAACGCACCGCCTGGCATATACCCCACGAACAGGGTGATGGCCCCAACGCAAAGCAGCACAAGGCTTACTTCTGGATCTTCAGCCACGAGCACACACAAAACGATGCATAGCAACCCAATGGTCGCCAGGAACACATGCATCCCGATGCGCGTCAGCCCCGAATAAAGAAACACCGCCGAGACCAATGCCACCGTGAGCATCCCGGATGCAGCTGTCAGGATTGCCTGTAACGGATCGGTCGTTCCGATCGAGACATGGCCCGACCCATCCACATTGATCGTCATGCCGAACGCCTTTGCACCCGTCGCGATCGCCGCGAGATAGTGACCGCCTTCGTGCAGCGTGGCGGTCAGGACGCGTACGATGGCGTTTTGAGCCGGATCAAGCGTCGCCCAGCCGATCCCCAGGATCAATAGCGCCACCATCGCGCTTATAAAGGCTTGCCACCGAACGGAATGAAATACGTTCCAGTTCCATGGCGAAGGCGTGGGAACAAAGGCCATGATCTTACAGAAAACTCACGGTTGCGAATCCCGCCTCCAGCATCACGCTCTTCAGGCGTCGCTCTGCCGCATCCAGAACGTTCGACGGCCCCGTGAACTGTGACCCGAAGCCCGCAAAGACCAATTCCTGGCACCCTTGGAACGGCGCCCCTCGGAAAGTCTCGTACAAAAACTTCCCGTCCTTCACCTCGCCACCGGACACCACGTCAGAGATGACGTAGACGGTTACGTTCTCAGACGCGCAATCGATCTTGTCGCTCAACTCCTCCAGCGCCCAAATCAGCTTGGAATTCTCGTGAACCTCCATTTCCGCAAGGGCAACAAGCCGTTCGGATATGAACCCGGGCACATCTGCGGCCTTGGCTCCGCTGTAGGTCAGCTTGACCTGCGTATTCCATGCCCGGTCATGATGGTCGCGGCGGATAGCGTTTCCTGCCGTGCGGATCGTAACGAGATCGAGGGTCTTTAGCTGGTGATCCGCGATGTCGCTTGTCACCAGGTCAATCAGGGTCGCGCGGTAGTTGGTGTCGCGCACCGGGCTTGTGGAATGCAAATCTCCGATGAAGGCCAGGTGTTTAACCCTCTCTTGTGCATTCGAAGGTGCGGCCCCATGACCAACCGCGACGACAGCGGCGGCGATCAATGAAAAAAACGGGCGCGTTCGGAACAAGGAAACAAAGTGCATCAGATTGCCTCCAAAAGACGTTTGCGGCGGTAGTTGACCCGAATCCATTGGATGTACTCTTGGATCTCCCGCTTTGCCGCGTCCGGCAGGGTGCGTCCGTCCACGGGCAGCACGTTCAGGGGCAGTGCCTCGGGCAGGTGCATCTTGACGATTTGTGCCAAGGCCTGAGTGTTCGGGCTGTCGGAGGCCTTGACCATATCGTCCACCGATTGCAGGAAGCTGGCTTGCGTCAGCGTAGAGGGATCTCCTTTCAGATAGAGCTGGCAGTGGTCTGCCATTCCGTTCGCCGCCGTGTTCAGCATGTCTGCCGCCCGCATACGCATGCGCTGTGTCTTTTTCTGCAGCGTGTGGCGGGCCATTTTCGCGAGCTTTTGGCCTTCGTTGATTTCCTTCATTGCGGTGTGTTGGACGATCGAGTCTCCCATGGCCTCCCTTGCCTTCATGCGCCGGTTCCACCCTTCGATTGCCATGCCAAGGCCGATGGTCCCGACAATCGCGTAAAGCGGGAAAAGCCCGGCACGCGCCAGTGAAGCCGCCCAAATGAACACCTCGCTGGCGGTCCAGTCGGATTGCGAACCTGCGGCTTGAGCGACGGAATTCCCGCCTATGCCGCCTTGGGCGAGTTGCATGATCAGGGGCTGGGCCAGAACGATGATCAGCGCGACGATGCCCATCCAAAGATAGATCCGGCGGCGTACGATTTCGCTCAGAAACCGGTAGAGCCAGTGAATGGCCAGAGCGATTGCAACCACAGTCGCCAAGGCCGTGATGATTGCCAGAGCGTGCCCCCAGTCCGACAAGCGACCGGATTCGGGATCGCGCAAACCGTCTGCGGTGAACTGGTAAACGACGATGCCGTCCGGCGTCATGACCAGCATCAGCAACAATCCGAAGACCAGCAGATAGGTTCCCTGCGACACCGTCTGCGCGACCGCGTTGCTGTTGGTCGCGGCGCGTCCAAGGCTGGCTTTCACGTTACCAAGCATCTTCGTCCTCCCCAGGCGGGTTAAGGTAGTGACCGGTATCGACGGAAATCTTGTCGCTCAGATCGTCCAATTTCTGCGCGATTTCAGCATCCGCATCGGCAACCGACTGTACGATCGCCTCAGACACCAATGAGAAGTCGGGTTCGGTCCCTTTCACAGGATCCACGATCGGCGAAAGCACTGCCATGATCTCGGCTTCGGTCGTTACCCGCCTTTTACCGACTTCGGCAGAGACAACGGTGAAATTGTCCTTCTTTTCAGTCATATCCATCACCTTTCCGATGGAATTCCATCAGTCTTTGAGCCCTTAACGACAGAGGCTCGCCTTCGGCGCAGCAACTCGCCCACATTGAACACACCCCCACCAAACAAATGCATCGGCTGATGACCCGGATCGGACTATCGTTATCGACGCAGGTTACATTGCGATCACGGCAAAGAGTAAAAGCGGTGAAGCTCAAGCTCCTGCGATTTCTATTCTTTTTCTCGATAGAAAAACGCTTCGGCCCCGAGTCACACGCATGATTCTAGCGGCTGAAATTCAGCCGCTAGAATCGCGTCAAAACAGACAGCACTGTTACAACACAAACGGTATTCCACATTCCGCAGCTAAAGACCCCCAGTCGCTTTCCCGCTCACGCAGTGATTCTGGTTAAACATATGCTAAGAAAAGGTGGAGCGAAGCGAACCAGAGTCCGGTGGGGGATAAGCGCGCCCGGCTTGCTGGCGCGCTGCACTTGAGTTTATTGTGCGTTCATCACAAGAAAATTCCGGACAGTCGGAACCTTCTGCCACGACGAAAGCACCATGCGATCACCGATGTTGCGTTCAATCACCAGCTTCTGCTCGTGGCGAAAGTAGAGTCCCTGATCGTCGTACATGCTCACGAACAGTGGGAACCACGCCGCGCTTGGCAACGAAGGTATCTCGAACGAGATCGTCACCGGGCCGCCCAATTCGCCGGGGAACAAGTGGCGTTCATATAGGCTGGTCGCACTGCGGGTCCAAACCTGATACTTCTTTCCGATATCCTGTTCGAACCCAGGTACGTGCTCTGGCGCAAAGTACACGTCGCGGTACCACTGAACGATATCCACGAAGTGGGCAAACGTCAGAAACGGGATCCCGGGATCGGCGAAAGTCTTGAGAACTCCGGGCAGAAGCTCGTAGGTGAATTTCGGCTTTGCCGGTTTGGGTATGGTGTGTGATCGGCGCATATTGGCCTCCTCCAAGAAAGGTTGAGGCCCTTTAAAATTCACACGTTCTTCCCCGACTCCACGAAGCGAAGCAGAAGCGAAATGCGCTTTGCACTTCGCTTTCCAAAAATGCAGCTGTCGCGCTGGATCCCCTTAATAGACTGAATTATAGAAAAAAATCAGCGTAACTTATGCGCGCTGGTGATGCCAAGCTTGCTTTTCACCGAATTCCACACTTCAAATGCGCGGGTTCTGCCCAGTCCGACGGAGGCACCTGCAGTCTCGACCGAAGCCCCCTCGGTCACGGCCTGGTAAAGCGCTAGCTCTCGGTCGGTCAGCACGCGCAGATCATATGGGGCTTTTTCAGGCTCGCTCGGTCTTACGAATTCCAGCAGCCAAAGCGTCTCGCGCTTACCCTCGAATCGCGGATCGGGTGCAATCGGGCGGGCAAACACGTGCCCGACATCTTCCGGACCCTCATATCTGGATAGCGGAAAATCCTCCCAGCGGCTCAGGCCGTAGATTGCCATGGCCTCCGGAAACCTCACTCGCTTCGCGGGACCCGACAGGCGTATGTTGTCGGCGTTTTTCAAGGCATCGAATTCTGTGTTGCCCTCGCGGAATTCACCGTTGGGACCGACCAGGGCGCAGGCACGCCCCGCCGTGCCGATCTGATCGAACAACGCCTGCCCGGTTTGACGACTGCGCTGCAGTGTCTGGCTGCTCTTCCAGGCCGACCGCAGCAAGTCGAAATGGGCATTGGAAAAATTCAATAGCTCGATCGCTTCGTTTCGGTCGCGGTTGGGAAGGAATAGGTTGCAGGCCGTCCAGTAACCCGCCATGTGATCCAATTCGAAGACAACCGTGTCCTCCATATTCTGCCCGCGCAGCCATTTGAAGAACCGATTATTCGGATAATCTTCGGGGGGGCAGACATTGGACATCAACGTTGGGCGATGCGGGTAATACTGCTTTTGCACCTTGGCCCAAGGATCGATTGTCCTTAGCTCGGTCAGGTAAAAACCCACAGCCTCAAGCGAGAATCCTCGGATCAACGGTGAATGGTAATCCTGCTCGAGGTTTCGATCATTCACGATCTGGCAAGTGTTTTTATCCCGAAGCGTTATGATCGCAGCACAAGCGTTGGTGTTGTCGATGATGAAATCCAGCACATCCCCCCACTTGTCGGGGATGCCTATGGAATCAACGACAATTTGCGCCAGTTTGCTCGTGATGTCGGCTGTATCAAGGTGCAGCGGGCGTTGATCGAGGGATGTCATTTTTCCGATCCAGGGATTTTCAGCTCTATATGGCATGCCAGCAAACCCATTTGAAGCTGTCGGACTCAACTTGAGGAAATCAGGTGGCCCCGCCGAAGTAATTCCGACATGCTTTGTCAGTACAAACGAGGCACGAAAGAACAAGAGCAATGGCTCGGCAGACCCCCGAAAAGCCAAAACCAAAGAGCGCGCTAGCGATAGAGCTGCACAGAGTTCTGGAAGCTGGGCGCAAAGATTTGAACATTGGCAAACAAGCCTTTGCCGAAAGAATCGGAATAACGACCAAGACCTACCGAAACTGGGAACTGGGAGAGACTCACCCCGAAAAAAATAACGCGCTCAACGGGCTGGAACTCATCGGGTACAGCCGGTCCGATGCTGTTGACTTACTCAAACGGCTTCACCGACAACATGGTGAGCAATACATCGATCACGATGGATATCGTGAAAGGCCACCCCCCCAAAAGACGGAAGCCCTTCAAGCCAACTCCGACTGGGAGTTCGAAACTGACGGCACCAAACCCAAGCGACCGCTGCCAAGATGGTTCGGTCCGTCAGCGTGGACAATTGCAGTGGCAGCCACCACAACCGCGATCTTCGCAGCGATTTGGGTGACATCGAATGAACCGGAAGTGCCAGAGGCACTTGGCGGGTCAACGATCCGCGGAGAATGCGTCCCCCGGGCCGGAAATGTGCATTTTCAGTTTCCGGATGGCGACAACCGTCAGGGTCTAAACCTGCCGTGTCCGGATACAGGCTGGGTGGACACGGACCTACCGCTATCCGCGCGGAGCGACATCCTTTCGATCCATCAAGACGTGGGTGTCGGGGGCCAGCTGCATTTTGATTTCGTTGAAAGTCAGCGCCTCATTCGGGGCACACGCGGCGTCTTTTTTGCGCGGCGGTCGCCGACGATGCTTCTCTGGGCGCGCCGCACTTATTTGGTGGCGCGATCGTGCCCGCCAGGGGCGACGAAGATCCTCATTGGCACTGGTTCGAGACCCCCAACAGTTCTTTGCGACGACCGTCCAGCGCTGGAATTCACCGTCCCAACACCCCGAGACGCGGCGAAGACGGTGGAGTTTCAACGTGGCGACGAGACGGTTCGTACGTGCAACGTCGTCTTTTCACCCGGCCTTGCCCAGCCCATCGACTTGACTGACGACGACATCTGTCTGTCCGACGACCTGCCGGCCCCAATTCCGGCAAAGGTCCCGCTTCGCCCATTCTGGAGCCGGATCGATACATATTCAGACCCAGACACCGGTCATCTGTGGATGCGGGATTTGCATCGATACGGCCCGACCAAGGCCTGGGGCCCGCGATTGTCTCTGGATCAACTATTGCGCCGCGTTCGACTGGATACTGGAAATCCCAACTGGGATCTCGCGACCGTCGCAGAGGTGCGTGGGCTAACCGACTTGTCGGTTTTCCGCTGGCAGTTCCATGGGGATCGGTCGCGCATCGTCAGCGGCGTTGCCTATGGCAGCGAAACTGATTGCGCAGAGTCCGGTCTGGTTCGCTTCGCGGTACGCGCCGATTTGCAGGAACCCCGAACCGAGGTTCGTATGAATTCTCTGGAATGTAACATATTAGCGGGTGAGCAGGGGTTTTGGCTTGTTGTCCGTAAAGACTGAAGGTCAGGCGAAAGTTCACCTTCAGCCGGTGCGCACATGTCGGCGAACTCCCGTATCACGTTGGACCTGTGGGCTTTGAGGAAAAAGTAAGGATGTTCTTTCGACTGTCGATCACAGCAATCGTCGCGTTGTTCGGTAACCTGGTCTTGACCGGCGGAAAACCTGTCAACGCGTTGGAATGCCGTCCATTGGTGGTTGCGGAATACTGTCTTGAAACCGGCTCGATGCAAGCTCTCATGCCTGTGGATGCGCTTGAGGCATACTTTTCAGAACGCGCAGAGACGCTGCGCGAACAAAGGCGGAAGCCGACACGGTTGTCCGCAGCCGAGCAAACAAAGATGCGGCAGATGTGGCAAAGGGCGGTTAGCGAAGCGTACGACTATGCCGACAAGCATGCCTTGCGCCTCTCCCATGTCCAGGATCCGACACCGCTCGACATCGGCGGCACCGGCATCGTGAACCGCGCGATGCAGATCACCGCCAGGGGCCCGATCCTGCGTCTTACATTTCGGCCGGACGCCTACGGCGTCTATCGGCTCTCGCGCCCGGTCGAGGTACATCGCGCACGGCTTTTGGCGGCGATGAACAACAACCTCAATTCCTTCGGCTCCGAAGGCACCCTGCTTGCGTTTCCCATGCTCGTGTTTCTGAATTCCACGCGCGGCAACGGTGACTATATCCAAATGAATGCGTTGCTGGGTCAGCCGGGGCTGATGACCATCCGGCAACTCTGGCCAAAGCTCTATGCCGCGATCGCACAGCGATCGATGTCGGTATTGGGGTGGGAGGTCATGGTTGGCTTTGTGATGGAGTTCGAAGAACGGATTTTCGAGCGAAATCGGACGATGCACCACGATGTCGTCTTTTTCAGCCGGGATGACGACGAGCCGGAAACCGGATCGCCGCAGGTTACCTTCAATGGGGATTTGTTTCTTCCCGATTCGATCGTCGGGTTTCTCACGGCGGACGAGTTGATGCTGCTGATGCGGCACGAGGCCATGCATCTTGCGCGCCCGAATTTCTTCACCGTGGCAAGCGCAGCCGAAGAAGTGCTTCAGCGGCGTTTTCCGGAAATGAACATTGAAGATTCAACGCCGATCCTGGCGAATTTCTTTGGCCGCGACATACCCGATCAGGTCCTGAACTGCCCGCTGTTGATGAAATATGACGACGAGATGTTTACCGATTACTATGTCCTGTTTCAGCTCCGCAATCAGCCTGAACGCATTGATGCCTACGAGAAGATGCTGAAGAAATTGCGCGACGCCTTCGACCCGGGCGATCTTTCGCGGATGTCATATCGGGTTCGACAGGTTGAACTGGTTCGGGAACGAATTGCAGCGCTCCCTTCCGGCGGGTTCGACATCGCACGCCAGAATGAACTGGTCGCCGCAGCGATTCAGAATGCGATTCCCTCGATGCTCGCCAAGTATTCCAGCGGCGGAACGCCGAATGTGAACGATATTCTGAACGCAATGGAGACGCACCCCGAGCTGCGCTCTGACGCGCGGATGATCCGGCTCGTTGTCGAGTACTACAAGACATATGCCGATCTCGATGAAACACCCGGCCATACCCGGGTTGGCGGTACCGTGCTGGATTGCGAGATGATGGGCAGAATGCTCAGCACGGCGGATGATTGATCGATGCTCATGTCCAATGTGCTGCCACGCTTCATCGTTTTTCTGGTGACACTCGGCTTTGCGCTCGATGCCGGCGCGCAATCAACCGATCGCGCGGTCGAAGCAGACTTCAACTTCGTTGGTGCCGACATGCGTGCGTATTTCGAAGGGCCGCCGATAGAGCGTGCGCGTTCAGTTCGTGCAGTGCTCTTGGTTCAACTGTCAGAGCCCGAGTTGTTGTCTCACAGCGCTATCGCCGCCTCTGCCGAACAACTCAGCGACAATGTGTTCGTGGTGCCTTTGACCGGTCTCGTTCCCCAACCCGACGAAACCGCGCGTGGCTGGCTTGATGCGGCGCGTTGCGATGACACGTTCCGCTGGCTTCCCGATCCGAAGGCCAAGGGCAACATCGTACTGAGTTTCGCCAGAACGGATTCAAGGGCTTGTGCCGTCGCGACAACTGATGGACGGGGTGCCGTGCGTTTCGTGGACCTTCTGCTCAGTCTGGAACGCCAAGATTGCCTCGGCCAAAAGGATTTTGTGAAGGCGGTTTTTAGGGACCTGGGTGGCAGGGTCGGCACGCGGTCCTTGATGGAGGTCGGTACAATGCGCAGCATTTTGGAGAGCAACAGAGCCCAGTCCTGCAAAAGCTGATCGATCTCCGATTGCGCGTGGTTGGGACTCAATCGAGTCGCTCTGGAAACACCGCCGCAAACGCTGCTATCGCATTGCCGGGACCCTTTCTGTTTTGACGGGCGGGCGGTTGTGGCGCCGCACGGAACAACGGACGTCGTCGCCAGAGCGCTTATTCCGTCGCCGCCATCACGAGACCGCGAATTTGGTCCGCAATCGCACCGGCAACCCGCTTTGGGTCGTTCTCGACCTCGACCAGATCCCACTCAAGAACGGGAACCTGCCACTCGTCGCGCAGCATTGTCAGAACGCCCTGTTGTGCCTCGGCCCGCTCGGCGTCCGGCTCGTCGGGATCCTGCGACAGAAACACCACCGCCGGGATGGTCCGCCGAGTCAGGTTCTCGATGTTACCGCGCGCAAAGCCCTGATCCACCAGATAATGGCCAAGCGATGCCGACACCTCGTCGCCTCGGTCATCCTGGGTCAGCGTGACGATCGCAGGCCTCTGGTCTACATAGGCATGAATTCGGCCATCCGATCCCGCCCAGAATGCCTCGAAGATCATGACATCCTGCTCGGCGCTGATCTCCTCCAACACATTGTCAACGGTCGACGCCCCCCGCAGACCCAGCAGCATCGGCAGGTTCAGATAGCCAAGCGCTGCCGCCGCGTTCTGTGTCACATCCACCGTATCTAGGAATATCAACGCGCGAAAGAGCGCCGAGAACCGCGCGGTGTTCCGGTCCTCTCGCGGCACGCAATCGCCGCCAAGTATGTCGCGCACCGCATCCATCAGCATCGACAGCAGGTCTTCGGCCACATCGCCGGGCATCTCGGCCAGATGGGCGTGCTTTGAAAGAATGTCGTAAATCAGATCGAGAGCATCCTGAAACCGCGCGTCCTGCGCCGGTGACAAAAGCGAGTCGAGCCGTGTCAGCAGCATCGAGAGCTCATTCGGATCCGGATCAGCATAAAAACTGGTCCAAAGACGCCTGGCTTCCGCCAGGCAAAGCTGCACCGCCATCGGCGGACCGCCCGCCCGGATCGCGGCAGCCTCGACCTCGGCGATCACCGCCTTGTCATCCACGTTCGCATCGTCGAACAGACGAAGCAGATACGCCCGCACGGCCTGCGGTGGCGGTTTGCCCGATTTCACCGGCGAACGGATCAGGGACACGATGGCCTCGTCCCGCGTTTCGGGATCTTTGAGATCGGCCAAAAGCCGTTCCTCGTTCAAATGCCCTAGCTTCAGCCGCTCGCCATGCAGCATCGCCCGATATCGCCTGGTGTCCAGCTGCGCCTCGGCCAGATCCAGCAACTCGCTGTGTTCGGACGTCTCCAATTCGTGGAAGCGGGCAAGCAGCGTGACAAGGTTGTGGTTCTCGGCCGAGACCTTGGTCGGTATGGGACCGTGGGCCTCCCGCAACGCCTTCGGGTGCGCGTTCCAGGCGGCGATGTCGCGCGCCAGAAGCTCTTTGAGAAACGCCACGACCTCTTCACCGCCAATAGACATAAGGATGCCAAGCGTCCGGTCCCAAAGATCGTTTCGGTCCGTGCGGTTATGTTCGGCAACGCGGCATAAAAACGGCACAAGTTCTGCCGAGGGCGAGGCGATGGCAAAGGCAAACAGCCGGTATCCCATATCGCTGTCAGGTGCCGTCGTCTTTGCCGCTTCGGCCAGTTCGATCCGGTCGCTGGGACGCGCAATGTCGGCGAAGGCCGTGGCGGCGGCGAGGGCCAGACGTTGCGGTCCGTTCAGGAAAATTTCGCGCACGCGCCGATGGGCGGAATCGGTTCCTGCGCGGGCCAGGACCCGAGGCGCCTGGTTTTCGTCGAACCCGTACTGCTGATAGGTCTCACCGGGGAAGGCAGCCGTTTCGAAATCTTCGGGGTACTCAGCCTCGAGATAATCCAGATCTTCTTCCATCTCTTCCATGGCCAGCAGCGCCTTGGCTTCCAAAAAATCTGCATCCAGCGTACGAAGCGCCTCAAGGGCTTGCGCCGGTACCTCGTTCCAGCCGTCGGTCCTGACGGACCACAGCGTTTCGCGGATATCTTCGCCAATCCAGTCAGAGGTATTGCGTATTCCCGCATCCGCAAAGATTTCGGCCAGGTTGAAAAGCGAAACACCCAAAAGATCGTTCTCGTCAAAAAGACGAGTGACCAGATCGCGGAATGCGCCATGCTGACCGGTTTCATAGAGCAGTGCGCCATAGGCGCGGAACACCGACCGCCAGGCGGGATGAAACCTAAGGCGCAATACATCCGGCATCTCGCGGGTCACAAGTGCCCGTGCGACCAGATGCTCCTGCAGCGAAAGGTGCATAAAGTGGTAATTGTCGTCGATTTCGTTCAGCGCCGTCAAAAGCCGCGCCGGCAAGATACGGCGGTGAAAATCGACGGCATCGCTGCCGTGGCGCTGCCAGTCGAAATCTGAAAAAATCTGCTTGGGGACGTCGCTTTCGGCATAAAGAGCATGACAGAACGCCTCGAGCACACGTATCGCCTCGGCGTCGAGAATGGTCGTGTCGACATGCCGCCGCTGCGCCTGACGGGCGATCTGTTCAAAAAGCCGCTGGTAGAGCGCCGCGCGGCTGTCGGGCAGTTCGCGGTCCAATTCGGCATAGCGCAGGTAGCAGAGCGCCGTCAGCAGAAACGGGTTGCCGGCCATCTGCCGCAGACTGGGACTGGCGGCGATCTCGGCATAGAGCGCACCGGCAAACCAGTCCGGTGCCTCGCTCGCCTTGCTCCAGGCAGTTACAAGATGCTCCACGGCATCGATAGAGAGCGGGTCCAGTTCCAGGCGCCGCGCACCGCCTATGTGCCCGTGCAGACCGGTTGGGCGCGCACTGGCAAGCCATGGCACCGTGCCCGCAAGCGCGTCGAGTTCGCCATAAATCGCTTCGACAGCGGCGGGAAGCGGTGCGATCTCGTCCAGCCCATCGGCCAAAAGCAGAACTCCAGGCACATCGCCGGTCGCCAACAGCCGCTCCAGCCGGTCGCGTGTGGCCCGGTCACGTCGCAGGCGCGGTAGGTGCCGCTCAAGCGCATAGCCCAACAGGGTCAGCCCGGCCTCAGGCTCGGCCTCGCGCCGTGCCCAATAGCGGCGAAGCTCGACGAAAAGCGGGACTGCGGCGCCGCGCCAATTGCCCTCTGCCACGTCGAGCGCAACTCGCCGCATCAGCGCCGATTTGCCCGAACCCGGCCCACCGATCAGGATGCCCGGACGGATATGGGTGGCGTCCAGTACCTGGCGCGCCGGCCGCCGCGGCAGGCGCAGCCGCTTTTCGCGTTGCCAGATCTGTTGCCCGGGCGTCTCGATCGGATGCAGCAGATCGGCGCGATAAACGGGCCGCCGTTCGATCACTCTAAGATCGACGAAGGTGGTGGCCAGCGGCAGCCGTTCTCCCGTCTCGAACACGGCGGGCAAGTGGTTGATCTGCGGATCGTTCAGAACCGCCTGACGGATCTCATCTGCTGGAAAGGCGGCGGCGCCGGCGGTCTTGCCTTGCCGGGTCGCGACGGTTTTGACCGTGACACCATGCGCCTGACAAATGCGTGTCCACTCGTCGAAGGCCCCCGCCTCGTCGAGATCGAGCGCCAGCAAAGCCGCCATGACCTTTTCGTATTTCGGCGCGGTCTTTCCCTTGGCCCATGTTTGCATGCTGCGCGCCGTGACGGCTCCGAAACGCGTATCCTCACGCCCGCGGATCTCGGCCTCAAGCTCTTCCCATGTCAGCCCCAGCGACTCTCGGCGCTCGTTGATGTACAGATAGAGGTCAACCGTATGCGGCCATTTCGGTGCTGCGTTGTCCTTGCGTCCCGAACTCATTCCGACACTTTTCTTCCACCTCGCTTTGCCGAGTGAAGGTGATTCAGGTGGCTATTGGAAGGCCCGTGACCCGAAATTTTTCGTTTCAGGATGAACGGCAATGCGTCTGGATTGCACCGTCCGGCTGCGGGCCCAGTGTTGCCTCCACAGGTCATCCCTCCTGCATGCCTAACGAAAAGTCGCCCGCAAAAGGCTCTTCTCGGGCAACCTTGACCGTTCGAGGATCGGCGTCCGCGTCAACACCCTGCGCAAACCTCCGGTGGATCGGCCGCGCGTGCAGGCCACGGCCGATTCCGCTGCATTGACCGTCAGCCCGACCCGCCGCAGATCAGCGGATAGACAGATGTATCGATCAATGGGCTCATTCCCAGACAATCGACCAGAACCGATTCCGCCGTGCAGAACGCGCCTTCGACCCAGGCCTGGTCGTTGGAAAACGCCGACCCGATCAAATACACCTTCGCTCCCTCGACACCCGCCAACCGGGCCGGTGCCCGTACCTGTTGCATGACATCCGCGATGTCGTAATGCGCACCCCATGCGTGGTAGCCGGCACCGAACGGATTGAGTCCCCAATCCATGAACACCGTCGAAAGCGGCGCCGGAATCTCGTTGGCGGCGTTGGGATCGCCATAATGCAGCTTGGCCAGCTGCAAAAGCAGCATCCGCTCCATCTGTTCCGATGCCTTTCGCCCGCCTTCAAGCGGCTGCAGGTCACGCGGGATCGCCGTTTCGCGGCGCTCTTCGACCGACAGTTCCAGCCCGCGCCAGAAGCCCACGTTGCGCATATCGTCGTAAGAGGCCAACAGGCCATAGACCGGTTTGCCCTGGTCCCCGGGCAGCGCGTTGTCGCCAAAATAATAGACCTGGCGCAGCGGAAGGTCCGTGATCGTTGGGCCGAAGACGCTCTTGGTGGTGGTTTTTTTGCCGTCGGGCGTGTCGATCTGCGCCTCGAGCTTGGGGGGGTATTTAGAGTTTTCCCACCAGCAGGTTTCGAAGAACATAGCCACCTTGTAGGACGGCTGTTCGATGACCGAGCCAAGATAGTTGGCGACACCCGCCTCATTCAGGAAATCGGTGCGGCCCGGGGTCGGGTCGAACCGGGTGGCCTGAGCCACGATATCCACCGCATTCGGCGGCATCGCCAGGAACGCCACGTCTGCCTCAAGCGCCGTGTCGCCGGTGGGCTTATACGGGTCCGACCGGTCTGCGAGGCGGAATTTGATCGCGTCGCCCTCCATCCAGATCGAATGCAGGCGCGTGCCCTGATGCAGCTCGAACGAGACGTCTGTGCCCGCGGCCTCCAGCGCCTTGCGGTAAAGCTCGACGAAGAGCCGCGAATAACCGCCCGCGATGGTCTTGAATGCGCCACCAGGCGCGAATTCTCCGTTATAGACGGCCGCGTTGGCCGCATTCCAGTTGATGACGTTCGAATTGTAGCCGCCGCCATCGGCGGCATAGCTGAACCCCTCGCCGCCGGCCTGGTCATAGAACACGTTCCAATAGCCGACATTGCTGGCGGTGTCGCCAGGATTGTAGACAAACGAGTTGAACGTGCCGGGCAAGGTGCCGTCGGCATAGAACCGGCACTGCTGCGATCTGAAATTCAAGACATTCGTGCCGGTGATCAGATCGGAGATATGCGTGAACAGATCGTTCGGCGGCGCCTCGTTGTTGCCGGGCGTGTTGTAAGGCGCGGTTACAGAGCCCCCGTTCGATTTCAGATCCTGTTCATAGAAATGCTCGCCGCGCAGATAATAAAGCGGGTCGTCGGTGGTCAGAAAATCGACCACGTCCGGATACAGTCCGACTTCGTGGATCGTCTTGGTGACCAGGCGGTGACCCTTGGCGGGCTTTTGGTCATTGGTGCCGGGTTCGTATTGCTCGCCGCTCCATTCGATGAACCGCATCCCCCCGATTTCGATATAGGTCGCACTGTCCTCGTCGAGATAATGATGCGAACAGATGCGCCCCGCGGGCTGGCGATTGTCTCCGGTCCCGTCGAAATCGTAGGTGCCCCATTCATAAAGCTTCAGCGTGTCGCCGGGCTGCAGCATGCCGCCCGCCAGCAGCCGCCAGGCTGTGTAAAGGCCGCCCGGCCCAGCGCCGAAAATTGCATAAGATTGTCCCATAGAATGTGTCCTTCGTTCTGTGTGCCGTATTGAATTGCGGGAGAGTTATGACGCGTTGGTCCAGTCGATCGCGAAGTGTCTCAGTGGAATTTCGTAGTTGCCGTATTGCAGCGCCGTACTGGGTTCCAACAGCATCCGTACGATCATATCGCCAAGGATCGGAACATATTTGCCGGCCCAGCCTGCCGTGTAGGTCACGATGTTTTCGTTCGGAGTGCCCCATGCCGGGGTATAGTCTAGCAACAGTTCGCGGTTGGAGTTCTGCGCCAGCGCGATCAGACAGGTCGACGTGAACCGTGGCGTGGAGTCTAGGCCCATCATATGGTCGCCGACCCATTGCGCGTCGAGCGCCAGGCTTTTTGGACTGGGCACAAATGTGCGCTGGCTGGGATCAGAGAGGATCTTGTCGGGGAAATCGGTCGCGACACGGATATATCCGGGATGCGCCCAGTCGACTTCAGGAAATCCGTAGAACAAGGCCGAATCGGACGGGTCCTGAAACACGAACCATGTCGGCAGCATCACGCCGGGATCGGATTTGGCGAAATAGGCCGACGACATCTGCCAGATATCGATGCCAAGCGACAGGTTCAGCGGCTTAAGCGTGTCATTGACGTAGGGCCCCGTGCAGATCGCCAGTTTCGCCGCGGAGTAGCTGCCCCGGTCCGTGTCGACGATCACGCCGCCCGAGTTGTTGCTGCGGATGTCACCGGCGGGTTCGTATTCGTGAATGTCGACATTGCCGGATGCGAGCGCCGCATCGAAGGCGGCCTCTTCGGTGGCCTTCAGATCGATGATCCCGCCGCTGCCCTGGAAGAAACCGCTGTAATCCTTGGGCAAGCCCTTGAACGGAAAGTTGGCTTCGATCCCGGCCGCATCCAGTTTGGTGTAGGGGATGTGCAGGTCATCCATCACCTTTTCGGCCGCGTCGATCCCGCCTTCCTGCGAATTCAAGGCCGGATCGCCGAACCAGAGACTGCCGTTCTGACGCACTAGGCTCTTCTGGGAGTAGCCCTGCAGCTCGGCCCAGTATTCCACCGACGCGATCGAAAGCTCGGCCATGTACCGCTGTGCGTATTGCAGTCGGAATTGCCGGGACTCGCCGGCAGAGCTTCCATTGTTGTTGAGCACGCCGTACTGCTCCAGCACCAGCGTGCGCAGACCGCGTTTTCCCGCGTGGTAGGCGGTCGACAGACCTATCGCGCCGCCGCCTATGACGATCAGATCGAATTCCTTCTTTGGCATATCGACTTCCCCTTGTGATAATCCAGTCTTCAGACCATGGCCTCGATGCCGTGGAAGTTTTCGTAAAAATCGACCGGGAAAGTCTCGCCTGACGCGGGGGTGAAGTCCGCGCCAAGCCACTTGCTGATCAGTTTTGCCTGATCTTCCGAGCCGGTCCATTCCAATCCGACGATCTTTCTTGCCCTTTGCGGGGTCATCGTGAAATCGATCACCCGGTGCCCGCGTGTCACCGTCAATGTAACCGGGGATGCATTCGATGCCGCCCAGGCCAGGGCTGCGGGCGAATAGGCATAACCGTTCACCGCATCGATGACGTCGCCCGGGGCCAGACCGACGGCCGCCGGCATATTGTCGGCGACGCCGTAGATGGTGGGGGCACCGTCGTCCAAGAAGAAGATGCCAAGGTGATGGGTATCCTGCCAGACCGGCGTCAGTCCCAGAGCCGTCATGTCCTGCGGCGTGTCGAGCCCGGCGGGATCGTTGACCCAGGCACCGATGTGATCGCCCAGCCCCGGGTGATAGGCGTTGAAGTATGCGACCACCTGATCCGTCGTGTAGCCGACGTAATCCGCAGGCACCTGATCATCGCCGCCTTCGCCGATGAAATACGTCTCGTAAAAACCCCGAAAGGCGTCGTCGAGCGACTTTTGGGGATCGCTTCGGCGCAAGAATCCGTCGACCGCAAAGGCGATCAGCATCCCCTTGTCGTAATAGTCGATGCTGTTGTTGACGCGCCCGGGATACTTGGCATGGTTGAGATAGGTGGCCAGCGACGAATCCGCCACGGCAACGCGGGAATAGGCGGGCTGCTGGCTGAGATGGGTGAAATACCCCAGCACCGCACTGAAGAACTGGTCGGGCGTGTAGGCGTTGGCGCGCGTGCTGATCAGGTACTCGTAGTAGCGGGTAAAGCCCTCCGCCATCCACAAGCCGTCGGTGAATGAACCCGATGTCAGATGTTTGCGCAACTGCCCCAACGGCGCAGGCCGCAACCGGCGCACGTTCCAAGCGTGAAACAGCTCATGCGCGCAGACCCGGATACCATTTGCGAACTTGTCATCGTCGACGAAGACGTCCGGTCCCAGACCGCTCATGTTGCTGGTCAGGTGCTCGAGGCCCCAGTCAGCTTGCGGGTTGAGCGATAGAACGAAGGTGTAGTCGGTGAACGGAAACAAGCCAAAGACATCGTGGATCGCCTCGACCGCGACGCTCAGCTGGTCGACAAAGGCATCCACCCGCTCGTTGAACCCGACGCCCTGATCGACGAAGGCGAAATAGAACGGGACGCCCCGGATGGTCTTTTCCTTGATCGTCAGATCGCCGAACAGCACCGGCGTATCCAGCAGGATCTCGAAACTGGGATAGGCCCATCTTTGATCGCCCTCCGGCGTGGCGCCCGACGGGTGGTGGATCGTCCATTTCGGCGGAAGCTGGCCGTACTGGACCGAACAGGGGCCCACATAGTCGGGGCAAAACAGATACCGGGTCCCCATCAGAACCGCGTAATTGCTGTCGACCAGACCCATCGCATCGCCCAGATCGGGTTCGTAGGCCGACGCCCTGTAGCGCAGGTGCACCTTGTCGGAGGCACCGAACACCTTATAGCCGTTCCAGCCATCGCGAACCACCTGGACCCCGTCCTCGGGATCGGCGTTTTCGACCGCAAAGACATCCCTTCCGTAGGGTTCGAAATCGTAGTCGCCGGGAACCCAGCTGGGCACGGTAAGGACCATTCCGTCCGTCACGAATGCGCCGAACAGCACCAGTTCGACCTCAAGCTCCAGCGTGTCGGGGTCGATCGTGACGTGGTATTCGGCACCTTCGGACGGGTCTGTCATTGTTCAATTCCTTTGGTGTGTGTTTCTTCAGTGCTGTCCCGATTGGACCGTCGAGAAGACCGCAATCAGGGGTCGGTCAGGGCCCGTGCCCGGGTTTCTTCGCCGCCGGGCTCCAGACCGTGTGCCGCGCCAGCGTCGCTTGCCTTCATGAACGGAAACTCGCGAAGACACGTCAATTCGGCGTCCTGCATGGCCAGGTCCGCAAGCGATGCACCTGCCGGTTTAGACGGCGCGTTGAGATGCTGTTGACCGGCCTCACGGGCGTCCAACACCGGGCAGTCGCCGCTCGCAAGCTTTTCTTGATCTATGACCAATGCAGGATACAAGGTTTTGTCTTGCACCGGCGCCGATGACACCAGTCTCGCAACCGGTTCCCCAATAAAGATCAACGATCTAAATAAGTGAGAGCGGGCTAAAATTAGCTCATTCGCAAGTTCAGTATTCATTTACTTGATCCAATAAAGAGATCTTGACCGAGGGTCAAAAAACTTCAAGCTTGAAAGTCAAATAACTATTAACGGAGCAGTGAAAATTCGAGTAAAATTCCGAGCTCATGCACTGCAAATTAACTTTTTAACAGAATACCGAAATTCGCCTTTGGCGCAACTGTTCAGTTTGATTGTCGAGTCGAGCACTGTCATAGGCTGTCAATTACTAGGTAGCCATATGAAAAGTATACGAAAAACCAAATGCGCAATGTAAGCGGATCCGCCCCGCATCGCCCCTCGTCCAACGGTTGGCGCTCGATTCGGCAGAAGACTCCGTACCCGCAGAATTCGGAATTGCCCGTGGGATTGGATCAGAGCTTGCCATCCGGCCCTGATCCGCGTCAAGGCGACCGCCGACTTGCCGACATATCGCGGTGACATCCGCCTAAAACGACAAACCCCCGGGCGTTCGCCGCGGGGGTCGTCTGATCCGGGGCGATGCCCCGATATATCCAAGCGCCTAAAGCATACCTTCGCGCTGGGCCTTCTTGCGTGCGAGCTTGCGGGCACGGCGGATAGCCTCTGCCTTCTCGCGCGCGCGCTTTTCGGACGGTTTCTCGAAATGCTGCTTAAGCTTCATTTCGCGGAACACGCCCTCACGCTGCAGCTTCTTTTTCAGGGCGCGAAGCGCCTGATCGACATTGTTGTCGCGAACGCTGACCTGCATGTGGTTGTCACCACCTTTCTAGGTTTGAGTTGCATGTATTTGCAGGAGGTGGCCCTATAGCAAAGGCCTGCTAGCTTGTCCACAGTCCGGCCACGGGAATTGGGAGAAGTGTGATGACCGACATCGATACAACGCGCGAGGCGCTTTTGGACGCGGCGCTGATGCATGTGCCGTTCGACGGCTGGTCCGAGACGTCGTTCAATTCCGCCGCACGGGATGCAGGGCTCGAACTGGCCGAGGCGCGGGCAGTGTGCCCGCGGGGGGCGCTCGATCTGGCGGTGGCGTTTCATCGGCGCGGCGACGCCGCGATGATGGCGCATCTGGCCAAGGCCGATCTGCAGGCGCTCAAGGTGCGCGACCGGGTAACCGAAGCGGTTCGGGTGCGGATCGAAGCGATCAACGACAAGGAGGCGGTGCGGCGGGGTTCGGCGCTGTTCGCTTTGCCGCAGAACGCCGTCGAGGGCGCCCAGCTGATCTGGGGCACGGCCGATGCGATCTGGACGGCGCTGGGGGATCCGTCGGACGACCTGAACTGGTACACCAAACGGGCGATTTTAAGCGGGGTTTATTCGGCGGTGGTGCTCTATTGGCTGGGGGACGAAAGCCCCGGCCATCAGGCAACCTGGGCGTTTCTGGACCGGCGGATCGAGGATGTGATGCGGTTCGAGAACGTGAAGGCGCAGATGCGGTCCAACCCGGCGCTGAAGCCGTTCATGGCCTTTCCCGACTGGCTGGCCAGCCAGGTGAAGGCGCCGTCGCGGACACCGCGGGTGGACCTGCCCGGACGGTGGACAGCCGGGCGCTAGGAGAAACTGCATGAGCCTTCCTTCCTCCATGACCGCCATCGAGATCTCCGAGCCCGGCGGGCCAGAGGTTCTGCGACCGGTCACCCGCCCGGTACCGGTGCCAGGGCACGGGCAGGTGTTGATCCAGGTGGCCTATGCCGGGGTGAACCGGCCGGATGCTCTGCAGCGCGCGGGGAGCTATGCGCCGCCGCCGGGTGCATCGGATTTGCCGGGGCTGGAGGCGGCGGGCACGATTGCGGCGGTCGGGCCGGGCGTGGCCGAGTGGTCCGCCGGCGACGCGGTCTGTGCTTTGCTGCCCGGAGGTGGCTATGCAGCCTATGCGGTGACGTCGGCGGCTCATTGCCTGCCGGTGCCAAGGGGGATGGGACTGAAAGCGGCGGCGTGCCTGCCAGAGACGTATTTCACCGTCTGGACGAACGTATTCCAGCGCGGCGGATTGACCGCGGGCGAGCGGTTCTTGGTGCATGGCGGATCTTCTGGGATCGGAACCACAGCGATTCAGTTGGGTCGCATATTCGGCGCGCGGGTTTTCGCAACGGCGGGATCGGACAAAAAGTGCCGGGCCTGTGCGGAGCTCGGTGCAGAGCGGACGATCAACTACCGAGAAGAGGATTTCGTGGCCGTGATGCGCAGCGAAGGCGGCGCGGACCTGATCCTCGACATGGTGGGTGGGGGCTATATCCCGCGCAACATCAAGGCGTTGGCCGATGACGGTCGGCTGGTGCAGATCGCGTTCCTGTCGGGGCCGAAGGTCGAGCTGAACTTTGCCGAGGTGATGGTGCGCCGGCTGACGATCACCGGCTCGACCCTCCGGCCGCAAAGCGATCTGGCCAAGGCCCGGATTGCCGAGGGTCTGCGCGCGCAAGTCTGGCCGCATCTGGACAGCGGGCGGGTGGCACCGGTGTTGGATTCGGAATTTCCGCTGGAAAAGGCGGCCGAGGCGCATGCGCGGATGGAGAGCTCGGCGCATATCGGCAAGATCGTGTTGAAGGTCTAGGCGAGAAGCCCCTTGGAAGGCGCTTTACCGGTCAGCGGATCGGATCGAAAAGCGCATCTTGCATGGCACAGTCGCGGATCACATCGCTTCCGCACGCCCGCGGTTCCAGCGACCGGGTCAGGCAGACGCGCGCCTCCTGGATGCGGGCGGCTTTGCAGGTGATGGTCAGCATGTCCGCCGTCCAGTCAGGATTGGCCTGCAGGAACGCCTCTTCGATGACCGCTGCGGGGACCCGGACCGGTTTGTCGAGCTTGCGCAGGATGTCCGGGCGGGTGACACGGTCAAACGCGACGCGCGCCAGAGCGAAGTAGTCCTCGGGCGACAGGCCCGAACAGCGACCGTGTTTCTTCCATTGATGCCATGCGGACCCCGACGAGCCCATGATATCGGCCATGGCCGCCGTCTCTGCGCGCGACGGGTTGCGTGTACCGCCGCGGCAATAGCTTGGCCAGCCGTCTTCGTATTGCGGCCAAAGACCGTGCAGCACCCATCCGAGCGACCTGTCGCATTGCGGGTTGTCCCGGGCCTCGCCCTCCAGCGCGCAGAATGTCGGCGACCAGGACAGCGACAGCACGTAATAGTCGAACGCGCCCGGCGGCTCGCCCTCGGCCCGGGCGAGCGTGGCGGTCAGCAGCAGGGCGGCGAGCCAGCGCAATTCGGTCTTTTCCTTCGGCCTTGGGATGTCTATATACGGCTTACCTTCCCTGAAAACGAAGACAGGGTCCAGCCGGGCCAGCCGTTTTCCCCGGCGAAGCAGGTTGTTGTCGAAGGAGGCACGTACATGACCAAACCACTGATGGCGAAAGCGACCGCCGTTTGGCTGGTGGACAACACCACGATCAGCTTCAAGCAGATCGCGGATTTCTGCGGGCTGCACGAGCTGGAGGTTCAGGGGATCGCCGACGGCGACGTGGCCGCAGGCGTCAAGGGTTTCGATCCGATCGCCAACAATCAGCTGACCCAGGACGAAATCGATGCGGCGGAGAAGGACCCTCTGCACCAGCTGAAGCTCAAATTCTACGCCGCTGCCGTGGGCGAGGAAAAGCGGCGCGGCCCGCGCTACACCCCGCTTTCGAAACGGCAGGACAGGCCCGCGGCGATCCTTTGGCTGGTCAAGTTCCACCCAGAGCTATCGGACGGTCAGATCGGCAAGCTGGTGGGTACGACCAAGCCGACGATTCAGGCGATCCGCGAACGGACGCACTGGAACATCAACAATATCCAGCCGATCGATCCTGTGGCGCTGGGGCTTTGCAAGCAATCCGAACTTGATGCAGCGGTGCAGAAGGCGGCGAAGAAGAAAGAAGCGGAAGGCGCGGTGATGTCGGACGACGAACGCCGCAAGCTGGTCTCGACCGAACAGAGCTTGGAGATGGAGACAGAGCCGCGGATACCCACGGCGATATCCGGGCTCGAGACCTTTTCGCTGACCGATGGCGATCCGCGCGGCGCGGAGGAAGAAGACGAGGATCTGCCGGACGCCGACAGCTTCTTCAACCTGCCGTCCGACGACCAGCCGGATATCGACGAGGAAAAATAGCCCCCAGGCGGAACCGACCATCCGTTGGGAACCGGTCGCCGACTCTGGGCCCGGTCAGACCGCCCCGGACTGATCCACCAGAAACCGCTCTGACAGCGGCAAGCCGGCGGCACCCAGGGCGCGGGCGTCGGCACCGACCGTGCCAGGGCGAATAGCCGGCCGCTGCAGGCCGGTCAGGTTGTGCCGGTCCAGGTGCCGGTCGGTCGCAGCGACCAGACGGCTGCGCAGATTTGCGGGGATCCAGCCGTCGATCAGCACGGCCTCGAAATCCATAACGGCACAGGCCGTGGTGACGGCATAGGCCAGACCGGCTGCGGCACTTTCGGTCCAGTCGGTCAGGATGCGGTCGTCGAACCCCCAGAATTCCGTGCCGGTCCAAAGGCTGGCAGTGTCGACGCCTGCCGCGCGGAGACGCATCTCCAGCACCACCAGGCTGGCGACATCGATCAGCTGACGAACCTCGCCCCCTTCGGCCGGAACCGGCAAAGGCCCCAAAGCGCCTGCGTTTCCGCGCCCGGTGAACAGCGATCCGTTCAGAACGACGCCGCCGCCGATGAAATAGCCGACATAGAAGTACAGAAAGTCCTTGGGCTGGTCGGCCGGCCCGAAAACGACCTCGGCGCCGCAGGCGGCCGACGCGTCGTTCTGCAGAAAGACCGGGAAATCCACTGCCTCGGCGATGCTGGACCGGATATCCGCCGTGCGCCAGCCGGCCATTTCGCGTTCGGGAACGCCGATGGTCTGGGCCCAGTTCCAAAGATAAAAGGGCATTGCGATGCCAAGCCCAGCTATTCGCCGTTGCTGCAAAGGCGTCAAGTTTGCGGTAAGGCTGCCAATCTTTTCCAGCGCGAAGGCGACTGTCGCCTCTGGTGTCGGATAGCCATGGGTCCGCATTGTGCGGTGCAGGACCTTGCCGACGAAATCCGTCAGGACAAGCTCGACGCTGCGGCGGCCGACCTTGAGGCCCAGGAAATAGGCACCATCGGCGGCAAGCCGCATCGGAACCGATGGCTGACCCACCTTGCCGCGCACCGGGTCGCCCTTGACCAGCAGCCCCTCGGCCTCGAGCGCGCGCATGATGACGGACACGGTTTGCGCCGACAGGCCCGAGACGCGGGCGATCTCGGCCTTGGCCAGCGGCCCGCGCTGGCGGATCAGCGACAGCACCAGCCGTTCGTTATGGGCGCGCATACCCGATTGGTTCGAACCGCGGATTGCCGACGCCTCTGCGGGTCCGGCAAGGCTTTCCGCCTGCTGTTGCAAAAAATGTCCTCCCGCGACCGTGTCGCCTAAGCATGGGTGTGGCGTGTACACCTGTCAATAAATAAATCACAGGGATTTATTTATTGACAGGTGTATCCGAATCCGTTTTTCTGCCGTCGATGCGTGCCGGAGGGGAAAGCCTTGGCAGCTTCGATTGGCAGGGTATCCTGCCGGGGCAACATTTGGGAGGAAAACTCATGAAAACCATCAAGACAGCACTTTATGGTGCAGCAGCGACCATCGCTTTGGGCACCGCCGCGCATGCCGGCAGCCACGGCATCACCGCCTGCCTCATCACCAAGACCGACACCAACCCGTTCTTTGTCAAGATGAAAGAGGGCGCGACCGCCAAGGCCGAAGAGCTGGGCATCACGCTGAAGAGCTTCGCCGGTCGGCTTGACGGCGACCACGAAACCCAGGTCGCCGCGATCGAGACCTGTATCGCCGACGGCGCCAAGGGCATCCTGCTGACCGCGTCGGACACCTCGTCGATCACGCCCGCCGTGCAGCAGGCGCGCGACGCCGGCCTGGTTGTCATCGCGCTCGACACGCCGCTTGATCCGGCCGACGCCGCCGACATGACGTTTGCCACCGACAATTTCGTCGCCGGCGAACTGATCGGTGCCTGGGCCGCTGCGCAGTTGGGCGACGATGCCGCCAAAGCCAAGATCGGCATGCTGAACATCAACGTCAGCCAGCCCACCGTCGGCGTGCTGCGCAACCAGGGCTTCCTGACCGGGTTCGGCATCGACCTCGGCGACCCGAAGAAGTGGGGCGACGAGACCGACCCGCGGATCGTCGGCAATGAAGTCAGCGACGGCAACGAAGAAGGCGGCCGCAAAGGGATGGAAAACCTGTTGGCGATCGATTCCGAGATCAACGTGGTCTACACCATCAACGAGCCGGCCGCCGCCGGCGCCTACGAGGCACTGAAAGCCATTGGCCGCGAAAACGACGTTCTGGTCGTCTCGGTCGACGGCGGCTGCCCCGGGGTCCAGAACGTGGGCGACGGCGTGATCGGCGCGACCAGCCAGCAGTACCCGCTGCTGATGGCCTCGCTGGGCATCGAGGCGATCAAGGCCTGGGCCGAGGATGGCACCAAGCCGGACAACACCCCCGGCAAGGACTTCTTCGACACCGGCGTGGCGCTGATCACCGACAAGCCGGCCGAGGGCGTCGACTCGATCTCGGTCGCCGAGGGCATGGACCTCTGCTGGGGCTGAGGTCGCGGAAAAGGCATCTGGGGGGCGGCGAGCCCGCCCCCCGGGTGAACAGGAGACGCCATACCGGCGGCGCCGATGCTGCCCCATGATCGACGCGTGGGTTCAGCGAGAAAGCAGGGGGATTCCATGGCAGAGACCGCCTCCAAAGGGCAGGAGTTCGAATCGGTTTTGGCCGACAGCGCCACCGAAGTCGCCGAGTTCGAGGACGAGCGCACGGGCTTCGTTTACCGGTTCCAGAACGTCCTGCACCAGAACCCGGCCATCGTGCCGCTGATCGTCCTGGTCGCGGCCATCGTGATCTTCGGGCTGCTTCTGGGGTCCAAGTTCTTCTCGCCCTTCGCCCTGACGCTGATCCTGCAACAGGTGCAAATCGTCGGCATCGTCGCTGCGGCGCAGTCGCTGGTGATCCTGACCGCCGGCATCGACCTTTCGGTTGGCGCGATCATGGTGCTGAGCAGCGTGGTGATGGGTCAATTCACCTTCCGTTACGGGCTGCCGCCCTCGGTCGCGGTGGTCTGCGGCCTGCTCTGCGGCACGCTCTGCGGCTTCATCAACGGCTGGCTGGTGGCGAAGGTCAAGCTGCCGCCCTTCATCGTGACGCTGGGCATGTGGCAGATCGTGCTGGCCACGAACTTCCTCTATTCTGCCAACGAAACGATCCGCAGCCAGGATATCGCCGAAACCGCGCCGCTGCTGCAGCTCTTCGGCACCAAGTTCAAGGTTTTCGGCGCCGTGTTCACAGTGGGCGTGATCTTCATGGTGGTGCTGGTCTTCGCACTGGCATATGCCCTGAAACACACCGCTTGGGGCCGGCATGTCTACGCGGCGGGCGACGACCCCGAGGCAGCGGAACTTTCGGGCGTGCAAGTCGACAAGGTGTTGATTTCGGTCTACGTGCTGTCCGGCCTGATCTGCGCCTTCGCCGGCTGGGCGCTGATCGGTCGGATCGGATCGGTCTCGCCAACGTCCGGTCAATTGGCCAATATCGAAAGCATCACCGCGGTCGTGATTGGGGGCATCTCGCTCTTCGGCGGGCGCGGGTCGATCCTGGGCGCCTTCTTCGGGGCGCTGATCGTCGGTGTATTCACGCTTGGCCTGCGCCTGTTGGGCGCGGACGCCCAGTGGACCTTCCTGCTGATCGGCGTGCTGATCATTGCCGCCGTGGCCGTGGACCAGTGGATCAGAAAGGTGTCGGTCTGATGGAACCTATTCTCAAAGCCCGCAATCTGGTCAAGCGCTTCGGCCGCGTGACCGCGCTTGACGGCGCCGACTTCGATCTGCGGCCGGGAGAGATCCTGTCGGTGATCGGCGACAACGGCGCCGGGAAATCGGTGATGATCAAGGCGCTGTCCGGCGCGTTGCAGGTCGACTCGGGCGAGATGATGCTGGAAGGCACACCCTTTCACTTCCACTCGCCCATCGACGCTCGCGCGGCGGGGATCGAGACGGTCTATCAGACGCTTGCCATGTCGCCCGCCCTGTCCATCGCCGACAACATGTTCATGGGGCGCGAGCTGCGCCGACCCGGCATTCGCGGTCAGTGGTTCCGGCAGCTCGACCGTCCAGCGATGGAGAAATTCGCCCGCGACAAGCTGACGGAACTGGGGCTTCTGACGATCCAGAACATCAATCAGGCGGTCGAAACCCTGTCGGGCGGCCAGCGCCAGGGCATCGCTGTGGCGCGCGCTGCCGCTTTCGGGTCCAAGGTGATCATCCTTGACGAGCCCACCGCGGCTCTGGGCGTCAAGGAAAGCCGCCGGGTGCTGGAACTGATCGCTGACGTCAAGTCGCGCGGCATCTCGATCGTGCTGATCAGCCACAACATGCCGCATGTTTTCGAGATCAGCGACCGCATCCACATCCACCGCCTGGGCAAGCGCCTGACGGTGATCAAGCCGGGCGACTATTCGATGTCGGACGCCGTTGCCTTCATGACCGGTGCGAAACACCCCGATCAGGAGATCGCCGCCTGACGCCGGGCACCACGCCGTTGGATCTGGCGGCCGGGCTGACGATCTGATCGACCTGAAGCAAAGGCGCAAATCAACACGGAGCTAACCGCCATTTACTGCGGCCGTGTTTCCTGCCACCGTCGGTTCCATGTTAGAGACCGTCGCCGTTCCGCTTTGGCTTTTGGTCCTGATCCTGCTGTTCGCAGCGGTGACTTTCGCGTCGCATTTCCTGTTCCCAAGCGTGCGCTGGTTCGTACGGCGGCGCATGGAACGGGTCGTGGCGCGGATCAATGCCCGGCTCGAGCGGCCGATCCAGCCGTTCAAGCTGGCCCGCCGGCACGACATGATCCAGCGGCTTCTGTACGACCCGAAGGTGGCGGAGGCGGTGACGGAGCACGCGCGGCTGGAGGGCATGCCCGAGAACGTGGCGTTCGAAGAGGCGAAGGGGTATGCGCGCGAGATCGTTCCGGCGTTTTCCGCCAGCGCCTATTTCGGGCCCGCGCTGCGGTTCGCGCGGTGGCTCAGCCGGGCGCTTTACACGGTGCATCTGGACGACAGCAACGACGCGGCGCTGAAGGCGATCGACAGCGAAGCGACGGTTGTCTTCATGATGAACCACCGGTCCAATATGGACTACCTTCTGGTGACCTATCTGGTGGCCGACCGCTCGGCCCTGTCCTATGCGGTGGGGGAATGGGCGCGCGTCTGGCCCTTGTCGCGGCTCATTCGGGCGATGGGCGCCTTCTTTATCCGGCGAAAGTCGCGCAACACGCTCTACCGCAGGGTGCTGGCGCGTTATGTGCAACTGGCAACGCGGGGGGGCGTGACACAGGCGATCTTCCCGGAGGGCGGGCTCAGTCTGGACGGATCCGTGGGGCCACCGAAACTGGGACTGCTGAGCTATATCCTGGCGGATTTCGACGCGGAGGCGGATCGCGACGTCGTCTTTGTACCGGTGGCCTTGAACTATGACCGGGTGCTGGAGGACCGGGTGCTGACTGAGGCAGCCAGGAACGGCGACCGGAAATTTCGCGCCTCGGTGCCGGTGGCGATCGGGTTCGCGATGCGTCATGCCTGGCGCCGGATGACGGGCAAGGCGGTGCGGTTTGGCCATGCCGGTGTCGGGTTCGGCGATCCATTGTCGCTGAAGTCCTTTATCGCGGCACACCGCGGTGAGGTGATCGAGGGTGTGGGCGAGGAACTGAGGCAGCGGATCTGCACCGTGATCCCGGTGCTGCCGGTACCGTTGGTGGCCTATCTGATGCGCCGGGCGGACGGGACGGTCACGCGCGAGGCATTGGTTCAGGCCGCGGGGCCCTATCTGCAACGGCTCAGTCATCCGGCGATGACGGATGCTAAGAAGGTAGTGGCGGACGGGCTGTCGAGCCTGCTGACCCGGCATATTGTGCGCGAGGGGCCGGACGGAATTCGGATCGTTCCCGAGGAGGCCAGGCTGCTGGGATATTACGCGCGGTCGGTTGCACACCGGTTCTGATGCAGTTGCGGCGAACACTGTGCAAACGCAGCGGACATAAAATTACAAAATCGGCGCATTTCTGTTTGCATAGTTGCGCAAACGTGCTTATTCGGATCTGAACGCGTGCGCGATTCTGCGGCGCGGCACGGATCAACTCGGACGAAGGAGCCCGGCCATGGCCCTGGACACGAACCCTGCGATTGCGGCTTACGAGGCACCTGAGAAGGACCTTTACGAGGTTGGCGAGATACCCCCGATGGGCTTTGTGCCAAAGCAAATGCATGCCTGGGCGATCCGGCGTGAGCGACACGGCGAGCCGGACAAGTCGTTTGAAGTCGAAGTCGTCGATGTGCCGCGGCCGGACAGCCACGAGGTGCTGGTTCTGGTGATGGCGGCGGGCGTAAACTACAATGGCGTCTGGGCGGGTCTGGGCGTGCCGATTTCGCCCTTTGACGTGCATAAGGCACCGTTTCATATTGCGGGGTCCGACGCCTCTGGCATCGTCTGGGCCGTGGGCGACAAGGTGAAGAACTGGAAGGTCGGCGACGAGGTCGTGATCCACTGCAACCAGGACGACGGCGACGACGAGGAATGCAACGGGGGCGACCCGATGTTTTCGCCGTCGCAGCGGATCTGGGGCTATGAAACACCCGACGGATCCTTTGCGCAGTTCACCTGCGTGCAGGCGCAGCAACTCATGCCGCGGCCCAAACACCTGACATGGGAAGAATCGGCCTGCTACACGCTGACGTTGGCCACGGCTTACCGGATGCTGTTCGGCCACCATCCCCACGAGTTGAAGCCCGGGCAGAACGTGCTGGTCTGGGGTGCCTCGGGCGGTCTGGGATCATACGCGATCCAGTTGATCAACACCGCCGGCGCGAATGCCATTGCGGTGATCAGCGATGAGGACAAGCGGCAATTCGTGCTGGATCTGGGGGCCAAGGGTGTCATCAACCGAAAGGATTTCAACTGCTGGGGGCAGCTGCCGACGGTTAACACGGACGAATACAAGGCCTGGTTCGCCGAGGTACGCAAGTTCGGCAAGGCGATCTGGGAGATTACCGGCAAGGGCGTGAATGTCGACATGGTGTTCGAACATCCCGGCGAGGCGACGTTCCCGGTGTCGACCTTCGTGGTGAAGAAGGGCGGCATGGTGGTGATCTGCGCCGGGACCACGGGGTATAACCTGACGATGGACGCGCGCTATGTCTGGATGCACCAGAAGCGCATCCAGGGCTCTCACTTCGCGCACCTCAAGCAGGCGGCGGCAGCAAACAAGCTGATGGTCGAGCGGCGGCTGGATCCGTGTATGTCCGAAGTCTTTCCCTGGGCCGAAATCCCGGCAGCGCATACCAAGATGATGCGGAACGAACACAAGCCGGGCAACATGTCCGTTCTGGTGCAGGCACCGAAGACGGGGTTAAGGACATTGGAGGATGCGCTGAATATCGGCCGCTAAAGCCGTGCGCTGAACTTGTTGTCCTGGGCCCCGGTGATTCGCGGGGCCCTAATTGTTTCGAATTTTAACCGCCTGCCCGGATTTCAAACTCTTGTTAACCTTACTCTCCCCATTTTTGGCGAGTTATTATCCGCGACCGTCTGAAGATACTATGAATGTGGTAGACTGTTCTTAACAGACCGTTAACCTTTCCTGGGGAGAGTACCAATGGCAAACGACTGGATACTCGACGTACTTGCGGACCTGAAGACCTATGCCCAGAAAAACGGGTTGTCCGCCCTTGCCGAGCAGCTGGAGGACACCATGCTGATCGCGGCGACCGAAATTGCGTCGACTGAGGGGAAGGCGCCTTCGGCGGCACTGTCAGATGCGGGGACGACTGGACACGTTTATTGAAGGGATGCAAGGCGCTGCGTCCCTGGACGAACTTCAGGGACAGATCATCGGACTGCGGGACTTATTCGACGTCGAACATCTGGTTTATCACTCGGTCAATGCCGCGGGCGGGCAATATGCGGCGCTGACCTATCCGATGGACTGGGTCGATCGCTATCTGGAACAGGAATATGCGCGGATCGATCCCGTGGTGCAGGGATGCTACCGGCGGTTTCACCCGGTCGACTGGAAGCGGCTCGACTGGTCGGCCAAGCAAGCGCGGGACTTCATGGGCGAAGCCCAGAGTGCCGGGGTCGGACAGCAAGGGTTTTCGGTCCCGATTCGGGGCCCGAACGGCCAGTTCGCCCTATTCACGGTCAGCGACCGGCGCACAGATCCGCAGTGGGACAAGTACACCGAACGCCATATGCGCGACCTGATTCTCGCGGCGCATTTCGTCAATCAGAAGGCGTTGGAAATCGAGCACGGAACGGACGAGACGCAAGTGCGGGCCCTCAGCCCAAGAGAGGTGGATGCTTTGACAATGCTTGCCATGGGCTGCAGCCGTGCACAGGCGGCCGAGAGCCTGTCGATCAGCGAGCACACCCTGCGCGTCTATATCGAAAGCGCCCGGTTCAAACTGAATGCCAGCAACACGACCCATGCGGTCGCACGTGCGCTGACTTTGGGCCTGCTGGTGATCTGACCACCTCCCGTTTCGTTAACAAACCGTGCGGTCCGTTAGGGCCGCGTTAGCCAAGCTGCGCCAGCCTTTCGTCCGAATGTCGAGACGAAAGGCAAAGACATGCTGCGCTATCTCTACGGCGACGAGTTGCACCTGTTCCCAAAGCTGCGCGACGCGATGTTCCGCGACCGCGCCCGACAATTCCGCGACCGGCTGCATTGGGACGTAGAGGTCGGTGCCGACGGCACCGAACGCGATGCTTATGACGGGATGAACCCGCTTTATGTGATCTGGCAAGGGTCCCATGGCGGTCACGGCGGGTCGTTGCGATTTCTGCCAACGACCGGTGACGCGATGGTGAACGATCACTTCACCGGTTTGACGGGTGGTGCGCGCATTCAAAGCCCGTTCATCTGGGAATGCACACGGTTCTGCCTTGGCGACGGCGCGCCGCCGCGGGTCTCGGCAGCACTTATGCTGGGCGGTCTGGAAGTGGGCCTTGGATTTCATCTGAGCGATGCGGTCGGCGTCTTCGACGCGCGCATGGTGCGGATCTATCGACGCCTTGGATGGGAGCCGACCGTGCTGGGAACGGCGGGGGAAGGCCGCAACGCCGTGAGCGTTGGCCTCTGGACATTCGATGCGAGCCTTCGGCAACGGTTGCTGCAGAGAGCCGGGGTGACGGATGCCCTGTCACGGTTGTGGTTCGAGCAGGCGTTCAGGCAGACGGCGCCTGCCCCGCTCGCGATGGCCGGGTAGCACCTGTGCAAGGCGTCTCTTTGACCCCGAGATCGTCTGAGGAGGTTGGGCGAACCGCCGCAATCGCCGGTTCCCCCCGCACGGCCCTCGGTCTAGGGTCGCGCCATGGGCGCATCCGCTTTCACGTTTTCGGAAGATCAGGCCGAGGCATTCGATAGCATCGCCGAGATGCTGCGCGGAGCGGGCGTCGATCTGGACGACGGGCTTTTGACGCCTTCGACGGAAGGCAAGGCACAGGCGATGGCGCTGCTGGGCCGGGCCGGGTCGGGCAAGACGATGCTGCTGGCGCGGTTGTACCACGCGCTGGAAGAGGCAGGTGTCGAGATCGTCTCGGGCGACTACGAAAGCCGCCGCAAGAAGGACCGGCGCACTTTGGCGATCCTGGCGCCGACCAACAAGGCGGCAAGCGTTCTGCGCACGGCCGGCGTGCCGGCGACGACCATCCACCGGATTCTCTACACGCCGGTTTACGATCCGGAGTACGAGAAGGTGGCCGAATGGCTGGCGGGCGGGGCCGAGCGGCCAAAGATCGAGGGCTTGACCGACGCGGCGCTGGACCGCGCGCTGGAGTTTTACAACGCTCAGAAATCGATCCCCGGCGCCTTGGCTACGGCCGGTTTGCGCGGGTCGGATTTCATCATCGGGTGGAAGCGGCGCGAAGATCCCCTGGATATCGGATTTGTCGACGAAGCTTCGATGCTGGACCAGACGCAGTTCGAGGATTTGCAAGAGATCTTTCCCACTCTGCTGCTCTTTGGCGACCCGGCGCAGCTCGCGCCGGTGGGCCAGTCGGGCGAGATGGTGTTCGACCGGTTCGAAGGGCCGAAGAAGCTGATGCTGAACCGGGTTCACAGGCAGGCGGAAGGCAATCCCATATTGGACCTCGCTCACAGCCTGGGCAACGAGCAGCTGGGGTTTGAGGAGTTCGAGCGGCAGATCGAGGCGGCGGCACGGGGCGATGATCGGGTGGTCGTCGCCCCGCGGGTGGATGCGGACATGATGGCGCGGTCACCGGTGCTGGTGTGGCGCAACGTGACGCGGGTCCGGTTGATCCAGGCGTTCAGGGGCGCGTTCGGGGCGCCGCCGGATGCGCTGTTGCCCGGCGAACCGCTGATCTGTGACGGGATCGAGCTGCCGCTGAAGCACCGCAAACGGCGGATCGACCTCGAGGCGCGGGGGCTGATCAAGGGCGCGCAGGTGATCTATCTTGGCCCCGGGCAGAAGCCGGGGTTTTCCCGGTTGCACGTGATGGGGGCGGAAGAGCCGCGGATTTCCGCGGCCTCCATCGTGAAGATCGAGTTCCCCGATCAGGACGAACCGTTCATTCCGTTTGCGGCGCGCATGGGGGCCGCGTTTCTGCATGGCTCCGCCGTGACGATTCACAAGGCGCAAGGGTCGCAATGGCCCGAAGTGCAGGTATTCGCCCCCGATATCTGGGCAGCGGCGCAATCGGGCCGGATCGAGGCGGGTCTGCCGCTGTGGAAGCGGCTCGCCTACGTGGCGATCACCCGGGCGCAGGAACGTCTTTATTGGGTGACACGGTACCGGTTGGCGCGGCCATCGGGGGGACTGTCGGTCGACGATTTGGCCCACGGCCCGGCGCCACTGGCCTTGACAGAGGAGGAAGATAGTTGAGCGGAACGATATTGATCACCGGCGCGTCCAGCGGCATTGGCCGCGCGACGGCGGAACTGTTCATTTCCAAGGGCTGGATGGTGGGGGTTCTGGCGCGGCGGGCGGCGGCGCTGGCCGAGATCGCGACGCGCCACGACAACGTTGTGGTGTTGCCGGCGGACGTGACCGATCCCGACGCGGTGGAAAAGGCCTTCGAACGGTTTGTCGAAACCGCGGGGCGGATCGACGTGCTGTTCAACAACGCCGGCACGTTCGGGATTGCCGGGATGATCGACGAGATCCCGGTCGAGACCTGGACCGAGGTGGTGAATGTGAACCTGCACGGGATGTTCCTGTGCGCCCGGCAGGCGTTCCGGCACATGCGGAGGCAGGCGCCGCAGGGCGGGCGGATCATCAACAACGGCTCGATCTCGGCCTATGTGCCGCGCGAAGGGTCGGTGTGCTACACGACGACAAAACATGCGATCACCGGACTGACGCGGACGCTGTCGCTTGACGGGCGACCCTATGACATCGCCTGCGGTCAGATCGATATCGGCAACGCACGCACACCGATGGTCGAAGAGTTGTCGGCGCGGGCGCGGGAGGCCGGCAAGCCGGTGCCCGAGACGATGGATGTGGCCCATGCGGCCGAGGCCGTGCTGCAGATGGCGGCACTGCCGCTGAGCGCGAATGTTCAGTTCATGACGATCATGGCGACGAAGATGCCCTATATCGGCAGAGGCTGACGAACGGCGGCGTATGGCCGGTCTCGGTCACCGGCGTTGAGGTCGCTGTGCGTAATTGCTAAACTTGATCCGCGTTGCGATTTAGGGCGTGGTTCCAACGGGATAGGGATAGACATGAGCGACTCGGCAAGGCGGGGTGATGCGGGGTTTTCGCTGCTGGAATTGATGGTGGTTGTGGTGATCCTGTCGATCCTGGCCCTGGTCATCGTGCCCCGGATCATCGACCGGCCGGATCAGGCGCGCGTCGCGCGCGCGCAGGCGGATCTGGCCAGTCTGGAAAACGCGGTGAAGTTCTACAAGCTCGACAACCTGCGCTATCCGACGACCGAACAGGGGCTGCAGGCGCTGGTCAACCCGCCGGTAAGCGAGCCGCTGGCGCCGAACTACGCCGATGGCGGCTATATCGAGCGGCTTCCGAAAGACCCGTGGGGGGCGGATTATCAGTATCTGTCGCCGGGTGTGTACGGCGATTTCGACATCTTCACCTTCGGCGCCGACGGGGCCCAGGGCGGGGACGGCACCAATTCGGATATCGGCACGTGGATGGCGAAATAGACCGCGGCACGGCGGGGTTCACCCTGATCGAACTGATGATCGTGATAACGGTGCTGTCGGTTCTCACGGTCACCGTAAGCCTTGGGGTGAACCGGCCGCGCAGTTCGAATGCGCAGGACTGGTCGCGGTTCGAAACGGTGCATGCGGCGATGCGGGAGCAGGCGGTGCTTCGGCGCGAAGTCTTGGGGCTGTCGATCGATCCCGACGGATATCAACGGCTGCGGCGCGTCGGCGGGCAATGGCAAGAGATGAGCGCGGCCGTACACTGGCGCGATTCCGTGACGGTGCAGCAGCCGTTCGACCCGCGGACGCGTGTGGTGTTTCTGCCGGTCGGACAAAGCACAAAATTGCGCCTGGTGTTCAAGGCCGGGACGGCTGTGCGGATTTGCGAAAGCGACGGTTGGGGACCGGCAAGATGCCGCGCGGGATGAGACCGGCACGCGACGAAGGCATTAGCCTTATCGAGGTCGTGATTGCCGTGCTGGTGTTGTCGGTCGGAATCGTGGCAGGGTATCAAAGCCTGGGACAGGCCCGGATGGCGATCGGCAGTGAAGTGCCGCGTATCTTGGCGCAAACCGCGGCGCTGAACCGGGCCGAAGAGCTGAAGCTTGTCGGAATGGCGGCGGGGCGCGGGCTGCCGCAGGTGGTGCGGCAGGGGCCCTACGAGTGGCGGGTCGACATATCCGAGAAACTGACCCAGGGCGGATTCGTCGAGGCGCGGGTGCGCGTCAGTGCGGCGGATCAGCCGGGGGCGGTCGTCGTGGTCTATGCGCCGTCCGGACCCGTGCAATGAGACGGCGCCGGGACACGGGCTTTACGCTGCTCGAACTGGTGGCGGTGTTGGCGATCTTTGCCGTGGTGGCGCTGATCGGCGTCAAGGTCGTCGAGCAGACCCTGCGCAGCAACGACCGGCTGGTCGAACTGAGCGGCGAGGCGGCGGAACTGGCCTATGGCCTGAGTCTTCTTCGGCAGGACCTGAACGCCGCGCTGGACCTGCCGTTTCGTCCGCCCGGCGGGGCGGTGTTTCCCTCGCTCGATGCGCCGGCGCGCGGCGAGGCATTCAGCCTGACAGTGGGTGGCACCGGCACCCTGGACGGCCGGGATCCGGGACAAGCGCGGGTGACCTGGCGGTTCGATGCCGGCTCGGGCGCGGTCTCGCGTCAGGTCTGGCCGGTGCTGGCACCGGCGAATGCTCGCGTGCAGGGTGGCGAGGTTACCATTTTCAGGGAGATTCTGGGATTCGAGCTCGAGGGTTACGTGCCCGAGCGCGGCTGGACGGTCGGGTTTCCGGGCAACGAAGGTCAGGCCGTTTTACCGCAGGCGCTGCGGGTGCGGCTGACGCACGCACGGCTCGATCTGCTTGAGACGGTGGTGACGCTGCGATGAGGGAGGATCGTGGGGCCGTCCTGATCAACGCGCTGGTCATCGTGCTGGTGATTTCGTCCGTCGCCGCGGCGCTTTTGACGCGCGCCGAGAGCGCGCGGCTGCGGACCGCCGGGACACAGGCGGCGGGGCAGCTCGACCTGTATCTCGACGCGGCAGAGGCGCTTTTGCCAGCGCTGCTTCAAAGCGCAGGACCGGATGGCACCGCGGTGCATCGCGGGCAGGACTGGGCGCAGGTCGGACGGGTTTACGACATCGACCGCGGGCGGGTCACCGTCGAGCTGGCCGATCTGCAAGGGCGATTGAACGTCAACTGGCTGAGCCGGGCGGATGACGCCTATGCGCAGGACAGCTTTGCCCGGCTTTTCGACGCCATCGACCTGCCACGGTCCCTGCTGCGCGAAATCACCGACTTCGTCTCACCCGGGGGTCCGCGCAACATTAACCCCTATCTGCGGCGCGACCCGCCGGTACAGCCGCGTGGCGGCCCGGTGGCGGTGCTGGCGGAGCTGCGGCTGGTCGAGGGGATGACGCCGGATCGCTTCGCTGTGTTGCAGCGGCATGTATCGGCGATTCCGTTCGACAAGCTTCTGAACCTCAACACGGCCTCGGTGCCGGTGCTGCGCGCCGCGCTGGCACCGTTCCCCGAGGAACAGGTCACCGAACTGATCGAGACCTTGCGAACCGGGTATTTGGAGTCGCGGTCGGAGATACGGAACCGGACGATCGAACTTCTGGAAACCGAGGACGTCGACCACCTGCCCTTCGACCGGATCACGATTGCCGGCAACTGGTTCGAGGCGCGGCTGACGGCGGAATTGGACGGCAACGCAGCGGTGCGACGGGTGACCCTGGAGCGGGACGAAGCCGACCGCGAAACCACACGTGTGGCCTACCGCTGGGCCGAGTATGATTGAAGCCGGGTGGGGATATCTCCATAGTGACTCAGCACCCGGATCGACGGGCAAGGGCAGACAGGAGTTGGCATGGCACGGCGCAGCTTTGCGCAGCCGCTGATCTGGGTACTCGGGGACGCGCCGCCCCCGGCCGGCCCGCATGTCGCCGTCGTGCCCGGGGCGGACGTGCCCTTGCTGCCGCTGGACCTGCCGGAAAAGCTGCGCGGCATCGCGCGCGAGCGGGTCGGGCGCCGGATGTTGACCGAGCAGCTGGGCCTGCCAATGACCGAGCTGGAGGTGCGGCCCTTCGCGCCGAAAGGCAAGCCGGGGCAGTGGACACGGGCGCTGGTCGGCGAGGCGCAGCGGTTGCAGGACTGGCGCGCACAGCTTGCCAAGGGGTGCATCGCACTTGTCCCGGATTACCTGGCGCTGCCATGCGCGGCAGAGGTCTGGACGATCGAGACGGCCGGTGAAACCGTCAGCGCGCGCCTTGGGATCGAGGACGGGTTTTCCGCCGAACCGGATCTTGCCGAAGCTCTGCTGGCAGAAGCCGCGGATCGCGGCAAACCGAGGGCTGTGCTGCGGCTTGGCGAAGCGCATGGTCCGCTGGACGCGCTGATCGACGGTCTGGGGATGCCGGTCTATGGTGATCCGGCGGAACTGGCCAAGGATGGAAATGCCAAACCGTTGCGCTGGACCGACGCCACGCGCGGCATCGACCTGAAAGAGCCGCCGAGCGTCGATTTCGACCGCCTGCGCAGCGGGATGCGGCGCTGGCGGGCCCCAGTTCTGGCGGCGGTTTTGGCCGTAGCGGCCTTTCTTGGCAGCGTCGTGGTCGAAACCCACCAATTGCAGGCCGAACGTCAGCGCGATCAGGGCCTGGCGCAGGGATTGGTGCGCGAGCACTTTGTGCCATCCGGGCCGATCCTCGATATGCGCGCCCAGGTGACGGCTGCGGTTCAGGCTGCGGATCAGGCACCGGATGAGGCGGTCGAGATCGACCCGCTGGTTCTGTTCCAGACCGCCGCACCCTATCTGACCGGCGATCGGATCAGCCTGCGGGCGATATCCTACCGCGGGGATACCGGGCTGGTGGCATCAGTGGAGATCGGCGATTTTGCCGGTCTCGACCAGTTGGTCGCGGATCTGCGCGCCGACCGGTTCGAGGTTGAACTGCTGGAATCGAGCGCGCGGCAGGGCGAAGGCGTTGCGGCCCGGCTTCGGCTTTTGACGGCGGCGGAGTAGGCGATGGGCGATCGGCTGATCTACCTGCTGGCTCAGTTATCGCCGCGCGAGCGCTGGCTGCTGTTGGTGCTTGGCGTGGCGGTGGTGCCGCTGGCGATTGTGATGCTTGGCATACTGCCGGTGCTTCAGGCGCGGGACACGGCAAGAACGGCTGCGTTCGAGGCACATGCGCTGCTGGGCTGGGTGTCCGAGCAGGTCGAGGCCCTGCCTGCGGAGGGGCTGACGGCGGCGCCGGAGGTGGCGGCCGCACCACCCATCGGTATCAGCGGCATCGAGCAAAGCCTGCTGCGCGAAGATTTGCGCGGGGTGGTCTCGGGGCTGTCGGCACGGCCGGATGGCGGGATCGACCTCGATTTCGATGCGGTTGCGTTCGAGCGGTTGACGAACTGGCTCTATTTCGCCTCGCCGGATTGGGGCTATCGGATCGCATCCTTCCGGATCGAGCGCGCCGAGCCGGGGCTGGTTACCGCCTCCTTCGTGCTGGAGGCGGCAGAGTGATCCGGTTCCTGTTCCTGCTGATCGTATTTGCGGCCGGGTTGGCCGCGGCGGCGGTGTATTTCGGCCGGATACACCATGTGCGGATGGCCATGCCCGAAGGGCTGCCGGCCTGGACCGAGGCGTTGCCGGACGACGCCGGCCTGCGCAGCGGCCGGATGCCGATGCCGGCAGAAGGCATCTGGCCGCCGATCGAGATCTCGTGGCAAGCGCAGGCGCCCGACCTGAGCGGATTGCGCTGGCGGATACGGGCGACGGGCGAGGGGATCGACATCGCGGGCGATCTGACGATGTCCTACTGGCCCGACACGGCGCGGCTGTCCGCCGTGACCGGTACGGTCGCACTCGATCAGGTAAGCAGCGGTCAGGTGGACCTGGAGGGTCTGCTGGCGCTGCGGGACGGGTCGGCCGATGCGCGCGGTCTATTGCGGACGCCGGTGGTGAGCGGACGCCTGATGGCGGAGCTGCTGGCGGTTAAGGCGGGAGGGGCCGCGTTCGGCCAGGGGCCGGCCAGCGCCGTTCTGCAGGAGGATCAAGGCTGGCGGCTGGATCTGCAGCTCGAGGGCGGAGTGTCTCCGGTCAGCGGCAGCTTGACGGGGCAGATCCCGCAGCGCAGCGCCGATTTGGACGTTGTCGTCAGCCGCGGGCAGGACCTGCCCACAGCGTTTCGCGACGTGCTGTCTTCCGTTGGCCAACCGGAAGGACAAGGTTGGCGGGTCGCCGTCCCAGTACCCGTTTATTGAGGTGATGTCGGCCGACACGCGCAATCACTGCGCGACGGCCGCCGCAGATCCCACGCGCCAGGGCGGAAACGAACTGCGCGAGCCCTGGCCGAAGACCGCAAGGGATCGCACGGATACTGGCCTTGCCGCCAATTCGGTGATAGACATTGCCCCGCTGAATTTCTAGTTTTTTCAGGGTCTAGGGAGTCGTTTGCGCCTTGAAGCTGTTGTCCAACATCATGCTGAGCGTCGCCGTGGGAGCTTTTGGCTTCACCGCGGGCCAGTTCGGCCTGACGCTTATGGCGCCGCCGCAGGCACCGTTCGAACCGCCGCGGCTGGCCGGATCGGCCAAGGTCGTCGCGCTTGAGACCCCGCAGCTTGCCGCCACTTGGCCCGCCGTGTTCGGCGTCGAGGTGATCCCCGAGCCGGAACCGGAGCAACCGGAACCCGAGCCGGTCGTGGAGGCCGAGCCCGAGCCTGAAATGCGAACGGACTACATCCTGTCGGGCCTGGTCGCCGACGGTGGCCGCGACAGCTGGGCGATGGTGCAATCAAACGGCGGTTTCGTGAAGGTCGTGCGCGTCGGCGACGAGCTTGAGGGGGGTGAGGTTGTCACCCGGATCGACGCGGCGGGGGTGCACATGATGTGGGGTGACATCCCGCAGTTGATCCCCGTCTACCGCGAGGACCTCAGCCACCTTGCCAAGGTCGAAGTCGAAGAGCCCTATGTGCCGCCCGAAACGACGTCCGAGGTCACTATTGCGGTCGAGCGACTGGACCGCCGCTTTATCGAGCGCGCACTGGTCGAGGCCGGGCGGCTAGTGAAAACCGAACTCGAGGACGGCAGCAGCGGGCTGGATGTCGCCTGGATCCAACAGGGGCAGCTTTACGATCAGTTCGGCCTGAAGACAGGGGACATGATCCTGCGTGTCAACGGCGAATCGGTCAAGGACCCGGACCTGCTGACAAATGCACCGAATGCGCTGACGAGCGGCGGGTCGCTGGACCTGGAAATCATGCGGGACGGCGCGCGCCAGTTGATAAAGGTCAATCTTGATCAAAGCTAGCCGCGCCCTTTGCTTTCTGATCGCGTTCCTGTTGGCCTTTGGCCAATCGGCGCGCGCGCAGATATCGTTGGATTTGCGCGACGCCGATCTGCGCTCGTTCGTCGAAATCGTCGCCGAGGCGACGGGGCGGAATTTCACCCTGGACGCGCGGGTGCAGGGCACGGTGACGGTGATCGCTCCGGGCACGGTGAACAACGCCGCGCTTTATGAGATTTTCCTCAATGTGCTCGAGCTGAACCGGCTGACAATTGTCGAGGGCAACCAGGTCGATCGCATCGTGCCGATAGATTTCGCACGCGAACTGGCGCCGGGGGAAACGGTGCGCACCGCCGGCGGCGCGTTCGAGACACGGGTCTTCGTGGTCCGAAACATTTCGCTTGGCGAGACGGTCGAGGTGATCCGCCCGCTCTTGCCCAACGAGGCGGTGCTGAGCACCGTCGAGCAATCGGGTCTTCTGATCATCAGCGACCGGCGGGAAAACATCGACCGGATCAGCAAGCTGATCGACCAGCTCGACCGGCCGCGGCGCAAGACGATCGAAACCATCCGGCTGAACTATTCCAACGCCCAGGACATTCTGACGACGATCCAGTCACTTGATATCGTTCCCCCCGGCGGGTCGCTCAGCGCCGATTTCCGCGCCAATGCCGTCGTGGTCAGCGGCAATGACGAATTCCGCAGCCGCATTAGATCGGTCGTATCGCAGCTCGACACGCCGCAGCGCAGTGTAACGACCCGGGTGGTGCAGCTGAACTATGCCGATGCATTACAGCTGGAAGGCGTGATAGCCCGATCGGTTCTGGCCGCTGGCGAAGGACAGCAGGGAGAGGTCACGATCGTGGCCGAACCGCAAACCAATGCGTTGCTGGTCACGGCGCCGACGGACCAGATCGCCTCGATCACCAGTTCGATCAAGCGGCTCGACCAGCGGCCCAGCCAGGTGCTGATCGAGGGGGTGATATTCGAGCTGAGCGTACAGACGCTGAGCGACCTGACGGCACAGTTCGGCGTCCTGCTGAACGATGCGCTGTTCGGCGGGGCCGAGTTTAGCCTGGGCGGGCGTCCGACGCTGACGAGCCTTGTCAGCGCGGCTGTCACCGGCCCGGCGATCAGCCCGGGCCAAGGCGGGACGATCGGCGGCTACAGCCTCAACGCCGCGCAGGATCAGGGCTTTATCGGTTTCCTAAGCGCCCTGACCAGCGACACCTCGACCAGACTTCTGTCGACCCCGTCGATCATGACGCTGAACAACACCGAAGCGGAAATCGTCGTCGCGCAGAACGTGCCGTTCGTGACCGGCAGCTTCGCCACGGTTGGCGACAGCGCGGTGCCGGAACAACCGTTCCAGACCATCGAGCGCCAGGATGTGGGGCTGACCCTGACGGTGACGCCGCAGATCACCGGTGACAACACGGTGCGGATGGAGGTGGTTCAGGAGGTGTCGAACCTGACCAATGCATCCTCGGCCGCCGGAGGCGAGATCACGTCGAAGCGCTCGCTGACAACCAACGTTCTTGTCGGCAACGGCAAGGTAATCATGCTTGGCGGCTTGCTGGAGAACGCCTCGGGCGCACAAAACGCGGGCGTGCCGGGGCTGAAGAATCTGCCGCTGTTCGGTGCTCTGTTCCGCGGACGGGCAGTCACCCGGGACCAGCGGGTGCTGCTGTTGCTGCTGCGCCCGCGGATCGTGCGCAGCGACCGCGACGCCACCAAGCTGACACGGGAGGTCGCCCGCGATGCCCGCCGCGCCAGCGGCGCCATCGCACTGAAGCCCGACAACCAGTACCCGTCTCTGCCACCCGCGCAATTCCCGTTCGACGGTGCCAACCTGGACCAGCCCTTCGACGCCGGCTTCATCGACAGCTATGCCCGGTCGAAGACCTACCCGCCCCTGCCCTCCCGCCTGCAATTCCGGGATCAACCGTGAAGGAGTGACATGGCGACACATGACCTGCCCTTCGTCTTTGCCCGAGACCAGCAGATGGTGCTGCAAGGCGACGCGCTGGTCTGCGGACCCGGTGCCACGGTCTTCGGCCTGCGCGAAGCGCGACGCAGGTCCAAGCGGTCCCTTCGGATTGAACGGGTCGAACAGGCGGCATTCGAGAGTCTTTTGAATGCACACTACCACCAGGGCGGTGGCCAGGAAGACGGCGAAACCGATCTCAGCTTTGACCTGGAAACCCGTGGCGGCGGACCCGGGCTGCGCGATCTTTTGGAGGACGCGACCGAGGCGCCGGTGATCGAGCTGGTGAACCAGCTTTTGCGCCGGACGGTGCGCGCCAGCGCCTCGGATCTGCATGTCGAGCCCACCGAGGACGGGCTGCGCGCCCGGGTGCGCGTCGACGGCATGTTGCGCACGGTCATGGACCGCAAGGATGTACCGGTGCGCCGCGTGATCTCGCGGCTGAAGGTCATGGCGGGGCTGGACACCGCCGAGACGCGGCTGCCGCAGGATGGGCGCATCGCATTGCGCTATGGCGGCCGGGATATCGACGTCCGGATGTCGACGCTGCCGGGGCATTTCGGCGAACGCGTCGTGCTGCGGGTGCTGGACCGGCATTCGGGCCTGTTGCCGCTGGACGCCCTTGGGCTGAGCGAGGCGCAAAGCGCGGCGTTGCACCGGATGGCGGCGCGGCCAGACGGGATCGTTTTGGCCACGGGACCCACCGGGTCGGGCAAGACCACGACGCTTTATTCGCTGCTGCAGCTGGCCGACCACGCCAAGCGCAATATCGTCACGGTCGAGGATCCAATCGAATACCACCTGCCGGGGATCAGCCAGACGCAAACGAATTCCGAGATCGGCATGACCTTTGCCGCCGGTCTGCGCGCCACGTTGCGCCAGGACCCCGACGTGATCCTGGTGGGCGAGATCCGCGACACCGAAACCGCGCAGGTGGCCGCGCAGGCCTCGCTGACCGGACATCTGGTGTTTTCGTCGCTGCACGCAAACGGCTCGGTCGCCGCGGTGACGCGGCTGCGCGATCTGGAACTTGACAATTTCCTGATCGCCTCGACCCTGCGCGGCATCCTGGCGCAAAGGCTGCTGCGGCTTTTATGTTCCGACTGCAAGGAACAGGTGACCCCGGATGCCGCCGCGCGGGCGATGTTCGCGGGTGTCGGAATGGAGGTGCCGGAAACCGTGCCGCACGCGGTCGGTTGCGACACTTGCGGCGACACGGGCTATGCCGGGCGGCAGGGCGTGTTCGAAATCGTCGAGATCAGCGACGAGGTTGCGGCGATGATCGGCGACGGCGCGTCCGAGCAGCAGTTGAAAAAGACCGCCGTGCCCCAGGGCAACACGCTGATGGCGCAGGGCTTGGGGCTGGTTGCTGCCGGGCGGACCTCGGTGGAAGAGGTCCGCCGGGTGCTTGGCGACCTGTAGCAATGCAGCCCTTTGCGTATGTCGCCTATAACGAAAAAGGCCAGCGCAAGACCGGTACGCTGGTCGCCGAAAGCGAGCGGGCGGCGTTCGATGCGTTGAAGGCGCAGGGGCTGATGGCCTCGGATATCGAGGCCAAGGCAAAGGCGCGGGCCAGCGGGGCACGCTCCGGCGCCCGGCTGGACGCCGACGAACGGGCGATCTTTTCGCGGCAGATGGCGGTTTTGCTGGCAGCCGAGTTGCCGATGGAGGCGGCCTTGGACGCCGTGATCGAAAGCGAAGGCAGCCGCGCGATGCAAGCCTTCGGCGCCGAGATGAAGGCGGCCACGCTCGAGGGCTATCCGCTGTCGGACGCCATCGAAAACAGCCGTGCCGGGTTTCCGCCCTACTACACCTCGTCCCTGCGCGCCGGCGAATCCTCGGGCGATCTGGCCGCGGTGTTCGAAGGGCTGGCGGATTACCTGGAGGCGCAGGGCGCCAACCGGGCCGAGATCGCGACGGCGCTGATCTATCCGGCCTTCGTGGCCGTGGTGTCGCTGGTGGTCTGTGCGGTGCTGGTGACGTCCGTCGCGCCCGAGGTGGTGGCGATGTTCGAGGTGACGGGCCAACCGCTGCCCGACCTGACACAGGCGGTGCTTGGCGCCTCGGACTGGGTCCAGCGGAACTGGATAGCCCTGTCGGCGGCTTTCGGTGCCGCCGTGGTGGGCGGCTTGGTGCTGCTGCGGATGCCACCGGTGCGGGACCGGGTGGAACGCGTCTGGCTGCGCGTGCCGGTCTTCGGTCGGCTGCGGCGTCTGGCGATCGCGGCGCAATATCTCAGGACCATGGCGCTTGTGCTGGGCAGCCGGCAGACGGCGGTGAATGCGGTGACCGGCGCGGCAGATGTGTTGAGCGTATCGATCTACCGGCGGCAGGCGGATGCGATCGTGACCGGGGTGAAGCAGGGCGAGAGCCTGTCGAACGCGGTGCGGCGGTTTACGTTGCTTCCGCCGGTGGCGCTGCAGCTGATCCGGGTGGGAGAGGAGTCGGCGCGGCTGGCCCAGATGACCGAGCGGGCGGCGGTGCTGGTCGAGACCTGGCTGGCAAACGACAGAAAGCGGATCGCCTCGATCCTCGATCCCGTGCTGATGATGGTGGTGGGCAGTTTCGTGCTGATCATCGTACTGGCGATCCTGCTGCCGATCTTCGAGTTGCAGTCGGTGGTCATAAACTAGGAAAAGGAACCGGTGCGGTGCCTTCCCGCCGCGCCGGCTGACCGTGACCTGTGGTGTCGCGATACCGTCAGGCCGGATTTGGGATAGGGCGAGAGCCTGCGGAGAACGCGTTGGCTATGCATCGCTTAGGCCCGCCAACGCAGACTCGATTTGATCGCGCAGAAACGCAAAGCGGTCGGTGAAGAGTTTGCCGATCTTCTTCAGATCCAATCTGGTCTCGCCTTCAAGCCGGATCGTGACCTTTGGCTCGGTGATGGACCGGCGCACGAGCAGCCAACCGTTGGGCCAGACCAGACGAACCCCATCGATTCTTTGCACTTCGGCACGATCGAGACCGTCGCCGCAATCGGCAAGGAGCTTGTCGATGTCGGCCTTGCTCATCTCGATCCGGATGTCGCTCGTCATATGCATCTTGGGGAAGGCGTCCACGAAGGCCGACATCGGGCGGTTCTGCCGGGCCAGCCACCCCGCAAGAAGTATCGTGGTGTGCAGTGGATCGTCGCGCCCGTTGATCGACCCGAGAAAGACGTGCCCGGACAATTCCACACCGGCAACGGCCCCACGCTCGAGCACCATGCGTTTCATGTAGGCGTGCCCACTCTTGCAACGGACCGCCCGGCCCCCCAGCGCAGCGACGGTGCGGTCGAGATGCATCGAGCACTTGTTGTCCAGTATCACCGTGTCGTCCTTGCCGAGCGGAACGGCGCCCTGGAACAGCAGCATGGCGAGACGTTCCGAGCCAAGCAGCCGCCCGGTGTCGTCGACCACGGCCAGTCGGTCGCCGTCGCCATCGAAACCGACCCCGAAATCCGCTGCCTCGTCGCGTACCGCATTGACCAGATCGGTCAGGTTCTCTGCGACGGCACAATCGGGATTGCGTTCCGAGAAGTCACCGTCGATCCGGTCGTGGAGTGGGATGACATCGGCATCGATTTCGCGCAGTACATGCGATGCGATACCAGACAGGCAGCCGTTGCCCGGATCGACGACGATCTTCAGATTGCCCAGCGACTGCGACCCGAACTGCCGGATCAGTGCGTCCATATACTGCTGAACGATCGAGTCGACGGTTTGGGTTTGGGCCGAACCGGAAGGTGGAATGACATCGCCTTCACCGGCCTTGTCGGCCAGAAGGCGGATATCCTCGGGCCGCGGCGGCATTGCGCCCCGCATCACCTTCAGCCCGTTCCAGTGCGGCGGGTTGTGCGAGGCGGTAACGATGGCAGAGGCGTGGGCGCCGAAGTGCTCTTTCGCCCAATAGATCGCCGGTGTCGGAACGCGGGCGCCCAGGTTGACGATTCCGATTGGCGACCCTGACAGCCCTCGGATCGTAGCCTCCAGCAAGGCCGGCGTCGAGTGGCGCCCATCGCCACCGATGACGATGGTGTCGTTGGATCGCCCGTCAGCCACATCCCTGGCCAGCAGCCGGCCGAACTCGCGCCCGACACGCGCGAAGATGTCCTCGTTCACCTGGTCCGGCGTGGTCCCGCGAATGTCGCAATCCTTGAAGGCCTCGGTGTTCATCGCTGGTTTGGACGAAAGTGGCGCCATTGCAGATACTCCGTGTGTTTTTACCGTGGGCCGGCGGGCGGTTACGCGCCGGGGTCCCGCGGCCTTGCCATCAAAGGAACACGCGCGACCCCGATCGCGGCTTCGGTTTGGGCCGCGGTTTCCGGTACCAGGCCGAGATGCCGTGCACGGATCCGTGTGAAGGCGGGGTTTCGGGCGCCCCCGCCGGCCGAAAAGATCCGCGTTGGCTGTCCGCCGCCGGCTTCGGATATGGTGCGGTAGCAAAGCGCCTCGATCCGGGCGATGCCCTCGAAGATCCCGTGCAGGAACAGGACGTCATCGTCGGGACGCGGGGTAAGGCGTGGCTTCAGCGTCGGATCGTTGATCGGAAAGCGTTCCCCGGGCTCGACCAGCGGGTAGTAGTCGAGGCCCGGATCCTGTGCGATGTCGATGCGGCCGCTTAGCTTGGCGATCTCTGCGTCGCTGAAGAAGTGGCGCAGCACCCGTCCGCCGGTGTTGGAGGCGCCGCCGACCAGCCATACATTTCCGACCCGATGCGAATAGAGGCCCCGTGGCGGGTCGTCGATCCGTCGGGTGCCAAGCATCTTGACCGCCAGCGTCGATCCAAGCGAGGTCACCGCGACACCGGCCTCAAGCGGCGCAGCCGCCAGGAAGGCGGCGATGCTGTCGGTGGTGCCGGCATGCACCCGGGTTTCGGCATGTAACCCAAGGTCGCGCGCGAGATCGGCCCGAAGCGTGCCCAGCGGATCGCCCAACTGGAGTGCCCGGGGCAGCAGCTCGACCGGCAGAAGCGACGCAATCCAGTCCGGCCATTGCCCTGTCTCCGGCTCCACGCCGGTCTTGAGCGCGTTCATCACGTCGCTCTGGCTCCCCTGCCCCGTCAGGCGAGCCGCGATGAAGTCGGCCTGGTGCAGCAGGTGTCGCGGCTGTTCGGTTTCGTGCACCAGGCGCAGCGCACGGGCCAGCGCCGACCCGGAACCGCGGGTGATATGCGGGTCGGGCGCCACGGCGGCGATGCGGCGGGCTTCGTCGTCGAAGCCTTTCGAGTCGTACATCAGTGCGCGGCTGACCGGGACCAAGCTGGCATCCGTCAGCACCATGGTTCCCGAGGTTCCGTCCACGCAGACATGGCCGATCTCTGCCGGGTCCTGCCCCTCTGCCCGGATCTTCTCGATTTGTTGGCCGAGACAGGCGCGCGTTGCCGTCCACCACAATTCGGCATCGATCCGCCGCGGGTCCTGCGGCAGATGTGATACACTGGCCATCGACAGCACCGAGCCCTCGGACGAGACGACCGCCGTGCGGATACCCGAAGTTCCGATGTCGATCCCGAGAGACAGCATACGGTCAGCCCTTCGCCGCCAGCCGCTGTCGATATTTCTCGGCGTCCCAGTTCAACAATTCTGCCTCGGCAGCGGGCCCGATCGGTTGCAGCGACCAATCGCCCGGCACGCGCCGCAGAACGTCCGAAAGACATCGCAGCATCGCCCGTTGCGCCGTCGTGGCCGTGGTCCGGATCTGAATACCGACGCCGGGAACAACGATCACCGGCGGCGCGTCTGCCATGTCCCCGACCGGCAGTCCCGGGCCGAGAAAGACGACGTGGTCGGGATAGTAGGACCCGGCGGTGACGCGTGCCAGCGTCGCGCTATCCTGCGCCAGCCAGCTCTCTTCTCCAGCCCAGTAGAAACCGGGCAACGGATCTGTGTCCGGCGTGGCCGGGTGCACCTCGATCAGGTCCCGGCGCAGCTTGGTTTCGACCTGCTGCATCAAGTGATCGGTTTCGCGCGTGGTCGCTCCGCAAACGATCAGGCCGTGGTTCTGAAGCAGGATCAGCCGCGTCTGCGGCGTGATGCGGTCCCTGATCGCCACCGTAAGCGGCAGCCCGGGTTTCGCGTAGGGGACAAAGACCGGGTTCAGATCTTCCAGCACTGCCTTCGCAACCTTGCGACCCTCTGGCGACACGACGTGGGACAGCACCGCCACGGAATGCGTATGGACGACCACGCGCCAGTCGAGGATCGCGTGGAAGGTGGTCTCGATCGACGGCCTGAGTCGGACAGCGGGGTTCAGCACGGTCGCCTTGCAGGTTCCGTCGCCGGCCCCGCGCGCTTCGGCCGCGGCAGCCTTGCGGTCGACGGCAACGAAGATCTCCGAGGACACCGCATCGGTGAGCTCCTTGCCCGAGGCCTTGATCCACATGACCTCGTCATCCTTGATCGACGTGTTGCCGCCGGGACCCTGGATCAAGAGCGGGTCCGCACCGATCCGGGCCGAGAGGGAACGGAAGTTGTCGGTCAGAAGGTCTCGCATGACGTTACCTCAGGTCCTCCAGCGTGAATTCAGGCAGTGGCGCGCCGATTTTTCGGGCCAGGTCCGCGACGGTTTCCTCGATTCCACCAGAGCGGAAACTCTCGGCATGAAGCCCGCCGCGGATGAAGACACTGTGCCATCCGGCCGCGTGCGCGCCGGCGATGTCGTGTTCCAGGCTGTCGCCCACCATCAGAAGCTTTTCCGGCGGCACGCCAAGCGCCGTCTCCACGGCCCGAAAGACCGGCAGATACGGTTTGCCGACAAAACGCACGTTTCCGCCACAGGCGGCATGGGAATGGGCGAGCGTTCCCGGCATAACGACCGTGACGCCCCCTGCCCGCGGCGCGGTCCGGTCGGGATTGGAGCAATAGACTGGCAGATTGCGCCTGAGCGCAGGGGCGAATGCCTCGTCAAAGTCATTGGCCCCCGCGGTGTCCGGAAGGCCCATCAGCAGCACGGCCTCGGCCCGATCGATCGGCACGAAAGAGACATCCAATCCCTCTGCCCAGGCCTCGGCATCGCCCGGTCCACGGGTAATCGGATAGAGCCTGGAGACACGGACCAAGCCGGAGGAAAATTCGCGCCACAGCGCTTCGCCGGACGTCATTACGCAATCGAACGTGCCCGGCGCGAACCCAATCTTGGACAATTGCGCTTTGTTGGGTTCCGCCCGCTTGCCCGAATTGGAGAGAACGGCCAGACGGAGCTTGCGGGCCTTCAGCTGCGCCAATGCCCGGATGGCAAAAGGATAGGGCGCACTGCCGTCATGTAGCACGCCCCACTGGTCGAGCACGATTGCGTCGTAGTTGGACGCGACCTCGGCAAGACTGCCCAGCTGTTGGACCATCACGCCGGGTCGGGCGTGGGCGCGACCAGTCCGGCGATGTAAGCCTCGGCTTCTTCCTTGGACATTGCGGGTGCTGCCTTGGCCGCCATGCCGTCGGGCATGTCGCCGAAATAGAACTGGTAGCCGGGGATGAACTGGCGCCGCTTGCGCAGCGGCATGCCGTCGTAGGGAAACACGTCAGACCGCGCGTTGGCTTCTTTGTCGTGGCAGGGCAGCACGTAGTCGGCGCGTTTGTCGATCTCTTCGACCGACCGCCAGCCCGCGACCGAGTCGACGAAGCGCGCAGGCACCCAATAGCGCCACATCTCGGATGGGTTGGGTTCCAGGTTGCGTTCCTGAAAGATCGCGTCGCCCGCCACCACGATGTCACCCATCGCCGTGGCGACCGTCACCGCCATGTGGCCGACCGAATGGCCAGGAGTGTGGAACATGGTGATGCCCGGCAGCACCTCGCATTCGTCCTCGACCGCTTCGAACACACAGCCGGCATAGGCCGGTTCGATGTCGAGGATGCCGCATTCATAGGTCCGGTAGTAAAGCGGCAAAGGGTTGTAGGCCATTTCGATCTCACCCTTGGGCGCGATGTAACGGGCGTTCCTGAATTTCTTCATGTTCTGCACGTGGTCCCAGTGCAGATGAGTAAATACGATGGCGTCGATTTCATCGGGATGCACACCGAGCCTCTGCTCCAGATGCTCGTGGACCTGCAGGCAGCCGCGCTTGTCGCACTTGTGGTGATACTTGGTCGCGCGCTCCTCGTCGCAAAGGCCGGTATCAATCAGGATCTTGTGCTCGCCGGTGTCGACGTAGTGGCAGTAGACCGGATTCCATATCTTTTTTCCTGCAGGCCCCTTCCAGAAAATGTAGGTTCCCAAATCCGCCTCGAGCCAGCCGGTGTTGATGGGATAGATCTTTGTCTCCGCTACGCCCATGGCGGCCTCCGATTGCCGTGATTCCTTTTTGTATACAAAGTAAGTTATTTGCGGACAAGTGCTGTAAAGCCGAGCCAAAGACTTGGTACAAAGCGCCCTAATTCGCGGCGAGCGTCTGAATAAAGCTTGCTGTCATATGGTCCCGCATGCCTTTGGATGCGGTTTGCGAGTCTTCTGAAAAGATGCTCGCAAGAAGGTCTTCATGGCTCTTGGCGGAGGCCACCAGATCTTCCTTGGTTGCAAACTTCTTGGCGCGGAAAGGGCCGGTCCGGCGGCGAAAGTCCGACGCCAGTTCTGCAATATAAGGGTTACCCGTGGCCTTGTAGATCGCCAGATGGAACGCCTCGTTGGCGCGCAGATACTCGGCAAAGTCGCCTGCCTCGGCGACTTCGACGCACCGCGCCTGGGCAGCCTCGATTTCCGCGCGGGCCAGAAGGCTTAGCCGCTGCGACGCAAGCCTTGCGCACACAGTCTCGATTTCATGCATAGCTTCAAAGATTTGCGCCAATTGCTCGCGTGAGTACTCCGCGACCTGCACACCCCGCTTATCGCGCGCAACAAGAATGCCCTGAGCCGTCAGGCGCGACAGCGCCTCGCGCACGGGGGTCCGGGAGACGCCGAAGCGTTCGGCGAGGCCTGTCTCATCGAGCCGTTCGCCCGGCCGCAACGCGCCTGCGGCGATGTCCTCCATCAACGCGGCTTCGATGCGCTGAGCGCTCGAGCCTCTGCCGGATGGGGTCACGCGATCCATTACCGTCCTATCGTCACTATCAGTACGTCCGAAACTAGCACGCATCTTGTTCCTTCTACAACAGGTATCGGAATTTTGCATATTTACAAAACTATTTGTATACATAAAATGGCGACGATCAGAAATAGGGATTCGATGCCAACCATACGTCTGGACAATCTGGTCAAACGTTACGGGGCCGTCGAGGTACTTCACGGCATCGACCTTTCTATGGAAGAGAACGAATTTACCGTGCTCGTGGGGCCATCGGGCTGCGGCAAGTCCACGACCTTGCGCATGATCGCGGGGCTCGAGAGCGTGTCGGAGGGGGAGATCTACATCGACGACAGGCCCGTCAGCCACCTGGAGCCGAAGGAACGCGATCTGGCGATGGTGTTCCAGGACTATGCGCTCTATCCGCACATGAACGTGGCGAAGAATATGTCGTTCGCGCTGCGTCTGGAAAAGCGCCCGAAGGCCGAGATCGACCGGAAGGTGCGTGAAGTCGCGGACATGCTGGGCCTGACGCCGTTCCTGCACCGCAAGCCCGGCGAGCTTTCCGGCGGTCAGCGCCAGCGCGTCGCCATGGGGCGGGCTCTGACCCGCGATAGCGCCACGTTTCTTTTCGACGAGCCGCTAAGCAATCTAGACGCCAAGTTGCGCGGCCAGATGCGCGCCGAACTGGCGCTGATGCGCCAGCGCGTGCACAAGAACATGATCTACGTCACCCACGACCAGATCGAGGCGATGACGCTCGCCGACCGGATCGTGGTGATGCATGGCGGGTACATCCAGCAGCAGGGTACGCCCGAAGAGTTGTTCAAGCACCCGGTCAACAAGTTTGTCGCGGGTTTTCTGGGCACGCCGCCGATGAATTTCCTCGATGCCGAGGTTGTAGATCGGGACGGCGCCGTATGGCTGATCGGAAAAGGATTTGAACTCGCGCTGGATGGTGAACACGCGGCGGCGGCCAAGGCGCATCGCAAGAGGCATGTGACGCTCGGCATACGCCCGTCGGATCTCGATTTCGACGCGGAGGCGGGAAACGAGACGAGTCTCGAACTGCGTGTCATCGTTTCGGAATATATCGGCGCCCACTCGGTGCTGATGTGCGACTGCGGGGGCCAGCAGGTCGTCGTCGAGCTGAAGTCCGAAACCCCGATCCCGCTGGGCGAAACCCTGCGGTTCAGGGTCAATCCGGCGGGCATGCATCTTTTCGACCGAGAGACCGAAAACGCGATTTGACCAAATTCAGCGAGAGGGAGGAATCATATGCTGAAGACCCTTAAACTTGCCGCCGCCGGGCTTGCAGCGTCGGCCACGGCGCTTTTTGCAGGGCCGTATGACGACTACGCAGGCACGACCCTGATCGTGAACTTCCCCGCGCACCCGCACTACAACGCAGTGATGAAGATCCTGCCGGAGTTCACAAAGGAAACCGGCATCGAGGTCGAGGTCGACCAACTGCCCTATTTGAAGATGCGCGAGAGGCAGACACTCGAACTGGCGCAGGAAGAGGGTGAATATGACCTGATCGCCTATGTCGTGTTCTCGAAGGCCGACTACGTCTATGCCGACCAGCTGGAGAATCTGGCGAAGTACTTCATGAACCCGAAGCTCGCCGATCCAAGCTATGACGCCAGCGATCTGATCGACGGCTATGTCTACAACATAGGCTTTGCCGGTGGCGACAAAGGCTATCTCGAGGGCCCGACCGGATCGCTCTTCGGCATCCCCTATGGCTCGGAAACCTCGATCCTTGGCTACCGCAAGGATATCTTCGAAAAGCATGGGCTCGAGGTTCCCGAGACCTATGACGAATTGCTCGATGTCGCCTGCAAGATCCCCGAGCTGGAGCCGGGCATGGGCGGTCTGTCGAGCCGCGCGGCCTCGGGGCACCATGCCAGCCACGCCTTCCTGCTGCACCTCGCGCCGCTGGGCGGGCGCGTCTTTGATGATGCTTGGAACCCGATCGTCAACAATGAGGCCGGCGTTCAGGCGGCAAATGCGCTGAAGACCATCGTCGATTGCGGTCCGGAAGGTGCCGCAAGCTTTGGATTCGGCGAGGCGCTCGGCTCGTTCCTGAACGGCGACACCGCCATGTTCCTCGACACCACCGTTGTGGCCGGTCAGATCGACGATCCGTCAAAAAGCCAAGTTGTTGGCAAGGTCGGCTGGGCGCTGCACCCGATGGGCGTGCGCCGCGGCTCACAGACCGGCGGCTTCGGCATCGGCATTCCGTCGAACGCCGAGAACAAAGAGGCCGCGTTCCTGCTGATGCAGTGGCTGACCTCCAAGCACGGCGACAAGCTGGTGGCGCTGGCGGGAGGCAACCCGTCGCGGTTCTCGACCCATGCCGACGCCGACGTGAACGCCAAGTTCCCGCACATGGCGACCTTCGGCGAGGCGCTGAAGCATGCCGATCCCGACTGGCGCCCGATTATTCCGGTGTGGGGCAAGATCAACGCCGATCTGGGGACCACGCTGTCGAAGGTGCTGACCGAAGACCTCGACATTCAGGAGGCGCTGGACGGTGTGGCCGAGCGCACCCGGATGGTGATGGACGAGGCCGGGTATTATACCTGGCAGTAAGCCAAATGGGGCCGGGCACACGCTCGGCCCCTTTCCCTGACGCGACACTTGGAAGGCTGCATAGGTGCAACGCGCAACCCTCAATCGCATGACGCCTTACGCCTTCATGGCGCCCGCCGCGATCGTGATGGTGATCGCGCTGCTCTATCCGCTCTTGTACATGGTCTGGGGCAGCTTCCGCGATTGGAACCCGGCCCAGACCATCGGCGAGACCGAATTCGTCGGCTTCAAGAACTACGTCACCCTCTTCTACGATCCGGCCTTCCGCGAAAGCCTGAGCGTCACGCTGCGGTTCGCCGTGATCGTCGTCGGCGTCGAGATGGTGATCGGGGTCGGGCTGGCCCTGCTGCTCGACCGCAACATCCGCGGCATGTCTGTCCTGCGCACTCTGTTCATCCTGCCGATGATGATCGCGCCGGTCGTGGTCGGCCTGATGTGGCGCTATATGTATCATCCGACGGTCGGCACATTTAACCGGTTCCTCAAATCCATCGGGCTGGAGGGCGTCGACTGGCTGGGTCAGAATGCACTGATGTCGGTGATCATCGCCGATATCTGGCAATGGACGCCGTTCATCTTTATCCTCGCCCTCGCAGCCCTGCAATCGCTGCCGCGCTCGGCGCTCGAGGCCGCGCGGATCGATGGTGCCACGCCCTGGCAGCAGATCTGGCACATCAAGATCCCGCTGATGATGCCGGTCCTGATCGTCACTTGTCTTCTGCGCCTGATCGACGCCTTCAAGGTACTCGAGGTGATCCTGGTGATGACCGAAGGCGGCCCGGGGCTTTCCACCGAAATCCTCGCGTTGCGGATTTCACGTACCGCGACCGAGTTTCGCGAACTGGGCGTCGCGGCGGCGATGTCGAACTACCTGCTGATGCTGCTTCTGATCCTGACGGCACTGATGTTCGCCTACACCAAGATCCAAGAGGCGCGAGAGGCCCGGCTGCGCACCGCCGCGGAGGAGGATCTCTAGATGGCAAAGTCAGACTACGACCGCCAGAACCCTGCCTTCTACGCCCTTCTGGCCGTCCTTATTTTCATGTCGGTCGGGCCCATCGCGCTCATGTTCATCAATTCGTTCAAGCTCGATGTCGACATCATCTCGGGCACTTCGGGCCTGCTATTCCTGCCGACGATCCAGAACTACGAAACCGCGCTCTGCGATATCCTGCCTTATGAACTGGACCACCTGGACTTCTGTTCGCTGAAATTCGGTGGCGCCTTCATCAACTCGCTGATCATCGCGCTCATCTCGACGATCCTGACTCTGGTGATCGGATGTATGGCGGCCTATGCGCTGGTGCGGTTCCGCTTCATGGGCCGTGACGCGGCCTCGTTGACAACGCTGATGGTGCGGATGGTGCCGCCCGCCGTGCTGCTGGTGCCGGTCTTCGGGCTTTGGAACAACGAGTTCTGCATCGACAAGGCGACGCTGGTGGGCGGATTCATCCGCGACACGTTCGGCGGCCGTGGCGATGTCTGCCTTGCAGGCACGCATTCCGGCATCATCCTGATCTACATCGCGATGAACCTGCCCTTCGTGATCTGGATTCTGCAGAGCTTTATCGTGCAGGTCCCGTATTCGCTGGAGGAAGCTGCGCGTGTGGACGGCGCCACCCCGTTCCAGGTGTTCTTCAAGGTCGTTCTGCCGCTTATCAAACCGGGCCTCGCCGCCGCCGCGATTTTCACGTTCCGCATTGCCTGGAACGAATACCTATTGGCCTCGGCGCTCAGCGACAGAAACACCAAGACCGTGCCGATCCTGATCGTGAACAACATGTCGGAATTCAACGTCGAGTGGGGTGTGATCATGGCCACGGGCATGCTGCTGGCAATTCCGCCGATCATCTTCACCCTACTGGCGTCACGGCAGATCATCACCGGCATGACTGCCGGTGCCGTCAAGGGCTAGAGGATGACCGCCACGGTCGTCTTGCTGGCTACGCTTGAGACGAAGCACGAAGAGGTCGCCTTTCTGCAATCTGCGCTGCAGGCCAATGGTGTCGCTTCGGACGTTATGGACGTATCCCTGGGATCACAGGGCGAAGTATGGGACGGCGACAGGAAGATCGCGGCCATCGATGAGGTCGGCAGGCGGATGGCTGCCGAGGTCGGCGCGCGTCTCGACGGGTCGATCCAGGCCGTCGTGGGCCTCGGCGGCGGCACCGGTGGCGAGATCATCCTGCGCGTGATGCGCGGCCTGCCCTTCGACTTTCCGAAAGTGCTGATCACCACGTTGCCCTTCGATCCGCGTGCGGCGTTGGCTGACAATGCGATAATCCTTGTGCCCACGCTCGCCGACATTGCCGGGCTCAACGCGACCCTGCGCCAGGTCTTCACCGCCTCCGCGGCGATGGTCGCGGGGCTTTGCAAGGTACCGCCTGCCGACATTTCCGGCCAACCGTCCATCGGTCTCACGGCGCTCGGCGCCACCGGCGGCGCGGCGCAAGGACTGATAACCGGTCTGCATGAGCTTGGAGAAGAAACGACGGTTTTTCATGCAAACGGTTACGGCGGTGCGGCCTTTGCCCGTTTTGCCGAGGCCGGCGGCTTCAAGGCCGTCATCGACATGACCTGCCATGAGCTGAACCGATGGCTGTTTGCCGGGGCGTATGTGCCTATGCCCACGCGGTTCACGGCCGCAGGGTCTGTGCCGCAGATCGTCCTGCCCGGTGCCTTGAATTTCCTTGGCCTCGGTGCGCTCGACACGGTGCCGCCACACTATCTCGACCGGCCGCACTACCAGCATTCCGGTTACTTCACCCATGTGAAACTCACCCATGCCGAGATGGCCCGGGCCACCGAGACCCTTGCGACCCACCTCAACGCAGCCTCCGCACCGATCCACGTGATCGTTCCGATGGGCGGCTTTTCCCACCGCGACTGCCCCGGCGGAGAGATTGAAGACGCCGCCATGCGCCAGACATGCGTTGACACATTCGCCGAAAAGGCCCGCCACTACACCGTCGAACCGATCCCGCATCACATCAACGCACCCGAGACCGCCGCCCGCGTGATCGAGGCGTTGAAACTCCATCTCTGAAAGCTTCAAGACATGCTCGACCAAAACGACATCGACGCCAAGAAAGACGCCCTGATCCGGTCGGCCAGACGCTGCTTCGACCTGCGCCTGCAGACCAATGCGGGCGGCAATTTGTCGGTCCGACTCAGCTCTGCCGAGGCAATCGTCATCAAACCCTCCGGCGTCGGCTTCAACGAATGCACCCGCGACAATCTGCAGATCGTGCATCTCGACGGACAGGTCGAACCCTCGCCGTTCAAGCCGTCCAAGGATCTCGACTTTCACCTGGGCCTCTACCAGATCCGCCCCGACATCAGGGCCATCGTGCATTGCCACAGCCCCTGGGCCACCGGCTATGCCAGCGCCGGGCTGGAGATCCCCTGCCTGACGGTTCAGACCATCGAAAAGATCGGCCGCATGCCCCTTATCCCGCTTTCCCCGAATGGCGGCCCGCAGACCGAGGTAGAGATCAGTCCCGTGTTTCGCGACCCCAAGGTCGTCGCCGCTGTTCTTGCCAATCACGGGACAATCGGCGTCGGGACCACTCTGACCGAGGCTCAGTACCTTGCCGAGATCATCGAGGAAACCGCGCAGATTGCTTTTGTGCGGGATACATTGCTTTCGGCTCACGGCAGAACCGCTGCAGACCTGCCCGCCTACGGCACCGCCAAAGACGCCAAGGCCGCCATGCCGCGGTAGGACCGCGAACAGTCCGCTTGTTCCAGCCGATATCGCTGAAGACGAAGCCGCGGCGCCAAGCGCGACGAGGTGAACGGCTATGGGGCGATGGCGCGGCCTTCGTGCCGATGAGGAAGGCGGGAACCGGGCGTTTGACCACATCCGACGAGCATCCCAAATGCCCCGCAACCCAGGCAAGTTCTTCTGCGCGGTCGCTTCGAATCGCGCCAACTCGCGGGGTTTCGCGCCCATAAAGAATACATTAATGTATTTGACAATGTGTTTTCTCTGGGAATAGTAATGCAAAACCAAGGAATCCGAACCCATGCCCCAGGAGGCCAGGCAAACGCGCGTCGGTGATGCATACGAACGTCTGAAGGAAGAAATCCGGACGAATCGCATGCCGCCCGGCTTTCAAGCGCCGGAGCCTGAAATCGCGGTGCGCCTCGGCATGAGCCGAACACCGGTGCGCGAGGCGCTGATCCGCCTCGAAGCCGAGGGGCTGGTTGAGCTGGTGCCGCGTCGCGGGGCGCGTGTTTTGCCGATCCGTGCCGACGATATGCGCGAGATCTACGAGATCCTCACGGCCCTGGAGCCCGAGGCAGCTGCCAGTCTTGCCGCGCGTGGCCCATCGGCAAAAGAACTTGCGCCGCTGGAAGAGGCCACGACCGATATGGAACTGGCGCTCGAACAGAACGATCTCGATGCCTGGGCCGAGGCCGATGACAGGTTCCACAGGCTGCTGCTGGATCTTCATGGCAACCGGCGACTGCAGGCATTCGTCGTTACGCTTTTCGACCAGGCGCACCGGGCGCGCATCATTACGCTTCGGATGCGCGGCACGCCGCTGAAATCGACCACAGAGCACCGGCGCATTCTCGAGCACCTGAGAGACGGAGATGCCGAGGCGACGCGTCAGGCGTTTCGCGCCCACCGGCAGCGGGCCGCCGAGGAATTGCTGGGCATCCTGGAGAAATACAAGCTTGGGCAACTCTAGCCCGTTCGTGAGGAAACGACATGTCGGAAAGCCTGCGCATCGCACTGATCCGTGGTGATGGAATAGGGATCGACGTTGCAGATGCAGCCGTGGCGATCATTGACAGAGCGATGGAGCGGATTGGTCTGTCGCCGCTCGCCTATGAACCGATCCTGGCAGGTGCCGGCTATTTCGCCGATACCGGGAAGGACATCGAACCCGGCGGCGAAATCCGGGCGGGCGACGCAGATGCCATTTTCCTCGGCGCCATCGGCCTGCCCTCGATACGGCATGCCGACGGGACCGAGATCAGCCCGCACCTGCGCCTGCGCGACCGGTTCGGCCTTTACGCGGGCGTGCGCCCGGTCAAGGCCTATCCCAACGCACCACAACGCCTGGCCGATCCCCGCGCCGCGGCGATCGACATGGTCATTTTGCGGGAATCGACCGAAGGATTGTTCTATTCCGCCGCTGCCCATGGCCGCAGCCGGATCATCGGCGACGAAGAAGTTCACGAGACGCTGCGCATCACCCGCTCAACAACCGAAAAGCTGCACCACTTCGGCTTTCGGCTTGCCCAGAAACGCAAGGCGCGGGGCAAGCCCGGCCGGCTGACCTGTGTCGACAAGGCCAATGTCTTTCCGGCCATGGCGTTCTTTCGCAGGATCTTCGACGAAATCGCACCCGCATATCCCGATGTCGAAACCGGCCACCAATATGTCGACGCCCAGGCGCTGAACCTTATCCGCAACCCGTGGGATTATGACGTGATGGTCATGGAGAACATGTTCGGCGACATTCTGAGCGATCTGGCGGGCGGGCTGGTTGGCGGCATGGGCATGGCCGCCTGTGCCGAGATCGGCGACGAAACGGGGTTGTTCCAGCCCGCGCACGGCTCGGCGCCCGATATCATGGGACAGGACAAGGCGAACCCGCTGGCCGCGATCCTGTCCGGCGCGCTGATGCTCGACTACCTGGCCGAGAAATCCGGACAGACCGGCCTTGCCGAAGCGGCAAGTCTGATCGAGGACGCCGTGCAGGCCGGGTTTCAGCAGAACAGGCTGCGGCCAATGGAGTTTGGCAGCGACATGGGAACGATCGCCGTGACGCGCGAATTGCTTACGCTGCTGAAGGATTAGGCGCATGGCCATCGCCCTCGGCGCCATTGCCGACGATTTCACCGGTGCGACGGATCTGGCCAATACGCTGGTGAGCGAAGGCGTACGTGTCATGCAGGTCATCGGCGTGCCGGATGAGGACACTGACATCGGCGACGGCGACGCGGTCGTCGTGGCCTTGAAATCCCGTACAAACCCGGCCGATGAGGCCGTGTCGCAATCGCTCGCCGCGCTGGAGTGGCTTCTGGTTCAAGGGGCGGGCCAGATCGTTTTCAAGTACTGCTCGACTTTCGACTCCACCATGCGCGGCAATATCGGGCCGGTGGCCGATGCGTTGAAGGCAAGGTTAGATGCCGGGTTGTCCGTGATTTGTCCGGCATTTCCGGCGAATGGGCGCGCGGTCCACCATGGGGTGTTGTATGTGCACGGTCTGCCGCTGGCCAAGAGCTCGATGAAGGACCATCCTCTCACCCCGATGCGCGAGTCCAGCCTGATCCGGCTGATGGAAGCGCAAAGCGCAGGCCGGGTCGGGCTGGTCCCGCTGCAAACCGTTCGGAATGGGCGGGAGGCGATCCGCGCGCGTTTGGCCGAGATTGCCAGAGACGGGAGGGGCTATGCAGTCGCCGATGCCGCAACGGATGAAGATCTGCGTCTGATCGGGTCGGCCCTGGCCGACCACAAACTGGTCACGGGCGGATCGGGCATTGCGATGGGCTTGCCGGCCAACCTGCGAACCGCCGGACTTCTTGGCGCTGCCAGCCCGCCGGTTCTTCCAAAGGCAAGGGGACGCGCCCTGATCCTGGCGGGCAGTTGTTCAACAGCGACCCGTGCTCAGATTGCGCGGGCCAAAACACCTTGGCCCTGCCGCAAGATCGATGTGGATCGGATAGCCGAAGGAGAGAGGGAGGCAATGGATACGGCCGACTGGGCGCGCGCTCAGCCTGCAGATCGCCCCGTGCTGATTTATGGCTCGGCCGATCCCGACGAAGTCGCGGCGATGCAGAACAGATATGGAAGCGGGCGTGCAGGGGCCATGGTCGAGGCGGCACTCGGCAGCATTGCGCGCGATCTTTGCCGGCACGGATTCTCGCGCATCGTCGTCGCCGGTGGTGAAACCTCCGGAGCCGTTGTCACCGCCCTTGGCATCAAGGCATTGCGGATCGGGCCCGAGATCGCGCCGGGTGTGCCGTGGACGGAAGCGCAGGGCGGCATGCCGCTGGCGCTGGCGCTCAAATCCGGAAACTTCGGATCCGAGACGTTTTTTGAGGACGCATTGGCGATGCTGACATGATTGAAACCAGATTGCGCGACGACATCGTGCGCCTGGCCAAAAGCCTTTTTGACCGGGGTCTGACATTCGGATCGACCGGCAATATCTCGGTCCGGCTGGATGATGGCTGGCTGATGACACCGACGGGGTCTAGCATGGGCGATCTGGACCCGGCCCGGATTTCGCGGCTCGACGGAAACGGCACCCACATCGGCGGCGACAGACCCACGAAGGAGGCGTTCCTGCATACGGCGATGTACGGCAAGCGGCCCGAAGCGGGCGCCATCGTGCATCTGCACGCGACGCATTCGGTTGCGGTGTCCTGCCTGTCGGGAATCGATCCGGCAAATGTACTGCCAGCGCTGACGGCCTATTACGTCATGCGCGTGGGCACCCTGCCCCTTGTGCCCTATTTCGCCCCGGGAGACATGGACCTGGCCCGCGCCGTGGAAGAGCTGGCCTCGGACCACCATGCCGTGTTGTTGGCCAATCACGGGCCGGTGGTGGCCGGGCGGTCCTTGAACGACGCAGTCTATGCCACCGAAGAACTGGAAGAGACCGCCAAGCTTTTCCTGGCGCTTCAGGGCATGAAGACCCGGCCCTTGACCGACGATCAGGTCAAGGACCTGCGCCGCCGCTTCCAGGTGGATTCCTGAGACACGATGACCTGAAAGGATTCAAAGATGCATGTCGTCGTTGTGGATTTCGCGGTCAACCCCGAGCGTATGGCCGAGTTCTTGCCGCTGATGAAGGTGCAGGCGCAGAATTCGCTTGACCTGGAGGACGGCTGCAAGCGCTTTGACGTCTGCATCGACAGGCACGATCCGAACCGGATTTTGCTTTACGAACTCTATGTCGATGACGCTGCGTTTCAGAGTCATCTGAAGTCTGCGCATTTCATCGCGTTCGACAGAGCCGTTTCCGACATGGTGGTCGAAAAGACGGTACGCACACTTCAACTGGCCTGAAGGTCCGATGAGGATTGCACCCGTAGGAAGGTCTACCAACCGGCTATGAGTGACAGCCTATCTTGGGCTAAGACGGGAATCGCTGAATGCCCGTTAAACGAACCAGGCTGAGAGCCTGCGGTATCGGATTTTGACGGTCACGGCGTTTTTTTTGCGACCGACAGGCAGTGTCGCGGACGCAAGGATCCCGCAAGGGCAGCGTCGTGCAACCGGCATGGATCAGTTGGTCGGCTTGCCCACATTTTCTTGAAAGGCGACCTCGAACGCGGCCTTTTGGTCGGCAGTCGCCTCTGTCTGGTACTTCGCCTTCCAAGTTTCGTAGGGCATGCCGTAGAAAGCCTCGCGCCCTTCGCCCTTGGACATTTCGATGCCGCGTTCGTTGGCGGCCTCCTGATACCACCGGCTGAGGCAGTTCCTGCAGAAACCGGCCAGGTTCATCATGTCGATGTTCTGCACGTCCAAACGATCCTGCATCAGGTGTTTCTGCAGGCGGCGGAAGGCGGCGGCTTCAAGCTCGATCCGGGTCTGATCGTCCATATCGGTCACTCCTTTGTCGTGGCTAAACCTGGGTCCGCGCCAGTGCCTGTTCAAGGATTGGCGCCAGGCGTTCGGCCCAGGCCGTCTGCTGTTCGTCGGTTTCGATAAGGTCGTGGCGGATTTCGATCAGGGCGTTCAACCGCCCGTGGTGCAATGCGTGACGATCGACGCTGTCACCGGACAGCGAACCTGAATAGGGCTCGTTGTCGCCGACGATCAGGTCACCCTCTTCGTTCAGCCGCTCTACCAGCGCCTTGCCGAAGCGCGCGTCATAACCATAGAGCACGCCGACCTGCCAGGGCCGGGGCGTGCGGCCGTTGAGTTGTGGCGTGAAGCTGTGAACCGGCAGGTACACAGCGTTGGCAGGGTCCTTGAGGACGGCCAGCCTTTCAACCTCTGCATGATAGGGCCGGTAGAAAAGGTTCAGCCGGCGTTCGCGTTCGGTGTCGTCTATATGGCGGTTCCCCTCGATCACCGTGCCGTCATAAATCTGCATCAGCAGCGTCGGATCGTCTTCGCCCCGGTTGGGGTCGATCACCAGGCGCGAAAACGTCGACATGACCACGGGCGCGTTCAACAATTCGGCCAGCCGCCGCGATACCCCAGCCACACCCACGTCGTAGGCGATGTGCCGGTCCATGTCCGCGGCGGGCAACCCAAGATCTCCCCCGCAGACCGTCGGCGGCACCGCGTTCGATGCGTGGTCGCAGGTCACAAGCCACGGGCCCGGGCGATCCTCGCCGATGGTATTGTAGGCAGCATAGGTCATGGAGATGTCGTGTTTCGTCATCATGCCTGCATAAAAGGTGATTGGCCAATGCGCCAGTTGTCACAGGGGATGAATTGGGCCATAGAGACCGCGGCCCGCCGAAATTGCACAAAGACAAAAGGGAACGAGGGATTCTATGAGACGCCTTCGGAACGTGAAGATCGTTGCCACACTGGGCCCGGCGAGCAGTGATTACGAGATGATCCGCGCATTGTTCGAGGCCGGTGCGGATGTTTTCCGGCTGAACCTGAGCCACGGGACGCATGATGAAATCGCCGCGCGGCACAAGATCATTCGGCAGGTAGAAACCGATATCGGTCGGCCCATCGCGATTCTGGCCGATTTGCAGGGGCCAAAGCTGCGCTGTGGTGTATTCGCGGATGGCTCGGCCCTGCTTGAGGCGGGGCAGGCGTTCCGCTTTGACCTCGACGAGACACCCGGCGACGCGACCAGGGTTTGCCTGCCGCATCATGAAATCTTCGACGCGCTGGAACCCGGTGCGCATATCTTGGTCAACGACGGCAAAATTCGCGTAAGGGTTGCCGATTGCGGGGCAGATTTTGCCAGTTGCATCGTTGAGGCGGGCGGAGAAATTTCCAACCGCAAAGGGGTGAACGTACCCGATGTGGTACTGCCGCTTGCCGCGATGAGCCGGAAGGACCGCGACGATCTGGAATTCGTCGGCGAGCTGGGTGTGGACTGGGTGGCGCTGTCGTTCGTGCAGCGCGCTGCCGACGTCGCAGAGGCACGGGAATTGGTGAGAGGCCGGGCGGCGGTTTTGGCCAAGATCGAAAAGCCGGCTGCGGTGGAAGCGTTCGACAGCATCCTTGCCGTGTCCGACGGCATCATGGTTGCCCGCGGCGATCTGGGCGTTGAATTGCCGATACAGAATGTTCCGCCGATCCAGAAGCGGCTGATCCGCAAATGCCGCGCAGCGGCGAAGCCGGTGATCGTCGCCACCCAGATGCTGGAAAGCATGATCACGTCGCCGATGCCGACCCGTGCCGAAGTCTCCGATGTTGCCACGGCGATCTACGAAGGCGCCGATGCGGTGATGCTGTCTGCGGAATCCGCTGCCGGCAACTATCCGCTGGAGGCGGTCGGCACCATGCACAACGTCGCGGTCGAGGTTGAAAGCGATCCGACCTATCGCAACGTGATAGAGGCGTCGCGCGGCGCGAAAAAGCAAAGCGTCGCCGACGGCATCGTCTCGGCCGCGCGCGAAATCGCAGAGACGGCCGATATCAAGGCCATTGCGTGTTTCACGCAATCGGGCACGACCGCAAAGCTGGTGGCGCGCGAACGGCCGCGCGTACCGATCATCGCCATGGCCGCCTTGACCTCGACCGCCCGGCGGCTCAGCCTGACCTGGGGCGCCTATTGCGTGAAGACAGACGAGATGGGGCGGTTCAAGCAGGCGGTGGTGCGGGCGGTCCATGCGGCTACAACCGAGGGTTTCGCAAACAAGGATGAATTCATCGTGGTGACCGCAGGCGTGCCGTTCAACGAGCCGGGCACGACCAATATTTTGCGTGTTGCGCCCTGCGACGAACGGTTGATTTACCGCGCCGAGCCGGAATAGATTTGCCCACATGGTGACGCAAGACCTATTGCTGGTGATTGGACTGATCATCGCGGCCTTCGCGATTCCCTCGATCATGGGCGCGATTGCCGACCGACGCTCGCCCCGGACCGCGGCGATCGCGGTCATGATCGGCGGCGGACTTATCATCCTGGCGTATACCCAAAGACCCGGCGGTTATACGCTCGAGGAAATCCCCGAGGCCTTCGTCCGGGTCGTCGCGCATTTCATAAGCTGATTTCCGGTCTTGCCACAGCCTGCGTCCCGCCGTATATGGCGCGCTCTGACAGACGTGCGGCCGGCCAAAGCGGCATGCCGAGTCGCGCGTGGGACCGACCTGAACAGGAGACGGAAATGCCCAAGATGAAGACCAAGTCGAGCGCGAAGAAGCGCTTCAAGGTGACGGCCAAGGGCCGCGTGGTCACCGCCCAGGCCGGCAAGCGGCATGGCATGATCAAGCGCACCAACAAGTTCATCCGCAACGCGCGTGGCACCACCACGCTTTCCGCCCCGGACGAAAAGATCGTCAAGGGCTTCATGCCCTACGCGCGCTAAGGAGGCCGACCCATGCCCCGTACCACAGGTGGAACTGTCACCCACGCCCGGCACAAGAAGATCATCAAGGCCGCCAAAGGCTATTACGGCCGCCGCTCGACCAACTTCAAGACGGCGACGCAGGCCGTCGACAAGGCCAACCAATACGCCACCCGCGACCGTAAGCAGCGCAAGCGGAACTTCCGCGCACTCTGGATTCAGCGGATCAATGCCGCGGTGCGCGCGCATGACGAGGCGCTGACCTATTCGCGCTTCATCAACGGGCTGTCCAAGGCCGGGATCGAGGTGGACCGCAAGGTTCTGGCCGATCTGGCTGTTAACGAGCCCGGCGCTTTCGGCGCTATCGTCGACCGGGCAAAGGCCGCACTGGCGTAACGAAAAAAGACGCGAGGGACACCAACGGCGCCGCGGGCCCACGGGCTCGCGGCGTTTCGCATTGAAAGCGCCGGATTCGAGGACCGATACGCCGCGCAACATCGTGTCGGCCCGAGACACGCCCGATCCGCTGCCCGATGCCGTCTTTGGCCTCAGGCGTTACCGGCCGCACATATGCCGGCCAGTCTTACGAGAATTGGACCTACGCGGCGATCTGCGCGGACTTCAACTCGGCCAGCCGGTTTGCCGACACTGCGACCTGGGCTTGGATCGCCGCCCACATGTCTGGCATTCTCGGCTTCAGCCATGCGATCCGGGCCTTGTACCGTTCGACACAGGAGTCATGGAGCGATTTTGTTTCCGGGTCCGCAAGCAGGAGATCCATCTCTGCGAGCAGGCCCGGCAGCATCGGTCCGAAGGATGTATTCAAGAGACGGGCCGCGTCGCGTTTGCGAAAATAGAAATCACCCAGCCGGTCGTTGCGCACCGCGTCGCCACGGTCGATCTTGGCCAGTATCGCCTCGCCCGAGCGCAGCGTGTAGTGGTTCAGCCGAACGACATCGAAACATCCGCGCGAATCAAAGCCACGGTCACCGCCGGTGACGAAGTCGAGGCCAAGCTGCGCCCCCTTGCCGTCGAGCCAGCGGACCTTGTCGGCGTAATCCGCGGCGATGACCGGCCTGTGATTGCTGTAATCGGCGATATGCGGCCCGACGCGCATGATCGATTTGACCCCGCGCCGGGCGCGGCGTTTGCCCGGGCGCAGATCCGTCGACAGAAGGAACTGTTCGGTCACGGGACGGTCCTCGAAGTCGAGAATCCCGCCGAATCCGAAACCGAGTTCGGATACCGAGAGAATGTCCGGGGCCCCGAAATGCGCCATGACCCCGTCAAGCGTTCGCTCGGCAAGGTCTATCTGCAGGAATTCGTCGACGTCCAGGGCGATGGCGTAATCACTGCCGCGGAGTTCCTTGTGAAACGGCGCGTAGGCAAGCGCGGCACGGTGCGGCGGCGGCTCGAAAGCGAGGCTGGGGTTCGGCAGGTGACGGACGATGCCGCGCCGGTCGAGATGATCAAGCAGTTCGCGGGTGCCGTCGGTGCTGTGGTTGGAAAAGATAAGAAACCGCTGCACGCCGATGGCGCGGTAATGGGCAAGCCATTCGATCAGATAGGGCCCCTCGTTCTTGACGCAGGTGACCACGCAATAGCTGTATTCGGTCATTGGTTTATGTGTCTGCTTGTGACCTTGTTCCAGTGCTTGCAGAGCGTCGGGCATGGCGCAACGGTTTTTGCCCTGTATGGCCGGTGAGGATGCCGTTTTGGGAGTGAGTGCGCCTTTGGGCGCACGCTTTGAGCGCACGGCCCCCGAGGCCCGAGCCGATGTACGCCATCCCGCACCCCGCGCGGCGTCGCTTGCAATCGACGGGGGCTCTGGTTAGCAGGACGGCGGTGAAGTCGAAGGGGTCCGGCGATGGACGATCTGAGGGACAGATATCTGGGCGCGATTGCCGATGCCGCGGACGAGGCGGCGCTGGAGGAGTTGCGGGTTCAGGCAGTGGGCAAGAAGGGCGAGGTCAGCCTGAAAATGCGCGAACTGGGCCGGATGACGCCCGAGGAGCGGCAGGTAGCCGGACCGCGGCTGAACGCGCTGAAGAACGAGATCAACAGCGCGCTTGCGGCGAAGAAGGCTGCGCTGGCCGACGCGGCCCTGGATGAGCGTCTGCGGTCGGAGTGGCTGGACGTGACGCTGCCCGCGCGCCGGCGGCCGGCGGGAACGGTGCACCCGGTGTCGCAGGTGACCGACGAGGTGACGGCGATCTTTGCCGACATGGGATTTGCCGTGGCGGAGGGTCCGCAGGTGGAAACCGACTGGCACAATTTCGACGCTCTGAACATCCCGGCCGAGCATCCGACCAGGACCGAGATGGATACGTTCTACATGTATCGCGAGCCCGGGGATAACCGGCCGCCGCATGTGCTGCGCACCCATACCTCGCCGGTGCAGATCCGGTCGATGGAACTGGCGGGCGCACCCTTGCGGGTGATCTGTCCGGGGAGGGTCTATCGCGCCGATTATGACCAGACCCACACGCCGATGTTTCATCAGGTGGAGGGATTGGCGATCGACCGGGATTTGTCGATGGCGAACCTGAAATGGGTGCTGGAGGAGTTCTGCCGGGCGTTCTTTGAGGTCGACCGGGTCGAACTGCGGTTCCGGGCCTCGCATTTCCCGTTCACCGAACCCTCGGCAGAGGTCGATCTGCGCTGTTCGTGGGAGGGCGGGCAGCTGAAGGTCGGCGAGGGGAACGACTGGATGGAGATCCTCGGCAGCGGGATGGTGCATCCGCGGGTCCTGCAGGCCGGCAATATCGATCCGGAAGACTGGCAGGGATTTGCCTTTGGGATGGGGATCGACCGGATTGCGATGCTGAAATACGGGATGCCGGATTTGCGGGCGTTCTTTGATTCCGACTTGCGGTGGCTGCGGCACTACGGCTTCGCCGCGCTGGACGTGCCGTCGCTGCAGGGCGGATTGTCGCGGTAGGCTTCTCCATTGGGACAGCGGCCTGATGCGCTGTCGTCAACTATCCCGTCCCGATGTGCCACCGGGGTTGTACATTTGACGGGCTGTTGAGCACATTCGGGTGTCATCGTACGGTTGTGGCGTTCACCTGTGGCCATGGTTGAAATGACGGGTACCGCCGCTGCAAATCCCACGCTTGAATGGTGGATTTGACACCATCAACAATCGCGCGATCCCAAAGGGATTCACAGCGAAAGTGCAGCCCGACCAAGGAATTCGTTAGCGCCGCATAGAAGAAAATCAAACAGTTACGGGCATGCCTCTATGGAGGCACATGCCTCACGCCCGCAAATTCCTCGCCGAATTCTTGATCGCCGCATACTGCCCCGACGGCCGATAGGGCCAAAGATAGTCCGGCAGCACCGCCTCCATCGCCGTCGGCTCGATCCCCAGATCCGCCAGCGTCATCGCCCCCTCGGACACGACGTTGTCGACCCGCAGGCTGCGCACCTGATCCGAGGTGATCGGCCCCTTGATCAGACCGCCGCTGATCATCTCCAGCGCCCCGAAGACGCCGCCCAGGATCCGCGCCGCCCAAAACGGAACGTTCAGCACCAGCCGCCGCCGCTGGATCACCTCCAGCATCATCAGCATCAACTCGCGGAAGCTCATCACGTCCGGTCCGCCGATTTCGTAAACGCCACCGTCCGCCTGGCTCAGAACGCCCTTGGCTGCCGCCTGCGCCAGATCTTCCACATAGACTGGCTGAAACCTCGTTCCGGCGCCGACAACAGGCAATACCGGCCCCAGCCGGGTCATCGCTGCGAACCGGTTGAAGAACTGATCCTCGGGCCCGAACACCACCGAGGGCCGCAGGATCACCGCACCCGGCATATGTCGCAGAACGGCCGCCTCACCAGCTGCCTTGGTCTGCGAGTAGAGACTGGCGCCCTCCGCGTCCGCCCCGATTGATGAGATATGCACAACCCGGTCCACGCCCTCTTCGGCCGCGATCCGGGCAATCCGTCCGGCGCCTTCCGCCTGCACGGCCTCGAAGTTGTTCGCGCCACGCGCGTCGAATGTGCCAACACAGTTCACCACCGCATCCGCTCCCCGCATCGCGGCCCGAACGCTGGTATCGTCCCGGATATTGCAGAAGACGGGCTCGACCTGCCCGACCACACCGTAGGGTTTGACGAACATCGCCTCGTTCGGTCGTCGCACCGCGACTCGAACCCGCCAGCCCCGCTTGGCCATAATCCGCGCAATGTAGCGTCCCACGAAACCCGATCCGCCATAGACTGTGACAAGGTTCGACATTCTCGGCCTCCTTTGCGCCTCGCCAATTTGCATAGCGGTGCACTAACCCGTGGACAACCCGCCATCGCGTCGCGGCAGCCCGTTGACTTCGCCCAGAGTGCACGTTAGATGCGCCTCTCACGACACCAGCCCAGGTGGCGGAATTGGTAGACGCGCTAGCTTCAGGTGCTAGTGTCCGTATGGACGTGGAGGTTCGAGTCCTCTCCTGGGCACCACTTCGCAAATCCAGACCTGAATATGTGTCTAAGCCGTTGAATGGAAACGCAATTCCTGTGGTTCTAGCGCCTTGATTCCGGCAGTATCTGATGGGTCCCGTGAAGGCCAGTTTCAGCACCGTGCGGCGCAGGGTGATGTCGCCTGTTTCCCAGAGTTTCCAGGGGTTTGCGAGGAATCTGAGGGCTGGTTCTAGTTTTTCCTCAAAGCTACCCTTCGGCTCCGCCTGATTGGCCAGTTTTTCGGCCAAGAGCGCCTTGCCATGTTCGTGCCGGCCGACCTTTTTCTCGTAGGCCTTGATGATGTTCGGGTTATTGGTGGCGACGATCAGGTCGAGCAGCTTGTCGATTTCCCGATCAATCCCCGCAATTCGGCGTTTGCCCGCTGCGATCATGTCGCGGGCCTGCGCGCGCCGCGCGTCCCACTGATGTTTGAACATGGCCGTCAGCAGTTGAACGGCACCGACGGTCGGCTGGAGCGACTTGATGATTTGGCCGACCTCGCCTTCCAGCACATCGCGCCTGATCGATTTGCCATAGGCCTCGCAGTCCTTCGTCTGGCAGATGTAATAGGCATAGCGGCCCCCATTGCCGCGTGCGAAAGACGAGCGCAGGGCTGTGCCGCAGCAGGCGCATTCCGCAACGCCGCGCAGGGCAAATTCGTCGCCGATGTTCTTTCGACGTGGCGCATAGGCACGGCCCGCGCGGCGGGCCTGGACACGCTCGAACGTCTCCATCGAGATCAGCGGCTCGTGTTACCCTTTCAGCCATTGGATGCCGTAGTGATCCGAGCAGATATGCCCGGTATAGAGCGGATGGGTCAGCACGTCGACCACGCGTTGCTGGGTGATCCGACCGGCCTTGCTGCGTGGAAAATCGAGCACGGTTTCGGAAAACCGTTTGACCTCGGCGACGGTTCGGAAGTGGCCCGAGGCATAGCCCTCGAATGCCTCGCGCACGATGCCGTCCAGCGGCGGGTCGAGAAAAAGGACTTTGCCGCGCCCTTTGATTTCCTTGTAGACATAGCCGATGGGCGCATTGTGCACCCAATAGCCGTTCTTCATGCGCGCTTCCTGTCCTGCACCTATATCGGCTGGTCCGGCATCCGCACGGAACGCGCCCAGGCCGGACGCTGCCCCTGGCTGCGGCAGATCAGGGGGGCGAATTGATGCGCGCCCTAGTCCACCACCGCCAGATCGGGCCTGCGCCGCTCGTCGCAGCGAAACCGCAGGTCGAACTGCGTGACCAGATGCGTGAGCGCGAGCCGCTTGGTGACGGACATGACGGTCTCCATATCGGCAATGCCCGCCCGGAGCGCTTTGTCGCAATGGGTCTTGTCGCCCGGACCATAGAGGCCCGTGGCCATGATCGCCCGCCAGAAGGCGTCATAGCCCACCGGCGCCAGCCATTCCTCCACATCTTCATATGTTTCAAAGTCTTGCATGGTCACAGCATAGCAAGCGTAGCGGCGCCCACGCAAATTTATGGAGCGATCTCATGAGCTTATCCACAAAGGAGACGGTGCGCGCGGTGTTCCGGCGGGCTTTGCAGGAGCATCTGTAGAAATCCCTGTGCCGCGCGGAGGATTGGGACCGCTACAAGGCCATCCTGCGCGAGACCGACGCGCGTCTGATGAGCGAAGAGACGGCCTATAAGCGCGGCTTTTCCCAGCGGATGGCAGAGGCAAAGACGATCATCCTGCGCGAGGAAAACGGCGTGCGTCTCGATGAACCCCTGCCGCCCTGGGCCGAAAATCGCTCCGGTGCAGAGGCACTGGACCGCAAGGCAGGCGCGCGGGTGCGGCAGGACCATGACCGCCGCTGTGCCGCCATCAAGGAAGACGAGATGGCGGCGTTCCAGGTCCTCACCGCAAAGATCCGCGCCCGCGATGCGCCAGCCCGAGCGTTCCGGCGCGCGCATACCCCAACTCACACTGGACCCAAACGCAACCAATGACAGGAGCTGAGCCATGACCAAGGATACCGACGACCGCCAAGCCCGGATCGACGCCGCCCGCAACAGCTTTTCCGGCAAGACCCTCACCGGCAGCCAGTTCAAGGAAGCCTGGGCGCTCGCCGCCATCCTGCACGGCGAAATCCACAAGACCGGATCGTTCCGGGAAAAGCTTACCGACTACGCCCATCCCTTTGCCCGGTCGGAAAAGTTCGATGCGCTGCGGGACGAAGCCATTCTGCGCGACATCTATTCCGGCCGTTATGGCCAGAGCCTGAACCAGACCCGCGAGGCGTTGATCGCCGCGGCGGACGCCCTGCCGAAGACCGCCCAGAAGCGCGCCCTGACCTGCGTCGAGACCATCGGAGAGCTGATCCAGCAGCCGCCGACCTAGCCGTTCTACCAGGCCTATGACCGGGCAGCCGTCACGCTGGCGAAAGAACTGAATGTAAGCCAGACAGTCGCCAAGAGTCTCATGAAGGACGCCTATCAGGCCAAACATGGGAAGGACCTCTACGAGGCAGGCAAGGAGGTCGAAGAGGCCTACCACAAACCTGTGCGAGAAGCCGAGATCGCCGCGCGCAAGGCGGAAAAGCTGCAGACACACAATCGTACTCAGTCCATGGGCTGAACTCCGCACTCTGCCTGCATTGGGAAAATAGTCCTTGCAATATGGGCGGTTAGCCGTACAAGTTGTTCTCTTTTTGTTCGCGTCAATGAGGCGCGAACGACAGAGACAGACAGAAAGGAGATTGCAGTGACGATCCAAAACCCACCCCCGCCGCCGGAGGGACACACCCGACCCGACCGGCCCTCCGTGCACTTCGACTGGCGGGAGTGGCTGCGATTGATTGCGGAGTCCGACGCCAGTGAAGAGGAGAAGCGCCGGATCATCGAACATGTCTGGCTGATCCTCCTCAGCTTCGTCGATCTCGGCTGGGAAGTCGGCGATGCCGGTGCGCAAGAAAGCTGTGGACAAGTCCTCGATCCTCGCGCGGCCCTGCAGGCGGCCGTGGTACAATCGGGGCAGAGCTCCGAACCGGACGATCCCAGCCGCGAGACCGCAGATGATGTTGGAACCGACGCGGCGATGTGAACACGTTAATCATTTTACCAAAGGAGTTTTATTGTGACCCATTCAACCGAACACCAAACACACCGCAGGCAATCCTCTATCGCCGGGTCGCCTTGCAGCAAGAGGCTGTGCGTTACGCCCGCTTAGAGGACACGCCGGACGCCAAATTTATCGACCGTGTTCTGGAAGCCAGGAACATGTGGATGAACAATCTGGCAGAAGAGGAGGCCGTATGACGACCCAGACACAGAAAGCCGTGATTTACCGCCGCGTCAGCGACACCAAACAGTCCACCGATGGGGATGGGCTCGGCTCCCAGGAAACCCGCTGCCGCCAGCATGCGGCTGCCAAGGGCTATGAGGTGGCCGCCGTCTTCCCCGATACGATCACCGGCGGCATCGACTTCATGAAGCGCCCCGGCATGGTGGCGCTGCTGGCCTTTCTCGATGCCCAGCCGGACGAGCGCTTCGTGATTGTCTTCGACGATCCGAAACGGTTTGCGCGCTCGACCCGATTCCATATCGATCTGCGGGACGCCTTGCGGGCGCGCGGCGCGACCATCGAATGCCTGAACTTCCGGTTCGACGAGACGCCAGAAGGCGAATTCATCGAAACGATCATCGCCGCGCACGGTCAGTTGGAGCGCAAACAGAACGGCCGTCAGACCGCCCAAAAAATGAAGGCGCGGATGCAGAACGGATATTGGGTGCACAACGCGCCGATCGGCTATGTCTATAAGCCGATCAAGGGCCGCGGGAAGGTCCTGATTCCCAATCCCCCGCTGGACGGCGTCATTCGCGACGCCTTCGAAGGCTATGCCTCGGGCCGTTTCGCCACCCAGGCCGAAGTGACCCGCTTCTTCGAGAGCGTTCCGGCGTTTCCGCGCAACAAGCAAGGGCGCGTCACGCAACAGCGCACCGTCGATATCCTGACCCACCCCGCCTATACCGGGCATATCTGTTCCGAGGTCTACGGGATCGATTGGCAGAAGGCGCAGCATGAACCACTGATCTCGCTGGAGACCTTCGACAAGGTGCAGGCGCGGCGAAAAGGGGCGAGCCATGCGCCCAAGCGCGCCAATATCGGCGACGACTTCGCCCTGCGCGGCATCGCCGCCTGCGGCGCGTGTGGTGCGCCTCTGCGGTCGTCCTGGTCGAAGGGCTGCACAAGGCGATACGCCTACTACCTATGCCAAACGAAGGGCTGCGGGGCCTACGGCAAATCGATCCCGCGTGATCGGCTCGAAGGCGAGGTCGGCGAGATGATCAAGTCCCTGCAACCGACGCAAGACCTGTTTGCACTTGCCACGGCGATGTTCCGCTACGCCTGGGACGCCCGCCGGGATCAGGCCAGGGACATCCTCGCGGCGGGCAAGCGGAAAATCGCGGCGCTGGAAAAGGAAATCGGCACCACGCTCGACCGCATCATGGGCGCGGGCAATTCGACCGTCATCGCCCGCTACGAGGATCGCGTCAGCGAATTGGAGCGCGAGAAGGCCCTGATCGCCGAAAAACTCCAACATCAGGCCGAATCCAAGGGCAGTTTCGACGAAAAGCTAGAACTCGCGCTTGCATTCCTCGCAAGCCCTTGGAAACTCTGGGAAACAGGCCAAGTCACCCTGCGCAGACTGGTCCTGAAACTGGCCTTCGTCGACCACATCTACTACTGCCGAAATGAGGCTGCTAGAACTCCCCAAATCGTATTATCCTTCAAGGCTTTAGAAGCACTTGAAGGGCCTGATTTGAGAAGTGGCCCAGAGAGGACTCGAATTTTTGGAATAATTATTTGAAATCAATAATTTATATCGAATTCGATTTTGCCTGATACCCCACCTTGATACCCCCATTTGGCTGTTTGTTTGGAGGTTCGAGGCCTAATTCAGGACCATACATCCACATCTCTAAACATAGCCGAAGCTCGCAATTTCCGCAGTTACTGACTATGTCTTGACAACTCGGTCCGGGTCCAACCCAACCGGGGCATCGCGATGCTCCTGATCTACAGGAGACATTGTGATGAGGATACTGTCGAAACGCGATCTGAAGG
>JASJDP010000029.1 GCA_030065095.1 Rhodobacter sp.
TCGGAACCTCGCTTGCGGAAATCATCAGGGCCAGTGGCAGATCACCACGTGAACAGGCCGGACAGACGACTGTACTGACCAAACGCCGTAAAAACCGTCAAAAAATGTCTTGCAATGCAGGGGCCATCCACAGAGGCCAATCGGTCTCGATGGCATGTCGCGCCACAGGCGTTCGACGGACGACCGAAACCGGGAAATTCGCCAGATCACGCGAGCGTGAATATCCTACACCAGCGGTTGAGCTATTCTTCCCGTTAGAAGTCCGTGAGGCGCGTAAGGATCGGGCCAAACCGGTCGCAGATGTCCAGAATGGGAGTTGGAAATGATCGAATTCAAACTGAATGGAGAGGTGCGCCAGGTCGATCTCGACCCGGACATGCCTTTGCTATGGGTTCTCAGAGACGAACTGAAGCTCACCGGCACCAAATTCGGCTGCGGGGTCGCCTCCTGCGGGGCCTGCACGGTGCATATCGACGGCGAGGCGACACGATCCTGCCAGGCGCTGATCGGGGATCTTGACGGCGCCGAGATCGAGACCATCGAAGCGATCAGTTCACCGGCCGCACAAGCAATCCAGGCCGCTTGGGTCGAGTTGCAAGTTCCGCAGTGCGGGTACTGCCAGTCGGGCCAGATCATGTCGGCCTCGGCATTGCTGACTGAAACGCCAAAGCCGACGGACGAGGACATCGACGCGGCGATGGAAGGCAACCTTTGCCGCTGCGCCACCTATGCCCGCATCCGCAGCGCAATCCACCGCGCCGCCGAGATCATGGAGGCATAGAATGCTGCATTATCTGAACACCAAGCCGCCCGTCTACAAACCCACCCGCCGGACCTTTCTGACAATGTCCGCCGGCGCCGTTGGCGGATTGCTGATCGGCGCCGTTGTGCCGCACCGCAGTGTCGCCCAGAGCGCGGACGCCGGCGATGCAATAGTCACGCCCTTCGTTCACATCACGCCGGACAACCGCGTCATCGTGCTGAGCAAACATCTCGACAAGGGACAAGGCGCCGCGACCGGTCTGGCGACGTTGGTCGCCGAGGAACTCGATGCATCGGTCGAGCAGGTCGAGGCGGAGTTTGCACCGTCGAATCCCGAGGTCTACCAGAACTTCCTGTTCGGGGTGCAGGGCACCGGCGGCTCGACCGCCATGGCGAACTCCTTCGATCAATACAGGCAGGCGGGCGCCACCGTCCGCGCGATGCTTGTGAACGCGGCAGCAGGCGAATGGGGCCTGTCGGCAAGCGACATCACCGTCGCGAATGGAATCGTGTCGGGCGGCGGAAATTCTGCGACCTTCGGCGACCTTGCGGCCAAGGCCGCGATGCAGGAACCCCCGGCGGAGGTCACGCTGAAATCCCCCGACCAGTGGGTCTATATCGGCAAGTCCTTCCCGCGTGTCGAATTGCCCATGAAGACCCGTGGCAGTGTTGGGCTCTTTGGCATGGATGCCCAGCCCGACGACTGCCTGATCGCCGTCACCGCGCGGCCGCCGCGCTTTGGCGCGACCCTGGCTTCGATGGACGCCACCGAAGCGCTGGCGATCGACGGGGTCGAGCAGGTGCTTCAGGTTCCGCAAGGTGTGGCGGTCATCGCAAACAACACCTGGACGGCGATGCAGGCCCGCGAGGCATTGGCGCTGGAGTGGACCGACGGATCGGGTGAAACCCGCGGGACCGACGATTTGCTGGCCGAGTTCCGCGCACTTCTCGACGAACCCGGCCTGCCGTCGGCCCCCCGCGGCGATGCTGCGGGCAAGCTGGCCGAAGCCGCGCAGGTGATCGAGGCCGAGTATGCCTTTCCCTATCTCGCCCATGCGCCGATGGAACCGCTGGACATGACGGTGCTCTATGACGGCCAGTCGGCGGTTTTCTGGGGCGGGTCGCAGATCCAGACCGTCGATCACGGCGCGGCCGCCGGTGTTCTGGGGCTGGACTTCCCGCAGGTGGCAATCAACACGCGCTGGGGCGGCGGTTCGTTCGGACGGCGCGCAACTCCGGATGCGCATCTGACGGTCGAAACCGCGATGATCGGCAAGGCCTGGCTGGATGCCGGCAACACAGCCCGTCCGATCAAGCTGGTCTATTCGCGCGAAGACGACATCAAGGGTGGATATTACCGTCCGATGGCGCTGCACCGGGTCCGTGCCGGGCTTGATGCGGACGGTAACATCTCGGGCTGGGAACATCGGATCGTCAGCCAGAGCATCTTTACCGGCACCGGGTTCGAAAGTTTCGTCGTGCATGAAGGCGTCGACCATTCCACCGTCGAGGGCACCAGCGACACGACCTATGCGATCCCCGACCTGCATGTGGACGTGCACCATCCCCCGGTCGGCGTGCCGGTGCTCTGGTGGCGCTCGGTCGGGCATACGCATACGGCCTATGTCATGGAAACCATGATGGACGAGCTCGCCCAGGCGGCGGGCCGCGATCCGGTAGAGTTCCGTCTGGCCTATCTGGGCGACGATGAGCGGCTGGCCGGTGTCTTGCGGCTGGCGGCCGAGAAGGCCGGGCCGGCCGGTCCCGAGGGGACCTTTCGCGGCGTCGCCGTGCACAAGAGCTTTAACAGCTACGTCGCCGAGGTCGCCGACGTTCGCATGCGCGACGATGGCACGGTGAAGGTCGAAAAGGTCACCTGCGGTGTCGATTGCGGGGTGCCGATCAACCCCGACAATATCGTGGCGCAGGTTCAGGGCGGGATCGGGTATGGCCTGTCGGCGGTCCTTCGGGAAGAGATCACCATGACCGGCGGCGAGGTCGACCAGGAAAACTACCCCGATTACTTGCCGCTCCGGATCACCGACATGCCGGAAGTCGAAGTTCATATCGTCGCGTCGACCGAACCGCCGACCGGCATTGGCGAACCGGGCACGCCGCCGATCGGTCCAGCCGTTGCGAACGCCATCTTCGCGGCGACAGGCCAGCGGTTGCGTGACCTGCCGTTGTCGAAGCACGGATTGGCTTGATCTAAGAAAGCGGTGGGCCGACAGGCCCACCCGACAATTCTTTCCAGCCAAAGAGCCGGCTGGCGCCCGGACACCGATCTGCAGACCCTTCGGCCTGTTCGTCGGCGCCACGCGCCAGAGTCAGATATCGCGCGCTCATCGTCCTCGCCGGCGAAAAACGCCCTGTTGGGGCGGCTGGATCACTTCGTGAAACAGGGGGCGATTCCGAGTGCCAGCCGTCTGATGGATTGCCGGCGGATTCGTTCGGCGCCGGTCCATACGGCCGTCCCGCCAAGATCTGCACTGCGCATGACCTTCGATGGGTCGGCGAGTTCCGGCATCGCAGCTCGGTACCATTTGCACCGCCCCCCCAGATTAAGCGCTTTTGAATGAGACGCGCACATCAAGCCCATCGGCGATCAAAGCGCGAGACCTCAGGTCTTCGATCTCGGCAAGGCTCAGAATCCGGGTGTCAGTCACTTTGGCCTGACGTCAATCATTGTCGGTCAGGCCGGCACCGGCGCCCTTGAGCCGCGATTCTTCGGTAGCGGGCGCGTAGGTGCGATGCGCGTATGTGGCGAGAGTCGTCCAGGCACAGGGGTCGGGCTGTGCCCGGTGGCAACGCTGCTTCGGCCGACCGACCGTCCCGCCGAACCCAACGCTGGCCCATGGAGAGGCTTCTGAAATCGTACCGTTCAGACCGATCTCATCCCCATCGGTGGACAGTTTGGCACCGGGAAGTTCAAGCGTGACGGTCTGTCCGACCTGCTGGGCCAGGAGCGCAGCGAACGGCGCCAGCAAGATCGGGTGCGCGATACCCCCGAGCCGAATGCAGTTTGCGGCACCCTCATGTGCGCGGTCGGAAATTGCGGTGCCTGTCGCCAACGGGCAAAGAGCTCCATCGGCCGCATTCCAGACCCCGCCACCCGGAACGGGCGACCAGTTGGCGACGTCTGTGCCATCGACTTTCTGCAAGAGCCCCGCCAGGGCGGCACACCCGTCGAAATCGTGCGCACACAGCCAGCGCGTCGCCTTGGCCGCCTCTTCGGCAAGACCCCAAGGGTAACCTGCGCCGCGCGCCGCCCTCTTGGCCGTCGCTTCGACCTCGTTCAACGACAGGCTCACGCGGGAAGCTCCGGGTAGACCCAGTCATCAGCATTCTCGGGGACGAGTTCCTCGGGATACGGTGCCCCCGCATACATGCAGATCCGCACCCAGCGATCGGAGCGCGGGTCGAAATGCGTTGCCCCGAAAAACGACAGCTTGGCGCGCAGCATATCGATCGGCATGACATCCTCGGCGATCGTGTTGTCCCGGATCTCGCCATAGGGCGCGATCCGGCTGATCTGCGCGCGGCGGATCGTGTGACGGTGTTCGGGATGCTTCAGCAGGAACCCGGCAATCGGGACGTTGTCGTCCCAGCCGCTCAGCGCCTCGAACGCCCGGGCCGCGTCCCGGGCCGGTGCAAGCGGTTGTTCGTAGTCCGCGATTGGTTCGTCAAAGCGTTCACCCAGCCGAGGCTCCAGTTTTTCTGCCGAGACGTACCAGGCGCGGGCACAGTTCCGTCTGCTCTGCCAATCCGTGCCAAGCGCCCAGCCGAAGCTGGTTTCGATGAGATCGCGGACCTCGGCCACACGCATCGATCCATCTATCCGGAATGCATCGGTGTTGCTGTCGGCCATACAATTGGCCAGGCCGTCGACGATCTCGCTGTAGGGTTCCAGAATCAGCGATGCGACAAGTTCTTGTCCCTCTTCGCACAAAGCACCTTCGGCCCAGGTGAACAGGCGATCCCAAGGGTCGGGGCCATCCAGATGTCCCTGATCGACATATGTTCGAAGATCGCCGAGATCGCGGTGCAAATCCGCGAGCTTGTCGATCTGGACCGGATGCTCGGACGTCCAACGCGCCACCGAAATCTCGCTCCGCGCAAGCTTTTCCAGGAACGTGGATTTCGCTTCGGGGGTCGCAGAACGAAGTGACCGTACCCGCGATATCGCTTCTTCGCGCGCCATGATCCAGTTATTGAACAGGACTGGGTGGTTCACGATGAAGGGGGCCATCCCAAGACCCGTGGAATTCCCGATCCCAAGCCGCCGGGCGATCGCCGGGTCAAGGTCTGCAGAGCGGTCGCCCCCTTTCGCGCGGGCCATGTGCTGAACCAGATCGCGCACGAAGGTGCGTGTCAGATAGACCGACAGCATCTCTGCCTGGAACGGCGCGTGCATTTCGGGCCGGTCGGCGATGTCCTCGCGGTCTGCTGCGCCGAACTTGCCCGAGCCGTAGACGGCGGTCGTCCGCATCAGATAGCCGACATTGTCGATCATGCGCTGGTCCGGCTGGCGCCCCGCGGCCAGTGCATCGACAACATGCGTCCACAGCCGAACCGACCGATTGGCGCGTGACAGAGAGAGTTCGTTCTCGCTGACCCGACCGGCTTCCTGCAGCGGGACGTTTTGCGAAAGTCGGTCGATGTCGTCTTGGGTCGGAATGCCGTCAAACAGAGCAAAGGTTGCATCCCAGGCTTCGGCAATGACGCGGTCCGACCGCAACTCGTCCGGCAGGTCATGCGCGAAAGCCACGAGCGAGTAGCTGCGCGAAGGGCCTGTCGCGGTGTAGACCGCTTGCCCGACACCTGATGCATCGATTTCGAACAGCGGTCGGGAAAACGACCAAGCCTCGTTCGCCATGCGACGGGTCAGAATGCGCATGAAACTCAGGCGGCACTGATGCAGAGAGCCCAACCGCCTGAGCGTCATAACCTGTGCCGGGTCCCGCCGGGCGATGTGGGGCGCGTTGGCGTTCATGACGTCGCGGGACCGAAATTATCCTTGAAGAACCGGTACCAGTTCCCGCCCATGATCCCGGCGACCTCGTCTTCGCTCAATCCGACGCTACGCAATCCCGACTCGATATTTCCGAAGTCACGACTGTCGCGAAACCATTCGGGCATGTCCGGAAAGCCGGGATTGGACGCCGATCCCTCGCCATAGTCGATTTCCTTCGTCCAGCGCCCTGTCCGCATCCATTCCACTACACTGTCGGGCTGATCCTGGCAAAGATCGGAGCCGATCCCAAGATGTTCCGCGCCGAACTTGTCAGCGGTCCGGGCAATCATCTCGCAAAAGCCTTGAAGCGTGCAGCGGGATTTGTCCTTCAGGTGATGCGGATAGAGCGAGAACCCCAACATGCCGCCATTTTGCGTGACCGCCCGGATCACATCGTCTTTCTTATTGCGAAGGGCCGGAAACCAGGCGTGCGGATTGGCGTGGGTAATCGCGATCGGGCGATTCGAAACATCCGCCGCCTCGATGGTCGACCTGTCGGCGGAGTGGCTCATATCGATCACCAGCCCGACGCGGTTCATCTCCTTGATCACTTGCCGCCCCATGCGGGTAATGCCGGTGTCTTCGGTCTCGTAGCACCCGGTGGCCAGCAATGACTGGTTGTTATACGTTAGCTGCATGAAACGCGCACCCAGCGTGTGCACGATCTCGACAAGCCCGATGTCATCCTCGATGGGGCTTGGGTTCTGAAAGCCGAAGAAGACCGCCGTGCGCCCCGTTTCCCGCGCCCTGTCGATGTCGCCGGCCCACAAACCCCTCGTTATCAAGTCGGGACAGGTCTCGAACCACCGGTTCCACCGCTCGAAATTCAGGACGGCTTCGCGGAAAGTCTCGTGATAGGCGATCGTAACATGCACGGCATCGACGCCGCCTTCGCGCATTTGCCGGAAGATTTTTTCCGACCAGTTGGCGTATTGGAGCCCGTCGATGCGCATCAGGCCGGCGCGCCGTCGCTGATATCGGCGGTTTTGACCGTCGTATTGAATTCGGCCGTCGGAAGCTTGACCGTGACGACCGAGGTCCGGTCGTTGCAGGGGAAATGCGTCGCGCGGTGCAAATCGCCGTCATCCACAACGGCAAGTGCGTTTTTGGACCCCTTCTCCAATTGAACCTTGGTCAGGTTTTGAGCCGCAGCCGAGGCGATACGCTTCCCGACCGGAGCCGGTCCGATGACCGAAATTGCGTCGATCAGCGGACTTTCGACCAGCTTTTGGCCAGTCGAATGCCCCGATCGCATCGCAAGCGATACCAGACCTTTCGGGATGTCTTGCCGTCGCCTTGCCGGATGGATTGCGTTTTCCGCGGAAACCCGGTCGCCCGCGATCAGATTGAGGTTTGTGTCCGACATCATTGGCCCAGTTGACCGAATTCGATGGGATATGGTGGACGCCATTGGCGACATCAGTCAAACCCAATCTCATTACGTAAATTTAAGTCGCCTTCAAGCCTGGCGCTTACTCGCCGCCGAACACGGTCCAAGCGAAGTCATGTTACATAAATCTTGACCCCTCCAGGATTCTGAAACATTTCGCTTGCGCCGAATCAAAAAAGAACTACACACTTCGACCGAGCGGTCGGTCAATTCTGATGCGCTATGAGTTGGGAGGATTTCGTGGACGCTTTCGTTTGTGATGCGGTCCGAACGCCCATCGGGCGTTATGGCGGGACGCTGTCTTCCGTGCGAACCGATGATCTGGCGGCGATCCCGATTGCCGCGCTAAAGGACCGCAACCCCGGGGTCGATTGGGCCGCCGTCGACGACGTCATATTGGGTGACGCAAACCAGGCCGGTGAAAGCAACCGCAACGTTGCGCGTATGGCCGCGTTACTGGCAGGTCTGCCTGTTGAGGTTCCGGGCACCACCATCAACAGGCTTTGTGCCAGCGGAATGGACGCGGTTGGCATGGCCGCGCGCGCTATCCGGGCGGGCGATTACGATCTGGCCATTGCCGGTGGCGTCGAAAGCATGAGCCGCGCGCCTTTCGTGATGCCCAAGGCCACAAGTGCCTTTTCCCGTGCCAATGCGGTCTATGACACCACAATCGGCTGGCGCCTGGTGAACCCGAGGATGCAGGACATGTACGGCATCGATTCGATGCCCGAGACGGCCGACAACGTCGCGGCGGATTACCGTATCAGCCGTGCGGATCAGGATGCATTCGCCAACCGATCGCAATCGCGGTGGGCCGCGGCAGAGGCCGCGGGTCGCTTTGCCGAGGAAATCGTTCCAGTGACCGTGCCGCAACGCCGGGGAGATCCGATTGTCGTCGACACGGACGAACATCCGCGCCCCGGCACGACGGCGGAAAAGCTGGCCGGTCTGAAAGGTATCAACGGACCGGATCTGACAGTGACGGCCGGCAATGCCTCTGGCGTAAACGATGGCGCCGCCGCGCTTTTGCTGGCCAGCGAAGTCGCGGCCGGGAACAACGGGCTGGCGCCGATGGCGCGGATCGTCGGCATGTCCGTCGCCGGTGTGGCCCCGCGCGTTATGGGTATCGGACCGGTGCCGGCCACGCGCAAAGTCTTGGCGCGCGCCGGGCTAACCGTCGACCAGATGGATGTGATAGAGTTGAACGAGGCATTTGCTGCCCAGGGCCTGGCCACGCTCCGAGAGTTGGGCGTGGCAGACGATGCCGCGCACGTGAACCCGAATGGCGGCGCGATCGCCATGGGCCATCCGCTGGGCATGTCGGGCGCGCGGCTGGTATTGACGGCGGCCTATCAGCTTCGCCGCACCGGCGGGCGGTATGCGCTTTGTACGATGTGCGTCGGCGTCGGCCAGGGTGCCGCGCTGATCCTAGAACGCGTCTGAGGGAGGAGAAACCAGATGTACGCTCAGATGGTAAAGAGCACTGGCCAGGGCGCGAAGACGCGCGATGAGATGACCGATGAAGAACGCGACTTTCAGGACCGGATAGACGCCGATATCAAGATCGAGCCGCGCGATTGGATGCCAGACGGGTATCGCAAGACGCTTATCCGCCAGATCGGCCAGCATGCGCATTCCGAGATCGTCGGCCAATTGCCCGAGGGCAACTGGATCACCCGTGCACCGACACTGGAACGCAAGATGATCCTGCTGGCCAAGGTGCAGGACGAGGCCGGTCACGGACTTTACCTCTACTCTGCCGCCGAAACCCTGGGCGTCAGCCGCGACGACCTGACCGCGCAGCTTTTGAGCGGCAAGATGAAGTATTCGTCGATCTTCAATTACCCGACGTTGACCTGGGCGGATATCGGGGCGGTCGGCTGGCTGGTCGACGGGGCGGCGATCATGAACCAGGTGCCTCTGCAACGCACGTCATACGGGCCCTACGCGCGCGCGATGATCCGCATCTGCAAAGAGGAATCGTTCCACCAGCGCCAGGGCTACGACATCATGATGAAGATGGCGCAGGGCAGCCCGGAGCAAAGGAAAATGGCACAGGATGCGCTCAACCGGTTCTGGTACCCCTCGCTGATGATGTTCGGGCCATCGGACAAAGACAGCGTGCATTCGGCACAGTCGATGGCATGGAAGATCAAGATCAACACCAATGACGAGCTGCGCCAGAAATTCGTCGACCAGACTGTGCCCCAGGCAGATTACCTGGGGCTGACAATTCCGGACGAAAACCTGAAATGGAACGAAGAAACCGGCCGGCACGATTTTTCCGAGCCCGACTGGACCGAGTTTTTCGACGTCATCAAGGGCAACGGGCCCTGCAACACCGAACGCATGAACGCCCGCATGAAGGCATGGGAGGACGGCCAGTGGGTGCGTGACGGGCTTTTGGCACATGGCCGAAAGCGGGCCGCGGCCAATGTTGCCGCCGAATAGCCCGCGCGGGCGAGGAGGATCAAAGCGATGAAAAACGAATGGCCCCTTTGGGAGGTTTTCATCCGCGGGCAGCACGGGTTGAACCATCGGCATGTCGGATCGTTGCACGCACCGGACGCCGAGATGGCGATCAGGAATGCGCGCGACGTTTATACCCGCCGCAACGAAGGCGTCTCGATCTGGGTGGTCGAGTCGCGCCATATCGCTGCCACGGCGCCGGGTGACAAGGGCCCGCTCTTTGAGCCGTCCGAAACCAAGGTGTATCGCCACCCGACCTTCTTCGACATCCCCGACGAAGTGGGGCACATGTGATGGCGACACCGGACAATGCCGCACTTTTCCAGTTCCTGCTGCGGATGGGCGACAATACGCTGATCCTTGGTCACCGCGTGTCGGAATGGTGTGGCCTGGCGCCGGTTCTGGAAGAAGACATTGCGCTTGCCAACACAGCGCTGGACCTGATCGGCCAGACCCAGCTCTGGCTTGGCTATGCCGCCGATGTGCAGGGCGAGGGCAAGACAGCCGACGACCTGGCCTTTTTGCGCGATGTCTGGGATTTTCGCAACGTGTTGCTGGTGGAACTGCCGAACGGCGATTTCGGCCAGACGATCATGCGCCAGTTCCTGTTCGATGCCTGGGCGTCTATCATGCTGGCGCGGCTGCAGAAATCCAGCGATCAAACCGTGCGCGAGATTGCGGAGAAGGCATCGAAAGAGGTGTCCTATCACGTAGAGCGATCGGCCGGAACTGTGGTCGGCCTTGGAGACGGCACGGAGGAAAGCCACAGCCGCATGCAAGCCGCGCTGGACTACCTTTTCCCTTATGTAGGCGAGCTGTTCCTCAGCGACGAGGTGGACGTGGCAATGATCCAAGCGGAAATCGCCCCGGATCCGGCCAGCCTGCGGGCGGAATACGACGCCCTGGTGGCCAAGATCATGGCCGAAGCCACTTTGACCGTTCCCGCGGACGCGTATGTTCACAAGGGCGGTCGAAGCGGCGCGCTCCATACCGAACACCTTGGGCATCTTCTGGCACAGATGCAGTGGCTCCAACGGGCCTATCCGGGATGCCGGTGGTGACGGAGGCGCCTATGGGTCTGCCTGACGTGGCTGAGGTCTGGGACTGGCTGAGCACCATTCCCGATCCCGAGATCCCGGTGATCTCACTTGTTGATCTCGGTATCATCCGCGATGTGGGATGGCGGGGCGACACGCTGGTTGTCACGGTGACCCCGACCTATTCCGGCTGCCCGGCCACGACGGTTATCAATCTGGACATCGACGCGGCGCTGCGTGCCCGGGGCATCAAAAAGCTTGAACTGAAACGCCAGCTCAGCCCGGCCTGGACGACCGGCTGGTTGACGGAAACCGGGCGCCGCAAGCTGGAAGAGTTCGGAATTGCACCGCCGCAGCCGGCTGGCGGACCGAGCCGCTGCCCGCGCTGCCACGGAGAAAACCTGGAAAGACTCAGCCAGTTTGGTTCGACCCCCTGCAAGGCGCAGTGGCGCTGCCGGGATTGCCTGGAGCCCTTTGACTATTTCAAGTGCATCTAAGCGGAGAGGCCAAGATGGCACGCTTTCACGATCTGACCGTCACCGACGTCCGCAAAACCATCCGCGATGCCGTCGTGGTGACCCTGCGTCCCGAAAATGGTGCCGCCAAGGCGTTCGATTTCATCCAGGGCCAATACCTGACGTTTCGCCGAGACTTCGACGGCGAGGAGTTGCGGCGGTCCTATTCGATCTGCGCGGGCCGGGATGACGGTGTCCTGCAGGTCGGGATAAAACGGGTCGACGGCGGCGCCTTTTCGACCTGGGCCAATGACGAGCTGAAGCCCGGCGACAGGTTGCAGGCGATGCCGCCGATGGGCGGCTTTTTTGTCGAACTCGCCCCCGAACGCGCGCGCCATTATCTGGGGTTCGCGGGCGGGTCCGGCATCACGCCGGTGCTTTCGATCCTCAAAACCACACTGGCGCGCGAACCGAAATCGTCCTTTAGCCTGGTCTATGCCAACAAGGGCGTGAGCTCGATCATGTTCCGCGAGGAACTGGAGGATCTGAAGAACCTTTATCTGGGCAGACTCACCGTGATCCACGTGCTGGAAACCGACGCGCAGGAGATCGATCTTTTTACCGGGTTGGTAACGGCGGAAAAATGCGCCCAGCTCTTTGCCACCGGATGGATCGATATCGACAACGTCGACACAGCATTCATCTGCGGCCCCGAACCGATGATGCTGGGCATCGCGGGTGCATTGCGCGAGGCCGGGCTCGACGACGGCCAGATCAAGTTCGAGCTTTTCGCCTCGGCGCAGCCCGGCCGGGCCAAGCGCAACGCAGCCCCGAAGCATACCGCGAGCACGGCAAATCAGACGGTTTTCGCAATCACCCTCGACGGAGCCACGCAGACAATAACGGTGTCCAAGGACACAAGCCTGTTGGACGCAGCCCTGGAAAACGCCATCGACGCGCCTTTTGCGTGCAGGGCCGGGGTTTGTTCAACCTGCCGCTGCCGCGTGCTGGAGGGCGAGGTTGAAATGAAGACCAACCATGCGCTTGAGGACTACGAAGTCGAGAAGGGATATGTGCTTGCCTGCCAGTCGCACGCCATCACCGACACCGTTCGCGTCGATTTCGATCAGTAGGGGACCCTGCGATGGCCGAAGACATGACGATAAGGGACTACCTCGCCCGTGGCGGCAAGCTGACCAGCCCTGCGAATGTGCCGCCGCGCTATCGCGCTGAACTGATGAAGCTGATGGCCATCTTCGTCGATAGCGAACTGGCTGGTGCAGCCGGATTTGCCGACATGATCAACCAGGGTCCGGGCATCAAGGAACGGATCGCCGCCGCCAAGATCGTGATGGAAAAGACCGACAATGCCGGCAAGGTACTGCGGATCATGGGGGATTTCGGGGCCGACACGGCGCGGTACGCCAACCACCATCCCTGGGCGGCACGGCTTGACCGCGCGGCGGATATCGGCACGTCCCGGGGCGAGCACGACATGCGTCTGGCTTTGTTCAACTACCCGTTGGAAGGCTGGGGCGATGCGGTCGTGATGAACCTGCTCATGGGGCACGCAGTGACCATCCAACTCGAAGAATTCGGCAAGGTGTCGTACCAGCCGCTGGCCGAGGCGTTCCGGGCTATCCTCCCGGTCGAGAGGCGCCATGCCGAGCTGGCACAGGAAGGTTTGGCGCGCCTGCTTGAGCCCGCTTCCGACGGCCGCCTGCAAGCGTCGGTCGATTATTGGTGGCCGCGCGTTGCGGCCTCGTTTGGGGCCGCGGACTCTGCCCGGTTCGAATCGCTGCGTGAAATGGGGCTCCGCCACCAGAGCAATGCGGAGCTGCGCACCCGTTGGGAGGCGGAAGCGGCCGATATTCTGAAAGGCTTCGGTCTTCGCGGCCTGTGACCGGCGGATCCCGGACGCGGACGCTGCCGGACACCGGGCCCGAGCGGGTCAGATACCTTTCAATCCGTTCAGCGTCAGATCGGCGACAATCTTGGCGTAAGCTTCGCGCGCCTCGTTGCCGGCTCCGCTGTTCCACATGTAGTACCAGTTGAGCATGCCGAAGACGGACATGGTTGCCGAGCGAAGCTTGACCTTGTCATTCCCCAGTGCGTCCGGGGCAATATCACGAAGAATATTTCCCAAAAACACGACCATATCGCGCTGGTACCCGCGCAAAACGATCTGCTGTTCCTCCGGCAGCCTGCCGACGCCGTCGATCTGAACCCGGTGTTCGTAATCCGACCCCTGATAGGCGAACAGTATATGGTGCGCCGCCCTATAAAGCCGTTCATCGGGGCTGAGCCCGGCAAGATCAATGCCGCAGATCAAGTCCCGCAGTTCGCTCAGATAGGTTTCCAGGATATCGTAAAGGATCGCGTCCTTGCTGTCGTAATAGTGATAGATATTGGCTTTGGAGATTCCGCAGGCCTCGGCAAGCTGGGTCATCGACGCACGATCGAAGCCTTCCGTGGCAAAGACCTTTGCGGCGTTGCTCAGGATCAATCCGCGTTTCTTGTCGTGGTCCTTTGCTATCGTGCGTGCCACGATCTACTCCCTGTCCCTCTTGTCGACGACGCGTCTCGCCTTGCCCTGGCTACGCTCGACTTCGCCGGGCTCGCCGACAATGATTTCGGTCGAGACGCCCACCATGTCCTTAATGCGCTTGTTCAGCATCCTCGCGGCCGCGGTCTTGGCCATTTCGCCGGACGCGTCCGGCGACGCTTCGACATGAACGCGCATCGCGTCCATCCTGCCCGATTTGTAGAGCTCGATCTGGTAATGGGGTGCCAGGCCGCCGGTGGCCATCACCTGCTCCTCGATCTGGCTGGGAAAGACATTGACACCGCGCAGGATAATCATGTCGTCCGACCGGCCGGTGATCTTGGCCATCCGGCGCATCGACCGCGCGGTGCCGGGCAGAAGCCGCGTCAGATCGCGGGTGCGGTAACGGATCATCGGCAAGGCTTCCTTGGTGAGCGTGGTAAAGACCAACTCGCCCTCCTCGCCATCGGGCAGCACCTCGCCGGTATCCGGATCGATGATCTCGGGGAGGAAATGATCTTCCCAGATCACCGGACCATCCTTGGTCTCGACGCATTCGTTGGCCACGCCGGGGCCCATGATTTCGGACAGGCCGTAGATATCGACGGCGTGCATGTCGAACGCGTCCTCGACCTGACTGCGCATGGCATCCGTCCAGGGTTCGGCGCCGAAAATGCCGACTTTGAGCGAGCAGGCCCGGGGATCGAGGCCCTGTTTGAGAAACTGCTCGAGGATATTCAGCATGTAAGACGGCGTCACCATGATGCCGTCGGGCTTGAAATCCTGAATCAGGCTCACCTGCCTTTCGGTCTGTCCGCCCGACATCGGGATCACCGTGCATCCCAGCCGCTCGGCCCCGTAATGCGCGCCAAGCCCGCCGGTGAAAAGCCCATAACCATATGCGACATGCACCATCTCGCCCTTGCGGATGCCGCTGGCACGGATCGAACGGGCGACGAGATCGGCCCAGTTGTCTATGTCGCCCCGGGTGTAACCGACCACGGTCGGCTTTCCCGTCGTCCCGGAAGACGCGTGGATCCGCACGACCTCGCTTTTCGGCACGGCGAACAGGCCGAAGGGGTAATTGTCGCGCAGGTCGTTCTTGAGGGTGAACGGGAATTTCGAAAGATCGGAAAGCTGACGCAGATCGTCGGGATGAACGCCCGCGTCGTCAAAGCGCGCCTTGTACATCGGCACGTTGTCATAGGCATGACGCACCGACCATTTCAGCCGTTCAAGCTGAAGCGCGCGAATCTCGTCAACCGACGCGATCTCGATCGGATCCAAATCATCTGTGTTCGGGGTCAGATCCTTCATTGTGGTTTCCTCCAAACCCTTTCGGATCACTCCTGGAAATGCTGGCCGTTGACCGTTCGCGACACGCCGCGGAATTCTGCGATCACGGCCGCATCCTGGTTGGTCACCCGAACGTCATAGATGCCGCTGCGACCGGCGAGCGCCACTTCGGTGGCCGTTGCGGTCAACCGGTCACCGGCCTGTCCCGGCGTCAGATAGGAAATGGCCGCGTGCTGACCCACGGTGGATCGGTTTCGGCTGTTGCAGGCAAAGGCAAAGGCGCTATCGGCGAGCGAAAAGCTGACACCGCCGTGGCAGGTACCGTGGCCGTTGCAATGCTCGGGCCTGACCGTCATGGCCAATACTGCGCGGCCTTCGTCGACTTCGACGATCTCGATACCCAGCCACTGGCTTGCCGCATCCCCGGACCAGAGCGCAGCAGCGGATTTTTCGGCGCGTTGCTTTGGCGTCATCTTACCGTCTCTCGAAGCGGGGTGCGCGGGTTTCGCGGAACGCTGACACGCTTGTGGTGTCCTCCGTTCCTTCGCCTGAGGCTTTCGAATTATCGCTCATCTCCGGCTCGCCGATCGAACGCATCGAAAACACTACTTGCATAAACCGAACGGTTGGTCAATAAATTGTACCGATCGAAAAAGTGCTGTCGAAACCGCATGAATTCATGTCAGATCTGCCGCCGGTCCACGTAACATGTGAGGGAGATGTTGCACGGGTTGCCGTCAATGGCCCTGAGGGAAGTGCAGCCTTGCGCGTGGTGCGTTCGGGCCTGGTACAGGGTTTGACACCGGTTGACACACCCGCAGGTATCTATTCCGCCATGGCAACCAAGACACCGATGAACGCCGACCCAACCCGAATTCGTACGCCATTTATCTAGGGAGGATCCAATGGCCAGACAGATCAAACTTACCTCGCTGCTTGCAGGCGCCGCGATCGCGTTTTCAGCATCCCTCGCCTGGGCTGCGGACTACACGCTGACCATCTCCAGCTGGGCGCCGCCAACCCACGGCATCAACGCCAAAATGTGGCCGAAATTCGTCGAAATGGTCGAAGAGGCAACCGATGGGCGTGTGACCGCCGAGTTGAAACTTGGTATCGCCCCGCCCCCGGCCCAGATGGACCTGATTCAGGACGGCGCAGCCGACCTGTCGATCATCTTTCACGGCTATCAGGCGGGCCGGTTCGTCACCACCAAGCTCATCGAACTGCCGGGTTACGAAGGCAGCGCGGAAGACGCCTCGGTCGCGTATTGGAAGGCATACGAGCAGTATCTTTCCAAAGCCGACGAACATCGCGGCGTCAAGGTCGTTGCTCTGCACACGCATGGCCCCGCCCAGCTGCACAGCTCCGGCCAGATCACATCGCTCGAACAGGTTTCGGGTCTCAAGGTCCGCATTCCGGGCGGTGTCGGCGGCGATGTCGGCGCGGCGCTTGGCGCGACAGGCATTCAGGTGCCGGCCCCGAAGGTCTATGAAACGCTTGCCTCAAAGGCTGCTGACGGCGTGGTCATGCCGATGGAATCCCGCAAGGGTTTCAAGCTGACCGAAGTGGCGCAGAACGTCTATGAGGTCCCGGGTGGCCTTTATCGCGGCTCGTTCGCCTTCATCATGAACGAAGACGCCTTTGCCGATCTTCCTGCCGATTTGCAGGCCGTGCTGGAAGAGCAAGTCTTTGGCGAGCCCTTGAGCCGCGAGATCGGCCGGATCTGGGACGAGATCGACACCATCGGCCGCGACGCGACCGAAGCCGATGCCAGCAATACCATCAACCGGGCGTCGGACGCAGACCTCGCCAAATTCCAGGAGATCGCGGGCGGCATCGTTTCAGCTGTGATCGAAGAAGTTGCCGGCGCGGGCGTCGATGCGCAGGCCGCCTATGATATGCTGAAATCCGAGCTGTCGGCCAACTGATCGGACTAGGGCCCGTCGTTTCGTGCGATGGGCCGCTTGCTGACCGTCGCTTGTATTCGCGGAGGCCCGAAGATGAGATCGCTGCTGGCGCTGATCCGTCGTATCGACCAAATCCCGATCCTGATCGCGTCCGCCGCCCTGTTCATTCTGATGGTCATGACCTTCTGCGACGTGATCCTGCGGTCGAGCTTCAATGCGCCGATCGAGGCGGCAACCGAGCTGACGCGCATTCTGGTGGCGATCACCGTGTTTGCGGTTCTCCCCCATGTGTCCGCCTCCAGCGGTCACATCAGCGTCGACCTGACCGACCCGTTTTTCCAACGCTTCCATCTGGATCGTTGGCGAGACGGGATCATCTTTGTCGTCTGCGGGGGCTTGCTCTATTGGCCGACCCAACGGATCATCACCTTGGCCGATCGCACGCGCGGATACGGTGATGTCACAGAGTATCTCGGGATCCCGCAACACTACATCATGTGGTTCATCGCGATTGCCACGGCGACAGCGGGGATCGCAATGGTCGTCTCCGGGTTGCTGAGGCTTATCGCTCCCGACCTCTTGAGAGCACGGGACCAATGACCGAAGCGCTGATTGGCCTGGCGCTGGTTCTGGGACTCGTGCTGCTGCGTCTGCCCATCGTCTTCGCCATGGGTCTCGTCGGCACGTTCGGCTTTGCCTATATGCGAGGTGGCAGCATCTTTGACGGGCGTGGGCTGAAGGCCGCGATGTCGATGGTAGGGCGCCAGATCACAGACACCGCCCAGGACTATGGCCTCAGCGTTGTACCGCTTTTCATCCTGATGGGACTTTTCGTCAACAAGGGTGGCATGGCGCGCGAACTTTACGCCGTCTCCAACGCCTTTCTCGGCCATATGCGCGGTGGCATCGCGATGGCCACGGTCGCCGCCTGCGGGGGGTTCTCTGCAATCTGCGGGTCATCGCTGGCGACCGCGGCCACGATGTCGAAGGTCGCCATGCCCGAGATGCGCCGCTACGGCTATTCCGACGCGCTGTCGACGGCGTCGATCGCGGCGGGTGGAACGCTTGGCATCCTGATACCTCCCTCGGTCATTCTGGTGATCTACGGGCTGCTGACCGAAACCTCGATCGGCAAGCTTTTCATGGCGGGGATCGTGCCCGGCGTCATCGGCATCCTGTTCTACCTTTTCGCCGTGCGGTTTACCGTCTGGCGCAACCCGGATGCCGGACCGGCGGGCGAGCGCCACGACTGGCGCGAGCGCCTGGCCGCGCTGCGGTCGGTCTGGGCGGTGTTGCTTTTGTTTGTTCTGGTGATCGGCGGCCTCTACGGCGCCTTCGATTTCCACCCGTTGAACCTGACCTTCTCGCCGACCGAAGCCGCTGGCATGGGCGCGATGGGCGCGTTTCTGATCGCACTGTCGCGCGGCGGGTTGTCGGTCTCAAGCACGCTCGAAGTGCTGAAGGGCACGGCCTTCACCACCTCGGCCTTGTTCGCGGTGCTGATCGGCGCGCAGATCTTTTCCAATTTCGTCAATTTCGCAGGCCTGCCAGAGGCGCTGATCGGCATCGTCACCGCTTATGATGTGGCCCCGTTTTCGGTGCTGCTGATGATCCTGGCGATCTACATCGTCCTGGGGTGCGTCTTCGAATCGCTTTCGATGCTGCTTCTGACGGTGCCGATCTTTTTCCCATTGGTCACGTCGCTTGGCTATGACCCGGTCTGGTTCGGCATCGTCGTGGTCGTGGTCACGGAAATCTCCCTGATCACGCCGCCGGTGGGACTGAACGTGTTCATCCTCAAGGGCGTCGTCGGCAATGTTTCGACCGGCACGATCTTTCGCGGTGTGACACCCTTCTGGATTGCCGACATCTTCCGGCTTGCGCTGATCGTTCTGGTGCCCTGGCTGGTACTGGTCCTGCCGAACCAGATGGGGGCGCTGGGGCACTGAGATGTTCGACCTGACCGCCCCGCCGGACGGATTTCACCAAGACCCCTATCCGTTCTATCGCGCCCTGCGCGAGGAGACGCCGGTCTGCTGGCAGCCCGACGGAACGGTCCTCCTGTCACGCCACGCGGATCTGGACGAGGTTTATCGGGACACCAACCGGTTCATTTCGGACAAGAAGGCCGTGTTCGGCCCGAAATTCGGCGTCGGCTCGCCGCTTTATGAACATCACACGACCAGCCTGGTGTTCAACGACCCGCCGCTGCACACCCGTGTGCGCCGCGTGATGGTCGGGGCCATGAATCCCCGTGCGCTGGCTCAGATGGAACCGGGTTTGATTGCGCTGGTCGACGACCTGCTCGATCAGATGGCCGACAAGGTGCAGACCGAGCTGATCGCCGATTTCGCGGGAGCGATCCCGATCGAGGTGATCGGCAATCTCCTGGGCATTCCGCGCGATGAACGCGGACAGCTTCGCGATTGGTCCCTGGCCATTCTTGGCGCGCTCGAGCCGCGCCTGACCGAGGAACAGATGGCGCGCGGCCACCGGGCCGTCAGCGATTTCAAGGCGTTCCTGCGGCACATCATCGAAGACCGGGCGGCCAGTCCCCGCGACCCGGAAACCGACGTGCTGACCCGCCTGATGCAGACCGAGGGCGAGCAACGGCTGACCGAGGTCGAGCTGTATCAGAACTGCATCTTCATCCTGAACGCCGGGCATGAGACCACGACCAATCTGATCGGAAACGCCCTTGCGCTGTTGGACCGGCATCGCGACAAGCGGGACCGGTTGATCGCAAACCCGGGGCTGATTGACACCGCGGTGGACGAGTTCCTTCGGATGGAAAGCCCCAATCAACTGGGCAACCGTCTGGCCGCGACGGATGTCGAATTCCACGGCGAAACGATCCCGGCGGGCACGGATATCCACCTCTGTATCGGGGCGGCCAATCGCGATCCGCGCCAGTTCGACGATCCCGACGACCTGCGGCTCGATCGCCGCCCGAACAAGCACCACGCCTTTGCCGGTGGCCCGCATACCTGTGTGGGCCTCACGCTGGCACGCATGGAGGGGCGCATCGCGGTGGGCCGCTTTGTCGACCGCTATCCGAACTACACCATCGGCGCAGGCGCCGTACGCGGTGGCCGGCTGCGGTTTCGTGGCTTTGCGCATTTGCCCGCCCGACTAGATTGAGGACAGATCATGACCGTTCGACTGGTTTCAAGCTTTGCCGCAGGCGAATGGATCGCACCGGGCACGGGCGCGCGGGACATCGCCAGCGCGATCACCGGCGATATCATCGCATGCGCCGGCAATGACGCGCTGGATGTGCAGGCCATGCTGGATCATGCCCGCAGCATGGGCGGGCCGGCGCTGCGCAAGATGACGTTTCACGACCGCGCTCGCATGCTCAAGGCGCTGGCACTCCATCTGGGCCAGCACAAACAGGCGATGTACGAACTATCCTTCGACACCGGCGCGACGCAGTCGGATCACCTGATCGACATCGACGGCGGGATCGGCACGATGTTCGTCTTTGCCTCGAAGGGACGGCGCGAGATGCCGGACGGGCATGTGTATCTCGACGGCGACGTCGAACAGCTGAGCCGCAACGGAACCTTCTTGGGCCAGCATATCTGCACGCCGTTGCAGGGTGTCGCGGTTCACATCAACGCCTACAATTTTCCGGTCTGGGGCATGCTGGAAAAACTGGCGCCGACGCTCTTGGCCGGCGTACCGGCGATCGTAAAGCCCGCCACCAGTTCCTGCTATGTGACCGAACTGTGCGTGCGGCTGATGCTCGCCAGCGGCATTCTGCCGGCCGGCGCGCTGCAACTGGTCACCGGAGGGCTGGGTAACATGCTGGACCGGTTGACCTGTCAGGATGTCGTCAGTTTCACCGGCTCGGCCAATACCGCGCTAAAGCTGCGCTCGGCCCCGCATATCCTGGAAAACTCGGTGAGGTTCGTTGCCGAGCAGGACAGTCTCAATGCCTCGATCCTTGGTCCCGACGCCCAGCCGGATACACCGGAGTTTGACCTGTTCATCAAGGAAACCTGCCGCGAGATGATCACCAAGGCTGGCCAGAAATGCACTGCGATCCGCCGGATCATTGTTCCGGAGGCACAGGTTTCGTCGGTGATCGAGGCGCTCTCGGCCCGGCTGACTGCTATTTCGATCGGCGATCCGAGAATGGAAACGACCCAAATGGGCGCGCTGATATCAAGCGGTCAGAAACATGATGTTCTGGAGAAGGCCGGTATCATCGAGCGCGAAGCCGAGCGGGTCTTTGCCGCGCCCGAAGACTTCGCCGTGCATGGCGCCGACCCCGAGCGCGGCGCCTTTGTGCCGCCCATGCTGTTTCACTGTGCCAACCCGGATGCGGCGCAGCGAGTGCATGACACCGAAGCCTTTGGTCCTGTCTCGACACTCATGGGGTACCGCGATGCGGGCCACGCCATCGCGTTGGCGAACAAGGGTCAGGGGTCGCTGGTCGCCTCGATCATCACTCACGATCGCGAATTTGCCCGAGAGGCCGCCTTGGGCGCGGGCGCGTACCATGGGCGCCTTTACTTCAACAATCGCGACTCGATGACGGAAAGCACCGGCCACGGCTCTCCTTTACCGCACATGGTCCACGGTGGTCCGGGCCGCGCTGGAGGCGGCGAGGAACTGGGAGGCATCCGCGGCGTAAAACACTATATGCAGCGCACTGCGGTCCAGGGCAGCCCGGACATCCTGACGGCCATCGGCGAACGATGGGTGCCGGGCGCAACCGAACGCACTGGACCTGCTCACCCGTTTACCCGCAAGTTCGGTGAGTTGGCGATCGGCGAAACCGTTCATACCGCTTCGCGCGAGGTCACGCTCGAGGACATCGAGCATTTTGCCGAGTTCACCGGCGATACATTCTACGCCCACATGGATGAAGGCGCAGCCAGGCGGAACCCGTTCTTTCCCGGCCGGGTGGCGCATGGCTATCTGCTCCTTGGCTTTGCCGCGGGCCTTTTCGTGGAGCCGGGCGAAGGCCCGGTTCTGGCCAACACCGGGCTTGACGGTTTGCGGTTCAAGAAACCCGTCGAGCCTGGCGACGCGATCAAAGTGCAGCTTTCAGTCAAACATAAGACACCGCGCAATGAAGAATACGGTGAAGTCCGCTGGCATGTCGCGCTGACCAACCAGAACGATGATCCCGTTGCCGAGTATGATTTGCTGACGATGAACGCCTATTGAGGCGCGCAACCGGGCCGCTTATAGTCGGACCATGCAACCTCTTGGCACGCAAGAAAAAATAGACCTCTTGCTGCAATGCGGCCGGATGAAGGTCTGGTCGATGATCGTGACGATCCTTGGCGATCTCTGTCGGTCCCGCCAGGATACGATACCCAGCAAATCCCTGCACCGGCTCACCGGCCGAATGGGCGTGTCCGATCAGGCGGTTCGCGTCGCGCTTCACCGCTTGCGACGGAACGGATGGGTCGAAAGTCAGCAGACGGGGCGGGAATCCAGTTACTCTCTATCGGAAATCGGATGGGGTGAAACCCAGCGGGTGCGCGGCCAGATCTACCCGGAGCCTGCAGCAGAACATCCGGACGCCTGCCTTATCGTGGCCCCGTCAGCGGATTTGTTGCCCGATGATGCCCTGATCGTGGCGCCTCGCACCGCCGTGGTCGACCACCCGCCAAACCCAATGCCGAAAGAGGTTCTGGTCACAAAGCTCGATCCGGGGCATCTGCCGGATTGGCTGGTCGAACTCCTGGCCGGTAAATCGTTGCGCGAAGACTACGCCACACTGGCTGAAATTGTCGCGAGGGTCGTTCACCCCCCCGATACCGCCAGCATGCTGGACGCGACCGTCTTGCGCCTGTTGATCTTGCATCAATGGCGGCGGCTCAGGCTGCGGCACAGCACTTTGCCCGACAGTCTTCTTGGGCCCGACTGGGAAGGGGCGCGCGCGCGCGCATCCGTCATGCAGGCACTGAAGAAATTCAAAAGGCCAAGGGTCGAAGAGCTTTCCGAAGTCGGGACCACGGCGGCCTCCGGCTAGAATAAGCTATCCTATGGACTGTCCTTCACGGCTGACGTCGTCACCGTCCGGACCGGGGCCGCTTGCCTAACGGACCAGTGCCGCCTTCAGGCCTGCGACCGGAAAACAGGTTGCGGGATTGCCATTCGCCTCTTGCCAGCGGCCGATCGAGCGGCGGGTCTTGAACCCCGGGAGCCCATCGGCGCCGCCGACGTCGTGGCCGCGGGCCTCCAGGGCCCGTTGCATGGCGGCGATGTCAGACCGCAGAAGCCCGCCGACATCCCCCCACCTTCCGTTAAAATCGCCCATACCGTACTGGATGCGGTCGCCGACATGGCCGACAAACAAGGCGTAAAGGTCGCTGAAGTTGTAGTCCTTCAATACGTAGAAATTGGGAGTGACGATAAAGGCCGGGCCGTAGCGGCCTGCGGGCATCAGCAGGAAACCTTGACCGCGGAGTTCGTTCTTTGGGAAGGGGCGGCCAGAGACGCGCTCGATACCCATCGCTTGCCATTTGCGGATTGTTCGACCTTGGTCCGGGCCTTCGAGCGTGCACGAGACGTCTGCGGGCACCTTGACCTCGAACCCCCAGTCGCGGCTCTTTTGCCAGCCGTGCCGGGAGAGGTATTTCGCAATCGACGCGATTGTGTCTGCTTCGGATTGCCAGATGTCGGCATGGCCGTCGCCGTCGCCGTCTGCCGCGTATTTCAGGAAACTGGTGGGCATGAATTGCGGCTGGCCCAGGGCTCCGGCCCAGCTGGATTTCATCGTGCGGGCGGGTGCGTGGCGGGCCTGAGCGACCTGCAGAAGAGCAATGAGTTCCTCTGTGAAATAGGCCGCGCGCGTGCTCATGAAGCCCTTGGTGCCGAGCACCTGGAAGGCGTTGTGCGGGATGGAGGCGCGGCCATAGCCGCTCTCGCGGCCCCAGATTGCCAGGATGATGCGGCCGGGAACGCCGGTTGCGCGCTCTGCCGCGGCGAGGGCCCTGGAATGGCGCTCGGCCATCCGCCGCCCTGTCGCCGTGGCGCTATCGAGCGTTCCGCGGCTAAAATACTTGGCCGGGGCGCCGAATTCGGCCTGGCTAGAGCTACGTGACGAGGCGGTCGCGCCCGGTGGCACCAGGTCGGGGAGCTTCCAGTTGAGTGTAACGCCTGCAAAGGCGACATCGAAGGTGCTGCGCGACACGCCCTTGGCGCGGGCTCGGGGCCAAATGGTCTGGGCCAGCCACACCTGGAACTGTCGCTCCACGGCGGCGCGGTCCTGGGCAAGGCCGGGAGTCGTAAGAAGGGCGATGGCGACCAGCCAGAAAAGGGCGCGGAACCTCGTCATAGGCATGTATTAGACCGCCGTTCGCTGGCAGTTCAACCGCAGCCATGGCCGGCGCGCGAAGGCTCGCCTAGCCATAGCTGGCCAGAATCTCCCTGAGATCCTGCAACGTGTTGGCCTCTTGGATCGGTTTGTCGTGACGCCAGCGCGCGATGCGTGGAAAACGAAGGGCGATACCGGATTTATGGCGCGGGCTGGCTTGGATGCCTTCGAAGTGAATTTCGAAGACATAGGTGGGTGTCACGGCTCGGACCGGGCCGTAGCGATCGATGGTGTTCTTTCTAACCCATTGGGTGATCTGACGAAATTCAGCATCTGTCAGTCCGGAGTAAGCCTTGGTGAAAGGCACGAGGTTGCCCGCGTCCCATACTGCAAAGGTGAAGTCGGTAAAAAGATTGGCGCGGCGGCCGTGGCCTTGTTGTGCGTAGATCATGACGGCGTCGACGCTTAGCGGATCGACCTTCCATTTCCACCAGTCGCCTTTTTTGCGGCCGATTTGGTAGGCGCTGTCCTTGCGCTTCAGCATCAGGCCCTCGGCGCCAAGCGCGCGGCTCTTCGCGCGGGCTTGCGCGAGGTGGCGCCAATTGGCCGCGTCGAGCGCGGGCGAGAGCCGGATGGGTGCCGTGTTCGGAAGGCCTTCGATAAGGTTCTCAAGCAGGGTACGGCGGGCGGCGAGGGGGGTGGCGCGAAGGTCTTCTCCTTGCCATTCCAACAAATCGTACGCCTTCAAGATCACTGGCGCTTCGGCGAGGAGCTTTTTGGGGACGGTTTTGCGGCCAATCCTTTTCTGGAGCGCCGAAAAGGACAGCGGGGAGGCATCTTTCCAAGCAAGGATCTCGCCGTCAATCACCGTACCCGGGGGGACGAAGTCGACGGCCGCGGCGAGTTCGGGGAACCGGTCCGTCATCAGATCTTCACCGCGGGACCACACGAAGTGCTGGCCACCGCGCAGGACCAACTGGCCGCGGATACCATCCCATTTGTGCTCGGCGAGCCAGTCGGTGACGGGGCCGAGATCCTCCGGCGCGGTGTCGAGCTGGTAGGCGAGATAGAATGGATAGGGTCTGGAAAGTTCGGCTGCGGGATCGTCGGCTTCGACGAGGGCATGGAAGCTGGTCCTATCCGGTGTCCAGTCTCCCATCAGGCGGTGAGCGAGGGCGGCCTCGTCATGCCCGGTGGCTTGCGCCAATGCGCGGGTCATGAGCTTTTGGCTGACACCGATGCGGAAGCCGCCGGTGATCAGCTTGTTGAAAAGAAACCTTTCCGTCGAGCCGAGCTGATCCCAGGCATCTAGGATGGCTGCCTTGCGGGCGGGTTCATCCCGCGCAGCCAGGGCACGGATTTCAGTGATCCAATGGGTGAGGGAGCGGTCGGATGTCCGGGTCGCCGGTGGCAGAATCAGCGCGATGGTTTCGGCCAGGTCGCCGACAATGGGGTAGCATTCTTCGAACAGCCAAAGGGGGATCCGGGCCGCTTCCGCAGCCCACTCGCGCAAGGACGTGGTGGTCACGGTCCGGCGCGGGCGCCGGCCGGACAGCAACGCGATGGTCCAAAGCTTGTCATCGTCGGGTGCGTCACGGAAATAGCCGGCCAGCGCGGTGACCTTGGCGTTTGTCTTGGTTGTCTGATCGAGCGCGGCGAAGAGCTTGGCGAAGCGATTCATAGCGCGAAGTCCGCGATGGGACTCCGACGGGGTCCGCGTATGAACTCGGTATGGGTCATGCGGCTGAATCCGGCTCGGCGGTTTCGAGGCTTTCGCCCTCGAATTCGGTCTCGACCTCTTGCGCGTCGTAGCCTTGGGTTTCGAGCCAGCGGCGGAACTGGGCGGTGTAGCCGTGTGTGACGAGCACGCGTTCGGCACCGGTTTCGCGGATGGCAGCGTTGAGGCCGGGCCAGTCGGCGTGGTCCGAGATTACGAAACCGCGGTCGGCGGCGCGGCGGCGGCGTACACCGCGCAAGCGCATCCAGCCCGAGGCGAAGGCCGTGGACGTCGCGCCGAAGCGGTTGGCCCAGGCCGAGCCCAAGGCCGAGGGCGGGGCAAGGACCACGGCGCCCGGATGGCGTTTTGGGTCGGTGTCGGGGGTGACGCGGATCGTCGCGGGGAGGGCGATGCCCTGGGCGCGAAGCACCTCGTTGGTGTTTTCGATGGCCCCGTGGGTGAGAATCGGACCGATGGCGGCATCGAGCATCGTCAGAATGCGCTGGGCCTTGCCCAACGAATAAGCGCCGAGGATCGGAGTGCGGCCCGCGGCGACGGTGTCCGCCCACCATCGGTTGATGTCTTGCGCGACTTCGGCTTGGGGCGTCCAGGTGAAGACCGGCAGGCCGAAGGTGCATTCGGTGATGAATGTGTCGGCCTGTACCGGCTCGAACGGTTCGCAAAGCCCGTCGGGCTCAAGCTTGTAGTCCCCCGAGACGACCCAGACCTCGCCACTGACCGCGACACGGATCTGGGCCGAGCCGGGCACGTGGCCGGCGGGGTGGAACGAGACCGTGGCGCCGTCGATGCGGCGTTCCTCGCCGTAGCGCATCGTATCGAGGTCGATCTGGCCGAGACGATGCCGGATGACGGGCGCGGCCGGTCCGGTGCACAGATAACGGCGGTGGCCGGGGCGGGCATGATCTGCGTGACCATGGGTGATCAGCGCGCGGTCCACGGGGCGCCACGGATCGATGTGGAAACCGCCCGCCTCGCAATAGATGCCTTCGGGAGTGACGCTGAGCACGGCCATGGCCAGCAGTATAGCGCTGCACGTCCTTGAGGCGAGATGCGATCGGGCTGGGCGCTCCGGCGCGGGACGTGCCGCCGACGGTGGCCTTGGGTCCGCGCCTCTGGCCGGGTTCCCGCCCTCCCGCCCCGCCCGGCTCGAGGCGCGGCGCTTCACGCGGAAGGCGGACAACGGTTTCCGAGGCGGGTCTCGCGTATTTTCACCAAGATGAGGAGGCGCCATATGCACCCCGGCGATGAAGAAATGGGCGCTGGCACCGGGGTCTCGCCGAAAACCCGGGCGCGCCGTTGCAATTTCCCGGTTAAGGCGCAAAGACTTGGCCATGGGCGAGGCGCGATACTTCAACGAAATGGAAACCGGGGGCGCCGTCCGGGCACCCTATCGCGGGCTCGAGGGCTGGAGCCGCGAGATGCCCGCCGGGCTGCGCAGTCTGAAACAGTCCGAGGCGGAGGCGCTGTTCCGGCGGATCGGGATCACATTCGCGGTGTACGGCGAGGGTGGCGATCCGGACCGGCTGATTCCGTTCGACATGTTTCCGCGGGTGTTTTCGGCGGATGAATGGCGCAAACTGGAGCGGGGCATCAAGCAACGGGCGCGGGCGCTGAACGCGTTTCTCTGCGACGTCTACGGGCGCGGCGAGATCGTGAGGGCGGGGCGGGTTCCGGCGTCGTTGGTGTATCAGAACGAAGCCTTCGAGAAGGCGGTGTGTGGCGTACGCCCGCCGCGGAACGTCTACAGTCATATCGTGGGCATCGATCTGGTACGGACCGGGCCGGACGAGTTCTTTGTGCTGGAGGACAATTGCCGCACGCCGTCGGGCGTGTCCTATATGCTGGAGAACCGCGAGATCATGATGCGGATGTTTCCGGCGCTGTTCCAGGAGAACCGGATCGCGCCGGTCGAACAGTATCCGCGTGCGTTGAAGCGCACGCTGTCGAGCGTGGCCCCGAAGAAATGCGAGGGCGAGCCGAATGTGGTGATCCTGACGCCGGGGCATTTCAATTCCGCTTACTACGAGCACACCTTTCTGGCCGATATGATGGGGGTCGAACTGGTCGAGGGGCAGGATCTGTTCGTCGACGGCGATTTCGTCTGGATGAAGACCACCGAGGGCCCGCGGAAGGTTGACGTGATCTATCGCCGGATCGACGACGCGTTTCTCGATCCGCTGTGTTTCAGGCCCGACAGCATGCTGGGTGTGCCGGGGTTGATGAACGTCTACCGCTCGGGCGGCGTGGCCTTGGCCTCGGCGCCCGGGGCGGGGGTGGCCGATGACAAGGCGATCTATACTTTCGTGCCCGAGATGGTGCGGTTCTATCTGGGTGAGGAGCCGATCCTGCAGAATGTTCCGACCTGGCAATGCGCCAAGCCGGACGAATGCAGATATGTACTGGAACATCTCGCCGAACTGGTGGTGAAGGAGGTGCATGGCTCCGGCGGATATGGGATGCTGGTGGGACCGAAATCCTCGGAGAGCCAGATCGCGGCGTTCCGGGCGAAGATCGAGGAGGATCCGGCGAACTATATCGCACAGCCGACCCTGGCACTGTCGACCTGCCCGACCTTCGTGGACGAGGGGATTGCGCCCAGGCATGTGGACCTGCGCCCGTACTGTCTGGTGGGGCAGGATATCGAACTGGTGCCCGGCGGGTTGACCCGGGTGGCGCTGGTCGAGGGTTCGCTGGTGGTGAACTCGTCGCAAGGTGGCGGGGTCAAGGACACCTGGGTCATGGCGGAATGACATGCTGAGCCGGACGGCGGAGAACCTGTTCTGGATCGGCCGCTATCTGGAGCGGGCCGAGACCAAGGCGCGGCTGTTGGAGGTGGGCGCGCGCACGGCGCTCTTGCCGAACATCGGCGGCGGGTACCGCAACGAGTGGGAGTCGATCCTGTCGGCCAGCGGGACAGCGGGGGCCTTTGCCGAAAAATACGGCGATGTGGTGCAGCGGAACGTCGAAAGCCACATGTTTTTCGATGGCGACAATCCATCATCGGTGGCGTCCTGCATCACGGCCGCGCGGGAAAACGGACGGATCGTGCGCACGGCGCTGACGGGGCAGGTGTGGGATGCCCTCAACAGCGCCTATCAGGAACTGAAAGAATTGCAGCGGACCGAACGGTCGGCGCTGCCGTTGCCCGACATCACCGAGTGGACGATGCGGACGACGGCGCTGGTTCGGGGGGCCATCGCGGCGTCGCAGCTGCGCAACGACGGCTACCGGTTCATGCATCTTGGATTTGCGCTGGAGCGGGCGGATTCGACGGCGCGGTTACTGGATGTGAAGTATTACGTGCTGCTGCCCGAGGTCAGCTATGTCGGATCAGGCCTCGACAACTATCAGTGGATGACCCTGCTTCGTTCGCTTTCCAGCTACCGGGCGTTCAGCTGGGCCTATGGCGGCGAGATCACGGCGGCGAAGATCGCAGATTTTCTGATCTTGAACCCGCAATGTCCGCGGTCGCTTTTGACATGCGTTTCCTCGGCGGCGGATCAACTGGATTCGCTGGCGCGCAGTTACGGCAACAGCACCGAGGCGCAGTCTTATGTGCGCGGTCTTCTGGGCGAGTTTGCCGAGGCGCGGGTGGAAGAGATTTTCGACGAGGGGCTGCACGAGTTCCTGTCGCGTTTCATCGAGAATATCGCCTCGTTAAGCGGGGTGATCCACCGCAGCTACCTGACGGGACGGCCGGTATGAGGCTGCAGGTGGCGCATAAGACGATCTACCGGTTCGACCGGCCGATCCGGGGTGTGGTTCAGTCGCACCGGCTGACCCCCAGCCGTTTCGACGGGCAGACGACGCTGTCGTGGGAGGTGACGGTGGAGGGCGGCAGCCACGGCGCGGGGTTCCGCGACGGGGCGGGGGATCTTATCGATACGGTCAGCGTGCGCGGTAAGGTGGATGCGCTCACCATCGGCGTGTCGGGGGTGGTCGACACGGTGGATCTGTCGGGCGTGCTGCGTGGGCACCGCGAGAGTGTGCCGCCCCTTGTTTATTTGCGCCGGACGCGGGCGACGCGGGCGGACCGCGCAATCGACGAACTGGCGCGGGCCGCGGTGGCTGGGCGGGACAACGTTCTGAACCAGGCGCACGGGCTGAGCCAGATGGTCAGCGAGACCGTGGAGTACCGCCCAGGCGAGACCCATGCCGAGACGACGGCGGCCGAGGCGCTGGCGCATGGGTACGGCGTGTGCCAGGACCATGCGCATGTCATGGTGGCCGTCGCGATCTCGGCCGGGATCCCGGCTCGCTATGTTGCCGGGTATCTCTATTCGGCTGCCGGCGACGAGATGGCCGAGGCCAGCCATGCCTGGGCCGAGCTGTACGTTCCCGATCTGGGCTGGGTCGGGTTCGACGCGTCCAACGGCTGCTGTCCGGATGAGCGCTATATCCGGCTGGGATCGGGCTATGACGCGCAGGATGCGGCGCCGATCCGGGGTGTGGCGCATGGTGCGGCGGAGGAGCAGCTGGACGTCGACGTCAGTGTACAGCAGGTACAGCAGTAACCTTGCTTTACCCGCGGCCGGGCAGGAGAGGGCATGACCTATTGCGTGGGGCTTTTGCTGGATGCGGGCATGGTGTTGCTCAGCGACACCCGCACCAATGCCGGTCTCGACAACATCGCCACCTACCGCAAGATGTTCGTCTTTGAAGATCCCGGCGAGCGGGTGGTTGCCGTCATGACGGCAGGATCGCTCAGCGTCACGCAGACCACGATCGCGCAGCTGGACGAGGCGATACAGGACCACGATCCCGGGGCGCCGCCATCGATCATGAACGCCGAGACGATGCTGCAGGTCGCCGGGATCGTGGGCAACCGGCTGGCCGCGGTGTCGGCGGACGTGAAATCGAAGATGAGCGCCGGGCAGGAAACGGCCAGCGCCTCGATGATCGTGGCAGGCCAGCGGCGCGGCGGCGCGATGCGGATGTTTCTGGTTTATCCCGAGGGCAATTTCATCGAGGCCACGCCGGACACGCCGTTTCTGCAGATCGGCGAGCACAAATACGGCAAACCGATCCTGGACCGTGTGGTACGGCCCTGGACGTCGCTGGCGGAGGCACAAAAGGCGGTGCTGCTGAGCATGGATTCGACGCTTCGGTCGAACCTGTCTGTGGGCATGCCGCTGGATCTGGCGGTGATGCAGAAGGATGCCTGCCGGGTGACGTACGAGCGCCGGATCGAGGCGCAGGACGAGGTGTTTCAGAAAATGTCGAACGCCTGGAGCCAGGCCTTGCGCGACGCCTTCGTACGGATCGAGATCTGAGAGCGGCTGGCGGCGATCCGATTGTCGCGCTGCCGCGCGGCTCTATTCCTGCCGGCAGCGGGGCGACGCCCTGTCGCTGCCGCAGTGGCGGGTGCGACGTGGACTTTGCGTATTTGAAACGAGAAGAAGCCCGGGACGGGGTTGTGATTGGCCGCCCGCTGCGCCAGCGTGGCAGGCGGTCGTCGAGGGAGGATAGCGATGCGGACGGGCGGGTTTCGGCAACGAATGCTGGCGGGAGAGATTTTAGCGGGGACGTTTCTGAAGACGCCGGCCTACGAGATGGTCGAAGTGCTGGCACTGTCCGGGCTCGACTTCGTTTGTCTCGACGCCGAACATGCGCCTTTCGACCGGGGGCGGCTGGATGCCTGTCTGGCGCTGGCGCGGGCGCTCGATTTTCCGGCCTTGGTACGGGTGGGATCGGGCTCGGCAGAAAATATCCTGCAGGCGCTGGACTCCGGCGCTGTTGGGCTGGTGGTGCCGCATGTGTTTTCGGTCGAGAGAGCGGAAGAGATCGCGCGGGCGGCGCGGTTCGGACATCATGGGCGCGGCTATGCGGGCTCGACGCGGTGGGCGGGGTACACCGCGCGCAAGATGCCGGATCTGCTGACGCAATCACGCGACGAGACGGTTGTGATTGCGCAGATCGAAGAACCGGAGGGCGTACGGTCGGCCGCTGACATCGCGGCCGTTACGGGCATTGACGGATTGTTCGTGGGTCCGGCCGATTTGTCGGTGGCGTATGGCAAAACGGATCAGGGATCGGAGGACTTGCTGACCGCGTTGCGTGATGTAGGGACCGCGGCGCAGGCGGCCGGCAAGGCCTATATGAGCTTTGTGCCGGACGTGGCGAAGGCCAAGGAGTGGGCGGCCTATGGGATGACGACGTTCTTTCTCGCCTCCGAACAGTCCTGGGTTCTGGCGGGCGCACGCGGTGCGGCGCAGGGTGTGCACAGTATCCGTGGATAAGCCGAAGTCAGTGAACCACTATACCGGGGATTATCGGCCTGAAGTCGCCATTCGCAACCAGTCTTCTGGCGCGGCCCCTCAAGAGACATGCAATGTCGGCTCCGGGCCTGACCCGGTCCAACGAAGCCTTTCTACCAGAGCCGTGACCTAGGAACTGGCCGCGAAATGGGCGCCGATGCCCGAGAAGATCCGTGCGCGTGTCGCCGGGGTTTCCATCAGCACCTCGTGCTCGGCGCCCTCTACAACCTCCAGCTTGCCGCCCGGCCAGTGGGCCATTCGGACGCGAATCGGGGCCGTGTCGACCACGCGCTCGTTGCTGCCGACCCAGGTAAGGACCGGAATATCCGGTGACGGCTCGCGCGCCATGGCGCGGGTTTCGCGAAGCGCCTCGTAGAGCCAATGCAGGCTGGGCCCGCCGAGGGCGAGGTCGGGATGCTCCGTGACCTGGGTCAGCATCGCCTCGAACATGCTGCGGTCGGTGGTCAGCACGTTGCCCTCGAAGGCCGCGTCGCGCACATAGGTTTCAGGCTTGGTGCCGGGGGCATAGCGGTGGCCGAAGCCGGCGCGGCGCGAGGCCCAGGAAAGGCTCCACGCAACGGGGCGCAGCAAGCCGGTAATCGCGATGCCCCACATGGGCGCCGAGAAGACGGCGGCCCTGACCGGCAGGCCCTGCATGCACGCGCGCAGCCCGATGGCGCCGCCCATGGAGTGAGCGACGAGGTAGTAGGGTTCCGGCAGGCCGTGGGCGCTGACGGCGTCCAGCATCGCCGCCACGTCCATCTGGTAATCGGAAAAATGCATCACGTGACCGGTGTTGCGGTCGTCGAGCGCCCTGTCAGCCAAGCCCTGCCCGCGCCAGTCGATGGCGGCCATGGCGTAGCCGAGTTCGGCGAAGTCGCCGGCTGTGGCGCCGTACTTTTCGATGTACTCCGTGCGGCCGGGGAACAAGAGCACGGTGCCCTTGCCGCCATCCGGCCAGTAGGCCGCCCGCAGGCGCACGCCGTCCGACGCCGTCAGCCATTCGGCCTCTGCCCCCGGCGGACCGTCGGCGACGTCGCCATAAAATGGCGCGGCCGCGGCCATGTCAGCCGAGGACCGAGGCTAGCTTCATCGCCATCCCCATATCGCCGTCGACGCTTAGCTTGCCCGTCATGAAGGCGGCGGTCGGGTTGGTGTCGCCGTCGAGGATGCCCTTGAAGGTGTCCACGTCCGCCGTCAGCGTGACATCTGCCTCCTCATCGCCCGCTCGGGCGCCGTTGGCATCCAGCATGATTGCGCCTTCGTCCTCGATCACGAATTTCGCAAGGCCGTCGAAGCCTCCGCTCATCTTATCATTCAATGCCGCCACGGCGGTTTCAATCACGTCGCTCATGCGCTCGCTCCCATCAATTTGACCCGCGGGGTCTCGCATTTCGCCGCAGGTACGCTACAGTCGCGTTATGGTTCGTTTCGCAGACTACTTCAAACCTGTCGTGGCGGCATTTGCGCTGTCGCTGGCGATTCCCGCACCCGCGCCGGCGCAAGAGGCCGATCTGGGCCAGATGATGGCGGACCTGGCGGATCCGGAAACCGAGAACTGGCAGTCGCTGGAACGGCGGATTCGGACGGAATGGTCGAAATCGGGGTCCCCGGCGATGGACCTGCTGTTGCAGCGCGGGCAGAAGGCGCTGGAGGAAGAGGATTACGACAAGGCGCTGGAGCATCTGACGGCGCTGACCGATCATGCGCCGGGATTTGCCGAAGGCTGGAATGCGCGGGCCACGGCATTTTTCCACAAAAAGATGTACGGTCCCGCGATGGAGTCGATCGGCAAGGCGCTGACGCTGAATCCGAACCATTTTGCCGCGATCACGGGACTCGCGGTGATGTTGCAGGAGATGGGGTACGAAAAGGACGCGCTGGAGGCGTGGCGGGCGCTGCAAGCTATACATCCGCACCGGCCCGAACTAAAGGACGCCATCGAGAAGCTGGAAAAAACGACCGGGGGCGTCCGGCTCTAGCGGCAAAAGGGCAGTGGCATGGCCGAGCAGTCGAGGATCGTCGCGGTCCTGGGCCCGACCAATACCGGAAAGACGCATTATGCGATCGAGCGGATGCTGGGTTATCGCACCGGCATCATCGGTCTGCCGCTGCGGCTTCTGGCGCGCGAGGTCTACGACAAGATCGTCAGCCTGCGGGGTCCATCGGTGGTGGCGCTGGTCACCGGCGAGGAACGAATCGTACCGGAACGGACGCAATACTGGGTCTGTACGGTCGAAGCGATGCCCGAAGGGATCGGGCAGGATTTTCTGGCCGTGGACGAGATCCAGCTTTGTGCCGACCCCGAACGTGGGCATGTCTTCACCGACCGCCTGCTGCGGGCGCGCGGCAGGCACGAGACGCTTTTTCTGGGTTCCGACACCATGCGCGGGGCGATTGCGGCCCAGGTGCCCCGGGTGCAGTTCCAGCGGCGCGAGCGGTTTTCGACGCTGACCTATTCGGGCGCGAAAAAGATCAGCCGGATGCAGCCGAGATCGGCCATCGTCGGGTTCTCGGTAGACCAGGTCTATGCCATCGCCGAGCTGTTGCGCCGGCAAAAGGGCGGGGCGGCCGTGGTGATGGGTGCGCTGAGCCCCCGGACGCGCAACGCCCAGGTGCAGATGTACCAGGATGGCGACGTCGACTACCTCGTGGCGACGGATGCCATCGGCATGGGCTTGAACCTCGACATCAACCACGTGGCGTTTTCCTCGACGCGGAAATTCGACGGGCGGCGGATGCGCGATCTGGCACCGAACGAACTGGCGCAAATCGCGGGCCGGGCGGGGCGGCACATGAACGATGGAACCTTCGGGGTCACCGGCGAGGCGCGTCCCCTGGACGACGGTGTCGCGTCCGCAATCATGGAGCATCGATTTGCACCCATCCGCAAGCTGCAGTGGCGCAACGCGCGGCTGGCGTTCGGATCGATCGATGCGCTGGTGAACTCGCTGGAGGCCGGGACCGACGACGAATGGCTGACCCGGGCGCGCGAGGCCGATGACCTCATGGCCCTGAAATCGCTTGCGGATCTCGGCGAGATACGGGAACGCTGCGGCGATGCGCGGGGCGTCAGGCTGTTGTGGGATGTCTGCCGGATCCCGGATTTCCGGGGAATTTCCCATGCCGAGCATGCCGGGCTTTTAGAGCAGATTTTCCGGTTCCTGCATGAACTTGGCCGCGTGCCCGACGATTGGCTGGCGCGGCAGGTAAAGCGCATCGACCGGACCGACGGCGATATCGACGCGCTGTCGAAAAGACTGGCGTATATAAGGACATGGACCTATGTCGCGCAGCGCAGCGGCTGGGTCGATGATGAAAGCCATTGGCGCGGGGCGACCCGCGCGGTAGAAGACCGATTGTCGGACGCGCTGCACGAGCGTCTGACGCAAAGATTTGTGGACCGGCGGACCTCTGTCTTGCTTCGCCGGCTCAAACAGAAGGAGAGCCTGGTGGCCGAGGTGAACGACAAGGGCGAAGTGACCGTCGAGGGCCAGTTCGTGGGCAGGCTGGAAGGTTTCCGATTCCAGCAGGATGCCTCTGCCGGCCCCGATGAGGCCAAGACATTGCGGCAGGCCTCGCTGCAGGCGCTTAGACCTGAATTCCACCTGCGCGCCGACCGGTTCTACAATGCGCCGGACACCGAGATCGACTTTACCGATCAGGGCGGCCTGATGTGGGGCGAACATGCCGTCGGTAAGCTGACAGCAGGGGCCGAACCGATGAAACCGGTCGCCGAAGCCTTTGCAGATGAAGAGGCTGGGCCCGAAGTGGTCCAAAAGGTGCAGCGGCGGCTGCAGCATTTCATCGACCGTAAGGTCGCGACGCTGTTCGAACCGTTGATGAACCTGCAGCGCGACGAGACGCTTGGCGGGCTGGCGCGCGGCTTTGCGTTCCGCATGGTCGAGGCATTGGGCGTTCTGCCGCGCGATCAGGTGGCCGGCGAGGTCAAGGATCTGGATCAGGAGGCGCGGGGCACGCTGCGCAAGCACGGGATCCGGTTCGGGCAGTTCACCATTTTCATGCCGCTGTTGCTGAAACCGGCGCCGACGAGGTTGCGCTTGGTCCTGTGGTCGCTGAGCCAGGGCCTGGAGGAATTCCCCGAAAGCCCGCCGCCGGGGCTGGTGACGATCCCCGCCGACGAGACCGCGCCCGAAGCCTATCATACGATGGCGGGGTACCGCGGAGCCGGGAAGCGGGCGGTCAGGATCGATATGCTGGAGCGGCTGGCGGATATGCTGCGGGCCGAAGATAGCCGCGGCGGGTTCGAGGCGAAGCCGGACATGCTGTCGATCACCGGCATGACGCTGGAGCAATTCGCCGATCTGATGCAGGGGCTCGGCTATGCGGCTGAGCGGGGCGAGCGTGAGAAGAAACGGGTCCCTCCCGTGCAGGGGGGAAGCGAGGTCGATGCACAGCCCGGCGCCGATCGTGGGCCGGAGCCGCACCCTGGCGCTAGCGGGGCCAGTGAGACCGAGGCCGTTCCAGAGGCCGGCGGAGTTATGCCGGAGACAGCCGAAAATGTCGATCATCTGGACGGTGGCGGTGCGTCTGAGGCCGAGGCCCAGCCGCACGCGGATAACGGGCCCGAGGCGCATCCCGGTGCGGCGGGTGCCAGCGAGGTCGAGGCCGGAGCACCAGCGAAAGATGCGGTATCGGCGACAGGCGATATCGACCATCCCGAAATAGCGGGTGCGTCCGAAGCGGAAGCGCAGCCGGAGAACGATCGCCCGCCAGAGCCGCATCCGGGCGCCGAAGGGGCAAGCGAGGCCGATGCGATGCCGGGTGCCGACGGGGTGACGGCGGCGGAGGCGGTGCATGTGGACCACCTCGACGGCGGCGGAGCGTCGTCGGTCGAGGCCCAGCCGGAGGCTGAGGATGAGGCCGAAACCGCGCCGCATCCCGGCGCGGAAGGCGCCAGCGAAGTCGACGCGATGAATGGTACGGCTGGCGCGGCGGCCACAGAGACCCCTGTCGCGGACGGGCCGGAGACCGAGGTGTTCTACACCTTCCGCTGGGGCGGCTTCGTCCGCAAGCGCGAGGCCGGTGGCCGCGCGCGCGGCTCTCAGGGGAAAGGCAAGCCGAAGGCCAGGCCGAAGGGCAAACGCCCGCCGAAAGATGGTCCGCAGCAGACCAAGAGCCGCGAGGCGCGGCCGCCGAAGAAAGACAGGATCGACCCCACCAATCCCTTTGCAGCGGCGCTGATGGGTCTCAGGGACAAGACCTGACGTGGACACTCCGCGCCCGACGGTCCGAATCGACAAATGGCTTTGGTATGCGCGGTTCTTCAAGACCCGCGGTCTGGCGACCAGGACGGTTGCAGGCGGTCATGTGCGGGTGAATTCCCAGCGGGTGGCCAAACCGGCCTACGCCGTCGGGCCCGGAGACACGCTCACCTTCCCGCAGGCCCGCACGATCCGGGTCGTGCGGATCGTCGACACCGGCACCCGTCGCGGGCCGGCACCGGAGGCACAGGCGCTCTACGAGGATCTGACCCCGCAGGCAGAAAGGCTGCGGCAGGCCCCGTCGTTCGACGGTGGCGGGCGGCCCACGAAAAAGGATCGCCGAAAGGCGGATGCCTTGCGTTCCGGCGACCTTGAATGATCCGTGCGGCTGAATTAGCTAGGCCGTTGAAAGAGGCTCCCGGATGCGCGCATGACCTATATCGTCAATGACAACTGCATTGCCTGCAAGTACACCGACTGTGTCGAGGTTTGCCCCGTGGATTGTTTCTACGAGGGCGAGAACATGCTGGTGATCCATCCGGACGAATGCATCGATTGCGGCGTCTGCGAACCCGAATGCCCGGCCGAGGCGATTCTGCCGGATACTGAACCCGACACCGAGAAATGGGTCGAGTTCAACCGTAAGTATTCCGAACTTTGGCCGGTCATCATCACCAAGAAGGATCCGCTGCCGGATGCCGAGGCGCGGGATGGTGAAACCGGAAAGCTGGAGAAATACTTCTCGGAAAACCCCGGCGAAGGCGGCTGATCTGTGGCGATTCGTTGCGTCAGCAACGCTGACGCAGTGAAACGGGGGGTGATTGTGCAAGGTTTTCAGACCTAGATCTTTGAAAGATTGGGCGTTTTTTTTCTTTCTGCGCCACGGCGCTTTGAATACCTGCGGAATTCTGCTATATTATTACTACATCGACGCTGTTAACCGCATGCCGCCCAGGGGGAGTTTCCCCGGGGACGGTTTTTTTGGCGCAGAATCACGGGGCGCGCCAAGACAGGTTGAGGTGTATCTGTTGGGGGCCGAAGGTCTGAGGGGACCTGTCGAGGAAGGACGTGGTATGAGCAAGACGAAGAGACAAGAATTTCGCCCGAACGAGTTCGTGGTGTATCCGGCCCATGGCGTGGGCAAGATCGTTTCCATCGAGAAGCAGGAGATCGCCGGTATCGAACTGGAACTGTTCGTGATCTCGTTCGAGAAGGACAAGATGACATTGCGGGTGCCGACGCATAAGGCGACCGAAGTCGGCATGCGTTCGCTGTCGTCGCCCGACGTGGTTTCGAAGGCGATGACCACGCTGAAGGGCAAGGCCAAGGTCAAGCGGGCGATGTGGTCGCGCCGCGCACAGGAATACGAGCAAAAAATCAACTCGGGCGATCTGATCGCGATTGCGGAAGTGGTGCGCGACCTGCATCGCACCGATGATCAGCGAGAGCAGAGCTATTCCGAGCGCCAGCTTTACGAGGCGGCGCTGGAGCGTCTGACCCGCGAGGTTGCCGCGGTGTCGGGCTCGGACGAGATGGCCGCGCAGAAACAGGTGGACGACGTTCTGGTGAGCCGCGCGGCCTGATCGGTTGGGCTTTCGGGATTAGAGACCGCCGCCTTCGGGCGGCGGTTTCCATTTGCGGGGCATGTTAACCAGACCACGCCCCCCGGGACGGTGTTTCGCATTTCTGGCACCCGGCCCCGGCACGCGGGGTCACTTGGTGACCAGCGGTTCGCGTTGACCGGGGCGGATCACCGCCGGGTCGTAGGGTTTTCGGGCAAAGACCGTGCGCACCATCGGGGCGAAATGCTCGATCGGCAGGGTATCGTAGGCAGGATCGAAGCTGGACTGGTCCCAGCGGGCGCAGAAGTCGACGCAGTCGTCGTAGTAGGGGTGACCGGCATAAGTCTGGCGTTTTTCGGGGTCGGCGCCGACATGCTTGCCGAAATAGACGAGCTGAAAATCGCCGTGTTTTTCAACGACCCAGGCGCATTGTTCGCGCACGAACGGGCGCAGTATGGCGGCGGCGTATTCATCGTGATTGTACGGTGCATAAATGTCGCCGATGTCGTGCAGCAGTACCGAGACGATCCAGTCGATATCGGCGCCGTCGCGTTCCGCACGGGTGGCGGATTGCAGGGAATGGCCGAGGCGTGTGATCTGGTAGCCTGAAAGGCTGTCGTCAAGCTCGACCAGCGCCTTCAGCAGGCGGTCGGCGGTGCCGGCGGCGTAGTCGGTTTCATGTTCGGCCAGGAAGGCATAGTCTTCGGCGTCGCCGTCCGCCATCTGCGTAAACTTCACATGTTCCATCAGCTTGCCTTTCCATAGATATTGCCGGCGCCGCCGCTGGCCGTGCCGCGCATCATCACCTTGGCCTGAGCCTGGCGGATGTCTTCGTAAAGTGCCAGCGCGTCACGGCTAAAATTCCCGGTCGGCACGGGCACGTGGATGAAGTTGCCAAGCGTGTCGGCGCCACGCGCGGGAAGGGCATAGTCGGTATCACCGACCTCTTGCGCAACATCGGGACGGCAGTAGCGGACCACCAGCGCGATACGGCGGTCATCGGATGTGTTGGGACCCGAACCGTGGATCGTCAACCCGTGGTGCAGCGACATCTGGCCGGGATGGATTTCGATGGCAACCCTTTCCTTGGCCGCGACGTCGGCACGTACCTCCTGCCCGCGGCTGAGAAGGTTGTTTGCGTCGAATGTATCGTCATGCGCCAGGATGGCGTTTTTATGCGACCCCCTGGCAAAGTTCATACAGCCCGATGCCGGCGTGGAGGGCGACAGGGCGATCCATGCGGTCACCAGCCCGTCGGTCGCACCAAGACCCCAGTAGGTCAGGTCCTGATGCATCGTGACGATCTGATCCGTGCGCGGTTCCTTGATGAAGAACTCAGCCGAGTAGACCAGGATATCCGGGCCGAGGATGCCCTCGACCGCGTCAAGGACGGTGGGGTGCGTGGCGAGGCGGGCGGCCATCGGCATCACCACGTGGGCGTTGACGCGCTTATAGGTGTTCAGCGGAAGGGGAAGATCCGCGTCGAGCCAGTCGCGTTCGATTCGTTCCAGTTCGGCACGGAAGGCGGCAGCCTCGGCCGGGGTCAGAACCTCGATCGGGAAAAGAAAGCCTTCGTCCCAGTACCGGGCGGCAAGCGCCGGACCGAGCTGTCCGTTCTGAACGGGAAGGTTGGCGAGCACGGTGACCTCCAGCGGTTTCGAATTTGCGCGACGGTCGAACGGCATAGGCCACGGGTCTGTTCTGTTTTCGACCTGCGGGTCGGAATCAGAACGGTGTATCCCATGCTCTGTGCCAATGGCACCGAACCGCTGGACACCGCTGCCTGCAAGGCTAGTGTCCGCCGAACAGCAGCATTTGCCGGGAGTATGGGAATGGAAAAGTTCGGAAAGAGCCAGCCGGTCACGCGGTTCGAGGATGTGCGGTTCCTGACCGGCGAGGGACGCTACGTCGACGATATCGCGCCGGAGGGTGCGCTTCACGCCTTCTTTCTGCGCAGCCAGGTGGCGCATGCCGAGATCACCGCGCTGAACACTGCCGAGGCTTCGACGGTCGAGGGCGTGCATCTGGTCCTGACCGCTGCCGATCTCGAAGCGGCGGGCATCGATCTGTCCATGCAGGGTACGACGGTGCCGAACCGCGATGGCAGCAAGGGTGCGGCGCCATTGCGCCCGGTCCTTGCCAAGGGGCGTGTGCGGTTCGTTGGCGAGCCCGTGGCGATGATCGTGGCCGACACATTGACGCAGGCCAAGGAAGCCGCCGAATTGATCGAACTGGAGCTTGACGAGCTGGAGGCCCATGTCGCGGTTGCCGCGGGTGGTCCGACAATCCACGACGAAGCACCGGACAACGTGGCGTTCGACTTTGCCTTCGGCGATGCCGAGGCGACGGAAACCGCGTTCGACGCGGCAACGCATACGGTCAAGCTGCGCATCGACGACAACCGCGTCATCGTGAACTCGATGGAGCCGCGCGGTGCCTATGCGGAATGGGCGGACGATGGCCGGGTCCACCTGTGTTTCAACGGGCAGGGCGTCTGGGGGATGAAGACGCATCTGGCCCGGAACTACGGATTGGATCCTGAACAGGTGCGGATCACCAACCCGGATGTGGGCGGCGGGTTCGGGATGAAGGCGATGCCATACCCGGAGTATTTCGTCCTGCCGCAAGCCGCACGGCTTCTTGGCCGGCCGGTGCGCTGGATGTCCGAGCGAACCGAGGCGATGCTGTCCGACAATGCGGGCCGCGACCTTGTGTCCGTCGCCGAGTTGGCGTTCGACGAAAATCTAAGGATCACGGCCTATCGGGTGAATTCGGTCTGCAACATGGGGGCCTATAACTCCTACTTCGCCCAGGCGATCCAGACAAACCTGTTCCTGCGGGTGCTCATGGGAACCTACGACGTTCAGACCGCCTATATGGGTGCTGTCGGCGTTTTCACGAATACCACTCAGGTCGATGCCTATCGCGGGGCCGGACGGCCCGAAGCGATCTATGTGCTCGAGCGTGTCATTGACTACGCGGCCCGCGAGTTGGGGGTCGATCCGTGGGAGCTGCGCCGCCGGAACTTCATTCCAGCGGACAAGTTTCCCTACCGGACCGTCACGGGCGAATTGTACGATGTGGGCGATTTCAACAAGGTTTTGACGCGCGTCTCGGTGGAATGCGATAAGGCGGGCTTTGCCGCGCGCAAGGCGGAAAGCGCGGCGCAGGGCAAGCTGCGCGGTCTGGGCCTTTGCTATTACATCGAGTCGATCCTGGGCGATCCCTCGGAGCATACGCAAGTGACGTTCAATGACGACGGCACGGCGTCGATCTTCGTCGGGACCCAGTCGAACGGGCAGGGGCACGAGACGGTGTTCGCGCAATTCCTGAGCGATCAGACCGGCATTCCGGTGGACCAAATCACCTTCGTTCAGGGGGACAGCGATCTGATCCCCGAGGGTGGCGGCACCGGCGGATCGAGATCGGTCACGACGCAAAACAATGCCACGCTGGCCACGGTCGGGGCGATGGTGACAGCCTATTCCGAGTTTCTGGCGGGCGAGATGGGCGTCGATCCCGGCGCGGTGGAGTTCGATGACGAAACCTTTCGGGTGGCCGGGTCGAATCTGCGGCCGACCTTTCTGGAGGCCGCCGCGATGGCGCGTGCGGCGGGCCGCGACGACCTGTTGAAGTTTCGTGAGAAAGCGACGCTTCCCGGGCGCAGCTATCCCAACGGTGCCCATGTGGCCGAGGTCGAGATTGATCGCCAAACCGGGGTGTTGGAGGTTGTGAAATACACCGTCACGGATGATTTCGGCAATCTGATCAATCCCTTGCTGGCCGAGGGGCAGGTTCATGGCGGGGTCGCGCAGGGCATCGGCCAGGCCGTGACCGAACGCGTGGTTTACGACGACTCCGGTCAGCTGCTCACCGCAACGTTCATGGACTATGGCATGCCGCGCGCCGATGATATGCCGATGATCGCGTTTACCACCGAACCGGTCCCGTCGACGGCAAACGCCATGGGCATGAAGGGCTGTGGCGAGGCTGGGACAGTTGGCGCCCTTGCGGCGGTGGCCAATGCGGTGCTTGATGCGGTCTGGGAGACGGGCCTGCGCCAGGTGGACATGCCGTTCACCCCGTGCCGGGTTTGGGAGATGCTGAGCGAAACCAGGATTGCGGCTGAGTGAACGCATACGGGGCTGGCTGCGGCTACGCCCCCGGGTAGAAACCTCCCCCGCGACGCTGACGCGGGGCCGGGTGGACCATGTGGTCATTCTGGACGGCACGATGTCGACCCTGGCCGAGGGCTGCGAAACGAATGCCGGGCTGCTCTACAAGCTGCTGTGCGAAGAAGTGCCGGCTGCGCGGCTGTCGCTGCGTTACGAGGCCGGGATTCAGTGGCAAAGCTGGCGCACCTCGCGCGATGTGATCGAGGGGCGCGGGATCAACCGGCAGATCCGGAGGGTTTATGGATTTATCGCATCGCGCTACCGTCCGGGCGACAGGATCTTTCTGTTCGGCTATTCGCGCGGGGCCTATGCGGTTCGGTCACTGGCCGGCGTGATCGATTCCGTGGGGCTCTTGACGCCCGAGCACGCGACGGTGCGAAATATCCGCCAAGTCTACCGCTACTACCAGATGAATGCATCAGGACCGTCGTCGGATGTCTTCCGCCGCCGCTACTGCCATCAGGACGCGCCGATCGAGATGGTCGGTGTCTGGGACACCGTCAAGGCGTTGGGCCTGCGGCTGCCGGTCATCTGGCGCTGGACCGAGACGCCGCACCGGTTCCACAACCACGATCTGGGGGGCCATATCCGGCATGGCTTTCATGCTTTGGCCCGCGACGAGACCCGCGAGGCCTACGCGCCGGTCCTGTGGCGGACACATGACGACTGGCAAGGTGTGGTCGAGCAGGTCTGGTTCCGCGGCAGCCATGGGGATGTGGGCGGGCAGCTCGATGGCTACGAACCGGCGCGGCCCTTGTCGAATATTCCATTGGTCTGGATGCTTGAACGGGCCGAAATGTGCGGCTTGCCGTTGCCCGGCGGCTGGCGGGCGCGATTTCCCTGCGATCCCGATGCCCCGTCGGTCGGAACCATGCGTGGCTGGGGTAAGCTTTTCGTTGCCAGGCGCCGGCGGCGCGTCGGGCTGGATCCGTCGGAAAGCCTGCATCCCACCGCGCTCGGCACCGCGGAGGACGCCGCTGCCGGCGGTGCCGAACCGGCCTGACCTTAGCCCGGCTTCATGATGATGCAGGTGGTCGAGCCCGTGGCATAGATCTTTCCGTCAGCGGCGCCGCGGATCTCTCCACGGGCGACCCCGGTGGACCGGCCGGCGTGCTGGATCACGCCCTCGGCGACGATTTCGGTTCCGAGCGGGATTGGGCGGGTGATGTTCACCTTGTATTCCAGCGTCGTGTAGACCGAGCCCTTGGGCACCGTGGTCATCACCGCGCAGGCCATGCAGCTGTCGAGCAACGTGCCGTACCAGCCACCATGCACCGTGCCCATCGGATTGCAGACCGGGAATTCCGGCGTTCCGCGGAACAGGACGCGGCCCTCGTCAACGGTATCGAGGTAGTAGCCCATGAGGCCCGAGATCGGCGGAGCGGAGATGCGGCCCTCGAGGATGCCGCGCATGAACTCGAGGCCCGACATCGACAGCACCGTCTGGGCGTCAGGAAGATCGCGGTCGGTTTCGGCGATGAAATGGGTCATGGCGCGGCTCCGTTTGGACACCGCAGCGGTGGCACCCGAAAGCGGGAATGCCAAGAGTTTTCGGGGTGTGGGAAACAATTCTTCGGCGAAGAATTGTGCGCAGGTATCAGGCGACGTCGCGCAGTTCCAGGTCGGGCACGATGCCAAGGGCGTGTGCCACCTCGCGCGTCAGGTGCGGTTTGTTGAGCGTGTAGAAATGCAGATCTTCGACGCCGCCCTCGATCAGGTCGGTACAAAGCTCGGTACAGACCGCGATGGCCAAGAGATCGTGCCGGTCGTCGCGGATCGCCGTTTCAAAAGCCTCGGCCAGCCAGCCCGGCACCGTCGCGCCGCAGCGGGCGGCGAATTTCCGAACGCCGTTCCAGTTCTCGATCGGCAGGATACCCGGGATAATCGGCGCCTCGATACCTGCCCTGGCGCAGGCATCGCGGAAGCGAAAGAATGTCTCTGTCTCGAAGAAGAACTGTGTGATCGCCGACGTGGCCCCGGCATCGATCTTGCGCTTCAGCCAGTCGACGTCCGCGGCCGCGCTCGCGGCCTCGGGATGCGGATCGGGATAGGCGCCGACGCGGATATGAAATTCTTGCCGTTCCGCAAGCGCCGCGATCAACTCACAACTATCCGCAAAGCCGTCGGGATGCGGCGTGAACCTGCCCTGGCCCTTTGGCGGGTCGCCCCGCAACGCGACGATTTCGGTGACGCCGTCGGCGGCGTAGCTGTCGGCGATGGCAAGGGTTTCTTCGCGCGACGCCTCGACACAGGTCAAATGCGCGGCGACATTCAGCCCGTAATGTTTGTGGATGGTCGTGACCGCGTCATGGGTCAGATCACGCGTCGTGCCGCCGGCGCCATATGTGACAGAGACGAATTCGGGGGCAAGCGGCGCCAGCGTTTGCACCGTGTCCCAAAGCCGGAATGACGCATCGAGCGATTGCGGCGGGAAGAATTCGAATGACAGGCGGGGCGGGGTCATGGGCAGGGTGTCCTTTCCTGAGACCCTTGTCCCACACGCCCCCATGTGAGACAAATTCATAATCCTCAACAAGGTTATGAATGAAACCGCAAATGCATCTGGAATTCCGGCATCTCCGAACGATCAAGGCGATCCACGAGGCGGGCGGTCTGGCGCGTGCGGCGGATTTGATGAACATCACGCAGTCTGCACTCAGTCACCAGGTGAAGGGGCTCGAGGAGCAGGCGGGTGTCGAGCTTTTTGTCCGGCGCACCAAGCCATTGCGCCTGTCGTCGGCGGGGATGCGGTTGTTGAAACTGGCCGAAAGGGTGCTGCCCGAGGTCGAGGCGCTGGAAGAGGATTTCCGCAGCTTGCAGGCGGGCAAGTCGGGGCGGCTGCATATCGCCATCGAGTGCCATGCCTGTTTCGAATGGCTGTTTCCGGTGCTCGAGCAGTTTCGCAAGGCCTGGCCGGACGTGGATGTCGATATCCGCCCCGGTCTTGCCTTTGATGCCATGCCGGCATTGCAGCGCGAAGAGGTGGATCTTGTGGTCTCGTCGGATCCCGAGGATCTGAACGGCGTGGATTTCACCCCGCTTTTCGACTACGAGCCGGTCTTCGTCGCCTCTGCGCAGCATCCCCTGGCGCAGAAGGACTTTGTCGTGGCCGAGGATTTCCGGGGCGAAATGCTGATCACCTACCCGGTGGAACGCGCGCGGCTCGACGTGTTCAGCCAGCTTCTGACACCTGCCAAGGTCGAGCCTCGGGGCATCCGGCAAGTGGAACTGACGGCGGTGATCCTGTTGTTGGTTGCGTCGAACCGGGGGGTGGCGGTGCTGCCCGACTGGGTTGTGCGCGAAGTGAAATATCACTCGGACTATGTCACCAGACCTCTGACGGCTGGCGGGATCACCCGCCGCCTTTATGCGGCGACACGGGACGACGATACGACCAAGCCCTTCATGGCGCACCTGCTCCGGCTGGCGCGGACCGAGCCGGTCAAGTTGCAGCGCGCGGCGTCGGCCTCCGGTTGAGACGGCCAAGAATTATCTTGGATTGCCACCGGTTGCGTGCAAGCTTTCGCCAGCGGATCCCCGATGCATGGCGGTTCCGCAAATAGCTTTGGGGAGGGGAAGCATGAGATTTTTAAAAGGCTGCATTGGGTTTGGGGGATTTGCGGCGGCAGTCCTGGCGAGTGCGCCGCATGCGGCAGCAGAGGCCACGGGTGTCTTTGATGTCGACATCGGCAAGGCTTGCTGGTTTGCCGGCTACACCAATTCGGCGGCTGTCTGGACCGTCACGGTTAAGGACGGCGATGACATCGTTTTGGTGCTGGAAGGGTCCGGGGTGAATTTCGCACCGATGAACGTCGCGCAGGGCAACGCCCGGTTCGACGTCAAGTCCGGTGTTTCGGCATCGTTCAAGGCTACCTATGGGGGCAGCGCGCTGAACGGCAGGGTCAAATTCATGAACGGGCTGATCCCGAGCGACAGCGGCGACCCGGCCTTGTTTCACACAACGGTCGGCGGTGAGGATTCGACCGACGATGACTGGCAGGATCTGGTCCTGAACGTCACCTGCCTGCATCACGCTGGGTAGACGCTGGGTTCATTGGCATTATCGCCCGGCGGCGGTGTTCTATCGACAGATCCCCGGGGACGGGCGAGGTGGCGATATGACTGGCCGAACGTGGTCGGAGAGTGGCCCTATGGGCGCTGCCGGCCGTCCTGGAATAGCGGCATCTCTGGTCTGCCGATCCCGACGCACTGTCGGGCAGAGGCGGATACGAGGCAACCGGTTGCCCATCTCGACGACCTGTGCCGCACCAGCCCCTTGCAGTGGCACTTGGCATCGGCGCCGGGCTGACCTATAGCGCCCCTCTGACGGCAAGGGGCAGGGCGATGCAGGGCAGTGCCAATCTCAATTTGATGATCAAGGCGGCCCGAAAGGCCGGTCGCAGCCTTTTGAAGGATTTCCGCGAAGTCGAGAATCTGCAGGTGTCGATGAAGGGTGCCGGCGATTTCGTCAGCCGGGCCGATATCGCCAGTGAAAAGATCATTCGCGAAGAACTGCTTGGCGCGCGCCCGAATTACGGCTGGCTGGCGGAAGAGGGCGGCGCCATTGCGGGCGCGGACCCCACGCGGCGCTGGATCGTGGACCCGCTCGACGGCACGACGAACTTTTTGCACGCGCTGCCGCAATGGGCTGTGTCGATCGCGCTGGAACACAAGGGAGAGATCGTGGCGGGGGTGGTCTATGATCCGCCGAACGACGAGCTTTATATCGCCGAAAAGGGACAGGGGGCCTGGATGAACCAGACCCGGCTGCGGGTCTCGGCCCGGAGCCGGATGATCGAGTCATTGTTCGCCACGGGATTGCCCTTTGGCGGGCGCGGCGATCTGCCGGAGACGATTCGCGAGCTTAGCCGCCTGCTGCCGGTTTGTTCGGGTGTGCGCCGCTTCGGCGCGGCGGCGCTGGATCTGGCCTATGTGGCGGCGGGGCGGTTCGATGGGTTCTGGGAGCGGCGGCTGAACGCCTGGGACATTGCCGCCGGCCTGATTCTGATCCGTGAAGCGGGCGGGCTGGCGGAACCGCTGCGCCCCGGCGGCGATATGCTGGAGGATGGCGAGTTGATCTGTGCCAACGAGCGGATTTTCGAACAATTCGCTCGGATCGTGCGGGACAGTTAATCACATTCGCACAGTACCGTCCGGTTCCGTAATACTGCCACATTTCCACGGCAAGACCGGGGTCATGACATGGTTGCAGCATATACTTCTGAAATTCTGCCGGGCAGCCCGCGACGACAGCGGTGCGGTGACGGTTGATTGGGTCGTGTTGACGGCTGCGGTCGTCGGACTGACAATTGCACTGTTCACGACGATCGGCTCGGAAAGCCAGGATCACGGCAACCGGATCGCGACGGTGATGTCGTCGTACAGCATCCCGACCTACTGATCGCCGGAGGTTTTGTCCGACGGATGGTTGATGCCGTCGGTCCAGGGGATCGGTTCCAGGTCGCGCGGGTTGACGCCGTTGAGCGCCCCCAGATTCACGCCGTATTCATTGGGGTTCGATCGGCGTTTGTGATGCGTGTAGATGCCGCACACAGAACAGAAATAGTGTTTCGCCGTCATCGTATTCCACTGGTAGAGCGACAGTTTGTCGGCACCCTTGACGATCCGCACCCCGTCCAGAGGTGCGGTGACGGCTGCGGCGCCGCGCCGGCGGCAAAATGAACAGTCGCAACGCCGGGCGGTCGCCAGCCCATCGGACAACTGCACCTCCAACTCGACGGCGCCGCAGTGGCAGGTCAGCTTTTGCGGATCGCTCATCGGCGGTCTCTCTGGATCTTGGGAATTCGGCTACGGCTGAGGTTGTATTTCGCTTCTGGATGTGCCGGATGGCCATGGGTCTTGGACCAATAGCCGGTGCCGCCCAGACGCAGCCAGACCGGAACGGTCAGCACGAGCCCCACGATGAAACCGCCGGCATGGGCCCAGTAGGCCACGCCCCCCGCCGACATATCCGCGCCCACGCCGCTGAACAGCTGCAGCGCGAACCAGATGCCCAGCATGATCCAGGCCGGGATCGGGAAGATCTTGAAGATGATGATGAAGATGAACAGGACGTCGACCCGTGCGCGGGGATATAACAAAAGGTAGCCCCCCATCACGCCCGCAATCGCGCCAGAGGCCCCGACCGTGGGCACCGGCGACCAGGGGGCGGCAAGGACATGCATCAGCCCGGCGCCGATTCCGCTGGCAAGGTAGAACATCAAAAATCCGACATGCCCCATGTCCTCTTCCAGGTTGTCACCGAATATCCAGAGAAACAGCATGTTCCCGGCAAGGTGCAGAAATCCCGCATGCAGGAACATGGACGTCACAAGGCCATGTATGCGTGCCCCATCCGCGACTGCTGCAGGGATCAGCGCCCAGTCGAAGAAAAACACCTGCAACGCGCGTTCGTCCGAGAAGAGCGGCCAGGTGAGCAGGAAGATCAGGATGTTCGCCGCCATCAGCGCATAGGTCACGAACGGCGTCTTGCCGGATGGATTATGGTCGCGGATCGGAAACATTGCGTTGGGCCCTCGCGCTGCGCGTTACCTTTGAACCCCACACGCGCGCCTGCGCCAAGAGTTTTCGGAAAACGCCTGGCATATTCCCGGAATGACCTTGGCCACCATGGTGCCCGGCCCGCGGTCAGTCTGCAGAGATCTGGGCCAGCAGTTCGGCATTGCCGCCAGAGGCGGTGGTGTCGACGCAGACATGGCGTTCCAACAGCACGTCAGGCGCCTCGATCGCGCCGGTGATCAGCGGCAGGATCGGGCCGGTACGCCGCGCGAGGGCCCGGGCATAGGCGCGGGCCTTGGCATCATCGCCCCACCAGACCACACCCGAGATCCCAGAGACGGCCTGCACGAGTTCGGGTGCCACGCTGCCCCCCGCCGCGGCAGCCACGCCGCCGTGACCTTCGACTGCGCGGGCCTGGTGTTGTTCGGCTTCCCGCCCGGGGCCGAGACACAGCAACGGTGCGCGGGGCACACGGCTAAGGCGGTTCGATTCGCCGGTGGGGCCGGGCAGGTCGACGACGTCACGGCGCGACCCAGCGGGTTTGGTGGCGTCGATAGCGGCCTGCAGGGCCGCGAAGTCAAGGTCTGAACCCGACGCGGTGCTGAATGTCACCCGCGTGGCGGCTGCGAAGCGGGTCAGGTAGTCCGGCCCGCCTGCCTTGGGGCCGGTGCCGGACAGGCCTTCGCCGCCAAACGGCTGGCTGCCGACGATCGCGCCGATCTGGTTGCGGTTGATGTAGATGTTGCCGACAGGCAGCCGCTCGACGATGTGTTGTACGCGGTCGTCTATGCGTGTGTGCAAGCCGAAGGTCAGGCCATAGCCGGAATGCGTGATGTCGTCGATCACGGCGTCGAGTTGGTCGGCATGATAGGTCGCCATGTGCAGGACCGGGCCGAAGACCTCGCGTTCTATGTCGAGGATCCCGTTCACTTCGATCACTGTCGGCGGGACGAAGTGGCCCTTTGTTCCAATCGGCAGCTCTTTGACGATCGATCCGTCCGTGCGTGCGACCGCGAGATAGGCGTCGATCCCCGCCTTGGCCTCGGCGTCGATCAGCGGGCCGATATCGGTCGCCAGGTCCCAGGGCTGACCCAGGACCAGGGCGTCCATGGCGCCGAACAGCATCTCGCGAAAGCCTTCCGCGATGTCCTCCTGCACATAAAGGCACCGCAGGGCCGAGCAGCGCTGGCCTGCCGATTGGAACGCCGACTGCACGATATCGCGGACGGCCTGTTCGGCCAGTGCCGTGGAATCGACGATCATTGCGTTCAGCCCGCCGGTTTCGGCGATCAGCGGGGCGCCCGGGGAAAGATTATCCGCCATGGCCCGGCGGATCGCGTGGGCGGTTTCGGTCGAGCCGGTAAAGGCCACGCCTGCGACGCGCGGATCCGACGTCAAAGCTGTGCCGACCGTCGGACCGTCGCCGGGCAGAAGCTGAAGCACGGTTCGGGGCACGCCCGCCGCGTGCAAAAGGCGCACGGTCTCATAGGCGATCAGCGGTGTCTGTTCGGCCGGTTTTGCCAGCACGCCGTTGCCCGTGGCAAGCGCGCCCGCAATCTGGCCGGTGAAAATCGCCAGCGGAAAGTTCCACGGGCTGATGCAGGCGAAGACGCCTCGTGGCGGGCGATCGAAAATCTTCGCGCGGGCGCCATAGTAGCGAAGGAAATCGACCGCCTCGCGCAGCTCTCCCACGGCGTCCGGCAAGGTCTTGCCCGCCTCGCGGGCGAGCAGTGCAAAGAGCCTGCCGAAATGCTGTTCATAGAGGTCAGCCGCCCGGTTCAGCACATTCGCGCGTTCCGCAACCGGCGCGTCCCAATACGTGGCCGACGCGATGGCGTCGGCCACGTCCACCGCCGCCGCGTTCCTCACTTCACCCACCAGATCGGCGGGGTCGGCCGGATTGCGGTGGGACTGCGGCGTCTCGCCCAGCGGATCGACGGCCAGCAAGGGTTCGGCGGTGAACAACGTATCGAGGAAGGGCGCGCGCGCGGCGTCGATCTTTGCCAGGGTCGGGCGGTGGGCCAGGTCCCAGCCCATCGAATTGGCGCGTTCGGGACGAAAGAGGTCGGGGCCGCGGCGGATCCGGACCGGTGCCGTCCCGACGGTTTCGAACGGATCGGCGGCCACGGTTTCGGGCGGCACGTCCTCGTCCACGATCTGGTTGACGAAAGAGCTGTTGGCCCCGTTTTCCAACAGCCGCCGAACCAGATAGGCCAGAAGATCGCGATGTGCGCCGACCGGAGCATAGATCCTGCAATTGAGATCACCGCGCGCCATCAAAAGCTCGTGCAGGCGGTCGCCCATTCCGTGCAGCTTTTGGAATTCGAACCCACGTTGCTCGCCCGCCATATACAGGATCGCAGCCGCGGTATGCGCATTGTGGGTGGCGAATTGCGGGTAGATGCGCCGGGTCATGCCCAAGAGTTTCCGGGCATTGGCGATGTAAGAGATGTCGGTTGCTTGCTTGCGGGTGAAGACCGGGAAGCCGTCGATTCCGGCGACCTGCGCGCGTTTGATTTCGGTGTCCCAATAGGCACCCTTGACGAGGCGTACGGTAAGCCGCCGGTCATGGCGTTCTGCCAGCAGGTAGAGCCAGTCGAGAACGTCGCCACAGCGTGGCCCGTAGGCCTGAACCACTATGCCGAACCCATCCCAACCGGCCAGCGCCTCGTCGGCGATCACCGCGTCGATCACGTCGAGCGACAAGGACAGCCGGTCAGCTTCTTCGGCGTCTATGCTCAGACCCATACCGGCCGCGCGCGCCCGCGCGGCCAGATCGGCGACCCGCGGAACCAGTTCTGCCATCACGCGCGTCTTCTGTGCCTCTTCGAAGCGTGGGTGCAGGGCGGAGAGTTTGATCGAAATGCCGGGGTTTCGACGCACGTCCTTGTGCGTGCAGGCCTTTGCGATGGACGCGATCGCATCCCGGTAGGCCTTGTGATAACGCCCGGCGTCGGCCTCGGTGCGCGCGGCCTCGCCCAGCATGTCGTAGGAGTAGGTGTATCCCCTGGACTCCAACGTCTCGGCCCGGTTCATCGCCGCTTCGATCGATTCTCCAAGCACGAATTGGCGTCCCATCTCGCGCATTGCGCGGGCCACCGCCGCGCGGATCACCGGTTCGCCCAATCGCTTCACGGCACCGCGCAGCGCGCCCGCGATCCCCGGCTGGTCATCATCCAGCACCCGGCCGGTCAGCATCAGTGCCCAGGTCGACGCGTTCACCAGGCTTGACGACGAATGGCCCAGATGCCTGCCCCAGTCGCTTGGCGCGATCTTGTCCTCGATCAGCGCATCGATGGTTTCGGCATCGGGCACCCGAAGCAGAGCTTCGGCCAGGCACATCAGGGCGATGCCCTCGTCGGTCGACAGGCCGTATTCCGCCAGAAACACTTCCATCAGTCCCGGGCGGGCTGAGCCGCGGATATCGCGCACCAGGCGTGCCGCCTGCTTGCTGATATCGGCCCGGTCCTGTTGCGAGAGCGCGGCAGCATCGATGAGAGCCGCAAGTACCGCATCTTCGTCGGCGTAGGTGTTTCGATCGATGCGGTTACGCAATGCGTCAAGTGAGTCGAGTGGCATTTACGGTCCTCCAGCTCAGACCAGTTTAGCGCAAGTTTGACCGGGGCTCGGCCCAAAATAGCCGATCACATAGAGAAACTGGCCAAAACTCCAGGATTCAGCGATGCCGGCGAACTGCCCGATCTCAACCGCCTCGACCACGCGTTTCCGCATGTGCTGTCTTTTGATGAACGTCACGGTCAGTGTCTGGCGCCCGGAATAATTCCCAAATCTATGATAGCGTGTTTGCCATTGAATACACTGCGTTTTCACCTTGGCGATCCATAGATCAGCCGGTATAGCGTTGGGGTGTGCGGGCGTGGCGGAATGGTAGACGCATCGGACTTAAGTGATTGAGTGCGCCGATTGGGAAACTGCGGCGTAGAACTGCTCAAATTCGGGGAAACCTGTCAGATGGCAATCCCGAACCAAGCCCTTCGGGGAAGGTGTAGAGACTAGACGGGCAGCACCTAAGGCATGGCTAAGGTGAAGGGATAGTCCAGACCACAAACGCCCATGCGGGCGGCGGCGAAAGCCGTAGCTGGTAAGAAAATCCGTGGGGCGCAAGCCCGTGGGGGTTCGAGTCCCCCCGCCCGTACCAACCTGCAACTTGTGCTGGAATAACCGACTAACTTACTGAAGGGTATGGTGGTTTTATTGGGGTTCGGTATTCGTATCGTGCCCGTCGCGACGATGTTCGTTCCGGCCATTCAGAAGGCTTGGAACGACACTTCGAACAGTTCGTTGTCCGATTCCGATATGCTGGAACCGTCCCATGGGTGGTGGCCGGTCTCGGATCATCCCATGAAAAACCGCCACAGCAGTCGCAATCCGTGAATCACACCCAGCGCGACGACCGATAGCATCGCCAAACGTGTCAGCAGCACCAGAACCCCGAACCCGCCCAGCGGCGTGAAGAGCTCGGCCCTGCCGCCTTCGCGCAACCGCTTGCGCAGCGACCAGACGTGCCGGGTGGCGCGGGTGTAGTAACCGGGTTGTCCGATCGCTTCGGACACCAGAAGATAGGCGTCGCCCTTGTTCGTCGGGATCAGCGTCGGAACCATCGTGAAGAGCGGCAACAGCGCCGCCGACAACACAATGTCGGCCATGGTCGGGTGTTGGATCACGTTCCACAGCACAGCGCCAAGGCCAAAGAACGACAGGTTCACCAGTGGCCCGGCGATGACCGTAAACACCTTGTCGCCATAGCCGAGAGCTGACCAGATCGCCTGATCCGGTTTTGCCCAGCCGACAAACAGCATGCGCCGCCGCCCGATGCCCACCTCACGCATCGGCACGCCCTTGGCCATACAGGCCAATGCATGGCCAAATTCGTGCAAGGTCATCACCGTGAACCAGACAGGGTAGAACAGAAACACCCACCAGACGGTGTTCAGCAGCCGTGGAAACTGCCCCCAAACCGCGGTCTGCTGCTGAAACGAGAGCACCCAGCCCCAGGCCACAAGCAGGCCAAGACAGGCCAAGACCCCCAAACCCGCCGGCCGCCGCAAAAAGGCCAGCAGGGGCCCAAGGCTGCGATCCGTGTCGTCCAGGTTGAAAATCACTTTGGGGGGGCGGCGTCGCGCCAATCCGTATTCGATCCCCGCAAAGGGATCGACCTTTTGCTCCGCGCCCTGACCCGCATGTACCAGAAACCCCAGGGACCGCATCTTGTCCTCGAACGTTCCGAGCGCATCCGGTTTCATCCGGCCCCCGGAGGTTGCCGCAAACGCGGTCAGAACCGCCTCTGTATCGCGCGTCCCATCATAAAGCCGCAAGAGCGTCAGCTGCCTTGGGTGCAACCGCACGCGCAGGTCGCGGTCGGGCAGGTAGACCTCGGATTTGCCATCGGGCCCGACCCCGCCCGTTTCGACAAAGCCCGCAGCCGCGAAATGCGCACTGGCCGACACGCGTGCCAAGGTCGCCGGATCGGTCTGTCTGTCCGCCAGTGCCGTCGCACCATCCTCGGGCATTCAGCCCCCCTGCCCAACGGCGACCGCGCCCTGCGCGGCCAACTTACGCGCCGTGTCCTCGCGGATGGCAAGAAAATGCGCCGCGATCTCGTCACGGGTTCGCGTCGGCGCCTCGGATGCCGCACCAGAGGCGCGGGCAATGCAGAACACCCCGCCGGGCCGTGTCTGTCCGGACAAAAGCTCTTCGGTCACCAGTTCCGGCACCCAGCCGAACCGGGACAGGGCCGCGGGCAGGCTGTGACGGTCGAAGTAACGGCGATGCGTGTGGCTGAAACAGCCTTCGATCCTGCTGAACCCCAGCGCCCGGCCTTCGACGACGATCAGCGCATCCGGGGCGCTGGCCTGGCGGCAGATCGTCAGCACCCGCCCCAGATCGAACACGTGCTCGAGCGAGCCGGTGATGATGATCAGATCGACACTTTCCCGCGCAAGCTGCATGTCTTCGGCATAGAGGCAATCCACCGGCAGCTTCAGCCGGTCGCGCCCGAACATGGCAAATCCCAGATCCGGGTCGGTGCCGTATACTTCCCAGCCCCGGTCCCGAAACGCCACCATCAGCCCGCCGCAGGAACATCCCACATCCAAAAGGCGCCCCGGCGCAGACAGATGGTCTGCGATGTTGCCGTACAGCTGCCGTCCGCGATGCACTTGGTCGGCAACGAACGCCTTCTCGGGCGTCGTCCGGCCGAACAGCACGGACCGGTAGTGCTTTTCATAGAAGTCGCGGTAGAACCGCTCTTCAAACCGCTCGCTGTGAAACACGTACCCGCAATCCCGGCAGCCGTGCACCGGCAGGCGCCCGAACCGGTCCTTGCCGATATCGATATCGTCCTGGATCACCTCCAGATCTTCGCTGCCGCATATTTCGCAAGGAATGCTGAAATACCGGTAATCGTCCGCCATGCCGATATTGGCGAGGTAGCGATGCGCGTGGTCCGGCAGAGGTGCAGGCCTATTTGACACAAAGAAAGCCTTCGAAGCAGACATATTTGAAGATCGACATCACATCGACGAACCCGGCACGCTTGAACAGGTCCAGGTTGCCCTGGGTCGAAAACGGTTCGAGCACGCCTTTCAGGCTCTTGGTCTTGCCCAGAATCTCGCTTGCCGAATAGCCCTGCTCCAGCTTGTAGTCGACATAGATGCCGCTCATCATGTCCTGAAACCGGGCATCTGGGGCACGAACCTTTTCGAACACGATAAAGGCGCCTCCCCAATTCAGTGCATTGTAAATCCGGTCGACGAATTGCTGGCGTTCGCGCGGGCGGATGAACTGCATCGTGTAATAGGATACGATGAAATCTGTCGGCTCGAAGTCGAACTCCGCCGCGCTGGCATGGGCAAACGTCAGATTGTCGTGCCCGGTCGAACTGCGCCTGGCTTCGTCGACCATCTCCTTGGCCACATCGAGCCCCACCCAATCGGTGCGCGGATAACGTTCGGCCAGCTTCCGGGTCAGCGCCCCGGTCGAAGACCCGACCTCGTATCCGACCGAACCGGGCTGCACGAAATAGTTGCTCAGCGCCAGCGTTAGATCATGCCCGTCCAGATAATAGGGCACAGATTTGCGCACATGGTCGTTGAACGTCTTCGGTGTGTTGCCTCCAAAGGTCCACGCCCCGTCGCCGGCTTCGATATCGTCACCGACGGTCGCCACCCTTTCCTTGATCGTGCCCATCCGGACGCCTCCCTATACACGTGCTCCTTTGGTCGCCATCCGGTGCAGCGTCCGAAAGACGACGATGGCTGAATTCACGACTGCCAGGGCCAGAACCATCGACAGCATCGCCTCGATCCCCGACGAAACGATCAGGTTGCCCGCCACCAGCGGAAATCCGAAGACACCGACAAAATAGGCCAGCGAAAACAGAAGCAGCGATTGCGGCATCCGTCCCTCGGGCGCCTCGTTCGCGGCCAGCCCGTTGATCACCGAATAGGTCAGGCCATAACCAACGCCCAAAACCGCCGCTGCCGCCAGATAGGCCAGCGGGCTGTTCGTTACGGTCATGAACAGAATGATCGAAATCAGCGTCAGGCTCGTCAGAACCAGAAGCGAAAAAAACGGATCCTTCCTGACGACATATCCCGCCAGCAGCATCCGGCACAGAATGGCTGCCACCATGAATCCGATGAAAAATAGCGAATAATCAAACCCGTAATACGCCGCATAGCTGGTCTGGAAACTCGACAATCCGCCGAAGATCGCGCCACCGATGCCCACCATCACAATCGAGTAGATCGCGTGTGATGCCACGACCTCGCGCGTAGCCCGCAACGATATCCGGCTGACATGCGGCACGATCTTGTCGCTGTCGATCAGCCGCTGGTGCAGCCATAGATAAAGCGCGCCGCCGATCAGACTGGCCACAGCGGCAAACACGAAAGCCGATTCAACCGGCAGTTCCATCGCTGTTGCCACCCGCCCGATGATCGGTCCTGTGCCGATGCCGCTCATCATCGAGCCCGACAAAAGCGCAAAGAACTTCACCCGCCGCTCCGGCTCGATGATCGCTGCCACCAGAATGGGACCGAGCGTGTAGAAGGTGCCCCAGCCGATGCCCAGCACGAAGCCCATGACGATCAGGCCCAGCCCCGCGGACGAGACCAGCGCAAATCCCAGCCCGGACGCCGCCAGAAACAGTGCGGAAAGCGCCACCGCCCGGGCCGACCCAAGCATGTCGCCGATATGGCCGGACAGGATGACAAGGATCACGGTGCTGACCGTCGCAGCCGAAATGATCAGCCCCGCCATCGCCTCGTCCCCGCCGCGCTGACCCACCAGCATCGGGATCAGAAAGGTTACCCCGTAGGCGATGGAAAGCAGGTAGCCGCCGATGCACAGAATGGCAAATTCGCCACCGGCAACGCGGGGCTGAGAATAGGTCTCGCTCATGTCTGGTCCTGTCCTGCGATGAAACTCATGCGGAATTCCGCCGTGAAGGCGCCCCTTTGATCGGCAAACAGCAGGTCGTCGCGGGCCGGCAGCATTTCCGACAGGCTGAATTCGGGCACTTTTCTACAGTGTTTGACCAGTGCATCGACCGCCAGCGGATTCCGGAAGTCGACATAGATCGGCTTGGGCTCTTCGGGGACAACCGCGAACACGAAGCGCGGCAGCCCGGCCGTCTCTGCCCAATTGGCAATTGCGGCAAAGCACTCCGGCGCCTCGCCGGGTCTCTCGGTCTTCGGCAGATCGGCGGTCCGGAAATTCCATTGCCGGCGCTGAAACACCACGCGGCCGACACGTAACCGCTCTCTGCGCGACCGGCCGGCCAAGTCACCGGCCAGGGCGAACAGCGCCTTGTGCAGGTGTCCTGCCATCGCGGTCAGCAGCGGTACACGAATGCTGCGCGCGGGCACGACCAGTTCGATACAGGTCGTCCCCTGTTCCACTTGGCATCCTGCCGCAGTGATCACCTTTCCGGCGTCCAGCCGCGAAGCCTGTCCGGGCAAGGTGATTTCAAGCAGGTCGGCACAGTCCGGCAGGTTGACGTTGGACCGCTGATAGGTCTCCGGCGGATCGCACATGACAGGCGTCGGGCCGGCCAGAATCCTGCCAAGATCGTCTTCGATCCCGGCATCCTTCGGCCGGAACGGTGCCGCAACATGCTGCCCGACCATGTAGATGCCCGGATGGGTTTCTCCGATCACGACCGAAAAATCGCCTGCCGCCACAGCATCGGCATCCCTGGCCATGACCATGATGTCGGGCGAGTGCACATTTCTCCATGGCAGCGTGGCAATCACGCGGTCCGGCGCCGGCAGCTGTTCGAAAAACGCTTGCAGCCCGACCGGCGCAAAGCAAAGCTCTCCTCGCTGCTCGCCGCCCAGTCCGCTGTCGGCAAATTGCTCGGCGGTGCTCCAAAGCTGCCGCAAATCGGCGCGCTGCCGCTTTACAATCGCGGAAACGACATCCCCGGCACCCGACAGCGCTTTCAGAAAAGTTAAGAACCCTGCGCTCCCGTCCGGTGCGACCGAGCCCAAAACCTCGCCGTAGGCGTCATCCAATGCCGCTGCAACCCGATCCACCAGACAGGTATAGGCCGACAGAAGCGGCGCCAGATCGCGGGTTATGCCGTCGGCGGTCGTGCGCGACAGCGTCAGATCCACCTTGCGTTGGGCATCCTCGTAGGTCGGAAACCGCCCGACATACATCGCACCCGCCTTCCGCTCCAGATCGACACCCCAACCCTGCGCCATCGCACCGACGCGGCCCAGCGTCTCGGCCCGCGCGGCACCGGTCAGGGTTTGCGCCTCGCGGCATATCCCGGCCAGTTCGCCCAACCGGGCCGACCACGTTTCAAGGCGCGGCGAGACCCGAAACGCGCCAACGCGATCCGCAAGCCAGTCCATCGGGTGTTTATGAACGGTGGGAACGACGATGTCGGTCACGATGACACCCTTTTCCAGCATCTTGGAGGCGAATCCCGACACCGGCAGGTCGGCCCGAATGACAGGATCTTCGGTCGCCTGGCGCCGGGCGATATCCTGTAAAAGTGCGATCTGCCCGGGTTTCAGCGCCACGCGACGATCGACAGGCACAATCACCGCATCCGGCGTCAGCGCCACACCGCTGTTCAATCGGACCGGCAGTGCCGCCTGTACCTGGGGATCCGCGGCAATCTGATCGGCGATACGCTGCACGAACCAGTGCTCGAAGAACACGCGCCGGTCGGCATCGGGGCGGGTGTCGATCACCTCGAAACAATCGCCCGATCCGTCCGCTGCGATCCTTCCCCAGCTCATCGGTCCGAAAAACGAACACGTGTCGTTCTTGGCGCACAGGCGCTGCATATACATCCAGTAGAGCCGCAATCTCTGACGGTTGCGGCTGTTGATCCGGCCCAGATCGCATTCGCTCAACCGTTGCACACGGTCCAGCGCATCCGGGTTCGAAAGCCCGATCGCTTCGGCGACAAGCTCATCCCGCGCCAACCCGACAAACGCCTCCTGGCAGACCGTCAGATCGGTTGAGAACCAATCCGTCAGCGCGCCTTCGTCCTGCGGATCGACCGGGCAGGCGCAGGTCTCCAGCCAAGCCAGCGGAAACCCGGCCGAGCGCATCCAGAAGGATGCTGACGCGGTCCAGCCAAGCGCGACATGGGGTTGAAGATCCGCGTGTTTCATTCCGTCTCAACCGCTCAACGCGACAGCCCGGATCTTGGCAAACTTGGCATAGGATCCGATATTTTCACGGACGAAGTCCTGCGTCACCGTGCCCGTGGCCAGCCGCGCGGCCGCGTCGAAATCGGCCGCCTGTATGCGTGCAAACCTGTGTTTCTGCGTGGGATCCGGCAGATATGCCGCAAAAAAACAGACCTCCTTCGGAAGGTCGGGCAACGCCGCGGCGGATGTGCCTTTCGCCGCGAATAGCGGCGCGATGTCGAATTCGGTTGCAACCGTGCGCGCGCGCCCGGTCCAGACCGGCATCCGGCCCTTCTCCAGCCCTGCAAGAATGGCAGCCCGATCGGGCACCGGCTCGTCCCAGACGCGTTCATCCAGATCGGCTGCAGCGCGCAAGACCTCGACCGCGGCGGTTTCGAGCTTTGCCACCGACGCCAGCGGTGCAATGTCCGCGCCGAACCGGCTCTGCCGCAACCAGGCCAGGATTTTCGCACACAGCCGGTAGACGAACGGCCCGTCGTCCAGCCAGCCGGTGTCATCATAATAGGCCTCGGCCACTTCGCGGATGTCGCAGCCGTGGGCAAGCAGAACACGATGCGTCAACGGAGCCCCCAACTCGACGGCGTTGATGAACGCGCTGACAACCCGGAACCGGTAGGAGGTCACAAACCATTCGGCATCCTTGAAATGGGCCTGATAATAGCGCGCGACCTCTGCCTCCTCGCCGGCAAATCCGGTCTTTGCCAGATCGTCGTCCAGCGTGCCGTTCCGAAGCGTGGCCTGCAAGTCCGGTTCCTGTAGGATCCTGCGCCAGACATTCCATGTGGTTTCCGCGGCCAGGCTCATGCGACGGTCTCCAGCACCTGCTTTCGCGTGCTGAACCGGCTTTCCGGACCATATGCCTTGTCCCAGATCGACATGGCGATCTCGAGATCGCGCATGATGAAGTCCTTGTCACCCTCCTCGCCCATGATCCGGGTATCGGGGTGATGCGCCTGCCCTTGGTATTCCAGAAAAACGCCACCCGGACGGCTGCGCGCCAGGACGTATTCCAGCATCTGCCAGACCTCGTCGGGAACCGGGCTGTCGTGCCAGTCGTGATACACGCCCTCATGCCAGCTTCCACCCGCCACATGGATGCTGACAATCCGATCAAGCGGGATCGTGTTCAGATAGTTCCGGGCCGAAAACCCATCCAGATTGATCGAGTTGGCGTAGATATTGTGCAGATCGACATGCAGATAAGTCCCGGATTTCTCGACCAGTCGGGCCAGAAATTCGGCCTCCTCCATCTCGCCACCCGGGCACGGCAGGTAGTAGGCCGCGTTTTCATGCGCCAGCGGCATGCCGTAATACTCCTGCAAGCGCCGGGCCCGATCGGCCAGCCGGTCAATTTCCGCGTGCGAAAATTGTACCGGGCTGCTCCAGATATCGAGCCAGGAGTCGTCTCCATAGAACATGTGATTGGCCACCCAGGGCGAGTTCAGCTTTTTAGCCAGTGGCACATGGCGGCGCACCGCCGGCGTCTCCTCCAGCGGGCCGAAACCGAAATCGCAACCATAGTTGGAATGGGCCACCAACGGGCATTTCCGGGCCAGGTCCTGCATCCGTTCGGCAAATCCCGGCAACATCAGATACGGCCCGTCGAGCGCACCCATGATGGAATCCAGCAGCACTTCGAACGCATCTACGTCACACTCATCAAACGGAAACCAGTCGAGGATTTCCGGGTTGTACTGAATGCCGATGCCCAACGGTTCCACGACCGGTGCCGGCTGCCGGGCGACAGCGGTTCGCGTCATATCCAGGTCGATGCTCATGCTGTCTGACTCCCAAACGCCTGTGTCAATGTGTCGGTCACGATGTTCAGATCGCCGTCCCCGGTCTGCCAGTTGCTCGCGGCAAGCCGGAAGCAAAAGCGACCCTTGTAGGTGGTCGGCGTCATGAACAGCCGGCCACTGCCGTTGATCCGCTGCAGCAGGTCGCGGTTCCGCGCATCCACCGTTTCGTCCTCATAGCTGCCGCGGAAACAGACGATGTTGAGCCGCGTCTCAGCCAGCCGCTCGAAATCCTGCGAGGCATCGATCCAGTCCGACAAGCGTCGTGCGAACCGGCAGTTATCCTCGAAAATCCGGCGAAACCCGGCCCGGCCATAGGCCTGCAAGCTTAGATACAGCGGCAGCGCCCGATAGCGCCGCGACTGTTCGACCGCGCGGTTCATGAACGCCGGCAGAGTGCCGTCCTTGGGCACATAGGGGGCGTCTGCGGAAAACGACATCTCCTGCCGGTCCATATGCCGCGAGAAGGCCAGCCCGCAGTCATAGGGCAGGTTGAGCCACTTATGCCCATCGACGGACAGGGAATCGGCCCGCTCCATCCCCGCGGCAAGATGCGCATACTCCGGCAACGACCGGGCGAAGGCACCGAATGCCCCATCGACATGCAGCCACGCCCCATGTCGTTCGCACAGATCGGCCACCTCTGGAAGCGCGTCAAAATCACCGGTGTTCACCGTGCCCGCGCTGGCCACAACAATCTTTTGCGTCCCGGGGCGGCTGGCCAGCGCCTCGGCCAAAGCTGCGGTGTCGACCGCTTCGCGGCCCGGAAGGCTCGGCACCTCGCAAAGGTTGCGCCGCCCCAGGCCAAGCGTACTCATCGCCTTGTGAATGCTGGTATGTGGGGTGCCCGCGAAAACCGTGATCCGAGGCGCGCCGGCAATCCCGTCCTCGGCAATGTCGTATCCTGCCTGCTGGCCGCACCATTGCCGCGCCCCGGCAAGGCAGGCCAGATTGGCCGCCGAGGTGCCCGTTACCAGAACGCCCGAAAGCTCGTCCCGCGGCAGAGCCAACAGGTCAAGCACCTGTGCCAGCGCCAACTCCTCGATATACGCGGCGATGGAATGCCGCTCGGTGGCCACGTTCTGATCCAGATACGGTACCAGAATATCGGCGGTCAGCGCCGCCGGGGTCACCCCGCCGGTGACAAACCCGAAATAGCGCGGCCCGGAGGACCGGCTGTGCTGGCCGCCATGGCTGCTCCAATACGTCTCCAGCGCCTCAAGCTCTCCCACGCCGGCCTCGGGCAGTGCCGGGAAGGTCGAGGGGCAGGCATGCCCCACGTCAACAACGGCGCCATCGGCATTGCCGCGCAGAAAACTGCGGCCAATTTCCAGCGCGCGGCGCTCGGCATCCAATGAATTGTCTGCAAACATGACGGCTCTTTCCTGTTGAACCGGTGTCCGACGCCGATGATCGTCGCGAATACTTTGAGAGGTCAGGCGAAGACGCGGCTTTCGACCACCTCGACATCGTCGAGATCGAAATCCTCAAACTCGTCGTCGGAACCGGCGGTAAAGACCTGTTCCAGCGCCGTATCCATCGCGTTGACGATTGTATCGACATTTTCGCGTGTGCAGATCAGCGCCGGGCTCAGAAGCAGGGTGTTGTTGTAGCCCGCGATGCTCCGGTTGGATGCGCCGATCAGAACCCCCTGATCGCGGCAGCCTTTCACGACCGCTCGAATATCCGCTTCCGCCACCGGCTCCTTGCTTGTGCGGTCCTTGACCAGTTCGATCCCTGCAAACAAGCCCAGACCGCGCACATCGCCGACCGCCTCGTGCCGGCCCATCAGCTGGTGCAGCGCCTGCTGCAGATACGCACCCACATCGCGGCTGTTGGCCAGCAGATCCTCGTCCTCGATGATCCGCATGTTTTCCAACGCCGCCGCGGGCCCGGCATGGCAGCCGCCATAGGTCGAGATATCGCGGAAAAAGTTCATCGGGTCGGCGGGATCGTCCTTGAACATGTCAAAGACCTTTTCGGTCGTCGCCACGCACGCAATCGCGGCATAGCCGGACGCCACGCCTTTCGCCATCGTCACGAAATCCGGGCGTATGCCGAATTGCTCATAGCCGAAAAACGTCCCCAGCCGGCCGAACCCGCACACCACCTCGTCGAGATGTAGCAGGATGTCGTACTTTTCGCAAATCTCCTGAACCCGCGGCCAGTACCCTTCGGGCGGAACAATCACACCGCCGCCGGCCGTCACGGTTTCCAGAACCAGCGCGCCCACGGTCTCGGGACCTTCGCGCAGGATCACCTCCTCGATCGCATCCGCAGCGCGAACGCCGAAATCCGCGTCGTCGCCGTTACCGCTGCGATAGGCCAGGCAATGCGGCACCTCGACAAACCCCGGCGTCATCGGTCCGTACTGATCGCTCCGCTCGCCCTGGCCTCCGCTCGACAGTGCCGTGATCGTCGTGCCGTGATAGTCCCGGTCGCGGAACAGGATCTTGTTCTTCTTTCCGCCATATTTGCTCTGCGAAATCTGCCGAACCATCTTGTAGACTTTTTCATTCGCCTCCGACCCGGAATTGGTCAGATAAAGCCGCGACAGGCCGGGCATCTTTTCCAGCAGCTTCTTGGCGAACTGCGCCCCGGGCACCGAACCGGCGGCGCCTGAATAGTAGTTGAGCGTGACCAGTTGTTCGCGCACCGCATCGGCAATGGATTCGCGGCCATAGCCGACATTCACGGTCCAGACGCCGCCCGAAACGGCATCCAGATACTCGTTGCCATCGGCATCCCAGATATGCATCCCCTTGCCGCGCACAAAAACCGGCGGGTCGGCGGACTCGAACACGCTGTGCTGCGTCAGGTGGTGCCAGACATGCCGGCGGTCGCTCTCCACAATGTCGTTGGCGAGGCTAAAATCTGATCCCATAATTCCCTCCCTAAAGCGTTTTTCGAAAAACCTGCGCGGCAGGTCTTTCGGAAAACGCGTTAAATACCGGTACCCCCACATGGCGCGCGTTCCTGCCTTTTACAGGTTTAAGGCGAACCGCACTCTGCCAAATACCGGATTCCAAACCTCAACTTACTCGCGAAGTCAACGATTCCATTCTGGCTCCGCGAGTATTTGCCGGGCCGGCCGGAGAACTGAGCTGGCGAACGCAAGCGGCTGAACGCGGATCCATCAATTTTGTCGCGCACTAAAGAAGCAGCCCGGTCCGTTCGATCAGTGCCGCCTCGCGGTCGCGCAGTTCGGTGTCGAAGGCTTCCACCGACAAATCCGCCGCCAGGCCCAGCTGCGCCATCGCGGGACGCGGATCGAACGGTCTTTCCAGATGTGCTGCACCCAGAATCCTGGCCTGGGCGTCGCTCAGCCCGAACACACCGTCCAGCATTTTCCGTAGCTGCCTCGGCTTCGCGACGTGGTTGGCGACATATCGGAACTGCCGCATCCGTTGCGTCCCGAATTTGCGCGGCACCTTGTAGGCGGGCTCGTTCGCCCGCTTCAGCAGCTTCAGTACGACATGCAGCGGCGTCAGCCCGTCAAAATGCAAAATCCGGGCTTCGGTAAGCTCGGCATAAGGGTCCGTATGGCGCTGGCCCGTGGCCGCGTCGATCGGGAAATGCACGCCCATGGTGAAATCCTCACCGGTTCGAGTGATGTCCTTGCCGTCGTGATAACCCGCCATCCCGGCATCCAGAAACCCGGCCCAGCGGCCATGGACGGCCTCGGCCAACGCGTCGTCCTCGATCACGCCGCGGAAACTGCCCGCAAAGATATCGCCGCCCTCGCCGCGACGCACCCGCTCGATGTTGCGAAGGCGCAGCGTCCTGGCCGCCGACGCCGCAAGCTCTGCCTCGAAATCCCCGACCGGATCCAGAAACTCGTCGGCATCCAGCTGCAGGACCCAGTGCAGGGAACGGTTCAGATAGACATCCGTCGCGTTGTATTTCTGTCGCGCCGTGTGCCGCAACGGCCGCGCGCCCCGGCTGCTCGCCGCCCAATAGGCGTCGTCGCAAACCGTCACGAAGCACCCTGGAACACCGGCCAGAGCGGTCTTTGCCTGCGCGTTCTCCCGGTCGAGATAGACATGCGCCTCGGCCGCACCCAGTGCCAGGTGGTGCGCCACCCAGGCCAGGATCAGCGGCGCGGGCTCGTCCATCGTGCCGACCACGCCCCATCGCAGCGATTGCACCATGACCTCTCCGATCTCCTCTGCGGTGAGGATGGCACAGCCGCCCGCCCGCGCAAGGCAGAAATCCGGCGGGCGCGGCGCAATGATTCTCGGCCTGCGTCAAAGGCGGTACATCTTACGGTAGTTATGTGATCACACCAGAAAAAGCTGTGATCACAAACCTGCGCTATTCGCCCCGGAATCCCGTTGCATACCGAAACTCTCTTTATTTCTCTGCGGCTTTCGTGCCAAATCACCGGCAACTTAACCAGCTATGGGACAGCTTCATGAACATTCATGAATATCAGGCCAAGGCGCTTTTGCGTGATTATGGCGCCCCGGTCAGCGATGGCCGCGTGGTGCTGCGCGCCGAAGACGCCAAAACCGCCGCAGGCCAGCTCGACGGTCCGCTTTGGGTGGTCAAGGCGCAGATTCACGCCGGCGGCCGCGGTAAGGGTCGCTTCATGGAGACCGACGCTGGCGACAAGGGCGGCGTCCGGCTGGCACGATCCGTCGAAGAGGCCGAGGCCGAGGCCAAGAAGATGCTGGGCCGCACCCTGGTCACGCATCAGACCGGGCCGGTTGGCAAGACGGTCAACCGCATCTATGTCGAGGACGGCAGCGGGATCGAGCGCGAGCTGTACCTGGCGCTGCTGGTCGACCGGGCGACCTCCCGCATCAGCTTTGTCTGCTCGACCGAGGGCGGCATGGACATCGAAGAGGTCGCTGCCGAGACGCCGGAAAAGATCCTCAGCTTCGCCGTCGACCCCGCGACCGGCTACCAGGGCTATCACGGCCGCCGCATCGCCTTCATGCTGGGGCTGCAGGGCAAGCAGATCAAGCAATGCGTGGCGCTGATGGGCACGCTTTACAAGCTCTTCACCGACAAGGATATGGAGATGCTGGAAATCAACCCGCTGATCGTCACCGACGGCGGGGACCTCAAATGCCTCGACGCCAAGATGGGCTTTGACGGCAACGCCATCTACCGTCATCCCGACATCGCCGAACTGCGCGACACGACCGAGGAAGACCCCAAGGAACTCGAGGCGTCGAAATACGACCTCAACTACATCGCGCTGGATGGCGAGATCGGATGTATGGTCAACGGCGCCGGGCTGGCCATGGCGACGATGGATATCATCAAGCTCTATGGGGCCGAGCCGGCCAACTTCCTCGACGTCGGCGGCGGCGCCACGAAGGAAAAGGTGACCGAGGCGTTCAAGATCATCACCAGCGACCCGAACGTCAAAGGCATCCTGGTCAACATCTTCGGCGGCATCATGCGTTGCGACATCATTGCCGAGGGCGTGGTCGCCGCGGTCAAGGAGGTCGGCCTGCAGGTGCCGTTGGTCGTGCGGCTGGAGGGCACCAATGTCGAAGAGGGCAAGCGGATCATCAACGAGTCGGACGTCGACGTGATCGCGGCGGACGACCTGAAGGATGGCGCCGAGAAGATCGTGAAGGCGGTCAAAGGATAATCGTAGGGCGGGGCTCACCCCGCCAATCCGGACGGTGGGGTGAATCCCGCCCTACGCAGGAGACATCGAATATGGCCGTACTCGTAGACGAAAACACCAAGGTGATCTGTCAGGGCTTCACCGGCTCTCAGGGCACTTTCCATTCCGAACAGGCGATCGCCTATGGCACCAAGATGGTCGGCGGCGTGACGCCGGGCAAGGGCGGGCAGACCCATCTCGACCTGCCGGTCTTCAACTCGGTGCACGAGGCTGTGGCAGAGACCGGCGCCAATGCCTCCGTCATCTACGTCCCGCCCCCCTTTGCCGCGGATTCGATCCTCGAAGCCATCGACGCGGAAATCCCGCTGGTGGTGGCGATCACCGAAGGCATCCCGGTGCTGGATATGATGACCGTCAAGCGCGCGCTCGAAGGCTCCGGCACCACGCTCGTCGGCCCCAACTGCCCCGGCGTGATCACACCCGACGCCTGCAAGATCGGCATCATGCCCGGCCATATCCACAAGCGCGGGTCCGTCGGCGTCGTCAGCCGGTCGGGCACGCTGACCTACGAGGCGGTCAAGCAGACCACCGATGTGGGCCTGGGCCAGTCGACCTGCGTCGGCATCGGCGGCGACCCGATCAAGGGGACCGAGCATCTCGACGTGCTGGAATGGTTCCTCGCCGATGACGAGACGCAGTCGATCATCATGATCGGCGAGATCGGCGGCAGCGCCGAGGAAGAGGCCGCGCAGTTTCTCAAGGACGAGGCCAAGAAGGGCCGGTCCAAGCCCACCGCCGGATTCATCGCCGGCCGTACCGCGCCGCCGGGCCGCCGCATGGGCCATGCCGGGGCCATCGTCGCCGGCGGCAAGGGCGGCGCCGAAGACAAGATCGAGGCGATGCGCAGCGCGGGCATCGTGGTGGCCGAAAGCCCCGCGGGCCTTGGCGAGGCCGTGCTGGAGGCGATCGGGTAGACGCGACAGAGGGAGGGGAGCCCATGAACATCACCGAAGCCGTGCAGATCTGCATGCGCAAATACGCAGATTTCAAGGGCCGCGCCGGGCGTCCGGAGTTCTGGTGGTTCGTGTTGGCCTATGTGATCGGCGCCATCGTCCTGTCGCTTCTGGGCGTGTATGTCCTGAGCCTGCTTTATGGCCTCGCCCTGTTCTTGCCGCTCAGCGCCGCCGGGGCGCGGCGGCTGCAGGACACCGGGCGCAACGGCCTGCTGATCTTCATCCCGACCGGCATCAGCCTGATCATGCAATACCTGGTGCCGCGCCCGCAGGCCTTCGACCCCGACGACCTGGCCGCCGCGGCCGAAATCGCCGCACAGACGAACTGGGGGCTCTTGGGCCTGCTCACCATTGTCCAACTTATCCTCACGGTCCTGTTCCTCTGGTGGCTCAGCCGCCCCGGCGACCCCGGAGCGAACGACTACGGACCGCCGCCCGCCGCGTGATCTCCGAAAGGAAAACACCATGACCGAACAAAGCCCCAACGACCAATTCCACGCCTCGAGCTTCATGCAGGGCCACAACGCGGCGTATCTGGAACAGCTTTACGCCCGCTACGCCAACGACCCCAACGCGGTCGACGAGGCCTGGCAGCAGTTTTTCCGGCAGATGGGCGACGACGAGGTCAGCGTCAAGCAAGAGGCCGCCGGGCCGTCCTGGGCGCGCGCCGACTGGCCGCCGCAGCCCGCCGACGAACTGACCGCGGCGCTCGACGGGCAATGGGCCAAGGAGCCCGAGGCGGCGGCAAAGAAGATCAAGGCCAAGGCCGCCGAAGCGAAGGTCGAGATCTCCGACGACCAGATCAAACAGGCGGTTCTGGATTCGATCCGAGCGCTGATGCTGATCCGCGCCTACCGCATCCGCGGCCATCTGGTGGCCGAACTCGATCCCTTGGGCATGCGCGACCAGACCCCGCACCCCGAGCTCGACCCGAAATCCTACGGCTTCACCGATGCCGACATGGACCGGCCGATCTTTCTCGACAAGGTCCTCGGCCTGGAATTCGCCTCGATGCGAGAAATCGTGGCGATCGTCAAACGCACCTATTGCGGCACCTTCGCGCTGCAATACATGCATATCTCGAACCCGGCCGAGGCCGCCTGGCTGAAGGAACGGATCGAGGGTTTCGGCAAGGAAATCCAGTTCACGCGCGAAGGGCGCAAGGCGATCCTGAACAAGCTGGTGGAGGCCGAGGGCTTCGAAAAGTTCCTGCATGTCAAATACATGGGCACCAAGCGGTTCGGTCTCGACGGCGGCGAGGCGCTGGTTCCGGCGATGGAACAGATCATCAAGCGCGGCGGTAGCCTCGGCGTGAAGGATATCGTCATCGGCATGCCGCACCGCGGCCGCCTGTCGGTTCTGGCCAATGTGATGGCCAAGCCCTACAAGGCGATCTTCAACGAATTCCAGGGCGGCAGCTTCAAACCCGAAGACGTCGACGGTTCGGGCGATGTGAAATACCACCTCGGTGCGTCGTCCGACCGGGAATTCGACGGCAATACCGTGCATCTCAGCCTCACCGCCAACCCCTCGCATCTCGAGGCGGTGAACCCGGTGGTGCTGGGCAAGGTGCGTGCCAAACAAGACCAGAACAACGATAGCGAGCGCACCAGCGTTCTGCCGATCCTGCTGCATGGCGACGCCGCCTTTGCCGGGCAGGGCGTGGTGGCGGAGTGTTTCGGCCTGTCGGGCCTGCGCGGCCACCGCACGGGCGGCACCATGCACATCATCGTCAACAACCAGATCGGCTTTACCACCGCGCCGCATTTCAGCCGGTCCAGCCCGTACCCCACCGACATCGCGCTGATGGTCGAGGCGCCGATCTTCCACGTCAACGGCGACGACCCCGAGGCCGTGGTGCACGCCGCCAAGGTGGCGACCGAATTCCGGCAGAAATTCAACAAGGACGTGGTCATCGACATGTTCTGCTACCGCCGCTTCGGTCACAACGAAGGCGACGAGCCGATGTTCACCAACCCGATCATGTACAACCGGATCAAGGGGCACAAGACGACGCTCAGCCTCTACACCGACCGGCTGGTCAAGGACGGGCTGATCCCCGAGGGCGAGATCGAGGATATGAAGGCGGCCTTCCAGGCGCATCTGAACGAAGAGTTCGAGGCCGGCAAGGACTACAAGCCCAACAAGGCGGACTGGCTCGACGGCCGCTGGAGCCACCTTGACCGCGAAGGCGAGGAATATCAGCGCGGCAAGACCGCGATCAATCCCGAGACCCTGGCCGAGATCGGCGATGCGCTGACGCGTACGCCCGAAGGCTACCCGCTGCACCGCACGGTCGGGCGGATCCTTGAGGCGAAAAAGCAGATGTTCGCCGCCGGCAAGGGGTTCGACTGGGCCACCGCCGAGGCTATGGCCTTTGGCTCGCTCATGACCGAGGGTTACCCGGTGCGGCTGGCTGGCCAGGATTCGACCCGCGGCACCTTCAGCCAGCGCCATTCCGGGTTCGTGGATCAGGAAACCGAAGAACGCTATTACCCGCTGAACCACATCCGCGAGGGGCAGGCGCGCTACGAGGTCATCGACTCGATGCTCTCGGAATACGCTGTGCTGGGGTTCGAATACGGCTACAGCCTTGCCGAACCCAACGCGCTGGTGCTGTGGGAGGCACAGTTCGGCGATTTCGCCAACGGCGCCCAGATCATGTTCGACCAGTTCATCTCGTCGGGTGAACGCAAGTGGCTCAGGATGTCGGGCCTCGTGATGCTCTTGCCTCACGGCTTCGAAGGGCAGGGTCCGGAACACTCCTCGGCCCGCCTCGAACGTTTCCTGCAGATGTGCGCCGAGGACAACTGGATCGTCGCCAACTGCACGACGCCGTCGAACTACTTCCACATCCTGCGCCGCCAGCTGCACCGGTCCTACCGCAAGCCGCTGGTGCTGATGACGCCGAAATCGCTGTTGCGCCACAAGCTCGCCGTTTCCGCGGCCGAGGATTTCACCACCGGCTCCAGTTTCCACCGCGTGCTGTGGGACGACGCGCAACAGGGCAACTCCGACACGCAGCTGCAGCCCGACGAAAGGATCAGGCGGGTCGTGATGTGTTCGGGCAAGGTCTATTACGACCTCTTGGAACGCCGCGACGAAGTGGGGCTAGACGACGTCTATCTGATGCGGATCGAACAGTTCTATCCGTTCCCGGCGCTGAGCCTCGTCAAGGAACTCGACCGTTTCAAACAGGCCGAGACGATCTGGTGTCAGGAAGAGCCCAAGAACCAGGGGGGCTGGACCTTCATCGAGCCCAACATCGAATGGGTCCTGACCCGGATCAAGGCCGCGACCACGCGGCCGAAATATGCCGGCCGCCCCGCCTCCGCCTCGCCGGCGACGGGCCTGGCCTCCATGCACAAAGCTCAACAGCAGGCGCTGGTCGATGCCGCGCTTGGCATCGAAGGATAAGACAAGATGAGCACCGAAGTCCGCGTCCCCACCCTGGGGGAAAGCGTCACCGAGGCCACCGTGGCCACCTGGTTCAAACATCCCGGCGACGCGGTCAGCGTCGACGAGATGCTGTGCGAGCTGGAAACCGACAAGGTCACGGTCGAGGTTCCCTCGCCTGCCGCCGGCACATTGGGAGAGATCGTGGCCGCCGAGGGCGCCACCGTCGGTGTCGATGCCCTGCTCGCCACAATCAGCGAGGGCGCGACGGCGGCCAAGTCCAATGGAGAGGCCAAGGCAGCGCCGGCGCCGTCTCCCACGCCCGTCACCGCTGGCGGAGCTTCACTCGACGTGATGGTCCCCACCCTTGGCGAAAGCGTCACCGAAGCCACGGTCTCGACCTGGTTCAAGGCGGTGGGCGAGGCGGTCGCCGCCGACGAGATGCTGTGCGAGCTGGAAACCGACAAGGTCAGCGTCGAGGTTCCCGCCCCCGCCGCCGGCACGCTCGCCGACATCCTTGCGCCCGAGGGCGCCACGGTCGAGGCGGGCGGCCGGCTGGCCGTCATGACCACCGGTGCCGGGGCTGCCGTCGCCCCGGCGGCCAGTGCCGCCCCCGCCGCGCAGCCGCAAGCCGCCGTGACCGGCAAGGATGTCGAAGACGCGCCCTCGGCCAAGAAGATGATGGCCGAGCACGGGCTGACCGCCGCGCAGGTCACCGGCACCGGCAAGGACGGGCGCATCATGAAAGAGGATGTGCAAAAGGCGATGGCGGCCGGCGCGGCCCCGGCACCTTCGGTGACCGCGCCCGCCCAGCCTGCCCCCGAACCCGCCAAGGCCCCGCCGCGCGCTCCGGTTCCGGCCGAAGACGCCGCGCGCGAGGAACGGGTCAAGATGACGCGGCTCAGGCAAACCATCGCGCGGCGGCTCAAGGACGCCCAGAACACCGCCGCGATGCTGACGACCTACAACGAGGTCGACATGGGTGCGGTCATGGAAATCCGCAGCCAGTACAAGGACATGTTCGAGAAGAAACACGGCGTGAAGATGGGCTTCATGTCGTTCTTCACCAAGGCCTGCTGCCACGCGCTGAAGGAGGTTCCCGAAGTCAACGCCGAGATCGACGGCACCGACATCGTCTATAAGAACTTCGTTCATATGGGCGTCGCCGTGGGCACGCCTTCGGGCTTGGTGGTCCCGGTGGTGCGCGACGCCGACCAGATGAGCTTTGCCGCGATCGAGAAAAAGATCGGCGAGCTTGGCCTGCGCGCCCGGGACGGCAAGCTCAGCATGGCCGAGATGCAGGGCGGCACCTTCACGCTGTCGAACGGCGGCGTCTACGGCTCGCTGATGTCCTCGCCGATCCTCAACCCGCCGCAATCCGGCATCCTCGGCATGCACAAGATCCAGCAGCGCCCGATGGTCGTCGACGGCCAGATCGTCGCGCGTCCGATGATGTATCTGGCCCTCAGCTACGACCACCGCATCGTCGACGGCAAGGGCGCGGTGACCTTCCTTGTGCGGGTGAAAGAAGCGCTGGAGGATCCACGGCGTTTGCTGATGGATTTATAATTACTTGAACCGCGAGGCACGATATCGGGAGGCAATCGAACGAAGACGAGCGTTTTCACTCCCGGGGTTCACGACCCTACAGCAAGCAGGCTTTGACGGCCCATGGGTTTCACCGATTCAACTATCGTCGGGCAACCTTAAGGGCCCGATGCTGATAATGAAGGATTGGTTCGATGAGCCTTCAGCGCGCGCCAATCGAAACGTGCTTTTGGAGCGTGGATACATGCCCGGTATTCCATTCAACGACGTAATTGATATGGCTTTGCGCATGGCGGGGTTGAATCGCGCGGATGTCTACATCACTCAGATATTCCACCTACTCACACCAACCCGCTCACATCGGATCCGTACGTCCGAAGCCAAAGCATCATTCGACACTGTAACTCGGTACGAGATGCTAGGACGTCGCCCTATTGCTGCAGGAGCCGATGCTGCGCGTGTTTTGCGACATTTCGGTTTGGAGTTCATTGAGACGGTTCATCCCTCCGTACGTGGCATGAAGTACCGAGAACGCGCTGAGCGAATTTCGAACGCCATAGTGAAGACATGACCCCCGAACTCACCGTCCTCACGCTCGCCGCCCTGCTCCAGGTCGTCCAGTTCGCCCTGATGGCCGTCCCGGCGAACCTGCAGGTCGGCCCGGCCAAGACCCTCTCGCCCCGCGATCGCGACAAGTTGGGCGGCAATCTCGGCGACCTGCTCACCGGCAAGCCCGCCCGGCTTCTCCGCGCCATGAACAACCATTTCGAGGCGCTGATCCTCTTCACCATCGCCGTGGTCGTGGTCACGCTCAGCGACCAGTCCACCCCCTTTACCGCAGCCTGCGCCTGGACCTACCTCGTAGCCCGCGTCCTCTACATCCCCGCCTATGCCTTCGGCCTCGTCCCCTGGCGGTCGGCGATCTGGTTCGTGGGCTTTCTGGCCACTCTGGCCATGCTGATCGCGGCTCTGATATGACCGCCTGGAAGCCCGACGCAATTCCGATGGAAGCCCGACAGAGTTCCGACGCCCCAAACCGCCCAAGGAGACCCCATGTTCAGCTATGACGTCATCATCATCGGCAGCGGCCCCGGCGGCTATGTCTGTGCCATCCGCTGCGCCCAGCTGGGCCTGAAGACGGCCTGCGTCGAGGGGCGCGAAACCCTGGGCGGCACCTGCCTGAACGTCGGCTGCATCCCGTCGAAGGCGCTGTTGCATGCCAGCCACCAACTGCACGAGGCCGAGCATAACTTCGCCAAGATGGGGCTGAAGGGCAAAAGTCCCTCGGTCGACTGGCCGCAGATGCTGGCCTATAAGAACGACGTTATCGGCCAGAACACCAAGGGCATCGAATTCCTGTTCAAAAAGAACAAGGTCGATTGGCTGAAGGGCTGGGGCAGCATCCCGGAGCCGGGCAAGGTCAAGGTCGGCGACGAGGTGCATGATGCCAAGGCCATCGTCATCGCCAGCGGATCCGACTCGACCTCGATCCCCGGCGTCGAGATCGATGAAAAGCTGGTCGTCACCTCGACCGGCGCGCTGGAGCTGGCGAAGATCCCGAAAAAGCTGGTGGTGATCGGCGCGGGCGTGATCGGGCTGGAAATGGGCAGCGTCTATTCCCGCCTCGGCGCAGAGGTCACGGTGGTTGAGTTCCTCGACCACATCACCCCCGGCATGGATGCCGATACCGCCAAGGTGTTTCAGAGAACGTTGAAGAAACAAGGGCTGAGATTTATCCTGGGCGCCGCGGTGCAGAAGGTCGAAACGACCAAGACCAAGGCCAAGGTCACCTACAGGCTGCGCAAGGACGACAGCGAGGCCATGCTCGACGCCGACGTGGTGCTGGTCGCCACGGGCCGCAAACCCTATACCGACGGGCTGGGTCTGGAAGCGCTGGGCATCAAGACCACCGACCGCGGCGTGATCGAAACCGACGCGCAGTATGCCACGAATATCAAGGGGATATACGCCATCGGCGATTGCATCGTCGGGCCGATGCTGGCCCACAAGGCCGAGGACGAGGGCATGGCGGCGGCCGAAATCCTCGCCGGCCAGGCGGGTCACGTGAATTACGGCGTGATCCCTGGGGTGATCTACACCCACCCCGAGGTCGCAAGCGTCGGCGAAACCGAGGAAACCCTCAAAGACCAGGGCCGCAGCTACAAGGTGGGCAAGTTCAGCTTCATGGGCAATGGCCGCGCAAAGGCGAATTTCGCGGGCGACGGTTTCGTCAAGATCCTTGCCGACAGCACCACCGACCGCATCCTCGGCGCGCATATCATCGGGCCGATGGCGGGCGATCTGATCCACGAGATCTGCGTGGCCATGGAATTCGGCGCGGCGGCCGAGGATCTGGCGCGCACCTGCCATGCGCATCCTACCTATTCCGAGGCCGTGCGCGAGGCTGCGCTGGCCTGCGGCGACGGGCCGATCCACTCATAGCATCGCTGGAACGCCGGTAGAACGCGACCCACAGCCTCCGGGTCGGCGTCGAACACTCCGGCCACCCAGCAGACGCCGGCAACGGCGGCGGCGCCACCTGCTGCCACGCGCGCGACATCGGGAACTGCGCCGCCGCCAGGGCGGCCAGCAAGGCGCGGCGTGAATGAGTGGGGCGCATCGTCGCCTGTTTTTGTTCCGAGGTTAAGGCGTTGACCCTGCCCGCGCCACGTGCCGCAGTGGTGAAACTCGTAGATCTGACCGCACCCATCCGGCTTGAGGCGTCGCTGGGCGCGCTCGCCCCCTCATAGCGATTGCTGGCGCTATCCTTCGTTTGTTCAGATCGATACAGCTATCTTCCGTCGAGACATCCAGACTTAGCTCACCAGCATCCGCAGCCCCTGCGTCACGTCCGTCCGCACCGCCAGGCGCAGCCCCGGCTCGTCCCCCGCCCGCAAGGCCGCCACGATCATCCTGTGATGCTGGGGAACCTCTGTCCGCTGCAGGCGCCCGTATAGCTTGCGCATCGTCGGCCCCAGCTGCAGCCAGACGGTCTCGGCCATCGCCAGCATGGCCGGGGCCTGGGCGCGCAGATAAAGCGTTCGGTGGAATTCCAGGTTGCTGCGGATATATCCCACCGCATCGCCCTTCACGACCAGTTCCGCGATCGCCCCGTTGATCGCCTGCAGCCGCTCGATCAGCGCCATGTGGGCCCGGGGCAGGGCCCGGCTGGCCAACTCCGGCTCCAGCAGCGCGCGCAGGGCGGCCAGTTCCTCGATCCGCTCGTTCGACAGCTCCGGCGTCGAAATGCGGCCGGATGACGACAGGGTCAGCGCGCCCTCGGCCGATAGCCGCCGCACCGCCTCTCGGGCTGGTGTCATCGACACCTCGAACTGTTTGCCGATCCCGCGCAATGTCAGCGCCTTTCCCGGCGGCAGTTCGCCATGCATGATGCGTGTGCGCAAGGTGCGGTAGACGCGGTCATGGGCGGCAGGCGCGGTGTCGCCGTGACGGGATTGGATCAACATAGATGCATCGTGAGCGCGAAACGCCCGCTGGTCAATCGTCGAAGCGATAGCGGTGCAGCAACGCTCCGTTCCGCCGCAGCCAGCCCCGCGGAATCCGATAGTCCGGACAGAGCCGCTCGACAATGCGCCAGTAGGCCGGAGAGTGATTCATTTCACCCAAATGCGCCACCTCATGCGCGGCCACATAGTCCAGCACGTCCGGCGGCGCCATGATCAGCCGCCACGAATACATCAGATCGCCACGATGATTGCACGAGCCCCAGCGCGATCGCGTGTCGCGCAGCGTGATCTTGCCGAAGCCGCGGCCGAGCGTCTGCGCATGCCGTTCCGAGGCCTCGCGCGTTGCTGCACGAGCCTCGAGCTTCAGGAACGCCTTGATTCGCGGTGCGGCAAGGCCAATTGCAGGCACGGTCAGCCTGCCGCCTTGCAGGACCGCCCGTCGCACTGGTCCGGCGACCACCGGCAATTCCTGACCGCGATACAATAAACTTCCGCCGATCTCGGGCCGCATCGGGTCATGCCGTCCGGCCAGATGACCGCGGATCCAATCCGATTTCTCCTCGGCAAAGGCCAGCGCCTCGGCAGGATCCGTTCCCATCGGCAGCGACAATGTCACACGGCCGTCCAGGGCCGAGACGCGCAGCGATATTCGCCGCGCCCGTCCCGAGGGGCGCAGGGTAATCTCCACCGGAGGATCGCCAGAGAGCACTGCCCGCCCCATAAACGGCTCCATCTATCGTTGTGCAACCTTACCGCCAAGGCCCCAGGTCTGGCCAGTGAAAACCCGGCGCGGAAAGGCTTTGACACCCAAGGTCAGGTGTGGCAGGTCCGCGCAACTCCAAAACCACGGATCAAGAATGCAAAAGGGGGTGTCCATGCCCAAGGAAGAATGGGGCACCAAACGTGTCTGCCCGACCACCGGAAAACGATTCTACGACCTGAACAAGAGCCCGATCGTCAGCCCCTACACGGGCGAGGTTGTCAACCTTGACACCGGCACCAAGCAACGCACGGCCATCGCCGAGAAGGTAGAAGAAAAGGCCGAGGAAGATCTGGTGCTGGTTGAAGACGACGACGATGTTCTGGAAACGGAAGATGACGCCGACGTCGACATCGAGGACGATATCCTGGAGGAAGACGACGACAACGTTTCGCTCGACGACATTGCCGACGTCGCAACCGAGGATGACGACAGTTAGCCAAGGGGGTGTTTTCCCCCTTGATCTGCGCGCGCGGGTTCCATAAGACCAGCGGGCAATGTTTGTGGGGCCATAGCTCAGTTGGGAGAGCGCTTGAATGGCATTCAAGAGGTCAGGGGTTCGACTCCCCTTGGCTCCACCACTCACCTCATTGACAGTAAAAAACTCCCCTAAGGTCTTGAATGGTAAGGCTATTTGTGGGGTTCTAGGTCCTGTATTTCGGCAGTATCTGATGCGGTCAGCGAAGGCCAGTTTGAGCACCGTGCGACGCAGGGCCATGTGACCAATTTTCCATAGTTTCCAAGAGCTTGCAAGGAATGCGAGCGCCGGTTCTATGTTTTCCTCAAAGCTGCCGCGGGATTTGGACGAATTGGCAGCTTTGTCGGTCAGAATGAGTTTGTCACGTTCGAATTGGTCGATCTTCCTCTCATACGTCCGGATGACTGTGGCGTTGGTGGCATCCATGACCCGGTCGAGAGTCTTCTCGATTTGGCGGTCAAGGTCGGCAATCTGGCGTTTGATGACGTGAACGACTTCGCTAGCCTGCGCTTCACGCGCACGCCAAGCGTAGCGGAACATCGCTGCAGCCATCGACATAAACTCTGGTGCGGGTTCGAGGGATTTGATGATCTTGCACTTGCCCCCAACCTTAGGCCGCCCGGGGCTGGAAAATCCGGGCTCTTTCACACTGGCGGGCCGGATGTGCCAGCGGGCTTGATGAGCGATGACGGGACGTTGTACCCGATCGCGCTGTGGG
>JASJDP010000049.1 GCA_030065095.1 Rhodobacter sp.
GCCCCGAACTACAGCGCCAAGCGCGCCGCGACCGCCAAGGCCATCGGCCTCGGCCGCAAGCCGGGAACGAAAGCCAGGAAAAAGAAGTAGGCAGTCGCACACGGAACACGTCGGATCGGCCCCGGGCATCGGTTCGGGGCCGTCCTTTGTTGTGCCAACTACCCAAGTTGTCAGGTGCGTCGTTGAGCGGATACATCCAGTACGTTCGGCTGCGTCACAGTGTTGATGAACGCTTGCGAATGTCTCCCGGGCACATTTGCCGACCTTGAGATCGTGGCGGAACCGCGACCGATGCCGCGAGATCGCATGGCGATTGAGAGCCAATAGCCACGAATGCCCCATTGTGATCAGACGGCCGGACCGAACTGCTGAAGAGGCATTCGTTTTGCTCAAGCTCGGATTCGGTCACAGCATCTCGGCGACGCCGACCACGTAGTTTTTACCGTAGACCTTCGCACATTTCGGGCAGGTCGTGTAGAAGAAGTAGATCCGGCCAGGCGTCTTGCCGCGTGCAGTCACCGCCTCTTTCATCTCGCCGTACCAGCCCTTTGCGTCGCGGTAGGGGCCTTCGAAGACCTTGGTCAGGAAGTCGCCGCTGAGCTTGGTCATCTCCTCCCCCTCGACCGGCTTGTCGACGGCAAAGAGATGCTCGCCCTTCCAGGGCGAAAGGTCTTGGCTCAGCACCAGGCTGTGGGAGACGTCGACTGCGCCCTGATCGAGGATATGCTTAAAGACCCGGCTGAAAACGCTGCCCATGTTCAGCGGTACATGCATCGCAGCGCGGGTTTCGGCCCGGACAAAAGGCTTGTCCTCGAAATGGAGAACCTGATCATCCCACCCTTCGGTGTTGAACTTCGGACAACAGCCGGTTGTGTCGACACTGGCGTCATAGAACGGAGTAGCATTTTTTTCCATTGGAGCCTCCCGCAAAACCAAAAGACCATCTCACAATCGGAAACGCTCGGCCTTGTCCGGGATCAAGTTGCCCCGAACCTGCGATGGCCGTTCGTTGACGACGGCAGCCGGAGCGGACACGGGTTAACCGTGATCCGATGGGCCAGGCGGCTGCTTGTGGCGAAGGTCCGGAAAGGGCCGACTTTGTTATCGCACAGCGTCTCTTTTCTCTGGCGATGTGGCTCGTGGAGCAAGCACGTCGCCCGCCACTGACTTCGATCAATGTGCCAATGCGACGCGCAGTATTAGTTTGAGGATATGGCGCCGAAATTTCGGAGGGTGGGCGATGCGTGCAATGGTCTTTGAAGGGACGTCGCCACGGCTTGAATTGCGTAACGTACCGACACCGGCTCCCGGGCCGAGCGAAGTGTTGATAAAAGTTGAGGCGTGCGGAGTCTGCCGAACTGATCTTCACGTCGTGGATGGGGATCTCAAGGAGCCGAAGCTGCCGTTGATTCCAGGCCACGAGGTCGTTGGACGTATTGAGCGGATCGGCGATGATGTGTCTGGGCTAGAGCACGGCCAACGGGTGGGCGTTCCGTGGCTGGGGCAAACCTGCGGAGGATGTCGTTACTGCCGATCCGGAAACGAGAACCTTTGTGACACGCCGCGCTTCACTGGCTACACCATCAACGGTGGCTATGCAGAATACTGTACGGCAGACGCCCAGTTCGTGTTTTCACTTCCTGCGGAGCTGGATGCCGTGTCGCAGGCACCGCTTCTCTGTGCCGGCCTCATTGGCTACCGGTCCTACAAACTCTGCGGCGACGTCCGGGTGCTCGGAATTTTTGGTTTTGGGGCCGCGGCCCACATCCTCTGCCAGGTCGCGAGGCACCAAGGCGTCGCAGTTTATGCATTCACCCGGGATGGAGATCATCCGGCACAGACGTTCGCAAGAGATCTCGGCGCTGCATGGGCCGGGGCGTCTTCCGATCCATCGCCTGAACCGCTGGATGCCGCGATCATTTTCGCGCCTGTTGGGGCGCTGGTGCCCACAGCACTCAAGGCGGTACGAAAAGGAGGACGCGTGGTCTGCGGCGGCATCCACATGAGCGACATTCCAAGCTTTCCCTATGCGGACCTTTGGGAAGAGAGATCGATCCTGTCTGTTGCCAATCTCACACGCGCAGACGGTGAAGAGTTCTTTCCACTGGCGAAGAAAGCTGCGGTAAGGACTGAGACCGTTTCTTACCCGTTGGAACGTGCCAACCAGGCCCTTGATGATCTTAGGTCAGGACGACTGCAAGGTGCGGCGGTTTTGGTACCCTAGGCCGAGGACGGTCCGACGGATGAACCCGGACCGCTCGCCGAGGTTGGTCCCCTATTCGTGGCGTCAACCCCGTTGCCAAAGTCGCCAAAGGTTTCGTTCGGCAAGATGCGGGCAGTTTTTTCAGTCCGGATGCTGCTGACGGACCCGAGATGGCGGTGCGGACTAGGTATCGCCATGGGCCCGGCACCATTATCGTGGATGCCGCTCGCGCCTTGCGAAGGTCCTCGGCGCGCCAACGGTCAGGGCCTTCGAAATGGCCCGGCAAAATGCGTCTCGGCGTATTAACCCCCGTTAATGCGCGGCAAACGGCAACCGCGCATTTGTGTGAACGTTGCCATTCTGCGGAAGCGAAGAACGCCAACACGATATGAATGCATGGCTGGTGAAGAGGATGTTTGGCATGGAAGTCCGGCAGATCATGACGTCGAAAGTGGAATCGATAGCCCGCGATACGCCGGTGCTCGCGATCGCGACAGCGATGCGGGATCGCCAGATCGGGGCGCTGCCGGTCGTCGAGCAAGGTCGAGTGATCGGAATGATCACCGATCGTGACATCGTTACGAGATTTCTGACCGAATATCCCCGCGCGATGGACGTCGTCGCAGAGGCGATCATGTCAAGCGGCGTGCTGCAGTGTTACGAGGATCAGACGATAGCGGACATCGCCGCGATCATGGGTGACCACCAGATTCGCCGGCTGCCGGTTCTTGATCGCAATCGCGGGATGGCAGGTATCGTCTCGATTGGCGATATCGCCGAAAAAGCCTCTGAGAGGATTGCGGGAGAGGCGCTTGGCGAGATCGTCGAAGCCCGTTAGCGAAGACAACTTGCCCGGCCGGCAACGCCAACGTCCGTTGGAAGGAGGCACAGAGGAATTCGGGATCTCAGCCGTTTCCGGGCGCCAAGATAGTCGGCATGGGTGCAGGCACGATTTCTGCTTGCAGCCTGTCAGGGCCTATTCCGGCAATTCCCGACAGTGCCGCGAGATCGATGATCTTGATATCCAGGTGATCCTCGGTCTGAATGATCTGCTGCCGAGACAGACGCCTCAGCGTGCGGCACACGTGCACCGATGATAAACCGGTGAATTCGCCCAAGTGCTGCTGCGTCAGCGGCAAGTGGAAAGTATGATCCTGGGTCTGCCCGATTGACCGCAGCCGAACACACAATTCGAGCAGTGCATAGGCAATACGCACCGGGGCACTGCCCTTCCCAAGACGGAGCATCCGTTCTGACAAACGGGCGTGTGACGCGGCGGCGAGATGATCTGCCATCTCGCGGAGTTCTGGCGAGGCTGACTGCCGGCGTTCCCAATCGGCATGGCTCAGGGCGGCAACCGTGACGTCTGTCAAGGCGTCGACTTCGAGGCAGGATGTTGTCCCGTCGGCTGCGACTGCGGTGACGATATCGCCGGGGAGGCCGAAGTCAATGATCTGGCGTTCACCGTCCTCCAGTGTCTTTGAAAGTGAAATCCAACCATCCAGAACGCAGAGAACCGATGCGACTTCTTCGCCCTCGAAGGCGATTGCTTGCCCGGCCTTGTAATCGCGCGCATTTCTGGTGAACTGAACTCCATGCTTGTCGACTTCCGGCGAGCCGGTGGCACCGGTCAATTTGCTTAGCCGCCTCCTTAACGCAGGATCAACCTCGATTGCGCCCGCAGTCGCCATGATACGTCCCCCGGATTTTGCAGTCCTGCGCCACAGCATAGGGTTGCAGAGCCTCGACGATCCGCTGGTTGGTCGCCCCGCAACCCAAATGACACGCCAGCGACCCGAGTATGCGTCATTTGCGCGTCGATGTCGAACCGACCGGGCGGTTCATCGCCTAACTACAAAGACCGACCGCGCCTAAGCGCAGCCGTGCCATTGGACGCCAGGGGGCACCGTGCAATGGGCGGCGCTCAAACGCCGTTCCCGACAATCGGCACAACTCTGGCGTGAGGCTCTGGCGCACTGACCGCATCGCGTCCTGGTCGCGAAAGCAAACGAGTGGATCCGGCAACCAGCTTGGCGATGCCGAAGATCGGGAACTCGGGCGCTAAGGATGACCGCATTAACCCAAGTTAAGGACAAGCTGCCGGCACCGGAGAACCATAACGATGGTGACCGCTCGTATCTCGCGCGGTTCCGATCGGGAGGAGATTCTCATGGAGCATGAAACCACTTCGAAATCGGCGCCGGTAGATCAGGTCGATGCGCCGGCGTCTGAATCGAGACGCGGATTTCTGCAAATCGCCGCTTTAACCGGAGCAGTGGCCGCGGTGTCGGGGCGTCGTGCGTGGGCCAACGGCGACATCGGCTTCCACGCCAAAGACCTGTCCGACGACAAGCTCGTCGACATGTACCGGACGATTCTGAAAATCCGTTGGCACGAGCGCACGCAAGCCGACGAGATGCTCACCAATCCGGACTATCGCGGCTACAACCACTTCTATGCCGGGCAAGAAGCCGTTGCCACGGGGGTTTGTGCAGCGCTGCGCAATGACGGGCCGTTTGAGCAGATCGACCTTGCCTATTCGTCGCACAGGCCGTCCGGCCACGCGATTGCCAAGGGTGTCGACATTCCGAAGATGTGTGCCGAGAACGATTTCCGCGCTACCGGACTGAACGGCGGCTACGCGGCAGAGATGCACCTATCCGATCCGGATGTCGGCTTTATCGGGGCCGACGGGATGATCGGGCCATCGATGCCGATTGCTTCCGGCTCGGCCTTCGCGTTCCGTGCGCGCGGCTCGGATCAGGTCGCCGTGGTGTTTGGCGGCGACGGCACCTACGCGACGCCGCATTTCCACTCGGCGCTGAACAACGCGAAACTTCTTGATTTGCCGCTGATCTACGTGCTGGAGAACAACCTCTACCACCAGTATGCGCATTACTCCTATTCGTGTCCGCACAGGGATATTGCCGATGCGGCCGCGGCCTACGGCATTCCGTCCCGGGTCGTGGACGGCCAGGACGTGCTGCAGGTCTACAACGCCGCCAAGGACGCAGTGGACCGAGCCCGGGCAGGCGGCGGGCCGAGTTTCATCGAGGCCAAGACCTACCGCTACTACAACCACTGGGGGGCTCCGGGCGCCACGGCGGGCGAGCTGGGCGCCTTCGGCTATGACCCGCTGGCGATCACATCGTTCCGGCCGGAACGGGAAGTGCGTGCCTGGATGCAGCGCGATCCGGTCGATATCTGCCGCAACACACTGGTCGACTGGGACGTGCTGGACGAAACCCGCGCCGCCGAGATCGAGACCGAGGTCAAGGCCGAAATCGAAGCGGCCTTTGCGTGGGCCAGCGAGCAGCCCCTTTGCACCCCGGAAGATGGTCTGAAGAACGTCTTCGCGGACGGCGCCGTGCCGGCACGGCAGTTCGGCTGATGTCTGCGCACCGCACTTGAAAGGATAGACTGATGGCACAGAAAAGCTGGATGTACTCGGTCCTCGAGGCCGTGCAGTACGAAATGCAGCAAGATCCAAGCATGATCTGGATCTTCGAATTGACCCCGCCGGTTGCCTCCAACCCCGGCAAACCGGTGATCAACCTGGAGACGGAGTTCGGCCGCAAGCGGGTGACCAACACCGGCATCGACGAGAACTGGATGGCGTCCTGCTGTCTCGGCGCCAGCCTCGCCGGGTCGCGAGCGGCAACCTACATCCCCTATCAGGGCGCGTTGATGCCGTTCCAGGTGATCCAGAACGTCGCCGGCAAGCTGCGCCACATGACCGGTGGCAGAGCCTCGATGCCGGTGGTTTGGATCATCGAGATGACCGGCCAGACCCCAGGCTTTGCCGGGCAGCATTCCTGCTATGAAGAGGACAGCTATTATGCCCATGTTCCTGGCGTTCGGACGGTGATCCCCTCGACGCCCTATGACGCCAAGGGCATGATGCATGCAGCCCTGCGCTCGCCTGACCCGGTCGTATATCTCTACCCGGCAGGTCTGCGGACGCTGACCGAGGAGGTGCCGGACGAAGCTTACGAGGTTCCGCTCGACAAGGCGGCGGTTCGGCAGGAAGGCAACGACCTGACGATCGTAAGCTCGGGCGGCGGCATGCCCGGCGTGTTGGAGGCCGCCGCGACTCTCGGTGGCGAGGGCATGAGTGTCGAGGTCATCGACCTGCGGGCGCTGAAGGAAATGGACACCGAGACGCTGGTGAACTCGGTTGCCAAGACCAGGCACCTTCTGACCGTGGACCAATCCTACTACACGCTCGGTCCGGGCGCAGAGGTGATCGCCCGTGTCGCAGAAAACGTCGAAGGCGCGAAGTACAAACGCGTCGCGTTCCCCGACGCGCCGCCGCCGGCATCGCCCGAGATGTTCACCTGGATGCGGCCCGATGCCGAGAAGATCGCCGGGGCAGCCCGTGCCCTTGTCTGAGCTGGGCAACGAACCGCAGGAGCCGCACATGGCTCCTGCCGCATCGCCCGCGTCACAGGAACCGATGCGCTGCACGGCTTGCGCCAGTGGCGTTCTGGCACGGCAAGAGGTCAGATCGGCGTTCTGGCAGGGCGACCGGCTGGTTGTTGTCGAGGGCATCCCCGCGCTGGTCTGTCAAAGCTGCGGCGAGCAGTTCTACGAGGACGAAACGGCGATGAAGCTCGACCTGATGCGCGGCGGCAGCTGTGCGACCGCGCGCGCCGCGCGGACGTTGACGGTCCCGGTCTTCGACTTCGATGCAGCCAAGAAAGAAACTTCGGAAGGGTCAGATGGGTCCCAGAGCTAAGATTCTGATCGCCCCGCTCGCCTTGCTCCTGGCGGCGGGGGGCGTGTCTGCCCAAGATGAGCAGTTCGACTTCATGCCGCCCGGCGGTCGGGCGCTTTTGCTCGAGATCCTCAGCGGGCCAGATGCAGAGGCATTGGCCAAAATCGCTGCAATGGATCAAAGCGCCGAGGATTGGAGAGCCTGGGCGGAAGAGCAGAGCGGAGAGCTGGGCGACGAGGCGCTTGCCACCTTTGCCGGCTATGCCGAGTTGAACCTGCCCGTCGCCGACGACGTCCTGGCGGCGTTGACGGAGAGCGGCGATGCGACGCTGTTGCCCCCGGACGGAAAGGACCTGGCGATCGCCCAGTGCCAGTTCTGCCATTCCATGTTTTCCGGTTACATGATGCACGACCGGGACGAGGTCGGCTGGAAAGGCACCTTCAAAGCGCCCTTCCATGCCGAGATCCCGATGACCGAGGTCGAGAGAGACACGTTCGCGCGCTATTCGGCCATCAACATGCCCCTGGGGTTCGAGGATGTGCCCCCCGAGCTGCGGTTCTGATCCTTGAGCTGCAAGACGATCAAGGGAGGATAAGACGATGAGATATCCTGCCCTCGTTGGCATCGCATTTTGCGTGGCCCTGCCGTTTGTCGCTGTGCCGCCCGCGGTCGGCCAGGAAGACGACGTGTTTGCCTTCATTCCCTTAGGCGGGCGCAGCCTGCTGGAGGCGGCTTTGGCCGAGGGTCTTCCGAATGACCTCACGGAGCGTATCGCCGAAGCCGAGGTGGATGCCGCCGCCTGGCGCAACATCCTGGATGCCGCCAAGTCCGGCGCACCGGCCATCGACGGGCTCGATTCCTGGCAGGCCGATACATTGGCGCATTACCTGGCGTGGCAGGCCCCGTTCGATCCGGCCGGCGAACTACCGCGCGATGGCCGCGACATGGCGCTGCAGCTTTGCCAATCCTGTCACATCATCACCGTCGTCGTCACCCAAGAGCGGACGCGTGAGGCCTGGCTCGGCACCATGAACTCGCCAAGCCATGTCGAAATCACGACGACCGATGCCGAGCGGGAATTGCTGGCCGACTACCTAGTGATTAACGCCGGGATTCCGATCGATTTGGTGCCGCCGGCTCTGCGTGCCGGGGGCGCGTCTTACTGAGATCGGCTGGCGTTCGGCGGCAGGAGGCAGTCGATGCTGTTCACGTCGCTAGAGTTTTTGCTGTTCCTGCCCCTTGCGGTCCTGGTCTTCTGGGTCCTTCCACTCCGGCTGCGCCTTGTCTGGCTGATGCTGGCCAGCCTGGTCTTTTTCGGCAGCTTTGGGCTGGGCAATCTTGGCTATCTGGCGGTCGTCGCGGTGCTGACGTTCGCGGCGAGCGAAGCGATTGCCCGAGTGACGACGGTGTCTGCGAGGCGTTTCGCCCTTGCGCTCGGCCTGTGTTCCGTGCTGGGTCTTCTGGTTTTCCTGAAATTCTACGATGCCGTGGCCGAGGCCACACCGGCCCTGCCCACCTTCGGCCTCTCGGCGCCGGTGGGGTTTTCCTTTTACACCTTCATGGCCGCGAGCCTGCTGATCGACCGCTACCGCCTGGCTGCCACCCGGCCACGGCCCTTCCGCGATGCGCTCTATCTGGCCTGGTTCCCAAAGATCCTCGCCGGACCGATCACCCGCGCCGGGGATTTCCTGTTCGAGCTACGGCGGAACCGAAAGGCGCACGCCGCGCTCTTCGCGCTCGGCGCGCAACTCATCCTCTGGGGCCTCGTCAAGAAGGTCGTTGTCGCCGACAACCTGGCGCCCTTCGTCGACCGGACCTACGCGATCCCCGCCTATGCGGTCCCGATGGAATTGATCATCGCGACGTATTTCTTCGCCATCCAGATCTATTGCGATTTTTCCGGCTACACCGACATTGCCCGCGGCGTGTCGTTTCTCTTCGGCATTCGCCTGGCCGAGAATTTCCGCCGCCCCTATTTGGCGCGGTCGATCGGCGAATTCTGGTCAGCCCGCTGGCACATCACGCTGGCAAGGTGGTTCCGCGATTATCTCTATATCCCACTCGGCGGCGGCCGGAAGGGGACGCTGCGGCTCTACCTCAACATCATGGCGGTCTTCGTGATCAGCGGGCTCTGGCACGCGGGCCTCGGCTATGGCGTCGGCTGGGGCTTTCTGGTCTGGGGCGCCTTGAACGGCGTCTATCTCTGGGGTGAACGGGCCTTGGCCCCGCTCGGCGCTGCGCTGCGTCGGCGGTTCACCGGCCGCGCCACCCGGGTCATCGGCCGCATTCTGGCCGCGTTTGTCGTCTTCCACCTCGTGCTGATCAGCTGGGTCTTCTTCCGCGCCGCCTCTCTCGCCGATGGCTGGACCGTGATCACGCGGGTTTGGGTGGCGCTGCCAGAGATTCCGGCGCTCGTTCTCCGCTATCCGTTCACCACCGAGCATGCCTTCCTCGCCTGCCTGATCCTCGGCCTTCTGGTCATCGAATTTTTCGACGAACGGCGCCCCGTCTGGCGCCGTCTGATCCGTCTGCCCGTGCCGGTGCGATGGAGCGCGATCTACGCCTGTCTCTTCGCGCTCCTGCTCCTTGGCCGCTGGCAGAGCGAAGCCTTCGTCTACATGCAGTTCTAGGCCCGCCATGGATACCGCCCTGCGCCCCTCCACAAAATCGCCGATCCGAACTTTGCTCGGCTTCGCGGTTGCTTTCCTGCTCCTCTACGCTATCGCCGTCGCAATCGCAGAACGCACTGTCGGACGTGCCGACACCGAAACCGCGTTTCAAAAGCTTCTCGCCGCGCGGGGCCAGCAGGTGGACTGGCTCGTGATCGGCGCCTCGCACGCCTTGCCGTTCGAGTTCGGCGAGGTTCCCGAACGGCTAGAGCAGGAGACCGGCCAGTCGATGCTCGTGCTGGCGGAGATCGGCGCGGGTCCGCTCTACAACCGGTTCATCGTAGAACAAGCCTTGCACGATCTTGAGGTCAAGCACCTGATCTACGTCATCGATTCCTTCGCCTTCGCCAGCGAGGAATGGAACGAAGACCGCCTGTCGGACCGCGGCCTGCTGCGCAAGACCCCGCTGCGGCTGTCCACGGCACAGATCCTGGGCGGGTTGGTCCTGCGCTCCGGCACCGACCCGCGCGGCCTGTTCGATTATCTCACGGGGTTCTCGAAACTCAATCCGGTGGATCGGTTCCCGACGGAGGGTTGGAAAGGCGCCGCATCATTCGACCGCCGCTTCCGTCCCTCGCGCCATGCCGTATCGGCGCGAATTTCGTACCTCTACCCTGGGGGTGCCCCCGAGCCAGAGACCGTCGAGCGAAACTTGAACATACTGGATCGGCTCTATGAGTTGGCCCGTGCCGCCGAAGTCGACGTCACGCTCGTCAAGCCGCCAGTGCCGAGAGCCTTCGCGGACAGCCTGCCCGGCGAGGACGTTTTCGATGCGGCCCTGCTGGCATGGATCGGCCCGCGCGAGATAGAAGTCGTGGACCTAAGCGACGCAATGCCAGACCCCGAATTCTACTTCGACACGGATCATCTCAACCGCGATGGTGTCGCATTGTTCTACTCTGATTTTCTCGGCCCCTTGATCGAACGGAGGTGATCGTTCGAGCCTCCGAGGATCGAACAGGGCGGATGCCGGCAAGGCGACCTTCTGCATTTCGCTTCAATCCGCGGCTCGAACCAAGTTTGGTCGCGCTAAACGGATAGCGCCCTGCCGGAGCACCAACGCAGCGCCGGCCGAGAGTACGCCGGCGCTGACAAGATAATGAAATGGAACTGCCGGTTGCGCCTGTCCGGTCCTTGCGGAGATCACCCTCCGCGCCGCCGCCGCAGGATCTTCTCTCCCACCAGGCAATCGTATCCCTGGATCAGGTCCACACGTCCGGAAACGGGCCCGATCGGCAGGGCGCCCGCGATCTCGAGCACAAGCTTCGCGCGGATCGCACCCGCAAATTCCTGCCACGCCGTGGCAGGCAAGACGAAGGCGCCGAGGCCTCCGATGACGCAGTCGCGGTGATAGACGTCGAGATCGGGCAGGAACCAGATCGGGTCGCGCCCCGGGATCACAAGCGGCAGTCCGTTGATGGTGATTCCGCGCGCGACATGGCCCGGGTCTTATCTTCCTGCTCTTGCCTCTTCGGCCCGCCGGTGGGTCTTTTGCCTGTCCCCCCGGGCGGGCGTCGTTCCTTCCCGTCGTTTGGGCCACGCCTTTTGCGGCCCCTCGTCCTTCAGCCTGTCCTAAGCCTTCCACACTCCGCGAAGATCGCCCCGCCGTGGTTGTTGTAGAGCCTGCGCATGGCGAGATATTCCGGATGCTGCTGGTACAGGCGCAGCCGCTCAGCTTCGCCGACGCCGACCGGCTCGCCGGCGGCCAGCGCCGCCCCGACCTCGGGCGCCCAGCGGAACCGGGCGTGCTTGTGCTCCTATGCCTCGGCGGCCTTGTTGCGTGTGGCGCCAGTGGGCTTCGGCACCTTGAACTCGGCGATCAGCGCCCCGTGGCGGGTTATGACGGCGGGGCTGACTTCGTGAGCGTCGGCGACTTGGGTTTTGGTGCGATACAAGAAAGCCATTTGCTTCGACGTCTTTGAATCGCATCGTTCGTTGAACTGTCAAAGATCATCTGGTTCAGCCGGAACCCCTAGTAAATCGGCAAAATGGGTCCCAACCGCACCACCGACCGCAAATGCGTGTCGCTCTGCCCAGAGATCCAGGTACTCATTTGTAAAACCGCGCCCGGTGGCGCCAGAAGACACCATAAACGAAGCACTAGCGCTCTGAGCTTGAATCTGGTCTCTCAACGGACCCGGCGGGAAGGAACTCGGGTCAGCTATGAACGCTTCAACTTGTTCCGTCTGCCAGACGTGGGTCATTTCGTGAATTAAGACGTTGACTGAGGCGGCCGCACTGTTGTCGCGGTTCAACAGCCTGTCTATGCTGAGGGAAAACTCGCCGGTCTCCATGTTCAACGAGCCAAAGAAGTTTGCCGTGCTGGGCAAAATCGTAATCTCGCGACTGATACCAAGTGTTTGCCGGAACAACTCGCTGATTTCCTCAAGCAATTCGATCCGCTCATCGACGGTCAAGTTCGCCCAGTTGCCCAGTCTGGCCATCAAGTCGGCGTCGCTTTCCAAGGCGGCAATTGAGCTGTCGATTTGATCCTGAAGTATGGGCTCAAATCCCGGCACAACTGTCAGGTCGGTGGAAACGCCCAGCATTTGCTGCAAGCCGGTGGTCAGCGAACTGGATGAGGCGCCGACGCGATCAAGTAGGCGGAGTATTCGAACTCTTGTCTCGCCGTCGACAGACGCAATTTGCTCATCTGTGAGCCTGAAGTAACCGTTGAGAGTCCGCAGGAGGGTGGTTTCATCCAAATCCGGGGTCTGCTCGAGAGTCTCGATATCCTGCCGCAAATCCGCGATTGGGTTAGGAGGACTTGGAGGTGCGGAGCCCCAGAAAAATGGCCTTACCTGCCCGTTCCCATTCCCGGCACTGGTTGGATTGACGAGGTTTGAGTTGGCGGGTCTCCATGCGTTGGTTGCCCGTGTGTTCAAGCTTGTCAGGAATGTAGGAAGATTCGTACCCGTCGGCAGGGCGCGCAGAGCTGCGCGACCAATGGTTCGTCCTAGACCCGCAATGTACCCAAAAATACTTCCCTGGGAATTTTCTTGAACCGTTATGGCGGTCCATTGGCCACCGGCGGTGTCTGGAGGGAGTGCGATGACGTTGGGGACAATGTCTCCGTTTTCATCCAGGATGCGGTATTGCGTTTTCCCGCCGGTTTCGACGGCGACCACACGGCGTGTTCCTGCGGCCAGCGTGCCGTCAAGCGAGGCGGCGATCTCGACCACCAGAACCGCCTGACCATCGACGACCGTTCCGCGGCCCGCAACAAATGTGCCGTCCAAGGTCTGGAATGCGATGTCAGTGTCGGCCACGTCTGTGGTCAGGCCAACGTTGGGATCAGCCAGCGTGACGACCGGGCCCGGAGGCGTGGTCGTTCCATCGCGGCCACCGAGGATCATGGTCGAGATGACCCGGGCGACATGTTCGTCATTGAACTGGTTTGCAGCCAGATAGAGATCACCAATCTCGGTCGCGTCGTGCCCTTGCAGCATCGCTGCGCCTTTATCGGCGGCCATGTGGGCTAGGATCGGGGTCAACTCGAAGGCATCAAACTGCTGAACAATCGCCTGTGCCTCATTGGGTGGCAAAGCTGCCAAGACGCGCGCAGCGCTCTGATACGTCATGCGCTTGAGGATGTTTGCGGACCTCACCGGGTCGCCCAACGCTGACAAGATGCCAGCTACGGACTGCGCAACTGCGCCAGTTGTGTCAGTTCTTACCGTCGACTCCAATGTGGAGGCTGCCACGTCGTCACTCATCGCGCGTACGATAGGCGCGGACAGGCCTGCAGGGAGACGGCCAAGAAGCGACGAAGTCGCGGCGACGGCAAGCGAGAAGCCGTTTGTCGCGAGGAAGCCGAGCGGGTCTTTGAAGAACTCGGCGCCGGCTTCTCCCATAAGCACGTCAGGCGTCAGAACCTCTGCAAGTCCCGGGAAGAGCTCCAGGATGTCCAGCGCCAGTTCGGCCTGACCGCCGCTTTGGAAGCTTGGAAGCGCGCGATAGGGTCCGCCGTCAAAGCCTCCGCCGCCACCGCCGCCGCCGCCGCCGGTGATGTACTCGCCCGGGGTTTCATCCGGATCTCCGCCGGGGCCACCGAACCCGGCGACCGGCAGGCTGTTGTTCTGCGCCGCAGTGTTCACTGTCTCTTCGACAGCTTCTCTGAGGATATCCTCAAATCCATCCGGATCGTCGGCCTCCCATTGCTCGGCCAGAGTTGCATTCGCGGCAGGCTGGTTAATCTCGATGATCGTCATCAAGACGTCCACACCGTCAAAGGTTCTGACTTCCTGATAGATGGACTGATGCGTATCGCTCTCGCGGAAGGCGGTATTCTCAACGACAGAGAAGACGCGGCCGTCTTTCAGCAACTCGACGTAGCTCGTTTCATTGCCGTTGGCCTCCGAAACGTCTTCGGCGATCTCGTCGAAAACGGCCTCTTGAACCGCCTCGGGAAGGTCTTCGATGGCCTCCAGCACGTCTTCGGATGAAACGCCCTGGTCCTCGAGTTCCAAAGCCGTGTCGGCAACCTCTTCGGCGGTCATCCCGGTCAGGTCGATGGTCACCTCGTCAGCGCCGTCCGCACCGACATGTGTTTCGTGCCACTGGCTTGTCTGTTCAGTATGTGCGTCTTCGAAGAGCGCTTCGATCGGCGCGTTCGGATAGACGACGCTGAGGACGGCGAGCAGCTCTTCCGAGCTGCCGTCCCCGCGCAGGCTCAGCAGCCCGACGGCATCTGTGAGCGTTGCCAGGTTGCCGCCTATCTGGGCCTCCCCGATCAGGGTGTCGAGCCCGGAGGTTCCCGGCGCAAACCCATCGATGGCGGCCATGGTGGCCATGATGTCGGCGAACAGGGGTACGGACCCGTCCAGCCCCGCGATGCGCCCGATCGCGATCTGGGTCAGCGCGCCGTCCTGGGTGTCAAACGTTTGGCCGACGGATCTCAGATGGGGCGTGTGCCGGAAGGCGATGTCTTCGATTGCGGAGTATCTGCCGGTCTCGACCACGGCCATGTAGCTGAGCGGAAGGTGGCCATGGGAGTCGGTCAAGCGGCCGAGTATCTCGCGTTCGATCGCCTGAGACGCCCCTCGGTTCGTCACGAAGATCGTCATCATCACCTTTGCCGCGGCCCGCGCTCCGAACTCTTCCTCGAGTTCGTAGAGAAGATCCGCCGCGGTCCCGGTGTCGGTGCGCAGATAGGCGCCGATGATGGCATTGGCCTGGGCCTGGACCCATGCGTCGGTGGGTCCGGATCCGGTGTGGTTGGTCAAGAGGGCGGAATCCAGTTTCTGGCGCAGGGTGTCCTGCACGTCGGCGGTCGGGCGCGTGCCGAAGACCGGGATCCTGTATTCGTGCTGGATGGTGCGGAAGGCCTGCACCGCGACATAGGCGATCAGCAGTTCGGCGCCGATCACCAGGCCGGCGCCGCCGAGCGCGGTGGCCAGCCCGGCCTCTCCGGCGCCGGCCGCCGCGCCGCCGCCGCCGATCGACGCGTAATAGCTGGTGTAGGTGATCGGCCCTCTCGTTGCGCCCGCGGCCGCAAGCAGTTCGCCCGACAGCCGGCGCCCCTCGATGTCGCCCGGGTCGAGGGACAGCTGCAACGCATCTTCCCAGACATCGGCGTCAAACTCGGCGAGGTCCCCGGGCAGCGCGCCGAACGCCCTGTTCACAACCGACGCATCCAATGTGGCCACGGTCAGGATTTCCAGATCCTCCCCGGAGAGGTCGCCGAACATCGAGAGATCGGGCTCACCGCCGAGATAGGCGCCGTCCTCGAAATTCGCCGCGATGAACGCATCCCAGGCGTCACCGGTCACGAGATCCGCATGGCCCGTCAGCGTGAAGGTCAGGGCCGTATACTCGACATCCGTCCAGTCGGACGGGATGATCCCGTCGGTCGCGTCGAGGATCCGCCCCGCCAGATTGAATGTGCGCTCTGCGGTATGGTCGAAGACGGCATCCGGCTCCGATGCGCCGTCGATCTCGATGGCGTCGAGCCGTCGTCTGATATCGCCTTGATCCAGCTCTTCGAGCGCGATCGTTGCCGTGACGGCGGTTCCGCGGTCCATCGGGTGGCCGGAGCGGACATGCAGGCGGACCGAATAGGTGCCGTCGCCGGTGTCGGTCACGGTCAGGGTCGGGCGTTGCCAGGACGGACGGCCGGTGGCGGCCCAGAGTTGCGGGGTGATCTCGGCGACGATCGCGCGCACCGCATCGTCGGAGGTCAGGGCGCTTGCGGGCACGTCGATGGTGGTGCCGTCGGGCAGCGTCACGGTGCCGGTAAATTCGGACTCGTTTCCGGTCAGCGGCGGGTCCACCGCTTCGGGCAGCCGGTCGAGGGTGACCGTCAGCCTGTGGGTGACCAGATCGTCCGGGTTCCCGATCGAGATCGTCAGGCTGCCGTCGGGGTTTTCCTCGACGGCGATGTAGGAGCGGTTCTCCACCGGCGGGCCGCCGATCGCATCGGCGCCGAGCCAGCGTGCGAGGAAGTCGAAGAGGCCCGCGGCCCCGGTTCCTTCCCGGTAGAAGTTCGCGGTGCCGGGCAGGCCGTGCAGGCTGCCGATATGGCCGGCGAGCTGGTTGGCCTGGATCGGGCTGAGGTCGTAGGCGTCCGCGGGGTCGTCCCGGGGGGCGATGGAGCCGCCGGTCCAGCCGCCGTCATGCGGGACCGGCTGATCGACCTCGATCTCCCTGGGTTCCGCCGGCGCGTCCGCGCCGCCCTCCAGCGTCACGGTATAGGTGTCGGTCGTGCTGTAGCTTTGCGCGCCGCCGGCGTTGCGGTATTCGCGGCCGAACTGCTGGGTGACGGTGACCGTGTAGGTGCCGTCGCCATTGTCGGTCACCGACTGCACCTCGGCGTCGCGCCGGTATTCGATGAACTGGTCGTTCGCGGCGATCGTCCCCTCGGGCTGGTACCGGGTCGCGACGATCTGCCGGGCCACCTGCTGCGCGGCGTCATAGGCCGGGGCCGGGTCGGTTTCCAGGGTCAGGATCGTGGCGCCGCTCTCGTCGGTGACGGTCGCGGTGTAGGACTCGCCGAGGCCCGGGTCCTCCGCCACGTCGGTGACGGCGATGTCGACGACGCTCCAGCCGATATAGCCGGTGCCGTCATGCGCCGTGACGGTCAGCCGGACGCTCGGTTCGGTCTCGTAATCCAGGGCGACGCCGTCCTTCAGCTTGAGCCGGTCGCCGACCACCTCGAACCGCGCATCGTTGACGGTGTAGGTGATCGGGTCGCCGTTGTCGTCATGGCTGCTCAGCGTGCCGATCACCGCGCCGGGCGCGTTCTCGGCCACCGTGGTCCCGGTCAGGGTCGGCGGCAAGGGGGGTTCCCGGTCGACATCGGTGACGGAGATGGTGAAGGTCTGCGCGCTCGACAGCCCGGTCCCGTCCGCCGCCGTGACGGTCACCTCGACCGTCGGCGCGGTCTCGAAATCCAGGGCGACGCCGTCCTTCAGCTTCAGCCGCCCGTCCTCGACCTCGAAGCGGTCGTCATCGACGCTGAAGGCGATCGGGTCGCCATCCGGGTCGGTGCTGGACAGCGTGCCGATCACCGCGCCGGGCGCGTTCTCGGCCACCGTCGTCCCGCTCAGGGTCGGGGCGGTCGGCGCGCCCGCCGGCACCACCATCTCGTAGTCGAAATCCAGAACCACCGAATAGTCGTCGCGGTAGGTCACCGGGCCGGTGAAATCGAACTCGGAATGCACGTGCCGGAACGCGATCCGGTAATCGCCGTCGCCGAGCGCGACGACGGAAACGTTGCGGATCTCGTCGCCCGGCGCATAGCCGTCGCCGATTTTTCCGGCCAGGATCCGCGCGACGGTTTCGTGGTTCGCCGCACCGCCAAGCCCCATCAGGTCGGCAATCGTCTGCCGCTCCGCCGGGTCCGCGATCTCGAGCCCGTTGCCGTCGCCCCCCAGCGTCAGCCCGGTCACGACATAGGAACGCCGTTCGACATCCGCCGGGCCAAAGCCCGGCTGCAGGAGTTCCAGGTCGCCCGGAAAGCCCGGGGCTCCGCCCTCGCCGCCGCCGACAAAAACGAGGTCCGGCCCCGGCCTGAGCCCGACGATGTCGGCGATCTGCCATCTGTCGAACAACCGCATCGGGCGGGCGCCCAGAAACCGAACCCCCGCCGGCGCCGTCTCGCCGCCCATCAGGATCGACAGTTCCTCGACCGGCATCGGGCCGCCCCCGCCAAGCCCCAGATCCGCCAGCGGCAGGCCGCGGTCCAGGATCAGGCTGCGAAGGTCCGAAACGACGCCCGCATCCGCCGGCGCAACCGGCGTCGCGGAGCGTGCGAAGAGCGCCCTGAAATCCCTGGCGCCGAAAAAGCCCGGCACCGAGGCGGCCGTCGACCGCAACGCCGCCTCGCCGGCGGCCGGATCGACGAAATCCACCTCGAATGCAACGGCTTCGTTCCGATCCTCGACTCTGTCGACCATATCTCTCTCTCCAACGGTTTGCAGGGCCCATCGCGCCCGCCGGTTGCCCCACGCTAGGCCGGTCCGACCCACGGCCGAAACCGGCGGCAGCAACGTACCGGCCCGGCAACCCGCCGCAAAAAACCTGCGCCGGCTACGCAAAACCGCACGTGCACATACGCAAATCCCAAAGGCCCCACC
>JASJDP010000030.1 GCA_030065095.1 Rhodobacter sp.
ATCGTGTCAGATGCTGCGTTCCGCGCCAATGTCGTGGGATAGGCTTGAACCTGCCCGACAGGCCGTCGAACAACCCTGCTTATTTGACGATTGCCGCTCATCCGAAACTGGGACCCACGCCCATCCGGCTGGAGAGCCCCCATTGGGTGGTCCGGGTTGATTGTTAGTGCATGGTCGGTCTCGGGTCCAATGGAACGATGCTTTCCAGCGCCGGTGGCCGGTATCCCAGAGCGCTGTGCGGCCTGACGGTGTTGTAGTGGACACGCCATTGTTCGATCAGGATTTGGGCTTCTCGGAGTGAGTAGAAGATCTCACCGTTGAGCAGCTCGTCTCGGAATCTGGCGTTGAAGCTTTCGCAGTATCCATTCTCCCAGGGTGATCCCGGCTCGATGAAGGCGGTCTTGGCACCGACGGCCGTGATCCAGTCCCTCACTTTCTGGGCAATGAACTCGGGACCGTTGTCTGATCTGATGAACTTGGGCGGACCGCGCAGGATGAACAGGTCGGTCAGAGCATCCACGACGTCAGTGGAGTTGAGCTTGCGATCGACGCGGATCATGAGGGCCTCCTTGGTGAACTCGTCGATGATGTTGAGCGTTCGGTAGGCCCGCCCGTCATGGGTCCTGTCCTGAACGAAGTCATAGGACCAGACATGGTTAGGATGCTCCGGCCGAAGCCGGACGCACGAGCCATCGTTAAGCCAGAGACGGCCTTTCTTGGCTTGTTTCTGCGGGACCTTCAGCCCCTCACGCCGCCAAATGCGCTCGACCCGCTTGTGGTTCACATGCCAGCCCGCGTTGTTCAGCAGGCCAGTCACCATTCGATAGCCGTAGCGCCCATACTGGCGCGCCAACTCGATGATGTCCTCCGTGAGCCGGCCCTCGTCAGGGCGGCCGCGTGGAACCTTGCGTTGGGTCGACCGGTGCTGTCCCAAAGTACGGCAGGCGCGGCGCTCGGATACACGCAACGTCTGACGCACATGATCAATGCAACGGCGGCGACGTGAAGGGCTCAGAAGTTTCCCCGCGCAGCCTCGGTCAGGATGAGTTTGTCCAGCGTCAGATCTGAAACGGCCCGCCTGAGGCGCTGGTTCTCCTTCTCCAGCTCCTTCAAGCGCTTCAGCTGGTCACGGCCCATGCCACCGTAGAGCTTGCGCCAGCGATAGTACGTCTGCTGTGTGATTCCAATCTGACGCACCGCATCCGCGATGGTCATTCCTTGCCCCTGCAGCACTTCAACCTGGCGCAGCTTCGATATGATCTCTTCGGGCTTGTCTCGCTTCCCAGCCATTCTCGGGTCCTCCTAAAACAGGATATTCCTATCCCAGTGGGCGGACCACCTTCAGGGGGCTATTCCAGTGACACGGATGGTCTGGGTCAGGGGCGCAACTTCGGAGAGGTCTTCGATCTCACGACCCACCGCCTTTGCGATACGCTCCGCATGAGGCATCGGGTCAGGACTGCCCGACAGCCGAATGTGATCCTCGATGTCCGTGGTGCCCACAGGCAACTCGTCAGGACGGATCGAACGCTGCCAGTTCATTGCACTGGCGCACTTGCGTTCTCGAACACCGCCCGCATTGAGCGGTGTTGCCAGTCACTACTCGGCGGGGATAGGGGTACGGCGCCAGAACACCAGACACTCCGTTTCGCACCGTCGGTTTGGCCCACCGGACAATTGGCGGGCCTCCGTATTCCCCGACGTAACGGGTCCACTGTTCCCAAGCCGGGCTGTCTTCGGCGACGAAGTGTCGGTGAAGGTTTGTCGGAAGGTGCGGATCACGATTGGGCACGCCCGTTGCGCGCGCCACGCATTTGCCGGAGTTGCGGTTGGCGATCTGAGTGATCAGCGCGGCCGCAACGTTCTTCGCCGCAGGCGAAATCCTTGGGTCTTCCAGAACGCTCGCGAACCAGCGCCAGCGGTCGCGGTTGAAGTCGGAAAGCAGGTCAAGGCTGTTGGAACCGCTTCCTGTAACCTCTTGAGACACAATTACAGCGCCCCTTGGAACTTTTTCCGATACAGCTTTTTTTTGACAAACCCGATGTACTGCCGGGGTCGCCAGCTGCTCTGGTATCCCGAGAAGTCGTGAACGCGCCGGCGTTCATTGGCGGAGCCGGCAGCCGTTGCGCCGGTTCTTCCGGCCCGCCTGTTGCTCCCATTGAGAGTCTGGCTGGCAGGGAAGCGCGCTAAAGCATCCGAATCACGTTCTTGTCTATCGACAGCATGTAGCCGCGACGCGCGATGTTCTTGATCAAAAGCTCGCTGACCATCTGGTTGCCGAGCGCGTCGCGCAGGCGCTTGATTCGCGTCGCGCCGGACGCTTCGTCGCAGTCGGCTGCATTCTTGCCCGAGATCATCGCCTCGATCTCGGCCCCGGACAGCACGTCTTCATCCATCCGCGCCTCGGCCAGCACGGCAAGTGTTTCGATGGCCGCCTGGGTCAAGGCGAATTCCATGTTGTTCAGATAGACCTTGCGTTCATCGCGGCTGATGATCAGCGAACTGACCTGAATGCCGGAGCGTTCGATCTCTCCGACGCGGCGATTCAGGGCGATGATCGTGATGAGGAAAACGAGCGACGCGATCAGAAGTGCGGTGGAAAACACCAACAGGACGAAGATCACCTGCCGGTAGCTGACCAGAACCTCGGAGAAGGACGTGCCTGATTCGGCCAGGATCTCCAGCAGCTTGATTTCCGAATCCGAGGTAAGGTCGTCATTCTCGACAAAAATCCGTTCGACCCTGTCGTTGAAGGCGTTTGCATCCGGCAGGTTCACGAAAAGCAGGATCGACGCGACCAGCAGGATCGCGACGATGGCGATCAGCCCATAGGCGACCACCCGGTTGCCGTAGCGCCGGGTGGAGGCTGCGTCTTTTCCGGGATCGACCAGGCTCATGCCCGAAAGCTTAGCCGCTTTGGCGCACCGAGAGAATGCTCAACAGTATCCAGCCGCGACTGGCCAGTTGCGCGGCAACGGCCGGACGCACGGCGGACGCCGTGCAATTGCTGCCGGGCACTGTGACCGTCCCGTAGTCGAGCCGCAGGGGATTGTCCCGTTTCGCCTTGTATTCGGCCACACAGGCGGCGTTTGCCACCGTAGCGGTAAGCGACAGGACCAGGATCAGGATGGCGAGTGGTGTCTTCATGGGGCCGACAATGCGCAAGTCATTGCGGTTATTCAATAACAAAGCCCCGGATTGACGCGTGTTATCGGATAACCGAGGCCCGATATTGCTTAGCGCGGGCGAGCGAGGGCGGAATGGGCGTATCCGAAAACGGCGCCACAGGGTGCGGCGCCCGAATTCCGAAAGGACCCACCATGACCAAACGCCTGATCGCCACCGTGCTGGCCGCCAGTCTTGCACTGACCAGCGTTGCCGCCACCCCAGCCCGTGCCGCCGATAGCGGTGAAATCGGCCGCTTCCTCTTGGGGGCTGGCGCGCTTTTCATCATTGGAAGCGCCATCGCCAACAATGACCGGCGGCACAAGTACAACAACCGCTCCTATGACAGCGACCGGTATGTGACGCGCCGCCATGTCGATCCGCGGCCCAGGGTGAAGCCGCGGCGCAAGGTCGTGCCGTCCGCTTGCTTGCGGGTCAACCGGTGGAACAACGGGCCGCGCCGCTTCTTCGGCCACCGCTGCCTGTCGAGGAACATGCGCCATGTGGGGCGTCTTCCGATCGCTTGCCACCGGAAAATCTGGACAAATCGCGGTCAGCGTTCGGTCTATCACGCACGTTGCCTGCGCAACCACGGCTGGGTGTTCGGATAAGGCCTGATCAAGGTCGAGCAGTGGCCCGGTGCGCCAGGCCGCCACGGCGGGGCGGGTACGTTTGCGGGTGCCCGCCCCGATTTCACCTTGCAGAAGGCCGGCGCAGCGGCTTTGCTGTGCCCATGCCGCGCAGCGCTCCGGATTTCGGGTTTGAAGAGGCCGCTTTTGCGCAAGGGGCGCTTTGCGTCGCGGGCGTCGACGAGGTCGGGCGCGGACCGCTGGCCGGACCGGTGACCGCCGCTGCGGTCGTACTGGACGCACGTGCCATTCCGGATGGGTTGAACGACTCCAAACAATTGACCCATATCAGGCGTACCGAGCTGGCCGAAGCGATCCATGCGACGGCGCAAGTGTCCATCGCCCATGCCAGCGTGGAAGAGATCGATGCGCTCAACATCCTGCAGGCCTCTTGTTTGGCGATGCGGCGCGCGCTGGTGGGTTTGGCGGTTCCACCCGATCTGGCATTGATCGATGGCAATCGCGTGCCCCAGGGACTGCCGTGCGAGGCGCAGCCGATCGTCAAAGGTGACAGCAAATCTCTTTCAATTTCAGCGGCTTCAATTGTGGCAAAAGTATGTCGTGATCGGATCATGGTGGGTTTGGCGCAACAGCATCCTGGCTATGGCTGGGAACAGAACGCCGGTTACCCGACGCCCCAGCATCTGGAGGCGCTTCGAAATCTTGGTGTGACCCCACATCATAGACGCTCGTACAAGCCCGTCCACAATATCTTGTATCAAGAAAAATCTGTAACCGGCTGATTCAAAAAAGAATTTGACCGTGAATCCAGTTTGACTCATCCTGCCTGCAACAAATCGCGCGCCGCAAACGGCGTCGAGGCAGAGGCAGAGATGACAAGATACGCGACCGGCGCAGGCACAGGCCTGCCGCTCAACAAAATCGTCGGCGGCGACTGCATCGAGGTGATGCGCGCGCTGCCCGAGGCGTCGTGTGATCTGATCTTTGCCGATCCGCCCTACAATCTTCAACTGAAGGCGGAGCTGCACCGGCCGGACAATTCCAAGGTCGACGCGGTCGACGATCATTGGGACCAGTTCGACAGCTTCCGCGCCTATGACCGGTTCACGGCGGATTGGCTGGCTGCGGCGCGGCGGCTCTTGAAGCCGGACGGCGCGATCTGGGTGATCGGATCCTATCACAACATATTCCGGCTGGGCGCCGAGTTGCAGAACCAGGGGTTCTGGATTCTCAACGACGTGGTCTGGCGCAAGTCGAACCCGATGCCGAATTTCCGGGGCAAGCGGCTGACCAACGCCCATGAAACGCTGATCTGGGCGTCAAAGGCGGAAGGCGCGAAATACACCTTCAATTACGAGGCGCTGAAGGCGTTGAACGAGGGCATTCAGATGCGGTCCGACTGGGTGCTGCCGATTTGTACCGGGCATGAGCGGCTGAAGGATGCCAGTGGCGGCAAGGCGCATCCGACGCAGAAGCCGGAGGCGCTGTTGCACCGGGTGCTCGTGGGCTGCACCAATCCGGGCGACGTGGTGCTGGATCCGTTTTTCGGCACCGGGACGACCGGGGCGGTGGCGAAGATGCTGGGGCGCGATTTCGTGGGGATCGAGCGCGAGGCGGGCTATCGCGAGGTGGCGGAAGAAAGGCTGGCGCGGGTGCGGCGGCTGGAGCGGTCGGCATTGCAGGTCAGCCGGGCCAAGCGATCCGAGCCGCGGGTGCCGTTCGGGCAGCTTGTGGAACGCGGCATGTTGCGGCCGGGCGAGGTATTGACGTCTACGAACGGCAAGACCGCCAAGGTCCGGGCCGACGGGACGCTGGTGGCGGCGGATGTGACCGGGTCGATCCACCAGGTCGGCGCGGCGCTGGAGGGCGCGCCCAGCTGCAACGGATGGACGTATTGGTGCTTCGTTCGCGAAGGCAAGCCGGTGTCGATCGACGTGCTGCGGCAACAGATCAGAGCGGAGATGAACTAGGGGTACAAAAGAACTACCGCCGGTGCCTGTGGCCTGACACCACGGCACGAACTGACCCCGCCGGAGCCCTCCGGCGGGGCTTTTTTTCGACCGTCCGGGACTTGCACCGGGGCATCGTCTCTGGATGCGGGTCTGACATGTTTCGGATGGGTTTAAGGTGCGGCGGGCCGGCAAGGGAACAGCGTCGGCCCCGGGGCATAGAACATGAAGCAAGTAACGGCTGTCAGGTGGAATGCCGTCCGGTCTTGTACGGGGTCCAGTCGTCGACATCAGGGTAGTATTGCCGCCGCCAGTCGCGGACGCGGGGGTTCATCACGCGCCGCCAGAGCGGCGGGATCATCGCCGCAAGGGTCATCACCGGATAGCCGTAAGGAAGCTGCGGCGCCTCGGTTTCGTCGTGGTTTTGCAGAAGTGGAAAGCGGCGGTCGGGTTTGTAGTGGTGGTCCGAGTGGCGCTGGAGGTTGATCAAAAGCCAGTTGGACGCGGCGCGGGCCGAGTTCCAGGAATGCCGCGGCAGGACATGCTCGTATTTGCCACCGCCCAGGTGGCGGCGCGTCAGGCCGTAGTGTTCGATGTAATTGACAAGTTCGAGCTGCCAGACGGCGATGAAGGCCTGGTAGAGGAACAGCGCCACGCCAGCCCAGCCGCCAAGGGCGAAGGCGAGGGCAAGAAAGACCGCCTGCAGTGCCCAGTAACGCCAGAACGGGTTCGAACCGTGCCACCAGGGCAGGCCCTTGCGTGCAAGCATCGCCTTTTCGGCCTGAAAGGCCGAGACGTAGCATTCCCATAGGACACGCGGAAAGAAGCGGTGGAAGCCCTCGTTGTAGCGCGCGGTGACCGCGTCGCGCGGGGTGGCGACATAGCGGTGATGCACCAGCAGGTGTTCGGACCGGAAATGGCCGTACATCACGGTGCCGAGCAGCAGGTCGCCCAGCCAGCGTTCGAGCTTGTTTTTCTGGTGCATCAGCTCGTGGCTGTAGTTGATGCCGACGGTGCCGGATATGATGCCGACGCCGAAGAACAGGACGATCTTTTCCAGCACGTTCAGGTGATCTGCCTGGGCGGCGTACCAGATGGTGCCGAAGATCACCAGGAACTGGATCGGGAACCAGATCAGTGTGATCAGGCGATACCAGACAAGCTGATCCTCGGCGGTGGTCAGATCTGCGTTCTCGGTGTTTTCACCGGTGATCGCGTCGAGCAGGATAAAAAGGCCCCAGGCCGAGATGGGCAGCAGCAAGAGCGTCCAGCCGCCGTTTGTGGCGCCGATATAGGCCAGCGGGACCAGCGCGAGGGATGCCCAGAAGGGCAGCGCACTCTGCAGCCTTGCGACTTTGGTTGCGGGTATCATGGCCTGCTCCGTTCGTCCGCCTCGAATGAATTATACCGGAGGCGGGGCCTGCGCATCAATTCCCACCGAGTGTCGCGGACGCAAGGTCATAGGCCTTGCGCATGACGGTGGGCAGGTCGGAGGGGCGGAATTGCGATGTCGGAACGAACGCGCCGCGGCTGGGCCGGGCGCCATCGGGGATGGCGGCCACGCGCAGCGCGAGCTGCAGGTGGAAATGGGTAAAGGTGTGGTGGACCTCGGCCCCGGGATCGCGCCAGTCCGCCTCGATCGGCGGGGCCTCTGCGGGCGTTTCGGTCCAGTCCGACCCGGGCCACCCGAGCATGCCGCCCAGAAGGCCCTTGTCGGGGCGGCGTTCCAGCAGCCACGCGCCGTCGGTGCGCCGCGCGAGATAGGCGATGCCGCGGCGGGTGGGTTTGGGTTTTTTCGGCGCTTTGCGGGGCAGGGTGGCCTGGGTTCCGGCGGCGCGGGCCTGGCAGGCGGCCATCCACGGGCAGATGCCGCAGGCGGGCGAGGTCGGGGTGCAGATCGTCGCGCCAAGGTCCATCACCGCCTGGGCGTAATCCCCGGGACGCGTTTGTGGCGTCAGACGATCCGCGAGGGCGGTCAGTTCGGGCTTTGCCCGGGGCAGCGGCGTTTCGATCTCGAAAAGCCGCGCCATGACCCGCTCGACATTGCCGTCGACCACCGTGGCGGGCTGATCGAAGGCGATGGCCGCGATGGCAGCTGCCGTGTAGGGGCCGATGCCGGGGAGCTGCAGCAATTCTTCGCGTGTCGCAGGGAAGCGGCCGCCATGGTCCGCCGCGACGGCGCGGGCGCATTTCAGCAGGTTGCGGGCGCGGGCGTAATAGCCAAGGCCCGCCCATTCGCCCATCACATCGGCATCCTCGGCAGCGGCGAGCGCCCCGACGGTCGGCCAGCGGGCGGTGAAGCGATGGAAATAGTCCCGCACGGCGGCTACGGTGGTTTGCTGAAGCATCACCTCGGACAGCCAAACGCGATAGGGGTCGGGCCGGGTGCCCGCCCGCCGCTCGGACGGTCCCACGCGCCAGGGCATGACGCGGGCATTACGGTCGTACCAGGTCAGCAGATCGGCGCTCAGCGTCTCATAACGCAATCTTTATGTCTCCCCCGCAGGCTTTGGGCTGGCATGACGCACAGCGCCGTTTAGAATAGATCGCGAGAGAGGACATGCCAGCGATGACCGGCCAGCACAACAAAACCCCGCGGCGGATGCGAGGGTTCGAGCGCGCCTCGGGCCTGTTGCAGTCCCGCATCTGCAAGGCGGGCGAGACCCGCGGCTTTGCGGTGGCGCGGCTTTTGACCCATTGGGCAGAGATCGTCGGCGAGGACACCGCGCGCGCGGCGCGTCCGGTCAAGGTGAGCTATGGCCAGGGCGGGTTCGGCGCGACGCTGACGGTGCTGACCACGGGCGCGCAGGCGCCGATGCTGCAGGCCGACCTGCCGCGCATCAAGGAACGGGTCAACGCCTGCTATGGCTATGCGGCCATCGCCCGGATCCGCATCACCCAGACCGCGCCCACCGGATTTGCCGAGGGGCAGGCGGCGTTCAAGCCCGCCGACGCGCCCTTGCCGCAAGCCGACCGGGCCACCCGGGAGGCCGCACAACGGGTGGCCGCGCCGGTAAGGGACGATGGCCTGCGCCACGCCCTTGAAGAACTGGCAGAGAACGTTCTATCGAGACCGAAACACAACTGAGGCAGAGAGAATGAACCGTTTGATCGCAATCGCCGCCGCCGCACTCGTTCTGGCCGGGGGCATCTATGCCTGGCAGTCGAGCCAGGGCGGCACGTCCTATCCGACGCTGGGCGCCGCGCAGGCGCAATCCGCCGACGCCGAGGTCGACACCTCGATGGTGGTCGAAATGGCGCTCGGCGACGAGAATGCGCCGGTCGAGGTGGTGGAATACGCAAGCTTTACCTGCCCGCACTGCAAGGATTTCCATCGCGACACGTTCAAGGATGTCAAGGCGAACTACATCGATACCGGCAAGGTGCGGTTCATCTACCGCGAGGTGTATTTCGACCGCTACGGGCTTTGGGCCAGCATGGTGGCGCGCTGCGGCGGCGAGGCCAAGTTCTTTGGCATCGTCGACATGATCTATGATCAGCAGAGCGAATGGACCGCCAGCGGCGATCCGGCAACGATTGCCGGGGAACTGGCGCGGATCGGCCGGACGGCCGGGATCGACGGCGACGAGGTGGACGCCTGCCTGCGGGATGCCGAGATGGCGCAGGGACTTGTCGCGTCCTACGAAGAGAACGCCGGCCGCGACGGCATCCGCTCGACCCCGTCCTTCATGATCAATGGCGAGCTGGTGACCGGCAACAAGAGCTTCGCCGATTTCTCCGCCCTGCTGGACGCCGAACTGGACAGCTGATGCCCCAGCCGCTTGCCGGCCTGAAGGTCATTGAACTGGCACGCATTCTGGCCGGCCCCTGGGCCGGTCAGACGCTTGCGGATCTGGGCGCGGACGTCATCAAGGTGGAAAGCCCCGACGGCGACGACACCCGCCGCTGGGGACCGCCGTTCATCGCCCGCGACGGCGACCGGTCGGCGGCCTATTTCCATGGATGTAACCGGGGCAAGCGGTCGATCGCCGTGGATTTCCGCATGCCCGGGGGGCAGGAGATTGTGCGCGGGCTGGTGGCCGATGCCGACGTGCTGATCGAGAATTTCAAGGTCGGCGGGTTGGCGAAATACGGGCTGGACTATGACAGCCTGAGCGCGTTGAACCGGCGGCTGATCTATTGCTCGATCACCGGTTTCGGGCAGGATGGCCCCTATGCCGGCCGTGCCGGGTATGACTATATCATCCAGGGCATGTCGGGGTTGATGTCGATTACCGGCGACCCGGACGGACAGCCGCAGAAGGTCGGGGTGGCGGTGACGGACGTGTTCACCGGGCTTTATTCGGTGACCGCCATTCTGGCGGCGGTGCATGAGCGCGAGAGGACAGGGCGGGGGCAGCACATCGACATGGCGCTGATGGATGTGGCCACGGCGATCACGGCCAATCAGGCGATGAATTACCTGTCGACCGGCACGCCGCCGCAGCGGCTGGGCAATGCGCACCCGAATCTCGTGCCTTACCAGGTGTTCGACTGTGCCGATGGCTGGATCATCATCGCCACCGGCAACGATGCGCAGTACCGACGGCTTTGCGGTCTGCTGGGGCTGCCTGAGTTGCAGGAGGACCCGGCGTTCCGGACCAACGCGGACCGCATCGCGAACCGGGTGGAGCTGACGCAGCGCCTGACCGAGGCGACACGGGGGTTTTCAAAGGCAGACCTGCTCGCCGCCTGCGAGGCCGAAGGCGTGCCGGCCGGGCCGATCAACGATCTGGGAGAGGTGTTCGAGGATCCGCAAATCGTGCACCGGGGATTGCGGACCGAGTTGGACGGCGTCCCGACGGTGCGCCCGCCGTTCCGGTTTTCGGGGACCGCCGTGCCGCTATCCCGCCGGTCGCCGAAGCTGGATGAACATGGCGATGCGATCAGGGCGGGGTTGAAGCCACGGGGATAAGCCGGTCGAGCGCGGCGTCGATCACGCTCCAGTCATCGATCTGCAGCCGGACCGGCAGCGTCAGGACCTTTTGCCGAAGTCCTGCGGGCAGGCGTACGGCGTCCTTTTCCGTGGTGACGAGCTGGGCGTCCAGGCTCCGTGCCTCGGTCTCCAGCCGGCCAAAAAGGGTGCCGGTCAGCGGCTGATGATCGTCGAGCGCGTGGGTCGCGACGAGATCCACGCCAAGCCGGGACAGGGTCGCAAAGAATTTCCCGGGATGCCCGATCCCGGCGAAGGCCAGCACCCTAACGCCCGACCAATCCATCCCGGTTTGGAGCGGGCGCAGTTCGCCGCGCAGATGCGGCAGGTCGATCAGATGCCGCCATGTCCCGTCGAAATCGGCCTGCAGGGCGGCCGGTCCGATCGACACCACGGCATCGGCGCGGGTCAGGCCGGCCGCAACCGGCTCGCGCAGGGGTCCCGCGGGGATCACCCGGCCATTGCCGAAACCGACGCCGGCATCCACCACGATCAGCGAAAAATCCTTTTGCACAGAGGGGTTCTGAAAGCCGTCGTCGAGCAGGATGGCCTGCGCACCGGCGGCCTCGGCCGCCTTGACCCCCGCCGCCCGGTCGCGCGCGATCCAACAGGGGGCAAAGGCGGCAATCAGCAGCGGTTCGTCGCCGGTCTGGGCGGCGGTATGCCTGCGCGGGTCGACCTGCAGCGGCCCCGCTTCGCGGCCGCCATAGCCCCTGCTGACCACATGTACGGCGACATGGCGTTGCTGCAGACGCTCGATCAGGGCGATGACGGTCGGGGTCTTGCCGGTTCCGCCTGCGTTGAGATTGCCGATGCAGATCACGGGCACCTGCGCAAGGTAGCCGGGGCGGGCCATCCGCCTGGCCGTGGCGCGGGCGTAAAGGGCGGACACCGGCGACAACAGCCGCGCTGCAAGCGCCGGCCGGTCGGGCCGGGTGAACCAGAACCCGGGCGGGCGCATCAGGCCGCTTCGCGCTCGTCGAGCGTCGTCAGGATCAGATCCATGGCGCGGTCCGTGACCTCGGCCCCCGTCGAACAGACGCGCCAGGCCTCGTGCGCCATCTTCGCGGCGATGTCGGGGGATTGCAGCATCTCGACCGCCGCGGCCAGTTCCTTGGTGTTCCGGACCAATCTGGTTGCGCCGGCCGCGGCCAGTCGGCCGAAGGCGCGGCGGAACAACCTTACATTCGGACCATGCACGATCGCCGCGCCCAGGGCGGCGGCCTCGAACGGGTTGATGCCGCCAGAGCCGCCCAGGGACTGGCCAAGAAAGGCGATGGGCGCGATGCGGTACCAGAGCCCAAGTTCGCCCTCGGTGTCGGCGATATAGACCTGGACATCGGCGTCAGGTTCCGCTCCGTCGGTTCGCAGACTGGCACCAAACCCCCGAGACCTTGCGGTCTTCAGAAGATCCGGTCCGGTCGCAGGATCCCTGGGCGAGATGATCAACAGCAGCCGGTGCGACCGGCGCTGCGCATCGCGGTGGGCGGTCAGGACGGCGTCCAGTTCGGCGGGGCCGATCCCGGCGGCAAGCCAGACCGGGCGGCCGGCGAGCTCGCTGGCAATGACGCTGCGGTCGGCCTCGTTGCAGGGCAGCGGGGGCGTGCCTTCCTCCAGGAAGCCGTGAATTTCCATCGTCCGGGGCTCTGCACCAAGCCGCTTCAGCTCTGCCGCGGTATCCGCGTCGCCGGTCAGAACCCGTTCAAAGCGTTGCAGAAGCGACCCCGACACGCCCTTGAACCAGCGCCAGGTATGAAGGTCGGGGCGGGCCGTGTGGGCATCGATCAGAAACAGCGGAATCTGGCGGTCGCCGGCGGCGGCGATCAGGGCGGGGCGCAGATCGGGTTCGGTCCAGACGGCGAGGTCGGGGTGCCACAGGTCCAGGAAACGCCGGATCGCGCCGCGGTGTTCGTCGGGCGCGAATTGGGCGGTCAGGCCAGGCTCTGACGCCTTGCGTCTGCTTGCCGACGTCGTCAGCAGAAATTGAAGTTCGGGGCGTTCCTGCCGAAGACGGAACGCAAGTTCCCGGACGGACAGGGCGTGGCGGTCCTGGCCGGAATGAACCCAGATCAGCGGGCCGTCCGGGCGGGACTCTGTTGCCTGGCCGAGCCGCTCGTTCCGTTGGGTTTTTCCGGCTTCTCCGGTCTCGCCCAATGCCCGCCGGCTGGCGCGATCGCGGCGCCCGCGGGTGGCAAGGTAGAGCGCGAGAGAGAGAGAATTTCCCATTATTGTCAGTCAGCTATCCGTTTCGCTGCCGGAGTCTGCCTCGACCTCTTCGTCGCGCAGCCGGTGCAGGTGAGCAATGAAGTACCGCATATGCGCATCATCGACGGTGCGTTGCGCGGCCGACTTCCAGGCATCGTAGGCGGCCTGGTAGTTGGGGAAGATGCCGACAATGTCGATGTCGTCGACATTCTTGAAGACGGATTTCGAGGGATCTGTCAGCTCTCCGCCGAAAACGAGGTGCAGGCGCTGCTGGGACATTGGGATCTCCTGTTGGTTCGGTGGCAAACTACAGACCGCGCGGACGGGGGAAAAGGGGGCAGTTGAGCGGTGGCTGTCGGTTGAGATCGCCCGAGGTGGGATGAGATCCGATGGACTCGATGCTTGACCGGTGCTGGCCTGGAGCGGACGTTGCCTCTGACTCCAGGCGCGGAATCAAGGGGCGTAGCCCCGCCGCGCCATCGCCGACCCGCCCCGAAGGGGAGGCGATTTGCTGGCGGCGCGTATCGCATTGAGGTCGTTCGGACCTTGCCGGGATAAATCGAGCCGCTCAGAGGTTTGGTTCGCCTCCCCGCGGGTCGGCGATGGCGCGGCTCATCACGTAACTGGCAACGTCCACTCCGGGCCCGAACCGGCCTACGTTTCATTCAAGGCGCGCGGTGTCTTTGGCGCTTGGTATGGCACAGGCCGGGCGTCGCGCCTGCGTGCAGGCATAGAAACTGCCGGCCGATCCCATCGCCGGCCGTCCGTCCGGTCGCCGCCCGGGAACGTCGCCGAGCAATACCGGTCAGCTTTGCGGCTGCGGTGGTCGGTGCCGGTCGTAGATCCGTTGGATGAAGTGCCCGGTCGGACGGTCGCGCAGTTCCTGGTAGACCTGCGTCAGGAACGCCGGACAGCCCGCCTGGTTGGGCAGAAATCCCTCATAACCCTGCGCCAGGATCATCGGGCCGTAGAGCGCGGCGACCGAGATGTCGGAATAGGTCAGCCGGCCGCCCGAGAGGTACTGGCGCCCGTCCGCCAGCAGGCCATCGACCTTGTCGAAGACCGCGTAGATCCCCTGCAGCGCCGTGTCCGCCGCGGCCTTGTCGAGGTTCAGGCCCTTGTACATCAGCCCCTTGAACAGGCTGTAGAAGAGGAACCAGGCGACTTTCTCGTACCACGGTACCCGGGTCGTCAGCGACGGCCAGACGACCCACTTGTATTTCAAGAGGTGAAAATAGGAATAGGTCACCACGTCGCCGCTGACCTTGTCGTAGATCCAGGTGGTGAAGTCGGTGACTTCCTTGTGCAGCTCCGGTTCGGTCGCGGCGTCGGGGATCAGCCGGTCCTCGGGGGCCATGTCGTTTTCGACGAACTCGATGATGAACGGATTGCCCTTCAGCTTGTCGCCCTTGGGTGTGACGTAAAGCGGATAGTCCTCGGCCCCGACGCCCCACCATTTCAGGGCGAGAACGTGGAAGATCGGCGCGTGGGCGCGTTCGGTGTAAGGGACCTTGTGATGCTGCAGGACCCAGCGGCCGAGATCGACGCCGGAGGACGGGCGGAGGGTGATCAGCAGGTTGCCGGTGGCCATGGCATGGGGTCCTTCCGCGCGGGGGGGTCAGGTGTCGAATTCCAGGTGGAAATGCTGCGGATGCGGGGTGCCGCCGCTGTCGATCCGGCCGGCGGTGCCGGGGGCGCGGCGCAGGTTCTTCTGCGCCAGAAGCGGCTTGAGGATCGCCGGGATCACGGCCTTGTTGATCGCGGCGCCGAAGCAGGTGTGCATGCCGTACCCCCAGATGATGTAATCCTCCCAGGGCCGGTCGATGCGGAACTCGTTCGGGCGCTCGATGGCATAGGGGTCGAAGGTGGCGGACAGCGTGGCGGCAAAGACCATCGTGCCCTTCTTGATCCTGGCGCTGCGGAAGGTCGACCGCGCGACGACCGTGTCGTGGACCGCGCGGCGGTAGATCACCGGGTTATGCGGGTTGAAGCGCAGCGCCTCCCAGATGTACTGCGCCATTCTGGCGTCGTCGCCTGCGGTGGCCGCCTGGTGCGCGCCGCGCAGCTTGTCGGGGCGGTTCAAAAGCTCGTCCATGGCAAAGCAGGACGCCTTGGAAATCGTCGGGATCGCGCCGATCAAGAGGCCGAGGATGTTGTTGCGGATGCCGAGGTCGTCCATGCCGGGCGTGTCCGCGCCCTGCAGGGCCAGGCAGCGGTTCAGGATTTGCTCGGCGTCGGTCGGCGCGGCCTTGCGCGCGGCGATGGCGGTGTCGAGATAGTCGCGCATCTGCCCGGCATACTCCATCGCCTTGGCATCGAATTCCGGGTCGGCGCCGAGGTCTTCGAACAGGTACCAAAAGAGGATCGTGGTCCAGTCCTGCATCGTCGCGGCGTCGGGTCCGCCGGTGCCGAAATAGGTGTCGGTCATGTCCCAGGGCACCTGCAGGGTCAGATCGGGCACGATGTCGATCTTGCCGCCGCTTTTGGCGACCAAGTCTTCGGCCAGTTTGGCGGCGCGGGGCTGCACGATTTCGGCCACGTCGCTGGTGCGCATCGCCAGATGCATCGCCGAGGTGTCGCGGGTGTAGGGCCAGCCGGGCTGCATGCCGAGAAAGAAGTTTTCGCCGCCCGTCAGCTTCATCATGCGGGGGCCGTAGACCACCTCGAAATCCGCGTCGCGGTTGAGGACATCCAAGCAGTCGTTCTGGCGGGTGACCACCGCGGTGCCGGTGTTGTCGTAGGCTTTCACGAATTGCCTGCCGATGACCAGGTTCGGCCAGAAAGCCCGCAAGACGGCAAAGCCGTCCCGCTGGGTTGCGACGTCGGCGGCGAGCGCCGCAAAGTCGCCGCCCCTGAGTAGGGTCGTGAGGCCCGCCCAGATCAGCCGGCCCAGCGACAGAAGGCCCATCAGCCAGACGCCCAGAACGCCGAAGACCGTCGTGAAGATATTGACGATGGCAGACATGTCGATGGCCCCTTCGCGGTGGTCAGGTCGGATCGACGATACCCATGGCGATCATGCGCAGGGCGGTCATCGAGGGGATGAAGAAATAGTCGCCGCCGCGGCATTCGACGAAGGTCTTCAGCTTGCTCATCACATATGGCGGCTTGCCCGATTTGGGATCGGACGGGATCGTGTGCCGCTTGTGATAGGTGTGATCGCCTAAGAGAGGGCAGGTGTTGTTGCCCTGGTGGAAATCGAGCCCGTACTGGATCCACTGCTGCTGGACGAATTCGAACTGCCGAAACAGGCTGGAGCCCATCAGCATCATCGCGACGCCCTGTTCGGTGTCGTCGTCCTTGTGTTCGAAATTCGGCGGGCCGTAGGGCAGGCCACGCCGCAGGATGCGGCGGCGCTTGTTCAACTGGCTGGTCGCGTCCTTGTTGGCATAGGGTTTGCCGGTCGACGGATCGGTTCCGACCTTGTTGAGCGGATCGAGATAGTCTCGGGTGTTCATCCGCCGCAGGTGCGCGCCGCCGGGGCATTTGAAGCCGGCCATGTCGTCAGCATAGCGGAAGTCCGACGCTTCGGGCGAGCGGATATAGTCATAGTTCTTCTTCGCCGCCTCGAACGGGTCGGGGTCGTTGAACCCCTTCTCGTCGCGGAAGGCCTGCCAGTCGGCATAGGTTGGGACCTTGGCGAGCGGCACCCCGTCGGACCAGCGGCCGCACATCTTGGCCATGATCGTTTCCTTCGCCTCGTCCAGCGGCACGTCCATTTCGGCGGCGTAACTTGCCGCCTCTTCGGCGACGACGGCGTCGAAGCTGCCCACGTTTTCGTGCAGCTTGCGGAAGGCCATGAAAGTGCCGTTATGCATGAACTCGGGCGGCATGGCGGTGGGCGGCAACTCCTGGCTTTCGTCGGGATGGCCGAGGATGAATTCGCCGGTGGCGATCGGCTGCCAGCCTCCATCCATCCGCTTGCCGCGCCCGATGACGGCGGTTTTCATCTGGGCGTCGGGGTATTGCCCCTCGAACACCGGATCGCCGATGCCGTCGGTATAGCCGAAATGTTCCTTGGGCGTCCCGACCTTGACACCGCCCACATCGTCGAACACCGCCGAGGCCGACTGAAAGTCCCGGCTGCCGTCGCGGCCGATGCCCGAGAGCAGCCGGACGCCGCCGTTCGAGGCCTTGCAGAGATCGCGCAGCCATTGCGTGCGCTCTTCCAGCGCGTCGACGGGGTCTGTGGTGCCTTCGGTCTTGAGCTGGGCGTTCATCGAGATCCAGACATGGACGTCGTTCGACGGGTCGCCGCCGACGACCCGGTTCTTTTGCCAGATCGGATCCCAATGGGCGTCCCAGTCTTTGTCCTCGTCGGCGGTCTTGGTGACGTCGCGGTCGCCCAGGACGAAGGCACGCGCCTTCATGCCTTCGATGAACACATCCGGCATGCCCTGCAGCGTGCGCGCCGGGATCTGCAGCGCCCAGAGGCCGAGAAAGGTGAAGCCGATATTCAGGGTGCAGTCTGGCTTGACGGCCTGGTCGGGCCAGCGCGCCGAGGTGGTGACCTGTTTGCGGATTTTGTCGACGAATTCGCGCCCGGCCTGGGCGTCGTCGATATGCAGAAAGAAATACCGGGCAAAGGGAAAGGAGAACCGGCCATAGGCACGGGTGACGTTCCCCTGAATGTCGTCCAAATTCAGTTCGCGGGTCATGATCGACTGGGTTCCAATCTGTTTAAGCCGGCTGGTCCATGGCGGCGGAGGAAATGACTCCGGGCTCTTGCGTCGGGCCCGATGTGTCGCTTGGCTTGTGCCGCTCCAGGAAGGCGCCGAAATTCGCATGCAGTTCCTCGGCGGACAGGCCCTGGTTTTCGACCACGAAGGGCGCAAAGCTCTGCTGGATGTATAGCGCCTTCAGCACCGAGGGCAGATCGTCGTATTCGCCGGGTGCGAGCGGTTTTTCCCCGTTCCTGATCGCATAGCGGATCGACACCAGCGCGACGATCGCGGTCAGGATCAATGCGATGACGAAGGTCCACAGCGAGTTCCAGCCCAGCAGCGGAACGGTCAGGTAGCCGAGGATGCGCAAAAGCAGCGCGATGAGCGCGACGATGGCCGGCGCCGCGACGGCTAGGATCAGCTGCGTGGCGGGCAGCGTGTGGAATTTGGGCAGTTTCAGATAGTAGTCGTGAAACGGCATCGTGGTTTCGACATGGCATTTGTCGAGATAGGCGGCGAAGTCGTCGGCCGTTTTGACGCCGTCGAAGCCCACGCAGTTTTTGTAGATGTCGTTCAGTTCCGGGCCCATCGTCGCCCACAGCTCACGCGCATAAGCGGCGCGCACGGCCTTCTGCTTCGACGGGCTGAGATTGGTCGGCAGCGGCGCCCCGTCTTCGGTGACCGCGTCGATATCGGCGCAAAACACAAGATAGGCGCAGTTCAGGCGGTCCACCGGCTGCGGCTGGATCGGGTCCACGCCCTCGACCGTCGCGACGAGGGCGTTCTTGCCCACGCGGCCATTGTAGACGACGTCGTTCAGTACGAGCATGCGCGCCAGGTGGTTGCGCTTGTTGCGGGCAAAGGGGCTGTTGATCCCCGTCTTGCGGGTCGCGGGCGACTGAATTGCCGTCGGCAGTTCGGCCAGCGCCACCCGGACGTTCTGTTCGAAGGACGTATGTTCGCGCCCGCCCTCCAGCGAGCTTTTGATCGGCGCAAGCGTGGTCAAGAAGATATGACCGGTATCCAGGTCTGCCATGTTGAAATTCCTTAAGAAATGCCGCCGCGGATCGCGGCATAGCCCTTTTGGGCCTCGCGGACATAGCGTTCGCGGTTTACGTCCGCGCGCTCGGTGTCGAGGCTTGCCACCGGGCCGTAACCGGGCGAGCCGAGACCGGTCTGAACCTTCAACAGTGCGTCGCGGTAGGTCTTCTGAAACTCGTCCGGGCTTTGGCTGGCATGGGCCTTTTCGAGATCCAGCAGGGCATCATAGACCGCGAGGCTCGATTTCACGTCGCGCTGCGCTGCGCCGGGCGTGGCGTTGTAGTAATAATCGGTGCCGATCTGGTTGTAGGTGATGTAGTTCTTGAACGGCGTTACCGGGATCGACAACGGGTATTTCGTGGCCGAGAACCAAAAGAGGTTCAGACCGTTCGGGATGCCGTCGGAAAACGCGTCGATATACTGGTCCCAGGTTCCGTTGAAATTCGAGCAGAACAGCACATAGTCGTTCTTGAGCTTCTGCTTGCCCTGGCCGAGATCGGGCCATTGATCCGGCTTGATGATCACCCAGCGGGCGAAATGGATCAGCGACAGCCCCAGCAGGCCCATCAGGTTGCTGGGCAGGCCGCGCGACGCCATGAACAAAAGCCGGTTGATCCAGGTGATCTTGGGATTGCTCGGCGTCACGACATTCATCGCATACGCCTTCCCCGCAATATTCGACATCTATGCTTCCAATCTGTGAATGCAATGAACGACCGGGCCGACTATACCCATCTGCGGTAGCCGGGCAACGAGTTTCGGGCAACGCATAAGGGGCCGCCGTTGGCGGCCCCCCTCTGGCACAGGTGAGTTACTGCCCGCCCGCCGGCGTGTCGATTTCGATCCCGTCGGTGAAGACAAAGCTGAAATCGACCCCCGCATCGCCGTGGCAATTGATGCATCCCGCCGACGAGAAATGTGCCGGATCCGCAGCGCCCGGCCCGTTCGTCGACACCTGGAAGGTTTCCATCGAGGTGTTGCGCAGCCGCAGGCTGTCGTTCCCCTTGCGCGGCACGATCGTGTAGCAGGGCGCATCGTCGCGGCCCACGAATCCGGTCTGGGCACAGCTTAGTCGGTTCGCGGCGCCGGTATCGCTGTCGCGCGCATTCTTGGGCCATTGCGTGTTGATCAACCGGTAATACTGGAACGGGTTCGCGGGGTCGGCCTCCCGGATCGCATTTGTCACAACCCGGTTCATCTCGACCGGTCCGATGGGATCGAGCCTTGTGACCTGATTGTGCAGCAGGCCGGACATGCCCCGCGACGACAGCGCCTGGCCGAGCGGCGCGGGCCGCGCATTGGCCAAGAGCTGCAGGTTGGCACAGCACTCGGCCTTGTTCGCCGGAAACTTCAATTCCGGGTTTCCGGCGGGCAAGACGCCGGGACGCTGGGTGGCGCATTGTGCCTCGGTCGGCATGTTCTCGGGCTTGAGGCACTGCGGATTGAAGAGCGTATACGTCACATCCGCTGCCGGAGCGGCGTTCGCGGGCGGCACGTTGTCGACATGTTCGAAGGTCGACCAGACCCATTGCGGTGCGGTGTCGGTCTTGCGGATGATATGCAACCCGATCAGCCCGACCTTGGGCAAGATCTGGCATTGGGCCGGCCGATCGCCCGCGGCCGGAATGTAGCGCAGGGCCGGCACCCAATAATATCGCTCGGCCTCTTGATCCTCGACGCCGGTGCAGACGTCGCCGCCGCACAACTCCCGCCACGCGGCCTTGATCTCGATGGATCCCGCCCCGGTGATGCCCGTCGAATTCGTCGGGAAAAAGACCTGGGTACCATCGACGGGTCCGGAATAGCTGTAGTTTCCGGTGTCGGCGAACCCGTTTTCGGCCAGATACTGGAATTCGTCCTGATTGAACCGCACCTCGTAGCGCACCACGCGGCCGGTCTGGTCGATCAGCACGTTGAACTGGTTGCCGAAGGCCTGGTGGGTTTCGTTCAATACCTGATTGGCCCGGGTTTTCGAGACCATCGTCAGCTGTTTCGGAGCGTCGCCGAACCGTGCCCTCGTCGCATCGTCGAGCCCGTCCAATTCCGCGACGCAGGCTGGCGGAAGCTCGGGCTGGGTGTTCCAGTCGTCCGGGTCCACCGTCCAGTCTGCGATGCCGGGTTGAAAGACTTCGAAGGTTTCCTTGTAGCTTTCCCAGACGCGGTCCCGCCCAAGCGACGGAAACGGTGTGCCGGTGTCGGGCTGGCCGCGGAAATTCGGGTCGGCCGCCCAGTTCAACGCGATGAAGCTGCGCCAGGAAAAGCAGTCGAACATCGCCTGCGCGTTGTCGGGGCTGAGCCCGCCGGGATTGCCAGGGACGTCATCCGGCAGGACCGCATCGATCTGAAAGGCGCCCTGTTGGCAGGTGTCGGACGGGGTCAGGGTGGTGTTCGTCAGCATCGGCGAGCTGAGCGGCACTTGCGGCACGTCGGTCTTCCAGAATGCCGCGTCGAGCGTCCAGAGGAAATCGGTGCGTTCGACGGGGTTGTGGCAGTCGGTACAGAATGCACTGGGCTGCCCGAGCGCGGCCTCGCGCGGGCCCTCGATCGGGCTGCCATCGGGGTTGGTGCCCAGAACATCCTGGAAAGTCAGGAACTTGCCAAAGCGCGACAGGTAATAGAACCAGTTGCCGCCGTTGCAGGTGCCGCCCACATTGGGCTGGCAAAAGCCGTCGATCTTGGCCATGACGGTCAGCCACTGGTCGCCGTCGTCGCGCAGATTTGCGCGGCCCTCGAACTCTGCCCGGCTGGCGTAGTTCACCTTGGCGACCACCGATCCCGCCGGCAGCGAAACACTGTCGGGCGCCACGGGCCGGGCGAGCAGATCGACCAGGGCATCATGGGCGATCTTGTTCACATAGACCGCCAGGAACAGCCCGTGCTGCGGCGTCTGGTGGTTTATGTGGATCGGCGTCTCGGCGCCCTGCTGCAGGCCATCATTGGCAGTGAAGAGCCACCAGTTCGGCGAGCTGTCGAAATCGAAGGGCTGGAGGCATGTGTTGAGATCCGTGGCGCATATCGCCGGATCGGAGTGGCACATGTCTGCGTCCAGCCCCGGATCGCCGCCGGTCGGCACCCAGTCGCAGGCGGGTGCGCCTTGTGCCAGCGCGGCTGCGCCGGAGAGCATGAACAGGCCTGCAGGAATGGACGTCATCGCCCGGCAAAGAAACGTCATGGGGTCCTCCAAATGCCATTTTCATCGAAACGCTATTCGCACAGGTCAAGACGGGTTTTGGCCACGGAAGCTGAAAAGACGCGGCCCCCGGCCAATATTCGCGGCCGTCTTGGACACCGCGAGCGTAGGGGAACCGCGGACGTCGTTCAAAGGTTTTTCGCCCGGTCGTCGGTGCGGGCGGCTGCAACGGCCGTGACCGGCGGGGTGGGCGGCCTTCACAATCGTCCGGATCGACCGCTGGCGGGTCCCTTACTGATCCTCGTCCGGGAACACATATGGAGTGATCTGTTCCGCCGACATCGCATAGCCGATTTCGGCCAGAGCCGTTGCCGTGGCGGCCGTGCCGAACATTCCGGTGACATAGACCGGATCGTAGAGCCCTTCGTATTCGTAAGGCTTTTCGGTGGTAACAAGGACAAGCTGGTTCGCGGGCGGCGGCGGCACGTGGATGCAGGCACCGACGAACGGGGCAAGGATGAAGGCGGTAACGCCGGTCGCGTCGAAATCCAACGGGACGATGAACCCGGGCAGTCGGACGACCATACCATTGTACTTGTCGGTGACCGAGCGGGCCTCTTCCTGTTCGAACCCGGTGGTGAGCTGGCCGTGTTCGACCACGCCAAGACCGCGAAGGGTTTTCAGGAGCGTGCCGGCGTCGCCGTCCGGGATCAGGTCGTCCCACTCCAGATCGATGTACTCTTTGGCATGCAGCGCCAGGGGCGACATGGCAAGGGGACTGGCGGCGAGCGCAGTCAGGATGTGTCGGCGGCTGAGCATTTCCCTCTCCCGGATCAGGTTTGTCGCGACGGTCAATCCGCGCGGTCGGCAATTCCGATATACTGGTTCACGGCAAAGACATCGGCGATTGCCGTGGGCGGGCGTGCGGCAGCCGCGCGCCGGAGCGGATCGGACAGGCTCCAGTCGCTTCGAAAGCCGAACTGCCGGGCGAAGGCTCCGGCCAATTCCGGAGACTGGCTCAACAGATCCGCGACACCGCGCCGGATGCCCCGTTTGGTTTTCAAATCGCCCGTCTGACTGTGGATCGCCAGTGCCTCGATGATCTTTTCACGGGTTTCGATCGACAGGGCGGCAGGTGCGAGATGCCGGTTCAGAATGTGGCTTACGGCCTCGGCGCCCCCCAATTCGATCAAGGCGGTCGCATAGGCCCCGAGATACGGCACGTCTCTCCTTGCCGCTGCATCCAGCCCGGCGGACAAGGCCGGCACCAGGCGTTTGTCCCGCGACAAGCCGGCCAACAAAATGCGGATCGGCCGGAGATCGGGATCGCCGGTCTCCAGGTCCTGTTGCAGGCGGGACACCTTTGGCAGTTTGAGATCCCGAAGCAGACCGTAGTCGGCGCGGTCCAGTTCTAGCAGCGCCAGACGGCGGATCTCGGGATTTCGGTCGTTCACGCGTGCGGCGAAGATCTGAAACCGGTCCTTGTCGTTCCCCAGGCTCCAGGCGGTCTGACGGGCCACGACCGTGTCGACGACCGCGCGGTAGCCGGGATCGAGAACGGCAAGCCTCACCCACGGCCCGTAGGGACCGTCGCGTGCGAACAGGACGGCGTCGCCGGGATTTCGCTGCAGCCGCGACCGGGTATCGGCGTCAACCGGGATCGGGATATCGACCGCATCGGTCGTTCCGATCAAGGCCTCCACCGGTGTATATCTGCGGGGGTTCGACGGATCATGGCGGGCCAGGATCACATGCTCGCTGCCCATCAGAATATCGACCAGCGTCGGGTCCGGCGTGTAGCCATGGAACGCACAGGCGATGGCATTCTGTGCGAGGCCGATACACAGAGCCCCGGCCTGGGCCAGTACCGTTATCCGTTGCCGCAAAGCCGCCATCCTACGTCAGACCTTTACCTGCATCCCGTCGGTCAAAGACATCCTGTAGGCGCGCAGGGCGGGTGCCAGGCTCACCAAAGTGCCAGCGGCGACAACAGCCCCAAGGACGACCAGCTCACGACCGGCCGGCGCGCTGATTTCAAGGTATAACCCAAAGGCCGCGTCGACATAAGAGCGCGCGACGAACATTCCCGTGTAGAGAAGCCCAAGCCCCAGAAGCACGGCTGCCGAACTCATCAACGCAGCCTCTGTCATGAGCAGGATCAGAATGGTCCAGGGCCGGGCCCCGACCGCGCGCAGAATTGCCATTTCGCGGCGGCGTTCGTTCAGGCCGGAGAAAATCATCGCCGCCATTCCGAGCAGGGCGGTGACGACGACCATGGCGGACACACCGACCAGGGCCGTTTCGGCCACGCTGATGATGTCCCACAATTCGCCAAGCGCCACGCCGGGCAGGATCGCCAGCAAAGGCTCTTGGGGGTATTCGTTGATCCAGCGCTGCAGCCCGAAGATCTGCAGCTTGGACTTCACCCCGATCAGCGCGGCAGTGACGGCTTTGGGCGCCAGCTCCATCTGGCGCACTTCGTCGGCGCTGACGGTATCGCGCGAACGCCCGCCGCCCGTCCAGTCCACATGGATCGCCTCGATGGCCTTTAGGCTCACGAACACCGTGCGGTCGACGGGCGTGCCGGTCTTGGCAAGGATGCCGGATACGCGAAACGGCTTGTCGTCGTGCTCGGTGAACGAGGCGATGCCATGGGCGACGACGATCTCTTTTCCCAGTTGATATCCCAATTGGGCGGCCACATCGGCGCCCAGAACCGCGTCGAACAGGTCGTCGAACCGAGCCCCCGCCGAATAGACCAGCGAACGCCCGGCCCGGTATTCGTACCGTTCGAAGAAATCCGACGTCGTGCCGAGCACGCGAAAACCGCGATGGCTGTCGCCGAGCGACATCGGCACGATCCAGTCCACCTCGTCCCGGGCGGCGATGTCCTGATAGCTTTCCCAGGTCACGTTGTTGGTGGCGTTGCCGACCCGGAACACGGAATAGAGCAGCAACTGCACGCCGCCGGACCGGGCGCCCACGATCAGATCCGTTCCGGAAATCGTATCGGCAAAACTGGCCTTGGCGCCGGTCCGGACCTTTTCGACCCCAAGAAAGAGTGCAACCGACAGCGCGATGGCGAAAACCGTAAGCCCAACGGTCAAGCGACGGCTGATCAGCGATTGCCAGGCCAGGCGGATCAGGATCATGCCGCTGCGCGCCCCGTCGCGGCGATCTCTGCAATGTCCAGCACGCGATCGAATCGTTCCGCAAGCCGCGCATCGTGACTGACCATCAGCAAGGTGGCGCCGGCGGCCGCAACCTGGCGCATCAAAAGATCGATGAACGCGCCTTGGGCGGTGGCATCGAGCGCCGATGTCGGCTCGTCGGCGATCACCAGACGCGGCCCGCCGATCAGGGCGCGCGCGGCGGCGATACGCTGCTGCTGGCCGATACTCAGTTCCGAGGCGCGGGCGCGGCCCACCAAACCGGGGTCGAGACCAAGCGCAGCCGTCAGCCGCAGCGCCTCGGCGCGAGGATCGTCGATTGTCTTGCGGCGTTCCGGTGCAAACGCCAACGGCAGCAGGATGTTCTCCAATGCCGATGCGTAGGGCAGCAGATTGAACATCTGAAAGATCACGCCGATGCGGTTGGCGCGAAACCGGTCCCGCTTCGGGCCGCTCATACGCACCAAATCGGCACCATCCACCTCCACGCCACCCGTTTGCGGCTGGGCGATCCCGCAAATCAGGCTGAGCAAGGTGGACTTTCCCGACCCGCTTTCGCCCAGGAGGAACACCTTTTCACCCGCCGCGACGGAGAACTCCGCCACGCCGAGCGTAAACCCGGTGCGCCCCGGCCAGGCAAATGAAACGTCGCGCAGCCGTATCGCACGCTCCTCGGTGGTTTCAGCCAATCCTACATCGCTTGCGTCAGGTCCAGGATGGCCGCTTCGGGAGTGGCTTCCATCAACGCTGCGCCCTTCTCGGTCACCAGTTGCACTTCGAGTTCTTCCGCATTTTCGAAGGCGCGGAAATAGGACAATTCGATGCTGGTCGCCTTGCCGATGTCGCTGCAGGTCATGAGGTACTCGGCGTGGAACTCCGAATGCGATTCACCGTCGCCATGTTCGTCATGGTGTTCTTCGCCTTCGGAATGCTCTTCTCCATGGGCATGCTCTTCTCCTTCGGCATGCTCGTCATGGTGTTCTTCCCCCTCGGCATGGTCTTCGCCATGCTCGTCGTGATGCTCTTCATCGCCATGCAACTCGGCCACCGCTTCGGTGACCTCGCAGCCTGCCGCCGCGGGAACGGCGAAGAGGTTGAGAGGATCGCCCAACGTCGCCAAGGCGGCTTCGACCGCCGCCTTGTCCTCGTCCGACTCTGCCTCATACTCGAACCCGACGATATCGAAGCCGGGAACCTCCAGTTCGATCGCGATCCGGTTGCCTTCGATTGCGATGTTCAAGGCACCGTGCCCATGCTCATGGGCATCGAGTTCGCGGGTTTCTTCGCCATATGCCGGCAACGCCAAAGCCAGCGCTGTAGAGAAAAAAGCGATTGGTTTTAGTGACATATCGGATCTCCAGAGCAGAATCGTAAGGCAGGGTATTCGGGTTGCGTGACAGTGTTATAGTATCACATAACATTTCACAACCAACCGACCACGTTGGGCGGGCAGTTTTCATTGTTGGCCAAAGGTACACAGATTCGGCAAGGTGCGGTTTGCGGGTATTTCAGCCGCTTTGACCCCCTGCCATGTCCGACGAGTCCGTCCCGTCGCGTTACCGGGCAACGGAAACCGCTTTGGGAAAGACCAAGGCGCCATTCCCGTGCCCTTCGCGGTGCTCGGATTGCCGGCGCTGTGGAGCCGGCCGGCTTGCGCGTCGCACATTGCATTCAGCGTGTGCTTGGTTGTCGCTCAATTCATCGCGCCAAGATGACCGCAGATGCGCGCCGCGCCGATCCGGATCACATGTACAATCGATTTGGGCTTTGCGCTCCCGTCCGTTTTCGGCCCCTGTCAGCCGGTCTGAAAGGCGCCACCGTCACACGCAATTTTGCGAAAGACTCCGTACGATATCCCCTTTCAGACGTGGCGCAGAGGTCATAGCGTCTCGGCGCGGGCATTTCCCCGCCGGAGCATTTAGATGAGACTATCGAAAGACACCGTTTGGTCCGCAAAGATCAAAAAGTCGATGTCCATCAATATGTCCTCTCCCTCGTAGTAGCCGTCGAGCCCACCGCCTGCATCATCTGTGACGATCAATTGGGTGACGTATTCGTTTCTGCTGGAGTTGAAGAAGGTCACGGTTTCGAAGCTGTAGTCCGCGAAATTGCCGTCGAAATACGCTCGGTCGTGTCTGGCCGTCCCCTCGTCGCCCCAGTCGGCACCGAAGATCAAATCGTCGCCGAGCCCGCCGTAGAACCGGTCGTTGCCCTCTTCTCCGACCAGGGTGTCGTCGCCGGCCCCGCCGGAAATCAGGTCGCTGCCCGTACCGCCATAGACCTTGTCGTCGTGGCCGTCGCCAAACAGCTGATCGTTGCCGTCTCCGCCGTACAACGTGTCCGCGCCGCCGCCGCCGCGCAGCACGTCGTCGTTGTCATAACCGCGCAGCAGGTCGGTCGCGCCGGCACCCAACAGAATGTCTGCGCCGTCCGCTCCCGTCAGCGTGTCCTGGGCAGAGCTTCCGAACTGGAAATCGTCGGCCCGGAACGAGCCGTCTGCAAAGGTCAGGAAATCCTGCGCGGATCCTGTCGTCCAACTTTGGCCGTTTTGCGTCACGACAATATTGCCGTCAGGCCCTGCGTGAAACTGATAGCTTTGAACGGACTCGGCAAAATAGGCGTGATCGTCACGCGAAAAGTCGCCAAACACCTCGTCTGCCGAAAGCGTCCCGTCGAACACCGCGAAATCGCTGATCTTGCCGTTAAAGTGGCTGTGGATGTTGTCGGTTTCGCCCGGCGTGTTGCTCCATCCGCCGGCGCCGATGACCAGCGCTTCGCTGTTCTTGTCCCAGTCGACCCGGATATCCGTGTCATAGGCCACACGAGCGCCGTTCAGATAGAGCGCCGCCCCGTTCGGGCCGAAATTCAGCGCGAAGTCATAGAGCTTGCCGGCCTCGATCGCCGCGTCGACCTTGAAGTAGTACGAGTCGCTGGCGTCCTGCAGGCGTACGACCAGATTGCCCTCCGCATCGACATATGCGGTGACGTGCCCGCCGGTACCGTTGCCCGAGGCATCCTTGGAAAACAGCGCCTGGTAGCCGCCAAGCGCGTCGACTTCAAAGCTCAGGGCCACTGTCGTTGTCTTCAAGTCCAGCGACGCGTCATGGGCGAACACCAGCGGGGCACGTTCGTCGGGCGTGAAGCTGTGCGTCCCCGGCGCGGCGAAAACCGGCGCAGTGTTGGTGGCATAGCCCAGTTGATCGGCGGTTGGGAGGTTTTGCGGGGGTTTGGTTTTTTTCGCGGTCTGGGGGGTTTCGGCGGGGGCGATTGCGTCGCGGATGGCGTCGATGCTTTCGATGATGCCGTAGGCGGGGGCGGCGGTGTGTTCGATGTCGGAAAGCTTGACGAGGTCGCCGTAGACGGTGATCGAGCCGAGCTTGTCGTCGTTATGGGCGCCGCCGCCGGAGCCCTGGTCGGAATAGAGCGTGATGATCGAGTGGTCCATCACGCCGTCGCCGTTGGCGTCGCCATAGGTGATGTCGTCGATTTCGGTGGTGTGGCCCTCGATGACGATGCGGTCGCCCTCGGCGCGGTTGAAGTCGAGGATCGTCTCGTGGCCGAGGTGGTCGACCCAGTGGTCGTGCAGCTTGTCGTTCTCGCCGGCGACGCCGTGCCAGTTGATGGTGCCGTCGTCGCGGGTGTGTTTCTCGATATAGCGTTTCTTGGCGTTGATCAGGGTCTGGAAGTAGAAGATGTCGGCGCCGGCGCCGCCGGACATGGCGTCGTTGCCGGGGATCGGCTGGTCGGGATAGAGCTTGCCGCCCGTCAGCTCGCCCAGCGGGTCGCCCTCGTCGCGGTTCGGGTCGTAGGCGATCGCCGGCTCGCGGGCGTCGGCGCGCGAGACCAGGAGGTCGTCGCCGTTGCCGCCGCGCAGGATGTCGTTGCCGTGGCCGCCGTCGAGGATGTCGTCGCCGTTGCCGCCGATCACGGTGTCGTCGCCATAGCCGCCCTGCAGGATGTCGTTGCCGCCCTGGCCGTTGATCCGGTCCGCGCCGCCCCTGCCGTCGATGCCGTCGTCGCCGGCGCCGCCGTCGAGGCTCTGGTCGGCCTTGCTGCCGGTCTTCAGCATGTCGAGCGGGCGCATCAGGTGGCCATGCGCGCCGACGCCGTACTCGGCGAGGATGTCCTGCAGCGTGTCGCTGCCGTGGTGCAGCTGGCTGAACAGCGGCGCGACGCCCTCCAGCGCCGAGGCCGCCCGGGCCGCGTCGCCGAGCGCGGGGTCGACGGCATCGGCCAGCTTGACCATGGCGGCGTTGCCGAGCTGGGTGTCGAACACCATGACGTTGCCGATCTCGCCCTGGAACAGCGAATGCGCCGGGCTGTCGTCCGAACTCCGCCAGGCGCGGCTGCCGCCGACCACCAGCGAGGCGTCGTTGAGCGCCAGGCTCTGCTTGAACTCGGGCTCGGCGGCGACCAGCCGGCCGTCGAGCCAGGCCTGCAGCCCGGCCGGCCCGAAGCTCAGCGCGAACTGGTAGGTCTGATGGTCGTCGAGCACCAGATCGGGCACCTTGAGATATTCCGTCGAGCCGTCCTTCTCGAAGGTGATCAAAAGCGTGCCGTCCTGCACCCAGACCGTGAACTGGCCGGCGTTCTTGCCCGACCCGTCCTTCGAGATCAGCGCCACGTCGCCCGGAAGCCGGTCGAGCGAGAAGCTCAGCGATATCGTCCCCCGCGAAAGCTCCAGCGCCGCGGAATGACCCGCATCCAGATAATCCCCCTCGATGCCGCTGTATGCCCGGGATTCCAGGTCTTGAAAGACGACGAGACTGTTGATTTGATCAATCGGATCGGAGGCCGGCATCGAAACGCTCCCAAGCTGCATTTCCGGAAAGGTCGGGTTTTATGTCGGGATTATTGTGGCAAGATTGCGGCGTATATGGGTCTGGCGACATGCAGCGTAAATCTGCCAACCGCGTCATAACCATCTGATAATTATAAACTATTCTAAGCCCTGCACTAATTGCACGCGCCAGCAAGGGGCATTATCTGCCGACACGTCCGCGGCATTTAGGCTGGAATTCCCGAGATTTCGTTCTCGACAAGAAAACAGTTGACATCTGCCACCTGCGATAGTGTCGAAAGTCGCCATATATCGTTTGCGGATCGCGACCGAATTCTTCGGCGACGCGCCATCAGGGGCGCACGAGGCACCCAATTTCTGCGCCTGAGGGTATTGCGATGAGGCGGAGAAGGCCCGCCACCAGAACTCTGGGCTGTATCCCGGGTACTTGCCCGAACGGCTGGGCGAGATCGCCGAAGCTCGGGTCGGGCAGGATGCCCTTGTTGACGTGCCTGGCTGACATGAAACGCTTTGCCTGATATCCGGCGCAGGAGTTCCCCGCGTCGCATGTCTTTTTGGGAAGGATCGCTGGCATATGGACAAACCGAGACCGACCTTGCATCTGCTCTGCGGGAAGATTGCGGCGGGAAAATCCACCTTGGCGGCCAAGCTGGCCGAACCGGATGGCACGATCCTGATTGCGGAGGACGATTGGCTCGGCGAGCTGTTTCGCGAGGAATTGGCCACCGCCCGTGACTATGTGCGCCATGCTTCGAAGCTGAGGGCGATCATGGGGCCACATGTTGCGTCACTCTTGAACGCAGGCTTGTCGGTCGTTCTGGATTTCCAGGCGAATACCGTCGAGAGCCGCAGATGGATGCGCAGTATCCTCGACACGACGCAAGCTGATCATCAGTTCCACATACTTGCCCCACCGGATGAGGTCTGCCTGGAGCGGCTGCGCGAACGGAACGCCCAGGGGGATCATCCGTTTTCTGTGACAGAAGAGCAGTTTCATCAGATCTCCAGATACTTCGCGCCCCCGTCATCCGAAGAAGGTTTCAATCTGGTAACCCATCGGGACGGGGCGTGACCTGCTCCGCTTGGAGTCCGCTTTTACAGATTGGCTCTGTTCAGGTCTTGGTGCTCACTTGACCTTTGGTGATACTCGCGCGGGGTGGGTCCGTCGAAGCCGCAATGCGGGCGTTTGTGATGAATAAAACGCCCTCTCCGATGATGGGGTGACGCCGAAATGGGGTCGATCGGCCCGGCTGAACACATCTGCGTTGTGGTAGCCATTTTTCTGGGCGGCGAGCCCCCTTGTCTGTCGCAAATCGGCGATAATAAAGCGTGCGGATTGCCATCGCAGACTGGCTCAGCGATGGCTGGCTTGCGGACCGAAAGCGTCGATGACGGTCTGGAGTTGGCCCCCCAGGGCCGCCCCGGCGTCGAAGTGGTCCGCAAGAACAACGGCTAGGGGAACAGGCGCGACAGCCACGGCGACCGCGACCAGGAACGCCGGGAACCTGAAGGCCCCGCTTGCACCCGCCGCCATCGCGATCCCGCCGCCACCGCCAAGCAGGGTATTTCCGGGCGTGTTGATCAGGACGACCAGTGCCAGCCAGCGATACCGCACCAGCCGCGGCAGCCAGCCAGATGACCTGCTGGCCGTCACTTCGTGCCAACGCGGCGCCCCGGGCAGCGCGGTCGCGACCGCCGGCCGTCCGCGCGATCCGAGCAAGACGACGCCCGGCGCCAGTTGGCCGAGCGAATAGGACAGCGTCAAGGCGGCAACCGTGGCCAGATAGACCGGAATCGCCATGGCGGCACCGAAGAGAGCCATCAGAAAGAGGCCGATTTCGGCCCCGGGAACAAAGGGCATGGCGATCAAGGCAACATAGAGGATCAGGATGGCGCCGAGGATCAGGGGATCTTGTCCGGCGTTCTCTGCGAGTGTCAGGATATCCGATGCCGGGTCCATGTGAGCGGCCAAAACAGTGCCGCCCAATAGGAGCAGGACAAGCAGACCCGCGCGAATGGCGGCATGCCGCCGAGGTTTGGGTTCGTGAGATATCATGTCAGGGCCTTCGGTCTAGCCGGTGAACCGGGCCGTGGCGTGGTTGCCGTCGGGCCACGTCCACGCGGTCCAAAGGATCGCGACCATCGCCACAAGCTCAATCGCAAGGTGCAGGACGTTGTCCAAGTCCGACGGCGCAGACGACAGCGTTTTCCCGCCCGTCACCTGCACCGCGACGATGATTTCCGGCCGGCCGATCCTGCAGGTGAGCGGGAGTGAGAACAGCACCGAACCGATCGGGATCTGGTCGAGGCGCCCGCCGCGCGGCATCTCGCGTTCGGATTTCATCGCGACCTGGCGGATGTCGCGGAAGATGATGTTGAGAAGATTGAATAGCCAAAGGGCCGAGAGTGTCGTTTTCGTGTCAACCCTGTCCATGGGTTTGCCTTTCCGGAGGACGTTACATGTCGTGAGAGGACGTTTGCCCAGCGGGGCACAGAGCCTCTTGGCGTAGAGAGTTGAGGGGTGAAGCCCTGTTGGAGGGCGCCGATTTCCCGCGGCGCCTCTCTCAGATCGGCCGCATGCGAGGTACGAGGTGTGTTCTGATGAAGAACTCCGCGACCAGCAGGTTGATCCCCCATGCCATGACCATCATGGCGTCACGTTGCGGGCCCATCAGTTCCGCCCCAAAGACGACCATTCCGCCGATACCGAGCATGGCCTGGGTGGAGGCGCCCTGACCGATTGCATAGGCACGGATCATCGCAGCGCTATGCGCGGCGAGGTTTCGCGACCTGATTGCAACGACGGCCCATGCGATGAAGCCGAACATCGAAAGGCTCAGCGCGATGCGCGCCCAATAGAGCAGGGCACCCTGCAGGCTTTGCGGGAATGCGTAGAAGTGGGTCATCCAGAGCCCGGTCAGCGCGCTCAGGCATCCGGCAACTGCCACCACGCGGCCGAGCAAGCGATGGAGGCCGGAGTGATAGCGCCGAATGCTGGGCAGGAATTGCAGCGCGCCGACGAGACAGAACAGGAAACTGGTCAGGATGTGCACGGCGATCGGCAGGGGACTGCCCGAGGCGCGTGGGTTTTCCGGCGCGATCGCAGGGCCGCCCAAAAGCTCCAAAACGCGGAACAAACCGCCAAAGGTGGGCACGAAAGAGTAGATGAGGATGATCGCGAGAAATACCCATTCGCGTTTGCCGACGGAACTCATTTTTTATGCGCTTTCGTATCTTGTGCGGAAGTGCTTGCGTTTCAGGCAGCGGCCTTGCGCGCGACGATGAACGGAGTCACGCGCTTCTTGCCGAAATAGGTGGTCTGCTCGATCTCGAACCCCGCATCCTGCAGATGCCCGATGAGGTCGGCGCGATTCAGAACCGTTATCTTGGGTGCGATCTTCAAGGCCGTGAGCGCGCGCACCATGGCACGTATCGGCAAAGCCGCCTCCTTCAGGCACACCGTCTTTGAGATGAACAGGCCGCCCGGCTTAAGCTGCTGGTGGGCGCGGGCGATGACCTGGGGCAGGTCCTCAACGAGATGCAGCAGGCTGAAGGCGCAGATCGCGTCAAAGGGATGTCCGTCGATCAGGTCAGACGCGTCGGCACGGTGAAACGTGACATTCGTGGGCGTGTCGCGCTCTAGCTTGGTATTTGCGATCTCGATCATGCCGCTGGAACCGTCGGTCGCGGTATACCGTGTCACGACGGGCGCGAGGCGCTGCGCCGTGCTGCCGGTTCCACAGCCGATTTCCAGCACATCGTCGGTGGGGCGCAGGAGAGCGCGAACCCGCGCCAGTTTGGCCTCGTAGGCGGATGGGTCGGCGACGGGTTTGCGGGCGTAATTCGGGGCGACCTTGTCCCAGAACGGTTGCGCGGGGTGATGGCGAGTTGTGCTTTGCATGATGTGCCTTTCGTGTTTCTCGGTCGACATCGCTGTGCGGCGGCATACAGTCGATTGCCCATTTCCGTGCACCTGCTATACGCCTGCGCATGGTCCGGCAGGCGGCGTTCTGGGCCGGAATTGGGTTGGGCGTTCACTGAGAACGCCCAAGAGGCGCGCAGAGCGATAGGTCCACCTTTGACCATCTCGCTGGCTGTCTTGCGTCCGCCCAGGGTGTACGAAGGGACCTTTGCTATCCACGGATCGCGTCCGCCGCGTCCCCGAGCGGATCACGCGGGCTCTTTCTTGACTGAACGCCGAAGAAAAGCAGCACCAGCGCCACGGACGACAAGGTCGCGGCAAGGAGGAACGGCGCTCCGGCGTGCCATGTTTCGTCGCGAATGCCCGAAAGATCTGCGGCAAAGAGTTGTGTCATCACCGGGTAGGCGATCATCGAAGCGAGCGCGGCGATGCTGGCGAAGGTGCCCTGCAGCTCACCTTGTCGGTCTCGGCCGACCTGCGCCGAACTCTCCCCAACGATTGCCGTTCCCGCGATCCCGCGGAACGCGAGGATCGGCAAAAGGGCCATGGCGATCAAACCGGATTGCAGCCAGACCAATGCCAGAAATCCGGCCACTCCGGACAAGATCGCGAGCATGGCCACGTTTGGATTGCCGATACGGCTTGTCAGGCGTCCCAAGACAATCGCCTGCGACACCGCAAAGCAGATCCCCATGATGCCGAAGGACACGCCGATCATCGTGCTGTCCCACCCGAAACGGACCACGCCGAAATAGGCCCAGACCGCCGGGAAGACGAAGCCGGCCAGCGTATCAAGGAAATAGACGGCGAATAGGATCGTTGACGTCCCTACCGCACGCCTCAGCAGGGGTGAAAATGGATTGGCAACCCGCCAGGAGATCGTGCGTCTGTTCTTTGGCGCAAGCGACTCTCTTACGACGATCAAAGTGCCCAGCAACGCCAGAAGCGAAAAAACCGAAGCCGCAAAAAAAGGAGCCCGCGGGCCGAGTGCGCCCAGTATCCCCCCGATGAACGGCCCCATGACAAAACCGATGCCTGCAGCCGCCCCGACGATCCCGAAGGATTTGGTGCGGTCCTGCTCGGGCGACCGGTCCGCTAGGTAGGCATTCGCAACGGAAAACGTGGCCGAACTTGCGCCAGACAACATCCGGCCGACGAAGATCATCCAAAGGTGAGGCGCCAGCGCCATCAGGAGATAGTCTGTCGCGGCGAGCGCGAGTGAACCTATGAGCACCGGACGACGGCCGAACCGGTCGGACAGCCCGCCCAGAACGGGGCTGAAGATGAACTGCATCGCGGCAAAGACCAGAGACAAGTAGCCGCCCACCGCGGCTGCGTTTGTCATCGAGCCGTCATGGAACTGGGAAAGCAACTCGGGCATGACTGGCATGATGAGACCGAGGCCCATCGCGTTCAGCATTGCGATGAGACAGATCACCACGGTCGGTCGGTCAAGTTTCCGAAGCATCGTCTTCTCCAGTTTCCGGTCGCGAGCGGCACGCGCACCGAAATTCCGGGGTCGCATTGGCGCCTTTGGATGGCGTCGGTGGCTTGGCCCGGCGATTTTCGTTGCGCCTCTTCGTTTCGGAGCGGATATCGCTATGCATCGGCAAAGGATCGATTGCCGAAATTCGTGCAGCTGCTATACGCCTGCGCATGAATTGGCAGGCGATGTCTTTTGACTGGAACCAGGTACGGGCGTTCCTTGCGACCGCCGAGGAAGGGTCCTACAGCGGTGCGGCGCGGGCGTTGAAAACCACCCAGCCGACGATCGGTCGGCAGATCTCAGCGCTGGAGTCGTCGCTGGGCGTCACGCTTGTCGAGCGCAGCGTGAAGGGGCAGACGCTTACGCAGGCCGGCCGTGACCTTCTGGATCATGTGCGCATGATGGGCGACGCGGCGACGCTGATCTCGATGACCGCCGATCGCCAATCACAGGAGGTCACCGGCGAAGTCGCGATCACGGCAACCGACCTGTTGTCCGCCTCGGTGTTGCCTGCGATCCTTCAGCCGCTGCGGGATACAGCGCCCGGGATCAGGGTCCGCATCGTCGCCTCCAGCGATATCCGGAATCTGATGCAGCGCGAGGCCGATATCTCCATTCGTCATGTCCGCCCCGACCAGCCAGACCTGATCGCGCGCCATGTCGGAGACTTTCGCGCAAACCTCTACGCTTCCAGTTCTTATCTGGACCGGGCGGGCCGACCGCGCACGCCACGCGACGTTGCCGACCACGCGTTCGTCGGCAACGCGGACCCCGAGCGTCTCATGGCGCCGTTGCACAACATGGGTGTTCCGGTCCGGGCCGAAAGCTTCGTGATGTCTTCGGAGAACGGGGTGGTGGCGTGGGAGCTGGTGAAATCCGGCTACGGCGTATCGATGCAGCCTGAAGTCTTGGGTGAGGCCGAACCGGGCGTCGAGAAAGTCCTTGCAGACTTTCCTTCGCTGGAATTTCCAATCTGGCTGGTGACCCACCGAGAGTTGCAGACAAGCCCCCGGATCAGGGTCGTATTCGACCTGCTGGCGCGCGGACTGGGCGAGGCGGCGCGGAAGACCCGGTGACATCCGCGGACAGGTGCTTTCGAAACCCAGCTATTTAACACGACGAAGTCCGGGAGCAGCAACGATTGTGTCGGGGGGCGTCGATGCGCATCGGCGCCCAATGCGGGATTTCATCCAACGGGGATTTTGTCAAAGCTTTGTGGCAGCTGGATGCGTGCCATCCATTAGCGAGAAGTCTGACAAAGGAAAGCGCAGGCACCCGGCATCCGATCCGAGCAGCACCAGGGTCCGCTCAACCCAAGCAAAATCGGCACTCTCCCGTTGATGTCGGTGGACCCATGCCGCCGCCCGACCTCGCCGCGGCAGCTTCCAGACGACAAAAAAGTCCTGTGACGTGCAACACTCCGCCAGGCATGTGGCGCATCATTTGGTCCGCGCTACCGATCCTCATTCATACAGACTCCTACACGCCCGCGTATGTCATGCGGCTGGTTCGACTACGCTGATTGCCGAAACGGTGGTATAGTGCCGTCACATTTACCTCAGGGCTTGGGCAATTCTTCCAATGCTGGTTCCGATAACGCATTCCTCCCACCTAACTTCCGGGCATTTTACCACAAAGCGCGGGGAAACCGAGACGCCGGCGCCGTTGGTCATTCGCCGCGTCTTCATCGATGACCGGGCGTTGCGCCATTGGTTTGGAGTTCTGCACGGCTTGGCAAGAGTGACGGTGAAAGCCTCGCTTTTGCCTCCGGACCGCATGAGCGAAGACCGTCCGTTTCGCATGGCTCTGGGCGAGTTGCTACAGGCGGCCCTAAGCGATGCCGCGCCGGCCCCGGTGTATCTGAGGCAATGGCCCGTCGCGAGCTGGCCGCCACCGTTACGACATGCGGCAATCGAACTCGTCGGGAAGAGCCTTGCTGACATCTTGCCCTTCGCGCATCTCTGGATCGGAACCCGGGGCGTATACACGCCGACCCACTCCGACGACGAAGACAACCTGCTCATCCAGATTCATGGGCGAAAGCGTGTCTTGATCTGGCCGCCTTCGACGCGGGATGGCAAGGGTCCGCCAATAGGCGCAGAACAGGACTATCCGCATCTTTCGGTCTGTCTGGGTGCCGGAGATTTGCTCTACCTGCCCAAGGATTGGGCACACGAGGTCACCGCCCTCGACGGCGCCGTTTCGCTGAACTTCTGGCACCCGCTTGTCGGGAAGAAGATAGGCAGATTCCCACTCATCGGCCGCACCACGCCCTAGGCGGGTGAAAAATCTTGTGATACGCTTTTTGATAAACTTAAAAGCAATTTTTGCTCTTCGGCATGGAGACTCTATGCCTGTGGATTTAAAGAGATGCCGCTGCTGCGGGCAGATGCGCGGGGGATTGTGCGGACACATCTATAACAGGAGCCCCGAGGGGTTCCGCTCGTTTGTCCAATCGCACGACCTCAAGCGCCATCAGACACTCGGACCCACACTGCCGTGCGGTCGCCACCTCGCGATTCTCGCGAACGGACGGGCCAAGCTCAGTTCGCTTGCCGCCTCAGGCGAGGACCGCCTGATCGAATTCGTGTCGACCGGGGACATCGGTGAGCTGCAGAACGACCGGCGCGGCGCTGTCTTCGCGACCGCGCTAGAGAGGGCCAGAATCTGCGTGCTCAGCGAGGATCTCGCCGACACGATGTCGCGCGACAGCGCGTTCCTTCGCAGCCTCAGCGATCAACGTGCGCGCGAGGTCGCCCGCAGCCGGATGCGGATTCGGCTGTTGTGCATCGCCGAGTCCACTGATCGTCTGGCGGCTTTCCTTCTCACCCAGCTGCGCAAGGTCGCCATACCCGATACGCGCAGGCGCATAGACCTTCCCTATTCCCGCGAAGATATCGGGTTTTACCTGAACCTCTCGCCTGGGACGGTCAGCCGGTCGTTCTCTGCTCTTAAGACGGCGGGTATGATCGACACGCATTCGCCAACGAAAATCAGTTGCATACCCCATGCTCACTGGACCACTATCCTGACCCATGTCCACAGCTAGGCGCCGGGACGAGTTGCCCCGGAGCGATGATCAACCGGCGAAACTGACCGCAACGCACGCGACGATCCCACGGCCCAGGGACGTCTCGGACCCGGCAACGGCCGTGGCGCGGCATCCCTTGGCCGGCCCGGTTCCCGCGGGCGCCACGGCCGCGGGGCCGAACCAGTGGCGGCTCGACATCCCTGCGCGCGCCGAGGCCCCGTTTCCACAGCTTGAGGTGAGCGGCGGTCCCGGCTGGTCGGTCTGGCCACTTTGGCGGCTTCACCCGGTCGCGTCGGACGGGCAGGGGCAAGATGAGAGTGCTGAGCCGCTTGCCTGGCTCGCAGAGGGACTGCAGCGCATGCCCCTGCCGGGCCGGTTGCGCGGAACGCTGGAATTCCCGCCCGAATTGGCGAGCGCGCCGGAGATCGCCCGCAACGCGCTCGACGTCCTGAGGCGCGGCCTGGGCCCGCTGCCCTGGCCCTGCCTCCATCTGCTCATCGAGCCACAGCGGTGCGATCACGGCTACGAAAAGGGCTACGCGCTCGTCTACCAAAGCGGCCTCTGGTGCCGGGCACAGCTCCGGCCGGGGTCCGCATCCGGCACTCCGCACGAGCGGGCGTGCGCCGTCGAGTTGATCGTGCACGAAATCCTCCATCACATGCTTGAGTTTGACACGCCTCCCGGACATGCGCTGACCGAGGGCCTGATTACCTTTCTCGCGCGCCGGCTCGTCGCCGAGGCTGGTCACGCGGGGCCCCGCTGGCTTGACGCACTCGCCGGAAAAGCGCAGCGGGATCTGCGGCGCTGGCATCTTCAGGGAATGACGCTGGGTACAGCGTCGCGGCGCTTCTTCAGTGCCGAATCCGCACGCCGGGTGGCTTATCGGAAGGGTTTTCTGCTGATGCGCGAGATCGATAAGGACTTGGGCGGCCGGCTGCCGGCGCTTTGCCGCAGACTGGCGGCGCGGTCGGCGCTGACCGGGGCCCGACTGACCGAGGCGAGGTTTGTTGCAGCGCTCCCGAGGCGCGCGCGGGCACGCTACCAGGCCGCGACGGGCTGACGTGCCGCGGCCACGGTGCCGCGGGACAGCCGGGCGTGCGGACGGGATTGGAAGGCCTCCATCACCGCCGCCGTCGTCGCCGCCTGGGTCGGGCCTCGATGGCGCGCGATGCCAGGCCGCAACAGGAAGTCGACGAACGCCTTTGCCTCTCGTTCGGCGAGGTGGCGCATGACCTCGGGCATGTTGGTCAGTTCCGAGGTGACATGCATCAAGACGATGTAGTCGGCGCGCGCGATTTCGGTGCCCGTTGGATGATAATGGGCAAGGAAGATCCCGGGATGCGCCTCGACCAGCGCCCGCGCCTCGGGCGAGAGCTCTTGGGACTCGCCCAGTTCCACCACGCTCGGCGGCACCCCGTCGAAGGCGAATCCGCTTGCCTCGTCGAGGATCGGCGTGCCTGCAAGCGGCGCGAAGAACGGAAGTTGCAGCACCACGTCGCCTGTGGCTTGCCGCGAGGGGTGGGGACGGACCAGTTCGAATGCGCATAGCAGCGTCTCTCGCAGGTCCTCGACCGTCTCGTTGGGATAGCCGATGATCATCGAGGCAGTCACCCCGATCCCAAAATTCTGGCAACGCCGCACCATCGCGATCGCCTCGTCGACGTTGAGGTTCTTCTTGAGACTCCGCTGCAGCCGCTTCGAGCCGGTTTCGATGCCGACATAAACACCCACGCAGCCGGCGTCGGCCATCGTGCTCAGCAGCGCGTCATCGAGCCGGTCGGTGCGCGCCGAGCAGTTCCAACTGACCGGAAGCCGGGCCATTGCGGCACAGATATCCTCGACGAAATCGCGCCGCACGGTGAACATGTCGTGGATAAAATCGACATGCCGCACGCCATAGCTCGCTGTGAGCGACGCCACGTCGGCGGCGACGCGCTCGGAACTCTTCATCCGGAAGCGGCGTTTGAAAAACGTATTGGTGCTGCAGAAGGTACAGCCATATGGGCAGCCGCGCCCGACCTCCAGCGGAATCGAGCCGTTGATTCCGACCGTCGGAAAGGCGGCGTAGTCGGGCAGCGGCACCTGGTCGACATCGGCCAGCATTGCCGGTTCCGGCAGGCTTTCGATCCCGTCGCCTGCACGCCACACGCCGCCCGGAACCTCGCGCCAGTCCTCTGCGCCGGTGGCGAGCCGGCGCAGGAGTTCGGGGAACGATTGCTCGGCTTCGCCCTTTACGCAGAGATCGACCTCGGGGAAGGCCTGCATCGTCTGGGTGGCCGTGACGGTGGCCTGAGGTCCGCCGAAGACGATCGGCAGGTCGGGGCGTGCCGCCCGAAGCGCGCGGGCCGTCAGGACCGCGTCGGGGTAGGTCCCGCAATCGGTGGAAAACCCCACCATATCGAACCCGGCAAGCGCCTCGGCGACCTCGGCGCGCCGCTGAGCCGCCGGCAGCGGCACGACCTCGGTCGCCACGCCCATCCGCTTTGCAATGGCCGAGAGCGTCAGCGCCCCGACCGGCGGAAAGCCCGCGGCCGTCGGTCCGTAGAGCAGCGCGATACGCATGCCCGCACGCCCTCAGGCCTGCTCGAACTGGCGGGCGCCATCGGTCGCACTGGCCGCCGCCGGCTGCACCGTCATGCCCGTCGCAGCCTGGTAGCGGCCCCAGCAGTCATCGATGAACCAGTCCACGAAGGCATGCATATAGCTGCACTGCTGTGGGTCCTTCTCCCAGATCGAGCCCTTCTTTATCATCGCGTTGTAGGGGCAGCCGCCGCCGCAGATGCCGATCGCCGAACAGCCCTGGCAGTCGGGCATGTTGAGCGGGTAGCGTCCGGCCCATTCGCGGAAGGCCTCGGTCTGGAACGGATCGAACGCAGGGTCCGAGACGTGCCCGGAAAACCCAATCCGCTCGCCCACCAGCGAATGGCAGGGTCCCATCGCGCCGTCCGGCGAGACGGTGATCTGCGAGCCGATCGCCGAGCAGTCCGTGCGCCGGGTTCCGCCTGCCGCCATCTCGGCCACACGCTTGAACGCCAGCCCCTCGATCAGGCCGCGGCGGCGGAGCCGTTCGTAGGCTTCCATCGCCTTCGGGAAAGCCTCGACCATCGGGACGTAGTAGTCATTGCCGCCGCAGCCGATATCGAAGGGCACCTGGAACTCGACCGCGACGCCAAAGCGCTCGGCGAAATAATCGGCGATCTCGGGCAGGTCGTCGACGTTGTGTCGGCCGATCGTGGTGCAGATGCCGCAGGAAAGCCCCGCGGCGATGTATCTTTCCAGCGACCTCGCCGCCTTCTCGAAAGTGCCGCCGCCGCCATGGTTCACCCTGACCGCATCGTGGTGTCGCTTCATCCCATCGAGCGAGACACTGACCATGACGCTATGGGCTTTGAGGAAGTCAGTGAACTCGGCGTCGTAAATCTGACCGTTGGTGATGATCAGCAGGCTCGGTCCGTCGGCACGTCCCATCCCCGGCCAGCGGATTTGGCGCAGTCGCGGCACGGCGGCGCGGATTGCGGCGGTGTTTAGCATCGGCTCGCCGCCGTAGAATGTGACCCTGGGCGTCGCCTGACCCGCGGTCTGCAACTGCCGCTCAAACAGGTCGCAGGCGGCAAGCGCGGTCTCGGGCGACATCATATCGACCTGTGTGCCCGCGCCCTTGAGCGTGGGCTCGCCGTTCTCGTCCGGCACGATGAGCGGGCTGTCGAAGACGTCTTTGGGTTTGGAATATTTGCGGCGCTCGAGGTCCTCGACATTGCCCTCAACCACGCAGTACTGACAGGCCATGTTGCAGCTCTGGACGACGACGAGCCAGAGTTCGCCGAGCCCGGACGGCCCGGTGTCGAGTTCCTTGACCAGCCGCGCCTCCTCGGCCTCGCTGACCAGGAAATGGCGTGCCGCAAGGTCCTGGACGATCCAGTCGGGCAGGCTTGAAAGGCGACCCTCTGTTACCGCGCGCCAGCCCTCGTCGGGCAGAAAGGTCACCTGGTGACCGAAGGGGTGATAGGCGCCGATGACGCCCGGGGCGACGGTCTTGGTCTGCAGATGGCCATTGGCCCTCAGATCGACATGCACGGTGCTGGCCTCCCTTTCCTGTCAGAACTCGGCGTCGGGCTCGGGCATGGCCGACACAATATCCGGGCTTCCCTCGAGCCGCGCGATCGCCGCGGCAAGCGCGGTAACCGGCACCCGAACCTGGATAAATCGCTCCAGTCCGGGTGGCGGCTCGCTGATCGAGGGAGCGACCTCATGTTCGATGCCATCGTCCTCGGCAAGGATTGCGGCGACCCGCCCTGCGGGGTCCGCCAGGCCCTCGGCGACCTCCACCGCAAGCGTTCGTTCGGAATGGCTCCCGGTCATCCGATGTCCAGGGCAGCAAAGATCTGCCTCAGATCCGGCTGCAGCACGAAGGAAGGCGCCCCGCCGGGATCTTCGTCGCCTTCCGGCGCCCAGCCGAGCGTCCTGAGGACCTGGCGCAGGTAGAGCGGATTGACCGGTACGCCGTAGACCGCCATGTGACGGCCCTGGACGCAGGCCACGAGCCCCGCGATCAGCGGTGCGGCCGAAGACGTGCCCATGAACTGCGAGGTGTAGCGCTGGTCGACCGCGCTATCGCCCCCCCAGAGATCGCCATAGCCGCCGCTGACCACCGACTGGCCCCAGGCCTGTACATCCATCACGCTGCCGTAGTTGGAAAAATCCATCTTGCTGCGCGCCGGGCCAAAGAGCCCGTTCGGCGGTGCACCCGCGCCCACCATGATGCAACCGGCGTCGTTCTTTTCGAGATCAAACCTGTCGCCGTAGATCTCGTCGTCGAGATTCTCGCCGCCATTTCCGCCGACGGCCACGACCGTGATGCCGCGGCCGACGAGGTATTGCACCACCGCGCGGACGTCCGGCCAGAACGTCAGCGGCACATAGCCGCGTTGGTCGGGATCGGCCGCGTAGGAGGTCCGGGGCCCCGGACGCTGTAACTCGAGCAGCAGAACATCGCCGGGGTTCAGCAACTCGCCCGCGGCGGAGATGTTGTTGGCGATGCGCTGGCGGCCATCCTTGCTGTCAAAGACCGAGACCATGCCGGTCCTTGCGCCCGGGCAGACCGACGCCGTGCCGTGCCCGTCATGCGTTGAGGCGAGGACCGATACCACGGCTGTGCCATGTTCCATCCAGCTCTCTGTCTCGGAATTGCGCCCCTCCCAAAGCGAAAACCGGGATTCGGTCAGCTCCAGGTGGCTGCTGCGCCAGCCCCCCTCGACGTCGATGATCGTGACGCCAGACCCGTCGCCGCCCGGCAGCGCCCAGGCGCCGATGAAACCGAGGCCGGAGGGCCCGTCGGCGAGATAGCCCTGGTAGTTGAAGAAATTCGGCACCTCGATCCCGGCGGCACCCGGGCCCGCATCGGCCGAGGCAGGGCCGAGCGCGGGCACGGCAGGCGGCGCCGGGATCGCCTCGATCTCGCCTGCAGACTTGCGGAGCTCTGCCGCGAGGTCGGCGGCATCGGACGCGCTTCCGGCAGCGAACTCGACAAAGCGCCCTGTGTCGAAACCCGGCGCGGCCGGGGCCTGTGGCGCTCCGGACAGGCTTGCGACCGTCGCGCCCCGGGCGGCGCGGCGCCGCTCGAAGACCGGCATGGCCTCTGCGCCAGCGATGTCCTGCAGCAACGCGAGCCGCGAGGGTCCGCCGGCGCTCGCGACCTCGAGCGAGGTGCCGAGATCGACGACCACGGTGGTCTGCGCGTCCTGTATCTCGTCGAGAAAGCCCCGCAGGAGCGGGCTCGCGGGCGCCGCAGATGCCGTCCCGGCGGTCCGGCCGCGTGCCGACCCGCCTGACCTGCCGCCAGGACGCGAGGCAGGCGTCGCGTCGCCCGAGGCACGTGTCCCGGCCCTTTTCCGGCCGCCGGGCCTGGCGTCCTTGTCGTCTTTGCCGTTAGCCATCCCTCAGCACTCCGTCCTCACAGCCCCAGCCCACCGGCCTGTGCGGAGTGACGGCTCTCGACGTAGCGCTCCCAGCAATCCTCCAACAGCAGGTCGACGTAGTTCTTCATGTAGTAGCACTGCTGCGGGTCCTTCTCCCAGATCGACCCCTTGTTGATCAGCGCATTGTAGGGACATCCGCCGCCGCAGAGCCCGATGAAAGAGCAGCCGTGGCAGCCCGGCATGTTCACCGGCATCCGCGCATGCCATTCGATGAAGTTTGACTGGACCTCGGGGTTGCATTTCGGATCGGTGACGTTGCCGTTGAAATACTGTTCGCCGCCGATCGTGGCGTTATGGCACGGTCCAAGGGTCCCGTCGGGAGAGACCACCAGTTCGCCGCCCACCGCCGCGCAGTCGCGGTGATGGAAGCGGCCGGTCATGAAGGGCACAAGCCTGCGCATCGCCAGCCCCTCTTCGCCGCCGCGCGCGCGCATCGCCTTGAACGCCTCCCAGGCGGGTTTCGCCGCCTCGCCCATCTGGACGTACAGCGGGTTGCGATTGCCCGGCACGTCAATCGGGGTCTGCAACTGGAACGCGTTGACACCAAGCTCGTCCGCGAAGAACGCTGCGATCTCGGCAAGGTCGTCCTTGTTGTGCTTGCCGATTGTGCAGGAAAGACCTACCCGCACCCCCGCTTCCTTGTAGCGTTTCAGCGAGGCGACGATCTTGTCGAACGATCCCCCTCCGTTCAGGAGCGGCCGCGAGGCGTCGTTGTGGGATTTCAGTCCATCCAGCGAGAGCCCGACGGTGACGTCGTTCTCGGCGAAGATGTCCGTGATTTTCGGATCGTAGATCAGCCCGTTGGTGAAGCACAGGATCTCCAGGGGCTGAGTCTGGCCCTCCCATCGCATTTGCCTGAGCCGCGGGACGACATGGGCGACGGTCAGCCGGTTCAGCAGCGGCTCGCCGCCATAGATCGTCGTCTTGGCAAAGGGCTGACGGTTGCGCTCGAGGTTGTCGCGGAACACCTCGATCGCGCGATCCGCGGTTTCGGGCGTCATCCGGGTGCCGGCTTGGGTCTTTTCGGGGTCCTGTGCGACCTTTCGGGTCTGCTTGTCGGCTTCGACCACGCAGTAGCGGCAGGCCATGTTGCAGGTTTGAACCATGAGCAGCCATAGGCTGAAGAAGCCCTTGATCGGAGGCACAGAAACCTGGTCGAGCGCGGTGCGGTCGAAATCTTCGGGCACAAGGAAACTGCGCTGGATCAGATCGTTCAAGATCTCGGGCGGGAGTTGCTCGAAACGGCGCGCGTCGAGCGGCTCCGCAAGTTCCTCCGGAATGAAAGCGATCTCATGCCCGAACGGATGATAGAGCGCGATCACGCCCTCGGCCACCTGGTGCCGATGGACATAGCCCGACAGGGCAAGCGCACCCACGTCCACCGCGGGAAACCGGTTGTTGACCAGCACGTTCATAGCGAAACCTCTCGCGTCTGGGGGAGGAAGTGCGGCCGCATCACTGCGGCCGCGCGGCCATGGACGAGGCCATCATCATCATCTGCGGATCGTAGGCGAAGCTGCCCGCCCCCATGCCGTCTCCGGCACCGGCCGACATCGCCTCCATGTAGCCCGCCGAGGTGCAGCCGTACTTAATGGCCATTTGCGTGGCAAACATCTCGGCGTTCATGGCGCCGCCCGCTCCCGCGACCGACGTGCACAGATACTTCACCGCCGGCTCGACCATGCCACCCATGCCGGCAACAGAGGTGCAGAGGTACTTCACCGCGGCCATGTCCTGCATGCCGCCCATGCCGGCGACGGAGGTGCAGAGATACTTCACCGCAGCCGCGTCCTGCATGCCGCCCATGCCGGCGACGGAGGTGCAGAGGTACTTCACCGCGGCCGCATCCTGCATACCGCCCATGCCGGCGACGGAGGTGCAAAGGTACTTCACCGCCGCCATGTCCTGCATGCCGCCCATGCCGGCAACGGAAGTGCAGAGGTACTTCACCGCTGCCATATCCTGCATTTCGCCCATGCCGGCAACGGAGGTGCAGAGGTACTTCACCGCCGCCGCGTCCTGCATGCCGCCCATGCCGGCGACGGAGGTACAGAGGTACTTCACCGCCGCCATGTCCTGCATGCCGCCCATGCCGGCAACGGAAGTGCAGAGGTACTTCACCGCTGCCATATCCTGCATTTCGCCCATGCCGGCAACGG
>JASJDP010000050.1 GCA_030065095.1 Rhodobacter sp.
CCCGGAAAAAGATGGAGACTTACCGCAGATACTACAACGAAGACCGACCCCACAGCGCGATCGGGTACAACGTCCCGTCATCGCTCATCAAGCCCGCTGGCACATCCGGCCCGCCAATGTGAAAGAGCCCGGATTTTCCAGCCCCGGGCGGCCTAAGGTTGGGGGCAAGTGCAGGTGCCCGGATTTTCCGGCTCCGGGCGGTCTAAGGTCGGGGGCAAGTGCAACATCATAAAGCTCGCGACTCGTTGGTGGACCACCCAATGGGGCTACCTCAGATCTTCGGCCCAGTGTCCTGCAAGACCAATCTGGCTCTTGAAGAACTGCCTATTGCGGTCTTCTTCGACGAACGAAACAAGGGCGACCGGAACGCTGACGGCATTTGTTGCCAACCTGATGAATTTGTCGAAATTCTCTTCGGGCGGTGTGTCTACCAGCCCCAGCTTGTAGAGAACGCGCTGCATCACAATGTCGTCGTCGGATGTTTTAGCAACCATAAAGTGGTCACGTTTCGGCTCGTGTCGCATGCATCTACTCTGCAAAAAGGCCTTCACTGGCCAGACCAAACTGTGACTAAAAAAACTGAAGATTTCCTTACGGCCCGCGTTGGCCGCGTCCGGCCTGGAGCCGCCGTTGAACCGGAGGTGTCCGTGCTGCGGCGCGGCCCGCCAAAGCGGACTGCCGCTTGCAAGGGCATCCGCTCGCCTGGGCGCCGTCGATTACACCACCTCAATCACCGTCACTTGCAGATCGGCAATGCCAGTGGCGGCTGTTTTGGCAGGGACTGCCGCCATTCATTGATGATCGGCTGGAGGGTTCTCTTCGGCCAGAACTTTGGCGCGCCGATTTCGTTCAAACATGCAGCGTTCCAGTAGAGCCCGGCGTGCGCCAGGGATCTCCGGTTCTTCACGGCAGCCGCAACCGCGTTGATATCGCCGGATTCAGGATAGATGTAGAGCGTCGTCGGGTTTCCCTCCACCAGCGCAATGATTTCGCTCGAAGCGGTCTGTGACCACGTCGTACAGCCGTTGCTGCGGCCGCCGGTATAGTTCACCAGTCTGCCGTAAGGGACATACCCCTCGTTGTCGGCATGGGGACTCTTCGGATTTCTGAAGCGGCACTGCCACTTCAGGAACACCGCCGGGTGCCCGCCGATGGCCCGCTCTCTGGCATTTGCCGTGTCGCCTTCCCCGTCAAACAGCAGGAACGTCCGATAGAATGGCCGCTTTTCACCCGATTGACCGAAATAGCCTTTGAACGAGGTCCTTGTTTCGGCCGTGACATACGATCCGCCCGTCGTCAGCTTCGACCCCTCCGCATTGCTGAAGTTCTTCGCGCATTGCCGGCCGTTCGAGAAATTCGCGCGCTGCAATTTCCGCCCGTTGCCATAGCCCGACGAAACCGCGCGGAACGTTTTCCGGGATTCGCAAATGATATAAAACCGGCGCCCCGGTTCACCGCTGGGCGCGGTGCTCGGGCGCGTCGCATCCATCGCAAGGTAGCAGGGATTGGTGACGGCGCGATGGCGTATCTTTCGCTGGTAAAGCGCACGTGCCCTGTTCAGGACCACAGGGGCGATCTGGCCATCGCCCGTACCGACATGCTTTTGCAGCCAAGCGGGGATGCCCGCGAATTGCGCGGCCGCCGGGGTCGGTGCTGTAACTGACACTGCGGCAGCGATCATGACGGCAATGGTGTGACGGAGTGAAATCGACGGCAACGGGCAAGTCTCCTGCAAGACCATTCTCACCGGAAGCATAGCAAACATGGGTCGGGCCCGTAATACGGCGGCGCTGAATTCGACCCGATCTTGGTAACGTACATATCGTAGACGGCCCAGACCCGTCGTTGACTAACGCCTTCGGCCGCTGCCGTGCGGCTCACGATTTCTGACATTCGCTGCGATCGTGGAATCGGATGGCGGATGAATTCGAACAGTGCGGCACAGAGGGGCCATTGGCCGATCAGTTGATTTCCAGCGGACGTGGGCTTCAACGATGGTGCCACGCTGTGCCTATTCTTGCTAGTGTAGCAAAAGCGTGGGCTTGCCTCGAGAAACCAGGGAGAATGATCATGGATAGACGCGTATTCTTGGCCGGAACAGGCATCGCTTCGGGCCTTGCCGCATTGGGGTGGTCCGTCGTGCCTGTCGGAGCAGAGGGCCTCGTTGCGGCGCGGCGTTACCGGGTGGGAGCGGCGACCGTGCACGTGCTGTCCGATGGGTTCATCCCGATCGGACCGGACCTGCTCTCCGGCGTGACGCCGGAGGAGTTTGCGACCTTGCTGGACAAGGCGCACATAACCTCCGAAACGCATCCGAGCGCCGTCAATGCATTCTTGGTCGAGATCGGTGATCGCAGAATTCTAATCGATGCGGGAACGGGCGAGATTTTCGGACCGACCCTTGGCAAGTTGCCGTCCGTGATGAGCGCCCTCGGCGTCGATCCGACGACGATTGACACCGTCGTATTCACCCATCTGCATGGCGATCACATCGGCGGCACGGTTTCGCCTGCCGGCAACCCGTATGTGAACGCGACACTTCGGGTCGCGAGCGCTGATATCGACTTCTGGACCAGCGAGGAAATCCAGGCGCAGGCACCGGATGAATTCAAAGCTGCGTTTGACCTTGCCCGCGCCGCGCTTGGCGGTTTCGGTGACCGCATTGAGCCTTTTGGGTCGGAAGAAACCACAATTGCGCCCGGGCTCACGACTGTGGCGCTACCCGGGCACACCGTCGGCCATACGGGCCTTATGCTTGAGAGTGATGGCGATGTCCTGCTGATTGCGGCCGATATTGTCCATGTTCCCGCGGTGCAACTCGCAATGCCCGCCGTGGCCATTGGCTTTGACACCGATCAGGACATGGCTCGTCAAACCCGCATCAAGACCATGGATATGGTCGCTGCGGATCGCTTGATGATGGGTGGATCGCACATCGCCCTTCCCGGACTGGGATACCTGGAAACCGACGGTGACGGGTACCGCTGGACGCCGGCCCGCCATCAGTACGGTTAAAAGGGTCGCCGCTTGGCTGACCCCATGGGCACCTTCGCGCTCCCAAGGAGCTATGCGGCGTCGCGGCAGAACCTATGGCAGCGAGCGTCATCTGACTGTCGGTCGCGGCCCCTTGCGGACATTCTATTCACCCAATGCGGCGGTCAGAAAGCGGCCGTTCATGGAGTGTGCGGCATTTGTCTCTAGTTTTGACTAGGTCACCGACCAACCGAAATGCCGATTTGCGCTCGTGAAGAAGGCCGCTGGCGCCGGTTTGTCCGGCTCCGGTTCCAACAACTTGTCCACCAGGAAGGCGCCGACCGAGACGAAAGCACCCGCGAGGCCCACGGGTGTGATCGGCCCGCCGCCCACCAACGCCAGGCCCGATCCGGTGACCGTGAGTGTGAAGAGCGCCCCAAGCTTGATCTTTTGCCGCCGCAGTGCGCGTTCTTCGTCCGCGATAAGATCGTGCATCTCCTCTGCCGCCTTGGCGATCACCAGGTCGCGGTCGCGTTGGTCCCAGACGGTGTCGAGCCGGGCGCACTCCTCGAGGAATTCACGCTGCCAACGATAATAGGCTTTGCGCTTCTTCTTGAATTCGCTGTCCGCTGACAAAGCAAGTGCGCTCCGCAACGCGCCCTCTTGGTCTGGGTAGCTCTTGGCCGCCGGGGCAAGGAAGCGCTTTCCGAGGACCGTGGCCAGCGAGGCCGTGCCTCCGTCCTTGCTTTCGGAATGGGGCCTAAGCCCCGTACCCGCGGCGAGGGCCTCGGCATCCGAAAAGGCCAAATCGGCCTGAACACCGGTTACGTAGGGCGGCAAGTCAGACGTTAGTATGTCGCGCGTGGCTTGAAACGCATCACGGTTTAGGTGATCCGCCGCGGCCATGCGGTCTTGCCATTCTTGCTTGTGATTGTCGTCCCAAGGGATTTTGCGTGATCGGTCGGGCCCGATGATCTCAAGCAGATTGTCCAACCGGTCGGGATCCCAACCATTGCCTGCCCAGCGGGCGCGCTCTTTGTCATCCGGCGGATGCGGCACGACGATCCGGTCGTAGAGCATGACATCCGCCACAAAGGCACGCTCTTCCAGGTGGTCTTTGACAGAATATGTGGCCCAGTACTCACGCATGATGTGTCCTCCCGATACCGCATCATAGCCGGTGCGCTGATAGAGGCGAAATCTTCGATTTCGGCCCGCTCCGGTCGTTTACCAACCACCTCAACGTTACGGTGCAGCTTCCTCGTTGCCGACATTCATGCCCGTGTGGCACTTCGGATTTGGCAAAGGCCTGGTCGCGTCCGAAGCGGATCCCATCAGCCATCACCATCGCGTTCGTGGACCCGCAGATAGAATAAGCTAGCAACATCAGACCGAAAGCGCTTCAGGCGCAGTGTGACAAGCAGTGACTCCAAGTTCGCCAACACACCCAGGCTCACAACGGCCAGAAAGAAGGGGCGTGAGTAATCGATCAGGTAAAGCCAAATGAAAAACGCGCCTGCGCAAAATGCAGCCGTCTTTGATAAATACAGGTGGTAGGCAGGAAGTACGCCAAACTTCGAGAGGGAGGTGACCGCAGCCGCGCCATAGCTTGCCAGAAACAGGTAGAGCCACGGAAGCTCGGGCCGCAGTGTCTCTCCCTCAAATAGGTAGAGCCCCAGTATCGCGGCCAGAACCGTGCATCCGTCGGCAACAGTGTCGAGCTTTGCCCCGAGACGAGTTACCTGCCCGAACCATCGGGCGATCGGGCCATCGACGAGATCGCTGACCAGGCTGATGATGATTAGAACGAAGAAGGCGTCGCGTTGTCCATCGAGCGCCATCCATGCTGCCACGGGAGCAGCAGCAAGCCTGTAGACTGTCAACAGATCTGCAAAACCCAAAATGAGACCACCTTAGCCACCTGGATGCCCGCGCGATTGGTAGGGTCGATACTGGCAAGCCGTGCCTTGTCCGGCAAGCCGGACCGCGGGCATTTTGGCGCAACGCCGGCAAACACCTATGTTCCACGCTGGTTGTTGGGAGTTGCCGCTTTGACCCAGTCTTTCCGGTATCGGGTGACAAGAATGGACTGCGCCTCATGCGCGGCGAAGATCGAGAAGGCCGTGACCTCTGCAGGTGTCTCGAGCCCCAAGATCACCACCGCCTCTCAAATCCTTACCCTTGATATCGATCTGAAAAACGCGCGACTCGACGGCGTGGAACGTGCTGTGTCGGGGACCGGGCACCACCTTGATCGGATACCGCCCGGGTCCGTGGCACAGTCAGACGTGCCTCAACACCGCGCCGGAGACGCGAGTGTGCGGGCCGTATGGCTGTTCTCGTGCAATGACGCCCTTGGCAACGCAGCAGTGGCTTTTACAGCGACCTTGGTCGCCATAACGGGCGCATCGATCTTGCGGCATTGGCTGATCGATTGGGTCAACTTTGCGGACAAAGCTGCGAGGATGTGCTGCCACCTTTATGCATAACGCAACCGGTATGATGACCGCCCAGCGGGTTCAGCACACCAAGGACATTTTGAACTGATTTCGCAGACGAAGCGTTGTCGTCCGGAATTCTGAGAATTCCAATCCGGTCTACGCTCTGAAATTGGAGCTTCCCAAGCAAGCCACCAATGCCAGCAGCCCGATGGCTCCAAGTGCCACCGGGAATCCTGCGGCGTCCGCCAGAAATCCAATGATCGGGGGGCCCAACAACAACCCGCCATAACCGAATATCGCCACACCGGCGATGGCGCGCCCGGCTGAGTCTTCGGATACATTGGCGGCCGCCGACATCGAAAGCGGCATGATGAGCGCGAAGCCAAGCCCCATGAGCAGGAAGCCGAGAAGCGCGATCCCGTAGGCCTGCGTCATGGCCGCAAGGAATGCACCGCAGGCCGCAATTGCGCCCGAAGCCAGGACAGCCGATTGCGGTCCAACCACCCGCAGAACGGCGCCTCCGAGCAGCCGCATCGTGACCATCGCGAGGGAGAATACCGTGTAACCCAGTGCCGCATGTGAGGGCACCACACCGGTTTGCTCTACCAGGAATACCGCGCTCCAATCCGCCATGGCGCCTTCGCCGAGGGTAATTGAAAACGCGACGATGCCGACAACCAAAATGGTGGCGGTTGGAAGACGGAATACCGGTTCGCGGACACCACGTCTTTGTGGCTGTCCGGCGGTGGCAACCCCGCCCGGGATCAGTGACAAAACGAGCATTGGCACAGAAAGCAACAAGGCGTGCTGCGCCACGCTCAGACCCCACTGCAACGCGAAGTAGCCCGTTGCCGCCCCGGCGCCCGCGCCAAGGCTGAAGGTCGCGTGCAAGGCCGGCAGCGCGACAATATTCTTCTGACGTTCAAGGGCCGTGCCCCAGGTGTTCATCGTCACATCCATACCGCCATGGGTGGCGCCGAACGCAAACAGCGCCAGCACGAGAGTCCAGATCGACGGGGCAAGGCCGATGGCGAGGAACGCGCCGACGTAAAGCACGGCCAATATCCGGGTGACCCCGCGCGCACCGAGGCGGTCGGCGGTTCTGCCGGCCAGAGGGAAGGCAACGACCGCTCCGCCGGCCAGGACCAGCAAAAGCAGACCCAGGGAACTCGGCGACAGCTCGAACGCGGACTTAACCGTCGGAATACGCGACGCCCAGGCCCCGAACAGGGCGCCGTTGACGAAGAATGCCATGGCAATCGGGCCCGCCGCGTACAGCAATTGCCATTTGTCCGCGGCTCCGGCTTCGGTTTGTCTCTGCTTCACTGAATCGCAAGTTCCAGACGTTGTTCGGAAGATGCGTCGAAGAGATGGCTTTGTTCAAGCAGAATGCCGTGTGCGCAGGTCTCTCTCGCGGCAAAGCCTTATGGAAGTCGGGATGACCACGCATATTGGTGTCCAATTCTTGGTTATCGCAGGCCGGGTCGATCCGTGGGAAATGTCCGATGCGGAACCGCTTGCTCACCTCCACAGGAAATGGCGTATGTGCAACTTCGCGAACTCGGCGATGCCGAAAGGCCCATCGAACACGTTGATCGGGCGATGGCGCGTCGAATTTTATTGCTAGGAGCGATCAGCCCCTAGTCACCTCGATAGTCAGCCCTCACGCAATATCGCGCCGCGGTCCATCGTTACGCTCAAGAACGGCTGCCGGAAGTGGATCCAGACCGCGGATCATGTCGCTGGCCTTCTCGCCGATCATGATCGTGGGGGCGTTGGTATTGGACGAATTGATCGTCGGCATGATCGCGCTGTCGCAGACCCGCAAGCCTTTTAGCCCGTGGACCTTTAGCTCCGGGTCGACGACCGCGTCTTCCCCATGCCCCATGCGACAGGTGCCGACCGGATGGTGCTGGGTCTTGGCCAGCCGGCAGGCATAGTCGAACAGGTCCTCGCGCGTCTTGACGTCCGGTCCCGGCAGCGCCTCGCGTGCGAGGTATGGTTCCAGTGCCGCTTGCGAGAGGATTTCGCGCGCGATCTCCAGCCCGTCCAATGATGCCTCCTTGTCGTGCGGATCGGCCCAGTAATTCGGGTCGATCAACGGTGCGTCATTCGGATCGGCGGAGGCGAGTGTCACCGACCCGCGCGAACGCGGGCGCATAAACGCGCTGTTCAGCGTGACGCCGCCTTTGTCGATTGTAACGATGCCTTTTTCGATGCCGGACCCCTGACCGAAGTGGAACTGTGTGTCTGGCAACGGCGCGGCATCGCTGGAATACCAAAACGCGCCCGTTTCGAAAAGCGATGAGGTAACGGGGCCGGATCTGAAGAAATAGTATTGCAGTGCGGCGATGGCGGATCGGGGGAATTTGTCCATGCCGTCATAGCTGTACCGGCCGCTGCATTCGCCCAACGCGCAAAGGTCGAGGTGGTCGTGCAGGTTCTGACCGACACCGGGAAGATCGTGCTGCACCTCGACACCGACCGAATTCAAGTGGTCGGCCGGTCCGATGCCGGACAGAAGCAACAGGCGCGGGCTGCCAATAGCGCCGGAGGTGATCAAAACTTCGCGGCGCGCGCGCAGCAATTCGGCCTGTCCGCCATTTTCGACTTCGATCCCGATGGCGCGGCCCTTTTCCAGAACGATGCGGCGCACCTGCTGATTGGACCGAAGCGTCAGATTCGGCCGCGTCAAAGTTGGGTGCAGAAAGGCGCTTGCGGCGGACGAGCGTTTCAGGTCGCGCTGGGTCAGTTGGTAGTATCCTGTACCGGCCTGCTGTTTGCCGTTGAAATCCGGGTTATAGGGAATGCCGTATTGCTGGGCGGCGCGAATGAAGGCGTCGCAGATCGGCAGCGCGCCACGGGGCGCGGACACGCCCAGTGGGCCGTCGGTTCCATGATAGTCGTCGTGAAATCGCTCGTTGCCCTCGGCGCGTTTGAAATAGGGCAGGATTTCGCGATAGCTCCAGCCCGCGCAACCGTCCTCCGCCCAGGCGTCGTAATCCTTGCCGTTGCCCCGCGTATAGACCTGGGCATTGATCGTGCTGCCGCCGCCCAGCACTTTGGCCTGCGTGTACCACAGCACGCGGTCGTTCAGGTGCTTTTGCGGCACGGTCGACCAGCCCCAACTGGCGATGCCCTTGGTCATCTTGGCAAAGCCCGCGGGCCAGCGGAACAGAAAGCTTTTGTCTTGCCCGCCCGCCTCTACCACCAGCACCGAGGCGTCGGCATCTTCGCTGAGCCGCGAGGCAAGCACGCAGCCGGACGAACCGGCGCCGACGATGATGTAGTCAAATTCCTGGGAATGGTCGCCCAACTTGGCCTCTATCTGAATGGGTTGGCTGGCTTTGAGGATTCACACGCGCGCCAATCGAGTCAACAAATTGTGGGCCGCTGCATGCGCTTCAAATCTGATCGGGCACGACGATCGCCCGTACCTCGCCACGCGGCGGTGGTGCCGCGATGGCCCCGGCGGCTTGGTCGAGAGATATTGTGCGGCTGATGAGAGGCGCGACCGAGATGGCACCTTCGGCGATCATCCGCGCCGCGCGCCCATGGGTGAACGGATTGAGAAAGCTGAAATGCAGCTGGATCTCGCGGAACAGAAGGTCGAAGGGTTCAAAAGGCACATGGTCGCCTTGGGGAAGGACACCCAGCACCACGACCCGGCCGCCCGTGCGCGCCAGCTTGGGCGCAACGGCAACGGTTTCGCCGACACCGGCACATTCGACAACAAGATCGGCGCCGTCGGGCCACAATACGCGAAAAGCCTCCTCGGTCCCGACCGCATGATCCGCCCCGGTTTCGAGCCCGAGGGCCTGTTTTTCCGGGCTCCGGGTCAACAGCATCACTTCGCTGCCTGCCAGATGTGCGAGTTGAACCGCTATCAGACCGATGACGCCGCCGCCAATCACCAAGACCCGTTCACCGGCCCGCGCTGCGCCCAGGTCCATACCGTGAATTGTGCAGGCCAGCGGTTCGCAAAAAGCGCCGTGAAGGGGATCTAGATCCTCAGGTAGAGCGACGGCCTTAGACGCCGGGAAGGCACAGTATTCGGCGAACCCGCCGTCTCGGTGGATGCCGGTCGCCACGTTGCGCTTGCAAAGATTGACCCGACCGCGCTGGCATTGGTCGCAGGTCCCGCACCATGTGTTCGGATCGCAGGTCACTCGCGTACCCTCGGCGAACTCTGTGTCGCCGCCATCGACGACGATGCCGGAAAACTCATGCCCCAGCGTCTTGCCGGGGACGGATGGAAACTCGCCCTTGTAGAGATGCCGATCGGTGCCGCAGATGCCCGCGGCCTCGACCCGGATCAGGATCTCACCCGGGCCGGGCTGGGGCACCGGCACCTCGACTGTGCGAATGTCGCCCGTTTCGAGCAGCTTTGTCGCGCGCATATTGCTGGCCTTTTGGTTGTTGACCCACTCATCGGCTAAGCCTGCCGCCTGCCGGTTCAGCGGATGCGGTGCCCGTTACTTTCATCGAAGACGAACAGGTGATCGCGCGAGATGACGACGCCGATATCGTCGCCCTGTTCGCCGTCAAAATCCTTGGACGCCTTCACCGAAATCTGGTCGCCGGCCCAGTCGACGGTGACGAGCGCGTGATCGCCAATGAGTTCGTTTGTGTAGATAGTGCCCGAGAGCGTGCCCTCGGAAGGCGGTGCGATCGCGCAGTCTTCGGGCCGCACCCCCATCACCGCTTTCTCGACGCGGCCTGTGACGCCTGTGTCGATCCCGACCCCGTTGGTAACGAAACGATGGCCGTCGAGGCTGCCATGCACGACGTTCATGGGGGGGGACCCGATGAACTGCGCCACGAACAGGTTTGCGGGGTCATTGTAGATCTCAGCGGGGGTGGCGAGCTGTTGCAGGATGCCCTTTTCCAGAATAGCCACGCGATGTGCGAGCGTCATCGCCTCGATCTGGTCATGGGTCACGTAGATCGTCGTGATCCCCATCGATTTCTGCATGTGCTTGAGCTGTGCGCGCATATGCCCGCGCAGCTTGGCGTCGAGGTTCGACAATGGCTCGTCCATCAGAAAGACTGAAGGCCGGCGAATGATGGCGCGCGCCAGCGCGACACGCTGGCGTTGCCCGCCCGACAACTCGCGCGGATACCGTTTCAGCAGGCTTTCAAGCTGCACCTGATGGGCCGCGTCTAGAATCGCCGCATCCATTTCGGCCTGGCCCACCTTTCGAACCTTAAGCGGGAACCCGATGTTTTCGGCGACGGTCTTGTGCGGGTAAAGCGCGTAGGACTGAAAGACCATCGAGATGTCGCGGTATTTCGGCAAGACCTCGGTGACGTTCTGGTCGTCGATATAGACCTGACCCGCGGTCGGTGTTTCCAGCCCGGACAGGATGCGCAGCGCCGTGGTCTTGCCCGAACCGGACGCGCCGAGAAGCACCAGGAATTCGCCCGGCTCGACCTTGACATCGAAATCCTCCAGCACCTTCACGGCGCCGAAGCTCTTCTGCACATTCTCAAATCTGACCGATGCCTTGTGGCCGATTTCCCCCATTGCCTAGCCTTTCACCGCGCCCATCAAGACACCCCTCGATATGAACCGCGTCAGCAGGATCGCCATCACGATCACCGGAATGATCATCACGACGATGATCGCGCACATCTCCCACCAGAAGACGCCCTTTTCACCTGCATTCTTGGCCGCAACCATGATCGGCATCGTCTGCACCTTGACCGTGGCAAGGAACACCGCAAAGAGGTATTCGTTCCAGCTGAGCACCAGGATCAACAGCGTGGTTGCCGCCAGGCCGGGGCGGGTCAGCGGCAATACGATCTCCCAGAAGATGCGCGGCCGTGTCGCTCCATCCAGCTGGGCGGATTCCTCCAGCTCGATTGGAAGATGCGCGAAGAAATCGTGCATAAGCCAGACGACAATCGGCATGTTCGCCACGGCGTAGAGCAGGATCAGCGCGATATGCGTGTCCAGCATCTTCACCGCCTGAAACATCACATAGATCGGGATCACGATCACGATCGGCGGCAGAATCCGCTGCGATATGATCCAAAACAGGATATCGCCGTTGCGAAGCGACATCTTGAACCAATTCCTCAACGCGCGGGCCAGGAAAAAGAAAAGCGCCAGCGCGACCGCCGCCGCGGCCCACCAGGGCGCACCGGCATAGGTGGTGGCAATGATGACGGCCACGATCAGCAGCACGAAGATCATGATGTTGCCGAATCTGGGCGAATACTGGATGCGCGCAAGGGCATAGGCCGCCATAGAGCCCACGATCACGCAGAGCCCGGTCGAGAAGATGCTGATGACCACCGAGTTGGTGAAGGCCAGATAGATCTTGCAGATCTGGGGTTCCATCGGTTCCAGCGACACCACCGGCGACACGATGAAGACGAACGAATTGTAGACCAAAAGGCCAAATTGCCGCGCAATCGCCGAGAAATTGCAAAACGGGTCTTCCGTGAATTGGGTCCGCCAGGCCTCGAGCGTCGGCTGGAAATCGACGAACGGGATGTAGAATGGTCCCTGGTTCACCGCTGCGGCGTCCTTGAAGGACGTGATGATCACCCAGTAGATTGGGAAGAGCACAAAGAGCGACCAGACCGCCAGCAGGAGATAGGCGACGATCCTGGCAACCGGCGACATTTTTCCGACAGAGGGCGCCTCGAACAGCCGCTGCAGCAGCGTGCGGTTGGCTTTCTGGAACCTGTAAGACGTCTGGCTCATGCGCGCGCCTTTCTGATCTGCCCGACCACGACGTAGTTGAAGAACGAGGCGCAGATCACGACGGTCAAAATCAAGAGCAGGTACGCAATCGCCGCCGAGGAACCCAGATCGTTGGCGCGCCAGATATACATCGAATTCAACGTCATGGATTCGGTTGCAGAGCCTGGCCCGCCGCCGGTCATGATGTTAGGCAGATCGACGATCTTGAAGGCCTCGATCATCCGGATCAGCAGCACGGTCACCGCGACCGGCAGGACCTGTGGCCAGGTGATCTCGCGGAAGATCTGGAAGCTGGACGCGCCATCGACCTGCGCTGCCTCGACATGATCGCGCGGAATATTTTCAAGCGCGGCCAGCATGCAGATGAAGATGAACGGTATCCACTGCCAGCTGTCGCTGACCATCATCATGAACCGCGCCGACCATGCGTCCGCGGACCACACCCACTCTTCAAGACCCACGAAATTCAAAAATGGCTGGAACGGCCCCTTGGTGACGTCGGCCACCATCCTCATCGCATAGCCCACGCCCAAGGGGGTGATCATCAGCGGGATGAAAAATATGACCCGGAAAAAGTTCTTACCCGAAATCGGCTGCGAACAAAGAAACGCCAGCCCGGTACCGATCACGAATTGCAGCGTGCAGCCCACCAGAACGTAGAATAGCGTTGTATAAAGCGTGCCGATGGAATTGCCCGACACCAGCGAGGCACAAAGGATCCAGGCCAGGAAGATCGCCATTGCCGCAGAAATGGTGCGGCCAATCATCCCGACCCAGGTCGTGATCTTGCGCGACCGCCAGAGCCACACCAGAACAGCGACGGCAATCGCCGCGAAGACCGCATAGCCGAAGATGCTGACCGGGTCTGTTCGTCCGAGGAAATGCACTTCGGAGCTGCCGAAAAACTGCTTGGCGAAATTTCGAAACCCGACATAGCGGAATTTCAGGCCGTCACCGGTGAAGCGAACCCGGCTGAGCGCGAAAAAGATGGAATAGATGGTCGGGAAAATCGCGAAAATCAGGATCAGAGTGACCGCGGGCGCGATGAAGAAAGTTCCGGAATGCCGGTCCACCCACTCGCCCAGGCGTTCGCGAAAGGGGACGCCAGCCGGAGATATCCCCGGCTGGCGTATGTTTTCGTAAGAGGACATTCGCCTGTTGCGTCAGTTGGTGCCGAGCGCCAGGGCCTGTGCCGCGACCTGTTCGTCGCGACCGAAGTCCTCTGTGATTTCTTCCCAGCCTTCCTCGATATTGGCGAGTGCCTCTTCGACCGTGATCTCGTCGGCCAGGTACCGGGCAAGCTGGGTGTCTAGAACGACCGCAGTATATTGCTGGGCGCCGGGGATCTTCATGTCGGAGGACATGTTGAGGTTATCCAGCGCGGCGTTGATCGCGCCGAGATAATTGTCGGCAAGCTCTTGCGGCATGCCGGCCTCGACCCAGAGATCGGTGCTGGCCAGCTGCGAGATGCGATACGGATTGTAGCCCGTGGCACCAATCGTCACGTCGATACCCGATTGCGCGGGCTGGTTCATATGCGACAGGAACGCATAGGCCGCGGCCTTGGTCCGTTCGTCGGCGCCCTTGTTGATCGCGCCGGCCCAGCCGCCGAAGGCTGCGAAAGGCGAATAGTTGATGCCGTCCACCGAGTGTGGTGCGGTTTCCGCCGTGGCCGGGACCAGCTCGCCAGTCTCGCGATCCAGCACCTCACGCGACCCGATGGCAGCGATGGCGAATAGCTTGCCTTTGATGGCTGCGGCGTCGTCGTCAAGCTGCAGCGTTCCGGGATCGCCCCATTCCACCAGCAGACCGCAACGGCCGGCCTTGAACAGCGCACGGGTGTCGCCGATATCCATGTTCAGCTCTTCCGGCGGACCGAATTCCCCGGTCGCCTTATAAAGCTCGAACGCCTTCTTCCAGCCGGCATTGTTGATCAGCGGCTTCATCGTCGCATTGTCGAAATGGAAGCCCTGCGCGGTGCCGTGTGTCTGCACGATCGGCGCCGCAAAGGTCTGGATCGCGAAATAGGACTGGGCATTGCGTTTTTTGAAGATGCACGAGCCATAATCGGCGTCGCCGTCGCCATTCATGTCCATGCCGTGGATCTTGGACGCAACGTCAAGATAGTCTTCCCAAGTGACCGGCGGTTCCAGCCCGGCCTCTGACAGGACGTCGGTACGGTAGTATACCATCTGAAAGTCGCCATCGACCATCAGAAGCTTGGTCTTGCCGCCGACCTTCTGGCCAAAGTCGCGGAAATAGGGCGCAATGTCGTCCAGCATGATCTTGTTGTCTGCGGCGACGTAAGGATCGAGGTCTTCCAAGAGACCGGCAGCATCAAGCTCGACGCCCCAACCGGCGGCAAAAACCCCAACGTCGATCGAGTTGGTGCCCGTGGCCCAGTCGTTCTGAATCTTGGGGAAAATCTCGGCGAACGGAACTTCCGTCACGACGATTTTGGCGCCGGTCATTTCCTCAAAGTCTTTGCCGCGTTCGATGAGCGGACCGGCGATCACGTAGCCCGGGCGGGTCAAGATATTGACCGTTACGCCCTCGAACTCTTGGGCAGCGGCAGGTACGGCCGCGCCGCCCGTCGCTGCGGCGCACAGCGCCATTGCCGTCAATTGTTTGCGAAAAACCATGAACATTCCTCCCAGATTTTCGTGGTCAGAGCAGGCATTCTTCGGCCCGACAGCGGCCAGCTTAGGGCGCAATGTCGAATATGGCTACACCCATTTCCCCAGAATCTTCGGCCACTTGGGTCCCTTCGGTCCGCAGCGGACGCACATTTGATTTCAGTTTGCGTGCAGTGGATTGCTCACCGGCGGCCCGATCTGAAAATCGTCAAATCGCGCCACCAGCCCCGCCCGCTGCGGCGAACAGGCCATCGGACCGACCTCGACAGCAACGTCGGTGGGGAAATCGGCCAGCCGCATCAGGTTCCAAAGACCTTCGCGGCCTTTGTAGTGAACGATCACCGCGCCACCCAGCCGCGTCAGACGAACCTGCTGCGGCCCCGATATCTTAGGAACGCCAATCACCGACCAGTCCGAGCGTCCGCCGCGGGTCGCCACAGCCGAGAAATTCGCGACATCGTCGGAATATTCAATACCCGCCTTAAGCCAGTTTTGCGCATCAGCGCGCATCATCAGTCCAGCCTGATCGTAGAGGATCTCGTATTGCGCATCGAATGTGGCGACCGCCGAGAAATCCCCCGGAATTGTGCGCCCCAAAAAATGCCCATCATCGCGCCGGAACCCATAAAACGTCTCCTGCCAGAAATCGGTTTCGCTGCCGGTCGTGAGGGTCAAGGACTCTTCGGTGAGCTTCCAATCAGGCGGTTCGCAATGCCACCGCGCATCGCCCAGAACTTCATTCAGATTTGCCACCGTCTTTCCCCTTCGATCCCGCCGCCGACTGCCAGGACGCGCGTCCACTATTGCCAATGTCCGACAGATTGACCCAAATGGCCATGGGCTAGGATGCCGGCAATCGGCCCGCATCAGGTCGGATGACAGCCAAAGGGAGCATGCCGTGGAGACAGGACTGAAGAACCGTCCGATTCTCGTGACCGGGGCCACCGGCGGTATCGGTGCGGCAACCGTGCGGCTGCTGGTCAAGGAAGGTGCGCGCGTCATTGCTTCGGGCCGGAACGACAAGAAGCTGGCCACGCTGGCGTCGGAAACCGGTTGCGAGACGCGGCCTTTCGACCTGACATCCGAAACCTCGGTCGAGGCGGTTTTGTCCGGCCTGGACCTCTATGGCGTCGTCAATTGCGGCGGCTGGGGCGGCGAGATCGCGACGCCGATGGAGACGGACACGGATGTGTTCGACAAGGTCATCGACATCAACGCCCGCGGAACGCTCCTGGTCACCAAATATGCATCGAAAGGCATGGTCGAGGCCGGGAAGGGCGGCGCCATCGTGAACGTATCCAGCCAGGCCTCGCTCGTTGGGTTAGCCGGGCATATCTCCTATGCCTCGTCAAAGGGCGCGGTCGATGCGATGACCCGTGTCTCGGCGCTGGAGCTGGGGCGCCACAACATCCGGGTCAATGCCGTGAATCCCACGGTCGTCATGACGCCGATGTCCGAATGGTACTGGGGCCGCGACGATGTCGGCGGGCCGCTGCTGGAGGCCATGCCGCTGCATCGATGGGCCACGGAAGAGGATTGCGCGGGACCGATTGTGTTTCTGCTTTCCGATGCGGCGGCAATGATCTCGGGCGTTTGCCTGCCGGTGGATGGCGGGTTCACGGCGGTTTAGCCGGCCGGCGTCAGTGCTGCGCCTTCCATCAGCCCTTTGGTCTTCAGATCCGTCCAGAACTCTGGCGGGATCGGGGTCTCGAACCAGGCGAGGATCTGCGCCAGTTCGCCCTTGTCGCGCGGTCCGGGGATTACCGAACAAACGAGGTCGTCGCCAAGCGGGAATTGCAGTGCCGCTGCTGCAAGGGGAACATCGAATGCGTGTGCGACATCGCCCAATGCGCGCGCCTTGGCCACGACATCGTCGGGGGCCTTGGCGTAATTCCACATTTCCCGCCCCACCAGAATGCCGGAATTGAAGGGCCCGCCGCAAATGATCGACGTGCCTGCCGCGCGGCAGGCCGGAAACAGCCGCTCGAGGGCCGTTTGCTCGAGCAAAGTGTACCGGCCCGCCAGAAGGAACACATCCCAATCCCCGATGGCCAAAGCATCCATACAGACCTGGTTCTCGTTGACACCCAGCCCGATTGCCTTGACCTGCCCGGCCTTGCGCAACTCATTCATCGCGCGGTACCCGCCCTCGGCCAAATCTTTGAAATGGCGCGCGTTTTCGTCCCCGTGCTGAAACTCGCCGATGTCGTGTGCCAGCAAAATATCGATCCTGTCGAGCCCGAGGCGCTGAAGACTGTCCTCGTAGGCACGCATGATCCCGTCGTAACTGTAGTCATAGACCACGTTGAACGGCAGCGGATCGATCATCCCGAATTCCATCGGATCTTCGACGGCTCCGGGCTTGAGCAACCGGCCCACCTTGTCTGATAGCACATAGTCCGTGCCGCGCAGCATATCGCCCATAACACGCTCGGACCGGCCGAACCCGTACCAGGGGGCCGTGTCGAAATAGCCGATGCCCGCATCTCTGGCGGCGCCGATCAACTCCGCCGCCTGACCGTAGTCGAGATCGACGAAATTGCCCCCAAGCGGCGCTCCTCCGAGCCCAAGCGTATTAACCTCAAGCCCCGTCCGTCCGATCTGTCGCTTTTTCATTTTCTTGCCATCCCTGACCACTCCGCTCGTTCAAGCAGAAACCCTGTCCTGTCGCTAGGGCACAATTGCAGCGCTCACCACAGGGCATGTTGCGTTCTTTCTACATCTCGGCCAGTTTCCTATCGGTTCGCTTGGCCGTTTGAAACGGCGACCGAGCTGCACATGGATGCCAGATGTTACTGCAAATCGCGTTTGACAAACCAGAACACCTTGGCGTCCTTCCCCTGATCCGGGACGTCGCCGATATCGTCGAGGTCGGCACGCCCTTGCTCAAACGCTTTGGTGTCTCCGCAATCACCACGGCACGGGAGATTTGCCCCGACGTTCCGGTATTGGCCGACACGAAATCGGTCGATGGCGGGACGTACGAGGCAGAGATGGTGTTTGGGGCCGGTGCGTCCTTTATGACCGTTCTGTCCTGTGCGCCGACCGCGACACTCGCCGCTGTCGACGCCTGTGCCAGACGGTACGAAGCGGCGGTCGTTCTGGATACGATCACCGAAACCGATGAAGAGACACTGATTTACGATGGCACTCATCTGCCGGATAGCTTCAATTACATCGCGTTGCACGCTTCGACAGATACCCGCTTGGCGGGCGACGCCTCATCCCGTCACATTAACGCAGTTGCCTCGCTGCGCACGCGCGGTTTCCGCGTTTCCCTGGCGGGGGGCATTGGCCCGAAAAACCTGGACGCCGCAGTTGCGGCCGGCCCTGACATTCTCGTAGTTGGCAGCGCGATCACGGAAGCCCCAAACCCCCTGGAGATGGCGTCATGGATCAAGAAAAAGCTACCGCAGCTGACCTGATTAACGCTGTTCAAGCTGAGATCGGGTCTGTTTTTGGAAGGGTCAAGGAGGAAAGCTACACGTCCTTCCCGCGACTGTTTTCAGACCCCGACCGGCGACTCTTCTTCTCGGGTCAAGGCCGATCCGGTCTCATCGCGCAAATGGCAGCGATGCGGTTCATGCATCTGGGCTTCAATGCCCATTTTGTCGGTGAGGCGACCGCGCCCGCGATCCAAAAGGGTGATACACTTATTGTGATTTCCGGGTCCGGCACGACGCCGGTGACCGTACATTTTGCCAGAATTGCGAATCGCGTAGGTGCCATTGTCGGAACTGTTACCTCCGATGCGCAAAGCGAGTTGGCCTTGCTGGCCGATGTTGTCCTGTGCCTGCCGACGGATCACACCCGCCAATTCGGCGGCTCGCTGTTTGAGCAATCAAGCCTGATTCTGTTAGACGGTCTGATTTCGCATTTGGCGGCGGGCAGCGAGTTTTCATCTGTAGCAAGCCGGCATACGAACTTCCAATAGACAGATCCCCTGCGACCAGGGCATTGACCACCAAAAACCCGCTGCACGTTGTTTGAATGGCCGCATCTCCTTCTGCAATGCAGCGGTTGCCGTTCGCCGGCGCAGCAGGTCGGCATGCTGCGAGCGCATTCGGTAAGAACTGGCCACGTCTGGTATGGGCTGATTTTGTTGAAAAAGGTTTGGTTGAAGTAGTGTCTTTCGCCTGATTCAACCTCCTTCGAACAAGGAGATGACAGAGATGATGGGTCCGAGGCAAGTGACGCAG
>JASJDP010000010.1 GCA_030065095.1 Rhodobacter sp.
GTTCTTGGCGACGCGTACGGATCCGCCGGCTTCGCGCATGCGACCCCGCAGATCCTGCATCTCGGCAACCGTGAGACCTGCGTAATGGGCAACGACCACGACGCCAGAGCTTTCGAAGATCTGGCCGAGTTCGTCGACCACTTTCTCTTTCTGGGCTCTATCCACAGTTTCACTCCAGTTGTGGAGGGTTTCCCCTCCGGCTCAGCTTTGCCGGACCCCGCGGCCCGGCTTACGGGTCCTTACGGGTCCGTCGCAATCGCCCCTCGAGGGCGCACGCCCGCGAAGAAAAACTGTTCCATCCCCGTCTCGGGCAGGATTTATGGGCGAACCCACCCACCGTCTTGGACGAATCGTCCGGACCACTTCACCGTGTGAAGCGACCTGACGGCGCGCCTGATAAGAGGTTTTGCCGGGATTGTGAAGGGCAAAAAACGCACTTGCTGCGTCACATGTGCCTCGCGGGCCGCCTTCTTTGCTCAACCAGCAACGATTCAAGGGAAAAAAGCATTGGGGCAGAGCAGATCAGCCATGACAAGCCCGAAACGCGGCGCGGCAGGCATTAGATGTCCCATCCGCGCAGCGCGTCCTGCAGTTGAACTCCCAGGTCTCTTGGACGCCGTCCACGATGTGCGGGACGAAGCGCCCCAAAAGGGCCAGAGCTGTCTGACCGAATTCCGCGGATCGAACGGTATTGGAGCGGAGCAAGCCGGAGGGCCGGTATTGGAATTCGACCTTCGGCGCCTTAGGTGGCCTTGCAGTCGAGACCCAATCCGAAAGACGCGCAAATACATGACCGATGCTGCTCCCTATACCCCTCCCAAAGTCTGGACCTGGGACGCCGAAAGCGGTGGCGAGTTCGCCAAGATCAATCGTCCCGTCGCCGGGCCGACGCATGACAAGGACCTGCCTGTCGGCGAGCATCCCCTGCAGCTTTATTCGCTCGCCACCCCCAACGGGGTAAAGGTGACGGTGTTGCTGGAGGAGCTCTTGGCGCTCGGTGAAACCGGGGCGGAATACGATGCATGGCTGATCAAGATCACCGAAGGCGATCAGTTCGGCAGCGGCTTTGTCGATATCAATCCCAACTCGAAGATTCCGGCGCTTGTGGATCACAGCACGGCCAGACCGACCCGTGTGTTCGAAAGCGGCGCGATCCTGCTTTATCTGGCCGAGAAGTTCGGGAAATTCCTGCCGGCCGATCCCGCCGACCGGGCCGAGATGCTTTCCTGGCTCTTCTGGCAGATGGGCAGCGCGCCCTATCTGGGCGGCGGATTCGGGCATTTCTACGCCTACGCGCCGGAAAAATGGCAATACCCCATCGACCGTTTCGCGATGGAGACCAAGCGCCAGCTGGACGTCTTGGACCGCAATCTCGCGGGCCGGGAGTTCATCACCGGCGCCGATTACACCATCGCCGATATGGCGATCTGGGCCTGGTACGGGCAGCTGGTTCTGGGGCGGCTTTACGGCGCCGGAGAGTTCCTGGATGTAACGAGCTACAGAAACGTGCGGCGCTGGTCCGAAGCCATCGATGCCCGCCCCGCTGTGCAGCGCGGCCGCATGGTCAACCGCACCTTCGGCGATGCGGACATGCAGTTGCACGAGCGTCACGACGCGGGCGATTTCGACACCCGGACGCAGGACAAGATTATGCCCCAACCCGAGAAGGCCGAGGACTAGGCGGGGATCGCGAAGATCGCGCCCAGCGCGCGATGCGCACTAGAGGCCAAGGCTGGACGGGCCAGGCAAGGCCCGTCCTGACTGCCGGAGGCTTGAACAGATATCAGGCGTTGCCCGTTGCGCTCATCACATCGACGGTGACGCCCGGCCCCATCGTCGAACTCAGCGAGACCTTTTTCATATAGGTCCCCTTCGCGCCCGAGGGCTTGGCCTTTTGCACCGCATCGACAAAGGCACGCACGTTTTCGGCAAGTTTGCCTTCGTCGAACGAGGCTTTACCGACGCCCGCATGCACCACACCGGCCTTTTCGGCCTTGAATTGCACCTGACCACCCTTGGCGGCGGCGACGGCGTCCTTGACGTCCATCGTCACCGTGCCGACCTTGGGGTTCGGCATCAGGTTGCGCGGGCCGAGGATCTTGCCGAGCCGTCCGACGATCGGCATCATGTCCGGCGTCGCGATACAGCGGTCGAATTCGATGGTGCCGCCCTGGATCGTCTCCATCAGGTCCTCGGCGCCGACGATGTCGGCTCCGGCCTCCTTGGCCTCGTCCGCCTTCGGACCGCGGGCGAACACCGCCACGCGCACCGTCTTGCCGGTGCCGTTGGGCAGGGTCACCGTGCCGCGGACCATCTGGTCGGCGTGGCGCGGATCGATGCCCAGGCACATCGCGATCTCGACGCTTTCATCGAATTTCGCGGTGGCGTTCGATTTCACCAGCGCGACGGCCTCCTCGACGCTGAGGTTGTCCTTGCCGGCAACGGCCTCGCGCGCGGCGCGGGTGCGTTTTCCATGCTTTGCCATGTTCTTACCCCTTCACCTCGATACCCATCGACCGGGCGGATCCCAGGATGATCTGCATCGCCGCCTCGACATCGTTGGCGTTGAGATCCTTCATCTTCGCCTCGGCAATCTCCTTGACCTGCTTCGAGGTCACGCTGCCGACGGTCGCGCGGCCCGGCGTGTTGGCGCCGGATTTCAGCTTGGCGGCCTTCTTGAGGAAATAGGACGCCGGCGGCGTCTTGATATCCATGGTGAAGGATTTGTCCTGATAGTAGGTAATCACGGTCGGGCACGGCGCACCGGGCTCCAGATCCTGGGTCTTGGCGTTGAACGCCTTGCAGAATTCCATGATGTTGATGCCGCGCTGACCCAGCGCCGGTCCGACCGGCGGTGACGGGTTCGCTTGTCCGGCAGGCACCTGAAGCTTCATGGTGCCGGCGACTTTCTTGGCCATGGGCCGTCTCCTTTCCAACTCGGACGGGACGCGTCCCATCCTGTTTTTTGTTGTGTGGTCCGGGTCGGGCCGCGCGCGGTCCTCGCCTCCCACAAGGCATCCTCGGTGCGAGGACTGGCGCGAAGTACAGAGAAACGCGATACCGCGCAAGTGCTGTTTGTCTTGCCGTGCGGCCGCCACGCAGCTTTAGTCGAGGCGATGGCAAGGCCGGTCGCGACATGATCACCGATATCGAAGACTATTTCACCAAAGGCTGCGGCCGGTGCGCGCGGTTCGGGACACCGGAGTGTTCGACGCATGCCTGGGCGCAGGGTCTTGCGGAACTGCGCCGGATCTGCCGCAGCACCGGGCTGGAGGAGACGGTGAAATGGGGCCACCCCTGCTATGTGCATGCCGGCCGGAATATTGCCATCCTCGGTGCGTTCCGCGGAGATTTCCGCCTGAGCTTCTTCAACGCAGCCCTGCTGAGCGACAGCGAGGCCGTGCTGGAGTGGCAGGGCGCGAACACACGGTCTCCGGACATGATCCGGTTCACCGACAACGGGCAGGTGGCCGCGATGGCATCCCTCATCCGCGCCTATCTGCAAGAGGCGGCGGGATATGCAGAAAAGGGCATCAAACCGCCCAAGGACGACCAAGAGATCGATCTGCCGGACGAGTTGATCGAGGCGCTCGATACCGACCCGGAACTGGCCGACGCCTTTCACGCCCTGACCCCGGGGCGGCAAAAAAGCTATGCGATCAACCTCAATTCGGCCAAGAAACCGGCGACACGCATCGCGCGCATCCTCAAATTCCGCGGCAAAATCCTCGCCGGAAAGGGCGCGCAAGAGCGCTAGCCCTGTTTGCTGACCTGGGTGTATTCCAGCTCGACAGGAGTGGCCCGGCCGAAGATCGACACCGACACCTTCAGGCGCTGATTGTCGTCGTCGACCTCTTCGACCATGCCGTCGAAGCCCTCGAACGGGCCGTCGGTGACCGCCACCTTCTCTCCGATGTCGAAATGGATCAGGGTACGCGGGGCTTCCTGGCCCTCCTCGACGCGGTTCAGGATCGCGTTGACCTCTGCATCCCGCATCGGCATCGGCTTGCCTTGCGGCCCGAGGAAGCCGGTGACCCGGTTGATCGAGTTGATCAGGTGGTAGCCGCGGTCGCTCATCTCCATCCGGACCAGGACGTAACCGGGCATGAACCGGCGTTCCGCCGTGACCTTCTTGCCGCGGCGGACCTCGATGACTTCTTCCGTGGGAACAAGGACTTCCTCGATCTCGTCCTCAAGCCCGGCATCGGCCACCGACTGGCGGATCTGCTCGGCGATCTTCTTTTCGAAGTTCGACAGCACGCTCACCGAATACCACCGTTTCGCCATCGTCGTCCTTGCCCTTTCCCACGCCCGGAGGGTCCGGGCGGCATTCCAGTTCTCCCGCAAACAAAAGCGGCGTGCGACTCAGATTGCAGCACGCCGGTCGGGGGATTTCGCCCCATTACGCGCTCGGGCAAGGAATATCAAGGGGCGGCGCGGCGAAACGGGCCGGGCCGAAAAGGCCCACGCGAAAATCGACCGGTTCACGCAAGCTTTCCCCAAGCAGCCCGGTGCCCGGGACGCTAAGGGCTTCGTTCCGTCAGCCGACCATGTTGAGGATCAACTGAAGGCCGGTGCGGATGAGCCAGTCGACGAAGAAAAAGAAGATCGCCGTCAGCGTGGCCATCACGAAAACCATGGCGGTGGTCAGCAGCACCTCGCGGCGGGTGGGCCATACGACCTTGGAGACCTCGGCGCGGACCTGTTGGATGAACTGCAGCGGATTGGTGCGGGTGGCCATGATGCGTCCTTTGGGTGGATGCGGGGCAGATACGGGCTTTGGCGGCGGTTTTCAAGCGCAGGACTTGCACATAACCTTTACCTGAGTCCGCCCGGCCGCGGGTCGGCCCGCAAACGCGCCGGCGTATCGATGCCGAACACATGCGAAGCGCGTGGCGGGCTCAGGCGGCACGGTCGGGGAAAAGGCTTCGCAGGGCCTCGGCGCTGGCCGCCGCGACGCCGCGTTCCGTGATCAGGCCGGCGACGAGGCGCGCAGGCGTGACGTCGAAGGCCGGGTTGCGGGCGGGCGTCGCGTCGGGCGAGATCTGCACATCGGCGGTCCTACCGTCCGCCAGCTTGCCCTGGATATGGGTAACCTCGCGGGGCGCGCGTTCCTCGATGGGGATCTCGGCCAGACCATCGCGGACGGTCCAGTCGATGGTGGGCGACGGCAGCGCCACATAGAACGGCACGCCGTTGTCCTGAGCCGCGAGCGCCTTGAGATAGGTGCCGATCTTGTTGCAGACGTCGCCCGCGGCGGTGGTCCGGTCGGTGCCGGTGATCACCAGATCGACAAGCCCGTGCTGCATCAGGTGGCCGCCGGCATTGTCCACGATCAGATCATGCGGCACGCCGTGACCGGCCAGTTCCCAGGCGGTCAGGTGCGCCCCCTGATTTCGCGGCCGCGTTTCATCGACGAAGACATGGACGGGAACGCCCGCGTCATGCGCCTGATAGAGCGGAGAGGTGGCGGTGCCCCAGTCGACGGTGGCGAGCCAGCCGGCATTGCAATGGGTGAGAATGCGGACTGGGTCGCCGTCGGGTTTCCGGGCCGCGATGTCACGGATGATCTGCAGGCCGTGGACACCGATCATGCGGTTGATCTCGACATCCTCGTCGCAGATCGCGGCGGCCTTGCGAAATGCGGCGGCGGCGCGGTCCGATTCGGGAAGCGGTGTGAGAAGGCCGCGCATCGCGTCAAGCGCCCAACGCAGGTTGATTGCCGTGGGACGGGTGGCGTGCAGGATGTCCCAGGTGGCGTCGAGAGACGCGTTCGAGGGATCGCGCGCCATCGCCTCGGCCATGCCATAGGCCGCCGTCGCCCCGATCAGCGGCGCGCCCCGGACCCACATCTCGCGGATGGCCTTGGCAAAGTCCTCTGTCGTTTTCAGCGCCACCACACGGAATTCGTGCGGCAGCCAGCGCTGGTCGATGATGCGCACCTCTCGGGCTGCCTCGTCATACCAGATCGAGCGATAGGCGGTATCTCCGACTTTCATGGCGGTATCCTTTGGGCGAATGGCTCGAAGCGAGTTTAGATGATGGCGAGGCTGAACTGAAACGGTTCCTTGCCGGTCACCGAAGGGATTTTGCAGCGGGCCGACGAGACCTGTCAGACGTCCGGATATCGCGGCGGCGCCAGCGCCGTCTGGAACCATGTCACGAATGTCGCCATCGAATAGACGGGCACCCCAACCGCGCGCCGGATTGCCGCGGCATAGGGGATCATGTTGGTGCACTCAAGGACCAGAGCGCCGATGTCCGCGTGCTCTGCCATCAGCCGTTCGGCCGCCTCGACATTGTCGGCGCGGGCGGCGGTGACATCCATCTCGGGCAGGTCGTCCAGGATCACGCGCGTGAACTCGCGCCCGCCTTCGGTGGTGCCGATGGGGGTATCCGCCGGAACGCCGGCCTTTTCCAGATGCTCGGGCGACAGGCTGCTGGCGGAAATGGTCAGGATGCCCGCACGCTTGCCGGGCGGCAGGGTGGCGTTCACCATCGCCACCTGCATCAGCGACGAGGCGGCAACGGGCACGCCGACCGCCGCAGCCAGGTTCTCCTGATAGAGCGACAGGAACCCGCAGTTCGTCGTGATCCCCTCCGCACCGTCGGCGACCAGTTCCTGCGCGGCGGAAATGAATGCCGGCAACAGCCCCTCGGCACGGTTGCGCACCACCCGGTCGGGTGATGCATCGCGCACCACCTTGTAAAGCACCGGAAACGGCCAGGTCAGCGCGTTGCCCATGTCGCCGGGGATCCGGGGAAACCTCGCCTCGAGCATCAGGACACCGACCGAGGCCCCGTAGATCGCCTTGCCGCCCTTCGCCTTCACTTCAGCCGTCCCCGATCACCCGGGACATCAGCTCGTCCGCCCCGGCCATGTAGATGTTCGAGATGCCTTCCTTGACCGCCTCGACGACCTGCTCTTTCCGGCGCGCGATGTGGTCGGCCAACACGTCGCCCGCGCGATCGGCGTCGCGATCGAGCAGCGCCTGCAGGACCGCGCGGTGTTCCTCTTTGGACGCCTTCACCCGCGCCGCCATGTTGACCCACCGGATGAACCGAATGCGGTCGTTGAGTGCCCGTAGTTCGGCAGTGAGTTCGGCGTTGCCGGTCAGGCGCGCTATGCCGATGTGAAAGGCCTCGTCCCGCGCGGTCGCCTCGGCCACCGTCAAACCGGTAATGTCGAGACCGTATCGGATCGTTTCGTCGGCGAAGGCGGCAAGCGCCGTGTCCGAGGCCCGCTGACAGGCCAGCATGACCGCTGACACCTCGATGATCCGGCGCAACTCGTACAAGTCGTAGATCGCCTGCGCCTCGAGCGGGCGGCAGAAAAACCCGGTGCCGGGCCGGAACTCGACCAGCCGCTCGGCCACCAGCCGGTTCAGCGCCTCGCGCAAGGGCGTGCGGCTCGCGCCGAGATCGCGGGCCAGGGCGACTTCGTTGATGCGGTCGCCCGGACGTATCGAAAACCCGACGACCACCGCCTTGACGCGGTTGTAGATGTCCTCGACCCGGTTGTCGGTCATGATGCGCGATGCTCCTTGGTTGACATTCTGGCCGACTCGCAGTCAGAATGCAACCCTGTATACAGATATGCCGACTGATGAGGACGCCCCATGGACAGTGTACGCACCAACCAGCTGACCGGCGCCGAGGCGATGGTGCGGATGCTGCAGGCCCATGGGGTCGATCACATGTTCGGCCTTTGCGGCGACACCACCCTGCCCTTCTATGATGCGTTGGCGCGGCTGGATCACGGCATCACGCATTATCTGACCCGCGACGAGCGCCACGCGGCGTACATGGCAGACGCCTATGCCCGCGTCACCGGCAAGCCGGGCGTCTGCGAGGGGCCGTCGGGCGGCGGCGCGACCTATATCCTGCCCGGGCTGATCGAGGCGCATGACAGCTCGGTGCCGGTGCTGGCCATCACCACCGACGTGGCCACGACCTCGCGCGGGAAATATCCCTTGACCGAGCTGGATCAGGTGGCGCTGATGCGGCCGCTGACGAAGTGGAACGCATCATTGGATCAGGCGGCGCGGCTGCCCGCGGGCTTACGGCAGGCGTTCCGGGCGATGACGACGGGGCGGCCGGGATCGGTGCATCTGGCGCTGCCCTTCGACACCCAGAAGGGCGTCGTCGACGAGGCCGAGATCTGGGCCGATCCGCGGCACCGGGCGTTCCCGGCCGAGCGCGCCGCGCCGGACCCGCAGGCGGTGCGGGATGCCGTCGATGTCCTGGAGGGCGCGCACCGCGCCGTGGCGATTTGCGGAGGCGGCCCGGTGCTGGCCGGGGCCGAGGCGGAGCTGGCCGAGCTCGCCGAGGCGCTGGATTTGCCCGTTGCGACAACGGTATCCGGCCAGGGGGCGCTGGCCGAGATACATCCCCAGGCGCTCGGCGTCGTGGGATCGAACGGCGGGGTGCCGGCAACGCGGGCGGTCGTGGATGACGCGGATGTGGTGGTCTTCATCGGATGCCGGGCAGGGTCGGTGACGACCGAGCGCTGGCGCTCGCCGGCCCCGGGCAAAACGATCATACACATCGACAGCGACCCGGCGGTGATCGGGGCGAACTATCCGACCGATGTGGCGGTTTGTGCGGATGCGAAGCTGGCACTGCGGGCATTGCTGTCTGAGATCGGCCTGCGCAGCGATCTGCGGGCACAGGGCGGCACCAGGCGGGCCACGGCGGCGTGGGTGACGAAGGACGCCGCGTTCCGGCAGCTGGCAGAAAGCCCCGAACGACCGATTCGGCCCGAGGCCGTGATGGCGGCTCTAATGGAGGTCCTGGACGACGAGGCAGTGATCTGCGCCGATCCCGGTACGCCTTGTCCGTATTTCAGCGCCTATTACCGGTGGCGGACACCGGGGCGGCACTTCATCACCAACCGGGCGCATGGGGCCTTGGGGTATTCGCTGGCTGCAGCCATGGGCGCGCAGGTTGGACGGCCGGGTGCAAAAGTGCTGAGCGTGATGGGGGACGGGTCGTTCGGATTCTGCTGCGGCGAATTCGAAACACTGGTTCGGTACAACTTGCCGATCACCTCGATCGTTTTCTCGAACGCGGTCTTCGGCTGGATCAAGGCCGGGCAGAACGCCGGGTTCGGGCAACGGTTCTACAATGTGGATTTCGGGCGGACCGATCACGCAGCGGTGGCGCGGGCGTTCGGGGTGAAAAGCTGGACGGTCGAGGACCCGGCCCAGCTTGTGCAGGTGCTGCGCGAAGCGGTGGATCATGATGGGCCCACACTGGTCGATGTGATCAGCCAGCCGCTGCACGATGCCGCGGCGCCGGTGTCGGAGTGGGTGGCGTGAGGCCGAAGTTTCCATGCCGATACCCGTTCAACTGACGGAATTGGAGAGAGATAGCGCCAACGGCGTCACGGGAAAAATTCCGCGGGCTCGGTCCCCTGGCTTGGGAAAGGGTGGACCGGCCGGAGCATCAGATGCCCAGGCCGAGCCCGGCCAATCAGTTCGTCTTTGCGGTTGAAATGCCTGTTGAGGGATTTCTTCGTTACACCTGCTCCTGCGGCGACCGCGTCCACAACTGCCGCGCGTTTGCCGGATTGGAAGACGGCTTGGCCCCGGCATCGAGCACGCGGTCTGGCGTCGGTATTTTTTGGAGACAGGGACCTATGAATACCTACCTGTGAGTTTACGGGAACTTCGGCAGTTCCTACCCTTATGTCGATCGAGACCCAAATGAGGGAAAGAGGATGGATGAGACTGTCTTGTTCGAAGTGCGCCAGGGCGTGGCGCTGGTAACACTGAACCGCCCTGAAAAGCTCAACGCACTGAATTATCAGACAAATGACCGTCTTCTGGCGCTGTTGGACCAAATAGAGGGCAATCGCGGGATCGGCGCCGTCATTCTGACGGGAGCCGGGCCGCGAGCGTTTTCGGCGGGCGCCGACATCCACGAGTTTTCCCATAGCGTGGCTCAGGGCCCGGACGTCGCCGTAAAGGAATTCGTCCGGCGCGGACAGGCGGTGACCAGCCGCATGGAGGCATTTTCAAAGCCGATAATCGCGGCGGTGAACGGCATCGCCTTTGGCGGAGGATGTGAAATCACCGAGGCTGTGCATCTGGCGATTGCATCGGATCGCGCGCTGTTTGCCAAGCCGGAAATCAACATCGCCATCCCGCCGACCTTTGGCGGAACTCAAAGGCTTCCGCGCCTTGCCGGAAGGAAGCGGGCGCTGGAACTGCTGTTGACCGGGGAGGCGTTTGGCCCGGACCGTGCCTATGAGTTGGGGCTGGTCAACAAGGTTGTCAGGCATAGCGAGCTTTTGCCGGAGGCGTTCGCGCTGGCCGAAAAAATTCTGCGACATTCACCGCTTGCGGCCGCGCGGATCATTACCGCCGTGACGCGCGGCCTTAACGCGACGATCGCCGAAGGATTGCAGATCGAGAGCGAACAATTCGCCAGGATGGTCCCCACACAGGACATCCGCGAGGGGCTTGATGCCTGGATCGAGCGCCGGACGCCGGTTTATCGGGGTGAGTGATCCGGAGGGCTGGGAGCGGTCGTCCTGAATTCTGCATCACGCCCCAATCGGGGAAACGCGGCATTCAAGATGGCCAAAGCCACGGCCAGCCAGGTGCCGACCGACGGGGGCCGCTGCGCCTGTACCCGGATCGCCATGAACGGCGCATGGACCGCGGTCAGCTCAAAAATATGTCGCGACAGGATCGGCTCGCGATATTTCGCAAGGACCCGGGTCCATTCATGTAGATGCAACTGGGCGGTTTCCTGGCGCTAGTGGCACGTCGCCCATGCCCCTGCCCGTCGCGCCGAGCCGGGATCAATCAAATTCGCGTCGCTTAAGCTCGGCTTCGTTCCAAGCCGTTAATGCCTGATATTCCGGAACGAACCCCAACCCCTTTTTTGCATCGGACGACATGACGGTTTGCGACGTAACCACATCCACGACGGCGGGCGCATTCGCCAGTGCGCGTTTCAGCGCAGGGACCAGGTCATGGGCCTTTTTCACGCGTTCTCCATGTGCGCCGAGTGACTGTGCCATTTTCCCATAGTCCGTGTCTCGCAAGGTCGTGCCCACGACCCGACCCCCGTAGTTCATCTCTTGATCCAGGCGCTCGATGTTCCACGCGCCGTTATTGGAGACGATGAAGACCGCTTTGCAGCCATGTCGCACGGCGGTGTCGACTTCCATCGCGTTGATGCCGTAGGCGCCGTCGCCGGTTACGCAGATCACCTGACGATCCGGGCAGGCCAGCGCCGCGGCATTGGCGAACGGAACGCCGACGCCCAGGCAGCCGAATGCTCCGGCATCGAGATAGGTGCGGGCGCTGAGCCCAATTCGAGCGAAGCTGAGGAAATCGCCGCCATCGGCGATGGCGATGCAGTCGCGGTCCGCGACCTTCCGGAGCGCGTCGAACACGGCCATGGGATGGATGCGGCCATCCTTGCCGGTGAGCGGCACCTCGACGGCAGTACCTTTGGCGATCCGATCGCCATGCTTTCTGCGCAGCGCCCCTGCCCAGTCTTGATCCAACATCCCCGCATCGCTGCCAAGCGCGTCCGACAGTGCATTCAGCGCAAGCCCGACATCGGCGAAAATCTCCGGCTGGCCGCGGCGGTTGTCGACCAATTCTGCCGCGGTGTCGGCGACCCTGATGAATCCGGCGTCGCGGAATACCGCGGGCGAGCCGTAGCCAAGTTGATAATCGAGCTTGCGGCCCAATGTTATCACCAGATCGGCCTGCCCCATCGCAGCGGCGCGAACGGCGCCCACGACCGACGGGTGCTCGGACGGCACCAGCCCGCGGCTTTCCTGAGTGTCGAGGTACAGCGCGCCGCAGGCATCGAGGAACCGCACCAGCTCTGCACCTTTACCCTGCGCGCCACGTCCCGAGACGACCAAGATTCGACGCGCCGCCCGAATGGCTTCGACAGCCTCGCCGATCAGGTTCGGGTCTGGCGGAGAACGGCGCCTCGGCTTGCCGGCGAGCCATTCATCCAAGACGAGTGAGGGCTTCACGCTGGTCCGCAGAATGTCGGTCGGTATTTCGAGGTAGGCGGGCCCCGGTTCGCCCATGTCGCCGGCCGCCATCGCAATCGCCAGATCCATCTCGCGCAACGCCTGTTCGGCGACACGGGCGGTGCGGGAATAGCGGGTGACGGGGGCCAGGATACCGCAGTGGTCTATATCCTGCAGCGGTCCCATATTGGCCTGCGCCCGTGGTGGGCAGCCGCCGATCAGCAGAACCGGAACCCGCGCCAGATGCGCATTTGCGATACCGGTGACGCAGTTCGTCACCCCCGGCCCGGCGGTGGCGAGACAGACGCCCAACTCGCCCGTCAATTCGGCATGGGCATGGGCCATATGTACCGCCGCGCCCTCGTCGCGGACATCGACGATATGAACGCCCTCTTGGGCGAGGAAATCCCAGATCGGCTGAATATGCCCGCCCTGCAGACCGAAGACCCGCCGGATGCCGCGCCGGACCAGCGACTCGACGATCCAGGCGGCAACGCTTTGTCGGTCGGTGTTAAGGTCGATCGCCGCCATCGCATCGGTCCTTCGGTTCACCGGCGAACATCTCGCGCAAGCTGCGGTGCAGGATCTTGCCGGTTGTGTTTCGGGGCATGTCCTCGGGGCGCAGGAACACGAACTCGCGCGGGCGCTTGTAGCCAGCCAGCCTGCCTTGGCACCAGGCGGTCAGGCCGGCGTCGTCGCCCTTTCGGCCTTCGCGCATCACCACGGCTGCGACCACGCGTTCGCCCCATTTGTCGTCATGCACGCCGACGACCGCCGCATCGCGCACGTCCGCATGTGCCATCAGCGCCTGTTCGACCTCTGAGGGGTACACGTTCTCTCCGCCCGTGATGATCATGTTCTTCTTGCGGTCGATCAGCCGAACGAACCCGTTCTCGTCGCGCAGGGCAACGTCGCCGACGCTCAGGTAGCCGCCGCGCATAGCCTCGGCGGTTTTGTCGGACCGGTTCCAGTAACCGTCGAACTGGTAGGGGCTGGAACTGAAAAGCTCGCCCGGCTGGCCGTCCGGCACCTCTTTGCCGTCATCATCCAGCAGGCGAATTGGGCGAGAGCCCACGACCTCGCGGCCAACCGTGCCGAGGTGATCGAATTGCTCTTCAGGGTGCAGCATTGTCACCCATCCCGCCTCGGTCGAACCGTAGAGCTCGTAGAGACCGGAGTTGGGAAACATCGCCATGATCTCGCGCTTGGTCTCGGCGAAGGCCGGGGCGGATGACACGAGGAGTTTTTCGACGGACGAACCGCCGGCGCGGGCCGTCTTCGGCAGGTTCAGCAGCATCGAGAAATGGGTGGGCACCAGCGAGGTAAATGTGGCGCGCGACAAGGCGGACAGGCACAATTCGGGGTCGAAGCCGGCACGGGAGAATATCTCGATCCCCGCGCCCCGGTAGAGAAAGGCGGTGAGGAAGTTCAGCGAATTGGCGTGGCACATGGGCATGACCAGGAGCGCGCGGTCGTGCCGGTGCAAGCGGAACTCGATATCGGTCATCAGGGCCAACATCGCCATGCCGCGATGCGACCGGATCGCGCCCTTGGGGGTGCCGGTGGTGCCGGAGGTATACATCAGGCACCACGGATCGTCGGGGGTTACGAGCCGGTCGGGGTCACGGTCAGAGCCTGTGTCGATCAGATCTTCGTAGGCGCCGAAACCGGCGGCGGGCCTGCCAATCACGAAGACGGCGCCGTCGGCGATGCCAACCTCGCCACGCGCAGCCTCGAAGGTCGGCAGCAAGGCATCCTCGACAATAAGCGCCCGCGCCGTGCAATCGTTCAGGATGAACGCGGCCTCGGGCCCGGTGAGCCGGAAGTTCACCGGCACGGTAACCAGCCCGGCCTTGGCGCAGGCGGCGTAGATCTCGGCGAATTCGATACGGTTATAGGCGAGGACGCCGACGCGGTCGCCCTTTTCCAGGCCCAGCCCGAGCAGACCGTTTCCCAGCCGGCGCGCGCGGCGGTTCCAGTCGGCATAGCTCAGGCCGCGATCCAGATCGCAGGCACCCAGGGCAGAGGGGCGCAGCCGGGCATGGGCTCCGAGCACCTCGCCGACGGTCAGGATGGTGCCGCCCGCCATGGTCTAACTTGCCTCTGCTACTCCAAAGACAGGCGACGGGTTCTGGTCATATGCCAAGCGAATGTGCTGCGTCATCAATTCCGCTGCCCTGTCCGACTGTCTCGCGAACATCGCGTTCACGATCGCCTCGTGCTCGTCCCAGATCGGCCCTGCTTTCGCCGGATCGCTCAGGACCTCGGCCATCGCACGGCGGATGTGGTTCCAATTGGTGCGCATGGAATTTTGGACCACGAGGTTGCCGCTCCAGCCGTAGATCATCTCGTGAAAATCCCGATCGGCCCCGAGCAGCGCGCGCATGTCGCCCTCGGCCACGGCGTGGTGCCCACGGTCCAGAACCTCTCGGGCTGTCCGGGCCGCATCTGCGGGTTTGCGATCGATGGCGAAGCGCACGGTGAAGGGTTCGACCAACTGACGGTATTCGTAAATCGAACGGAAGAGATCGGGGTCCAGCGCTGACACGACGACACCCCGGCGTCCGGTATCCTCGACCAGCTTTTCGGATTTGAGAATCGCGATCGCGCTGTTGACCGGCTGGCGGGAAACCTTGAGGCGCGCAGCGATTTCATCCTGGTTCAGCCGTTCGCCCGGCCGGAACTCGCTCGTGCAGATGGCGTCGACAAGGATGTCGTAAGTCTCTTCCACCAAGGTCTTTTTGGGTTTGATCGCGTCCATTGCCCAGTCCTTTTCCAGGAGGGACGTTACGAGAACCGGCTGGATTCGACAATATACCGTATTTCGTATACGAAATACTGATTGATGGTTTCCGATACGTTACCCATACCAACATGCCACTAGACTGCGGTTAAGGGAGGACGGAATATGTGCCAGGTCTTTGCGGGCCAAGATCCCGAGCGATATGCAAGCCACACGCGCCGGTTGAGGCTGAACGGGCAAAGCACCAGCATCAGGCTGGAAAACGCGTTCTGGAGGATCATCGACGAGATTGCCGAACGTGACGGCGTGTCGACGCCCGTATTCCTCTCTACGTTGCATTCCGAGGTTCTCGAATTGCGCGGAGAGCCGAGCAACTTCACGTCTCTTCTGCGCTGTGCCTGCCTGAAATTCATAGAGACCTCTCCGGCGCGCCGCACTCTCGCGATTGCGGCAGAATGACAATTCGATTCTGCCGGATATAAAAAAGCAATGGTAGTATAGACATACTACCCGGTTTAGAATCGCGCCAGCTACGATCCCTCTGACATCGCAAGTTCGGGGGATGGCACTTGGCCAAAGCGATACATTCGATGATCCGCGTGTTGGACGAGGATCGCTCACTCGCCTTTTACGAAAAGGCATTCGGTCTCAGCGTCGCGGATCGGCTGGATTTTCCGGATTTCACGCTGGTCTATCTCAGCAATCCCGAGACCGAGTTCGAACTGGAACTCACGATCAACAAGGGCACGACCGAGGCATACGAACTGGGTAACGGCTACGGCCATCTTGCTGTGTCGGTCGACGACCTGGACGCCGAACATGCCCGGTTCGAAGCCGAGGGCCTTGCCCCCCGCAAGCTCGTGGAATTCGCGCCCGCCGGAAAGCTGGTGGCGCGCTTTTTCTTCGTGGCCGACCCCGACGGATACCAGATCGAAGTGCTGGAGCGGGCCGGTCGTTTCAAGTGAACAGGATGGGAGGAGAGATCATGCCCGAGAAGGTTCGCCCGAAGGGGCTGACGCGGCGCCAGCTCTTGTCGCGGTCGACCGCGGCAGGTGGGTCGTTCGTGGTGGGGGCCGGGTTCCTGGCCGCGCCGAACGGGGCATGGGCGATGGAGACCGCCGCGCTGAAGCCCGAGACCATGGCGGCGCTGGTGCAGATGGCACGGGACATTTATCCGCACGATCAGGTGGGCGACGAATATTATGTGATCGCGGTCAAAGGCTATGACACCGCCGATGCCGCAGAAGGTATCGAGGCGGGCATTGCAAAACTGAACGCTGCGGCACAGGCGGCGGGTCACGACAGCTATCTCTCCATGGGTTGGGAACGCGACCGTGTCGATATCCTGCGCGCGATGGAGGACGATCCGTTCTTCCAGCAGATCCGCGGCGGGCTGGTCACCGGTCTTTATAACCAGAAAGCGGTCTGGCCGATCTTCGGCTACGAGGGCGCGTCCTTCGAACAGGGTGGCTACATCGACCGCGGCTTTAACGACATCAACTGGCTTTAGAGAGGAGATGACAAATGACGGCCCCATTTGATCTTTCCGACGACAGCGTTGTTGTCGTTATCGGAACCGGTGCCGGTGGCGGCGTCCTGGCGAACGAACTGGCGCAAAAGGGCGTGTCCGTCGTGGCGCTCGAGGCCGGCGGACGCCACCTCCCCGAGGATTTCATCAACGATGAATGGGACAGTTTCGGGCAACTGGCCTGGACCGATCCGCGTACGACGTCGGGCGACTGGCGGGTGGCCAGGGACTTCTCGGGCCTGCCGGCCTGGATCGTGAAATCGGTCGGCGGCACCACCCAGCACTGGGCCGGCGCCTCGCTGCGCTTTCAGGAGCACGAGTGGAAAGCCGCCACCACCTATGGCAATGTCGAGGGCGCGACGCTGCTCGACTGGCCGATCGACGCCGCCGAGATGGACCCCTGGTACACATTGGCCGAGGACAAGCTGGGCGTCACCCGCACCGGCGACCGTCCGGGCCTGCCGGGCAACAACAACTACCTTGTCTTCGAGAAGGGCGCGAAGGCCCTTGGCTATCGCGACGTCCACACCGGGCGCATGGCGATCAACTCTGACGACAAGCGCGACCGGCTGATGTGTCAGCAAACCGGTTTCTGCTTTCAGGGCTGCAAGTGGGGCGCCAAGTGGTCGGCGGGCTATGTGGACGTTCCCGCTGGCGAGGCCACCGGAAACCTCGAAGTTCGGCCGCATTCCCACGTCGCGCGCATCCTGCACAACGAGGCGGGCAAGGTCACGGGCGTCGAGTATTTCGATGCCGACGGCAATCTGCAGATGCAGAAGGCGCGCATCGTTTGCGTCGCCGGCAACTCGTTTGAATCGCCCCGCCTTCTGCTCAACTCAGCCTCGTCGATGTTCCCCAATGGCCTGGCGAACTCCTCCGATCAGGTGGGCCGCAACTACATGCGCCACATGACAGGTTCGGTCTATGCGGTGTTCGACAAGCCGGTGAAGATGTGGCGCGGCACGACCATGGCCGGGATCATCACCGACGAAGCACGCCACGATCCGTCGCGTGGCTTCGTCGGCGGCTACGAGATGGAAACGCTCAGCCTCGGCCTGCCGTTCATGGCCGCGTTCCTCGATCCCGGTGCGTGGGGCCGCGAATTCACAACCGCGCTCGACGCCTACGAGAACATGGCCGGCATGTGGTTGGTGGGCGAGGACATGCCCCAGGCGACGAACCGCGTCACCCTCAACACCGACGTCGAGGACCAGCACGGCCTACCTGTCGCCAACGTGCATTTCGACGATCACCCAAACGACATCGCCATGCGCAACCATGCATATCAGCAAGGGGTGGCCGTCTACGATGCGGTGGGGGCCACGCGCACCTTCCCGACACCGCCCTATCCGTCGACCCACAATCTCGGGACCAACCGGATGTCGGAGAATCCCGAGGACGGTGTTGTCAACAAATGGGGACAGACCCATGATGTCGAGAATCTGTTCGTCTCGGACGGGTCGCAGTTCACCACCGGTGCGGCGGAAAACCCGACGCTGACCATCGTGGCGCTGGCGATCCGCCAGGCCGACCACATCGCCCGCGAAATGGGCGCGGGCAATATCTGAAGGTTGGCGCTGTCCGGACAAGGTTCCGGCCGGCGTCAGATCAGGCGTGGCCCAGATTGGGCCGTTACGCCGACCGTAGCGAGCACTTGGTTGAATTAACGAGCATTCTTTCGGCTCGAGCGAAGCAAAGGGAGGATAAAATGAAGAGCTTGATGATTTCGGTGGCCGGTCTGGCCGTTGGAGCCATGGTTTCGGGGCCGCTTGCGGCGCAGGACAACATGGACAAGCTGACCAACATGCAGAAGACCGACGCGACGTTCACCTTCGTCGACCAGGAAGGCGACCGCGCGGAGGCGCTGAAGGACATCCTGCAGTACATCAACGTGCCGGACGGCTTTGAGGTCAGCCTTTACGCCGTGGTGCCGGATGCGCGCTCGATGGCGATGGCGCCGCAGGGCACGGTGTTGTTCGCGGGCACGCGGAAGGACAAGATGTGGTCAATCGTCGACCGCGACCGCAACCGCGTTGCCGACGAGGTGAAGGACTTCGCCCCGTCGATCACCTTCGACATCCCGAACGGGCCGTGCTTTTCGCCCGACGGGTTCCTCTACATCGCCGAGCGCAACCGGGTGCTGGTGTTCCCGGCGGCGGAGTTCTTTTTCGAGGGGCCGGACCCGGCCGTTGGGATCGTCGTCGCGCAGGGCGACCTGATCCCGCCCGAGGAGGAAAGCTTTAACCACACCGCGCGGGTCTGCGACATCGGGCCGGACGGCAAGCTTTACATCTCGCTGGGTCAGCCGTTCAACGTGCAGCCGGTCGAAAAGCTGGAGCTTTACGACGAGATCGGCATCGGCGGCATCATCCGGATCAACACCGACGGAACCGGCCGCGAGGTTTACACCCGGGGCGTGCGCAACTCGGTGGGCCAGGACTTCAACCCGGCCACGGGCGAGCTGTGGTGGACCGACAACCAGGTCGACGGCATGGGCGACGACATTCCGCCGGGCGAGTTGAACCGGCAGACGGCGGCGGGCCAGCATTTCGGTTTCCCCTGGACCAACAGCCGGGTCGAGATCCCCGACTACAGGAGCGTGCCGCGGCCCGAGGGCGTGGAATTCATCGAGCCGCAGCTGGAGCTGACGGCCCATGCGGCCGACCTGGGCATGCGCTTCTACCACGACGACAGCTTCCCCGCGACGTACCATGGCGGTATCTTCTGGGCGCAGCACGGCTCGTGGAACCGCACCACGCCGGTGGGCGCGCGGGTGATGTTCACCGCGCTCGACGAAGAGGGCAACGCCGCAGGCGCGCAGATCTTCGCCGATGGCTGGCTGAACGAGGACACCGGCGAGTATCGCGGCCGCCCGATGGACATCGAGTTCCTGCCCGATGGCTCGATGCTGGTCTCGGATGACTTCGCCGGCGCGATCTGGCGGATCGCCTATGTCGGGATGTCCGACGGGTGAGACGACTTGCACTGATGGCTCTCGGCGGGGTGTTCCTCGCCGGGGGCGTTTCCGCCGCCGATCCGGAGGCCGGGCGCAAGGTGGCGAACATGTGCCGCACCTGCCATGGGCTCGACGGCTACGCCGCGATCCCCATCGCCCCGCATATCGGCGGCGAACCGCAAGGGTACCTTGAGGCGCAGCTCATGGCGTTCAAGACCGGCGCACGGCAGCATGAAATGATGAGCGTTGTGACCGCCGGACTGTCGGCGCAGCAGATCGCGGACGTGGCGGCCTGGTACGCACAGTTCGAGGTGACGGCCACGCTGCCCGAGGGCGTGACCGAGGCGGACGCGCCCGCAGGCTGCGTCGCCTGTCACGGGGCGGACGGACTGTCGGCCTTGCTGGACGCGCCGCATCTGGCGGGCGAGGTGAATATCTATATCGACACACAGCTGAAGGCGTTCCGGCTGGGCAAGCGGGTGCACGAGATCATGTCCGAGGTCGCCGCCGATCTGACCGACGAGGAAATCCGCGCCTACGCGGATTGGTACGGGGCGGTGACACTGGAGATTACGGCTTCGGACTGAATTCCAGACTGCAAGGATCTGACAAAGGAGCCAATCCGTGCTCGACCTAGGCGATCGCGTTTCGATCTACCAACCGGAGCAGGAGGGGCTGATCTTTCCCGAACTGCCGCAATTCGATAGCATCGAGGCCGAGCGACAGCATCGAAAGGAACGGCTCGTCGCCGCCTGCCGCGCTTTCGCGCAGCAGGGGTTCGACTATGGTTTCGCCGGTCACCTGACCGTGCGCGATCCCGAGCGGACCGAGCTTTATTGGACCAACCCGATGTGCGTCCATTTCGGCAAGGTCAAACTTTCGAACCTGATCCTTGTCGATCATGCCGGCACGGTCATCGAAGGGGACCACGCCGTAAATCGTGCCGGCTTCGTGCTCCACGCCAATGTGCACGAGGAACAGCCCGACATCCTCGCCATGTGTCACGCCCATACGACCTACGGAACCGCGTGGTGCGCCACCGGCCTTCCGATCGACCCGATCACGCAGGATGCCTGCGCCTTTTTCGAGGATCACGTGGTGATCGGCGACCAAGCAGGCGCGGTGGCGGTGGAAAACCACGCAGGATCGGACGTCGCCAAGGCATTCAAGGGTGTCAAAGCGGCGCTGCACCAGAACCACGGTCTGCTGACGGCATCGCGCCACTCCATCGACAGCGCCGCATTTTGGTTTATCGCGCTCGAGAGGTGCTGCCGGCAACAGCTTGAACTCGCAGCCAGCGGCATCACGCCGATCCGCATTCCCAGTGATCGCGCGCGTTACAGCCGCGAACATGTGGGAAGCGATTATATCGGCTGGTTGCATTTCCAGACGATTTGGAACCAGTTGATCGTTGATCAGCCGGATATGTTCGACTGAGGATTCCGCTGCTCGGTTGCTAGGATGCACCGCCCATCTCGGCCGACATTGGGCCGGAGCAAGGCCCCAGCTTGCGCCATTGGCCGGTTTTCAAGCGACATTGCTGCGCCGATCCTTGGCGTTCGATCGAGCGTCGTCTTGCGCGCGCGGCGAATACGCGCGACGGCGGACCGGGACTCGCAACGTCAGCATTGTCGTCGAGACCGCCCGTGCCTGGCAGATCCATGTCAGGACCGTGTCGCGATAGAAGGCGGAGATGACCGAGAATGGATGCCGGTGAACTTCGGGCACAGACCGGAGACCAGCCGCTCGATCCGCGAATAGATCTCGTCGGGCTTGCTGCGATGCCGGCGCTGCGCGCGCTCCACCGGGCGCCGGTCAGATCAGAACCCCCTTCGTGCGCCCGGTTCCTTTGAACCGTCCACCACCGGCCAACGACATATTTCCGGAAAGTGTAGAAGCTGAAAGGACCAAGCCATGAAAGAACCGCAGTGTGATGCGTTCTCTCCGGAGGAACGGCTTGGACGTGCCCAAGACCTGTATCGGAGCGGTGACTACGATCGAGCCGAAGCCGCCACAAAATCACTGCTCGAAATTCCTTCGCTACGCCCAGACGCGCTTTATGGTCTCGGCATGATCTACGCCAAGCGCGAGATGTGGGACATGGCAAGGACGTATTTCGAAAGGTCACTCGAACTCGCTCCAAGCTCGGCGGACGCGCATTTCCAGATCGCCACGCTTCTGCAGAGTACGAATCCCAAGACTGCCGAAATGCACTACCGCAAGGCTCTCGCGAGCCGGCCCGGGTTTCCTGCGGCCCTCGAAGGGCTGACGCGGCTTACCGAGGATGCGCACCACGAGACGGGATCAGCACACCCAGCCCCGACTGCGGCTTCAGGTGCAGCTCCTTTCAACCATAGTCGACCGACAGCCAATGGAACGGACAGAAGGGCCGGAGGAACCCGGAAGCACGCCCTGGACATCTCGGGCAAGTTGCTGCGTCTCGTCCTATCGTCGGCGGTCTTTGGGGGCGTCACGGCCCTGGTATTTCTGTCTTTTCCGGACCGCGTGGGCGGTTTCGGACTCCCGCAATTCGACGATCGACAGGTGGTCGTGGCTGCAGGCGTCGCGGCCGCGCTCGTGTTCTTGATCGGGCTACGCCGGGCCCTCGGCCGGTCGCAAGCAGCGGGTGATCCGTTTATCGAAATGGTCGAGAGCGACCGCGATCCCATTTCGGCCGAGATTGCCAAACTCTTGAAAAGCGTGGCCCTCGATCGCGCACCGGCATTGCCGGCTTTTCCGGGGCGCACGCTTGTCCTGCCAACAATCCTCGGCATCTGTATGTTTGTATTGTTGATCATGTTCCCTTCGACCTTCGGGGATGTGGGCATACCTCGGGTCGGCGAGCCTGAAGCAATCTGGCTGGCCGCCGCAGTGGCGTCGACACTTGCTCTGCTGGCAATCGTTCGCATTCTCACGACCAGAGTAAGCATCCGTCAGGGGCGGGTTCGCATCGCGCGCGGCATCCTGTTCCGGAACGTCTCATTCGTCGAATTGGCCCGTGTGACCGACGTGGTGGTACGCCGGGGCCCGTGGGGATTGATCACGGGTTACGCAACGCTGACGCTGGTCATTGGCGCGCAAGCCCCAAGGACCATCGATCTGGGCGGGCTCGCAAGAGGCGCAAGCCTGGACGCGCTCGCCGAGAACATCAGGCAGACGGCAATCGCGCTGCGGGCGAGCCGCTGGGGTCGCGACGTGCTTGTCTGGCGCTGAGCGCCGAAATCACTCGAACGATAGGAGCATCCAAAATGCGCACACAGAACGATCCGAATGAAGCAGGCACAAGCTCGATTTCCGAGACGCTGAGCAATGCGCTCGATGACGTGGCGGACGCGGCCGACAGCGCCGGCCAGGCCGTTGAAAAAGCGATTGACGATCCTGCAAGTGTCGCCGAAGCGGCAGAAGAGGCGTGGGGAGGTATCGTCGACACCGCAACCGACGCCGCAACCGACGCCGCGTCCGACCCCATTGGTGCCATAGGGGACGTGTATAGCAGCGTTCTCGACCCTTTCGGTTTGGGAGACGCGGCCGCTGAACAGCTTGGCGAAATCATCGACGCCGTCGGCACGGTTGGACCAGAACCGGTAGGCGCGTCCGACAGTGACATTGGGTGGGGCCCCGGCTCGACCGATCCCGGCGATGCGTTTCCAGAGGCGGCGGAAAGCCTAGGTGAAATCGGCGAAGCCACAGGGTCCATGGGACCGCCGGGGATCAGCGCGCCAAGTGGTGTCGATGTCGGCACGGCTGCGGCGGGTACAGGTGGCGCCGCCACGGGCCTTGGCGGCATCTCGGCTGCGTCTTTGGGTTTGGGTTTTGGTTCCGGTGTTGTCTCGGGCATAGTCGCAAACGCGCTCTATGATGCCCTCAAGGATGAACCGACCGGCGGCACCTCCGAAGAAGGTCCTCCGAGGGGCTCCACCGAACCGGCAGACGGCGAAATCGGCATTTCCGGTGAAGGCTGCGACGATGGAACAGAGCAGGCGCTTGCCGCCGAAGCCACATCTGTTGGCGGTGAACAGATTCAAGGTTCGGGACGGGGCGATGAGGGGGTGTCAGATCAGCAGGTCTGCGCGCCGAGCGACGGCACTGGCGTTCCGGAACCCGGCGCCGGTTCCACGGCCGGAGGCACGGAAATCCAGGGGTCTGGATGGCAGGACGCGGGAGACAGCGGTTCGGACCCCTCCGGCCAGATCGAGGGATCAGGCTGGGACGGACCGGATCTGGACGTGCCCAGAGATGCTACCGCGATTGCCGGCTGCGGATGGGGAGACACGGGCTCTTCGACCGGCATGGAAGGTGCGTCCGGCAGCGCCTCGGGCGAAAACGATTATGAGGACGGCAGTCACGACGAAGGGAGCGCCTTGGATTCTGATGCAGGAGGCGGCATGGACAACACGGCCGGCGGCACCGGTGAAGGCTAGGTGCGTCCGAATGACCCGCGCAACGATCTATCTCGCCTCAGTCACGGCAGGTCCTGCCTGGGGTGAACGGCGGATCGCGGGCGATCATTTCGTGGCGAGCATGCTTCGTCGCGTCAGCGGTCCCACGCGGGATCGAGGTGACCGGCGGCAAGACCTCGATGAGCCCTGACGCCCGGATCGGGACACCGGGGGGGAGCGCGCGCTCGATGTGTCCGGGATCTGAAACCGGACGTTCCACTACTGCTGAACATCGTGGGTGGTCTGCAGTCCGTCGGGCCGCTCGGAGCCCATTCGGCAAATCGCTGCGATCTGAGTGAACGGGCACGAAGTCTGGCAAGCAGCCTTTGCCGTCTTCGGTTGGAAACGAATGCCTTGCTTGGTCAGCTGACGTTTGCGTTAACCTGCAAAGTGCCACACCCGCGGCACATTGACGTTTCGGAATGATCACCGGGGAAGGACTTGCCGAAATCAACCGCTCCCCGGTCGCTTTAATCCTCGCCAAGAAATCCGGAAACCAGCTGATTGAACAGCCGGGGGCGCTCCAGATGTACCGCATGCGCGCAGGCGGGCACGACGGCGAGATTGCAGGTCGGAATCGACTGCCAGAGCCTCTCGACCTGCGGCCATGGGTAGGTGCGGTCGCAATCGCCCCAAAGGACAAGCGTGGGTGCTGTGATACTGGCCAGATGACCAAGACCGGACCATTCTTGCATCGCTTCCAGCCCCGCAAGAATGGCCGGCAGACCGCTTTCTTCTGCGATGGCGGCGCAGGCGGGGAATTCGGCGGCGGCTTCGCGCCTCAGAAACCAGGTTGCGGCGATACGGCGTGCGGTCACCGTCGCGCCGTCAGCGCGGGCACGTCGCATCGAGGTCTCGATAGACTCGAACCGGCCGGGCAACACGCCGACCGCACCTGTGCCGTAGAGGACCAGACGGTCGACCCGGCCGGGCGCCAGGCGCGTCATTTCTTGCACGATCATGCCGCCCATGGAATGGCCCAGCAGATCAAACCGCTTCACGCCTCTCTGCGTTAGCTCCGCCAGCACCCATTCGGCGAAAGCCGGGATCGAATTCACCGGTGCCATGCCCGCGTTCTTGCCGAAGCCGGGCAGGTCGAGACAGATCAAGTCTCGACGTTGGCCGAGTGCGCCCTGCGAGGCCCATTGCGCGCTGCCGCCCATGAAGCCATGGACGAGGACCAATGGTTTCAACGGCGGCCGCCTTGTACGATCCGGTCAAGGATCATGGCGCAGAACAGGATCGAAAACCCCGCCAAGATGCCTTGGCCAACATTGGCATATTGCAGCGCTTCGAGAACGTCCTCACCAAGCCCCTTGGCCCCGATCAGCGAGGCAACGACGACCATTGCGAGCGACAGCATGATCGTCTGATTGATGCCTGCCCGGATCGACGGGCTTGCCAAGGGCAGATCGACCTTGGTCAAAAGGTACCACTTGTTGGCACCAAAGCTGATCGCCGCCTCGCGAACGCTTTCGGGCACGCCGCGCAAGCCCAGCACGGTCAGGCGTACGACCGGGGTGCCGCCGAAAATCATCGTGGTTACCACGGCCGCCGGTTTCCCGGTGCCGAAAAAGGCGATAACCGGGATCATGAACACAAAGGCCGGCATGGTCTGCATGAAATCCATGATCGGTTGGATAAAGGCGTAAAACCGCGGGCGGCGGGCGGCGAACATGCCCAGCGGGATGCCGATCAGGATGGAAAGACAGGCCGCCGTTCCCAAAAGCGCCAGCGTCGTCATGGCTTTTTCCCAAAAACCAAGCAGCCCCATATAGGCGAGAAAGGCCCCGGAATAGATCGCCATGCGCACGCCTGCGGTCAGCCATGTCAGCAGGATGATCAGGCTCGCGATCACAATCCAAGGTGTGCTGACAAACACGATCTCCAACGCGTCCAGTACCAGGCGGATGCAATAGGTGATGGCGTCGAAAAGCGCCTCGCCGTTCAGCACGGCCCAGTTGAAGAAATCCTCGACCCCGGCAATGCTGGTCAGCCGGATATCCGGATCAGTCGGAAAATCGATCAGAAGCGTGAAGCGCCCCGGAAAGCTGTAATGCAGCATGGCCGCCGCGGCGATCAGGGCCATGAAAACGGCGCTGAAGGCGATCTGCGTGACCGGCATGCCCGAGCGGATGGAGCGGTCGCTGAGCCAGTCGGAAAACCGCGCCTCCAGTGCCGTATTGGCCAAGACCGCTTGGGCGACCTTGGCCAGGATCAGGATCGTCAGGCCAATCAGGGCGATTGTCGGACCTTGGGCCGCCAGAGCCTCGGCCTCGGCACGGATACCGCCGATATTGGCCTCCAGCGACTCGACCGTGCGGCGGTAGACGTCGACCTTGTCGGAATTGTTCTCGATGGCCGCCGCCAATTGCTGGCGGCGCAATTCCAGCGTGCCTTCGATCGAGGCGATCCGTGCCATGGCATCAGAGGCGAGATCGCCGAACAGCCCACGAGCCATCTGCACGAGCCCGAGCGTTTCGATGATGAGAAACGGCAAGGCCCAGTTCCAAAGGCCGCGGGCACCAAACCAGACCGGGCCGAAGCACCCGGCCATCAAATTGACCGTCGGCGTGAACCGGGCCGAGGCGCCGATCCGGTCGAACATGCGGATGTAATAGTCGGGGCTGGTGCGCACGAAGGTACGGATGTTCTCACGCCGTTCTTCGGCATAGGCGCGGGCGGCCTCGGTGTTGGTGTCTTCCAGCGGGTTTACGGTCGCGTCCATCATGAAACCTCCGTCCCCTCGATCACGGTGCGCAAGAGATCGGCGCGGGTAATGACACCGACGTCCTTGCCGGCCTCCTGCACGACGATCGGATGATCGTCGTCGATTGCCAGGTTGATCAGCGTGCTCAATGTCTCGGCTTCATCGACCCGGGGTGCGTCTGCCGGGATTGGTCCGTTCCCGTTAATCGGCTGCATCACCGCATGCGCATGCACGACCTTGAGGCGCGAAATGCCGGCGACAAAATCCGCCACATAATCGTCGGCGGGATGCATGACGATGTCCTCGGCGGTGCCGATCTGAACCATCTTGCCATCGCGCATGATCGCGATGCGGTCGCCAATGCGCACCGCTTCGTCCAGATCGTGGGTGATGAAGATCGTGGTCTTTTTCAGGATCTTGCTGAGTTTGATGAACTCATCCTGGAGCTGGCGACGAATGAGCGGATCGAGCGCCGAAAACGGCTCGTCCATCAAAAGGACATCCGGGTTGGCCGCCAGCGCGCGCGCCAGCCCCACGCGCTGCTGCATGCCGCCAGAGAGTTCATGCGCGAACTTCGACCCCCATGCCCCAAGCTCGACGATGTCGAGGATGGCGGCGGCCTGACGCATGCGTTCATTCTTGGCCACCTGGCGGATTTCCAGCGGCATGGCGACATTGTCGAGCACCGAGCGATGCGGCATCAGCGCGAAGTTCTGAAACACCATGCCGATCTTTTGGTTGCGGAACCGCTGCAGCTCGCGCGGGCCCAGGGCCATGACATCGGTGCCCTCGATCTCGATCTTGCCCGCCGTCGGCTCCAGCAGGCGGTTGAAATGGCGCACCAGCGTCGACTTGCCGCTGCCCGAAAGCCCCATGACGCAGAAGATTTCACCGCGGTTTACCTGCAGGCTGACATCGGCGACACCGACCACGGCGTTGAATTCCGCCAGTACCTCGGCCTTGCCCAATCCGCGTTCGCGAATGGCCTGCAACGCAGATTGCGCATTGTCGCCGAAGATCTTCCAGACATTTGAGATTTCGATGACGGTGTCGTCGGTCATGTCGCGCGCGCCCTGCAGGCCTCATGGTGAAAACGGCACCGGAAAACCGGCACCGCTCTCAATGCTTCATTGATCCGGGATCAAAGGCCGAGCCATCCGTCGACGCGATCGGAGTTGGCCTCGACCCACTCTTTGGCCACTTCCGCCGGATCGCGGCCGTTCGCGCTGACCTCGAAGGCCAGGCCGCTGACATCGTCGGCGGTCAACTCGAAATTGGCGAAAAACTCCGCGATGGCCGGCGAGCGGTCTTCCAGCGACTTCGACCAAGCGATCTGCACGTTTTTCAGCGCATCCTTGCTGGCGACCATGGACTTTTCGTACCAGTCGGCATCGTCCGAGGGCTGCACCATGACGTATTTCGCCGGGTCGTAGGTCGGTTCAGTCAACATCTGGACGTCGAACATGAACCACACGGCGTGGGGCTTGTAGCAATAGAATGCATACCCCTCGCCCTTGGCGATGCTGTCACGAATGCGCGCGGTCTTGACGCTTTCCTCGGCACGGATCGGCTCGATGAAGTCCAAAAGACCGTAGTCGCGGGTCTTGACCTCGTTCACGTTGGCCGAGGCCCAGCCGGGCGCGCCGATCCACATCTCACCCTTGCCGTTGCCGTCGCTGTCCATCAGCGCGGCGACGTCCGGGCGGCCGAGATCAGCTATATCGGTGATACTGTTGGCCTCGCCAAAGGCTTTCGACACGCAAAAGCCCTGGTTGCCCTCGTAGGGGTTCGACGACAGCACCACGGTGCCCGCACCGTCGACATATTTCTTGGTGAAGCTTTCCTGGTTCGGCAGCCAGACGTCAGGATGCACGTCGATGTCGCCCTTGCCCTGGTCCATCGCCTGGAAAATCGTCGCGTTGTTGCCGGGCACATATTCGACCGTGCCGCCGATGCGCGACGTCACGACCTCGCCCAAGAGGTGCCCGATGGCCTGGGCGCCGGTCCAGGACGGCAGGCCGATCTTGACCTCTTCTGCGGCCAGAGCCGGCAGCGCCAGCGTGCTGACGGCTGCAGCGAGGCCCAGTGATTTCAGCTTGAATTTCATGGTCTTCTCCTCTGTTGAATAGCGCCGTTTGCCGGCGTCAGGTCATCGATGCGATCAACTGGTCTTGATAGGCGAACAGGGCGACGGCCCCACCGGTGTGCAAGAACAGCACATTGTCGGTTGGCTTGAAAAAGCCCTGCCGGACCATTCCGATCAATCCTGCCATACCCTTTGCCGAGTAGACGGGATCCAAAAGAATGCCTTCCTGCCGGGCAAGAAGGCGGATCGCCTCCATCGTCGACTCCGCCGGAATACCGTAGCCTTCTCCCACATAGCCGTCGTCGACCAAAATCCGGCTGAGCGGCACGCCTTCGGCGCCGAGCTTCTCCAACGTCTTCTGGGTGAGCCCGTGGACGGCGCTCATCTGACGCTCGCGCGGCTGCCGAACACTGACGCCCATCACCGGCAGGTCATGGCCAATCGTTTGGAATCCCGCAACGAGTCCGGCCTGCGTCCCGGTGCTGCCGGTGGCCATGACAAGCCAGTCGAATGCCTGCCCGGTTTCCGACGTGTATTCCGCGATCTCCTGCGCGCAATTGGCATAGCCCAATGCACCGGTCGGATTGGACCCGCCCCCGGGGATGAAATAGGGGCGGTGCCCCTCTGCGCGCAGCGCCTCGGCAACCGCCTCGGCCTCGGCATTCATGTCCAATCCGGCGGGCCGGAATTCATGGGTTGCGCCAAAGAGGTCGTCGAGCAGGACGTTTCCGGTGGTTTCGTAGGAGGCGTCGCGACCGGGCACGCGGCGCTCTAAGAGCACGTGGCATTTCATGCCGACCTTACAGGCCGCTGCCGCCGTCTGCCGGACATGGTTCGATTGCACCGCGCCTTGCGTGACCAGCATATCCGCCTTTTCGCGCATCGCTTCGCCGACCAGGAATTCCAGTTTCCGGGTCTTGTTACCGCCGGTGGCAAGCCCCGTGCAGTCGTCGCGCTTGATAAAGAGCCGCGGCCCCCCCAGCAGTTCCGTAAGCCGCGGCATCGCCTCGATCGGAGTTGGCCTATGGCACAGGTTGGTTCGCGGGAACCGGCCGAAATCTATGCGGGCAGGCGCTTGCGTCAGCGTTGCGGTCTCGGCCATGGCATCGTCCTCACATGTACAATTGGGCGCAGCCTGAGGCAAAATCGTTTAGCCCGCCAATGCCATGTTTGAATGACATTATGCAGATTTTGCATTATCCTTTGGCTATGGACCTGTTTCTGTTTCGCGACCTGGAGCGCCTTCGGCGGACCGGGAATTTTTCCCAGGCCGCTGCGCTTGGAAATGTCAGCCAGCCGGCCTTCAGCCGACGTATCAAATCGCTCGAAACCTGGGTCGGTGCGTTGCTTGTAGACCGGTCGCACCACCCGGTGAAATTGACCGAAGCCGGCGTGCAGATGCTTGAGGCCGGGCTGCAGGCGCTGTCGAGGATCGAGCGAGAACGCAGCCAGATCCTCGAAGCACAATCCCTGCCCGACAAATACGTCGTGACTTTCGGCGCGCAACACTCGATCGGGTGGCGGTTCTATCCGGCCTGGTTGCAGGCTTTGGAAGAAGCATACGGCCCGATTTTGTCGCGCTTAAGGGCGGACGACCTGCCCAATTGCTTGCGCGACTTGAAGCGCGGTGATGTGGATTTCGTGATCGCCTACCAAGAAGCAAGCGCCCCGCCGGCGGGAACGTTCGATTCGGTAATGATCGGAACCGACCAGCTAATTCCGGTGTCCAAACCGGACACTGACGGACAACCGATTTTTGGTTTCGACACACCGGGCGTCGAGATGCCGTATCTGCGCTTTGGCGATGCCGCGCCGATCGGAAACCTCCTGAAACCGCTCCTTGTCGGCAAGGGTCTGACCGCCCGACTTCGGATGGTTTACGAAAATTCGATGGCCGGCGCGCTTCGGATCAGGGCACGTGCAGGCGACGGGGTCGCGTGGCTGCCCAAAAGCCTGGTTGCACCCGATCTCGAAAACAAGTTGTTGGTCCGTACCGGCGATCGTGATTGGGATATCGATCTGGAGATACGATTGTTCCGAAACCTGCAACGCTCCAATCGGGTGACGCGGTCCATCTGGTCCTTCTTGGAGGTGCGACAGGACGTTCCGCTTATCTCCCTGGAATAATGCTACCGTATGGGGAGAGCGGCTTGGTCGATTGGTCCAGACCTGCCGTTGCCCAACTGCTTCGCCTCTGACGTGCGACCCGTGAGATCGGACTTTCGTTGCTGCGCAGAAGTCGCATCCTACTGGATTCACAATGCGGACTCTTCAGAGCTTCGTTGAACCTGCAACAACCAATACGAATGGATGGACCCAGCCATAGGCCGCCAAAGTGGGACCAACTGTGCGTCAGGCCGTGCGAATGCAGTCCTTCAGCATTTTCTGGAGCGCCGGTCGGGTGCGCCGACGCAACAGATTCAGGGCTGGAAGGCCGCAGAGCTTGCCGACCAACGCCACTGCCGCCTCAGTGTTCGCGGCCGGTCCGCACACCAGATCGGGTTTTCGGCCAAAGGCGTGCTGGACGCCCAAAACCGCATAAGGATCAGAGGCACAGAGCACCAACATCCGCACGTTGTCGTCGATCATCTCCATCGCGACCGAACCGTTGTAGGGTTCCAGCGGCGATGCTCCGGCCTCGGCAACCAGTACATCCGGCCCGGTCGCGGCGATCTTCGAGAGGAGTTCGCGCAGAAGTTCGGCGAATTCTGACGGCGGGCAGACGGTTGAGGGCAAACCGACATCGACGAAGTCGAAGACCTGTGCGGCGCCGGCATCCTTCCAGCTGAGCATATCGCGGTACCGCGCCGCGCCGGTCAGCTTTGCAGCAGCAACCTTCAACCCCAGTTGCGCCAACTCATGCACGATCACCCGACCGGATGTGGTTTTGCCCGCAGACATCGAGGTGCCGATCAAGAGGATTATGGGGATGTCGAGCCGCATCGGCTCGACCGGCGGACAGAAGCCGCGCATCGTCAACTTCTCGTCGCGCACCAAGTGGCCCTGATACTGGAGGTTCATAAGCGGCGGCAAAAGCGGCGAGACGGAGGTCGCCAGACCGAACAGCCCTGCCCCCGTCAGCGCATGCATCGCGCCGTCCTCGCCCACCGCGCGCCAGTCGCCCACACCTTCCAATGTCGCCGCACGCACCCCCAGCGCGCCGACGACCAGATCACCGTCGAAGACCTGGCAAGCCCGGCCCGAAGGACGCTCGATCACATAGAGCGGACCCGGGCGTCCCTGCACCTCGCACATCACATAGTCGCCGGTGGCCCAGTCGGACCGGAGCAGCGGTGCCACATCGAAACCGTTCGATTCCACGTCGGCGATCCGGGTGACGGTCGTGAAAAAAGCCTTGGTCATGGCGCATCCCCCGCGCTGGGTTGTGGCGGCGCCAGCAAAAGCAGCGCCAATAGGGCGGTTCGTTCCAAGGTCTCGTCGAGGTAGAGGAATTCGTGTGGTGCATGAGCCCCGTCGCCGACGGGGCCGAGCCCGTCGAGCGTTGCCGTATAAAGGCTCGTCGTGTTGCCGTCCGATCCGCCGCCGGCGAGGCCCTCGCCCAGTGCGAGACCGATCTCTGACGACAAATTCTGCGCCAACCGCCAGAGCTGGCGGTTGCGTGGGGTCGGTTCCAGCGCGGGGCGGCCGATTCCCCCCTCGACCTCGAGGTTGGTGCCAGGCACGACCGGTTCCAGCCCGTGGATCGCCGCCGTCACCCGCTCGGCGTCCTCATGGGTCCGCACCCGCACATCCGCCACACAGCCGCTATCGGGCGCGATGACATTGGGGCGCAGCCCGCCCTCGATTGTGCCGACATTCACCGTAACGCCCTTGTCGGCATCGTTCAGCGCAAAAAGCGCCTGGACCACGTGGCTGAGTTCCAGAATGGCGCTGGCGCCCTTGTCCGGATCGAGGCCGGCATGGGCGGCCTGTCCGGTGATCTTGACTGAGAACCGGCCGACGCCCTTGCGCGCGGTCTTCAGCTTGCCGTCACGGCCAAGCGACGGCTCCAGGACGAATGCACGGCAGGCCACGCGCGCCAGGCGGCGGATCAGGTGGGCCGACTCGCGACTGCCGATCTCTTCGTCGGAATTGGCGAAGACCACCGGTGTCACGGCAGGCGTCAGGCCAAAATGCGTCAGCGCCTCGAGCGCGAAGATGATCTGCGTGATGCCGCCCTTCATGTCATAGACGCCGGGTCCGCGGACCACGTTGCCGTCGAACTCGAACGGCATTTCCTGAAGCGTGCCAAGCGGCCAAACGGTGTCATAATGCCCGATGAGAAGTTGGATTGGGCGGCCTCGGGCGCGGTCCGAGGGGCGAGCGTAGAGGTTTCCGCCATGGTTCGTGCCGCTGAGGTCCAGCGTTCGAAATCCGCCGTCGCGCAGCCGGTCGGCGATGATGCCGCGGGCCCGGTTCTGGGTCTCTGGCGCGAGCGATGGGGTCTCGACGCGTGTCAGCTGTTCCAGGAAGGCAACGAAATCGCCCCTTCGCGACTGCAAATGGGCGAGTATCTCGGCGCCGGAGGGGGCAAGGGCTTGCGTGTCGGCAGCGCTCATTTCCGCATTCCCTTGGGTATTGGAAAAGCCAGCGTGTCCTGGACTTTCGCAAAGCGCCCCGGACTGACATAACTTAGAAGCGGCGCGTCGTGGATGAGGTCCTGATCGTCGCGGTCATCGGCGCGCAGATGGGCCGGATCGACCGCAGCCGCGACGATCTTGCCGACGATCAGGCTATTGACCCCGAACCCGTCAACGAACCGGTCAAGCTCGCATTCGAGGTAGAGATAGCCGCCCGCAACAACCGGGCAGTCCACCTTGGCCGACCGGGAATGCGGCACATGCTGCAACTGCGGCTTGCTGTCATCCTCACAGCGGGGCGATGCGGTCAGAGTGGCTTCGAGCCATTGGTCCGGCTTTGGATAAGTGACCGCGAACACGCCGTCGCGCTGGATGTTCCGGTAGGTGCCGTGGCGCGGGGTGCAGACAAAGCCGAAATAGTTCTGCCAGCCCATCGGTGTCACCATATGCTTTGGCGCCAGATCGTCGGCCCCGCCGGGTTCTCGCGTGCCGACCAGAACCAGCGGCGCCACAAAGAAGAACTGATCCCAGATCGGCATTGCCACATCCAGTTGCACAAGCCCCGCACGGCCGGCTGTGTCCGATGCGTTTGCGGTCATCGCCCCGTCACCTCCCCAAGCTGCTTCCCTGGCGCGCAGGCCTTTCAGGGCCATGGACCCGCCACGCATTCAGTATGACCGGGCGAAGGGGATGCCGCGATGATTTAGCTCAAGTCTGGAATGCCCTCGATCACCCACCGGTCATCAACGCCTGGGACACCGCGCGGTTTGTTCGCAAGCAAGGGATGGATCGCTGCGCACCCTGTATCGCTCAAATCGTGCCTGTTCCTTACCGCCTCCGTCTTCGGAGACGGAATCGTACTGGCCGCCGCCTGTGAATCCTCTCTATGGGCATGCCCTGGTGGTACGAATCCGATGGATAGATCCCGATCACCCTGGGCAAATCCCGAAAAGCACCCCGTTTCAACGAGCTGCCGACGGCACGCACGGGATCCATCTGCATTGTCCCTGCCGCCTGGTTGGGGATCGGGTTGCATCTGAGAACACGCCAACTCGGGCCGAGATTCTCGACAAGCGCGCCGATTGGACGACAAGCCCCAGAGATGGCGCAATCCTGGGGCCGAAGCGCCAGTTGACCCAACCGCAAGGGTTGCATAGCCTTCTGGTGCAAGGCGGTGGCCTTTGAGTGTGAGGCCGTGGCCTTTCGGGCCCCGGATAAGCGGCTGGTTGGTTTGGTGGATGGTGACATGGCAAAGGGATTTCGGCTTCCGGTCAATAGCGTTTATCCGGGCACGTCCGAGAGCATGCTGGGATACGGAGAAAGGCCTCTCAGCATAGCGGAACTGGAGTGGGGCACGCTCCCAGATACTGCCGACGTTATTTCACAGCATGGCGCTGGCGATTGGTGGTTCTATTTCCACAATCAAGACTACGGTGTGAATGCGCCGTTCCCGGGTTTGCCATATCACCAGGGTATCGACCTGAATTTGGCCAGCGGCGCGCAGGCTGATGCGGGCAAACCTGTCTTTGCTCCGTTCAACGGCACCGTGCGTTACGGCGAAGATACAGGGGGTTACGGCAATTATGTCATAATTCAGTTCGACACGGACGTATTCACTGACGCTCTCAGGCCGCCCGAGGGGCACTCCGTTTACGCAATCTTCGAGCACTTGAGCGAGATAGACGAGGCCATCCGTTCCGCCGTCGATGCAAGCGCGGCGGCCGCGACCGATGGGTCCCCACGGATAGAAGCAAATGTTTCGCTCGATGGCCGGATCGGCCTGATAGGCGATTCGGGGAACCAGATATATCCCCACCTGCATTTTCAGATGTATATCGCGCCATCGAACAACTGGGATCTGCCGCAAGGATACTATGCGGACCCGAATGTTGACCGGCCGCTGTTGCATCAAGAGACCCTTCAGGCGACCGAGGTTGACATTCAAAGCATTGACCCGCTTGCATATATTCAGCAGCATTCCTATTCCGACAATGAAAACAACGGGATAGTCGCCAATAGCAATGGCGATCCGTTGGACGAGAGCGTGTTCACGCCACGGCTCTTCACCTATTTCACTCCACCTGCCGACGAGCACGCCGCTGTAGAGCAGAGCAACTCAAGATTTTATGGGCGACTGGATGACGCGGTCGATGTGGATGCGTATCAGGTGCAGTTGGAGCCGGGCATCTATCTTTTCCGGGTTATTGGTCAGTCGCCTTTTGAGTTTTCGAGTGATGAAGATCAGGACGGCGACGGCGACAATACGGCTGGTGACTTTGTCTTTCAGTTTCTCGAAGATGATACCGTTACCGTCAGAAACTTCTATGTCGGCAGCAACGCGGACTTTGTCCTCAAAGAGATAGAGGTAACCGAAAAGGCAAGCGTCAGTTTCTCCGTGCGCTCGTTCACCGGGGAAATGGATGACTATGCGGTCTTGATCGGAAGCGTGGACTCAAGCGAGGGTATCTTTGCGCCTCTGGTAGAGTACAAGCCGCAGGATCCCGGAACCTTTGAAACCTACGGCTGGTTCAGCGGATCGTTCGAAGGCGGTGGCGGGACCCCCGTAAATCAGGCGCCGGAATTCAACCTCGGCCAACCCGACGCGCCGACCGCGGGCGATGTCTACGTCGGCCGGATCGACCGGTTCGAGGATCTCACGGTGGGCGAGACCGAGGTCTTCAGCACCAACGTGCTGGCGGACGGCATCGGTGTCTACCGGCTACTGGCCGAGGACGCCGGCACTCTCGATGTCGCGGTGCAGCTTTGGGGCGGCTCGGGGGCGACCGTGTCGCTGGCGCAGGATATCAACCGCGACGGCTTCATCCAGGCCGGCGAGATCATCGAACAGGTGAACCTGGCTTCCGTCGCCAGTGGCGCACTGAGCCTCGAAGAAACCCTCGCCGGTGCGGCAGAGCGCTACGTCCTGGTGCAATCGAATGCGGCGGCGGGTAGCTCCAGCGAATTGCGGATCACGGCCGAGTTCATCGCTTCCGACGGAACCGCCACCGGGGCGGCCGGCCTGCCCGCGCCGGAGCCTGCCGACCTGTTCACCCCGGCCGCGCCCGGATCGCTCGCCGACGACGGCGTGGCGCGGTTCGGCCGGATCAACGGTCCCGGCGACCTCGACCATTTCCGCACCAACCTTCTGGAAGGCGGGCGCACCTACGAATTCCGGGCGTTCCCGACCGGTTCGTCGGCGCTGTCGGATCTCAGGATGTTCGTCTATGACAGCGCCGGCGTACAGGTGGGCTCGGCGAGCGCGGCGCCTGGCGCCGTTGCAGAATTGAAGATCGACATCCCGGCGGGCCAGTCGCAGCCCAATTACACGGTGGAGATCCGCGGCGGCAGTGGCAGTACGGGCAGCTACTTCGTCGCCTACGAGGATGTCGGTGCCGTCCCGCTGGCGGACGATCACCCGGACGGCACCCTCACGCCGCTCACGACCGACACCCCCGAAGAAACCTACATCGGCGAAAGCGGCGACGTCGACAGCTTCACCTACACGGTCGAGTACGGCCATCAATACACCGCGTTCGTCACGCCCTTCGCCGGAGATGCCCCGCCACTGACCCATGCACGGCTGACGGTGATCGATCCCGATGGCGACCAGGTTGTGAGCAAGTCGGTGGAGTCGGCCTCGACCTTTGCGCTGCAGTTCACTGCCTATGAGGCCGGCGATTTCACCTTCGAACTCGATGCGCTGATGGGGGCCACCGGCGCGGCGAACATCGCGATCACCGACAACGGGCAGGTGGTCTACCCGGCGCCCACGGTCTCGGGGGCGACCTACGAAGGCCAACTGCCGACCCAGGGCACCTGGGATCCGATCAGCTGGACGAACGGGTCCTTCGGACCGAACGGCGACGTCCACAAGGTCTTCGTTTCGATGGGCAGCGAGGTCACCATTTACGTCGAGGAGGTCGGTATCGAGTTCGGCTCGGTCGACGTTGCGGTGTACACCGAATCCGGCGAGGTGGTGAACCCGATCTACCATGGCCCCACCCCGGACGGCCACGAGTTCACCCTGAGCTCGACACCGGATCTCGGCGTTTTCTTCAATGCGCTGGTCATGTACTCCGGCAGCGGCGTCAATACGGATTTCTCCTATCGCATTGCCGCGGTGGCGACGGACGACAAACCCGATGAGGCAAATGAGCTCTGGACGCTGGGCGGCAACGCGACGGTGTCCGGGCAGATTGAGCAAAACGACCCGGGCGACGTCTTCCGATACACCGGCCCGCGCGGTGCGGTGGAGTTCTCGGTCTCCGAGGGGTTGGTGGCTGCAACGAGCACCTGGCCGAAGGTGAGCGATGCCATCCTCGAAGTGTTCGACGAGGATGGAAATACCTTCGGGCGCGAGTTGATCCTGGATTTGGACAACGAGTCCCTGCTGGCGTTCCTGCCAGAGGGACCCGACGAGTACTATGTCCGGATTTCCGACGCCACGTCCGAGGGTTACTATCTGGTTGACAGCGCCAATGCGCCCGACGATACCGCCGGCGACGCCAGTTCGACGGATCATCTTGCCGTGGGTGGGTCGGTGTCCGGCCTGCTGGAGACATATGGCGACAGCGATGCGTTCCATGTGCGGCTTGAAAGCGGAACCGACTATCAGATAGCCCGCAATGCTTCCGATCCCGACCGCGCCTCCGGTGCATATATCGCGCTCGTCGATACCGCGACCGGCGTCGAATACCTGCGGACGGATGGCAATACGCTCGACTTCTCCGCACCGGGGCCGTTCGACGGTGGCTACACGGACGCGTTGGTGGTCATCGGCCACCAGCGGTCGGCCAACCCCAACGAGTCGTCCACCTATGTCGGCACCTATGACCTATCGCTGGCCGACGTAACCAGCGACGATCACGGCGACACCGTTCAAACGGCGACCAACATTGCGCCGAGCGACACAGTTCAGGCCTATCTCGGCAATGGCGATGTGGATGCATTCGCCCTGTCGGGCCTCACCGCCGGCCAAGCCTACGCGGTTACCTTGGCCGGTGATCCTTCGGCCGACGTGCCGTTGCTGGCCAGCATGGTCGAGTTGCTGGCCGGCGACGGAAGCGTCCAACAATCGGCGGCCTCAGATGACGACGGCAGCCTCTCTCTGTCCTTTGTGGCCGAAGGCTCGCTCCAAACCCTGCTCGTGAGCGCTTTCGGCGAGGCGCGGGTCGGCGGGGTCACGTTCTCCGTCGACGCCGCCAACACCGCCCCGCTGCTCGCAGTTGGCCAAGCGGCAGTTGCCACCGAGCAAGATGTTGAGATCTCGGCGTTGCTGACAACCTACGACCCCGACGCAGACCCTATCACAGAGGTCGAATACGTTCTCCTTTCGGGAATGGGTGGAAGCCTTGTTGCCCCGGATGGAACCACAGGCGCCCGGGTGCTGGCTTCGCCGGACGAGACGGTCTCTTTCCGCTCTGCGTCGGACGTCGGTGACGCGTTGGTCGGCGTCCGCGTATTCGACGGGGCGGATTGGAGCAACTGGCAGATGATGCCGGTCACTGTCGGCGCCACTCCTGTCAACGGCCCCACCGGAACCGGGCCCGAATTCGGGGAAACCGGCACGCTGACGCTGACGCACGCTGCGACGACGGTGACGCTTCAGCGGACCTACGAAAACCCCGTGGTGATCGCCTATGTGGCGACCGAGAACGGCTCGCAGCCGGTGAACGTGCGCGTCGCCGACATCAGCGGCAACGACCTCACGCTCCAGTTGCAGGAGCCGAGCGACCTCGATGGCTCGCACGTCCAAGAAACGGTGCACTACCTCGTCGTCGAAGCGGGCACATGGGTTCTGCCGGACGGCACCGTCCTCGAGGCCGGCACCCTGAACGGCACTCAGCTGTCGCCGCAGGGCTTCGATACGGTCGCCTTCGAAGCCGCGTTTGACGCCGTTCCGGTCATCCTCAGCCAGGTGCAGACCTTCAACGGTTCCGACTTCGTCACGACACGGCAGCGGGGCGCCGATGCCGGCGGTTTCCAGCTGACGATGCAGAAGGAGGAGGCGAACAACGCCGGCGCCCCAGCGGCCGAAACCATCGGCTGGGTCGCGATCGAGGCCGGCAGCGGGACGGCGGGCGGGGTGCGTTGGCTTGCCGGCAGCGCCTCGGGCATCACCCATGCGAACGCCACGGTGCACCTGGGGTCCGACATGGCCGACGGCGTGAATGTGATCGCTGCGCTGTCGGGCTTCGCGGGTTCGGACCCATCCTGGGTGCGCGGCAACGGCAGTACGACCTCGACGTTCGACCTGTCGGTGCAGGAGGACACCAGCCGCGATGCGGAAACCGCGCATGTGGCTGAGGCGGTGGACTACTTTGCGTTCGATGGCCATGCCGTTGTCGGCGCCTACGACTACGACCTGTTCTTATGACCCGCTCGGCCAAGGCGGCTGGTTGCCGACTTGCGCCTCTAGCCACCGTGTCGAGTTTGCGAAGAAGTAAAAACGCGTTACATTGCCTTACACAGGCAATTCGAGGTGTCCTGCATGGACAGGCGCGAATTCAATACCGGCCTTGGCGCCGCGGCCGCCGCGTCGCTTGCGCCCCTGCCGGCGAAAGCGCAGGTCTATTCCGGGCCGAACGTCATCCTGGTGCGCTTCGGTGGCGGCGTGCGACGAGCCGAGACCATTGACGAGGCCGGCACATATGCTCCCTATCTGCGTCACATCCTGGCGGCACGGGGCGTCTTTGTGCCCGATATGCGCATCGCGCAAATCGACGGCGTCGATACCAGCCATGCGGAAGGGACCCTCAACCTTCTGACGGGCCGCTATCTCGCCTATCGCGATGCCGGATCGCAACTGCTGCAGGACCGGCTCGAGCCGACCGAGCCGACGCTTTTCGAATACCTTCGCGAGGCGTTCGACATACCCTCGCATCAAGCGCTACTGATAAATGGCGAGGATCGCCCGCAGGAGGAGTTCTTCACCTATGGCGTCTCGCCGCATTACGGCATCGCCTATCGGTCAGAGATGCTCAGCCTTCATCGGTTCAAGCTCTATAAGTTCGCTCAAATTCTCGAGGAAGGAACATCGCGCGAAGCCACGCTTATCGACGCGCGGCAGCAATACGATGCGCTTTTGGCCGCGGATCCTCGCGCAATCACGCCTGGCCAGTCGCCCGAGGTGACAGAGTTCTGGAGGCGCTGGCGGGGGCATTACGGCGATGACGGATTGCGCAACCCCAGAGGAGACAGGTTGCTGACGGCGCTGGCCGTGCGGGCGCTCCGCGAACTCAGGCCGCGTCTGATGATGGTCAATTACCAGGATCCCGATTACGTCCACTGGGGCAACCCCAGCCACTACACACGGGCCATCCAGATCATCGACGACGGTTTGCAGCGCCTTGTCGAAACCGTCGAGAGCGATCCGTTCTACCGAGGGAACACCGTCTTTGTGGTCACGCCGGATTGTGGGCGGGACGCCAATCCCTTGATGTCCGTCCCGTTCCAGCACCATTTCAATTCCCGCGCCGCCCACGAAACTTGGGCTGTCCTGTTCGGAACCGGCATCGACCAAGGCAGAGTGTTGGACCGCATGGTCGACCAGTCGGCGATCGCCCCGACGATCGCGGCCAGTATGGGGTTTCGAGCGGCCAGGGCCGAGGGTGATGCACTGTCGGACGTCCTGATATGACCGGGGCTGCGGCGGCGACACAGCAAAGGGCGTGGCCCTGGCGCGCACTTGGCGGCGTGCGGGATCTTGTCGTCGGATCGCTGCTCTGCCTGACGCCGATCACGGCGCTGCTGGCCCTTGGCTGGATTACCCGGCGCATGCGTTATCTGGTCGACCAGCAATGGGGCGGGTCGGGGGCGCCTCCGGGCTGGTTCCTCGGTCAGCCGGGCGCGGGCGTGTTGCCAACGCTGCTCGGCGGGCTCGCGGCGAACATAAAAGTCGGGTTTCGCACGGCACTGGGGCTATTCGTCCTGACACTGCCCTTCACACTCGCCTGGCTTGGCGCATGGTGGGCGGGTTGGGAAAACTCGTTCAACAAGGGCTACGAACAGGCGGCGGTGGGGCCGGGTGTCTGGGCGATTGCAACGCTTCTTTCTCTGCCGATCCTTGCCCATTTGCATTTGGCGCTTGCGCATGCAGCGGCCGAGGACCGCATCGGCGCTTACGTCGAGTGGCGCCGGATCCGGAGCGTGGCCGCGGCGGCAGGGTGGCGGCTGGCATGGCTGGGGATCCTGTCCGTGCTGGTCAGCTTCTTGCTCTTCGCACAGCGCGTATTCCCAGTCTTCATCGAGGGCGTTGTTCCGGGATTTGCCGATATGACCGTGTCCCAACAGGCCTCCGTCGCGGGTCAGATCGATTTGGTTGCCGCTATATTGGCGTTCGCCACCACCGTCTTTCTGCGGCATCGGGCGGCCATGATCTATGCTATCGCGGCCCCGCGCGCGGCGATGGGCCGATTCGCCGATCTGTGGGTCGGCCACAGGGCGCAATCCGTGCCGGTGTCCGGGCCGGTGCCGAGGCGGATCGCGTCGCTGCTGTGGCTCGGCGCCGCATGCGTGATCTGGTTGGCAGTGCCGGTTTTGATCGTTGCGGGGCAGTTCATGAACTATGACCTCATGCACTGGATCCTTCATCCGGTGTTCACGCTTCCCTGGGCCGGGTAATTGCCCCTGGTCTGAAAACCGGGCAGTCGAACGACACACTGCGACGAACGGCACATTTTGCTGCGGTTCGGCGCCGCAGTGCTGCCACAGCGCCAGACCGGCGCAGTGCCGGTCGGCGCTGGCCCGTCGCGTGGGCACGATGCGTGTCCGGCCACGCTGCGCCGCCTATGAAGAGATGTCGACGGTATCGGATACCATCAAATCACCTTCAATCCGGCGGGATCAGGACCGGACCGATGTCCTTGAAACTCACCTTGACCGGGTGGCCCTCTTCGAGGGGGGTCTGCACGTCTTCCTGGACGGCGAAAAGCGAACCGAAGGACGCCTTTATCGAATATTCCATGCGCACGCCGACATAAGTGGCCTTTGCAATCGTGGCGTCGAAGCCTTTATCGGCGCCCAGAACGATGCGCGACGGACGTACAGCCATTTTGGACGGTCCAACGGGCAGGCCGCGCGAGGGCAAGCGATAGCGGTAACCATCGACGGCGATTTCGGCCATGTGGCTGTCCACTGACAGGATCTCGCAGGGGATCAGGTTCGCCTCGCCGATGAAATCGGCGACGAAGGCGTCGACAGGCGCGTCGTAGAGCTGTCGCGGGGTCCCGATCTGCGCAATCTGCGCATTGCGCATCACGACGATCTCGTCGGAAACCGCGAGCGCCTCTTCCTGGTCGTGGGTGACGTAGACCACGGTCAGGCCGAGGTCCTGCTGGATGCCGCGGATGTCCTCGCGCACCTGACGGCGGAGCTTGGCGTCGAGATTGGAGAGCGGCTCGTCGAACAAGAGGACCTGGGGTTCCAGCACCAGCGCGCGGGCGACGGCGACACGCTGTTGCTGGCCGCCGGAAAGTTCGCTGGGCAGGCGGTCGCCGTAGCCCTTGAGGCCGACGAGATCGAGGCCGGCCAGTGCCCGGTCGCGTGCCTCGGCCTTGGGGAAGCCGGAAAAGCCGAGGCCGTAGGCAACGTTTTCCTGCACGGTCATGTGCGGGAAAAGCGCGTAGGACTGGAACACCATCGAGACGTCGCGGTCGGTTGCGGGCAGGATCGTGACGTCTTTGTCGCCAATCAGGATCTGGCCGGAGCTGACCATCTCGAGCCCGGCGATCATGCGCAGCATGGTCGTCTTGCCGCAGCCCGAGGGGCCTAGCAGGGTGACCAGCCGGCCCGGCTCGACGTCGAAGCTGACCTTGTCGACGGCAACGACATCCTTGCCGTAGATCTTGGAGACGTCGCGGAACGCGACCGGGGCGGCCTTGCCGGTGATGCGGGTTTCAGCCATGGGTCATCTCCCCGTCACGAACTGGGTGCGGCGGCCGATTTGGGTGCGGCCGACGATGAGTTGCAGAAGCGCCACCACCGTCAGCATCACGAAGATCAGCGTCGTGGAATAGGCGATGGCGAGGCCGTAGTCGTTATTCTCCACCCGCCCGATGATGTAGCTGGTGGCCATGTCGTATTCGGCGGAGACCAGGAAGATCACCGCCGAGATCGCGGTCATCGCGCGCACGAAGCTGAAGACCAAGGCGGCGAGGATCGCGGGGCGCAAGAGCGGCAGGATCACCCGGCGGAAGGTCTGCCAGGAGTTCGCGCCGAGGGTGAGGGAGGACTCGTCGAGGGATTTGTCGAGCTGCGACATACTGGCGATGCCGGCGCGCACGCCGACCGGCATATTCCGGAAGATGAAGCTGACCACCAGGATGATTCCCGTGCCGGTGATCTCGATGGGCGGCACATTGAAGGCCAGGATATAGCTGACGCCGATAACGGTGCCGGGGATGGCGAATGACAGCATGGTGCCGAACTCGAAGGCGTTCTTGCCGGCGAATGTCTGGCGCGTCAGCAGGTATGCGGTGACAAGGCCGACCGCGGCGGTCAGCGGCGCGGCGGTGGCCGCAATGAAGACGGTGGTGAAGAAGCTGTCCCAGGCCGAACCGGACCAGTGTAGGCCATGCTCGGTCCAGCCGACCGAGAAGGCGGTGATGTAATGCTTGAAGGTCAGCGTGTTCCTGACCCCCCAAAGCTCGACGAACGAGCCGTAGACGATCATGCCGTAGACGATGACGGTGAAGGTTCCCCAGACACCGGCGATGGCGAAGACCGGCCAGGCCAGCCGGCGCGGCATCAGCGGGTGCACGCCGGCATCGCCCTTGCCGGTGACGGTGGTGTAGCTTTTCTTGCCCAGCCAGCGGCGCTGCAGGAAGAACGCCGAGAGCGTGAAGAACAAGAGCACGATGGCGAACACCGCCGCCCGGCCCTGGTCGTATTGCGCGCCGACGATGGCAAAGAAGATTTCCGTGCTGAGCACGTCATAATTGCCTCCGAGCACAAGCGGGTTGCCGAAATCGGCCATGCTTTCGATGAAACCCAACAGGAAGGCGTTGGCGAGGCCGGGGCGCATAAGCGGAAGCGAGACGGTCGTGAATGTCTGCCATTTGTCGGCGCGGAGCGTCTGGGCGGCCTCTTCCATCGACGGGCTAACGCCTTCGACCACGCCGATCAGCACCAGGAAGGCGATCGGCGTGTAGGCCAGGGTCTGGGCGATCATGATGCCCGGCAGGCCATAGAGCCAGCGGGTGGGCTGAGTTCCGAAGAGGTCGGCGACAAAGGTGGTGACGGTGCCCGAGAGGCCGAAGAGCAGGATCAGCGCAAGCCCGATGACGAAGGGCGGCGTGATGATCGGCAGCACGGTCAAGGCGCGCAGCGCGCGGTTGTAGCGAAAGCCGGACCGGGTGACGACCAGCGCGAAGGTCAGGCCCAGCGTCGTGGTGATGGTGGCCACGCAGATCGCCAGAAACAGTGAGTTCAGCGCCGCGCCGCAGCGCGCGCCCCAGAAACAGCCCAGGCCCCAAAGCCGGTCGTCGAGGAATTTCGAGAAGAAGACGGCAATGGAATAGCCGCCATCGTCGGTGATGAAGGCCGCGAACAGCATGCGTGCGATGGGAAAGAAGACGAACGTCGCGACGATGACGATCACGCCTCCGATGGCGCTGACCACGAAGACGTCGCCGTTGATCGCGCCGCGTGCCGCGATGCCTTGGGTAAAGAGGAACAGGAACGACGAGGCGAGGATCAGGGCGCCATAGCCCATGCCGAATTGACGGTCACCGAGGTCGCCGAAAAGCGCCGTGAGCCAGGCGTAGTTGAAGCCGCGGATACCGATGCCGAAGCCCTGCGCCATCAGCCATGCAAAGCCGACGCCACCCGCGAGGATCAGCACAACGGAATAGGGCGGGTCGGTCTTGCGGCGGTTCAGGACAAAGAGCGGTGCGATCAGCGCCAAGAGCATCGGCGCCAGCCAGAGCTTCTCGCCCTGTGCGATCAGGAAGGCGGCGGGCGCGTAATCGTCATCGAAGGGATAGCCGTCAATCAGCCATCGGAACGAGAAGAACCCGTCCTCCACCCCGTACCAGGGGATCAGAAGGTAGCCCACCCACCCGGCGGCGATCCAGAAGATCAGAACCGGATGGGTGGTTGCCTCGGATGCGGCCTTGCGCACGTGTTATTGCGGCAGGGTCGAGACGTCTTCATCCCACTTCTGCAAGAGCCGCTTGCGCTCGTCGGATGAGCCGTACTTGGCGAAATCGTAGTCGATCAGCTTGATCGTCGACATGTCCGGCGCTGAGGGCGACGTCTCGGCGTTCTTGTTCGACGGCACCTGGAAGGCGTTGACCTGCAGCGCCAGGTTCTGCGCCTCGGCGGACAGCGCCCAGTCGTAGAACTTCTTGGCCGCTTCCATGTTGCGCGCGCCCTTGATGATAGACATCGAGCCGATCTCGTACCCGGTGCCCTCGCATGGGGCGACGACCTTGATTGGGAAGCCAGCGACCGCCTGCTTCACGGCGTCATGCATGAAGACGATGCCGATGGTGTTCTCGCCACGTCCCGCAGCCTTGATCGGGGCAGAGCCCGACTTGGTATACTGGTTGATGTTGGCGTGCAGGCCCTTCATGAACTCGAACCCCTCGTCCTCGCCGAAGATCTGCACCATCGAGGCAAGCGTGGTGTAGGCGGTGCCCGACGAGTTCGGGTTCGCCATCTGCACGTGGCCCTTGTATTCCGGCTTCAACAAATCCTTCCAGCAACCCGGTTCCGGCAGGTCGTTCGCCGCCACCAGATCGGTGTTGTAGCCATAGCCGAGCGCGCCGGAATAGATGCCGATGGTGCGGTTGCCGGCGCTTTCGGCCTGGGCGATGGCCCAGTCATGCAGCTGGTCGCGCATCGGCGAGAGGTATTCCTCGGTCAGCCCCTCTTCGGCCGCCTGCAGATGCGGGTCACCGGTGCCGCCCCACCAGACGTCGCCCTTAGGATTCGACGCCTCGGCGCGGATCTGGGCAAAGGTCTCTCCGCTGGATTTCCGCGTCATGTTGACGTCGATGCCGGTGGCTTCCTCGAAGCTGCGCGCCATCAACTGGCACCAGTCTTCCTGGGCCGAGCAGTAGTAGGTCAGTTTCTCCGCCTGAACCGTTCCGGCAGACACCAGGATCGCGAAAAGCGACGCTCCAAATGCATATTTTGTTGATTTCATTTGATCCTCCCCAGGTTTGTAACGGTTTTGTGACGACAGGTTAGGCGCCCATCGGCGCGGACGTAAACCCCAAACTGCACGCGCCGTCCGTCGCAATGTGCGCGCACCGGCTCTGCGGGCGTATCCCGTTTTCGCGGCATCACGTCCGGGAGCAACTTCTGGGTGTGACAGGGCTTTATCGGATCGCGCGCAGCTCGACCGGCGCGGTCAAAGCACGAGCATCGCGTGCCGTGCCGGCGGGACGTCATAGGACGAAGGATGAACGCTGTCTTGCACATGCACCGCCTCGGAAATCGGGTCATGCGTCTCGATGCGCCGCGCAGCGCGGCGGCGGGACAGCCGCACCGCGATGGCGACAATCGAGATCACCACCCAAAACAGCTGTATCATCGCCGACGCCAGGTTGAAGCTGACCAGAAGCCCCGCCAGGACACAGCTCGCCGCCACCAGATTGATCCCGAAGTAGAGAGCGTCGTGGCTATGTAGCTTGTGGAAGGTCAGAAGCGTGTAATTCATCACATAAAGCCCAAAGCCTGCGACGCCCACCAACTCGAAAATCACCGGATTGGAAACCTCGATCAAGGTTGTCATGCCAATGCCTTTGCAAACCCGCTTCTGATATGGCGGCGATGATCCGGCGGGAGCGCGCCCTTGTCAGGTCTGGTTTTCCGGACTGCGCGGCCGGGAAGGCCCGGAATCGGGTCAGATATTCCATACCTGGCACGCGGGAAGCGCCCGGTGCGACCTTCCGCGTCTCTGAAAGAGCGACGCTCGGAAAGTTTGGTTTGCGTCGGAGCATCGGCACAGAAGGATCGGACAGTTGCAAGACCGCGCGTCCAGGGGGCGCTTGGAGTGGCTCTGCTTTAATTCAGCCGCCAGGACCGGATATCCCGAGTGATCCAGTAGCTGGGTGAACTCGTAAGACGATGAAGACTACCGCAAGGCCTCGCTGATCGCGGGGCTTGCCTGCTTTTGGAGGAGGAGCCACGATGCCCACGATCACAGGAATAGCGACGGGCGATCCGGATTTTTCGATCCTGGTCTCGACCCTGCAGTATCTCGACAGCACGCTCGGCACGACCCTGGTCGCCACGCTGGACACGCCCGGCGCCGATCTGACCGTCTTCGCCCCGACCAACATCGCCTTTGCAGATCTTGCCGCCGACCTCGGCTATGCAGGCGATCCGGCCGACACCGTTGCCGTGACGAACTTTCTGGTCGCCAATGTCACGGCGACGACGCTTCTTGATATCGTGACCTACCACGTCTCGCCCGGCACCCAGCTGAGCGGCGACATCTCGACGAGCCCGACGCTGGCCACGCTGAACGGTGCGACGATCACGCCGGACCTTCCGACGCTGGTCGACAACGAACCCGACCTGATTGACCCGTCGCTGATCAGCGTCGACAACATCGCCACGAACGGCGTCGTGCATGTGATCGACAAGGTCCTTTTGCCGATCGACCTGCCAGGCAACGATGCGCCGACGATCCAGGAGATCATCGAGACCAGCGGCACCGGATTCGACAGCAATGCCGCCGATTTCGACCTGCTGCGCGAGGCGGTGAGCACGGCCGGCTTGGGCGGCGTGCTGGACGATGCGACGCTGGACCTGACGGCCTTTGCGCCGCAGGATGGCGCCTTCGTGGGCCTGTCCCAGGCGCTGGGGTATTCCGGCAGCGATGAAGCGGGCGCGTGGGCCTACCTGGTCGAAGCGCTGACGCTTCTCGGCGGCGGCGACGCCGTCCCGCTGCTGACCGATGTGCTTACCTATCACGTGTCGGGCGAATCGCTTCAAGCGAGCCAGGTTCTGTCGTCGACCAGCATCGGCACGCTGCAGGGCGGCGTCCTTGGGGTCGCGGGCACGAGCCTTGTCGACGCCGACCCGGATGTCGCGAACCCCAACATCATCGCAACGGATATCCAAGCCGCAAACGGGATCGTGCATGTGCTGGATGGCGTCTTGCTACCCGCGGATCTGTTGCAGTCGAACGGCGCAAATGACGTCGACTTCGTCATCGCCGGCGACGCCCGCGACCGGATCGTGACCGGCGCGGACAACGATTATGCAGATGGCAATGGCGGCAACGACCGGATGTTCATGGGCAGCGGCGACGACGTGGCACTCGGAGGATCGGGCGCGGACCTGATGGTGATGGGCTATGGCGACGATGTCGCGCTGGGTGGATCAGGCCGGGACCGTATGTTTGGCCAATCCGGCGACGACCTGCTGCTTGGCGAAGGAGCCAGCGACCTCCTGTTCGGTGGCGGCGGCGACGACACCCTGGAGGGCGGCGCCGGACGCGACCGGATGTTCGGCGGGAGCGGCGAAGACGTGCTGGAAGGCGGCCATCACGTCGACTTCCTGTATGGCGGGCGCCATGACGACATCCTCGTGGGCGGCAAGGGGAGCGACTTCCTGGCCGGGGGCCATGGCAGCGACACGTTTGTGTTCAACTTCGGCGATGGGCACGACCGGATTTTCGGCTTCCGCTCCGGCGTGGATCAAATCGATCTCAGCGATCTCGGCCTGTCGGGTTTTGAGGCCATCGAAGACGGCATTCATCGCGGCTTCTTCGGCACCAAGATCGACCTCGGCGACGCCGGCAGCCTGTTTCTCCAGGGGCTCTTCGGGGTTCGGGTCACAGACGACGATTTCGTCTTCTAGGCCATTCGCAAAGCCCTTGGAAACCATAATGCTGCGCGATCCGGGAAGCCAGGTCGCGCAGTATCTTTCTTCGGATCAACGCCGCTCATGTGCCGCCAGAACGACGGACAGATTTGTCCGCCACCACGCCGGTTCGAGAACGTGCGGCGAACGGCCGTTCGCAGAACGAGCCTTCATACCCTCGACGGGTGACCGGTTCCAAGAGGCGGTCCAGCCTGGGCCAATGATCCCATTTCATTCGTCGGTCGTTCACGCAAATGGGCAAAGCGTTGCCCACGGGCGGAACCATCTTTCCCGCGGTTCGACGTTCGAAGAGCGCCGAAGATGCCCTACGAGATCCGAGCTGTTGCCGGCTTCACCCGCTGTCACCCGGGCCAGAGCGCAGTTTGCGGATAGAACTGCGACCAGGCAAACCAAAACGCCTGATGGCTGCCAAGATCGGAACCATCCGCATCAATTGCCTTGATTCCACCGGCATCAAGTTCGAGACGAACGTTTTCGTAGGCGATCTCGTTGCCGTCCTTCAAGGCCAGGTATGCCTTGCTTCGTTGAAACGCGACAGGCACGTCGGACGCTGTAACGACGCCAATAACATCCTCATGAACTGGCAATCTGGGATCGACGTCGCCAACCGGGAAAATCGGGCCGTTGGCATCGCGGCCATTGCGAAAATCATAGTCACGACCAAGCGCCAGGTCTTCCACGAGTACCGTTGTATCTGGGTGCGCTTTCTTCCACGCGCCCCAGTCGGTCGTGATGACTGTGGCTTGCTCGAGTTGCAGATTCTTCTCTGCAAGTGGTCCTGTTAACGCTTTGCCAAGAAACGTATCGAACACCGAGTATGTGTTGACGTCGTACATCACCTTATTGGACCGAATCAAAAGCCCGGATGTTCGCAGGATCGGCCGGTCAATTCCATCGGGCAGACGGTCGGTGAAATAGGCTTGGGCGGCACCGCACAAGGTGCAGTACGGTATACCAAGGTCTCGTCCGCCAAGCGTATCGTTGACCATTTCGCGCACCTCCATAATGCGGCGCGGATAGGCCCGATACTCGCCATTCACCTCGACGCCAAAGACGATGGCATCGTCGCTCAGCCATGAGGCTTCTTCTGCATGGCTCACTGCGGGGTTGTCCGCCGCGGGAATGCAATTGCACGGCTCATCCGTCCGATCGTAGCCACGATCATCGATCAGCACGCCACCCCATGACACGAGCCTCCAGTCGATATCGCCTTCGACAAAGATCTTGTCCCAACCAGGTACAATGCCGGTGAAGATGGTACGCTTCACGCGAAGGTAATCAGGGGGCGCCGGAATATCCCACGCGATAAGCAGATCTGTCACGTGCCCCCAATGAGCCTGGCTCGGCAGCTCCTTTTCCAGCAATCTGGAGGCAGCGTCGGCAAGCGCCGCGGTCAACTGTCGGCCGCCGGCAAAGCGCATCAAATCGCTGATAATCCAGACGATCCGAGGATCCTTGGATTCGGCGATTTCGTCCAGAGCGATCGTTTGATCTCTTCCCCAGGTCGATTGCTCCACACTGTCGACAAAGGCCACTTGCACGGCGGCTTGCACCGCCTCGGAGAGCGGGCCCTCGGGCACCGATGGAGGTTTGCCGAATTGCTCGATCACATAGTCTGGCAGCGCTGCCGGTTCTTGGGCGTGCAAGGTGCCAGGCCAATAAAGTAAAAGCGTCACCAACCAGCCAATTGCCGGAATGCGGGATCGAGAGCTTAATGCTGACGCCATGAACAGACCTTTCGCGTGCCGGTTACATCCTCAGACGCACAAGCCGGCACGAGGCCGGCCGTAACAGCTGCAGTGCACACTTCGAACTCGTTTCGAACGAAAAGCAGTGCGCCCATTGCATACACATTCGACACAATCCCGCCGCTTCGCCAATCACGATTGCATCAGCGTTTGGTGAGCATGTGCATTAGAGTGTCGTAATGAAGTGGCGCGGAGCGATCGTCGAGGCGGCGCTCTTTCAAGCAATTGCCGAACGCATCGATCCCGAGGCCGAAAACACGGTCAAGTTCTTCGCCAATCGCAATGCTTCGGACCATGTCGAAGGGCGCGACTTTGAATCGGAGGATGGGTTTCGGGCCTGTCTGAACACGTCCGTGCCTTACTGCCCGGAGGGTGCCAAGCATGAGCTCGACATTGCCTCTCTCGACCACAAGCGCAGATGCATCGTTGCCTTGAAGGCGAAGCGCGGCAACGGCCATTTCGGCCGGAGCAGGCGCGACCCGACGGTCAAATCAACCCCAACGGTGCGCAGGTTGCTGGCGGGAACTGCCGTGCGGCGCTGTTGGGATGCCAGACGCATCAAGAGCCGGATTCTGGCCTATTGGCCGACACAGCCCGAAGGAATGCCCGTGACACCCGGCGGTGGGCCCGCAATTCGGCGACTCCCATTGCCAGAGGTCCGAAACCTTCCATTCGCTGCGGTCAGCCCGGGCGAGATAGATGCGGACAGGGCCGGCCCCTTGCGAAACGGCCACGGGCGTCAGCAACTTGCATGGTGCGATTCCCGTGATAGTTGTAGAAGACGATAGCCTGGTGGGTTCATACCGTGTATGTTCAAGGTGCCGGGGATTGGCGCCACGTTAAAATGGCAAAACCGGCAGGCGATCAAGAACCTGATACAGGCGAGTGACACCTGGGACGAACCTGACCCCAATTGATTCGGAGATTGCAATGTCTTTCCTTTGGCCCAACTTCATCTTCGGCACCTCGAGCTCTGATGTCCTGAACGGAACGAACACGAACGACTGGATCTTCGGTTTTTTCGGCGACGACTATTTGTCCGGGCTGGGTGGCGATGATCGGTTATTCGGCGGGTTCGGCAACGACACCATCCGGGGTGGCGAGGGCGATGACCGGATCAACGGAGGCCTTGGGTTCGACGTCGCGGTCTATTCGGGCCGGGTTCAGGATTATTCGATCACGCAAATCGGCCGCGGGCCCTGGCAGCACACCCTTGTCGCATCGACCGGGGCAGTCGACGACCCCGGCACCGACCGTCTGAGAGGCGTCGAGGCGCTCTATTTCGCGGCGGACGACTACACATTATTCATCGACGGCACGGACAATGCGGTGCTGGCCGGAGACGATGCCATATCGGCCAGCGAAGACGGGACGACGGTCGTCGCGGCGTCCGTCCTGCTGGCAAACGACCAGGAATTCGACGGCGACACCACGCAAATCATCGGCGTTTCGGGCACCAGCGTTGCCGGCGCAACGGTATCGCTGGCGGCCGGGTCGATCGTCTATGATCCCGGCAGCCGGTTCGATACGCTGCCCGGCGGCGCGACCGAGACCGACACGTTCACCTACACGGTGACCGACGGCAATGGCGGCACGGATACGGCGACGGTCACCGTCACGATCAACGGTGTCAACGACGACCCGGTGCTTACGGCCCTGAGCGCCGTCACCATCGACGAGAACACCGCATCGGTGCCGGCAGGCATCGGTGCAACCGACGTCGACAGCACCAATCTCACCTTTTCGATTTCCGGAACCGACGCGGACCTCTTCAGCATTGATGCCGCCACCGGCGCGTTGAACTTCCTCTCGCCTCCGGATTTTGAGGATCCCCAGGACGTGGGGGGTGACAACACCTATGACGTGACCGTGACGGTCGAAGACGGCAACGGCGGCAACGACAGTGCCGACATTGCGGTTTCAGTGGCCGATGTGCTGGAAATTCCCGAGGTCGACGCCCGGATCAACGAGTTCCACTATGACAACGCGGGCGGCGATGTCGGTGAATTCGTCGAGATACGCACCGCCGCGGGCGACGATGTCTCGGCGCTGACCATCGAATTGTACAACGGCTCGTCCAGCCAGCTGAACGTCTACAACTCGGTGAGCGTCGCCGGCTTGACCATGACAACGGACGGCACTTACGACTACTATGTCTGGGAGCCGTCGAGCATCCAGAACGGCTCTCCCGACGGTATTGCATTGTCGAACGGCGGAACGGTGATCGAGTTCCTCAGCTACGAGGGCACATTCACGGCGGTCGATGGCAGCGCGGCAGGCCTGACCTCGACCGATATTGGCCAGGAGGAAGGTTCCGGCACGCCCATCGGCGACTCGCTTCAGCGCCTGGCCGACGGCACATGGGACGCGCCCCGGGCCGAGACAAAGGGGGCTGCCAATGACGTAGCCCCGACCATCGTGATCAATGAGGTACTGGTCAGCACCACTGGAAGCGATGTCGAGTTCCTGGAAATCTTCGGCACGCCGGGCACATCCCTTGCCGGTCTCAGCATCGTCAATATCGAAAGCGGCGATGCCAGCGGCAACATCGACAACCGGTTCGACCTGCCCGCCGATGCGGAAATCGGCGACAACGGATTCTACCTTGTCGGCAATTCGCTGGTCGGCTCGCTGGGCGTCACGCCGAACGCGACCATTCCGGGCAATTTCTTTGAAAACTCGTCCTCGACCATCGCCCTGCTTGAGACCGCTTCGATCTCGGGCAGCACTGTGGACGGCACCGAGACGGTAATCGACGCCATTGCGCTGTCTGACGGCGACGCCTCCGAAACCTTCTACTACGGCGCACAGGTTCTCGGCCCCGACGGCAGTTTCTACCCCTCTGCGGCGGGACGGTTCCCGGATGGCGGCGATTGGCAACTGATCGATGCGTTCAGCCCTGCCGGGAATAACACCACGCCCACTGCAGGAGACGGCGGCGGCACTGGCGGGCCGGAGGAAAAGCTGATCTCGGAAATTCAGGGCGACGGGGCGGCCTCGGCGCTGGAAGGCCAGCAGGTCATCGTCGAGGCCATCGTCGTCGGCGATTTCCAGGACGGCGGGCTGGGCGCGAACGGTGATCTGAACGGATTCTACCTGCAAGAGGAAGACGCGGACGCGGACGGCGACGCGCTGACATCCGAGGGCATCTTCGTCTTCGACGGGTTCTCGCCCGGCACCGACGTGCAGGTGGGTGACAAGGTCCGGATCACCGGCACCGTCACCGAGTTCTTCGGCGAGACCCAATTGTCGGGTCTGACCGACATTCAGATCGTCTCTGGCGGAAACACGTTGCCGACGGCGGCTCAGATCACCTTCCCCGTCGCGAAGGTTACCACCAACTCGAACGGCGAACTGATCGCCGATCTCGAGGCCTATGAGGGCATGCTGGTGACGCTGCCACAAGAGATGACCGTGTCGGACCTGTTCACGCTCGGCCGTTTCGGCGACATCGGGCTGCAGCAGGGCGGGTTGCTGGAGACCTTTACGCAGGCCAACGCGCCCAGCGTCGCCGGTTTCCAGGCCTTCCAGGAAACCGCGGTCAAGAATGCGGTGCTGCTGGACGATGGTTTCACCACCCAGAACCCGGACACGATCCCGTTCGAGATTGATGGCGAGCCCGGCAATATCGCCGGTCAATTCGACGCGGGCGACCCGCTGAGCGCGGGCGACACCGTCACCGGCATCACCGGCGTCCTGCGCTACGGCACCGGATCGGGGTCGTTTGGCGACGAAGCCTACCGGATCAACCCGACCGAGGCCCCGGTCTTCGTCGACGACGTGCCGAGGGACGGCACCGCCCCGGATGTGGGCGGCACGATCATCGTCTCCTCGTTCAACCTGTTGAACTTCTTCACCACCATCGATGACGGCACCGCCACGTCAGGGCCCAACAGCCTGCAACCCCGCGGCGCCGATAGCCTCGACGAGTTCCTGCGCCAGACGGACAAGCTGATCGCGGCCTTGGCGGAGGTCGGCGCCGATGTCTTCGGATTGGTGGAACTTGAAAACGAGTACGGCGACCAGAACGGCGATGGCCTGTTCTCGCTGCAATACATCGTCGATGCGCTGAACTCGACGATCCCGGGCGCGGCCTATGATTTCGTCGATCCGGGCGTGCCTTATGGCGACACCGGCGACGCGATCATGGTCGGCATGATCTACAACACCAACACGGTCGAAATCGCCGCGGGCACCAACCCTGCCATCCTGACCGACGCCCTGCTGCCGAGCCTTGGGCTGAATTTCGGCAACCCGGTCTTCGACGGCCCCGGCACCAGCCGCGCGCCGCTGGCGGCGACATTCACCGAAATCTCGTCGGGCGAGGAATTCACTGTTGCGGTCAACCACTTCAAGTCGAAGGGCTCGATCAGCCCGTTCGGCAACAACGCCGGCATCGGCGACGGCACAGGCAACAACAACGAGGCGCGGCTGCAGGCGGCGCAGGCGCTCGACGCTTGGCTCGACACCAACCCGACCGGAACGTCCGACCCGGACACTCTGATCATCGGTGACCTCAACGCCTATGCGATGGAAGACCCGGTAACGTTCCTGAAGAGCGAGGGCTATGTCGATCAGGTCGAGGTGTTCCTTCCGGTGGACGAGTTTGCGTTTTCCTTCGGCTTCCCGGTTGATCTGAACACCAGCCCGTCGGTCCAATCCTTTGGCGCGCTTGACTACGGGTTTGCAAGTGCATCGCTGGCCAGCCAGGTGACAGGCGCCGCAGAATGGCACATCAACGCGCTTGAAGCCTCGGCGCTGGACTACAATACCGAGTTTAAGCCGCAGTCCCAGATCGACGATCTATATGCCGCGGACGGGTTCCGTTCGTCCGACCACGACCCGCTGGTCATCGGTCTCGATCTTGGCCCGCCGGACACGTTGCTGTCGTAACAACAAACTCGCGCGGCCGGGTACTGCGCCCGGTCGTGCGGTTCAGAGCCTTTTTCAGCGAAATCAGCCCTGAACGCCCATCAGGGTTGGCCGAACTGAGAGAATGACCTTCCGGACCCGGATACTGCGGATTGGTGGCGTCATTCGGATGTGGTGATCGTCGACGTCGCCACATCAGGATGACGCTGGCGACCTTGCCGTTGGAACGACCCGTGGCGATGTTTGTCGGCCAGAGCGACGACGGGCTGACCAAGGCCGCGATCGCGGCCGGGATCTCTGCCTATGTGGTCGACGATCTGCGCCCCGACCGGCTGCACCCGGTGATGGCGCGGTTCAACGTCTTCCGACGGATGCGCGATGAGTTGAGCGAGACCAAGCGCGCGCGGGAGGAACGCAAGGTGATCGACCGCGCCAGGGGGCTCTCCAGGAAGGCGGGCGGGATCGACGAGGACGCGGCCTACGCGATCCTGCGCAGGGCGTCGATGGACAAGGGCAAGCGGATCACCGAGGTCGCGTCGGCCATCGTTACCGCAGCGGAGCTCTTGTCGGGAGCCTTACGTCGCTTTCGGTGGGCTTCATTCCGCTGGTCGATGCCGCGCCGTTGATCGTCGCGCAGGAGATGGGCTTCGCGCGCGAAGAGGGGCTGAAGCCGGAACTTGTCCGCGCGCCGTCCTGGTCGTCGGTGCGGGATATGCTGGCCTTTGGTCGCGTGGATACGGCGCATATGCTGGCGCCGGTGCCGGTTGCGATGGCGCGCGGGATCGGCGGCGTCACCCCGCCGATCTCGGCACTTATGGTGTTGTCAGTCAATGGAAATGTCATCGGGGTGAGCCGCGATCTGGCCGAACGGCTCAGGGGTGCGGGCCACGATTTCGGCATTGCGGACGCGCATCGCGCCGGGCGCGATCTGGTTGCGGCGGGTGCGCCGCTGCGCTCGGTGTGCCGTTCCGCATTCTCGATGCATGCAGAGCTGCTGTACTCCTGGCTCTCTGCCCCGGGCCTGCCGGTGCCGCAAAGTTTCGAGATCCGAACCATTCCGCCACCCCTGATGGCCGACGCTATGGCTGCGGGCGAGATCGATGCGTTTTGCGTCAGCGAGCCTTGGGGCTCGAAAACGGTCGAATGCGGGGTCGGGGCGTTGATCCTGCCCGGCTGCGCGATCTGGAGCTTTGCGCAGAAAAAGGTGCTTGCCGTGCGGACGGCATGGACGGCCAAGGAGCCGGAACTGACCGGGCGGCTGATGCGCGCGGTGAGGAAGGCGAACCGCTGGCTTGGCGACGGCGGAGCGCGCATGATGGCGGCCGATATGCTGGGGCGGCCGGGCTTGCTGGACCTTGCCCCGGATATCGTCGATCGCTCGCTGACGGGCAGGTTCGTCGTTCTGCCATCGGGCGAGACGCGGGCGCGATATTGCCCGGCGCCAGCGAAAAGATCGAAGGCGGAATCGCCGAGGAGGCCGCCGCCGCTTCGGAAACCGGGCGCCTGATCCTCGCGCGGAACCGTTTCTTCGATGATCAGGTTTTCGATCCGCTCGGCTGATTTTGTCCACTTAATGTGTAACTGCAGCATTGCTGTGCCCGGGGACCGAGGATTCCCCCTGAATGTGCGAAAAGGACCTGCATTTGCGAGGGCGCGCAATCTTTGCCCACAGAGAGCATCGGCGCTCTCGCAAACACACCCACGACAGGGAACATTGAGCAAGGACGCTCGAACCGTCCGCGCATTCGCGCAGTGAGGGTTCTGCGGCCTTTTTTGCGCCTTCAACCTGGCCTGGCGGCTGCCAAGACAAGAATCACGGACGGTGTGACCCGCACAGTCATGAGCACCGCATTCGCGGCGCTGCTCGCAACCTTCGCTTCGGCCCAAATGCTGGAGTTGGAAAAGGGCGAACTCGCCTTCGGCTTCATCAAGCGGACCGACATGGCCCCGCTCGCGGTGGCGTATGAGCAGGGCTATTTCCTTGACGAGGGCCTGTTCGTGATGCTTTAGGCGCAAGCGAACTGGCAGGTCCTTGTCGATCTCGCCCCATCCGTTCTATTCGGACGCGATCTGGTACCTGACCCAGATGCGCGGCTGGGGCGAGATCGACAAGGACCTGGTGAACGTCTCCAAGGTTCTGAAGATGAACACCTAGACCAAGATCACCAAGCTGTTGCTGCCCTCGGCCCCGCCGCTGATCTTCACCGGGCTACGGCTGTCGCTGGGCGTCGGTTGGTTGGTCCTGATCGCCGCCGAGATGCCGGCCCAGAGCCCCGGGCTCGGCAAGTTCGTCTGGGACGAATTCCAGAGCGGCTCCAGCCAGTCACTGGCGAAGATCACGGTCGCAGTTCTGACTATCGGCATCATCGGTGTCCTGCCCGACCGGCTGATGTACGCGATCCAGTCGCTCTTTATCTTCACGAACCATCGGTGAGTGGCATGGCACTCCTGAAACTCGACGCGGTCTCGAAAAGCTTCGGCGAAGGCGCAACACGGACGGATGTTCTGAACGCCATCGATCTGGAGGTCGCGGAGGGGAGTTCCTCGTCCTCCTCGGCTTCTCGGGGACCGGCAAGACGACGCTGATCAACCTGCTTGCCGGGCTCGACACCCCCACCAGCGGACGGGCGACCTTTAAGGGCGCGCCGGTCGCTGGACCGGGGCCCGAGCGCGGCGTGATCTTACAAAACTGTTCGCTGATGCAGTGGCTCACGGTCAGCGGCAACGTGGGATTGGCGGTCGACACCGTGTACCCCGGTCTGAGCCGGGCCGAGAAGACCGAAAAGGTGGCGCATTACGTGAAGACGGTGGGTCTCAGCCACGCCGCCACGCGCCGCCAGGCAGAGCTTTCGGGCGGCATGCGGCAGCGGGTGAACGTCGCGCATGCGCTGGCAATGAACCCGGAAGTGCCGCTGCTGGACGAGCCGCTTTCGGCGCTGGATGCGCTGATCCGAGCCAACCTCGCCGATGAGATCGAGCGGATCTGGGAAGGCGAGAGAAAGACTTGCGTGCTGATCACCAATGACGTGGACGAGGCCATCGTGCTGGCCGACCGTGTGGTGATGATGACGAACGGGCCGCAGGCGACCATCGGCAAGATCGCCGAAGCCGGCCCGCCGCGCCCTTGCACCCGCAAGGCGCTTTTGGAGCACCCGGACGATTACACCTACCGGCAGGAGGTGCTCGAATTCCTCGAGAAATACGAGCACGGCACCAATCCGAAACCCAAGCCGGCACAGCCGGCCCTGGCGGCGGAGTGAGCTCTATGAAGAACCTTGTAATCATCGGCGCCGGCATGGCCGCCGGACGTCTTGTGGAACATGTGATCGAACAGGGCGGCTGGACCGTCACGCCCTTCAATGCCGAACCGCGCGGCACTTACGACCGGATCATGCTGTCGCCCGTGCTGACCGGTGACACGACCTGCGACGAGATCGTCACCCATGACGGCGCCTTCTATGTTGAGAACGGCGTGCACTGCCGGTTCGGAGAGCGTGTCACCGCCATCGATCGCGCTGCCAGGACAGTCACCGGCGAACGCGGCGCGCCTGTATCTTACGACAAGCTGGTCATCGCCACCGGCTCGGACCCTTTCATGATCCCACTGCCGGGCCACTACCTCGAGGGCGTCATCGCCTATCGAGATCTGGAAGACACCAAGCGTATAATGGCGCTGCGGCCTGGTCAAAAGGCGGTAGTGATCGGTGGCGGACTTCTTGGACTCGAGGCGGCGGCAGGCAGGCATGCCGGTGGAATCGACGTCACCGTGGTGCATCTGACGGGCCACCTGATGGAGCCCCAGCTCGACGAAGCGGCCGGGTACCTTCTGCGCAAGGAGCTCGTGGGGCGCGGGATCAAGGTGCTGTGTTCGTCCGACTCCAACAAGATCCTTGGTGAGAACGGACGCGTGAAGGCGCTGGTGCTGGACAACGGAACCGAGCTGCCTTGCGACCTGGTGTGCATGGCCGTTGGCATTCGGCCCAGTACCGCGCTGGCGCAAACCGCCGGGCTCGCCGGCGGCAAGGGCATCCATGTGGACGACCAGATGGTGACCTCGGATGAAGACATCCTTGCCGTCGACAAATGTGTGGAGCACCAGGGCGCACTCGTCGGCCTCGTCGCGCCGCTTTACGACCAGTCCAGGGTCGCGGCGAAAACCCTGGGCTGCGAACTCGCTGCTTTCGTCAACCGCGAGACCGCGACCAAGCTCAAGGTCACTGGCTGCGATCTCTTCAGCGCGGGCGACTTTGCCGAAGACGACGCCCGCGACGACATCGTCTTCCGCGACCCGGCCCGCGGCGTCTACAAGCGCCTCGTCCTTCAGGACAACCGGCTGACCGGCGCGGTGATGTATGGCGACACCGCCGATGGCGGCTGGTTCCACGGTCTGATCAAGGACAAGACCGATATCGCCGAGATGCGCGACACACTCATCTTCGGGCCCGCCTTTCAGGGAGGGGCCGCGCTGGACCCAATGGCGGCCGTTGCAGCCTTACCGGCCGACGCAGAAATCTGCGGCTGCAACGGCATCTGCAATGGCCGGATCGTCGAGGCCATCGAGGGCGGCGCGAGCACGTTGGAGACGCTGCGTGCCATCGCCGATGCCGCCGACAAGCGCAACGTGACGACGGTACCGAGGGCTTTGAAGCCGCGCTGACGGCCGCACAGTCCGGCAATAGCAGCGACACCGGTCTCACGCCGCAAGAAGTCGCCACCTTCCATACCATGTTCGCCCGCACGGAGCGGGTGGTGACCGTCTTCGCCCAGGGTGTGAACCAATCGACTAGCGGCACCGACAAGGTCAACGCGATTCTGAACTGCCATCTGGCGACGGGCCGCATCGGCAAGCCGGGCATGGGGCCGTTCAGCGTCACCGGCCAGCCCAACGCCATGGGCGGGCGCGAAGCCGGAGGGCTTGCGAACATGCTCGCCGCGCATCTCGACCTGGAGAACGCCGAGCACCGGGCGGCGGAGCGGAATTTCTGGACGGCACCCGAGATCCCCGACCGTCAGGGCCTGAGGGTCGTCGACATGTTCCGCGCCGTGGGGGAGGGCCGGATCAAGGCGCTCTGGATCGCCTGCACCACTCCCGCGGTGTCAATGCCCGAGGCCGGTGCCGTGGCCGACGCCATCGCCGAATGCGACGCCACCGTGGTCAGCGACATCGCCGGTCACACCGATACAGCGCCGCCATCGGCGCGGGAAAAAGCTGCGGGTCCTGCAAGCCCGAAATTGCCGCGTTGATCCACCGCTTCGCCATGCGCGAAGCCGCCGAATAGCGGGGACACGCCGATGCAATCCTGTCAAGCTCCCAACACTTAGCGCCACAATCCGGTCGGCGCACCGGTGGCTCTGCTCAAGTGTTTCAACCGATCGGCCGAGTGAAAGCGCAGGGATGCTCCGCATCTGTATTTGACACTGCATCTCCGCGATTGCTGCAATCGATGCGGTGTCTCCGCCGAACTGAGCTGCATTGTGCGACAGCGCTTGACGATTCGGGGCTGCGGCGCCTAGCCTTTTGGTAAGGGGCGCTCCGCTACCGCCGGACAATCTGGCCGCACGCGCTCATTCTCGCGGCGAGGCGTTTGCGATGGCTGCACTCGAGAAGCTCAATCCGGCACTCTATATCGCCTATTCGGAATGGCGATCCACCGAAGCCGATGCCCATGGCGACGAAGCCACCAGCCTGACGCTGCGTTTCGAGGGCGATTTGGCAGCCATCGAAGCCCTCGGTTTCGAGACCATGGTCGTCGAGGGGGACACGGCCACCGGCATCCTGCGGTTTCGCGACATTTCCGCGGTGTCAGAGCATCCCGGGGTTCTCTCGCTCAGCATAGGAACCGAGCCGCGCCTGCAACTCGACACGGCGGTCCACGACATCCGCGCGCGGGCAAGCGCAGCGACCAAGATCGGCTACGGTTCCAGCGATGATGGGCTCTGGCATGCGGGGCTCGATACGGCGAAATTGACGGCGCACCCCGACGCGACGGGCGACGGGGTGATCGTCGCAGTCATCGACACCGGTATCGACTTCGCTCATCCGGCCTTCATGAAGACCGTGACGTCCTCGGCGAAGACGACGCGCATCCTGCGTATCTGGGACCAAGGCCTGCGCCCCGCCTCGCTTGGCGAATGCCCGAGCGCTTCGTTGCTGCGGTCCACGCGCACCTATGGGGTTGAGTTTCTTGACAACCCGGACGCTGCGCAACCGGCCAAAAAGGCGATCAACGCGGCCCTTGCCGGCACCACGACCATAAATCACCGCGACTGCGATGGTCACGGCACCCATGTCGCGTCCATTGCCGCCGGTCGGGTTCATTTGCAGGCGGGCACCGACCGAGCGCGAATCGGCCAGGCCGACGACCGCTTCAATGGCGTGGCGCCGAAGGCCGACATCATTGCCGTGAAGTTCATCGACGTGGGGGACAATGTGCGGTTCCGCCGCTCCTCGGGCTTCGGCGCCAAGGTCGACGATGACACGCGGCTACGCGACGCGGTAATGTATTGCCTGCGCACCGCCCGCGCGCTCGGCAAGCCCGTCGTGATCAACATGAGCTTCGGCAGCCCGTTCGAGGCGGGCGACGGCCTGGACGCCTTCAGCCGGTGGCTCGACACCACAATAGACCCGTCACACCCTGCCGCGCCGGTCAACGCGGATCGGTTCCCGAGCGGTGCCATTGTCGTCAGCGCGATCGGCAATGACGGCGATCCGGGCGAGCGGCTGACGGCAGAGATAACGGTGCCGGCCGGCGGTCAGGTGACGGTTCCATTCGAGTTGAAGGACTCCCGGGGCGGGCAGAACACGCGGTGGCTGGAGTGTACCGACAAGCTCCACAAACCAGCCGTGGGAGTGGCCTTTTGGTACGCCCGCACGGTTCCGCACACGGCGTTGACGGTGGCGCTGCGTCTGCCGCATCAGGCAGACTTTCTTCCGAGCGAGCGGCTTGGCATTGGCGGTCCGCGCCTCGACAGGGGGTTCATCGTCCGCGGAACGCCACGGCGGGCTGTCTTCGTTACCGGCAGCAACCGGCACCATCGCGCCATCCTTTTCCACAGCGGGACCGAGGGGTCGATCAACCATCCGGACGGCGGAACCCTGCGCCGCCATGCGATCTTTCTGGATGTGCACCCAAAGGTCCGCAGCGGCGTGGTCAGCTACTTCAAGGGGATTTACGAGCTCCGCTTTTTCAATGCCGGGGCCGATGCGGTCACGCTGTTCACCATGTGCGCCGGCGATTTTTGGGCGGCAGGGAAGTTCGTGGATTTCCAGATCGCGCGCCACCTCATGGATGACCCTCCGCCTGCGGCGGGCGGTCCGGGGCTGCCGGCAGGCATCGACGTCAAGAACGATTTTTCCGCCACCGATCCGCTCGGCCGCCACGCGATTTCGGTGTCATCGTATCGCGACAGCGACGGTCATATTGTGGCGTCCTCGTCGCGCGGCCCTCTGCGCGACTTCTCGCGGCCGCCGGGGTCGCTGGCACGGATCGGCAACAAGCCGGACATCGCGGCACCGGGCGACAGAATCACCGCCGCGAAGTCGTTTCACGAACAAAGCCTGATGCCGCCCAGAACCCGCACGCCCAAAGAGCAGGCCGGCAACCGGTTCCAGACGTTGGGCGGGACCAGCATGGCGGCGCCGATGGTGGCGGGCACCGTCGCGCTGCTTTTGGAAAAGGAAGCGGGTCTCAACACCACCCAGGTGCGCAGCCACCTGACGACGTCGCCCCGCGCAGCCGTCGATCCCTCCGTTAGCCCGGCGCGCGAACGGGCCTATGGCGCTGGCCGGTTGGACGCGCAGCAGAGCCACGATAACATACCATGACAGGGGGCAAGGGTGGCCGGTGAAGAGGTCTATATAGCACGGTTCGGCGCATGGGCGGCGCGCGCCCTGGCCATCGCGACCGATCTCTATGACGGATTGGACACAGATGATCTGGGCTTCGCGATCCCAGAGGCGGTCGCTGCGGATGGTGCAGTTGTAGCCGCTGGCCGGGCGATCGACGATGCCGCAGAGCAGTTGGAAGGCGCGGCGGCGGATCTTGAAACCGCCGTCACGGGCGGAAATGAGGCAGAGGTGGCATCCACGCTTCTGGCGCTTGTCGCCGCGCTGATCCTCTTCGTCGATGCGCTAAAATCCTTCGTTGTGCAGCTACGGACCTTGTCGGGCACGCTCGCTGGCGCGGAACGGGCCGCCTACGACGCGTTCATCGAAACGCTGCCCGGCCGCACCATCGAGCATGTGGCGGCAACGGTTTTGTCCAACGAGTTGCCGCGCCTTGGCTTTCTGCTCCGTCTGTTGGGGCTCATGGAAGTCACGGTTGTTCCGGAAGACCCGGCCACCGGCCGCCCAAGCCATGTACGCCGCAGCCTGCATCTCGGCCGGATCAAGGATCTCGTCTCTGATCCGGCCGCGCATTTCACCACTGTCTACGGATGGGGTACCGACGGTTTCGATCCGTACCCGATCTTCGATGCGGTGACGGGTTTTTACCGTGGGCAGACAGCCATAGAAGCCGGTCGGATAGGAAACGATGCATTCCTAAAGTACCGCCCTTGGCGGCTGGAACGCGACAGCACAGCGATGCCGCCGGGCCTGTTGCTCGACATCTCGGCAGATGCCAGCCTGGAGGCCAGCGAGCGTGTGCCGATTGACGCAAACTGGGGCACGGCGTTCGACGCCGAGCTGAAGCTGGCCGGCGGGGTGCGCGTCCGCCTGCGCCCGCCTTTCGATCTCACGCTCGAACCCAAGACCGGCACGGCGAGCGGCGCGGCATCGGTCACCGTCGACCGCAATCCAGATTCGGCTCCGGTCACGATCATCGGCGGCAATGATCTGGTCGGCTTGACCGCCAAGAACATCGGGATCAGCGCCGAACTGACCGTCGGCGCCAGCACCAGCGGCGCTGTCAGCATTGACCCGGGCATCCTCGCCCAACTGGAAGGGCTGACGCTTTCGCTGGGCTCCGAGAATTCCGACAGCTTCCTCGCGTCGCTCTTGGCCGATGCCGATATCGAGGGCCAATTCGATCTCGGCCTGGGCTGGACGCTTTCAGGCGGTCTGACCGTGCGCGCGGCTGGCGGGCTCGAAATCGCGATCCCGATGCACCAGGACCTTGGCGTCGCCCGGTTCGAGACGCTCTACCTCATCCTGAAAATCCGCGACGATGGCTCTTTCGGCCTGGAAACCTCGGCCAGCATCACGGGAACGCTCGGCCCCCTGTCGGCCAGTGTCGAGCGCATCGGCGTCGAAGTGCGCCTCGCCTTCAGCGACAGCGGCGACGCCACATTCGGCCCGCTTGAGCTTTCCCTTGCCTTCAAACCGCCAAACGGTGTCGGCCTTGCGCTCGACGCGGGCGTGGTGAAGGGGGGCGGCTATCTCTATCTCGACTATGAGAAGGGGGAATACGCCGGCGCGCTGGAGCTTGTTTTCTCGGGCTTTCTCGAGGTCAAGGCCATCGGCCTCATAACCACCCGCATGCCCGACGGGTCCGACGGCTTCTCGCTGCTGATCATCATCACGGCAGAATTCGGCACGCCGATCCAGCTTGGTTTCGGCTTCACACTGATCGGCGTTGGCGGGCTTTTGGGCTTGAACCGGACAATGCGGCTGGAAGACCTGGCCGAGGGCGTGCGCACCGGCGCCATTCAGTCCATCATGTTCCCAAACGACGTTGTCGCCAACGCACCGCGGATCATATCTGACATGCGGCGTTTTTTTCCGCCCGAGCAGGGCACCTTCCTGATCGGACCGATGGCAAAGATCGGCTGGGGGACGCCGACGCTGATTTCCGCATCGCTTGGCGTGATCGTCGAGGTGCCGCCGGGCAACATCGCGATCCTCGGTGTGCTGAAATGCGCGCTGCCGGACGAGGATACTCCGCTTCTTCTGTTGCAGATCAAGTTCATCGGCGCACTAGAGGTCGACAAGAGCCGGTTGTGGTTCTTCGCGTCCCTCTACGAAAGCCGGGTCCTGTTCATCACGCTCGACGGCGAAATGGGGCTGCTGATCGCCTGGGGGTCGCAGTCGAACTTTGTGCTGTCGGTGGGCGGCTTCCACCCGCGCTTCACCGCGCCGGCACTGCCCTTCCCGCAGCCACGGCGGATCGCGATCTCGATCCTGAACGAAAGCTTCGCGCGGATCCGGGTTGAGGGGTATTTCGCGGTCACCTCCAACACCGCGCAGTTCGGCGCCCGGGTCGAGATCTTTTTCGGGGTGGATGCATTCTCGATCGACGGGCATATCGGTTTCGACGCGCTGTTCCAGTTCTCGCCCTTCTATTTCATCATCACCTTTTCGGCCTCGGTATCGGTCAAGGTGTTCGGCGCGGGGCTGTTCAGCGTTCGCATCCGCGGCGAGTTGGAAGGGACCTCGCCATGGCATGTGGAAGGCGAGGGCTCGATCTCGATCCTGTTCTGGGACATCGACGTTCCCTTCTCGCATACCTGGGGCGACAGCGCAGACACCGTCCTGCCCGAGATCGCCGCGTTGCCGATCCTGAAGGCAGAGCTGGAAAAGGATGCAAACTGGCAGGCGCTGCCACCGCCCGGCGCCAGCCTTTCGGTCAGCCTGCGCGCAATCGAGCCCGAGGCCGAGCTCGTGTTGCATCCGGTCGGCGCGTTGCGCATCACACAGCGTGCGCTGCCGCTCGAACTCAGTATCGAAAAGGTCGGCAACCAATCCGTCTCGGACGTCACACGCCTGGCGCTGGATTTCTCTGCTGCGGGTCTGACTGAAACCGGCAAGGTCCGAGAACCCTTCGCGACGGCCCAGTTCCGCGACCTCAACGCCGATGCCCGCCTGTCAGCTCCAGGATACGAGGATCAGGTGGCCGGATCGGATATCTCGGTCGACGGCAGCGACACACGCACCAGCCATGCGGTAAAGCGCACCGTCTTCCACGAGCTGATCACCATCGACAGCAATTACAAAGAGCATATCCAGCTCTTTTTTGTCGTGCTGATCGACTGGTTCGCTCAGATGCTTGGCAGCAACGCGACCGCGCGCTCGCTCAAGGCGCAGGCCGTGCGGCGGCGTCTCGACCCGTTCGACGAAAAGATCGCGACGCGCCCGCCCGGCTTCGTCGTGGCCGGTCTGGCCGACAACGTGGCACTGGACGGCGGTGTCTTCGTCACCCAGTCCGACGCCCAGGATGCCCTGAAGGTGGCGCTTGCCAAAGAGCCTTCGGCGGGCCTGCACGTCATCCCCGAGGCGGAGGCGAGGATGGCGGCATGAGCGATCCCATCGGTACCTACACGTTCCTGCCCTGGGTACGGCGCGGCATCGCCAACCGCATTGCCGGTGTTTCGCCGGCGGGCCGGGCCACGTTCAACGTTCGGATCGGGATCGAAGGCGCGGCCAAGAACGGCGGAACCGCGGCCGACAGCGTTACGCGCGCGGTTCAAATGTTCGGCCCCGGCGACATTGTCGGCATCGAGCCCGAACAGATCAGCCGTATGGAGCCTGAGAACTGGGTGACCAATTTCGAGCCCAACTATCTGGCGGCCATAGAGTTTTACGACGAAGATTTCCTGTGGCGGTATTCGCCGGCCGCACCTGCGGGGCGTCGGCTGCTGCCCTGGCTTGCGCTGGTTGTGTTAGAGGAGAGCGAATTCAAGGAGGGCGCGGGTATCGCCGGCCGGCCGCTGCCCTTCGTCGAGTTGACTGCCGATTTCGATGACGTCTTCAGCAAGCCGGAGGATACCTGGGCTTGGGGGCATGCCCAATTCAACGCGGCGTTTTCTGCCAAGGTGATGGAAACCGATTCCGAACTGGCCTCGGCCAAGGCAGATGACGCAATTCAGACCGAACCCGATGTCGGGTGCTGCCGTCTGCTCTGCCCGCGCAAGCTGAAGCCAAAGACAAGCTATCACGCGTTTCTGGTCCCGGCCTTCGAAAGCGGGCGGCTTTCCGGGCTTGGCCTGGATCCGAATCCGGTCTTTGAGCATGTGGCCAACGGGTTGACTGCGACCAGTTCGGCCTGGGGCGCCTATGCCACCGCGGCCAACCGGCCCGAACCAGGCGCGTTCCCGATCTATCACCGCTGGACATTCCGCACCGCCGACAGGGGCGATTTCGAGAGCCTGGTGCGCCTTCTCAGGCCACAGGTCGTAGATTCCCGTGTCGGCCACCGCGACATGGATGTCAGCGATCCCGCCCCAAACATCGAGGGGATCGAGACGGCCCTGCTGGGCCGGATCTTGCGGCTTGGCGGGGCACTGAAGGCGCCCTTCAAGACGCTCGACGCAGATGAGAAAACGGCGTTCCTGGACAGTGAGAACTGGGCTTCGCCCTACCCTCACAGGTTCCAGCGCCAGCTTGCCGCGTTCGTCAACCTCGCTGACAGCTATCAGCGGGACGGCGCGGGCGCCAACGCCGATGAGGCGTTGAGCCCGTCTGTACAGGATGATCCCCTGCCGCTTGTCACGCCGCCGCTTTACGGACGCTGGCATGCGATGTCCGAGCGGCTGCTCACCGGTCCGGCCGGCAACCCGGTGGCAAACGATCAGAACTGGGTGCACGACCTGAACCTCGACCCGCGCTGGCGTGTCGCCGCTGGGTTTGGGACCAAGGTGATCCAGCAGAACCAGGAGGCGTATATGGAAGCCGCCTGGGACCAAATCGGCGACGTGCTGGAGGCGAACCGACGCATCCGCGCGGCGCAACTGGCCGAGGTGGCGGGGCACCGCTTTCACCAGATGCTTGAAAGGGCCGCGGCGCGGTCGACGGCGGGCGCGGTCATGTTGTCCGCGCCGCTATCCGCGCGGGTGATCTCGCAGGGCGTGACACTGCGCCATGCGATCGCGCAAAGCCCGGCGGGCGTGGCGCTCACTTCGGTGGCCATGCGGCGCGCTGTTCGGCCGCGGAGCAAGGCCACAATCCGTCTTGGTCTCAACGATCCGCCAACCCGTATGCAGATCGTGGCCCGTGCCCACGCAGACGAGATCACCGCCGCGCCGGACCAACCCACGCCCGAGCGGCTGCTGACCCCCGACGCCATGGCGCAGGCAGCCGGGGCGCGGAATCCGCGGGCGGCGGCGATCGGGCGCTGGATCCGCGCCAACCCGATATTGGCGGCCCTGATCCTGCTTGCGCTGATCCTTCTGTCGCTCATCGCCCTGCCCGGCACGCCCGGCCTCGTTGCGGCGCTGGCACTTGTCGGCGGTGCCGCGGCGCTTTGGCGCGGCACCGCGAATGCGGTCGCACAAGTGAACTTCGCCCACACCCTCAGCGAGACCGGGCAGACGCCGGATGCTGTCTCTGCCCTGCCCGGTGCGCACAACTTCGTCTTGATCCCGGATGCGGACCCGATGGCGAGTACCGCCCTGCCACCCGGCGGCGGGGGCGCCGACAGCGTGGAAGCCGCGCGTTTCAAGGAAGCACTTGGTGACCAGTACCGCGTCATCGAGGCAAGCCGCGCGTTGGCGGAGCGGCCCGCGCCGCGCCGGCTGAACCTGGCGTCCGCAACGCGCGACATGCTCGCCGCGGTCGATCCCCGGGTCACGGTGCCCCGCTGGACGCTATCGGGCCTCTCGCTGCCAGGCCGGATTCGCGATCAGATGGGCGATGATTTCGTTGAGGCGATGGCCTATCCCGAGTTTGACACGCCCATGTACGAGCCGCTGGCCCGCGCCGGCGACGATCTGTTCGTGCCGAACTTGCATCTGGTTCCGCCCGATAGCGTGACCCTGCTTGAGACCAACCAGAAGTTTATCGAGGCCTACATGGTCGGCCTGAACCACGAATTCGCCCGAGAATTGCTGTGGCGCGAATACCCGACCGACCAGCGTGGCAGCTATTTCCGACAGTTCTGGGACGTGCGCAAAAAGATCGCGCAGGCCGCCGACAAGGCCGCAGCGCGCGAGCGGCTGAAGGACATCAAGCCCATCCATCGCTGGCCGTCCGACAACGATCTTGGCGACAACGACAACCGAGAAGTCGGCCAGGTCGCCGAGGAGGAGTTGGTTCTGGTCATCCGCGGCGAGCTTCTGAAGAAGTACCCGAATACGGTGATCAGCGCCCAGCCAGCGGCCTGGCAGCTCGAGAACGGCAAGCCGAACAAGGCCGTGGAGCGGGTCTTCGATACCTCGGCCGAACCGATCGCACCGCTGTATGAGGCGCGCGTCGCACCCGACATCTATTTCTTCGGCTTCGATCTGACGGCCGAGGAGGCGCGCGGCGACGACACCGTGGACGACCGGCCCGGTTGGTTCTTCCGCATTGAGGAGGTGGCCGGTGACGCCCGGTTCGGTTTCGACATCGCGCGACAGGATCCAAGTATCAACGTCTGGAACGATCTGGCCTGGCAGGACGTGTTCCCGGGGCTCGCCGACGGCGACCCGCTGGACGCATCGTCCATCGCCGCCCGGACGCTGACCGAGCCCAATCTGACGACACAGCCTGAAAAGCACGCGCAGTGGGGCCGTGACCAACACGTGCCGCTGAATGGAAATCTGAGCGCGGCTGAATTGGCCTATATTTCCCTCCAGACACCGGTGATCATGGCCGTGCACGCCGCGGAACTGTTACCCGACCAAGAGGCGAGCAATGGCTGAGTTCGAGGACGCCCGCGCCGGTCTGCGGCAGGCCACCGCATCCCGCGAAGCCGCGCGCGATGCCCTGATCGCCGCCGAGGAAAGGGCCAAGCGGCTGGCCCGTCAACGCCAGCGTTTGATTCGCCGGGCCAACACCGGCGAGGCGCTGGCCGAACTCGACCAAGATCGCCGGGCGCTGGCGCGGGAGATCGAGACGCTCCGGGCCCGGAATTCGACCCTCGACACCGCGTTGCGCGGCGCGGTGGATCGTTTCGCCGCGTTCACCGATCCGGCGAAGGGCCTGGCCAGACTGTCCGACGACACCCCGATCGCGCTGTTCCCGTTGCGGCTGGAAACCCGGTTTCGGACGATTGCCGGCCGTCACCGGCTGTGGGTCCGGGCCTTTCCGGACGACGTCCTGGTCGACACGTTCCAGCCAGAGATCTCGGCGGCGGAATATTCCAACACCGCCATCTACTGGACCAGCCTGTGGCGCGGCGGACAGACCGAACCAATGCACCGGGCCGCCTGGTCCGCGCTTGCCAAGGCGCATGGCACCGGACGGGCCGCCTGGCTGACCCAGCGCATCGCGCCGCTCAATCCCGGCGATGCGCCCGCCGCCATGCCGGGCGAGCATGTTCTGGTGATCCGGCCGGCCACACCCGTACCAGCGGGCGAGCAGGGCGCGATCGCCGCGTACTGGGCGCGTATCTGGTCGAGTGGCGGCACAGAACGCGAAGCAGCCATGGCGGAGTTGGCAGCGGCACTGGGTGCGCCGCGCGCGGCGGAGGTTGAGGCCGCGCTGGCGCCCGCCAATCTGCTGGATCCCGCGGTCAAACCCGACGGAAGCCTCGTTCCCAATGTCGTGTTCCTGGATCTTCCCGCGCACACCGATCTGTCAGCATCCGAGGCCGACTGGACCCGTGGCGCCCGGGCATGGATGTTGCCGGAACGGTTGACGCTGGTCGCGTTTCAGCACGGCAAGCAAGCCATGTCCGTGATAGGAAAACCGATACCCGCGTGGCTCCAGGTCGGGCCGGATCCGTCGGCTGGGGCCGATGAGCAAATCCGCGCGGATGGCGCCGAGCTTGACGTCCCCGATGCCCTGCGCTGGACGGTCGATTTCCAGGCCGCCGTCGACAGCGGCATGGGGTTCGACATCGATCTCGACGAGCGCGGTCTTGCCCCGCCGTTCGAGCGTCTTTTCGTGTTGGGCGTGCGCATCGGGGCCAGCGCAGAGGAGGGCGCCGAAGAGCTTGCCACGCTGGTTCGGCATCACCAATCCAGCCGCAGGGGTCTTGACCTCTTGCCGCAGGGAAGCCCCACCAACAACACCGAGGAGGACGCTGCCGCGCACAGCTGGTGGGTGGATCCGGCGGACAGCTTCGCGCATCATTTCGGCACTCGTCCGGCCGAACAGACGCATTGGCGCGATCGTCCCGATGGGGCCTGGCTTTCCGGGCTACTCGGGCTCGATCCGTCGGTGCTGCGCGCCTCGACCGGCTACTTCGGCACCGACCAGACAGAGGCGCGCGCGATGAACGAGGCGCTGTGGCCCGCGACGCTCGGCTACTACATGGATCAGATGATGGAGCCGGTATTCTCTGACGCGACCCGGCACGCGACGCGGGACTTCTTTACCCGCTTCGTGCTCGGGCGCGGGACAGCCCCGCTGATCCGGATCGGCCGGCAGCCTTACGGTATATTGCCAACGACGGCTTGGTCGCGTCTGGCGTTCTGGCAGGACGACGATTACCGCGAAGCCGCAGCCGGTCTGAGCTTGCCCGATGCCGACTACCTGGAAGAAACCGCCGCCCTCGTGGCGCGTGTCGCCCAGGCCTTTCGCGGGGCGGCCGCAAACGCCCCCCATGTCGGCGCACCGGGTGACGACGCGCAGCAGACGCTGCTGTCGATCCTCGGTCTTCACCCGAGTTCCGCACGCTTTTTCTATCGGTATTCACAAAGCTTCACACAATATATCAACGCATTCGGGTTTTCGACCGAGCCCGTCAGCGACACGTTCTACGGTGCGATGCGGCTCTACGTGCAGGCGGGGCTGGAGGCGCTGTCCGATCTTGGTTGGACGGCCACGCCCGAGTCCGGGGTGCCCGACATGCTGCAGCGGGTCTTTAACGGGCAGCCTTTCGCCATCCCCGGACCGCTGGGTTCGATACCGCTGTCCGAAGCCATTCCCCTGCCCATTGACAGGGCCGACGGGCTGAACTTCATCGCCTGGTTGAAAGTCGCCGCCGAAACCTCGCACGACACGCTGCGCAAGCAAGAGGGTTTCGACGGTGGGCCGCCGATCGTTCTGCTGTACCAGATGCTGCGCCACGCGCTCGATCTCGGCTACATCGACACGGGATTTTCGCTCCGCGCCGAGGCACTTCGGCTGACCGAACTCGCCGCGCGGGCCGAGCGGCGCGAGCCCAAGTTCCTGCACATCTCCGAGCAGGCCGACAGCCAAAGCCGCTGGGCCCATCTGTACCGTGCGGATCGGGCGGTGACGGGCGACGATACGCTGGAACTCGGGGAATTCATCCCGAAGATCCTGAAGACGCGCAAACCCTATCTCGCCACCCAGATCGCCGCGCTCGACCGGCTGAAAAACGTGCCGACCGTTCGGCTGGAGCGCACGTTCGTCGAGCATATCGATTGTCTTTCCTATCGCCTCGACGCCTGGCGCAGCGGCGTGCATGCCGTCCAACTTGCCGCCATGCGGCAGGAAACCGAGCAGGGTTTTGGGCACAGCGGGCTGTTCACCGGGGCGTATGGCTGGCTCGAGGACATTCGGCCTAAGGACGAGATGCTGACCCCGGTCGCGCTAGACGACGAACTTACAGCATTCTTCGAAGGCGAAGATCAACAGCCGCTGATGGCCAGCGACGCCAATCTCGGCCATATCCACGCCCCCTCGCTTGACCATGCCGTCACCGCGGCGATCCTTCGGAATGGGTACGAGGCTCATCGCGAGAAAGACGGCAATCCGCTCGCCATCGATCTCAGTTCCGAGCGTGTACGGCTGGCGGAACGCACGCTCGAGGGAATTCGCAACGGCCAGCCCCTCGGCGCCCTACTCGGCTATCAGCTCGAACGGGCGCTGCACGATGAACCGAACCTGTTCCTCGACCGGCTGATCCACGAGCTTCGGCGGGAGTTTCCGCTGGCCGGCAATCGGAACCGGACGACCCGGGTTGTCGCGATCACGTCGATCACGCAAGTCGAAGCGCGCAATGTGGTCGACGGCGCCGCTTTCGCCAAACATATCGCCGAAACCGGGATAGAGACCTATCCCTACGGTCTGACCGGCCTGCCGCCGCTTTCGGAGTTTAGCGGCCCCGGTCTGCCGAGTCCGCAGGACATCGGCGCACTGATTGATGTGCACGTCGCGTTGATGCGCAGCACGGGCGACGCAGTCGCCGATCTCTCCCTGGCAGAGGGGGTCTATCAGATGGTGCGCGGCAATCCCGACCGCGCCGCTGGAATGCTCGATGCGGTCTCCAAAGGCACGACACCGCACGCTGCCGAAATTTCCGCGACCCCCCGCAGTGGACAAACGCTCACCCATCGCATCGCACTGCATCTGGAGGGTGGACTTGCGCCGGCTGGCGTGGCCAGCGGGCGGCCCCGTGCCCGGGGCGAGCCTGCACTGGCGGCTTGGGTGGCAACGCTGATGCCCGATCTAGCAACCGTGTTCGCCAAGGTTTCCTGGACCGACAGCGACGGGGCAACGGACAATGTGTTGACCCCGAATTTGGCGGCTCTTGGTCTCGATGCGATCGATCTGTTTTACCTGCTGGGCAGCGGTGAGGCGCAGGATATGGCGGGCTTTGACGAAATCCTGATCGACTTTGCTGCGCATAGCACGCCCCGCCCGCGCGACGACGCGATCTTTTCATTGGAATACATGCCGACCGAGACCGGAGGCTTGTCTTTGTTCGAACTCGCGCCGCTGGTGCGCGCGCTACGCGGGACGGCGCTCGGGGCGCGTCCTCTTCGGGCGAGTGACCTGTCATTAGAGAGCGAGGCCGCGGCCGGCGAAGATTCGGTGGTCGTGGTAAGGGCTGACAAGGCAGAGACGGTGCGCGACGACCTTGAGGCGGAACAATCCGCCGTCCAGGCATTCGTCTCGGCGCTGACCACAGCCGTGGGCGACGGCGCGGCCGACGAGGACGCCGCGCGCGACGCAGCCCGGGACGGGATCGATACCTGGCTAACGGACTATGCCGCGTTGGCACGCGCGGTGCAGCCTTTCGGCCTCACCTCGGCAAATCCGACGACCGCGCTTGAGGGCCGGCGGCCCCGTTTTGCCATGCTCTTGGCGCTACTGGACGGACTCCTTGCGCGCTGGCAGGCCAAGGAAACGGCTTATGCCGAGGCGCTCGCGGCCCTCGGCGGTGCCGCATCGGACGAAGACCGACAGGCGATCCTGATCCGGGCCGGCCGCCTCGTCTCGTCCACCATCATTGCGCCCTTGCCGCCAACGCTGGCGGGGCTTCAAGCCGAAGTCGATGGCCGCAAAACGACCTTCGACGGCCACCTTGCCGATCTGCAGGCCTTGCGCAACGGCGCCGCCCGCATCGGGGAAACGCTGGTTGGCCTTGAGGCCGCGCTGCCGGCGATCCGGCAAGTCGATCTGAGCCCACCGGACTTGGGATCAGTACGCGACAGCGTGTTGGCGCTGGCCCGCGATCTGCTGGAGCGGGCCAGCGCACTCGACGCCGATATCACGCAGCGGCTTGCGTCCTGCGATGCGGCCCTGGCAAGGGCCACGGCGGCCACCGGGCCGAAAGCCGAGACCGCGGTCTCTGAGGCAGCACAGGCGATCGTGGGCGAGGCGTTCATGGTCTTGCCCGAGTTCACGCTGTCGGCCGAGCGTCTGGCGGAGTGGGATGCGGCCTGGACCAACCGCGCCGATCTGTTCACGCATCTGACGGCCCCGGCCGATGCCTCCCCCCTCCCGGTCGAGGATTGGCTGCATGGCATTGCGCATGTGCGCGAGCGGCCGCGCCATCTGGAGTTGACCGGCCAACTTGGCCAGTGCCTGGGCGCCGCCGCTGAGCCGCTGCCAGAGCCCGTTCAATTCCCCCACCGCCCCGGCGAGGGCTGGCTGGCGCTCGAGTTCCCGGCGACCAACGCCGACGGGTCCCCCTTCGTGCTTGAGGAAAACAAGCTTCTCTATGCGCCGATCGTCGGACCGGGCGGCGGGATCAATCCGGCCGATCCGGCACGGCGTTACGCGGGATTGATGCTGGATGAATGGATTGAAGTTATCCCAACGGAGACAGAGACCACGGGCCTGGCCTTCCATTTCGATCGCCCGAACGCCGAGGCGCCCCAAGCGATCCTGCTGGCCACCCCACCGCGACACCGCGGCGCGTGGCTTTGGGACGATCTGGTTGAGACGCTGCACGACACTCTCGACTTCGCACAGATTCGCGCGCTGGAACCGGCCGATTTGAACAAGGGACCACTCGCCACGCTGCTGCCGGCCGTGCTGTCGACGGTCACGGCCCTGCCCATCACCGCAACGTTGAGTTTTGCCATGACGGCCAATCTCGCCCAGGCCCTAGAGGTGCAGACCGATGACTGAGTTCGTGGCCGTCGCCGGCATTCAGGACTACCTGGCACTCAAGATCCGCAAGCCGACGACCATCTGGTGGAACCGGCTCGAGGGCGAACCGCGGGCCCGCGACTTCACCCGCGCGCTCAAGGCCGAGGTTCGCGATCCGCTCTGGCTGCTGACCCGCCAGTGGCAGATGGGCGAGTTTCTGGCCGACGATGCCGGCTCACCGGTTTCAGCCAAGCTTGCCTGGACCACGGAACGGGTCGCCGCCTATTCCGATCTTGATGGTGCACCTCGGCCCTACACGGGCGATCTGCCGCTAGAGGCGGTGATCGAGGCACGGTCCGCGGCCGAGGTCCTGGCAGGCAGACCGGCCAACGCAGCCCTGCGCCTCGCGCTCGGACGCCGCTGGGAAAAGCTGTTGCAGGCGGGTGGACATGGCGCACGGATCGGCGACTTTCGAACCACCTATGCTTTCGTTGCGCCGGATCCGGTGGCAAAAGCCGATTTCGACGTGACCGCCCATCCGGCAACGTGGCAGATGCTGGCCGCCGTGGCGGGACGCGCGGTCGATGGCGGCACCCTGTTGGCCCATTTGGCAACGGCCGGGGCACTGGCCTCGGACGGACTGGGCCTCGCAGGCCCAGAGAAGGATGCCATCGACACACTCGGCGACCAGTTCCGCACCTGGGCCGAATCCCGGTATCTGGGACCAGATGAGACCCTGGAAACCTGGCTGCCGAGGAATCTCGAGTACCGCGCGCGGCTGTCTGTCCCGGACGGGGCTGCTGCCGCTGCACTTGCTGCACCCGACCACCGCGGCGGCCGAATGGACTGGTTCAGCTTCGATGCGGTGTCGCCCGGCGACGGCGACGGCCCCGGCGCCGACCCGCCGCTGGAGGTGACAAGCTTCATGCCGGCGACGGCCAGTTTCGACGGCATGCCCAATACGCGGCATTGGACCTTCGAGGAAGGTCGCGTCAGCTTTGGGGCAATCCGGCCCGACACCACGGATCTCGCCAAGCTCTTGCTGATCGAATTCGGCCTGGTTTTTGCCAATGACTGGTTCTTGGTGCCGCTGGATCTGCCCACCGGTTCGCTGACGGGGATCCGAGGCCTTGCCGTGACCAACGTCTTCGGGGAACGCCGCTGGGTCGAACCGGCCGTCACCCGGGACGGGCCAACGGACAGTTGGCAGATCTTCCGCTTCACGGACAAGGGCCGGGCGGAGGATCGCCTGTTCCTGCCCGCCACCACCCCGGCGCCGCTGGAAAGCCGCCCGGTGGAAGCTGTGGCGTTCATCCGCGACGAAGTGGCGAACATGGTCTGGGGGATCGAGACGACAGTCCCTCTGGCAGACGGAGGCGGATATCCGGGACGCGAAACGGCACTGGAGACCCATCGGCGCCACCAGGGGTCGGTCGCCGCCGCCGCCGCTCCGCCCGCCACAGACGCAAACGTCAAATATACTCTGATGACGACGCCGGCGGAGCACTGGATCCCCTTCGTTCCGGTCCATGTGCCTGGCGACACTCGGGAAGTTCAGCTTCAGCGGAGCGCATTGCCACGCCTTTTGGAGGGCGCCACGGGTGCGCCTGAGAAGATCGAGCCGCGTACCGCACTCTTGCGCGAAGGGCTCGATGCAGTGCCGCAACGGGCCTATTTCATCGCCGAGGAGGAGGTGGAGCGCGCGGGGCGCTCGGTGGAACTCGTGTGGCAACGCTGCCGCTGGACGCGCGGGCGCGTCGTCACCTGGCTCGGCCACAAAGTCAAAACCGGGCGGGGCGAGGGCTCCGGCGGCCTCGCCTTCGATATATTGGAGCCCAACTCTCGCTAGCCCTCTTTGGCGGACATGGAACGCCTGGGCCGAGAAGGCTGGCCGATAGACTCTTTTTCCGCGTTTCAAGCACATGCCCACCATCTCCCATCGGTCTCAGAAACTGAACAGACCGTCGATGAGATTGCGGCTTTTAGAGAATGTGCGCGACGCCCCCAGGGTCGTGCATCGGCGCGCTTGGCGCGTTAATAACGGACGATTTTTCCCAGACCAGGCGCAGTTAAAAATAACCAAAGACATAACATGGTACAAACCGCGACCGCTGCCGTGAATGTGGCATCGCAGAAAAAGCGTTCTTCATGGATACATTGGCGTCGATCGCTCTGCGCGCCCCTCGGCAAGGAAAACGGAGGTAAAGCAGAACGCTGCTATTCGGAGATATGGAGCGTCGCACCGGATGGCCGATGCGAGTTTGGCGGGAATGACTTCCGCCTCTGCTCGGCCAGATTGATTTCGGCGATCGCAGCATCGATGCAGGATTCCATCGGCATACCGGTGAGCTTCTGAGCCTCGATTACGTGGTGAAAACCGCTTTCGGCGTGCTCCAGGCGCACGGTGCCAGGTGGGAAACCGTCGTTGCCGATCCTCCAGCCAGGCCCATAGATCGGCAGTATCGAATCCAAAACCCTTTTGGCCGCGGATATCTCATCTCGCAAAATCATTCTGAAACTTCCGTTTCCGTCTCGTCCAGGTTCAAACCATGCGCTGTTCGGAGGGTGTCAGACCGCCGACGGGTGGACCATACCATGAATTTGCGGAGACATTTAGTAGGCTCCCTTCGGGCTGACCTTTGTCGAAGCCCATACCGCGGACGGCGGAGACCAAAACAATCGCGGCGCACAATGAGGTCTTGTGCCGCCGTAACCTTGGAACCTGCGGTGATGCGTCTTCTGTGCCCCGGCGATCTTCACCAGACCGGCCGTTCAGCCGGTCTTCCGAGGTCCCATCTCAAACCGGGCATTCGCTGCATTGCGACTGAACTGGAATGGAGCGGACTTCGCCGCCGTTCGCGGCAGGCGCGAATGACTCCGAGGACAAGGTCGAAAGCGGACCCGCGTCTCAACTGCAGATTCACATGCGATCCCGTTCACGTTGCCTGGCATCATCAAAGGAGCCATATCTTTCTATGATGCAACTGGCGCCCAGAAAATGACGGTTAAAAATGTTTGCCTATGTAGATGAAACCGGCAACACCGGCAAAAACATCTTTGACCCAGATCAGCCTGACTTTTTCACGGGTGCATTGATCACGAAGACGAATTTCGACGTTCTTCATGGAAAGACGCTCCAGTCGATTTCCATGCGAGCGGGCGTCCCGGCCCTGCATGCCTCCGTGGTGGGAATGGGGCCAGTCGAGAACGCTGCGGGCGACATCTTGAGGCTGCTTAAGAAGATCGATGCCCGCTTCTTCGTATCTCGTGTAGAGAAGCGATACCTACTGGCAACCAAGGTCTACGATGTTTTCTTCGATTCTGGAGAGAACCCAGCTGCCTCTTGGTCCGCGTATAACATCAAACCTTTGAAGATGATCCTTTGCTTCAAGGTTGCGACCTTGATCACTGAGCAGATTGCTCGGGACTTTTGGGATATGCTGATGGCGCGTAACGAAAAGACTGCCCGCCAGAAAATTCCCGGAATCTGCGAAGCTCTTTTAGCGCAGGTGCCGACTTTGGCAGATGCGCGCTCACGTGAAGTCGTAACCGAAACGCTAGCATGGTCTCGTGATCATCCCGAAGCACTCGACATCTTCATTGCAGGACGGCAGGCTAAGAATGGCCACATGCCTAACGTGGTTGCTTTCGCAAACCTTCTCGATGGCCTTGAGGGTTTCTCGAAACGCTGGCGTCGGCCCTTGAGGAGAATCGTCCATGACCGACAGTCTCAGTTCGAGGGGTCGCTCGCTGAGTGGCATGAGATGTTCTCCAACGCTTCCGATGAGCCGATCCATCGACCTGGCGAAACCATTGTGTTTCAGAAGGTGGCAGGGTCTACCTTTGAGGTTTCCGCTTCGGACGACAGCGCAGGAATTCAGATCGCCGATCTGATCTTATGGTTGTTTCGGCAGCATCTTTCTGGAAAGCGCCTCCCGCCCGCATCGGGGCGGCTTCTGAACTATGTTTTCAAGAAGGGGTACCACAGCGACTTTTCTTTCGATGGAGTCGGTCAGCAGGTGGAAGAGCAATATCGCCAGATAATGGCGACAGAACTGACGCCCGAGATGGAGCAGGTAGCTCAGAAAATGATCGCGGATAATGAACAACACCGCCGCCGAATGATCGCCGCCTACGAAGAGGACGGGTTGATGCCGTACCAGCGGCCCCCATTGAAGCTCGCCGGAGAAGATCAGACCTAAGGATTTCTAAGGGCTCTGGGCCGACCTCCCAAGCCGAAGCGGTGAATGTCAGGCGTCGTAATACGAATGACCGAGGCTTGCTCCAATCGCTTGATTCTGCGCCCCAGGCGATTTGGCTCAATCGTCTGAATTCGGTTCGCGATGCGTCAGCCTGCTTTCTGCACCGCGTCGGTCCGGTTCGAGCCCAACCCGGTCGTCATTGACCTTTTCCCCGATATCCGGGCCATTGCGAGCTGGAATTTTCCACCTTTGAATGGACGAAGGAGGACGACCCATGAAGCGGAAGCGTTTCACTGAAGAGCAGATCATTGGCGTGCTGAAGGAGAGCGAGCCGGGTGCCAAGACCGACGACATTTGTCGGCGTCACGGCATCAGTTCGGCGACGTTCTACAGCTGGCGCAAGAAGTATGGCGGCATGGACGCGTCGGAAGCCAAGCGTTTGCGTGAGCTGGAGATCGAGAACGCCAAGCTCAAGCGGATCGTGGCTGACCAGATGCTGGACATGTCGTCGATGAAGGAACTGCTCGCAAAAAACTGGTGACGCCCATGGCCAAGCGCAAAGCTGTGGGTTTCTTGATGAGCGAGATGGGCCTGAGCGAACGCAGGGCCTGCCGGATCGTCGGGCTGGCGCGGTCGGTTCAGCAGTATCGGCCAATGCCAAAGGACGATGCCGCTGCAATCAAGCGCATGAAAGAACTGGCGTCGGAGAACCGGCGCTACGGCTATCTCCGCCTGCACGCCATGCTGCGGCGCGAAGGGCTGGTCGTGAACCCCAAGCGCACCTACCGGCTTTACACCGAACAGGGCCTTCAGGTGCGCACAAAGAAGCGCCGGAAGCTACCAAGGCGTGACCGGGTGGCTCCACAGGTGCCTGAGAAGCCAATGCAGCGGTGGTCGATGGGTTTCGTCGGCGACCAACTGGCCGATTGCCGGCGGTTCCGTGTGCTGAACATTGTCGATGATCACAGCCGGTTCTGTCCCGGCCAGATCGTGGACGTGTCGATCCCGGGCGCCAGGGTGGCGCGCTTCCTCGATGACCTGGCGCTGCGGTTAGGCCTTCCCGAGGAGATCATCCTGGACAATGGCCCCGAAGGCACAAGCAAGGCGATGTTCGACTGGTCCGAACGGACCGGCGTGCGCCTTCGGTTCATCGAGCCGGGCAAGCCAGTGCAGAACGCCTTCGTCGAGAGTTTCAACGGCAAGTTTCGAGACGAATGTCTGAACCTCCACTGGTTCCGATCGCTACGCCATGCCCGGGAAGAGATCGGCAGCTGGCGCCACCATTACAACACCGAACGCCCGCATTCGGCGCTCGGATATCTCTCACCAACGGAGTTCCTGACGAAAACCACCGCGCCAGCGCTTGCGACTCTTGCGGTCTCCACGCTGTCGCTCAACACTCAAACCTTCGAATAGGTAATCTACCGTGCGTTCAGCCACTTGCTAATATCCGCAGCAAGAATGCATTCGCCAGGTTAGATACTCTCGGCAAGACCACCGATTTTGCCTCGTTGTTGCCCGCGGTTGCGAACACGGACGTTCGCTAGAGTGCATCATACGACAGGGTTGGACTCGATCCTGACCGGCGCAATGCAGCTTGCCCGCCAAAGCGGGGCTGTTTGGAACCGAACGATCAAGCCGAATCGCCTTCAGCTCGGAATCCGGCGATTGGAGCAAGCCTCGGTCATTCGAAGACCAAGTCGCGGCCCTGCAATTTTGACGAGGAGGATGGCGCGTCCCATAAATATTGCCGCGCCGGCGCCAATCGCCATTGTCCGCGCCCCGAGCCGCCCACCGTCGCGCGCGTTCCGGCCGGCGCGTCTTTTTTCGGTTTCCATGGCAGTGTTGGCTGTTTGGCGTTGACGCCTTCGCGCCGTTCCCGCGATGATTGCATTCATCGAGAGGTCAAGCGTCGGTGTGAGTCATGCAGCAGGTTTTGCAG
>JASJDP010000051.1 GCA_030065095.1 Rhodobacter sp.
CATAATGCGACAAGGTCGTTCTCCTTCACGGCTGGTTTTGTGAGGCCGAGTTTATCGGACCTCGTTCGCCTCAGGAGAACGACCGCCGCAAACACACCATGTCATTCGCTGCGCGCCGCTGGTACCGAAAAGATACGGACGGAGCGGCCTTTGCAGTCAACTCGGCCAATGTCCAGTTTTTGTCGTCAAACAGCGTAGCGGTCGGAAGTCCGAGTAGATATCCGCTCGATTGCTATCCGCTCCGACACTCGCTTTCTTCCAGCGACTTGAAAACGCGAACCCGCTCTAATCGCTAACAAGCATCTTCAGCCGTTCCACCATCCAGCTGTGAATTGCGCTTTTGGAATCGCGGACGTGGCGAACAGAGTGCAGATCGAACGCGCCGCCGTCTATCGGCAGAGGTTTGTGGGTAATCTTGAACCGGATCACGTTCCTCTGCGCGACCCGGCTGGGCAAAGTGACCACGAGATCGGATTGTTCAACGATGGAAAGCGCTGCGAAGAGCGAGGGGACGGTTGTCTGCACGTTCCGGGTGTGCCCACGCAGCTGCAGCGCGTGGTCGACCATGTTCTTGACTGGGCCGAAGGGCGAGATGAGCAGGTGATCCGCCGCGGCGAAGTGCTCGAGCGTCCAGGGGTCCGAAAAGAGAGGGTGGCCTTGGCGGGCGGCGACGACGTAATGCTCGGCACAAAGCGTGTCGGCGATGAACGTCTCGGTGTCGGTAATCGGGAAGTCGAAATACCCGATCGCCATGTCGATCCTTCCATGGACCAACGCGTCGAGAGCCTCCCGATTGGTCAGCGGATAGGTGTGAATTCCGATATTCGTATTGATCGCGCGCAGCTCGGCCACAAGTTCCGGCAAGATCGTGGCATGTTCGTAGTCAAACGCGCCGATACGCATGTTGACGACGGTTTCGGTCGGGTCGAACTCCGCGTCATCCAAAAGGGTTTCTGAAATCAGCCGGACGATGCGACGGATCTTGGGCTCCAAATCTCGCGCGAGGGCCGTGGGTTCCAGCCCATGGGCGCGGCGCAGGAAAAGGGGATCATCATAGAGCGCACGCAAGCGTTTCAGGGCGTGGCTGACGGCGGGCTGGGTGAGCCCCATCTCGCGCGCGACGGCGGTGGCCTGGCGGTGCCGCATGATGCCGAGAAAGATCATAAGGAGCGTCGTGTCGACCAGCCTGAGATCGATGTTATTTATATCTCTCATAGAACGTTTTCATTATCGTGAATTTCGGCCTTCGCCTAGCCTTTCGCGATATCGACCCGGGTTTCTGCAGGCCGGGCGCGAGGGGGGACGACATCCATGGCCGAGATCCAGTTGCGAAATGTGGGCAAGCGTTGGGGCTCTTTCGTAGGGGTGGACAATTTTGATCTGACCATCGCGGATCAGGAATTTCTCGTGCTCCTGGGCCCCTCGGGCTGCGGCAAGACCACGACCATGCGGATGATCGCGGGGCTCGAGGATGTGACCGAGGGCGAGATCGCTATCGATGGCCGCGTGGTCAACGATCTCGACCCAAAGGACCGTGACATCGCGATGGTGTTCCAAAGCTACGCGCTCTACCCAAACCTGAACGTCTACGAGAACATCCGCTTTCCGCTGAAGGTGCGGAAGACCGACCCGTCCTCGCATCGCGATCGGGTGATGCGCGCCGCCGAGATGGTGGAGCTGACCGAGTTCCTGCACCGTAGGCCCGCCGAGTTGTCGGGCGGGCAGAGGCAGCGGGTGGCGCTCGCCCGCGCAATCGTTCGTGAACCGAACGTGTTCCTGATGGACGAGCCGCTCTCGAATCTCGATGCCAAGCTGCGGGTGTCGACCCGGGCGCAGATCAAGAACCTCAGCCACGAACTCAAAGTGACGACGATTTACGTCACGCACGATCAGATCGAGGCGATGACGCTCGCGGACCGGGTCGTAATCATGAAGCAGGGCGTGGTGCAGCAGGTCGGTACGCCAGTGGAGATTTACGACAAGCCCGCCAATACGTTCGTCGCGGGCTTTATTGGCAACCCGGCGATGAACCTGATGGAAGGGACGCTCTCGAACGGCGTGTTCGAGGGCGAGAATGTGCAGATCGAGGGGCTCGAAGGACCCGATGGGCCGGTTACGCTCGGCTACCGTGCCGAAGATGCGCATGTCACGGAATCAAAGGGCCAGATCAACGCCCCGGCCTACACGATGGAACTTCTGGGGGATGCCACGATGATCACCGTGCGCGCGGGCGGCGCGCTGGTGGCCGTCAAGGCGCATAAGGACTACCGGGCCGAGATTGGCGACCCCGTCGGGATCTCAGTCCATGCCGCTATTTGCCACCTGTTCAATAGCGAAACGGGTGCGCGGATCGGGGGGTGACCCCCGCAACAAAGCTCTGGGGGCACTCAGGGCAAGAAACCAAGGTGTGCGGTTGCAAGGCACACCTGAACGACAAACAGGGAGACACGCATGTTTCTTAAAAATCTTGCACTCGCCGGTGCCCTTGCCGGGTTGATGGGCTCGGCCGCGATCGCCGCAGATTGCGGCCCGTCGGGCCATTCCGTCCGCGTCCTCGGCAGCGACTTTCCGGCAATCCAAGCGGTGACCGGCACCGCCGAGACCAATTGCGCCGCAAATGCGGGAGAGTTCACCATCACGTTGCGCGACAACACCCGCGATCTGATGAACCAGGCGCTCACGCCGAATCCGGCGGAGTACACCAGCGTGATCGTCGCCAACTCGACGCTGACGCAGCTGATGAATGACGGCCTCGTGCGGCCGCTCAATGACCTCGTCGAGAAATACGGGGCAAACCTGAGGCCCAACCAGCTCATCACCATCGACGGCGACGTGATGGCGGTGGCGTTCATGGCGAACTCGCAGCACCTCTTCGTGCGTACGGACATTCTCGAGCAGGCGGGTGTCGAGGGCATCCCGTCGACCGTCGAGGAAGTCGTGGCCGCCGCCGAGGCGATCCGCGCCGCGGGCATCATGAAGCACCCCTTGGTGATGAACATGAATGTCGGCTGGAATGTCGGCGAGGTCTTCAACCTCTTCTACTTCGCGCATGGCGGCGAGCTCTTCAAACCCGGCAGCGCCGAGCCGAATGTGAACAACGAAACTGGCGTCGCGGCGCTGAACTCGATCAAGTCGCTGATCGAATACGCGCATCCCGATCACCTCAGCCAGGCGTCGAACGAGACCCAGGGGCTGTGGGAGGCCGGTCAGGCCGCGCTCGGCATTATGTGGGGCTCGCGCGGCGGCGCGATCCTGGATGGCGAAGGTTCGACCGACGAGATCACCTCGAACACGGTTTTGGCCGCCGCGCCGACTGTGGCCGGCGGCGCGATCCCCGCGGCGACGCTCTGGTGGGACGGCGTGACGATCGCCAAGAACATCCCCGATGAGGATGCTGAGGCGACCTTTGCCGCCCTCGCCAGCGCGCTGACCGCGGACATGGTCGCCGAGCATAATGACGATGCGATCTGGCTGATCGAGGGCTTCCAGCCCGGCCCAGCGGCGGCGGGTGTCTCGGCCACGGCGGCCGGCGGGGCCAAACCCTATCCGATGATCCCCTTCGTCAACCTGATGCACAACGCACTCGGGTCGGAACTCGTCGACTTCTACAAAGGCGACGAGACCGCCGAAGAGGCGCTGGCGGATGTCGAGGCGGCTTACACGACGGCCGCCAAGGAAGCCGGTTTTCTGAACTGATTCTCCCTGGGGGGTCCCGTCCGCGGGGCCCCTTTTTTGCTAGCTTGAGGCGCGAGAAGAGGCGCGAGAGATGAAACACCGCACATTCTTCTGGTTCATCCTGCCGACGCTCAGCGCGATGATCCTCTTCATCGCGCTGCCGATCGTCTCGGTCTTCATCCAATCGCTTTTCATCCAGCACGAGCAGGTGATCGTCGAATCGGAAAGTTGCGGGCCCTTCGGCTGCACCCCGACCTCGTCCGTGGACACCGAGGCCACGGCCAAGCTGCGCGAAGAGCAGCCCTTGGGCCGGTTCAACGGCTTCAACACCTACGCCAACCGGTCGCACCTGGCCTTTGCCGAGGTCGGCGAGGCCTGGCACACAACCGACAGCCTTGGCGGTTTCATCGACGCGGTGATGGACCTGCCGTTCTACAAGGCGCTGATTTTCACGCTGAGCTACACATTCGTCGTCACACCCCTGGTTATCGTCCTGGGCCTCGCGATCGCCGTGGGCGTCAACAAGCTGCCGAAGCTGATCAAGGGCCCGTCGATCTTCGTCTCGCTTCTGCCCTTCCTGGTGACGCCCCTCGTGGGCTCGCTGATCCTCTTCTGGATGGTTGACGGCGACGGCATCATCGGCGCCACACTGCAGCTGATCTTCGACGACCCGTCGCTCAGCATCAAAGCCTCGACGCCGCTGATGTGGATCATGCTGATGGTCTACGGGGTCTGGCACACGCTGCCCTTCAGCTTCATCACCTTCTATGCGGGGCTGCAGACCGTGCCGCAGGACATTCTCGAGGCCGCCCGGATCGACGGTGCCTCGAAATGGCAGTCGATGATGCTGGTGGTCGTGCCGCACCTGATGCCGCTGGTGTCCTTCGTCACGCTGATGCTGCTGATGGACAACTTCCGCGTCTTCGAGCCGATCGTCAGCTTCAACGCTCAGGCCCATGCGACGTCGCTTTCCTGGTTCATCTACAACGACCTGCGCGAATCCGGGAACCCGCTTTACGCCTCGGCCGGCGCCACCTCGATGCTGACGATCCTCGGCGTCGTCATCCTGCTGACCCCGGTGCTGATCCGCACCTGGCGCGACTTCAACCGCAAGAGCCACTGAGGGGACGATCATGGCCACCAAGCGCGACACCCAGCTTTCGCCCCTCGCCATCGTCACCTACGGGGCGGTGGCGCTGTGGCTGATCATCGCCGCCTTCCCGTTCCTCTGGACCTTCTGGGGCAGCTTCAAGGTGCAGGCGGATTTCTTCTCCAAGGCCGACTGGACCAATGCGCTTTACGGCGTAAACACGGTCCGAGAGACCGGCGGGGCGTTCACCGGGCAGGGCTATGAAGGCGCCTGGGTGAAAGAGGAGTTCTGGAAGAACGCCATCAACTCCACGGTCGTGGTGTTCTTCACCGTGACGATCTCGCTGACCTTCGGCACTTTGGGAGGCTACGCGCTGGCGCGGTCAGGATTCCGCTACGCGTTCTGGATCCTCTTCGCAGCACTTGTGTTCCGCGCGATGCCGCATATCACGCTGGTCTCGGGCTATCTCTTGCCGTTCTTCGAGTGGAACATCTGGGGCATCAAGCCCACCACGATCATCGTGCTGGTGGCGATCAACCAGCCCTTCACGCTCTGGATGCTGCATTCGTTTTTCCTCAACATCCCCAAGGACATGGACGAAAGCGCCATGGTCGATGGCTGCACAAGGTTCCAGGCCTTCCGCTACGTGATCATCCCGGTGATGTGGCCGGGGGTGATCACCACGGGACTGTTTTCCTTCCTTCTGGCCTATAACGACTTTGCCGTGACGGCGATGCTGCTGAGCGAGGAAAACGAGACCATCATCCCCGCAATCAACAGCTTCCTCGGCAGTGACCAGGTCGAAGGCAGCATCATGTTCGCCGTCGCCGCGGTGGTCTCGGTGACCGCGCCCTTGCTCGTCCTGGTCCTGTTCTTCCAACGCCAGATCGTCTCGGGCCTGACCGCTGGCGCGGTGAAGGGCTGATGTCGGTCCACGACCGCAACAAGGCGCTGCTCGCACCGCTGCGGAGGGCGTTTCTCCAAGGTAACGCGGCGGCGATGCGCCGGGCGGTGTTCGACCTCTTCGCGCCAGATGCCCGGATACGCCTTTGCCACCCGTTTCAAGAGGTTGCGGGCCCCGTGGATCTCTGGGAGCGGGTTTACGCGCCGCTGCTTTCCGCTATGCCCGATCTCGAACGCCGCGACTTCATCGTCATGGCCGGGCCTCGCTGGGGCGGCGGTCCGGCGGGGGATTGGGTCGGCCTCGGCGGCAACATCATCGGCACCTTCTTGGCCCCCTGGCTGGGCATCCCACCTGCGATGAAACCCGTGTTCATGCGCTACCACGAATACCTGCGCATCGAGGACGCCAAGGTCGTCGAGATGGAAGCGATCTGGGACATCCCCCAGATCATGCTGCAGGCCGGCGCCTGGCCCATGGCGCCGCAGCTCGGCGTGGAGTGGATGTGCCCCGGCCCCGCCGACGGGATGGGCGTGATCACGGCGCCTTTCGATGCCCAGAATGCCGACCGCTCGGTGCTACTCGTCTGGGACATGCTGCACGACCTCAAACAAGGCACCGCCGACACGCCCGGCCGCGGGCTCGGCGGCTATTGGCACGAGAACGCGGTCTGGTATGGGCCCACCGGGCTCGGCACCGCGCGCGGTCACGATGCCATCGCCAACACGATCTTCCGGCAGTTCCGCGAGGGGCTTTCCGACAATACCCGCCATCTCGAAGACGGCGTTTTCTTCGGCGACCAGAACCTCGTCGCCTTCACCGGCTGGCCCTCGGGCACCGCGACGCATTCCGGCGACGGCTTCCTCGGCCTCGCCCCCACCGGCCGTCGCATCACCCGTCGATCCTTGGACTTCTGGCGAATCGAAGATGGCCTAGTGCGCGAATGCTGGGTCATGGTCGACATGCCCGACCTCTACCGCCAGCTCGGCGTCGACATCTTCGCCCGCATGGCCGCGCACCGCCGCGCGGAGGAGGCCGCATGAGCGACACCCACACCCGCAACAAGGCGCTGATCGCACCGCTGCGGGCCGCGATGTACGACTTCTCGGAACCCGGCGTGCGCGCGGTGCTCGAAGCCGTAATGACCCCGGACGCAATCTGCCGCTTCGCCCATCCTCTCCGCGAGATGACCGGCGCAGAGACGCTCTACGACACTGCCTACGCGCCGCTCTTCGAGGCGATCCCGGATCTTGAACGCCGCGACTATATCGTTATGGCGGGGCCCACCGAGCACGGCGATGACTGGGTCGGCTGCGGCGGCTGGTACACCGGTGTCTTCGTCGGCCCCTGGCTCGACATCCCGCCCACCGGGCACCAGGTGCATATGCGGTTTCACGAGTTCTTCCGCATCTTGGACGGCAAGGTGGTCGAGATCCAGGCGCTCTGGGATATCCCCGAGGTGATGATGCAGGCCGGCGCCTGGCCGATGGCGCCGAGCCTCGGCCGCGAATGGCACGTGCCGGGCCCCGCGACCCATGACGGCATCGTGCCCGGGCCCTGGAACGCGGCCCAGGCGCAGGACAGCTGCCAGCACATCGTCGAGATGCTGACGCATCTCAAGAAACACCCCACTCTCGGCGGCCCCGAGGTGATGGAGATGGAACGCTTCTGGCACCCGCGGATGAACTGGTATGGCCCCTCGGGCATCGGCACCGGACGCGGCATCGAAGGTTTCCGCAACTGGCACCAGATACCGTTCCTCTCCGGGATGCCCGACCGCGGGCAATACATCGACGAGATTACCTACCATTTCTTTGGCGACGGGCCCTACGCCGCCGTCACTGGCTGGCCCAACATGATCCAGACCGTCACCCATGACGGCTGGCTCGGCATCGCGCCGACGGGTCAGAAGATCACCATGTGCTCACTCGATTTCTGGCGCATCGAGAACGGCCTGATCCGCGAGAACTGGGTGATGGTCGATTTGCTCGACGCCTACCGCCAACTCGGCGTCGACGTCTTCAAACGCCTCCGCGAGTTCAACAAGGCCCGGAACCTCGGCCGGGTTCCGATCCCGGTCGAGGATTTCCGAGCTGCTGCGACATAGGCCAACACGCCATTCAAGCGGCGCGATTCACAGTTTACACTAGCCCGCGCAAAGCTGACATTCGTGGATCAGGGTATGGTTGGGAGTTTCGGGCTCACTCCGGCCTATCGCTGCGATCGGCACGGATGACTGGTCCAGGATTTTGCGCCATTCACTGCGTGGCCGACGAACCGGCATTATGCGGGACTAAGAAGACGATCCAGATTCCCTGGGCATGACACTGCCAGGACGGATTTCTGTTACCCTACGGTTTCTGCGTCTCGCGTTGCCGGGATCACCGTTCCCGAGGTGGCCCTTCAGCCGGCCTGTCGATGATGCCTTCAATCTCGCCCATGACTGACGATGGCAGAGGGCCGAGCGCCGCCGCCTTGGCGTTCTCCCGGACCTGCTCCACCGTCTTCGCGCCCGGAACTGGAAACACGGAGGATGATTTGCCAAGCAGCCAGGAAAGCGCTCCTTGTCCGACCGTACGCCCACCGTAGGTCAAAAGCTCACGGACCGCCTCCACCTTTGCAACATGCGCTGCGCTGACCTCTCCGCCCCTGAAGTAATCCATCCACTCAAAGGTGTTTGACCGAACATCCGACGGATCGACACGATCGCCCACACGGAACTTTCCTGTCAACAAACCCATCGCCAGTGGCGATCGAATAACTTGTGCGAGTTGATGGCTGTTCGCGACGCCAGAAATCAAGGCCGCATCGAAGAAAACGTTCATGGCGTGTTCGACCGCGACAAACCCTTCGTAGTGTGCCGCCGCTTCTAGACGCGCAGGGAAGTCAGTGCTCCAGCCATAGGCGCCAATCACACCTTCCGAGCGCAGTTGTTCCAGTGTATCGAAGACCACCGGAACATTGGATACTTCCAAGGTGTTCTTGTGGCACAAAAGAACTTCGATCTGATCTCGTTTCAATCTTTCCCGACTCGCGAGCGCGGAAGCCCGGATTGACCCGGCATCCAGGGCCTCTCCCACAATCCTCCGGCGCGCCTCGTCGATGACCGGTCCAAACTTGGTGACAACAACTGCATCAGGACGATTGCCGATGGTCTCTCCGAGCAATCGCTCAGAATGCCCGGCACCGTAGGCTGCTGCCGTGTCAAAGATCCTGACGCCGGCATCCCACGCTGCTTCGATGGTGCGGCGGCTTTCCTGATCGTCTGTCTCACCATAGCCAACAGCCAGGCCGCCCGCTTCGCAAGGACCACCAATCGCCCAACACCCCATACCAACGCGCGGGCAATCGGCGAATACATCCTCTGCCGTGACCATAAGACCGGCCCTCCAATCCCGGAGACGATAGGCTGTCAGGTCCGATTGTGAAAGGCACTACTCAAAGGGTGATGTCAAACGTAGCTGCGGTTTCCCCGGCCACTCCGCCGCTGCAACGCAGCTTCACCGAACCGGTCGTTCGCGCGGCGTGCAGCGTCACAAGACAGTCGTGCGTCGGCTGTGCGGACGAACCTTCCATTTTTCTCGTCCACTCCAGTGGCAGCTAGGCGAAGATCAGAGTTGAACCTACCCGGGTTATCCCACCACCCCAACTAGCAAGTTCCTTGTATCATCCGCCCAATCCCACGACACTATCAACGGTACGTCATGAGCAGCCGACGCAGGCTGCCCCGTGGGCTCCTGCGAGTGGTCGGGTACCGAGCCGGGAGAGTGAGCATGTGGACAAACCTGCCATCGGAAGTCCAGGCCGCGCTGATCGCAGCCGCTGCGAGTATCCTGACAACACTTATTGTGACCTTCCCCGTGATCAGGAAAATCAGATCGGAAATGGAGCTGAACAGGGCTGGAACGCGAAAGAGCCAGTTCGAAGCCGAACTCCTGAAGCGGGAGATCGCCGTAGAAAAAACCAGGCACCTCCACGACTACCACGATAAATACCTCAATGTTTTCAGAAAGACGTTCGAGAAATCAAGGCGCGTTCAGCAAAGTCTTCTCGGGCCGCTGGCCGATGTGGAATATCATCCCCTTGCTCTTCGCAGAGCCTTTCAAGACCGCGGCAGCGACACTCAGAAGAACACCTGGTACAAGAAGATCTGTTTTCTTGTGAAGCAGAATTCCATTCTGCTCCGGATGATCGAGGAAAACACCCAACCCGCGCTCACGGACGCTTTCCGCGACAAGATTCGCGAGTTCAAAGAACATGTCCGCGATTGGGAAGATATGTGGCGCGATTTCCGGCATGAAGTGTCAGAGGACTACGAGGGCGACTGGGACGAGGATGTGGAGGAAATGATGGCTCACACTTTTCCGATTCCGGACGACGTCACCGGTTCGGAGGCGAACTATCGTCAGCGGGCGCGGCGCTTTCCAGAGGGCATGGATAAGGCCCTGAATGGCGAGATAGCGGCCGTTCTGGACCGGATTGCAAGCCTGTCAGTGTAACGCGAGGGATATTTCTATCGTATGCGCGACGGCGCTGTTGCTGGTCCACGACCTGTCGCAGAACCTTGTTGCAGAACACATGGTTTTCGCGATGGGTTTGTGCAACGCAGCCAAGGCAGATATTGGTGCATCCAGCAGCATTCCACACTTTGGGCTCTGGGCGGTCTTCCCAGAATAAAGCGCGGTAGGGCAGCTTTCAGAAACCGAATGGCAGAGCCCCGACCCAACCACTTGATTCTGAGCTGGACGTGGATGGGTGCGATCGTCCGGTTCAGAGGCGCGTAGCATCGGCGGGCTTGCCGCACCGCATCGGGCAGCTCTGAGCCCATAACGACCGATGCTGCGACGTGAACAAATTTCGGCTTTAAGCGGAGGGTATCGGAAAGGTTGAAAACGCATCGTCCTGCGGTGCGTATCGCAACACTCTGCAGGTTTCGGTCAAATCAAGCCGCTTAAATCGATTGTTGGAGATGCCATGCGCGATAAAGCTCCCGTCGATTTCCGCCTGGATCGCGCGATCAATTAGGTGCGTTGCATCGCGATAACTAAGCCAAGCACTGAGGTCACGCTTGGTTTCAAGTGGCGGGCCGTCCGCGGGCTCGAACGCACCGATCCGCAAAGAGACGCAGGACATGCCGTGCTGTGTCGCGTAAAGCGAGCACAGGGCTTCCCCATAGCACTTGGAGACGCCGTAGAGATTGGCCGGAGCGACAGCCATTCCCGGTACGATTTGCCGGTCTACAGGGTATCCTTCGATGGTTTGCGCACTACTGGCGTAAACGAAACGTCCGACCTGTGCTTTGCGGGCAGCCTCCATCAAATAGGTTGTTGCCAATATGTTGGCGGGCAATACGTCGGCAAATTCAGCGTCTGGGTTGGGTACCCCAGCGAGATGCACAATGGCGTCCACTCCCAGGCAAAGATCGGCTGCCACCCTTGCATCAGAAAGGTCAGATTGCACGAAGCGATGTGGGTCGACGATGGGGTGCTCGGGTTCCCTTAAATCGGTCAGCACAAACTTATAGCTCTCCTGATACGCGGCAAAAAACGCCTGCCCAATCCGGCCGGATGAGCCAGTTAACAAAACCTTCCGCATAGCCTGAAGCCCTATCGTAGTGATCCCGTCACCTAATAACGGCCAGCTCTGAGGCGGTCACGAGCGAAATTAAGTTGGCCCAGCGACAACCCTCGCCACGCGGACCTTCGTTCAGGCATAGGCATCGGCAGCTTTGTCCGCATCCCGGCCGATTTGAGTGAAATCCTTGCCGCGGGCTGCCCGAGCGACGGCTTCTCTCGCCGCGTTTTAGCGGTTGTCTACGCGGGATTGCCGCGAAGGATGATCTACGAGCCCGCGTAGCGATTTTTTGGTGAGTCCCCCTCGGCCTCGATGGCGCCGGGCTGTCGCGCGGCATCGTTCGCGTCAACGGCAAGGTTTAATCTCAGAACAAGCGCTTTGGAGATACCCTCCGGCGTTGGCCAGGACAGCAATCGATCGCGTGGTCTGGCAGTTTCCGACAAGCGATTTGCGTGCCCGGCCTTAAGCAGAGAGATCAAAATGAAACGGCCTCGAACCGATGCTCGAGGCCGCTCCTTCGTGGTTCAGGCGTGACCGCCTATGTCTTCTTCTTACCCTTCGGTGCCGGCTTGCGACCGAGGCCGATGGCCTTGGCGGTGGCCGCCCGCCTGGCGCTGTAGCTGGGCGCGACCATGGGATAGTCCTTGCTGAGGCCCCAGCGCGCGCGGTACTCGTCGGGCGACATGTCGTACGCCGTCCGCAGATGCCGTTTCAGGGTCTTGAAGGGTTTGCCGTCCTCCAGGCAGATGATCGCATCGGGCGTGACCGAGGCGTCGATCGGCACGGCCGGGACGGGGGGCGCGTCGACTGCGGCCTGGCCGGCGTCGTCCGTCCCGCTCGCCCCGGGCAGGCCGGAGAGCGTGGCGTAGACGGACCGGATCAGATCCGGCAGATCGCTCTGGGCCATCTGGTTGTTGGAGGTGTAGGAGGCGACGATCTCGGCGGCCATGCCGACCCTTTCGTCAGAGCCCAGATCCGTGTCTTGGGTGTCGGACATGTGGTTTCCTTTTCGTTGGTGTGCGTCGATACGCAGAAAACTGTTTAACAAGTGTCGGGCCGCTTGGCGTAGGGCCGCCGGGACTGTCAATGCGACCGGCCTCAATTCGCCGATTGATCCCGACTATTCATCGCACGGGGTAAAGGACGTGTTGAGGCTCGCCTGTTTGCTTGATCGGGGGGCGTGGGCGACAGACTTCTTGTGTCCGGCGCGCTTAGGGCGACCTTTAGGTGCAGTTTCATGGCGGCTGGATTGCACGAGCGGACCTGGCAGATACGGCTCTTGCCGGTCGCCCGACCCGGGACGTCGGCGCTGCATCGAGGCCCGTCAATCCGGACATCGATCGATCTTGCAGCATTCTACATTCGTCAGGGTCGGTTCGGCGGGATGGAGCGGACCCTCAGTCTGTCCCGCCAAACTGGCGCATCCGGCCCGGAGCGGCCACTAGCCCCAACGGCCAACGCCGCAATGCGGCTTTCGCATTGCTGACGCTCGTGCGGAGCGCAGCATTCTGGCCTTTTTATTAGCAAAGTCACTGGACGAATCCGATAGATTACCGAACGCTCCGACTCTGCGAAGCAGAAGGACGAAAATTTGGATTCAGCGAAATCATCTGCTTTTGAAACCTGCCAGCGGCTGTTTCCAGAGTGGGCAGACCTTTCTATTTCTGATTTTGAACTGGATGACCCCAAAGGGTTTTCCTCATTCACTATGGGGATCCGATCAAAGGCATCCGTCCAACCGTTGCAGCCTCCGGCCGTTCTATTCCGGCGCCTCGAAGGTAAAGAGAACGCCATCCTCGATTTTGATACCGAACGGGACGTGTTCCTGGCGCTCGGCACCAATGGAATTGCAGCCCATTGTTATCACTATGAAAGGGCTTGCCGTATCGAGGCATTCTACCAAGGGCGAACACTTCTGGCAGCCGACCTTTTTGAGACCGAGAACCTCAGGAGAATTGCCGATCAACTCTACCGTTTCCACCAGCTTAGGCCGCCGAGCCTGCCGCGAGAGATGTTCTTCGACATGTTGCACGCGAAATGGGGGCGACTGGCGAAGTCCGTATTGGAAGACCGGATCGACGCTTTCCCTCCCGAGGAGCAGAAGCTGTGTGAAGAACTTCGCCCGATATATAGCCCCGAAATCCTCGCGAAAGTGCGGCGATGCCTTCCCGATGATGATCTGACCTTTTGCCACAATGACACCTATCACGGCAACATCATGAAGCTGGACACCGGTGAGATCAGGCTGTTGGATTTCGAATTTTCCTGCCTCAACAACAAGGCGTACGATTTCTCAAACCTGTTCGCCGAAACGGTGATGCGGCACCAGTTGCCGGATTACCCCTATTTTGAGATTGCAGAGCCGGAGTTTGGCGATCGTGAATTCGGCGCGCTGATCAACGCCTATCTCGACAACGCCGATTTTGCATCCGGCGACGAACGCGAGCGCGAATATCAGAAGCTGCTCCAGGACGTGAGACTGATGCTGCCGTTGTCAGACTACAAATATGCGATGGCTGCCATACCACTCGCATTAAACCCCATCCAAAAGATCCGTTTCATCCCATATGCACACCAACGGTTTTCCAAGTTCTTGAGCGCGTGCGACCAGAAATTCGGTACCACTTAGACGGCGCATCCGGCCCTCAGCAGTCAATGGTTGGGCGGTGGTGTGCCGCAGTGCAGCTTCCCTGAAGCGGACGTCTTAACAGCCGGTCACGCAGGCGAAACCGTGCAGACGCAATGGCACTTCTCGAATTCTCGGAGAACCATCTCGAGCGTCGCCACAAACGCGCCTTCGACAACATCATAATTCTAGCTTCGTGTAAGTAGCACCAGTCAACGAATGCGTCGGCGTGTTCCCGTTTATTGCCTTTTACGCGGCCGGAGTAGTCGTCAAGTGCGTTGACTCGGTAATCTTTTTCAGAATGCATTGCACTGTAAGGCACAATGCTCAGACACAAAGACTCCGTTCGTATCGCTTTGCACCCGCCTCGTGTGTCAAATTGGGTTTGAAAGAATGTCAATAAAGTCTATCAGGCTAAGGAATTTCCGGCAGTTTCGCGATTTTAAGATACACTGCCGTGAGGCCAACGTTCTTGTTGGCCCTAACAACGCTGGAAAGTCAACATGTCTTGACGCACTAAGATTTCTAGTAGATGTGATGCGATTCTCGCGGACAAACAAACCACGCATTTCAAATAATCCAGACGGACAAGTCTGCGCCTATTACAGCATTGGCCAGGATTATTGTGGGCCGCCAGTCGCAAATGCAAATCGAAATTATGATGACGATGACGCTCGAATCGACATTGAGCACTCGAACGGAAATAGCATACAGATATTGCTCCATCCCGAACGAGCTGTTCGCGCTTATCTGAAAACTGACCAAGCCCCACCGAGGACGGGCGTTAGCTTCAGGAGCAATTTCCCAGCAGACGTGATCTTGGTTCCTACGCTCGGTCCGCTAGAGGAAAAAGAAACATGGGTGACCGACGCAACGGTTCAACGAAATAGGAACACACGCCTAGCAAGTAGAACCTTCAGAAACATTCTGATCCGAATGAGTGACGATGATTTTGAAACGTTTGCGGAAATCGTAGGCGAGTCATGGGAAGGTATGACTTTAGAAAAACCTCGAATTATTGACTATGTGTCTAAAGAAATTGAAATGAATTATATGGAGGAGCGAATCCCGCGAGAAGTCTACTGGTCGGGATTTGGTTTCCAGGTCTGGATGCAGACAATGCTCCAGTTCATGCGTGGAGGAGAAAAGTCGCTGCTTGTTCTCGACGAACCTGATATATACCTGCATCCGGACGCTCAGAAGGCGCTCATTAAAATCGTTCAGGAAAGGTTCACTCAATTCTTTGTTGCCACGCATTCAACAGAAATTGTGAACGAGGTGGAGCCGGGTGACATTTTGCTCGTGACTCGTGACAGGAACAGCGCTCAGCGTATTTCTAGTGAAGACGGTTATAGAGAGCTGTTCAATTACTTGGGCTCTTCCGAAAATGCTGAATTCTCGAGAATCGCGCGCGCGCGCAGAATTGTTTTTTTTGAAGGCAAGGATAGAAAAATAATTCGGCGGATTGCCTCGAAAATTGATAACACGGAAATGGTTGAGAGTCCTGATACGGCCTACTTTCAAGCCGGTGGCTTTTCGCAATGGAGCCGGATTCAGAACGTAGACTGGACCCTCGAAAATATGTTCAAGATTGATGCAAAAATCGCGTCTATATTCGACCGAGATTATAGATGCGATGAGGAGATTGAAGAGTTTCTTTCGAGAATGAGCTCGGAGCGCATGTCGTGTCATGTTCTTGATCGTAAAGAGATTGAGAATTACGCAATAGAGCTTGAGCCATTGAAGAGGCTTATCATAAAACGGGTGCGAGATCGTGGCACAGAACTGAGCCTTGGCAAGGCTGAGGCCATTATTTATTCGGTTTGCGGCACATTGAAGGCCGATGTGCAGGCTCAGCGCACAGCGTCGTATCTTGCCTACCACAAACCCAGAAATCCAGGAATTGATGACTCGACACACCTTAAGAACGCCAACGCACTGTTCAACGAGAGTTGGGGAAATTTTGACGGTCAAAAGCATATCATTCCAGGAAAGCTCTTTTTCTCTGAGTTGTCAAAGACACTCCAGAGCAACTATCGGGTCGGAATCACTATAGCTCAAGCTATCGGCGAAATGCGAAGGAATGAGGTTTCCAATTACATTGCAAACGTACTTAGCGAAATTGAGAGTTTTTTTGTCTCTTAGGAAAGGGTATTCACTCTCTTAGAGATATAAAATTTGTTACCGCCTAGTTTTAGTAGTATATTGGACGATCTCGACATTGTTGAGTGGCTTTGCTCCGCGCGAGTTAGGTGACGTAGACGGGCCATATGACCTTCCCCCGCGATTAGGGCCGGTTTGATCTGGAATCTTCCGGTTGGTTGCACTTGCCCCCAACCTTAGGCCGCCCGGGGCTGGAAAATCCGGGCTCTTTCACACTGGCGGGCCGGATGTGCCAGCGGGCTTGATGAGCGATGACGGGACGTTGTACCCGATCGCGCTGTGGGGTCGGTCTTCGTTGTAGTATCTGCGGTAAGTCTCC
>JASJDP010000052.1 GCA_030065095.1 Rhodobacter sp.
CCGGATTGACGTCGTTCGGACTTTGCTGGGATAAATCGAGCCGTTCAGAGGTCCGGGTCGCCTCCCCGCGGGTCGGCGATGGCGCGGCTTATCAGATTCCGGTTAACGTCCGCTCCAAGCCAAAAGAACCAACTCTGCGACTCGATCCGGGAACATCGTGAACCGACGTCTCGGATTCCAGGAAAAACGTGCATCTATCTTGGGCGGTTCCCTGAAATTGCGGCGCGTTTTCGTGCAAATCGGCACAGCGCCCCGCCGTTTGCCGCAATTCACTGGCGGGAATCCGCGCCGCGATCAATGCTCGGTCACGCAGGGTATCTAGGGTTCCGCCTGGGCTTCCGGGGCTGGTCCGAGAGATGCCGCCGCCACGGCCAACTCCGCGGCGGTACACGGCGGGACAAAATCCCGGGAGAGCACTGCGACGCTTCGGCCGTGTCTCCCGTACTTCCCTTCGGCCGGGCTGATCAAACCGGACCTAAGGGGGTATTGGATGAAACGCACTACTTTGATTGCGGCCCTGGCCCTGGCGTTGACGCCCGGACTGGCGACGGCACAGGCAAAGGACAGCTTCAAGGTCGCCTGGTCGATCTATGTGGGCTGGATGCCCTGGGGCTATCTCGAAGACAGCGGTATCATGGACAAATGGGCCGACAAATACGGCATCGACGTCGAGATCGTTCAGATCAACGACTATATCGAGTCGATCAACCAATACACCGCCGGCGCCTTCGACGGCGTTTCGGCCACCAACATGGACACCCTGTCGATCCCGTCGGGCGGCGGGGTGGACACCACCGCGCTGATCGTGGGGGACTATTCCAACGGCAACGACGCGGTGATCCTGAAGGGCGAAGGCGACCTGACCGCCCTGGCGGGCAAGCCGGTGAACCTGGTGGAGCTCAGCGTGTCGCACTACCTGCTGGCGCGCGGCCTCGACAGCGTGGGGCTGGCCGAACGGGACCTTGGCGGCGTGATCAACACTTCGGACGCCGACATGATCGCCGCCTATGCCACCCCCGAGGTCGAGGCGGTGGTAACGTGGAACCCCCTGGTCTCGACGATCCTGGAAGAGCCCGGCGCGAACAAGATCTACGACAGCTCGGACATTTCCGGCGAGATCATCGACATCATGTGGGTGAACACCGACACCCTGGCCGCCAATCCCGATTTCGGCAAAGCGTTGGTGGGCGCCTGGTACGAGCTGATGGCGCTGATGGCGGCAGGTGACGAAGGCGCGCTGACCGCCATGGCAGAGGCGTCGGGCACCGACTTGGCAGGCTACAAGGCGCAACTCGCCTCGACCGAGATGTTCTATGACCCCGATGACGCTGTGGCCTTCACGGCCTCTCCGGCCCTCAAGGACACCATGGTCAACGTGGCGGAGTTCCTGTTCGACAAGGGGATCCTTGGCGAGGGCGCGCCGAGCGCCGATTTCGTCGGCGTCGCCTATCCGGACGGCACGACCACGGGCGATCCGGGCAACATCAAGATGCGCTACGACACCACCTACATGCAGATGGCGGCGGACGGCGAACTCTAGGGGCACCGTCCCGTGCCAAAATTGGCGCGGGCGACCGCCATGCGCTGGATCAACAGACATCCCGGACGGGCGCTGGCCCTGTTCCTGACGGTGGTGCCGTTCGTGCTGGTGCTTCTGGCCTACGCGCTGGGGTCCGAGGCGCGGCGGGCGGTGAACCCGGCCGACAAGCTGTTGCCCGCACCCGCCCAGATCGCCGAGACGGCGGTGCGGCTGGTGACCGAGCCCGACCGCCGTTCGGGCGTGATCCTGGTCTGGCAGGACACCGCCGCCAGCCTGCGCCGCCTGGCACTGGGCGTCGGGATCGGCGCGGGGCTGGGGCTGGTCTTCGGCCTCGTCATCGGGCTGTTGCCGCTGGCGCGGACCGGGCTGGCGGGCTTCGTCGCGGTTCTGTCGATGATCCCGCCCTTGGCGATCCTGCCGATCCTGTTCATCGTCTTCGGCCTGGGCGAGCTGTCCAAGGTCGCGCTGATCGCCATCGGCATCACGCCGTTCCTGATCCGCGACCTGTCCGCGCGCACCGCCGAGCTGCCCTTCGAACAGCTGGTCAAGGCGCAGACGCTCGGCGCCTCGTCGCTGGCCATCGGATTGCGCGTCGCGCTGCCGCAGATCATGCCGCGGCTGATCCAGGCGGTGCGCCTGTCGCTTGGCCCGGCATGGCTGTTCCTGATTGCGGCCGAGGCGATCGCCAGCCAGGACGGGCTGGGCTATCGCATCTTTCTCGTACGCCGCTATCTGGCGATGGATGTGATCCTGACCTACGTGATCTGGATCACCGTCATCGCCTTCACGCTCGACTGGCTGCTCGCGCGCCTGTCGCGGCGGCTCTATCCCTGGGCCGAGGTCCGCTGATGGCTTTCGTCACCGTCGACAACATCTTCCAAAGCTACGGCAAGCGCCCGATTCTGGAACGTGTCTCGATCACGGTAGACGAGGGTGCGTTCATTTCGATTGTCGGCGCGTCGGGGTGCGGCAAGTCGACATTCCTCCGCCTGCTTCTGGATCAGGAACGCCCCACGCGCGGGCAGATCACCGTGGATGGCGAGCCGTTGACGGGCGAGCCGAACCGCAGCCGGGGGATCGTGTTCCAGCGCTATTCGGTGTTTCCGCACATGACCGTGCGCGACAACCTTGTGGCCGCCGAAGCCCTGGGCGCAAACCTCTTCGGTATATTGCCATCGGCCAAACGCCGCGAGGTGCGCGAGCGTGCGATGCGTGCGCTCGACCGGATCGGCCTCGCCCATGTCGCGCATCAGTATCCGGCAAGCCTTTCGGGCGGCATGCAGCAGCGCCTCGCCATCGCCCAGGCGCTCGCCGCGAAACCGCGCATCCTGCTTTTGGACGAACCCTTCGGCGCGCTCGATCCCGGCACGCGGGAAAGGATGCACGAATTCCTGCTCGACCTGCGGGCCGAGACGAAGATGACGGTCTTTATGGTCACCCACGACCTGCCCGAGGCCTTCAAGCTGGGCGACCGGGTTCTGGCCTTCGACAAAATCCGCTGGGACCCGCACGATCCCGAGGCCTATGGTGCCACGATCACCTACGATTTCGATGCCCGCGACGGCGGCATCCCCTACCAGAGGATCAAGGAGGAGACCCATGTTCTGGACCCGCCGCGAGAGAAGCCGCTCGCATCATCCGGCTGACCAGCGCCGCGACGCGCGCCGGTTCCATCATCCCGATCTGACCAAGCTTGGCGGCTGGAAGTCGATGCAGGCCGAGGCCGGGATCCCCGATGGCGAGTGGGAGAAGGAAAAGGCCTGGGCTCTCCGCATGGGGCTGACCGGCGCGGACAGCATCGAGGATCGCTCGATCCCGACCTTCGCGCGGGGCGAGCTGCCGCACTATGCCGGCATCAACACCTTCCTCAAGGCACCCTATACCGAGGATGTCGCCGAGGTCGGCAATTACGACGCCACCGTTCTGGGCGCGCCGTTCGATGGCGGAACCACCTACCGCCCCGGCACCCGGTTCGGCCCGCAGGGCGTGCGCAAGATCAGCGCGCTTTATACACCGTATAACTACGAAATGGGCATCGATCTGCGCGAGCAGATGTCGCTTTGCGATGCCGGCGACATCTTCACCATCCCGGCGAATATCGAAAAGACCTTCGACCAGATCAGCCGCGCTGTGTCCCACGTGTTCTCCAGCGGGTCGATGCCGATCATCATCGGCGGCGACCATTCGATCGGCTTTCCCTGCGTGCGCGGGATCGCCGAGTGCACCTCGAAGAAGATCGGCATCGTGCATTTCGACCGCCATGCCGACATCCAGGAAAAGGATCTGGACGAACGCATGCACACCACGCCCTGGTTCCATTCCACCAACCTGCCCAACGTGCCTGCCCGAAACCTTGTGCAGGTCGGCATCGGCGGCTGGCAGGTCCCGCGCGAGGCGGTGAAGGTCGCGCGCGAGCGCCAGACCAACATCATCACCATGGCGGATATGGAACGCATGGGCGTCGACAGGACCGCCGAGATGGCGCTCGAGATGGCGTGGGACGGGGTCGACATGGTCTATATGTCCTTCGACATCGACTCGATCGATTGCGGTTTCGTCCCCGGCACCGGCTGGCCCGAACCGGGCGGCTTTCTGCCGCGCGAGGCGCTGGCGCTTGCGTCCAAGGTCGCGGCCGAAGGGATCTGCGGCATGGAGCTGGTCGAGGTCTCGCCGCCCTACGACACCAGCGACATCACCGCGCTTCTCGGCACCCGCGTGATCGTCGACGTTCTGGGCGCGATGGTCTCTGCCGGCAGGATGGGCGCACACAAACCGCATATCGACAAGCCCGTCAGCCTGCCTGCGGGCGACTACGACCCGGCGCGCGACGGCCGCCGCTGGACCACATCCGCAAAGGGTGCCTGACATGCCCCATGACATCATCGGCGGCCATATCGGCCACAATCACGACCCCGACCACCTGCATTCGCACCTGAAGCCCGAAAACGAGGCCGCCGACCTGCAGGTCCTGTGCCAGCAGTTCATCGACGGCTTCCGCACGGCAAGGGACAAGGCCGCTTATCTGCGCATCGCCGGCGTTCCGCTGGAGCGTGCGGACCCCGATGGCGGGCCATCGCTGAAACTCGTCGATGTCGCGCTGCGGACCGACTGGCAGGTCGGCACCGCCTCGCCGTCCTTCGGGTCGCGTGAACTCAGCTATCTGCCCTTCCCGGGCGAGATGATCGCCGAGCGGACCAACATGGATTTTGTCTATGTCTCCAGTGACCGCAAACTCCGGACCGACCTGCGCGATTTCCTGAGCCGGGAAACGGGACACGGCGAACCCGCATAGCCGAACCGCCCGCGTCAGCCACCGCATGGCGCCGCTTTCCCTGGCGGCGCCACCTGGATTATAACCTTCCCGATCCCGGGACCGGACCGATCCGATGGATATTCGCGCCAGCCATCCATACCCTTCACGCCGCTCGGCGGTTCTGGCCGACAACGTGGTGGCCGCCTCACGGCCCCTGGCCGCGCAGGCCTGGGCGCGGGGCGGGGACGTGCTGCGCGATCAGCCGACCTTTGCCGTGACCTTCCTGCCGGGCGGCGTGGCGCCGGAACCCGGGGACCGGTTCATCAACAAAGGTCATGCAAAAACCCTGCGGCGGATTGCAGAGACCAGGGGCAAGGCGTTTTATCAGGATGATCTGGCCGAGGCGATGGTGGCCTTTTCGGCCCTGCATGGCGGGGCGATGACGGCCGAAGACCTCGCCGGCCACCGCGCCGACTGGTGCGGGACGATATCCAGGGGCTTCGACGGTGCTGAGCTTCACGAAATCCCCCCAGCGGGCAGGGTATCGCGGCGCTGATGGCGTTGGGAATTCTGGCGAACACGGGCATCCGCGACCTCGATGCCGACGACCCGCGGGCGCTGCATCTGCAAATCGAGGCGATGAAACTCGCCTTCCGCGACACCTATGCCTATGTCGGCGATCTCGGCCACATGACGGGCGTTTCGCCCGAGGCCATGCTGGACGACGGCTATCTGTCAGAGCGCGCACGCCGGATCGATCCCGGCCGCGCGCAGGATTTCGGGGCCGGTGCGCCGCGGCAGGAAGGCACGGTCTGTCTGACGGCGGCCGACGCCTCTGGCATGATGGTGTCGTTCATCCCGTCGAACTACATGGGGTTCGGGTCCGGCGTGGCGTGCGAGACCAGCGTTCCGGCGGCGACGTTGCAGGCGCTGTCGGACATGGGGCATGTCCTGATGCCGGAAGAGCCCGACGCCTCGTTTGGTTTTGGCGGTGCACAGTCGATCCGCCGCCTGCCCGGCGGGGGCTATGCCGCGGGGTCGGATCCGCGCAAGGACGGTCTGACGGTCGGGTTCTGACGGGCCCTGGGCCGCGGAACCGGTGATTGGGCGCGAGTGGCGGTCAAGGATTGATCCCGGCCGAACGCGGCTTCGGCTGGCACCCTTCCGATCTAGATCACGGTGATCTTTGCCGGACCGTCGGTCAGTTGGCCGATCCGGGCGGCCGAAAAGCCATCGTTCAGAAGGTTCTCAAGCAGTTGCTCCGCATCGTCCGAAGCGACGGCGGCCAGCAGGCCGCCTGCGGTCTGCGGGTCAAACAGCAGGTCGGTCCTCGGCCCGTCCCGGGCCTCGACCTGGGACGCATAAGCGCGGTTTTCGGGATAAAGCGAAGAGCGGATACCGGCCGCTGCCAGGCTTTCGGCGCCGGTCATGACAGGGACTGCGGCGAGGTCGAGTTCGGCGGCGGTCCCCGAGGCGGCGCAGAGATTGTGCAAATGTCCGGCGAGGCCGAAGCCGGTGACGTCCGTCATGGCGTGGGCGGCAGACAGGATCGTCATGGCCTTGCCCTGTGGCACTGCCATATGCGCAAGCGCCGACGCAACCCAGTCGCCGCCCGCCGCAAGCGCCATCTCTGCGGCAAGGATCGTGCCCGAACCGATAGGCTTTGTCAGGATCAGCGCATCGCCGGGGCGGGCGCCGCCAAGGGTGATCGGGGCGCGGCCACAGATCCCGGTGACGGTGAAGCCAACAGTGAGTTCGCTACCGATTGACGTGTGGCCGCCGGCGATTTCGACGCCGGCCTCGGCAAAGGCTGTCCGGGCGGCGTCCATGATCTCGGCAAGCCAGGCCTTTTGCATTTTCGCCGTCATCCGGGGAAGGATGACGGTGGCCAGAGCCGCCTGCGGGTTCGCGCCCATCGCCCAGATGTCGCCCATCGCGTGAACCGCCGCGACGCGGGCCAAGGTATAGGGGTCATCGGTGAACGCGCGCAGATGGTCGGTCGTCAGGACCTGACGGGTATCGCCCATGCGCAGGACGGCGGCGTCATCGCCGGGCCGGGTTTCGACGTCGGGGCGGTGTAGCTGTGGCAGGGTCGCAAGGACGCTTTGCAGCGTACCGCCGCCGACCTTGGCGCCGCAGCCGCCGCACAGGGGTTTCTCGCCCAGGGCATGACGCAGGCCCTGCGTTGCCTCGCGCGGCACAGCCGCAGGCTGCATGGCGGGAAGGCGCTGGAATCGCGCCATGAAGCGCCGGTCGATCCGGTCCTTCCACGTCCAGAGCCGGGGACCCTGAAAGGCGAGGCCGAACTTGTCGGCCAGCGCCGATCTGCCACCCAGCGAAATCAGTTTCAGATAGTCGCGCTGCGGGTGAAAGCGGCGGCGGGCGCGACCGGCGAGGTCGGCGCGCAGGTTGTGGAACAGCACCGGCGCCTGGCGCACGGCGAAGACCCCGGCCTTGACGCGGGGGGCGTGGGCAAGGTGGGCACAGTCGCCAGCCGCGTAGACCGCAGAATCGTTGGTAGAGCGCAGCATCGGGTCGACGGTGACGAAGCCGTTTGTCAGGTCGAGGCCGGTTTCCGCAAGCCAGGCGTGCGGGCGGGCGCCGGCGGTGCCGACGGTGAACCGGGCCGGGATTTCGGCGCCATCGTCGAGCCGGACGGTCTCGGCGGTGATCTCGGCGGGGCTGACATGTTCGCATAGGGCGACGCCGAGGCGGGCAAGATGGTCACGCAGGGCTGCACGGGCGCGGGGGGCGAGACCGGGCAGGGCGCCTGCCTTGTCGATGACGGTGATCTGCGGATCGTGGCCGTCGCTGCGCAATGCGTGGGCCATGGCCATGCTCAGTTCGACACCGCCCACACCGGCGCCGATCACGGCGATCTGCGGCGGGGTCCCCCGGGCCACCCGCGTTCGAAAGTCCTGCCACCGGGCCGCGTAGGGGCCGAGCGGCTTGGCGGCGGTGGCGTGTTCGGCGAAGCCGGGCAGGCGGGGCAGGTCGGAGGTGATGCCGATGTTGATCGAGGCGATGTCGAAGGGGACCGGCGGGCGTCCCGGGACATGAACGGTCCGCGCGGCGCGGTCGAGGCCGCAGACCTCGCCAAGGATCAGGCGGGCGCCGGCAAAGCGGGCAAGCTTGACGAGGTCGATTTCGAGATCGTCACGCTGGTAGTGACCGGCTACAAGCCCGGGCAGCATGCCGGTATAGGGGGCGGTGGGCCCGGGATTGACGAGCGTGAGGCGCGTGCCGGGCAACGGCGCCATCCCCCAGCGGCGCAGGACGAGCGCGTGGGTGTGGCCGCCGCCGATCAGGACCAGGTCGCGGGTCAGCGGCAAAGGGGTCATGGCATGCGCCTTTGCATGGACCGAGAGCTAGCGGGTCCGGGCGGCAAAGGCGAGGGGATCGGGTGTCGCGGGCAAGGGCCCCGATGCGGCGATGTCCGCGAGCACACCGGCCCCGCCTGTCTCGCAGACGGGGCCGATTTTCCTCAGCCGGGTCGCGGCGCGTTGGCGGGCGGGTCTACCGCCAGTGCTTGTCGAGGCGCGCGTTGGCGATTTCGATAATCTCCAGGTGATGGCCGATGGTCAGGTTCCCGGCGTCGTCGCCTTCCGTCAGGCCCACATGTCCGCCGACGAATGCGGCGACGATTTCGTCAGGCGCCAGCCCCTCGTCGTAGTCGAATTCGATCTGGATGCCCAAACCGCCCTTGGGCTGCGGAAAGGTCGCGTAGAGCCCGCTGAACCCAAACCAGTTTCCATCGAGGATCTTGGCGAACCCGGCGCCCGTATTCTCGGAGAACTCGGGCTCGAAGCCGTTGACGCGCGCCTGGGTGATCAGCGAAACGAAACGCGCATTGCGGATCCTGATGCCGGAGCCGTAGTCGTCCGACAGACGGATACCGACGGCGCAGGTGGTTTTGCTGATCATGACCTGACAATCGTATTCGAGGATCAGCGCGTGTCCCGTGCCGCCCTTGTCGAGATCGACCAGTACCGTCGGTGCGCCCATTGCGACACAAGCCTGTGCGCTGCCTGCCGTCGTAAGGGTTGCGAATGCCGCCGCCGCGCAGAGACCGGCAACCGAAATAAGTTTCTTAAACATGAACGCCTCCTATGCGTTTCGGTCGGGATTGCCTAAATTTTGTGCAAAGTGATTCAACTTGGGGTAAGCATGATCGCCTGCCGCCCCTCGGTCAAGTTGTTTGTCGGTCCAAGTCGGGGCCTCGACAAGCGACGCGGATGGCTGTGATACGGCGCTTCCGGGGGTGTCAGGGGGCAAGCCAGGCGCCGGCCCAGCCGTTCCGCCGACAAAAGACGGCGCGGCGGTGGTAGTCGCCCGAAAGGTGAACGGCGTCGATTTCCTCGATCCGGAGCGTCAGGACGGCAAAGCGGCCTGGATCCGGCGCGCGCGAGTAGGCGTCGGACGATGCAATGGCGGTGCCGGGCGCGGGCGTGACGCCGTAGGACGATCGCGAGCCGTCGGGGACTTGGGGCCAGAGATGCGCCGCGTCGTCCCCGGTTGCGATGCGCATGACGCCGCGGAGGCGAAGCTGCAATTGCAGCGTATCGTTCCATGAATGAAGGGTTGCGCGCGGGTCGGCGTGCAGCTCGGCGATCTTGGTCGAGTGGCTGTCGGTGTGGATGGCGGCCTCGGCACGGCCGCGGTCGGCGGCGCGCAGGACCGCCATGCGCGCCTCGGGGCCGCCGGACCGGCCAATGGTCGACAGGACGATCCGGCGCGCCGGCGGTGTCACGGCGTTTGAAAGGTCCAGCCACAGGCGGGCGTGGAAATCTTCCAGCGACTTGGACCAGTCAGTCATATCCGGTCATCTCCAGATAGCCGACGCCGTCATGGCTGCCGGTGACGCGCACGGGGCCCTCCCAATAGGCGATCGCGGTGTCCATCCAGGCCTGCGGATTGAGCGCCGCGACGGAGATGTCGAGGCCGCGCCCAGGCAGGGTGAGCCGCCATTCTGTGGGGATCTCGCGATCCCTGACCTCGGTGATGGCGGTCGGGGTCATGGTCAGCACGCCCGCGCGGTACGGCGTAGGCGTGCCGTCCGGATCGATCCAGGTGGCGACGGTATAGGCAGGATCCAGGGCGGAGCGCAGGCGGTAACCCATCAGTTTCTCGCCGGTATCCAGATGCAGCGAGACCCAGTCCCAGCCGGTCTGGTCCTCGGTCAGGGGCTGGCTGGACCATTCGCGGTCAAGCCAGGCATGCCCGGCGACCTTGACGGGACCGCCGGGCAGGATGAGCGTGCCCTCAATCCGATAAAAGGGTTGCGAATAGTAGTGGCTGGCCTGTCCGGCCTGGGATTTCACCGAATAGCCGCTTTCGCCCTGAGGGACGAAGGGGCCTTGCGCCGCGATGGTCATGTCATAGGCGAAATCGGCGGCAGCGGCGGTCAGGCGGCCGGCCTCGATGCCGGTCATCTGCCAGTCGTCGATCCAGGCCGCGAACGGATCGCTCCGCACCCCGGCCTGTCCGATGCCGCCGCGGGCAAAGCGTTCGGCCGAATAATGGGCGTCCGGTGCGGTGACGGCCGCGTGGCCCATCCAGAACTGGTTGCTGTCCCAGCCTTTGCCGGTCTCGGGCGACAGGGCCGATCGAAACAGCGTCCATTGCAGGCCGTAATCGGTGCCGTCCTCGGCCCTGAGATTGGCGGTAAGGTACCACCATTCTATGCGGAATGCCTCGTGCGGCCCGTGATCGTCCGGAAAGGCGAACTCGGCGCCGGGCCGGGGCAGGGCGAAGCCGTCCGCGCTGGTGCCCATGCCGGCAAAGCCCTGGGCGTGGGCGCCGACCGCGATGACACCTGACAGCAGGATTGCCGCGGCGGCGCGGCATATGGGGGCGCTAACGTTCATTGGCAAAGATCTTCAAGAGGTCGGCGGGCGGTGTCCGGGCGAGCCTCCGGGCGGGCCATAGGGCTGCCAGCGCAGCGGCGAGCAACGACAGCAGGCCGAGAAGCAACCAGTCGCGCGGGAACAGGAACATCGGCAGGCGCCAGCCGAAGGCCTCGACATTGATCACGGCAAGCAGGACCCAGGACAGCAGAAGGCCGACCGGGATCGCCGCGACAATCGTCAGCACGGCAAGCAGCAAGGCGCGCGCCAGTTCCAGGGCCGCAAGGCGGCGGCGCGTGAGGCCGAGCGCCCAGACCGGCGCGAGTTGCGGCTGGCGCACGGCGGCCAGCGTCAGAAGGCTGGTGAGGATCGCAAAGCCAGCCACCGACAGCGTCAGGACGTTGAGCGCGGCGGTGACCGTGAAGGTGCGCTCGAAGATCTGCAGCGAGAAGGCTTTCAGGCTCGCCTGGTCGATCATGTTCTGCGCCGGCAGGCCAAAGCCCTCGCGCAGGTCGCGGGCCAGCGCAGGAACGGCCTCGGGCGCGATACGCACGCCAAAGCGGCGTTTCTCGATCCCGGGGAAGCGGGCCACAAGGTGCGGCAGGCCGACAAGCACCTGCCCGGCGGGATTGCCGTAGTCGCTGTAGATCCCGCCAATGGCCGACTGCCAATCGCCGGGCAGGGCGAGCGTGTCGCCGGGGCCAAGGCTCTCGCGCCGGGCGAGTTGTTCGTTGATCAGGATGGCCTCTCCGGCGATGACGCGATCCCAGACGTCCGGCAGCGCGTCGAGCATCGGCCAGTTGTCGCGATAGGTCGGGTGGTCGGCGACGCCGTAGATCTCGGCCGGCAGCCCGGCGACGCGGGCGTCGATGTTCCAGATCGGCAGGACCGCATCCGCACGCTCTTGGAGAAAGGCGCGCAGGGCGGGCGCCTCGGCCTGTGTCCGGGCGGTGACGTAGAGTTCCGAGGCGAGGCGCTGGTCGAGCCAGCCGGTGAAGGTCAGGCGGAACGAGGCGACCATGGTGCCCACGCCGATATTTGCGCTGAGGGCGAGAAGCAGGGCCATGAGCGCAAGGGACAGCCCAGGCAACTGCTGGCGGGTATCGGCCCAGAACCATTCGGCGACCGGGCTCTTTGCCGTGCGTGCGGCGAGGCCGAGGATGGCGTGCAACAGCACGGGTAAGGCAAGCGCGGCGGACAGCAGGGCGGCGCCGAGCAGGACGAAACCGGCGATGAGGCCTTGGCCGAAAAGCCCGGCGGCCAGCGAGGTCGCGGCGAGGGCCGCGGCACCGCCGCCGAGCAGGACAAGCCTGTCTTCGGAGGCGCGGGCCCAGGCCCGCGGCTGGGCGGGGACCAGGATCGGCAGACGGGCCACCCGCCAAACCGCGCCTGTGGCGGCCAGGCCTGTGCCGGAGACGGCGATTGCCATGCCCGCAAGCCACCAGGCCGGTCGCAGGCTGAGGCTTCCGTCGATTTCGGCGCCATAGAGGCCGCGCAGGGTGGCGGCGACGTCCGGCAGCAACGCGGCGGCGATGCTGTATCCCAGGGCCATGCCAAGCGCACCGGCGATCACGGCAAGGATCAGCAGTTCCAGGCACAGAAGCGTGATCAGTGTCGTCAGAGGCAGGCCGAGCGCCCGCAGGGTGCGGACCATCGGACGGCGCTGTTCGAAGGCCAGGCCGATGGTGCCATGCACGATGAAAAGGCCGACGGCAAAGCTGAGCAGCCCGAAGGCGGTGAGATTGAGGTGGAAGCTGTCGGTGAGCCTGGCCACGTCGCTGCCCGCTTCTGGACGGCGCAGGTCCAGCTCGGGCGCAAGGGTTTCCAACTCCGGCAGGGTCAGGGGCTGGTCCGTGCGCAGGATCAGGCGGCTGATCCCGCCCTCCAGATCCAGCAGCCGCTGCGCCACGCCGATATCGGTGAAGAGCACGCCTGGCGCAAGGCCCTCTGCCGGAAGGATCTGTTGATCGAGCCCCTCGGCGAGCCCGTCGAGGGCCGCAGGCGGTGCATAGATCTGGCCCGGGGCGGTCAGAAAGCCGGTCAGATCGCCCGCGATGTCGGCACCCGACGGGGCGACGTCGGCGGGCACGGTCAACGGGTCGATGCCGATCAGCCGCCAGCTGTCGCCGGCAACCGTGATCCGGCCCTCGACCACCGGCGAGACCTGCAGGCCCCGGCGGCGCAGCTCGACATAGCGGGCCTGGGCGATGGCGCCCTCGCGCGGCAAAAGCTGGGCATAGCGCGTCTCGCCCACGGCGGACGCCGCGGCCTCGTAGCTGGCCCGTGCTTCGGCGTTGATCGCCTGCACCCCGGACCAGAGCGCGGTGGCCAGGGCCAGCCCCAGGATCAGCGTCGCCAGCTGAAGCGGTTTGCGCCGCCAGTGCGACAGCAGCGCCGAGAGGCCCGCGATCCACATCACACGATCCGACCCGCCTGCAGATGCAGCCGACGCCCCATCCGCGCGGCAAGCCGGTCCGAGTGGGTGACGAGCAGCAGCGCCGCGCCGGTCTCGGCGACCAGATCGAGCATCAGATCGAGCACCGCGTCGCCGGTGGCCTCGTCCAGGTTGCCGGTGGGCTCGTCGGCCAGAACCAGACCGGGCCGCCCGGCCAGCGCCCGCCCGACCGCCACGCGCTGCTGCTGGCCGCCCGAAAGCTGCTCGGGGTAGTGCCGCAAATGCCCCGACAAGCCAAGCCGGTCTGCCAACGCATCGCACCAGCTTGCGTCATAGGCTCCGGCCAGGCGCGCCTGAAATGCGATGTTGCGGGCGGTGTCGAGCGACGGGATCAGGTTGAACTGTTGGAACACGACGCCGATCCGGTTGCGCCGCAGAGCTGCGCGGCCCGCATCGCCCAGCGGCGCGATATCGCGGCCGCCGATCAGGATGCGCCCCCTGTCGGCGGCGTCCAGCCCGCCGATCAGGTGCAAAAGCGTCGACTTGCCGCTGCCCGATTCGCCGGTCAGCGCGACGGTCTCGCCTGGCTTGACGCCCAGGCTCACCCCGCACAGCACGTCCACACGGCCCGCCTCGCCGCCATAGCTTTTCCAGATGTCCTCGACCGCCAGAACCATCGCGCCGCCTTTCCTAGCCCGGGACATATCGCGCATGGGCCGCGGGCACAGCGGAAAAACGACGCAGGGGGGGCGGCCTCCAGCCGTATTTCGCGGCTGGCACGGCAGCTTGGCGACATCTCGAACGACGCGCCGTGCGGTGGCGCGCCTGTTGGATCAGGCCCGCGCCGGCGGTGTCAGTCCACCGGCAACCCGCTGGGTACGCGGGCCGGGACGCCCAGCGGGCGGTCCTCGGCCGTGCGGCCGGTCAGGCAATTCAGGAAGGCCACGATGTCGGCGATATCCTGGTCGCTCAGCGGCGGCAGCTCCAGCTCGTTCACGGCCAGTTGCCGCTGCATCTCGATCCGGTCCTCGCGAATGACGAAGTCGGTGGCCGCCAGCCAGGGCGCAGGGCGCAACGCCGCCATGTCGGGCGTCCAGCCCTGCTGGCTGGCCCGCGGATCGGCATGGTGGCGCACCATCGCCTCGAGCGTCGGCATCGCGCCGTTATGGCCATACGGCGCCGTCAGTGCCACGTTGCGCAGTGACGGCGTCCGGAATTTATAGGCGTCCTCCAGCCGGTCGGTCTCGCCCATCCGGCCTACATCGCGCGGCATCGGATCCCACGGCCGGGTGCGGCCGGGGCCGAATTGCGGCAGCCCGATGGCGTGGAAACCGTTGTCGGTCAGCATCGGACCGGCATGGCAGCCCGAGCAGCCCACGGTATAGAACAGCTCCATCCCGCGCATCTGGCTTTCATCCAGCGCCTCGGGCTCGCCGCCAAGGTAGGCGTCGAAGGCGCTGTCGTGATTGCGGAATTCCGTGCCTTCGAAGGCGGCGATGGCGTTGGCGATCTCGACGATGGTGATGTCTTCCGCCCGGTCTACATGATCGAAGGCGGCGGCAAACATCTCGACGTATTCCGGAATTCCGCGCACCCGCTCTGCGATGATCGGCCAGGCCTTGTCGATCCGGTCATGCACTGCGCCGGCGATTTCGTTCTCGCCCGGGTGGCCGGCCATCTCGTTGTCGGAGGTCACCGGGAACAGCGCCTGCGCGGCAAGGAGGCTTTTCAATCCTGCGGGCAGGTACTCCTCGGCAGGCGAGTTGAAGCCGTTGCCGTAAAGGTCGGAGATCGAAAGGCGGCCGTCGTGAAACAGCGCATCGATGTCCTTGTGCGCCAGGTTCCAAAGCGCCGGCGCATTGCGCGGGATGCGCGCCTTGATCCTGTTTGCGCCGGTACCTGCCGTACGGGCGGGACCCAGGCCAACGCCTCCCTCGCCGATGCCGAGGCTCAGGCCGTCGGTCGAACCCAGGTCGTGATGGTGACAGGACCCGCACGAGATGTTCTGGTTGCCAGAGAGGATCTTGTCGTAGAACAAAAGCTGGCCCAGTTCCGCCTGCGCCCGGTCGAACTGCAAAAAATCGTCGTCCGTCAGCGGCGCGGGCAGGTCGAGCGCGGCGGCAGGCGCCGCAAGGCCGAGGAGGAGAAGAAGCGCATGAAACATGCCGTTGACCGCGCGACGGAAATTCGCCGGATTTTCGCCGGGTTCATTGTCGGGCTCTGCCTTGTCTCGCCCGCCTTCGCCGACCTGGAAGAGGCGCGCGACCTGATGGAGGCCGGGCGTTTTGCCGAGGCGCGGGACGCGCTCGGGCCCGCGGCGCGGTCCGGCAATGCCGAAGCCGAGGAGCTGATCGGGGTTATGTACGCGCTGGGGCTCGGCGTCGAGAAAGACCCGGTGCGGGCCTTCGAGTGGTATCTGCGCGCGGCGATGAAGGGCCATGCCGGGGCGCAATCCGGCGTCGGCTGGTACTACGAGGTCGGCACCGGCCTCACCGCGCCCGATCTGGTGCGCGCCTACATGTGGTACGTGCTCAGCACCATCGGCGGCGATCCCGACGCGGCGATCAGCCAGGAAGAGGTCAAAAAGAAAATGACGGCGGATCAGATAGACCATGCGCATGAACTCATCGAGGATTACCGTGTCTGGCTCTATCCCTTCAACTGATCACGAAAAATTCAATCGCGTTGTGGTTAACAGATTGTTTCCGGGAGCGTTAGCCACGAGTTGCCGCTGCAATCTGGCATGCCCGGCACAAAAGGCCCAGAGGGGATTGTCGTGAGTCTGGAAACAAAAGCCCTGCTATTCGACGTTTTCGGCACGGTCGTGGACTGGCGGACCTCGGTTCTGGCGGAATTGCAGGCGTTTTTCGGCGCGCGCGGTGTCGAGCGCGACTGGGGCCGGTTCGCCCTGGACTGGCGGGCGCTTTATCAGCCCGCGATGGAAGCGGTGCGCAGCGGCGCGCGGGATTATTCCAATCTCGATGTGCTGCATCGCGAAAACCTGCTGACGCTGCTGCGCCGGTACGATCTGCCGGCCCTGGACGCGGCGGAGGTCTGGCACCTGACGACCGCGTGGCACCGGCTCGCGCCCTGGCCCGACAGCGCGCCGGGCCTTGCCCGGCTGCGCGAAAGCCGCATTGTCGCGTCGCTGTCGAACGGAAACATCGCGCTGATGGTGAACCTCAGCCGCCACGGCGGGCTTGTTTGGGACACGATCCTGGGGGCCGAGATCGCCCGGGCCTACAAGCCCGACCCCCGGGTCTATCTGCGTGCGGCCGAGGCGTTGGGGCTGGCGCCGGACCAGTGTATGATGGTGGCGGCGCACAACGACGACCTGCGCGCCGCGCGGGCCTTGGGAATGGGCACGGCCTTTGTGCTCAGGGCGAGCGAATACGGGCCGGGGCAGACGACCGATCTTGGGGCGGAGGAGGCCTGGGATATCGTTACCGACAGCCTGACGGGTGTGGCCGACGCTCTGGATTAAGCTGGCTCGGGCGCGGCGACGGGTTTTGCGAAGCGTTTGAGCGCGCCGGTCTTGGGGTTTCGGATCGGGTCACGCGAATACTGGCAGATATAGGCGCGGCGCGGCTTGTCGGTGCTGTTGGGGCCCGATCGGTGCAGGGTGAGCGAGGAAAACACCACGATCGTGCCGGCGGCGCAGGTCATCGGGATGCCAGGATCGTCGCCGGAATAGCCGTTGAGTTCCCGGCTGTCGTCGCGCCATTCATGCGGATCGATGCCGGGATTTCGGTCGATGTCGCGCGGCAGCAGGTAGACGCAGCCGTTGTCTTCGGTCGTGTCGTCCAGCGCGATCCAGACGGTGACGTAAGGGGCGTGGTCAAACCCCACATAAGCCGAGTCCTGGTGCCAGGCGAAACTCGCCCCGTTGCCCGCGCCCTTGACCACGAATTGCTCGTTGAAGAGCAGGCCGTTTTCGCCGAGCGTCTCGCGCAGCAGGGCGCCCATGCGGTGGCCGAGGACGAATTGCTCAAGCTCGGGGAAGTCGGCGTGACGGTGGCGCAGAAAGCGGCGGGCCTCGCCCAGGCCGATCGTGTGCAGGCCCTTGCCGCCATCCTCGGGCGGTTCCTGCAGCAGCGCATCACAGACATCGCGCAACATCGCCAGCTCGGCGGCGGAGAGGGCATTCGCAAAGACCGTGTACCCTTGGCGGCGGAACCCGTCCCTACGCATTGCTGGTCTCCTCCGAAGCGGTTGCAACGATCATACACCGGTTTCAGGCGATATCTGTCGAAATCCGCCCAGCGATGTCGCAACGCGGGTATTTCGCCACGAAAAACGGCCGCCCGAGGTGACGGGCGGCCGCAGTGGCGGGTTCGTTCGCGGAATTACTTGCTTTCGCCCATCCGTGTTGCGTCGATGTCCGCCTCGACCTCGGCGACGGTTGCGGTCAGCGCGTCGAACACGGCCTCGCCGCCGTCGACATTGGCCTTGAACCAGTCATAGACGGGGGCGGCGGCCTCCTTG
>JASJDP010000053.1 GCA_030065095.1 Rhodobacter sp.
CCCGAAGGGGAGGCGATTTGCTGGCGTCGCGTATCGCATTGAGGTCGTTCGGACTTTGCCGGGATAAAACGAGCCGTTCAGAGGTGCGGTTCGCCTCCCCGCGGGTCGGCGATGGCGCAGCTTAGCGCTCAATGGGCAACGTCCGCTTCAAGGCCAGAACCTGCCGTTCGCCACTGCCCGTAAGCCATCCCGTACTTGCGAGATTCGCCTGCCCCGGCAATCAGCCCTGCGCCGCCGAAGACAGGCGCCTTTCCCGGTAGAATGTGTAGATACCCGTCGCGACGACGATGGCCGCACCGATCAGGGTCATCCTGTCGGGAAACTCGGCAAAGACGATCAGGCCCAGAACCAGCGCCCACAGCAACGCGGTGTAGCGGAACGGGGCGATCACGGCGATCTCGCCCACCCGCATCGCCGAGACGCTGAATACATAACCGCCGATGATCAGCACCGAGGCTCCGCCAAGCTGCAGGGCGGCGGTTGCCGAAACAGGCTGCCAATCGATGAAAACAGTACCGATGCCGAAAACGACCATCACCGCCACGGCATTGATCAGGGCCACCAGCATCGTCGGCACATCCGCCGACAGCCGCCGCGCCAGCAAATCCCGTGCCGTCACCATCGCCACGGCCAACAGCACGTTGATCGAATAGGCGTTGAAGCCTTCGAACCCCGGCCGGACGATCAGCATCACTCCCGAAAATCCCACCAGGATCGCGGTCAGCCGCCGCCAGCCCACCGCCTCGCCCAGAAACAGCGCGCCTGCCAGCGTGATCGCCAGCGGCAGGACCTGCAAGATGGCGGTCGCGTTGGCGATCGGCATGTTGAATAGCGCCGAGAGAAAGAAATAGGCCGCCCCGATCTCGGTCAGCGTGCGCAGTGCGATCAGCCGCCACTCGCGTGCGGGCAGCCGGAAGGTCAGGCCGCCAAGCGCGCGGGCAAGGAAATACATCAGGATCGTCGTGGCGATCCCGCGCAGAAAGATCGCCTGAAACAGCGGCAACTCGTCGCTGAGCGCCTTCATGCAGGCGTCGTTCAGCGTGAAGCTGGCCATGCTGGCCATCATCAGGACTGCGCCCTGGGTATTGGCGCTCATCCGTCCCATCCCTCAGACCGACATCAGATGGTCGAGGCCGAAGGGAAACTCGCGCTCCAGCACCTCAGGCACCTGAACCGGCGTCAGGGTGCCGCGGACACCGTTGAGGTTCATGCCGGAATCGTTGTCGCGATGCACCGTGCGGATGAAGGCCGGCTGCCGGGCGTCACTGAAGAAATCGCAGGCCGTGGCGATGCGCCGGTGGTGATATTTGTAAACGTTGAGCCTGCTGCCGTAGGGCGTGGTCAGCGACAGGCCCAGGCCGAGCGGAAGGCGTTCGACCACATCGAAGACCTTGTTTCCTTCCGGCGAGACGGCCAGATAAAATCCCTTGTTGAACCCGATGGCAAAGGGCGCGTCCGGATCGTCCGGCTGATGCAGAAGGTCGGCCCGCCGCTTCAGCCGCTCCACGTATCGGGTGCACAGCGCATCGTCGTCGTCGAGGCGGAAACTGGTGCGGTGCGTGTACCCGTCGCGCGCGCCCGCCGCGTAGGCCTCTTTCACCGCGACATAGGCGTGCCGCGGCCCGGTGGCGTAGATTAGGCAGGATCGCAGCGGGCGTGTCAGTTCCTCGAGCCGCGCCCGGTACGCCGGCGGCAGGTTGTCGCCGATCAGCAAGACGACGGTATAATCCGGATCGGTCTGGTGCAGCAGCGACGGCAGGCACAGCTTTTCGAACAGGTGAACCCGTCGCTCCAGCCGTTCAGGTGCATAGACGAACGCCTCGGCCTCGGCGGCGGTATCGGGAGTTTTACGATAGCTGTTGAGGCCCGGAAAGGAAAACCGGATGACCCCGATCACGTGGTTCCTGAACGCCATAATCCGGCCCTTTGGCCCCTCTGCCCCTAGGCGCGCAATCTGCATCAATCGCAGCGCCGCCGCAATCGGCCCGGCACCGCGAAATTGCCTTTGACAGCCGGGCGCCGCGCCGCCATTCCTGCCGCCATGCCGCAACGCATCACCGCCATCTGCCCGATCCGCAACGAAGGCCCCTTCGTCGTCGAATGGGTCGCCTGGTACCGGATGCTCGGTTTCACCGACATTCTGATGCTGACCAACGACTGCACCGATCACTCCCCTGCCCTGCTGGATGCAATGGCCGAGGCGGGCTGGATCACCCACGCAACCCACCAGCCGAGGCCCGGAAAACCGCCGAAACGGTCGGCCTACCGCACCGCGCATGCGCATCCGCTGGTGCAAGCGGCCGACTGGATCTTTCTGTGCGACATCGACGAGTTCCTGGTGATCCATCAGGGCGATGGCACCGTGCCGGCCTATCTGGGGGGGCTCGACGAGTTCTGCCGCTGCGTTGCGGTGCATTGGCGCTGTTTCGGCACGAGCGGACATGAAAACTGGGAAGACCGGCCCACGCCCTATCGGTTCACCCGTGCCGGACCCCGGGGCCACGCCGCGGACACCAGCTTCAAATCCTTTGTCTACCGTCCGCGCGATTTCGGGAAATTCAGCGACCACGGTCCGGTGTTCTTCGACGGCGACTGGGGTCAACGGCCAAACGTGATGGTCGACACCGAGGGGCGTGTTCTGAGCCGATACCACCCCACCGACAACCGCCAGCGCGCCACGGCAAAGGACCGTATCACCCACGACACGGCGCAGCTGAACCACTACATAACCCGGTCCGAGGAACATTTCGCGGCCAAGCGCGGCACACCCTGCGCGACCCGGCATTTCGATCGCTACACCGACGCGTTCTTCGAAACCTACAACCGCAATGAAGTCGAGGACCTGTCAGCGATGCGCCATCAGGCGCAATTCGATGCGCTTTTGGCCGAAGCGATGGCCCTGCCCGGCGTCGCGCGGCTGCATCACCTGTGCTGCGCAGATCATGTGGCGTGGCTCTGCGAGCGTTCGGGCCGCGACCCCGGGGCCGATCCGCGCCGGGCCTTCCACCTCGGCCGCGCTGCGGCAGATTGAGGCCGAAGACGCGCGAATGCCACCGGTTTCTGGTCGCCGCAGCGATGCGCAACGAGGGACCGTTCATCGTCGAATGGATCTGCTGGTACCGCATGTTGGGCTTCGACCACATTCTTGTCGCGACCAACGATTGCACCGACCAGTCGCCCGCATTGCTGAACGCCCTGCACGACGCCGGGTGGCTGACCCATATCACGCACGCGCCGGCCCCCGGAACGGCGCCGAAAAAGTCTGCGCACCGGGCAATTCGGCGTCACCCGCTCGTCGCCGCGACCGAGTGGCTGATGATCTGCGATGTGGACGAGTTCCTCGTCCTGCATGACGGCGACGGCACCATCGGCGGTTATCTGGGCACCGACACGCCAAAGGTTCTGGGCGTCGCCTTTCACTGGAAATGCTTTGGCACGGGCGGTGAAACCGCATGGCGCGACGGGCTGGTGCACCGCATGTTCACACGGGCAGCACCCGAGCATCATCCCGTGAACACCTCCTTCAAGTCGATCTTCCGCAAGCCCCAGTCGTTTGCGAAATTCGGCGCCCATGGACCCACAGGGTTCGAAGAGCGATGGAACGTTGACGGGCATGTCTGGGTCGATGCCGTCGGCCGCAGGATCGGGGGCTATGATGCGACCCGGGGCCTCAAGCGTGCGACGGCGCCCAAACGGGTGACGCACGAGGCCGCACAGATGAACCACTACGTGGTCCGGTCCTCGGAAAGCTTCGGTCTGAAGCGGGGCACGAAAAGCCCGGCCGCCCTGATCGACCGCTATACCGACGCGTATTTCGACGCCCACGACCGCAACGAGGTCGAGGACGTTGCCGCACTGAGCTATGCGGACCGGTTCGACGCGGTGCATGCGCAGGCGATGGCGCTGCCCGGCGTGGCGCAGCTGCACCACCTGTGCTGTGCCGATTACGTCCGGCGATTGGCGGCCAAGGCGGGACGCGTGGCAGAGGACGATCTACGTTACAGGCATCACTTGGACCGCGCGGCAGCATTGGCGTAAGCTTGATTGGCGTGGCGCCTGCGCAGGTTCTCGGGCAGATAAGGTACGACAACCGGGGCAGATAACGTGCAATCCGACCGACAAAACCGCTTTCTCGTGGCGGCGGCCATGCGCAACGAAGGGCCGTTCATCGTCGAATGGGTCAGCTGGTACCGCATGCTGGGCTTCGACCATATCCTGGTTGCAACCAACGATTGCACGGATCATTCGCCTCAGTTGCTGGGCACGTTCCGCGACGCAGGCTGGCTCGATCACCTGCCCCACACGCCGCGGGACGGTATCCCACCGAAGATGTCGGCGCATCGCGGGATGCGGCGGCACCCTCTGGTGGCGCAGACCGAGTGGCTTTTCATCTGCGATGTCGACGAATTTCTGGTCTTGCACCAGGGCGACGGCACCATCGGCAGCTTCATGGACCTGCCGCGGCAGCGGTTTCTGGGCATGGCGTTTCAGTGGAAATGTTTCGGCACCTCGGACATCCCGACCTGGGCCGACGGGCTGGTGCACCGGACGTTCATGCTGTCGGCGCCCGAAAAGGCATCTGCCAATGCCCCGTTCAAATCGATCTTCCGGAGGCCGCTGTCCTTCCGGAAATTCGCCGAACACGCTCCCCGCGATTTCGACGGTGAATTCGGCACGGGCGAGTACGTCTGGGTTAACAGCGCAGGCGAGCGGATGTACCATTTCAACCGGGTCAATCCGCGGCAGATGCAGACGGCCGCCCAGGCGGTCACCCATCGTGCGGCACAGCTGAACCATTACGTCATGCGCTCCGAAGAGAGTTTTGAACTGAAGCGCGGAACCCGTAGCGCCAGTGCCTTCCGCGACCGCTATACCGACAAATTCGTCGACCGCTTCAACCGCAACGACCAGGTCGACACCAGTGCCCTGCGCTACCACGAGGCGTTCGACCGGATTCATGCGCAGGCAATGGTGCTGCCCGGGGTGCGGCGGCTGCATCACCTTTGCTGTGCCGACTATGTCGTCCGGCTGGCCGGGAAATCCGGGCAACGGGCGGCGGACGACCCGCGCTATGGATACCACATGGACCTGGCCGCCTCGGCCGGTTAGCTCGGGATGAGTTTTGACGGATCCGTGTTCTGTCAGTTCTGGCCTGGAACGGGCGTTGACCGGAATCTGAGAAGCCGTGCCATCGCCGACCCGCGGGGAGGCGACCCGGACTTATGGACGGCTCGATTTATCCCGGCAAAGTCCGAACGACTTCAACGCGATGCGCGCCGTCAGAAAATCGCCTCCCCTCCGGGGCGGGTCGGCGATGGCGCGGCGGCCTGCGGCCTTGATTCCGCGCCTGAAGACCGGTTGCGAACGGCGGCTCCAGGCCAAAACCGGACCAGCGAGTCGCTGACAAAGTCCCGTGTTCCAGGCGCGCCGATAGAACATCCTAGCTCCGGCGCTTACCTTTATGTCTGTTGACGTCATGCACCTAACGTAGCGTCCACTTGCGGGCGCCGACCAAGAAAAAGGGCCCCGGCGACGCGGGGCCCCTTCAAGTGCATCCAACGTCCGGCCGCTAGTCGCGGCTCTCCGGCGTCTCTACCAGACCGCTGTCAAAGACATCCTCGGCCTCGGCCATGAAGTCGTCCACCGGGGCGGCCAGCGCGGCAGCGGCCTCTGCCTCGGCCCGCGCCGCCTCGATCACCGCCAGGTCGCGCTCCTGAGCGATGCGCCGGACCCGCTGAGTGGCGCCGCCGGTGCCCGCCGGGATCAGGCGTCCGACGATGACGTTCTCTTTCAGGCCCACCAGCTTGTCCTTCTTGCCCTGCACCGACGCTTCGGTCAGGACGCGGGTGGTTTCCTGGAACGACGCCGCCGAGATGAACGACCGGGTCTGCAGGCTGGCCTTGGTGATGCCCAGAAGGATCGGCTCGCCCGATGCCGGACGTCCGCCCTTTGCGACGGCCTTTTCATTGGCCTCGTCGAATTCGGCCTTGTCCACATGCTCGCCCTTCAGAAGCGTGGTTTCCCCGCTGTCGAGGATCTCCCACTTCTGCAGCATCTGGCGCACGATCACCTCGATGTGCTTGTCGTTGATCTTCACGCCCTGCAGCCGGTAGACGTCCTGCACCTCGTCGATCATGTAATCGGCCAGCGCCTCGACCCCCATGATCGACAGGATGTCGTGCGGCGCGGGATTGCCGTCCATGATGTAGTCGCCCTTCTGCACGAAGTCGCCCTCGACGACCGGAATGTGCTTGCCCTTGGGCACCATGTATTCGACGGGCTCCAGCGAGTCGTCCGACGGCTCGATCGAGATCCGGCGCTTGTTCTTGTAGTCGCGCCCGAACCGGACATAGCCGTCGATCTCGGCGATGATCGCATGGTCCTTGGGACGGCGCGCCTCGAACAGTTCGGCCACCCGCGGCAAACCGCCGGTGATATCCTTGGTCTTGGCGCCCTCGCGCGGGATCCGTGCCACCACGTCGCCGGCGTTGATCTGTGCTCCATCCTCGACCGACAGGATCGCGTCCACCGACATCGGATAGGTCAGCGGATTGCCGGCCTCGTTGCGCACCGGCTCTCCGTCCTCGCCCACCAGGATGATCTCGGGCTTCAGTTCGTTGCCCTTTGGCGCCGCGCGCCAATCGGCGACGATGCGCTGCGTCATGCCGGTGGCCTCGTCGGTGTCCTCGCGGACCGACAGGCCCGAGACCAGATCGACGAATTTCGCCGTGCCCGCCTTCTCGGCGATGATCGGCAGGGTATACGGGTCCCATTCGAACAGCTTGTCGCCGCGGGCCACCTTGGCGCCCTCTTTCGGGAACACCTTGGTGCCATAGCCGAGCTTGAAGCTTGCGCGTTCGATGCCGTGGTCGTCGACGATCGCCAGCTGCATGTTGCGGCCCACGACGATCATCTCGCCCGTGCTGTTTTGCAACAGGTTGGCATTGCGGAACTCGACCTTGCCGTCGACCCCGGCCTCCTGGAACGACTGCTGGCCGCCCTGCGCGATGCCGCCGATGTGGAACGTCCGCATCGTCAGCTGGGTACCGGGCTCGCCGATCGACTGCGCCGCGATGATGCCCACGGCTTCGCCCTGGTTCACCATCGTGCCGCGGGCCAGGTCGCGGCCATAGCACATCGCACAGACACCTTCCTCGGCCTCGCAGGTCAGGGGCGAGCGGATGCGGACCGCGGCGATGCCCGCGGCGTCCACCGCATCGGCCTTGCGTTCGTCGATCAGCTCGTCCTTGGCGACAAGCACCTCGTCGGTGCCTGGGTTCAGCACATCCTCCGCTGCCACGCGGCCCAGGATACGCTCGGACAGGGTCGACACGACCTCGCCATCGTTCACCGCAGCCTCGGCGGTGATCGAGTTTTCGGTGCCGCAATCGTTCATCCGCACGATGCAGTCCTGCGCCACGTCGACAAGACGTCGGGTCAGATAGCCCGAGTTCGCCGTCTTCAGCGCGGTGTCGGCCAGACCCTTCCGGGCACCGTGGGTGGAGTTGAAGTACTCCAGCACGGTCAGGCCTTCCTTGAAGTTCGAGATGATCGGCGTTTCGATGATCTCGCCAGACGGCTTGGCCATCAGCCCGCGCATGCCGCCCAGCTGCTTCATCTGCGCCGGCGAGCCCCGGGCCTTGGAATGGGCCATCATGTAGACCGAGTTCGGCTCTTGTTCGGCGCCGTCCTCGACCCGCATCGCGGAAATGTCGGCCATCATCGCATCCGCGACCTGGTCCGAGCATTTCGACCAGGCATCGACGACCTTGTTGTACTTCTCGCCTTGGGTGATCAGGCCGTCCATGTACTGCTGTTCGAAGTCCTTCACCTGGGCGCGGACCCCGTTGACGATGTCCCACTTGCTGTCGGGGATCACCATGTCGTCCTTGCCAAAGCTGATGCCGGCCTTGAACGCCTCGCGGAAGCCCATGGTCATGATCTGGTCGCAGAAGATCACCGATTCCTTCTGCCCGCAGTAGCGGTAGACCGTGTCGATCACCTGCTGCACCTCGCCCTTCTTCAAGAGACGGTTGACCAGATCGAACGGCGCCTTGGCGTTCTTCGGCAGAAGCGCGCCAAGCTTGATCCGGCCCGGCGTCGTCTCGAACCGTTTCAGAACCTCGTTGCCCTCGTCGTCGATCTGGGTGATCCGTGCCGTGATCTTGGCGTGAAGATGCACCTCGCCGGCATCCAGCGCATGCTGCACCTCGTCGACATCGGCGAATACCATCCCCTCGCCCTTCATGCCTTTGCGTTCCAGCGAGACATAGTAAAGGCCGAGGATCATGTCCTGCGACGGCACGATGATCGGCGCACCGTTGGCCGGCGACAGCACGTTGTTGGTCGACATCATCAGCACGCGGGCTTCAAGCTGTGCCTCAAGGCTCAGCGGCACGTGCACGGCCATCTGGTCGCCGTCGAAGTCGGCGTTGAAGGCCGAACAGACCAGCGGATGCAGCTGGATCGCCTTGCCTTCGATCAGCACTGGCTCGAAGGCCTGAATGCCCAGCCGGTGCAGCGTCGGCGCCCGGTTCAGCATCACTGGGTGTTCGCGGATCACCTCGTCGAGGATGTCCCAGACCTCGGGGCGTTCCTTTTCGACAAGCTTCTTCGCCTGCTTGACCGTGCTGGACAGCCCCTTCGCCTCGAGCCGCGAGTAGATGAACGGCTTGAAGAGTTCGAGCGCCATCTTCTTCGGCAGCCCGCACTGATGCAGTTTCAGCTCGGGCCCGGTCACGATGACCGAGCGGCCGGAAAAGTCGACGCGCTTGCCCAGCAGGTTCTGGCGGAACCGGCCCTGCTTGCCCTTCAGCATGTCGGAAAGCGATTTCAGCGGCCGCTTGTTGGCCCCCGTGATCACCCGGCCGCGGCGGCCGTTGTCGAAAAGCGCGTCGACGGATTCCTGCAGCATCCGCTTTTCGTTGCGGATGATGATGTCGGGCGCGCGCAGCTCGATGAGCCGCTTCAGGCGGTTGTTGCGGTTGATCACGCGGCGGTAGAGGTCGTTGAGATCCGAGGTCGCGAACCGGCCGCCGTCGAGCGGCACCAGCGGGCGCAACTCGGGCGGGATCACCGGGATTACCGTCAGCACCATCCATTCCGGGCGATTGCCCGACTCGATGAAGCTTTCGACGATCTTCAGCCGCTTGATGATCTTCTTGGGCTTCAGCTCGCCCGTCGCCACCGCAAGCTCTTCGCGCAGCTGGGTGGCCTCGGCCTCCAGGTCGATCGCCGCCAGCATCTCGCGGATCGCCTCGGCGCCGATATTGGCGGTGAAGGCGTCCATGCCATAGGCATCCTGCGCATCCATGTACTCTTCTTCGGTCATCAGCTGGCCGTAGGTCAGGTCCGTGAGGCCCGGCTCGATGACGACGTAGTTTTCGAAATAGAGGATGCGTTCCAGATCGCGCAGCGTCATGTCCAGCATCAGGCCGATGCGGGACGGCAGCGATTTCAGAAACCAGATATGGGCGACGGGCGCCGCGAGTTCGATATGGCCCATACGCTCGCGCCGGACCTTCTGCAGCGTCACCTCGACGCCGCATTTCTCGCAGACGACGCCGCGGTACTTCATCCGCTTGTACTTGCCACAGAGGCATTCGTAGTCCTTGATCGGCCCGAAGATACGCGCACAGAAAAGGCCGTCACGTTCCGGCTTGAACGTGCGGTAGTTGATGGTCTCGGGCTTCTTGATCTCGCCGTAGGACCAGCTGAGGATGCGCTCGGGCGACGCCAGCGAGATCTTGATCTCGTCGAAGGTCTTCGGCGCCGCGAGCGGGTTGAACGGGTTGGTGGTCAGTTCCTGGTTCATTTTTGAATCCTATTCAGAGGCAGAGGGAAGGCACAATTTTTCGCCGAAAAATCGTGCGCTTATTCGGCGGCGTATTGTTCGCCATCCTCCTCCGCATCCAGGAGTTCCATATTGAGGCCAAGGCCCCGGACCTCTTTGACAAGCACATTGAACGATTCCGGCACGCCGGCCTCGAAGTTGTCCTCGCCCTTGACGATCGACTCGTAGACCTTTGTGCGGCCCGCGACGTCGTCGGACTTCACCGTCAGCATCTCCTGCAGGGTGTAGGCCGCGCCATAGGCTTCCAGCGCCCAGACCTCCATCTCGCCGAACCGCTGGCCGCCGAACTGCGCCTTGCCGCCCAACGGTTGCTGGGTGACGAGGCTGTAGGGACCGGTGGACCGGGCGTGAATCTTGTCGTCGACCAGATGGTGCAGCTTCAAGAGATACTTGATGCCCACGGTGACCGGGCGCGAGAACTTCTCGCCCGTGCGGCCGTCGAACAAATCGGACTGGCCCGACTGGTCGAATCCTGCACGCACCAGCGCGTCGTTGACGTCCGCTTCCTTCGCGCCGTCGAAGACCGGGGTCGCGATCGGCACACCACTGGTGACGTTGCCGGCCGCCTCGATCAGCTGATCGTCGCCCATGCCGGCGATGCCTTCTTCATAGACATCGTCGCCATAGGCGATGCGCATCGCCTCCTTGACCGGCGTCAGATCACCCGACCGGCGGTAATCCCCCAGCGCCTCGTCGATCTGCAGCCCCAGACCGCGTGCGGCCCAGCCCATATGGGTTTCGAGGATCTGACCGACATTCATGCGCGACGGCACGCCCAGCGGGTTCAGAACGAAGTCGACCGGGGTCCCGTCGCCAAGAAACGGCATGTCTTCGATCGGCACAACCTTCGAAATGACGCCCTTGTTGCCGTGACGCCCGGCCATCTTGTCGCCGGGCTGCAGCTTGCGCTTCACCGCGACGAAAACCTTGACCATCTTCATCACGCCCGGGGGCAGATCATCGCCGCGGCGGACCTTTTCGACCTTGTCCTCGAAGCGCGCGTCGAGCGCGCGCTTCTGCGCCTCGAACTGGGCGTTCAGCGCCTCGACCTGCGCGGCCTCGGCGTCGTCGCCCAGGGCGAGCTGCCACCACTGGCCGCGGCTCAGCGCATCAAGCAAATCCTCGGTGATCTCAGAGCCCGGCTTGACGCCCTTAGGCCCCTTCACCGCGGATTTGCCGAGGATCATGCCCTTAAGGCGCGCATAGATGTTGCGCTCGAGGATATGCAGTTCGTCATCCCGGTCACGTGCCAGACGCTCCACTTCCTCGCGCTCGATCTGCAGGGCGCGTTCGTCCTTCTCCACGCCGTGGCGGTTGAAGACGCGGACCTCGACCACGGTGCCGAAATCCCCCGGCGGCAGGCGCAAGGAGGTGTCGCGCACATCCGACGCCTTCTCGCCGAAGATGGCGCGCAGCAGCTTTTCTTCCGGCGTCATCGGGCTTTCGCCCTTGGGCGTTATCTTGCCCACCAGAATATCGGCCGGGCCGACCTCGGCGCCGATATAGACGATGCCGGCCTCGTCGAGGTTGCGCAACGCCTCCTCGCCGACATTGGGGATGTCGCGGGTGATTTCCTCCGGCCCGAGCTTGGTGTCGCGGGCCGCGACCTCGAATTCCTCGATATGAATCGAGGTAAAGACGTCGTCGCGCACGATGCGCTCGGAAATCAGGATCGAGTCCTCATAGTTGTAACCGTTCCACGGCATGAACGCGACGACCACGTTCTTGCCGAGCGCCAGTTCCCCCAGGTCGGTCGAGGGGCCGTCGGCGATAACCTCGCCTTTGCCCACCCCGTCGCCCACCTTCACCAGCGGACGCTGGTTGATGCAGGTGTTCTGGTTCGAGCGCTGGAACTTGCGCAGCCGGTAGATATCGACGCCCGGGTCGCCCGGTTCGAGGTCTTCCGTCGCGCGGATAACGATCCGCTGGGCGTCGACCTGATCGATGACGCCGGCACGGCGCGCCATGATCGACGCGCCGGAATCGCGGGCCACCACGGCCTCGATCCCGGTGCCGACGAACGGCGCGTCGGCCTGCAGAAGCGGGACCGCCTGACGCTGCATGTTGGAGCCCATCAGCGCGCGGTTGGCGTCATCGTTCTCGAGGAACGGGATAAGCGAGGCCGCGACCGACACCAGCTGCTTCGGTGACACGTCGATCAGATCGACCGTCTCGCGCGGGGCCATCGTGTACTCGCCCGACTGGCGGGTGTTCACCAGATCGTTGATGAACTCGCCCTTGTCGTTCAGCGTCGCATTGGCCTGGGCCACGGTGTGCCGCATCTCTTCGGTGGCCGACATATAGTGAACCTCGTCGGTCACCTTGCCGTCCTCGACCTTGCGGTAGGGCGTTTCGATGAAGCCGTATTTGTTCACCCGTGCGAAGGTCGCCAGCGAGTTGATCAGGCCGATATTCGGACCTTCCGGCGTCTCGATCGGGCACATCCGGCCGTAATGGGTGGGGTGAACGTCGCGCACTTCGAACCCTGCACGCTCGCGCGTCAGGCCACCCGGGCCGAGCGCCGACAGGCGCCGCTTGTGGGTCACTTCCGACAACGGGTTGGTCTGGTCCATGAACTGCGACAGCTGCGAGGACCCGAAGAACTCGCGCACCGCCGCTGCCGCAGGCTTGGCGTTGATCAGATCCTGCGGCATGACCGTGTCGATCTCGACCGAGGACATGCGCTCCTTGATCGCGCGCTCCATCCGCAAAAGTCCGACGCGGTACTGATTTTCCATCAGTTCGCCGACCGAGCGCACCCGGCGGTTGCCGAGGTGGTCGATGTCGTCGATGTCGCCCTTGCCGTCGCGCAGTTCGACCAGCGCCTTGACGCAGGCGACGATGTCTTCCTTGCGCAGGGTCCGCTGGGTGTCGGGCGCATCAAGCGCCAGGCGCATGTTCATCTTGACCCGGCCAACCGCCGACAGGTCGTAGCGCTCGGCATCGAAGAACAACGTGTCGAAAAGCCCGCTCGCGGCCTCGACCGTGGGGGGCTCGCCGGGCCGCATGACGCGATAGATATCCATGAGCGCGGTGTCGCGGTTCATGTTTTTGTCCATCGCCATCGTATTGCGCATGTACGGGCCGACGGTGACGTTATCGATGTCCAGGACCGGGATCGTCGTGATCCCGGCATCCAGCAGCTCTTTCAGCGCGCCGCCGGTGACGTCGCCGTCCTTGTCGACCTCCCAGGTCAGTTCGTCTCCCGCCTCGACATAGATCGCACCGGTTTCCTCGTTGATGATGTCCTTGGCGGCAAAGCGGCCGACAATTTCGTCGAACGGCATCAACAGATTATCCACTGCACCTTCGTCGATCAGCTTCTTGACCGCGCGCGGCGTGACCTTCTTGCCCGCCTCGGCGATCACTTCGCCGGTCTTGGCATCGACAAGGTCAAAGGCCGGGCGTGTGCCGCGCACCCGCTCGGGGAAGAATTTGGAAATCCAGCCCTTGTTCTTCTTCAGCTTGAACTCGACCGTATCGTAATAGGCATCCATGATGCCTTCCTGATCCATACCGAGAGAATAAAGCAGCGTCGTCACCGGCAGCTTGCGACGGCGGTCGATGCGCGCATAGACGATGTCCTTGGCGTCGAACTCGAAATCGAGCCACGAGCCGCGGTAGGGGATGATGCGGCAAGCAAAAAGGAGCTTGCCGGAGGCGTGGGTCTTGCCCTTATCGTGGTCGAAGAACACGCCGGGCGAACGATGCATCTGGCTGACGATCACCCGCTCGGTGCCGTTGACGATGAAGGTTCCGTTCGGCGTCATCAGGGGCATGTCGCCCATGAACACGTCCTGTTCCTTGATATCCTTGACCGATTTTGCCCCGGTATCATCGTCGACATCGAATACGATCAGGCGCAGCGTCACCTTCAGCGGCGCGGAATAGGTCATGTCGCGCTGCTGGCATTCCTCGACGTCGTATTTCGGCTTTTCAAGCTCGTATTTCACGAACTCGAGCACGGCGGTTTCGTTGAAATCCTTGATCGGAAAGACCGACTGGAAGACACCCTTGATGCCTTCGTCGTCCATCGGTTCCGGCTGGTCGCCGGAATTCAGGAACAGGTCGTAGCTCGATTTTTGCACCTCGATGAGGTTCGGCATTTCCAGAACTTCGCGGATTTTGCCGTAGTATTTGCGGAGACGTTTCTGGCCAAGAAAGCTCGATGCCATAGCAGGTTTTCACCTTTCGTTGTCGCAAGCACACGCGCCGTCGGGCTCCGGCGGTGCGCCCGTGAACAAGCGCGGTCCGATCCATACCTGGCTGCCGTCCCACCGGCAGCCTCCCGATCTAGGTTCCGCACCTTAGGAAACGCTCTGGACCAAAGCCCTTCCTGAGACGCGGACGGCTGGACCCGCGGTTTCCGGGACCAGCCATATTTCTTGTTTCTGCCCCGGACGTGATCCGGGGCCTCAACGCGCAGCCAGGAAATTCCGGGTCAAGCCCGGGATCGCCCCTGACGCGCGTCAGCGGTCACTTAAGCTCGATCTCGGCGCCAGCTGCTTCGAGCTTGCCCTTGATCTCTTCGGCCTCGTCCTTCGAGACGCCTTCCTTGACGGCCTTGCCGCCGGCCTCGACGAGGTCCTTGGCTTCCTTCAGACCCAGGCCGGTGATCGCGCGCACCTCCTTGATGACGTTGATTTTCGAGGCGCCGTGCGCCTTGAGGATCACGTCGAATTCGGTCTTTTCCTCTTCCGCAGCGGCGGCTTCGCCGCCGGCGGCCGGACCGGCCATCATCACCGCGCCGCCGGCGGCGGGCTCGATGCCGTATTCGTCCTTGAGGATGGTTTTCAGTTCCTGGGCTTCGAGAAGCGTGAGACCCACGATCTCTTCAGCGAGTTTCTTCAGATCAGCCATTTGATGTTTTCCGTCCGTTTAGATGTGTTCCAACGCCAGCGGTTCAACCCCTCGCGCAGATATCCCGGTTGCCTCACGCCGCTTCGGCCTTTTCCTCGATTGTGGAAAGGATCGAAGCGATGTTCGAAGCAGGTGCGCCAATGGCCCCGGCGATGTTCGAAGCAGGGGCGCCGATGCAACCGACGATCGAGGCGATGAGCTCCTCGCGCGACGGCATGTCGGACACTGCTTTGACACCGGCGCGGTCCAGCGCCGTCTCGCCCATCGCGCCGCCAAGGATCTCGAACTTCTTGTTGTCCTTGGCATAGGCTTCCGCGACCTTGGCTGCCGCCACGGGGTCTTCGGAATAGGCGAGAACGGTCATTCCCGTCAGAAGGTCGGCCAGCGAAGCGTTCGGCTTATCCTGAAGGGCGATTTTGGCGAGCCTGTTCTTGGCGACGCGTACGGATCCGCCGGCTTCGCGCATGCGACCCCGCAGATCCTGCATCTCGGCAACCGTGAGACCTGCGTAATGGGCAACGACCACGACGCCAGAGCTTTCGAAGATCTGGCCGA
>JASJDP010000031.1 GCA_030065095.1 Rhodobacter sp.
GGACTGGAGACGCATCGCGACGCGCTACGACCGATGCCCGAAGGTATTCCTCTCAGCCTGCGCGCTTGCCGCCGTCGTCATATTCTGGCTATGAGTCCTGACCCTAAGTCTCCGTCTTGCGCCGGAGGCACCTTTCGCTCAAGGAAGGCTCGCAAAAGAATACGGGCAGGTTCATGGATTTCCGCGCGATCGCGATGGGGGTGGCATTTGCCATCATGTGGGCCTCGGCCTTCACGTCCGCGCGGATCATTGTCGCCGACGCCCCGCCGCTGACAGCGTTGGCGATCCGGTTTCTGATCTCGGGCGCCATCGCCGTCGGCATTGCCGCCTGGATGGGCCAGACGATGCGGCTGACCCGCCAGCAGTGGACCGCGACCGTCGTCTTTGGCCTTTGCCAGAATGCGCTTTATCTCGGCCTCAATTTCGTCGCCATGCAAACCATCGAGGCCTCTCTGGCCGCGATTGTCGCCTCGACAATGCCGCTTCTCGTGGCCATCGGCGGCTGGCTGGCCTTCGGCGAAAGGGTCCGCCCGCTCGGTGCGATCGGCCTTGTGACGGGTATCGTCGGCGTCGCGCTCATCATGGGCTCGCGGATCGACGCCGGAGTCGACGGCTTTGGCCTCGCCCTATGCATCGCCGGCGTTCTGTCGCTTACGATCGCCACGATGGTCGTGCGCGGGGCGTCTTCCGGTGGCAATGTCCTGATGATCGTCGGTCTGCAGATGCTCGTCGGCAGCGGCTCGCTCGCCGCCATCGCCACCCTGACGGAAACCTGGACCGTCAACTGGACCTGGGCGCTGGTCGCGGCCTTCGCCTATACCACGCTGATCCCCGGCCTTGCGGCAACCTGGGTCTGGTTTCTGCTTGTAAACCGAATCGGTGCCGTCCGCGCCGCCACCTTCCACTTTCTTACCCCGCCTTTCGGGGTCGGCGTCGCCGCGCTGCTTCTCGGTGAAAGGCTGGGCGTGCTGGATCTTCTTGGGGTCGCCGTGATCGCCATGGGCATCCTTGCCGTCCAGCTGTCAAAACAGCGTCCCAAACTGACGCGGAATTGATCGCACGGGTCCCCGGTGCGGCGTGACAGAACGGCTGCCATGCGGCAAATACACCGGCGATGGACCTGATTTTTGCATATGGCGCGGGCCTGCTGACGCTTATCAACCCCTGCGTCCTGCCGATCCTGCCGATCGTGCTGGCCACTGCTCTGCAGGCAAGCCGCCACGGCCCTCTGACCGTCGCGGCGGGAATGAGCCTCAGCTTTGTCGTTCTTGGCATGGCGGTCACGGTGCTTGGACGCAGCGTCGGCCTGACGCCCGAGGCCGTCGCCGACGCCGGAGCGGTCCTGATGATCGGGTTTGGCCTGATTCTTGTCGTCCCCCGGTTTTCGGAACGTTTCGCCACCGCCACGGCTGGCGTCTCGGCCCGCGCCGATACCGGGATGGACAACCTCGACCGCTCGGGACTCAGCGGCCAATTCCTGGGCGGTATGTTGCTTGGCGCGGTGTGGAGCCCGTGCATCGGGCCCACACTCGGCGGCGCTATTTCACTTGCCAGCCAGGGTGAAAGCCTTTTCCGCGCCACAGCCATCATGGTCGCATTCGCGCTGGGTGTTTCTACCGTCATCGTCGCCCTTGGCTACGGCGCCCGTTCGGTCATTCAAAGACGCCAGGCCTGGATGCGTGCGCTTGCGCTACGCGCCCGCTCGATCCTCGGTGCGGTCTTTATCGCCGTCGGCGTCGGCCTGCTGCTCCGTGTCCACCACATCCTCGAATTCTGGGCGCTGGAAACCCTGCCGCCCTGGCTCATCGACTTGTCCGTATCACTCTAAGGAGATCTGAGTATGCACCGCCGTTGTTTCCTCGCCACCGTCGCCGCTTTTGCGGCCACGCCTGCGCTTGCCGTCACTGAGTATACCCCCGGCCTGGTGGCTGAACGTCTCGCCGCCGGCGACACCGTTTTCCTCGATTTCACCGCCTCCTGGTGCTCCACTTGCGCCGCGCAGGCACGCGTGATCGAGGCCCTGAAGGCGGAAAACCCGGCCTATGAGCAAGCCGTGACCTTCATCGATGTCGACTGGGACACCTACCGGACCGCCGAAATCACCCGGTCGCTCAATATCCCCCGCCGCTCGACCCTTGTCGTCCTGAAAGGCGACCAAGAGCTTGGCCGCATCGTCGCCGGCACCTCTCGGGCTCAGATCGAGGCCTTGATGAACACCGCGCTTACCGCCGCCAACGCCTCGTAGCCGGTCGGCCGTTCGCATTCGGTTCGGCCATGCTGCAATCTTCAAGGTCATTGCTGCGGCTGCTTCAGCGGGCTGCCGTGGCTTGAAGGCGTCTTTGCGCCAAGATAATGTATGTACATTAAATGGCGATGCCGCGGCATATCGGCCTGGAACGACCGGCCTAAACCGGACATGAACATGAGGCGCAGTCCTTGAATCACGAAACGGCCACGACAGCGGTGCGCGCAAATGAAACGCTCCACGCTCGGATAAAGGCTCAGATACTTCAAAAGATCATTGGCGGAACCTGGAAACCCGGTTATCGGCTGCCCGTCGAAACCGACCTTGCGCGTGACCACGGCGTGTCGCGGATGACAATGAACAAGGTCCTGACCCAGCTTTCCAGCGAAGGCTACCTGGTTCGCCGCAAGAAAAGCGGCACCTTTGTCGCCCAGCCGCGGTCGCAGTCGGCGGTCCTGGAAATCACCGCAATCGCAGACGAAGTCGCGGCCCTTGGCCAGTCCTATCGTTGGGAGTTGATCGAGCAAAACCTGCGATGCCTCAGCGGGCCGGAGCGCGCTGGCTTCGGACTGCCCGAAGACGGTGCCGGGCCGTGGCTTGCGTTACGGGGACTTCACTTTGCAGCCGACACTCCGTTCTGCCTTGAAACCCGCGTCATCAACCCGTCCACTTGCCCCAAGGCTGTCGATCAGGACTTTGGCCCCGAGCCGCCCGGGTCCTGGCTGCTCCGGACGGTGCCCTGGACCAGCGCAACGCACACCGTGCGAGCCGTTGGCGCCGGGACGGACGAAGCCGGGTTTCTGGTATTGCGGAAGAACACGCCCTGCCTTGAAATCCTGCGCGAGACACGGACGTCGGACAGTTGGGTGACACGCGTCCGCCTCGTTTATCCCGGCGGGGTCCATCAGCTGTTTGCGCAGTTTGGACCGCAACTGACCCCGGCGCAGGCGTCAAAGTAGTCCCAAGATGGCCGCATGATATTCGCACGACATGCACTGCTGCCCGAGGGCTGGCAAACGGACGTGCGTCTGACGATTTCCGATGGCCGCATCTCGACGCTGGTCCAGGCGCCGGGCCCACAAGGCGACGACCATGTCACGGATTGCCTGGTGCCGGGGCTGTCCAATGCGCATAGCCACAGCTTTCAAAGAGGCTTTTCGGGGCTGACCGAGTCCCGCGCCGCCGACCGCGACAGCTTTTGGACCTGGCGTGAAACAATGTACAGTTTCGCGCTTTCGCTGACCCCTGAAAGCGTTCAGTCATTGGCCGCCATGGCATTCGTCGAAATGCTCGAAGCCGGGTTCACCCGCGTAGGCGAATTCCATTATGTGCATCACGGCCCGGACGGCCGCCCCTACGATGATCCCGCCGAATTGTCGGCCCGCATCTTCTCGGCTGCACGGGAAACCGGCATTGCCCTGACCCATCTGCCCGTCCTTTATATGCATGGCGGCTTCGGCGGACAGTCCGCAACCCCGGAACAGCGCCGATTCCTGAATGGCCTCGATAGGTATCTCGATCTGGTCGCCGCTTGCGATCGCCTGGCAGATGCCAGCAGGGACCGTGTTGGAATTGCGCCGCATTCACTTCGGGCTGTCGATACCGACATATTGATCCGCTCCGTGGCCGCCGCACCCGACCGCCCGGTGCATATCCACATCGCCGAGCAGGAGAGGGAAGTTGCGGATTGCATCGCTTTCTCGGGTCGGCGGCCCGTCGAGCTGTTGTTTGACCAAGCGATGGTCGATTCCAACTGGTGCCTCGTGCACGCGACGCATTTGACTACGGACGAGACGGCACAGATCGCCGCATCTGGCGCGGTCGCCGGGCTTTGTCCTTTGACCGAGGCCAACCTCGGCGACGGGCTGTTCCCTGCAGTGGCGTTCCTTGCCCGGGAGGGCCGTATTGCGATCGGCACCGATTCGAACGTTCGCATCGACGCCGCCGAGGAATTCAGGCTCCTCGAATACGGCCAGCGTCTAAACCACCGCCTTCGCAACGTGCTCGGCAGCTCAGACAGGTCAACCGGTGCCCATCTGTTTGACGCGGCTCTGCACGGCGGCGCCCGCGCTCTGGCCGCCGAGACGCCCGAGATTGCACAAGGTGCCCCGGCCGATCTGCTTGGCCTGCGCGATCCGCATAGCCTTGCCACGGGCCCCGATACAACGCTCGACCGCTGGATATTCGGCTTCGACGTCACCGTGTCGGATGTCTGGGCGGGCGGGGGTCACGTGGTTCGCGACGGTCGTCATCGCGACCGCGACGCGGTCGAGATGCGCTTCGGGGCCGCGTTGCGGGATCTGCTGTCCTAAAGCGAGTCCGTCGGGGTGCAAGCCGACGTGGAACCGCGGGCGATTACCATGGCAGGCAGGTTCTGTCGGCGTTTCTTTTGTCGGACGGGTATTCTCATGCGCCCGCCGGGACGCCGCAGCTAGCCGATCCGCCCCCGGCTTTCCCCGACTTGCCCCCGATGAAGCAGCATGTGATCGAGGATCACGCAGGCCATCATCGCCTCTGCCACCGGAACCGCCCGGATGCCCACGCAGGGATCGTGCCGCCCCTTCGTCACGATCTCGGTCTCTTCCCCCGTTTTCGTGATCGTTCTCCGGGGCGTCAGAATCGAAGAGGTCGGCTTTACCGCAAATCGGACGACGATATCCTGCCCGGTCGAAATGCCACCCAGGATCCCGCCCGCATGGTTCGATGAATAGACCGGCCCGCCCCCCTTTGGGTCCATTGCGATCTCGTCGGCGTTCGCTTCGCCGGTCAAGGCCGCCGCCGCCATTCCTTCGCCGATCTCCACGCCCTTTACCGCATTGATCGACATCATCGCAGCCGCCAGGTCGGTATCCAACTTTGCATAGACCGGAGCACCAATCCCCGCAGGAACTCCCCGCGCCACAACCTCGATCACGGCTCCCACCGAGCTGCCTGACTTCCGCAGCCCGTCAAGATATCCCGCCCATTCCACCGCCGCCGTTGCATCCGGCACCCAGAACGGATTGCGGCCGATCTCCTCCGAATCGAATCGCGCCCGGTCGATCCCATGCGGCCCCATCTGAACCATGTATGCGTCGATTCTCGCACCGGGCAGCAGGGCCCTGATCGCTTCGCGCGCCACACCTCCTGCTGCAACCCGCGCAGCCGTCTCGCGCGCCGAGGATCGTCCGCCGCCGCGATAATCCCGGATACCGTATTTCTGCCAATACGTGATGTCCGCGTGCCCCGGCCGGAATTTGTCCTTGATCTCGGAATAATCCTTCGATCGCTGGTCGGTGTTCCGGATCATCAGCTGGATCGGCGTGCCTGTCGTCACTCCTTCGAACACGCCCGAAAGGATCTCGACCTCATCCGCCTCGCGCCGCTGGGTCGTATAGCGCGATTGCCCCGGCTTGCGCTTGTCCAACCATACCTGGATCGGTTCGGCCGCCAACGGCACGCCGGGCGGGCAACCGTCCACCGTCGCCCCAAGGGCCGGACCATGGCTTTCACCCCAGGTGGTTACCCGAAACAGTCGTCCGAATGTGTTGAAACTCATCGCCCGATCCTCCGCCAACGCGGTCTATCGCGCCTCTCGTCCTGGCGAAAGCCCCCGGTGCCGGTATGTGCGAAATACCAGCCGGTCCTTGGCGACGTATGTCAACCAGGGATCTGACGCCTTGCCTTCTGCCGGTTGGCGTCCTAAGTCGACGTTTACCTCGGGGTGCCCTGCAGGGGCTGAGATGCTTATGCGAACCCGTCGAACCTGAACCGGTTGATACCGGCGGAGGGAAGGTTGGACATACCTCCATGACCTGCCCGTCCGTCGCCATGGAGGATGACTATGAAAAACCAAATCCTTGCCGCGACGCTCATGACCCTCGCCACAAGTGCGATGGCCGAGGACCTGCCGGTCCTGCGCGTCCTGACCTATGACAGTTTCGTATCCGACTGGGGCCCCGGCCCCCTGATCGAGGCGGCCTTTGAAGAGACCTGCGATTGCGATCTGCAGCTTGTGGGCAGCGGGGATGGAGCGGCTCTGCTTGCCCGTCTTCGGCTCGAGGGCGCGCGCACCGATGCCGACATCGTGCTGGGCCTTGACACCAACCTGACCGCTGCTGCCGCAGCGACCGGTCTTTTCGCCCCGCATGGGCAGACTACCACCAACTTCGACTTTCCCGCCGCGTGGGACGACCCGCTCTTTCTGCCGTTTGACTGGGGGTATTTCGCTTTCGTCTACGACACCACCAAACTGGCCGACGCGCCGGCCAGTTTGCAGGCCCTGGCCAGCAGCGAAATCAGCATTGTCATTCAGGATCCACGGACCTCGACGCCGGGACTGGGTCTTCTTTTGTGGATCGAAGCCGCCTATGGCGACCAGGCCGAAGAGCTTTGGCAGGGCTTGTCCGACAACGTCGTGACCGTGACCAAAGGCTGGTCCGAAGCGTACGGTCTGTTCCTTGACGGCGAGGCCGACATGGTGCTCAGCTACACGACATCGCCTGCCTACCATCTGATCGCGGAAGAGGACGCAAGCAAAGCCGCTGCAGCATTTAGCGAGGGGCATTACATGCAGATCGAAGTGGCGGGAAAAGTGGCCTCGACCGATCAGCCCGAATTGGCCGATGCCTTCCTTTCGTTCATGGTTTCCGACGCCTTCCAGTCGGTGATCCCGACGGCCAACTGGATGTATCCCGCCGTCACACCGTCCGGCGGCTTGCCGCAGGGATTCGAGACGCTGGTCACGCCGGACAACGCGCTGATTTTTTCGGCCTCCGAGGCTGCGGAAGCGCGTGATACCGCGCTGGAGCGATGGCTGACCGCCCTGACCCAGTGATCCGGGCCATCGGTGCAGCTTCCGCCGCGCTGGTGGCCGCAGCCACGCTGGGGACGCTCGCGGCAGTCGCGTCAAAGGCAGATGCGCTGCCGCGGCTCACGCCGTCGGATTGGGCCGCAATCCGGTTCACGCTAACGCAGGCAGTATTATCTGCGGTGGTCAGCGTGCTGCTGGCGATCCCGGTCGCCCGTGCATTGGCGCGCCGGCGCTTTCCGGGGCGTGGGCTGTTGGTCACTCTCCTCGGGGCGCCATTCATCTTGCCGACCATCGTCGCGGTCCTGGGGCTGCTGGCGGTGTTCGGGAATAACGGGCTGATCAGCCAGGTGCTGCAGTGGTTCGGTTTCGAGCCGGTCCACATCTATGGCCTGCATGGTGTCGTGCTGGCCCATGTCTTTTTGAACATGCCGTTGGCGACACGCCTGATCCTGCAGGGCTGGCTGGCAATCCCGGCAGAACGGTTCCGGTTGGCGGCGTCGCTGGATTTCTCGCCCGCCGATACCCTGCGCTACTTGGAGGTGCCGATGCTGCGGGCCGTGGCGCCTGGGGCCCTTCTGCTGATCTTCCTGATCTGCACCACAAGTTTCGCGGTCGCACTGACACTGGGCGGCGGTCCCAGGGGGACCACGGTTGAGTTGGCGATCTATCAGGCGTTCCGCTTCGAATTCGACCTCGGCAAGGCGGCCCTGCTGGCACTGGTGCAATTCGGGATCTGCGCGGTTGCAGCCGTTTTGATCCTGCAGGCGGCGTTGCCCGCCGGGTTCGGCGGCGGGTTGGACCGGACGGTCGAGCGATGGGGCATATCGACCCTTGGCCTGCGGCTGCAGGACGCCGCCGTGACGGTTCTGGCAGCTTTGTTTCTGGTCACACCGCTTGCAGTGATCGTCGCGGACGGCCTTCCAAGGTTGCTGACGCTGCCCGCTGAGGTTCTGGAGGCAGCCGTGCGGTCGCTTTGGGTCGCCCTCGTGGCCGCGGCGTTGACCGTGGTTCTGGCCTTGTCGATGGCGTTGCTCGCGGAAGGCCGTGGCGCGGCGTGGCGCGGCTTCATTGGCTTTCTGGGGTCGCTGTCCATCGCGGTGTCGCCGTTGGTGATCGGGACGGGGCTGTTCATTCTGCTGTTCCCAATCGCCGACCCGGTCGCTCTGGCATTGCCGGTCACGGCACTGGTGAATGCGGTGATGAGCCTGCCTTTCGCCTACCGCGCCGTTGCGCCGGCGCTCGCTGAAACCGATCTTTTGTTCGGGCGCCTCTCGGCAAGTCTTGGGATGTCCGGATGGGCGCGACTGCGGCTTGTGGTGCTGCCGAGGCTAAGGCGACCGCTCGGGTTCGCCGCCGGCCTGGCGGCGGCCCTGTCGATGGGCGATCTGGGCGTCATCGCTTTGTTCGCGGCGCCCGAACAGGCAACTTTACCGATGCAGCTTTATCGGCTGATGGCGTCCTACCGGATGGAAGAAGCCGCGGGCGCGGCGTTGTTGTTGCTGGTCCTGAGTCTGGCCCTGTTCTGGGTCTTGGACCGAGGGGGGCGGATGCGTGCTGTTGCTTGAAGGTCTGGAACTGCAGGTCGGGGGGTTTCGGCTAAGTGCGGATCTGAGCGTCCAGGCGGGCGCACGCGTTGCTGTTATCGGACCCTCGGGTGCGGGAAAGTCGACACTGTTGTCGGCGATTGCAGGGTATCAGCCGACGACGAAGGGCCGCGTTACGTGGGCCGGGCGCGACATCACCGGAGACGAGCCCGGGGCGCGGCCGCTGTCGATCGTGTTTCAGGACAACAATCTGTTCCCGCACCTGACGGTTGCTCAGAATGTCGGCCTGGGACTGTCTCCATCGCTGAGATTAAGCGCGGACCAGCAGGAACGGGTGGCGGACAGTCTGGCGCGGGTCGGGCTGCCCGGCCTGGGGGATCGCAAGCCGGCGCAGCTGTCGGGCGGCCAGCAGAGCCGGGTGGCGCTGGCGCGGGTTCTGCTGAGGGCGCGGCCGCTGATGCTGCTGGACGAGCCTTTCGCGGCGCTGGGCCCGGCCCTAAAGGCAGAGATGCTGGACCTGGTGAAAGAGGTGGCGGCAGAGACGGGCGCGGCGGTGCTGATGGTGACGCATGACCCCGACGATGCGCGGCGGTTGGGGGGGCAGACGATCCTGGTGGACGGGGGCCGTGCGGAGGCACCGCAGGACACGGACGCGCTGCTGGCCGATCCGCCACCGGGGCTGCGCGCCTATTTGCGCGGAGACGGGGCCGACTAGGGTATGTGTCACCACAAGGGCACCTATCTAGCTTAACGATTTGGTATGTTTTGGCGAAGGCAGATCACGATTTCAGGGCGCGCGATCCGGAACGACTTTTCGGCCGCGCCGGTCTCGATGTTTCACCGTCAGCGAAAGACGAAACGCGCCTTGGGAATGCCGCGGCCGCCGACCAATCTGAACGGGAACCCAGTAAAGAAAAACGCGCCCACCTGGGGCGCGTTTCCGTCTTTCGAGCCTGGCCGGCGGCTATTCGGCCGGCTGGCCCTTGGCGCCCTTCTTGACCGGGGCCCAGATGCGCTTGTTGGTCAGATAGAGCAGCACGGTCAGCACCGTCAGGAACAGCACCGCGACGAAGCCTGCCTCCTGGCGGGCCATCAGCTTGGGCTCTGCCGTCCACATCAGGAACGCCGCGACGTCCTGCGAGATAGCCTCGAGTTCGGTCGAGGCGCCGTCTTCATACTCGACATCGTCGCCGTAAAGCGGCGGCGCCATCGAGATCCAGCCGCCGGGGAAGGCCTTGTTCTCGTAAAGGATCGTGCCGGCTTCCTCCTTTTCTTCCCCGGTGTAACCGGTCAGCAGCGAGGCGATGTATTCCGCACCGCCCATGCCCTGGAAGAACTGGTTGATGCCGAGCCCGTAAGGCCCGTGGAAGCCCGCCCGCGCCTTGGCCATCATGCTGAGGTCGGGTGCGCCCGCGCTTGTAACGGCCGGAAAGTTGTCGGTGGGTTTGGCCGCGCGGAAATCGCCTTCGCCGCCTTCGAGTTCGGGATCCCAGACCTCGAAGTTCTGCTCGGCATAGGCGCGGACCTGATCCTCGGGCAGTCCCGGCCCGCCGGGATCGCCCAGCGTGCGCAGCGGCACGTATTGCAGACCGTGGCAACCTGCGCAGACCTCGGTAAAGACCTGCAGGCCGCGTTGCAGCTGGAACTGGTCGTAGGTGCCGAACGGACCTTCGAAGCTGAAAGAGAAGTCCTCGACATGGCCGGCGCCGCCTGCAGCCAGGGCACCGGTGGTGCCCAGGGCCAGCGTCATTGCGGCGGAAAGGGTGAGTTTCTTGAGCATTTCGGTCCCTTTCCTACTCGGCCGGCGTCGCCGCGGCATCGCCTGCGCCGGCTTCGGTTTTGCCGTAGTGTTCGTTGAAGTCGTCCTCGATGGTCGACGGCTGCGGCAGCGGTTTTTCGATGACGCCCAGAAGCGGCAGAATCACCAGGAAGAAGACGAACCAGTAGGCCGAGGCGATCAGCGAAATCCAGGTATAGATACCCTCGGCCGGCTGGGCGCCGACCCAGGTCAGCACGACGAAGTTCACCACGAACAACCAGAACCACCACTTGAACATCGGGCGGTAGCGGCCCGAGCGCACCGCAGAGGTGTCCAACCACGGCGCCAGCGCCATCACGAGGATCGCGCCGAACATCGCCAGCACACCGAAGAACTTGGCATCAATGATGCCGCCCGTGACCCAGTCGACCAGCATCACCAGCCAGACATCCGCCGTGAAGGCGCGCAGGATCGCGTAGAAGGGCAGGAAGTACCATTCGGGCACGATATGCGCCGGCGTCACCAGCGGGTTCGCCTCGATATAGTTGTCGGGGTGGCCCAGATAGTTCGGCATGAAGCCGACGATGGCGAAGAACACCGCCAGGATCAGCGCCAGGGCAAAGAGGTCCTTGATCACGTAGTACGGCCAGAACGGCAGCGTGTCCTTCGCGGCCTCGGCCTTCGAGGCGCGTCGCACCTCGACCCCGGTGGGATTGTTGTTGCCGGTGGTGTGGAAGGCCCAGATATGCACCGCCACGAGCCCGGCGATCACGAACGGGAGCAGGTAGTGCAGCGAGAAGAAGCGGTTCAGCGTGGCGTTGTCCACGGCGGGACCGCCCAAGAGCCAGGTCTGGATGCTTTCGCCAATGAACGGGATCGCGCCGAAGAGGCCGGTGATCACCGTTGCGCCCCAGAACGACATCTGTCCCCAGGGCAGCACATAGCCCATGAAAGCCGTGCCCATCATAAGCAGGTAGATCAGCATGCCGATGATCCAGGTGATCTCGCGCGGGGCCTTGTAGGAGCCGTAGTAGAGGCCGCGGAAGATGTGCATGTAGACGGCGACAAAGAACAGCGAGGCGCCGTTCATGTGCAGATAGCGCAGCATGTGCCCGCCGTTCACGTTGCGCATGATATGTTCGATCGACGCGAACGCCATATCGACGTGCGGGGTATAGTGCATCGCCAGTACGATGCCGGTGACGATCTGCAGCACAAGGCAGAAGGTCAGCACGATGCCCCAGATCCACATCCAGTTCAGGTTTTTGGGCGTGGGGATCATGATCGTGTCGTACATCAGCGCGACGATCGGCAGCCGCTTGTGCAGCCACTTTTCGGCGCCGGTCGACGGCTCGTAGTGGTCGTGGGGAATTCCGGACATTCGTAGCTCCTTTATCCGAGTACGATTGTGGTTTCGTCGTCAAAGCGCGCCACCGGGACCGGCAGGTTCTCGGGCGCGGGGCCTTTGCGGATGCGGCCAGACAGATCGTAGTGCGACCCGTGGCAGGGGCAGAACCAGCCTGCGAAATCTCCGGCATCGCCCAGGGGCACACAGCCCAGGTGGGTGCAGACGCCGACCATCACCAGCCATTCGCCGGTGTCCTCGGCGTCACCGAACGGCTTCAGCGAGCGGTTGGCGTCGGCGCCGTCGGCACCGGGGTTGTTGGCGTTGCGGGCCTCGGGATCGGGCAGCGATGCACCGTCGTCGGCGCGCGCCGCCTCGATCTCTTCGGCGGTGCGGCGGCGGATGAAGACCGGCTTGCCCAGCCATTTCACCGTCAACTGGGTGCCCGGCTCGAGATCGCCGACATCGACGCGGATCGAGCTGAGCGCCTGGACGTCGGCGGACGGATTCATCTGGTTGACCAGCGGCCAGACGGCGGCAGCGGTCGCTACGGCGCCGGCACCGGCGGTCGCGTAGTACAGAAAGTCGCGGCGGGTGCCTTCGTGGTCTTCTGCATGGGACACTTGCGTTTCTCCATTCCAGGGCCGGCATGCCGGCCCGCAGTCTATTAGGCGCAATTGGGCTGTGCCTTTTTCGCAGGAAAGTACTTAGTCGGGTGGGTCTGAGGCGTCCAGCGAACATTGGCTTTGATTTGGGGCGCATTGTCGCGCCCCTTTGCCGATCCGCCCGTATCACGAAGAATTCTGCGGCAAGATATCCACAGACCTGATAGGAATCGCGAAATTGGGTTTGAATTCGGGTGTGCAAGGCGCCAAATGTAGGCGACCGGGTTCCCCGGAATAAGGAGCTTGTCTGGCGATGAAGCAGGGTTGGATCGTGCGTGTCGCGGCGCTGTGTGCGGTTCTGTTTGCCGTGCCCGCCGGTGCCGAGACCGAACTGAGCTTTTACACCGGCATTCAGGAGGCGCCGCACAGTCGGGTCGAGGGGACCGATCCGGGCAACGCGGTTTCGGCCACCTACAGCTTTCTGACCTCGTGGGAAGGCAAGTCCTTCTCGGCCCCGCCTTACTGGGGGGTCCGCGCGACGTATTGGAGAAACGCGAAGTGGGGCTTTGGCCTGGACTTCAACCACGCCAAGGTGATCGCCGATCCGCGCACCCGGGCGGCAAACGGGTTTTCGCGGCTGGAGTTCACCGACGGTCTGAACATCCTGACCGCCAATGTCTGGCGGCGCTGGCAGAATGACACCAACTGGACGCCCTATGTCGGGGGCGGGGTCGGGATCGCCTTTCCGCATGTGGATGTCGAGTCGGCTGGCGGCACGACCTTTGAATACCAGATCACCGGCCCCGCCGCGGCGGTCGTTGCCGGGATCAAATACGATTTCAACGACCGCTGGGGTGTCTTTGGTGAATACAAGGGCACCTATTCGATGAACGAGGCCGACCTTGCCAGCGGCGGAACGTTGAAGACCGACATCGTCACGAACGCGCTGAATATCGGCGTGGCGTTCAAGTTCTGACCGGATCGCATTCGGACCGGCCGGGCGGCTGTCGCCACTCGTTGCGCCGCGGCGTCGGCGGGGCGGTTCGCGGCATGACGACCGGCGGCGAAAACCTGTAATGCGATGAGCAATCCCGCACTGTGCGGATTTCCCTAGTCCTGGCCTTGGCGAATGGCGTGCCGGTTTCGCCAGAAAGGCGATTCCGGCCAGCGCTGTTCCAGGCCATAAAGATGGGCCCGGGATTGCAGGTAGGCTCGATACCTGTCCCTGATCCGTTGCGCGTATGAGCCGTCCATGCTGCCGCGGCCTTCAAGGTGGGCGGCAATTGCCTGGCCGCCTGCGATTCCGTCAGTCAAGGCTTTGTAGATGCCCTGCGCCATAACGGGGTCGTAGCTGGCGGCCGCATCGCCGACGGCCAGCCAGTCGGTGCCCTCCAACCGTCCCAGGATCCCGGACCGGATGGGCAGGGTTCGGTAGCTCATACAATCGAGCCGTAGCGTGGCCAAGGCCGGGCCGACGAAGGATGTCGCATTGAGTATCCGGTCATAGCCGGCATCCGAGCGGCCCAACGCCCGCACGGCGTCTGCCTCTCCGACCATCATGGCGACGACGCCGTTTCCGGGCAGGGCCGCGGCATACCACCATCCCTGGGGTGTTGCCTCCAGCATGACCTGTTCGGTCTCAAGGTCGCCCGCGGCGATCCGGGCGAACCTCACCCGCGCGAACAATTTGTCGTCAATCTGTCTGGCAATCCCCAAAGCCCGCGCGAAATGCGCCTGCGATCCGGTTGCATCGATCACGAAAGCTGCATCAATGCTGCAAGTCGCGGGTCCGGTGCGCGCGAAGTGAAGGCGATGGCCAAGACCCGGTTCGGCCGCCGGTTCAACGCCCCTGAAGCGGGTGCGCCAGGCCACATCGACACCGCGGGCCGTGGCGGCCTCTGCCAGCATGCGGTCGAATGCCTTGCGATCCAGCCGCCAGCCGGGCCCCAACGGATTGACGATGAAGTCGTTGTAACCGACGCCTGGCCGCCCCCAGGATGATGCGAAGCCGGGGCAGGGGGCGTGTCCGGCGTCCTTGAACTCTGCGGCGAGCCCAAGGCGCGCCAGGGGAACCATAACATCGGGTGGGCAGGATTCGCCGATCCGTTGCTGGCCGGGGGCCTGTGCTTCGACAACCAGGATCCGCAGGTCAGGGCTGCTCCGGAGACTCAGCGCCGCGGCAAAGCCCGCCGGGCCGCCGCCCAGGATGACAACGTCATAACGAGAGGCAAGGTCCAAAGCTGCGTCGTCAGCCCCGCTCTTTCTTGCTGGGATTGGCATTGAATGGCCATTGCGCAACCGGATCGGAGGCATCCCCGGGTGCCGTCAGCTGGCCCTGCACCTCCAGGAATAGCTTGGGCGAGAACGAGCGGTCCTCGATATCGATGTTTGAGCCTTGCATCACGATGCCGATCCGATCCCACTGCTCGATTGATTGCAGCGGGTTCTGGAAGGTGGCCGCCGAGGCCGGGTTCACGGCGTAGGTGCCCGGGCCGCGGATCGACCAGCGTTGCGCAGGCAGGACGTTGTTGACCACTTCTTCCGCCACATAGACCGCATCGGGCCTTTGCGACGGCCAGGACCAGTACAGCGTCGAGGCCGCGCCGTTGCTTTCGTTCACGCCGTTTGTATTGATCAGGGTCTGATGGATCGAGCACGAGTTGTAGTCGGTCTGCCACGGGATGGCCATGAACTTCGACAGGTCGCCGGGCTCAAGCCCATCGGTCATGCCATGCAGCGGGATCCAGCCACCGGTCAGAAACGGCGTATCCTCGTCAGCCTTCGAATAGTCGAGCGGCTTGTGCTTGACGCGGAAGGGGCCGGCGCCGGTGGTCTGCCAGTCCTGGATATAGATGTCGACGGAGCGGACGATATAGCTGAACTCGATCCCCGGCACATACCGACCGCCAAGGCAGTTGGTCAGCGCGGCGATGTCAAGCTGTTCCCCCGGTCCAAAGACCCGGCCCGGTCCGGTCTGGAACTTGTTCCGGCTCCATTGTGCCAGCATGAAGTACTGGGTCTTGCTGACCGTCAGAAACGAGGTGCCCGCCTCGCCCAGGGAAAGGGGCATCAGCGGCGTTCCGATATTCGTCTCGTCGGCATTCGGATTCCGGATGAAGTTGAGCCCGGCCATGATGGTCTTGTTGGGTTCATGGGTTTCGTCGATGGCATCAACTGCGGTGTGGGACCGCAATGCCATTTCCGGAAGATTGGCGGTCCACCGCTGCTGGGCCGCGGCACCGAAGATCGGCTTGATGTCCTGATCGAAGACCGGTTCGTAATCGGGATTGTAGCCCGACTTTGGACCAAACAGATCAGGCTGCAGGCCCAGTTCACGCACCCAGGTGTCATAGACGTCGTCCCAGGTCGAAACGACATTGCGGATCTGCGGCGCATAGCCTGGATCGCAGCAGTTCACCCAGGCGCCAAAGGCGGTTTCGGTCGTGCCGTCGTCGAACTGCAGGGTCACCGATACAGGGCCATCCGACGCGGCATCGTACCAGCCGACATTGTTCAGATCGCCCGTGATCTGAATCGGGACGTCATACTCGTCGTACTGACCGACCGCATTTCCGATGCTGGGCAGGACGATCAGCCGGCCTTTGTCGTCGGTCCAGATCTCTCCGAGCGTGTCGAGCGGGCCCGTCGGCTCGAACAGCGTGTCGTTGACGTCTGCGGGAAAGCGCACCGGATAATCGGGGAACGATTCGATCGCACCCTGGCCGTTGCCGGCGGACGGCGTCGTGGCATTGTCGAACTTGGCCGACTGCCCGCTTGCGGCCGAAATCGCGCGGGGGCCTGCATCGATCATCAGCTGGTTCAGGCGCGACGGGCTGTCGACCTCGCCATGCACTTCGGGATTGCGCCGCTGCGGAACCTGGCCGTCGGCATAGGCCTTGATGCCGAGGTTGTTCACGACGTTGTAGGCCGCGGCCTTTTTGTTGGCCAGATGCACCGTCCAGACCAGATCGACCACCTTGCGGCCATCTGGCAGCTTGGTACCGATGACAACCTCGGAGCCGTCGCCGCCGGGATACCGTGCGGTGCCGTCGAAATCATACCAGAACAGCCGGAAACGGGCCGCCTGTTTCTTCAGATGGCCGCCTGCGTCGCGCAGGTCGCTGCTGGTGACAAGTTCGTTCTCTGTTCCCGCCTTGATCGGCAGGCCGCCGATGGTGACGCCGTCGGCCTCGCGGGCGCCGGCAGCCGTCTCGGGTGCCAGGATATAGTCGTCGCTGGTGCCGAAGCGCGCGACGTTGAGGGTCGGGTGGACGCGGAATATGGTTTTTGAAGGCATGACGATGAAGTCTCTCTAAGGGGATGCGGTAACCGGGACGGTCAGCTGAATCTGGGCGAGACGCCGTTTTCCCAGCAATTGCGGATGGCGCCGCCGACACTGGCCATCACGGGGAAGAACTGCTGCGGATTCCCGCCACCGAACAGGTGTTCCAGGGCTGCTCTGAGGTCGGTGAATTCACTGACGAGTATCTGCTGAAGCTGATCGCCCGAGCCGCCGCCCTTGAACGTTTCGGGCAGTTCCTTGGCATCCTTGATCGCCAGGAACTTGTCGAAGTGATCCAGCTCCGGAGCGACATCATCCGCCGTGTTTTGGAACGCCGGCAGCACGGTTTCATCTTCCTTGGTGGCACCCTCGCCCTGATCCGTGATCAGATCGATCAGCAGGCTCACCTGGTCGAACCCGTCGGCGCCGTCGTCGATGACTTTCAGCGACGGCATGCCGCGATAGTAGGCACTGAAAAAGTCGACCTGTTTCACGCCGCCGTGCAGATGATCGGTCAGCAGAGAGGCCCCGTATCTCAGGGCGTCGTAAAACGCGCCGATGCTGCCGTACTCGGTGACATTCTCGTTCAGATCGCCGGTTTCCCCGGTCAGATATTCGGGGATCTCGATCAGGCACATGGCATTGACATGCTCGAGATCGAGCGCGCCGATGGTCGCGGTATAGGGTTTGAACTTGTCGATCTCGTCCAGATCGTCTCCGGAAAAGTCGAGATGCGGGATATTCGTGCCCTCGTATTTCGGCGCGGCAAAGGTCGGCGACAATCCATAGGCATTGGCGATGTTCGATGCCGATTGCAGGTGCAGCATCTCTTGATTGACCACGGTGCGGATCAGTTGGTAGGCGTCACTGCTGCGATCCTTGATCGAGTACATCGCGGACAGGTAAAAGGGCAGCGTCCAGAACTCCAGATCGACGGCGGCCTGAAGGTGACTGCGCAGATGGGCGATATCCCATTGGTCCGCAGTCAGCTTTGTCGAAGAGGGTTTTCCGGTGGATGCCGCCTGCCGCCGTCCCAGGCCTTTCCGGCGTTGACGGGCCTTGTGGAACGAATTTCTATGCCTATTCATTGCTCTATTCTTCCCTTCGGGTCGTATTTGCTTAATCAACGGACCTTCCGAGAAGGCCATGTGCGGCTGATCGCATCGGCGCCGCACGAAACAACTTTGAAGCTCAAAGCCTAAAATCCACGGTTGCACCCTGCAACAGGCAATCTATGACATCGGTCGAGACAAGGCGTGTTGAGTGGATGGTGGGTCCGGCAAGAGACGGAAACCAGATCCCTGCTCGTCTCAGATTTGATTGAATGTACTCTGAACAAAAAAGATCCCCCGCCGGGACGGGGAACCTTGCTGCAAATTTCGAGTTGTCACCGGTTCGAGGCACGCACCGGTCTGATCTGGACCGGTGCGATTTTCAGCGTCGCGCGTCCGGGCTGGCCGCCGCCTGCCGCCTGCAGGCGGTCCATCGCGCCGCCGCCCACTTTGTCGCCGAAGACCTCGTCGCACTCGTCAAGGCCGCTTGCATTGCTGCAATCCATGTCCGGGAACGTTTCGTTGCACCAGGTGATGACGGCATTGTAGCACTGTTCCAGGGTTTCGATCTTGGCTTCGGCCCGGGTCGGGGCCAGCGTGGTCGTTCCAAGCGCGGCAATGGTGGCGGTGGCGAAGATGAAAGTACGGGTCATTGGGTCAAGTCTCCTAGATGGTTTCAATGTAGGCGGGGCAACCGCGTTACGTTAATGCGTCGGAGACAGGGGCCGAACGGTTCAAACTTTTCAGCGAGATTCGGAGGACGATTTCAAAAACTGAATTGCAAGGGTTCTTTAGCAGGTCGTCGCCCGAACCAGCCCCCAGCCGAACTGGATGTCACGGCCGGGTTCGCCGAGATCGCGCGTTTGGTCGCGCATCTGCGTTCGGACCGCACCGGCAGAGCGCGCGCCCTGCGTCACCAGCCGCGCGGCGAGTGCCGTGATGATCGGAGCAGCATAGGACGTGCCCGAAGCGTAATGACCGCCCTGGCGTCTGGCGACGTAAAGATCGACGCCGGGTGCGGCAAATTCGATATGCGCCCCGGTGTTGGCCGAGCGGTAGCGCCTTAGGCCCGCGTCCACCGCGGTCACGCTGATGACCGGCTCGGCCGCGGCGGGGTAAACGTCGATCTCACGACCTTCGTTCCCCGCCGCCGCGATCAGAATGGCGCCCTTGCCGGCCGTTGCCGCGAGCAGATCATCCAGCGCCGCATTCACCGGACCGGTGAAGGACATGTTGATCAACTGCACGTCGTTCGCAACAAGCCAGTCCAGTGCAGCGCCAATCCGCTCGACATGGGTCGCGACCCGGACGCCGTGCCGCGAAAACGCACTGGCGGCAAAGAGTTGCGCGCCTGTCGCGAACCCGGCAAACGTGCCCGAATCATCCTGACCGATCAACAGGGCGGCGACCGCCGTGCCATGGTCAGGCGGCACCGGCGGATCGTTGGCCTTCAGCACCGAGTGCGTCGTAAGTGCAGCGCCCAGAAGTGCAGAGTGGTCAACCGCAACCGGACCATCGATCAATCCTATGCGAACCTCGCCTGGTAAAGTGCATGCGGGGCTGTCGGGTTGGTTGATCAGCGCCGCCGCGTAAAGCCGCGGCGCGGCCTCGGCATACCGGTAAAGCGCATGGATATCGAACGATGCACCGGGCGCGCCTGCCGCGAGAACCTGACGCGCATCGGGCAGCGGCAACGCCTGCAGGTCAACGATAAAGGCCCGCCGCCCGAGGTTTGGATAGTCACGCTGGCGCAAGATCGCGGCGCCGGCACCCACCAGCGCCGAAGCTATGGCATCAGCATCGTCCGTAGATCCGACAGCGATGTATTCCGGACGACCGTCCGGTGCCAGGGCAAAGCTTCCGGGTCCAAGCGCTGTATGGATATCTCCCAGGCGGACCTCATCGGTCATGGCGACGACGCGGTCGCCGGGAAGAACGACGGGTCCGCGCCGAGGCGGCGGCTTTCGGGGCGCGGGCCGTGGCGCGGGAGTGACTTCGATATACTCAGGCGTGCGGTTTGTCACAGCCGTCCCTCTGTCGCGGGGGTTGGGCGGCTCGTTTCCCCCGTCGCGACCGTTGTCCCTGCCGGACGGACCTCCGCCGCGCTGTTGCGCATCGCTGGGCAAGGCGAGAAGTGCGATCACAAAAAACAAAAACAGAGTGCGGCCAATCGGTCGGTCACTGATCATCCGAAACCTCCAGGCTTTCGACGAAATCGGCTGCCCGCAGAATCCTTGCAGCCTCCGAGAGGTCTGTGCCTTCAAGCGGTTCCAGCCGATATATCCCAATCGCCGACGGACCCGCCGCGATCTCGACGCCGGCGCGTAACAAAAGATCCCGAAGCTCGGATTCAGGCGTATCGGGCGCGAAGGCAGCGGATATCGGTGCGTCGTCCGCGCCGGCCAGTTCAAAGCCGCCCGGGACGGGCTCGCGGTTGGTCAACACCGCTTGACCGATGACCACGGCGAGCAGGACCGCGGCGGCTGCCTGCCAGATCCAGGGCCGCTGGATGCGCGTGGCGGGCACTTGCGTTTCCGCATCGCGCATCAGGCGGGCAAGCCCCATCTCTCCGGGGCTGTAACTGTCTTCGGACTGCATCGTTTCGCGGATGGCGCGAAGCGCGGCCAATTCGGTTTGCAATGTCGCATCCGCGGCAACGGCAGCCTCGACCTCGGCACGTTCTTTGCCTTCGAGCGTGCCGTTGGCCAGAAACGGCAGAAGGGCGCTGATCTCATCACGTGTCATGCGGTGGCCCCCCGTTGAAGGCGGCCTTGCAAGCAATGCAGAAGAAGTTTTTTCGCGTGGAAGATGCGGGTCTTTATCGTGCCCTCCGGCACGCCGGCGACCTCGGCGATCTCGCCATAGGTCATGTCCTCGTAGAAGGCGAGGCTGATGGCGGTCTGGTGGTCCTCTTTCAGCTGCCCGACGCAGTGGCGCACGTGCTCGGCCTCTTGACCCGCGGCAAGGCACATCTCGGCGTTGGGATCCTCGTCGATGGTCTCGGGAATGTCGTCGGTCAGGTCGACCCGGCCGCGCTTGCGGTGCTGGTCGATGACCTTGCGATAGGCGATGCCGAATATCCAGGTCTGCACTTTCGATCTCCCCTCGAAGCGTCCGGCGCTTCGCCAGACTTCCATGAATACGTCATGGAGTATGTCGGCGGACTCGAAAGGATCGTTCAATCTGGACCGGATAAACCTGAAGACCGGCTTTTCCAGTGCGCGGTAGAGCGCGGCAAGCGCCTGTTTGTCGCCATGCGCGATCTGCGTCAGAATCTGGGCGTGCGGGTCCATGGGTTCAAAACATGCGGCTTTGCCTGTGTCATAGCAATCCTACCATTCGACAAAACACCTGTCGTGCGAACCTTGCCTCCGCCCCGGGATCGGCGAATGCGCTCTGACGCATCCATACATCCGGCCTGTTGGATCAGAGAATTTCCCAACGTTTCCGATTTTCCGGCGGATCACCCAGCTGACCATTGGGGTCGTCGCTTGAGCGGGCACCTGGAATTTGGCACCTTGACCTTGGGAGGGCCGCATCTTGTTTTCCGACATCCGAAAACTGCGCAGGTACCGTGAACTCGATGGGAAGACATTCCTGGTATGCGTCGGCGCGATGAAGTGTGCGACGAGTTGGATACATGACTATCTGGGCTCGCTGTCGGGTGTCACGGTGTCCCCGCTCAAAGAGCTGCATTTCTTCAACACCAAGTTTCCCGCCAATGCGCTTGGCGACATGGAGGCGCTGGCGCTGAAGCGGCTTGGGTTTCATTTGAGCCAGTCCGGCGACGCGGTCGAAAATCTGCGCCGCCGCGAAACCTTTCAGGCAAGCGTGGACAGGGCGCAGATGCTCTACGACGACAATGCCTATTTCGCCCATTTCGCACGGATTTGCGGCCCCGATACCCAAACCTTTTGCGACGTGACGCCGGCCTATTCGGTCCTCGGGCCAAGCGGGTTCGAATATCTAAAGGCATTTTGCGGCTCGCAGGACATCTCATTGAAGCTTCTCTTTGTAATGCGCGATCCGGTCGACCGGCTTTGGTCGCAGCTGCGCCACATGACGCAAAGCAATCCGGACAAGGACCTTGTCAAGAACTGGGCGGATGCGTTTCAGTCGCCGCGGGTCTGCGCCCGTGCCGACTATCGCGGTGTTGTTGGCGATCTGGACGACACCTTTCCAGCCGAGAATATCCTGTACCTGTTCTATGAAAACCTCTTTACAGACGCCTCATTGACCAAGCTCTGCGACCACGCAGGCGCAAGCCTGGGTCAGGCCGATCCGGGCAATGTTCTGAACGAAACAAGCGTGAAAACCGAAATGCCCGATGATGCGCGCGCGGCTGCCCAAGCCCTGCTGGCGCCGCAATATGCGTTCTGTCGCGATCGGTTTGGCGACGCGGTTCCCGGAAGCTGGCAAGGCTGAAAGCGACAGCTTTCTGAAAACAAACAACTTTTTCCTAAGGCCGTTTTGGCGGTTATTTTCTTTGAACCGTTTTCACCGGTCGCGCGACCCATGATTGTTACTGGCCGGACGGTTCCGGTCACGCAAGTCCACACCACTTTGGAGGATTGAGAAATGGCAGAAGACCTGATGATCGGCTTCAAGTTCAAAGAGACCGACGAGGACATCGCCAAGGATGCGGCCGTCTGGGACGCATCGGACAATTTGTTCAACGAGATCTCGTTCGACCATCTGGGCACCCGGCTCGACCAGGGCAGCGAAAGCACCAGCAGCCGCGACACCGAACTCTCGAGCGAGTTCGAGACGTTCGACTTCACCGAAGGGTTCGACTTCACTTTCTAGCCTGTGGAAAACCTTGCGGCTGGTGGTTCGCCGGCCGCAAGTTGGTGCCGGTCTGGCGGCGGGGGGCCAACCTTTCCCGGGCTGCCGTCCTTTCAAGCTCAATGCGGATTAAAGGATGGTCGTGGGATCTGCCCGATCGACACCGTCGGCGAGCACGCTTTCGACTGCCCGGCAGTGAGCGAGACGGAGGTCAACCGCCCGATGGGTTCGGTTTTGTCATCCGCCTGCGAGGCGTCGCATCAGGAACACCTTGGTTCCCTCGGGAAGTTCCTTGGACCAGTCGTTGCGGTAAATCACACCGTCAACGACCACCGCGACCTCGTTGTTAATCGGACCTTCGAGCCCGGGATATCGCTCTTGCAACTTGCGCAAGAGCTCGCGAACGGTTCGTGCCTCGACGATGATGGTCGTCTGGTTGTCCGCTAGTGGGACGAGCCCGGCCCAAAGCGTGACTTCAATCACTATTCGCCCTTCTGCCTGCTCAGCGCCGCCAGGATCCGCGGTGGCGACATGGGAATATGAGACATGCGTACGCCGACGGCATTCGAGACCGCATTGGCGATGGCCGCGAGCGGCGGCACGATCGACGTCTCCCCGACGCCGCGCACGCCGTAGGGGTGATTGGGATTCGGGATTTCGAGAATCTGTGTATCGATCATCGGCAAATCCGAGCACACGGGGATGCGGTAATCGAGGAATCCGGGGTTCTGAAGGCGGCCGTCTTCACCGTAGATGTACTCTTCGTTCAGTGCCCATCCGATGCCCTGAGCCGCACCGCCCTGATACTGGCCTTCCACATAAGCGGGATGCACTGCCTTTCCGGCGTCCTGGATGACGGTATAGCGAATGACGCTGGTTGCCCCCGTCTCGGGGTCCACTTCGACATCGCAGATATGGGTCGCAAACGAGACGCCCGCGCCATCGGCGACCAGTTCACTGTGTCCCGCAATCGGGCCGCCGGTGTTTCCGGATTCCGCGGCAATCTCCTTCACCGACAACGGGGCCAGGTTGCCGTATTTCGCACCAGCGGCTTTCGCGTGTCCGTCCTCCCAATACACATCCTCGACCGGTATATCCCAAGTCAGGGCCGCGCGCTGGCGCATGACAGCGATGGCATTCCGCGCAGCAGAGATCGTTGCCATAGAGGATGAAAACGTCCCCCGGCTGCCATCGGTCATGTCGTTGTAGCCGAGCGTGCCGGTATCGGCGACGACGGCCTTGACGTCCTGATAATCGATCCCAAGCTCTTCCGCCGCGACCAACGATAGCGATGCACGGGATCCGCCCACATCGACCGTGCCGACCGCCAAGGTCACGGTCCCATCGGCGTTGACGTTCAGGTCGGTGCAGGTCTGACCGCCGAAATTGAACCAAAAACCGCAGGCCATACCGCGGCCCTGGTTCGTGCCCAACGGTGCGGTCATGTGCGGGTGCGCCTGAGCGGCCTCAAGCGTCGGTCCGATTCCAATGGGTCCATACACCGGTCCATAAGAAGACCTCGTCCCCTCGCTGGCCGCGTTCCTGATACGCAAATCCAGCGCATCCATGCCGATTTTCTGCGCCAGTTCGTCGATTGCACTTTCGACGGCGAACGCCGCCATCGGCGCGGACGGGGCGCGGTACGCGGCAACCTTCGGCCGGTTCACGAGCACCTCGAAGCCGACCGTCTTGACATTCTTCAGATCGTAGCAGGCGAACGAGGTCATCGCGCCCAGCTCTGCCCAGATATCCGCATAGGGGCCGTTGGAGTAGCGCAGGGTCGCCGTCGCGGCGGTGATCTTGCCGTCCTTGGTCGCGCCGATCTTGACGTCGATGGACGTGGCGCTCGTGGGTCCGGAGGCGCGGAACACTTCATCGCGCGACATGACCAATTTCACCGGCCGTCCGGCCTTTCGTGACAGCGCCAGCGCCACGGGCTCTGCCCAGACATGGGTCTTGCCGCCAAATCCGCCGCCGATTTCCGATGACGTGACACGGAGTTTCGACACTTCCAGCCCCAGGAGATCGGCGCAATTCTGGCGGAAGACGAAATGCCCCTGCGTGCAAACCCAAAGATCGGCCGTGCCATCGGGATTGCAGCTTGCCACGCATGCATGCGGTTCGATGTATCCCTGATGGGTCTGTTCGGTCCTGTAACTGCGCTCGACGATGACATCGGCGTCGGCGAAGCCTGCCTCCACGTCGCCATGGCCAAACTCCGACCGGTTCGCCACGTTCGACGCGGTTGTCGGCGCAGGGTCGATGCCCGTCGTGAACACGGCGTCATTCAGAATTGGCGCATCGGGTTCAGTCGCCGCATCGACATCAACGACATGCGGCAGGACCTCGTATTCGACGTCGATCAGCTTCATCGCCTGCTTGGCGGCCTTCTCGTCGATCGCGGCGACGGCGGCGACGGCGTGCCCGTCGTACATAGCCTTGGTTCGCGCCATGCAGTTGTCGAGAATATTAAAAAGCGCTTTGTCACCATTGCTCAGGTCCGGCAGATCCGCAGCGGTGATAACGGCTTTGACACCCTTTACCGCCGCAGCACGCGCCGTATCGATCGCCACTATTCTGGCATGTGCATGCGGGCTTCGCAGAACCCGCGCCACCAATTGCCCCGGCATATTGAAATCGGCTCCGTAACGGGCACGGCCGGTGACCTTGTCGACCCCGTCCGGCCGGAGGGGACGCGTGCCGACGGACTTGAAGTTCTGGTTCTGAAAAGCAGCGTCAAAGCTCATGCCCGTTCTCCCCTCATTTCCAGCGCCGCATCCTGAACCGCGCGCACAATCTTGTCATACCCGGTGCACCGGCACAGGTTTCCGGCGAGCCAATACCGGATCTCCTCTTCGGTCGGCTCCGGATTCACATCCAAGAGCGCCTTTGCCGCTATCAGGAACCCAGGTGTGCAGATCCCGCACTGCAAGGCGGCGTGTTCGATGAATTTGGCCTGCAGCGGGTGCAATTCACTGCCATTCGCCATGCCTTCGATTGTCTCGATGGTGCGGCCCTCGGCCTCTGCGCCCAGAACGAGGCAAGAGCACACAACCCTGCCGTCCACTATGGTGCTGCAGGCGCCGCAATCGCCGGTGCCACAGCCCTCCTTGGCGCCCAAAAGGCCAAGCCGGTTGCGCAGAACGTCCAACAACGTCTCGTCCGCCCGGCACAGAAACTCGACATCATCGCCGTTAATGGTCGTGGATACAGCTATCGAAGACATCAATTTCCTCCAGCGCGGTCAAATGCGATGCGCGCAGCGCGGCGCGCAAGAACACCAGCAATCTGCTTTCTGAATTCCACGGTTCCGCGCTTGTCGTCTATCGGATGGCTTGCAGCCGAGCACGCCGCGGCCATTACATCCAGGGCAGTCTCTTCGAGTTTGCTGCCGACAAGCGCCTGCGCAGCGTCCTCCGCCAGGATCACGGTGGGTCCGACGGCACCGAGCGCGATCCGGGCCGATTGCACGGCGCCTCCCTCATCGAGCACCAGATTGATCCCAACACCGACAACGGCGATATCCATCTCGGTCCGCGGAATGAATCGAAGATAGGCATCGCCGGACCGGGCCAAAGGTTTGTCCAGCACGATTGCTTCGACGATTTCGCCCTTCTTCAGCGAGGTCTTCCCCGGCCCGGTCGGGATATCCAGAACGTCGGCCATCCGCGTTCCGCCGAGGCCGGCGATCTTTGCCTTGGCGCCTGCAGCCACCAAAGCGGGCACGCTGTCCGCCGCGGGTGAGGCATTGCAGAGATTGCCGACAACGGTGCAACGCCCCTGGATTTGCGTGGACCCGATCAGGTTTGCGGCCTCTACAACGCCCGGCCAAGCCGCCACGAGCGCGTCGTTCTCTCCGAGAGCGGCGCATGGAACCCCGGCACCGATCACAAAGGTGTCGTCCGCTTCAACGACATCGCCCATTCCTGCGATTGATTTGATATCGACCACGAGGTCGGCCTCGAAACCGTCGCTCTGCATTTTGACCAACAGATCCGTGCCACCCGCCAGGACAAACGCGTTGCTATCCGCTTCAGCCAGCAAGTGCGTGGCCTGGACTATCGTTTCCGGTCGTTCGTACCGCACTGGCAGCAGCCTCCTTGCCCTGTTTGTCCGCCAAGTCTTTCACATGCGACTGAGAACACGATCAGCGATTCCCAACGTTCACCGCAAGCCAAAGACCAGATAACCAGTAAACCCTGTCCGATGTCGCGCGATGCAGATCGTCGCCGCTTTGACCTTGAAATGCAACGTGTAAAGCTTTCGCAACGGTCATCCGCCGCGACAGGATCGTGGCCGTCAGGTGCTTTCAGGCCCCCACAGACAGATCGAAGCCGTCATTTGTGCACTGAAATCCTGGTGCACGCGGGAACGCGTCGAGACAACAGGTCCGATGAAGGGCCGCGGCAGGTATGGTTCGGCCACCGCCGGCGGTCGGTTTGTCAGTCCGGGTTCAGTGCGAGATCTCGTCGGCCCCGCCCGTCAGATATACCGCACATCGATTTGTCAGGCACCGTGTTCGAAGGCGCATGGACGTCCGGCATCCGAAACCCGACCGATCCGGGCCGAATATCGAAATATGGCCCGGCCTTAGATCCCCAGATGCAATTTCGGCTTCCAGAACGGTCGGAAAAGTTCGATCTTGGGGCACCGGTCCATCACGACCCGCATCCCGGCGTCTTCGGCGATGCGCGCGGCATCTTCGTTATAAACACCGATCTGGCCCCAAAGCACCTTGGCGCCGATCTCGACCGCCTCGCGGGCGATCTGCGGAAGGTCGTCGGGGCGGCGAAAGACCTCGACCATGTCGACTGGGCGGTCAATCGATTTCAGGTTTGGATAGACCTTGAGACCACGGATTTCCGCGAGCCCCGGTCGCGGGTTGACCGGGATCATGTCGTAGCCCGTCTCATGCAGGACCCGCAACACGCCGTAGCTGAACTTTGTCTTGTCGGGGCTGGCGCCGACCATGGCGATGGTTTTGACCGATTTCAGGATGTCCTGCAGGTAGGCGTCCGAATATGCCTCCTTGTGGTTCATGTAACCCATCTCAGGCCTCCTTTGGCGTGGCGATGTCCGCCTTGAGTTCGTGCGGTTCCAGCGGGTCGGCAAAGGGATTGCGATAGAGCTTTCCGTGGCTGTCTACGCCGATTTCCAGGGTGCAGTCGGTCAAGGGCCGTGCCACGCACAGGATGATATAGCCATTTGCGATCTGCCGGTTGTTCAGTGCGACCTGGCGGCGCTGGTCGATCTGGCCGTCGGTCAGCCTGGCGGCACATGTGATGCAGCCGCCGTATTTGCAGCCATAGGGCAAGTCCACGCCCTGCTCGCGCAGCGTGTCCAGCAAGGGCCGGCGGGCGTCGACGCTATAGGTCGCACCGCCTCGGTTCGCGAGGGTGATGGTCCGGCTTGTCATACCCAGATGTCACTGGTGCAGTCGCCACCTGGATAACGCGTCTCATGGCAACGGCTGGGGCCGTTCGGTTCCTTGCCGAAATCGACAACGAAACCCGGATCGATCTCCATGCCGCCCGTTTCCGTGTCGCAGTTGACCATCAGCATACAGCCGCCATTGGTGCGGATTTCGGGATAGAACTGGTTATCCCAGGTACTGAAGAGGGACGTGGTAACATAGAGCCGCTTGCCGTCGAGGCTCAGCTGAATCATCTGCGGCCCGCCGGTAACCCTGACACCGTTGACCTCCGGCGCCCGGTCCAAAAGCCCGCCCATCCAGACTTGGCCCGTCAGGACCGGATTGTGCGGGTCCTCGATATTGTACTGGCGGATGTCGCCGTGCAGCCAGTTGCAGAAGTAGAGGAACCGGTCGTCCATGCTGATCAGGATCACCGAGATCACCCCCGGCACCGGAATCGGCCATTCGGGATGCGGCTCGTTTTCCACATCGATGATCTTCTCCCACTGCCAATCGCCGGCGCCGTCCTTCCACCAATGAATGATGTTGGCGCTGAGAGCCGCGCCACAAAAGCCGTGTGTCGAGTCGGGGTCGTGGTGGAACCGTACTTCCAGCGGGATAAGCCCATCCTCTCCGAGGTAGAAGGTCTGCTTCGGCTCTCTCTTTTCGAAATCCCACAGGTGGATCCGGCGGCCGTATTTCAGGTGACCCACCTCTTCGAGGTCGAAGCCGGGCATGAACGTGTTGGGCGCGGCCCATTCGGATGACGCCATCACATTATGGCGTGGCTGGTACCAGAAATCATAACCGAAGGGGATATCGCCCATCGAGCGTTCCCAGCGCCCGACGATGTTGAAATCCTTGTCGAGATGCAGATAACCGCCCGGCGCTTCACCCTTTGCGTCGCCCAGCATCGAAATGATGATTTCGCTGCCCAGGCAATGCACCGTGTGGGGCGCGCTGAGGTCGGTTCTGGCCTTGATCTCGGCGCCCTCGACCACCTTGTGTAGCTGCGGCGCACGCGGGTCGATCGTGTCGACGATATGCAGGTTCGATGACCGCACGCCGGGCACGATCAGGTATCGCCGGCTCATCGAGGCGTCATCGTGACAGGACGAACAGGCATTCCAGCCCATATGATGCAACTCGTCGCCGATGCCCGGCATCTCGAGCCGGTGGATCACCTGGCTGTAGGTCGGGCTCTCGGGATCGGCGTCGATTGTGCACAGGTAGTCCGGTTTCTGGATCCCTGTGCCGGTATAGATGGCGATCGTATAGAGTAATTTCTCCCGCGGCGCCTTCATCGCCTCCGCCGGCGAGGCATAGCCGGGTCCGCAACACTCCATGTCTCTCTCCCTTTGTGCCGCGGCCCCGTCCGAAGCCGCTGCGCGTAAACGCCAGCCTAATCCGATTTGCCGTCCATTCCCAACGCCAGTTCGCGCGTCCGCCGCCGGTATTTCCAACCAACCGTATCTGGGCACGTGATCGGTCGCAAAACAAACCGGCGAGCGGTGTGGATGCGGCACGATCCGCAAAGGCGGACATTGCACTCGTGGGGATGCATCGGCGATAGAGTGGACGAATGACGCACCCGTTCCTGGAAAATCGACGCGCCCGGCGCCTGTTTCTGGACCGGCACCTGTTGCTGCGTCCCGGTTCGGGTCCCGGCAGAGGCAATGATCTTGACGGCGTGCTTCACGACCTCGGCTTTGTGCAAGTCGACAGCGTCAACACTCTGGCACGCGCGCACGATCTGATTCTGTGGTCCCGCCGCACCCAATATCGGCCGCAGGCCATGGAACGGCTTGTCGCGCGCCATCGGACAGCCTTCGAACACTGGACGCACGACGCCGCAGTGATCCCGATGCCATTCTACCCGATGTGGCGTTTGAAATTCGCACGTGACGAAGCACGCATGCTGTCGCGCTGGCGGCGAGATCGCCGCGATGGGTGGGAGAGGGAAGTCGAAGACGTGATGCGGCACGTTGCCGACAACGGCCCGGCCTGTTCCCTTGATGTCGGCGGAGATCAAAGCGGGGGATCGTCGGGCTGGTGGGATTGGCATCCCTCCAAGACGGCCCTGGAATTCCTCTGGAGATCCGGCCGGCTGGCGATTTGTCATCGCCGGGGCTTTCGGAAGTTCTACGACCTGGCCGAGCGCGTCATCCCGGCGGAACACCTCAACCATCGAAACGACGACGGCGAAATCGTGGACTGGGCGATGTCCGAAGCGCTTGGGCGGCTTGGCTTCGGCACGAGTGGAGAACTGGCGGCCTTCTTCGAGATCGTCACGCGGGACGAAGCGAAAGCCTGGTGCGCGAGGGCGCTGGCGGACGGTCGCGTCATCGCGGCGGACATCGAGATGGCGGACGGATCTCTACGGCGCAGCTTCACGACCGAAGCTGTACTTGACCAGACGCCTTCGCTGCCGAACCCAACGTCTCGTATGCGCCTCCTGTCGCCGTTCGATCCCGCATTGCGGGACCGGGCGCGTGCCGAACGCCTGTTCGGTTTCCACTACCGGATCGAGATCTTCGTCCCGGAGGCCAGACGGCGGTACGGCTACTACGTCTTTCCCGTGCTGCAGGGCGACCGCGTGATCGGTCGACTGGACGCCAAGCGTGCCGGAAATTCTCTCGTCGTCCGCGCGTTCTGGCCGGAAGCCGGAGTGCGAATGGGTAAGGAACGTATCGTTGGATTGAAAGCGGAACTCGACCGGGTCAGACACTTGGCTGGCGTTGAAACGGTCGAGTTCGCCGATGGTTGGCTGCGCGCCTGAACTCAGTCGGAAGGATTGGTACCGGCCAAGGCCCACCTTGCCGGGCACAGAGCAATTCTGAACAATGGCCGGTCACTCCCGCCGTTCACTACAACTTCGCGTGCCCAGAGCTTAGTTCGAGGCAAACGCCTTTCTCGATCTCGACTCCGGAGGCACCAGCACGAATTTCCCGACGTGCCGTTTCTCCATGAATGCCTTCTGGGCATCGACGATCTGCGAGAGCGGATACACACCGGCCAGCAGCGGTCGGATTTCACCGCGTTCGATATAGGAGACGAGGTTCGGAAACACAGGCTCGTCCCAGGCGGTACACCCGATCAGAGTGATGTCCTTGAGGTACATGTCGCGGAGATCCAGCGAGACGATTGGCCCCGCGATCGCGCCGGACGACACATAGCGACCGCCGCGTCTCAACGCCTTGAGCATTTGCGGAAAACCAGATCCGCCGACGTTGTCCACTACGACATCGACCGAGTTTTCCCCAAGTTCAGAAAGCAGGTCGGCAGATCGGTCGATGACCCGATGGGCACCGATCGTCCTGACTTTCTCAAGTTTGGAGGCCCCGGCGATGGCCGTGACCAACGCGCCTCTGCGCCTTGCAAGTTGAACGGTGGCGCTTCCCACACCGCCCGATGCTCCGGCGACCAGGACGTGGTCATCCGAACCGACATCGGCCCTGTGCAGCATATTTTCCGAGGTGCCGTACGCGCAGGGGATCGTCGCAAGCTCCTGGTCGGACCATTCGCAATCGACCGGAAATACCTCACTGGCCGGAACTTTGACATACTCGGCGAATGCACCGTCGAAGTCCGAGGCCATCCAGATGTTCTCCATCGATCCGAACCCGTTCGGGCGCATGCAGGCCCGGACGAGAACCCGGGAAGCGGCAGGAACGTCGTTGACCCCGGGGCCCATGGCGACGACGCGGCCGCAGCAATCGGTGCCCTGGATAAACGGAAACGGGGTTGCCTCGTTCCAACCGCCGTCGGCCTTTTGCTCTTCGTCACGCGCCTGTTCATCGGCCGTCGCATCGGTGCTTTCGGTTACGCTTGACGAGTACCAGCCGAGCCGGGTGTTGATTTCGGTGTTGTTGACCCCGGCGGCCAACACGCGAAGCAAAACCTCGCCCGCGCCAGGCGCGGGCACGGGAACTTCGCGATAATCCAGCTTGTCGAATCCGCCGTTTCCGGTCGTCACGACAGCCATCATCGTTCGGTCGTGCCCAGCTGTGTCGAATCTATCCATCAGATCCCCCGGAAGTTCGCCGGAATGGCAGCGCCGACGAAGAAGACCAACGCAAGCCTCACTTCAAGCCTTATAGCCAAATCGCGGGGGCGGAGTAACCGGCCCGGTCCCAACCAGCGGTTTCCTAGCGTGAATTGAGCAGGACACGGACTCGGGTTATTTCGGGCATGATCGCTCGAACGCGGCTCTCGATGGAATCCAGGACAGCTTCGATTTCCGTCGTGTTGAGGTCCTCACGAAGATCGAGATCGGCATCGATCAGGACTTCGAATGCGCCGGCATAGATGGCCACCAGGCCGTTCACCGACTCGACCATCGGATCGGCCAGGATCGCCTCTCGGAGTTCCCGGACATTATCAGCCGGCAGCGAACGGCCGGTGATGAGCGCCCTGGCTTGTCCCATCAGCACGACCGATCCCACGGCCATGCACACTGCCGCAAAAAGAGCGCCGAGCGCATCGAAAACCGTGAGCCCGAGTGTGTTGTAGAGCAACATGGCGACAAGGCCCACGATGCTGGTGAACGTGCCTATGACATCGCGCAGGAAGGCGCCTTTCACCAGGGGTTGACTGAAGCTCTCAAAGGCAGAGCGCAGCCCGCCGCTGCCGAGCCCGAGCTTGCGCGCGCTCAAACTCACGGCATAGCCGTTGGTAAAAACCGCCAACACCAGAACCGCCATTGCCAGCAGCGGCGTTTCCAACGGTTTGGGATCGAAGAGTTGCTCAAAGCCGCGCCAGGCACTCAAGCCGGCGCCGAAAATCAACATCGCGACGGCCGAGAGGAGACTCCAGAAAAACGCTTCACGCGCATACCCCAATGGGTGCCGGGCGTCTTGCGGGCGGGCGGCACGGCGCTCGCCCTGCACCAACAGGGCGGACCCGATGCTATCGGCGATGCCCTGGGCCATTTCGCTGAAAACCACGGCACTGCCGGTGAGCAGCGCGACAACGAGATTGGTGATGACGTCCAGAAGATCGACGAGAAAGGAAACCACGACGACTTTGCGTGCGGTGATCTTTCTAGCCACGGCGTTGGGTCCTCTTGACGGCGCCTGCAATCATACTGCCATGCTGGAGCTTTTCCCCTCTCTGTGGAAGTCCCCTTTGACGCGCACCGCCGTCAATGTCGTGTTGAACAGGCCGAGCCAAGCGCCATGCGCCGCTGCGGCGCCACATCGCGGTACGCGACGAGGGTTCGGTCAGGGACGTGGCGGTCGTCGGTACCGAAAACCGATGCGCGGTTGCGTGGCATACGCCGCTGCGACTGCCGCCTGTGACAGCAAAGAGCTGCCCTCTGGCAAGAACTCAGCCAAAGAAGACGGGGCCCAGGATCGCACTTCCCCCGACGGCGATGACCAGCGCGATGACGTCGAGCGGTGCGCCAGCCCGCAACATATCGCGCCTCGTCACGGCTTTGTTTGCGAAGACGATTGCATTGGGCGGGGTCGCGACCGGCAGCATGAAACCGACGGACGCTGCCAGCGCTATCGGAAGCATGAACCCGACCGGGTCGGTGTTAAGGGTGATCGCCAGGGCACCTGCAATCGGAAGAAAGATCGCGGCCATCGCGGTGTTGCTTGCGAGTTCTCCCACATAGACGATCAATGCTGCGATGATCAGCAGAACCAATAATTCGGGCAGATTCGAAATCTCGCGCACGCTCCCGCCGATCCAATCGGCTAGGCCGGAGTGTTGCAGGATATCGGCCAGCGCCAGTCCTCCACCGAAGAGTATGAGCACGTCCCAGCGCAGCGAGGCCGCCGTTTCCCAGTCGAGCAATCGATCGCCATCGCCGTCGGGGCAGAGAAACAGCGCGAGCGCTGCGATCATGGCAATCCCGGCATCCGAGAGTGTGGCCGCCGGGTAGAGCCATTCGATCAAGGGCCGCGAAAGCCATCCGAGCGCAGTCAACCCGGCAATGATCGCGACACGGCGCTCCGCGGTGTGCATAATTCCGTCTTGGCCGCCAAAAGACGTCGTCAGCGGGCGGGAAGACACCCGCGGGGTAAGCCAGGCGAGGACACACCAAGCAAGCAGCAGGAGCATCAATGCAACGGGAACGCCGACGGCGGCCCATTGCGCGAAACCCACGGTCACGCCGTAGGTTGTGCTGACATGGGCGGCGAAGATCGCGTTCGGCGGCGTTCCGATCAGCGAGCCCATCCCGCCGATCGTGGCGGCAAATGCGACCCCGAGCATCAGCGCGGTGCCGAACGCTGGTCGATCATCCTGCGATCCGGCAATTGCGGCGGCGATCGGCGCTACCACCATTGCGGATGCCGTGTTGCTGATCCAGAGACTGAGAAACGCCGTGGTCAGCATGACGGCACCGAGAACGCGACGGGGGCTGGTCCCGGCCAACCCCAGGAGCGTACCCGCCAGGCGTCGGTGCAGTCCTGAACGCTCGATCGCCTTCGCGATGAGAAACCCGCCAAGAAACAGGATGATCAGGGGGTTGCTGTAGGATCGCGCCACATCTTCGAGCGTGCCGATACCAAAAATCGGGGCGGCGGCCAGAGGCAGAAGCGCCGTCGCCGCGAGTGGCAGGGCTTCGGTGAGCCACCAGAGCGCCATCGCCGCCGCCAGCCCCAAAGCGCGCCACGCCTCGTCCGACAATCCGGTCGGGGCAGGCAGGACGATTGGCGCGAACAAGAGAGAAAGTGCTGCCAGGCTGGAAAGCGGTTTCAAACCCATTGAGGCAGCCTAGCAGCAATGGATCGAGCCGCCAGTCTCAAGGTTGCGCTCGCCGGTCAAACCGGGCGGTCCCCGCTTGCCGGATCTGTGTCAGGACCTTGTCCCGGCACAGGGCGGAGATGACAACGAAGACAGGGAGGGCGGCGGTGCGGGACCCGGATACCGGGCAGTCGGTTTTGAGCGGGCCGCGAAATCGCCGATGGACTAAGGCCGATGGGCTTGAAGTCCGGAAGCGGGTCTCCATACGCCGCGTGGCATTTCGTAGGTCGCAGGGCAAGCTGCCGACGCCATTGGGATGCGATCCCTGAAGACGGATTGACCTTCGTCCCAAACGAATTGGCGCTGAGTTCGCTCGGCACCGGTTGGTTTGGCTCAGATCAGAGCAGGATTGCCTGCTAGGCCGCGAATTCCCGCACGACCTGCCCGGCGTTGACCGGCGTGCGCTTGCCGTCGCGCATGGACAACTTGCCGTTCACCAGCACATGCGCGATTCCAGACGCATACCGGCGTGGATGGCGGGCAGTGGCATTGCTGGCGATGTTTGCCTCGTCGAAGACACAGATATCGGCGGCATAGCCGGGGCGGAGCTTGCCGCGGTCTTTGAGACCCAGACGATCCGCCGGAACGCCGGTGATCTTGTTTAGGCCCTGGGCCAGGTTCAAGATCTGGCGGTCGCGGACGTAGTATTGCAGGAACCGCGCCGCCCAGCCATAGCCGCTGAGCGAGCCGATGTGATCTTGCAGAATGCCGTCATTGGCTATGGCGACCGTGTCTGAGATAACGGCACATTCAGGCTGTTGCAGGCAAAGGTCGAGATCGCTGTCGCGAAAGGATTTCGATGACCACATGCAGGCCATCAGGTCTTCGCCTTCCTCCAGCAGGATGTCCAGGACCGCATCGTACGGGTGGCAGTTCCGCATGCGCCCGATCTCGGCGAAATCCGCGCCGACGATGTCCTTGTTTTGGGTGGCGTTCAACAGGACGATGTCGTCCCATTTCTCGGCCTTCACAATCAGCCACATAGGCTGCGGGTTCGCCTTGATCCGCGCCCGCGCCTCCGGGTCGGTGAGGCGCTTCATCACCTCGTCGATGCCACCCGCCTGCGTCCATTTCGGAAGGATTGCCGCCATCAGCGTGTGGTTCCAGTCATGCGGGATCACGTCGAAGGCGATGTCGACATCGTGCCGGCGCGCCAGTTCGATCATTTCGAGCGTGTGGTTCATCGCATAATCCGGCGCGCCGAATTTTGGCTGGATATGGCTGATCTGCAGCCGCGCACCGGATTGGCGTGCGGTTGCGATGGCTTCGGCAAAGCCAAGGTCATAGTGGGTGTCGCGGTTGCGGACATGGGTGGCATAAAGACGACCGCGTTTGGCCGCGACTTCGCACATGGGCACCAGATGCTCCGGCGCGGCAAGGATGCCCGGGAAGTATTCGAGACCGGACGAAAAGCCGCCCGCACCTTCGTCCATGGCGATGTCGACAAGCCGCGCCATCTGGTCGACCTCGTCGGGATCGCCCGCGCGCAACACGTCGCCAAGGACGGCCCGATGAATGGTGCCGTGGCCGACGAAGGCCATGACGTTGACGCCCAGATCGGTCGCGTCCAGCGTGTCCAGGTATTCCCCGAAGCCCAGCCAGTTCGCGTGCTTGGCGCGGTCGGTATACCACGGCGAGACCGAGCGGATGTCCTTGTGCGAACAAACCGGTGCGCAGCTGATGCCGCATTGTCCGATCACTTCGGTGGTCACTCCCTGGTGCACCTGGCTTTCAGCCCGGCCATCGGCGATCAGCGTGAAGTCGGAATGGGTGTGCATGTCGACGAAACCGGGCGAGACGATCAGGCCGGAGACGTCGATGACTTCTGCCGAACCTTCCGGTGCCAGCGCGCCGATCTCGGCGATGCGCCCGTCGGTCACCGCGACATCTGCGATGACGCCCTCGGCCCCGGTCCCGTCGTGAACCTCGCCGCCCTTCAAAAGCAGATCGAACATTGCCAGCTCCTATTTGGCTTCCCCGTAGAACCAGTCCGGCAGGAAGAGCGTCAGGTCGGGGAAGAAGATCAGGATAACCATGCCGATAACATAGGCGAGGATGAAGGGCAGCACCGCCACCGAAATCCGCTCGATCGAGATGCCCGAGATTCGCGCCGCGACCGTCAGGTTGGCCCCCAGGGGCGGGGTCAGAAAGCCGATCTCGCAAGTGATCACGGTGAAGACGCCGAACATGACCGGATCGACGCCGAGCGACGTCACCAGCGGCAGGAACACCGCGGTGAAGAGCACGATCTGGGCCAGGCTTTCCATGAAGGTGCCGATGAAGATGTAGAAGAGGCCGATCAGCAGCATCACCAGGAAGACGTTCGTGGTGATCGAGGTGATGCCCGCCTGCACCGCCGACGGCACGTCGTAGAAGGCGGTGAGCTGGCCGAAGGCCAGGGTCGGGGTCAAAAGGATCAGGATACCGGTCAGCAGCGCCGTGAAGCGCAGCGCGTCGATGACCTTCTTCACCGTCAGCTCGCGGTAGACGAAGAGCCCGACGAAGAGCGCATAGAACACCGCGACGCCCGCCGCCTCGGTCGGGGTGAAGGCGCCGCCATAGATGCCGCCGAGGATCAGAACCGGTGCCCCGATGGCCCATTTGCCGTCCCATGCCGCCTTCAGAAACGGCCCCCAGGTGAAGGGATCGCCGTCACCGCCGTAGTTGCGCCGCCGGGCGATGATGTAGGTCGTGATCATCAAAAGAACCGTGACCATGACGCCCGGGATGAGGCCGGCCAAAAACAGCCGCGGGATCGAGGTTTCCGACACCAGACCGTAGATGATCATCAGGTTCGAGGGCGGGATCAGGCTGCCAAGCGCGCCCGCACTGGCGGTGATCGCGGCGGCGAAGGGCACGTCATACCCATCGCGACGCATCGCCGGCACGGTCACCGACCCGATGGCCGCCGTTGTGGCCGGGCCGGACCCGGACAGTGCCGCGAACAGCATACAGGCAAAGACCGTGACCAGCCCCATCGAGCCGCGATAGGCCCCCACAAGGTTGGTGGCGATGGCGATCATCCGGTTCGCCATGCCGCCGACTTCCATCAGCCGGCCGGCCAAGACAAAAAGCGGGATCGTCAGCAGCGGGAAAGGCGTCAGGCTGCCGTACCCGGTCTGCGCCATCAGCGTGTAGGGGATGTCGATCAGGAAAAGCGCCAGCGCGGTCGTCAGCCCCACCGAGACGAAGAGCGGGATGCCCATGACGGTCAGGACCACGAAGGCGACCGCCAGAATGGCCAGCGAACTCACAACTGGTGTTCCTGGTCTTTTGTGGTTTCCTCCCACTCTTCTTCCAGCATGCCCGGCAGGCCGCGCCCGCCGTCGCGGTACCAGTGCACGTAGGTCTGGATCAGCCGGATCAGCATCAGCGCGTAGCCGATGACCAGGATGGTCTGCGGGTAGAACTGGTTGATGCCGAGCGACGGGCTGACTTCCTTGAACCGCCAGAAGACGGCGAGGTAATCCCAGCTGACCTTCACCATGAAGAGGCAGAAGAACGCCCAAAGCAGATCGGCGATGAAGATCACGATGCGCCCAAAGCTCGATGGCAGGGCGGCCACCGCGACCATGATGCGGATGTGAAACCGCTCTCGCACGCACAAAGCCGCGCCCATATAGACCGCCCAGACCATGCAGATCGCAGCGGTCTCTTCGGTCCAGTGCAACGCCACCTGGAAGACGTAGCGCGCAACCACTTGCGCGAACACGCTGACCGCGATCACGGACAGACAGACGCAGCAAATCAGCTCTTCAAAATGTCGTTCCAGCCATTTCAAGGCTGCCATGATACCGCTCCGGTCCCCTGCGGAACGTGGGAGAGGGACGCGCGTGGCGTCCCTCTTGGATTCCGGCGGGGTCCTATTCCGCCGCCGCCTGGATTGCGTTCACCAGTTCGACGAACTCTGCCCCTCGCTCTTCGGCGAAGGCCTGCTGCACGCCTTGCGCGGCCGCGATGAAGTCGGTTTTGTCCGGCCGGGTCATGGCCATGCCGCCTTCGGAGACCAGCCATTCGCGCACTTCTTCGGTCTCGTTGGCAACCTGTGCGGCGAACTCGGCGCCGGCCGCTGCGGCGGCGGCGATGATCATCGCGCGCTGTTCGTCATTCAGCCGGTTCATGAACGCGTCAGAGGCGAAGAGCGGCGCGAAGGCCACGAAATGCTCCAGAATGACCAGATGCGGCTCGAATTCGAAGAACTTCATGTCGCGGATGAAGGACGTGCCGTTGTCGCCGCCATCCACCGTGCCGGTCTGCAGCGCGGTCGGTGTCTCGGACCACGCGAGCGGCACCGGGTTGGCGCCGAACGCCTCGAAAGTGGCGATCATGACCTCGTTCTTGGGAACGCGGATCTTCAGGCCGTCCATATCGGCCATCGTGTTGATCGGGCGTACCGAGTTGTAGAAATCGCGGTAAAGCGCCGGGCCGAAGGCCAGCAGGTGCACCGATGTATCGGCCTGCAACTTGTCCTTCATCAACTGCCCGACCTCGCCGTTCAGCACCCGGTCGAGATGCTCGGCGTTCTGGAAGATGTAGGGCAGCACGGTCACGTCCATCAGCGGCCAGTGCGGCGAGACGTTGTTGGCGGTGATGAAGAAGCCGTCCACGGTGCCGAGCTGCATCGCCTTGAAGGCTTCGTCTTCGCTGGAGATCTGGTTGCAGCAGCGCAGCTTTACCTCGATCGACCCGCCGGACATCTCGGCGACCTTGGTCTGGAAAATCTGCCCGAACCGTCCATAAAGCGAGGCCTCGGGCGCGCCGAAGCCCACATTCATCGTGACGTCTGCCGCCGCCGCCGGCAACGCGGTGACCGATACGATTGCCGCCAACAAGGTAGCGGCAGCGCCTTTCAAGGCATTTCTTCTCAACATTGTCGACCTCCCGTGTCGAATTCGCCTCTTGGTCTGGTTGTCCATTGCGGTCAGCCCAGCACGCGGACCCGACCCGCGTCAAGAAATCTCTCGCGGGACCGCGCCATGGACCTGAGCCGGTGATTGCGCCAACGTGATCCAAAGAGGAGTCGAGAGAATGGCTGAAACCCGGATCTTCGCCGCGAAGAAGATCATCACGATGGAGCGCGGTCAGCCAGAGGCGACGCACGTCGCGGTCCGTGACGGACGGATCTTGGCGGTGGGCGGAGCGGATTGCGCCGCGCCCTGGGGCGACTTCACCATCGACGACCGCCTGAGCGACGCCGTGCTGATGCCGGGCCTTGTCGAGGGGCATGCCCACATGATGGCTGGCGCGATGTGGCGCTATGTCTATGTCGGGTTCCACGACAGGATCGACCCTGACGGCAAGCCATGGGCGGGAGTATCGACAACGGATGCGATGGTCGACCGTTTGGCTGGGGAACGCGCCCGCCTCGCCCCCGGCGTGCCGGTCTTCGGCTGGGGCTTCGACCCGATCTTTCTGGCGTCGGAACGGCTGAATCGCATCCATCTCGACCAGGTCGCGACTGACCGGCCCGTGGCGGTCATGTTCTCGAACTTTCACCTGATGTGCGTGAACTCGGCGGCTCTGAAGATGGCGGGTTACACCGCCGAAACGCCGCTTGACGGGGTTGTGAAGGGGCCGGACGGGGAACCGACGGGCGAACTGCAGGAAATGGCTGCCATGTTTCCGGTGCTGCGCCGCATGGGGATCGACTTTCGCACCCTCTCGCAAAGCGCCGAGTCCATCGCCGCCTACGGCCAGGTCGCAGTGCGCGCCGGGGTGACAACCATCACCGATCTCTATTCGATGATGGAGGACGACGATGTCGAGCAGATGTTGCGCCAGACTGGGGCCGAGGATTACCCGGTGCGTATCGTTCCGGCGCTCGGCGCCGCCGGCGACCCGGCCAGAGTCGCCGACAGGGCGCTACGCCTGCGGGCCCGGTCCACCGACAAGCTGCGCTTGGGGGCGGTGAAACTGATGACCGACGGGTCGATCCAGGGATGGACCGCGCGGGTACGTTGGCCAGGCTATGTCGGCGGGCAGCCGAACGGTCTTTGGAACACCGCCCCGGACGAGATCTTCGCGCTGGCCGAAGAGATGCAGCGCCGCGGCGTGCAGATGCATATCCACGTCAATGGCGACGAGGCTGCGGAGGTGTCGCTCGACGCGCTCGATGCGGCAGCACGCAAACACCCGTGGCTCGGCGCCCGTCACGTCCTGCAGCATTGCCAGATGATGGATCGGGCGCTCTTTCGCCGGGCGGCGGAACTGGGCGTCGCCTGCAACCTATTCGCCAATCATCTTTGGTATTTCGGCGATCAGCACGCGGCACGAACCATTGGGCCGGACCGGGCCTGCCGGATGAACGCCGTGCGCACCGCTTTGGACGAAGGTGTTCTGACGGCCATCCACTCCGACGCCCCGGTCACGCCGCTCGGTCCGCTCGTCACCGCCTGGTGCGCGGTGAACCGGCAGGCCATGTCGGGCGTGACGCTCGGGCCGCAGGAGCGGATTTCGCGCGCCCAGGCCCTGGAGTTGATCACGTTGGGCGCGGCCAGCACGTTGAAGCTTGACCACGAGATCGGCAGCATCGCCCCCGGCAAGCGCGCCGACTTCGCGGTGCTGGGCGCCGATCCGTTGGAGAATGGTCTGGCCCTCAAGGACGTGCCCGTGTTCGGCACCGTGTTCGGCGGCCGGGTGAACCGGGTATGAGCCGCCTGCCTCTTACAGTCGTCGGCGGCTATCTCGGGTCCGGCAAGACCACCCTGATCAACCGTTTGCTTGCCGTCGATCACGGCCTGCGGCTTGCCGTGCTGGTCAACGATTTCGGGGCCATCAACATCGACGCAGCGCTGCTGAAATCGGCACGCGAGGACACGATCGAACTGACCAATGGCTGTGTCTGCTGCTCGATGGCAGGCAACTTGTACTATGCCATAGGCGACATGCTCGACCGCAGCCCAAGACCCGATCACCTCATCGTCGAGGCGAGCGGCATCGCCGATCCCGCCAAGATCGCCGAGCTGGCCTTGTCCGAGCCCGAGATGGCTTATGCAGGGATCCTGACGGTCATCGACGGGATCAATTATCCTGTCCAACTGGCCAATCCGCGAATCTCGAGCCAGCTGAGGGGACAGGCCAGCGCGGCCGATTTGCTCGTCGTCAGCAAGACCCCTCCCGACGATCCGGCCGTCACGGCCGCTCTGGGAGACTGCGGATCCGACCCGCGGGTGGGCGCCGATGACGCCGCTACCGTTGCGGGTTTGGTCTTGGGACGTACGCTGACACGTGAGGCCCCGGCCGAGAGCCGCGCGAAACATCCGGGCTACGTGCAGTGGTCGAGCACGTCTCCTCCCGAACTGACAAGGACAGAGATCGAAGCGCTCCTTTCGCGACTTCCAAGCGGTGTTTTGAGATTGAAGGCGCTCATCGCGGACCCATCTGGCGGCATGTGGGAGGTTCACGTCGTCGGCGAACAGAGAGAGATCACACAGCGGGTGAAGTCTGGATGCGCGGCCGTCGCGGCCATCGGCTTGGAGGGAGCGGAGATGGTCGACGCAATTGAGGATTGGTGGAACTCGACCGTCTGATGCTTTGACAGCCGCTGTGCTCGTAAGTGAGGATTTCGGTCAGCGGCCCGCATGACCCGGACGAAAATCGCGCTTCATTGGCGGCACTGCCTCGTGTGAGCGGCCCTGGCATGCTGCGCGACGCCTGTCACCCCTCGAAGAAAGATGGCCTTGGTGCAAACCGCGCATCACTTCGTTCAGTACCATCCGCCTGGCGATTTGCGCCGACAAGCGCGTCATGGCGAGGCGGTCTTCGATATGGGCGACAAGGGGGGTGGATTGAGACGGGGGCACTGATTACATCCCGTTTCCCATCTTCGTCCCAATATCGCGCTTGCCAGTGCGGGATTTGTTTGCGACCCTGAACCCACATCTCTGGCACGGATTGTTCTACAAGGGCCACGCAAAACCGGTTTCGTCTAAGGAGGGCGATATGGGGCGGCGTGTGGTTTTGGTTCGCCATGGACATGAACCTGCCGATGACCGGGTGGTTTCCTGGCTGACGCAGGCGGGTTTCGAGATCGACAGCCGGAGGCCGTTTGCCGGCGATGACCTCGGTGCGCATGGCGATGATCTCGCGGGAACGGTGGTCTACGGCGGCAAGTACAACGCTTATGACACCGACAAACATCCGTTTCTGAACGAAGAATACCGTTGGATCGAAGAGTGCCTTGGCGCCAATGTGCCGGTGCTGGGGCTCTGTCAGGGCGCGCAGATGATTGCGCACCTTCTGGGCGCTTGGGCCGGGCCGCGCGATCATGAGATCTTTGAGTTCGGATACTACCGGATCGACCCGACCCCAGAGGCTGCCGGTTTCCTGGAGGCGCCGCTTTGGGTGACGCAGGCGCATTTTCACACATTCGATCTGCCTGTCGGCGGGGTTCGGCTGGCAGGGAACGAAAACTATGAAAACCAGGCGTTTCGCTATGGAGACAAGGTCTACGGGTTGCAGTTCCACCCGGAAGTGACGATCGAGGGCTTTCGCCGCTGGCAAGGCCAGAAATGGAACGTCTACGACCGCCCGGGCGTGCAACAGCCCGATGAGCAGACCCGCCTGATGTACCAGCACGACGCGGCACAGGCGACTTGGTTCTACGGGTTTCTTGGTGATCTCTTGGGACACCCGGTATGAGCGCGCAGGGCTGTTGGGCCGATCTGGCGGCATCGGCGTTTCGCGGCCTGACAGACAGTATTGTCGCATCGCTGCCTGTCGGCGCCCCGGCGCTTGCAAGCCGCAGACGGAACGACGGAAATCGCCTCACCGGCCCCACGGGGCCGCCGGCGTCGATCATCGACGCGCCGAACGTCAACCGTGCCTGTGGCGACGCCTCTGCGGCGACCCGGGCGCAGGGGCAAGACCTGCCGGAAGGAGCGGCCCGGAACTTCGCCGGCTTCCCGACCGGATTCGTGCGCTTTGACCACAGGGCAGCCCGATGACATCGCAAAGCCCCGCAGATTTCATCGTGATGAACGCCAAGGAGCCGATGTCGCTGGTCGCATCTCCCACCGGTTTCGGCGGCACACTCGATCAGGATTTTTTCCGCGGCGGACTGCTTGTCCGCACCGGGCAGACTACGCATCGCGGTCCACCTTTCGGATGTTATCTTCCCACGCTCACGACCAGTGCCGAAAGCGCGCATAGCGTTACGTCCACCCACCTCGACCGGGCTGTTATTGGGGATCCTATCCGGTTCGGCGCAGCAACCCCGGCCGATATTCTGGCAGGGGCGTCTGCCCCCAAGCCAATTACGATTGCATTGCATGGAGAGCTTGCATGACTTCGATATCCGGCAAGACATCGATTGATTGGGCGGCTTTTGCCTCGCGTCTGATGCCGGTCGAGACAATCACCGAGACCGTACTGGTCAAGAAACGTTCACGCGACTTTTTCTGGTACAGCCCAATCCTGAACGAAGAACTCAAGCGCTGCTTCGGAGATCTGGTTGCGGTTCCGAAAACCGTCGCCGAGCTCAAACATTGCCTGAGCGTGGCCTATGAGGCTGAAGTCCCTGTCGTCGTGCGCGGGGGCGGGACCGGCAACTACGGGCAGGCAGTGCCGGTCGATGGCGGCCTGATCATCGAAACGACGTCGATGAACCGGATTCTCGAGATTGGTGACGGGCTGGTGCGGGTCGAGGCTGGCGCCTTGATGGCAAATATCAACCGAGCCCTGAAAAAGAGCGGTCAGGAAATGGCGATGTTCCCGTCGACGCAGGACATAGCCACCATCGGCGGCTTTGTGGCCGGGGGGTCGGTCGGGATCGGGTCGCTGGCGACGGGAGCGTTGCGCGAGCCGGGCAACCTGATCGCGCTAAAGGCGCTGTCGGTCGAGGCCGAACCGCAGGAACACATCTTTCATGGCCCCGATGTCCTGAAGATCCACCACGCCTGGGGACTGAACGGGGTGATCACCGAAGTGACGCTGCGCACCGTGCCCAGCCGCGATTGGATCGCCTGTATGGCGACCTTCGATGATTACGAGGCCGCGTATGCTGCAGGATATGCGGTTGCCACTTCCGCGGCGATCGCGCCGAAGATGGTCAGTATCGTCGATGCGCGCATCGTCGGGTACTTTCCCCGCCTCAAGGGTCATCTTCGCAAGGATCGGGACCTGCTGGCCTGCTATGTGCCGTCAACCGATGTGCCGCGGCTGGCGGCGTTGGTGGATGAGCATGGCGGGAACCTGGATCTGACGCTTGATGATGCTGCGCGCGAGGCCAGGAACATCCCGCATGTGTTCGAGTTCTGCTATAATCACACGACGCTTCAAGTGCTGAAGTCGGACCGCTCGGCCACCTACCAGCAGGTCGGTGTGCCCGACCCCGCAAATACGGGGGCGATTGCGCGCCTCCGCGCGGATCTCGGCGACGACGTTTGGACGCATCACGAGTTTTACCGGCTGGGTGGAGAGATTACGGCGATCGACCTGCCGATCATCTGGTATTCCGGCAGGGAGCGGCTGACGGCGATCAACCGCACCTATACCGACCACGGATTTGCGGTCTACGATGCCCATGCCAACCAAGTCGAACGGGGGGGGCTGCACAATGCCGACTACACGCATCTTGCATGGAAAAAACGGCTCGACCCCAAGGGCCTGCTGAACAGCGCCAAATCCACAGCCTGGCAGTCGGTAATGGATTTAAGCCCGGAAGAAATCGAGGCCATGGCCGTTGTAGAGGGTGCCTGACATGCCAGAGCTGAAAACCACCCCGCTGACGCGGCATTTCGGCGTCGAGGTCACCGGCCTGCCGCTGGCGGACGTCGTTCCATCCGGACGGTTTGACGAGTTGCGGGCGCTCTTCGAGGAACACTCGGCGCTCTTGTTTCGGGCCCAGGAATTCGACGACGCGGCGCATTTGGAACTGGCGAACACCTTCGGCCCTATCGAGGACAGAAAGGCGGACGAGCGGCAACCCGGCGAGGAGTTCACAATCCCGACGGTCACGAATGTCCGGGCCGACAGCTCGCTTGGCGGCGATTTGGATTTGCACCGGCTGCACTTGGAATCGAACTTTCTGTGGCACTCCGACAGCACGTTCCTTCCACAGCCGGCGCTGACCAATATCATCACTGCACGTGTCGTCACGACCGAAGGCGGCGCGACAGAGCTTGCGTCGACCCGCGCCGCCTGGGCGGCGATGCCCGAAGAACTGCGAGCAAGGATCAGAGGGCGGGGCATCTGGCATCACTACGCCGTCTCACGCGCCAAGATCTCGCCCGAACTGGCCAAACATCCCATGTTCCACAAGTGGCCGGCCACGCACTGGAACGCTGTTTGGACCAATCCGGTCAACGGGCACGATGCGCTTTACGTCGCCTCGCATGCTTATGAAGTCGATGGCTATGGGGACGCCGAAGGCAAGGCGCTTCTGGCGGAGTTGATAGACTTTTGCACCCGGCCGGAGTTCACATATTCGCACCGGTGGCAGGTCGGCGACGTACTCATCTGGGACCAGCGGGCGGTGCTGCACCGCGGTACACCCTGGCCCGAGAACCAGCCTCGTACCTTGTCAAGTATATGCACATCCGCTACCGACGCCGACGGTCTCGATGAAATGCGAATGCCTTGTCGAGACCTTCGCAAGGTCCGGGAACGGACCGCGCCAACGCAGAGCGATCTGCAAGAACCAAGAGGGTAACCCTCGCGACCAACGGAGAGGAAGAAATGAAATACCTTAACCGGACTGGAAAACCCCTACCGACGGCGATCACCGGCCAGGCAGACAAGGTCGGGACGGATCCCGTCAACCGCCGTGAGTTTCTGGCCTTGGCCAGCTCGTTCGGCGCGACCTCTGCCACGGCTTACGCCATGCTGGGCCTTTCTGCGCCGGCAGAGGCCGCGAGCCACGCCAAAACCGGCGGCACCGTGCGCATTCAGCAGGAAGTGCGCGCACTGAAAGACCCGCGCACCTATGACTGGTCGCAGATCGCCAACTTCTCGCGCGGCTGGCTGGAATACCTGGTGACCTACGAAAACGACGGAACGTTCCAGCCGTCTCTGCTGGAAAGCTGGGAGATCAACGATGACGCGACCCAGTACACCCTGAACGTCCGCAAGGGCGTCAAGTGGAACAACGGCGACGATTTCACCGCTGACGACGTGGCGCGCAACATTGCCGGCTGGTGCGACAAAACTGTCGAGACCAACTCGATGGCCGGCCGCTTCGCGACCATGATCGATGCGGACACGGGAAAGGCCATCGAAGGCAGCATCGAAGTCGTCGACAGCCACACGGTCCAGCTGAACCTGCCCAAGCCCGACATCTCGCTGATCGCGGGCATGGCGGATTATCCGGCGGCCATCGTGCACAGCTCGCACAACGCCAACGACATGCTGACAAACCCGATCGGCACCGGCCCGTATCTGCCGGAGAGCCTGGAGGTCGGTATCAAGGGCGTCCTCGTCCGAAACGAGAACCACACCTGGTGGAACGCCGGCAACGGCGCCTGGATGGACCGGATCGAATACATCGACTACGGCACCGACCCGTCGGCCTTCGTCGCGGCAGCGGAAGGTGAAGAGATCGACATGATGTACTCGCTCGAAGGCGAATTCATCGACATCATGAACACGCTCGACGGCTGGGTCGAAAACGAGGTGGTGACGATGGCAACCATCGTGATCCGCCCCAACCAGCTTGCGGAAGTCGACGGTGCAAAGCCGTACGCGGACAAGCGGGTGCGCCAGGCGTTGACCATGGCGGTGGACAACTCGTTGCTGCTGGAGCTTGGATATCAGGGCCGCGGCGTGCCGGCACAAAACCACCATGTGGGACCGGCGCACCCGGAATATGCCGATATCGGCGATCCAACCTACGATCCGGCGCAGGCCAAGGCCCTGATGGACGAAGCCGGCATGGGCGATTACGAACACGAGCTTCTGTCGATCGACGACGCATGGCGCAAAAACACGACCGATGCGGTGGCCGCGCAGCTGCGCGATGCCGGCATCAACGTCAAGCGCACCGTGCTGCCCGGCAACACGTTCTGGAACGACTGGGCCAAGTACCCGTTCAGTTCCACGAACTGGAACCACCGTCCGCTTGGTGTGCAGGTCTGGGCACTGGCCTATCGTTCGGGCGAGGCCTGGAACGAATTCGGTTATGCCAACCCTGAATTCGACGGGATCCTGGAACAGGCGCTGGCCACTGCGGACGTCGAGAAGCGCCGCGAATTGATGGCAAAGGGAGAGGCGATCCTGCAGGATGACGGCGTGACGATCCAGCCCTACTGGCGCTCGCTCTACAACCACACCCGCGAGGGTTTGGAAGGAGGCGCGCACCACATCTCGTTCGAGATCCGTCCGGCCCAGTTGCACTGGACCTGAATACAGCCGCGCGAGGCGGCTTCGGTCGCCTCGCCGCGCATAACGGTGACCTCATGGCAATCGAATTGGTGCTGCTGATCACCCAGGCTGCGGCGGTGGTCTTTCTGGCGGCTTGGCTGACGACGGGCGTGCTGGAAAACGTGCTGTATCCCGAGCTGAACCGGGTGTTCACGGCTGAAGTGCTCGACATGGCCCGCATGCGAAAGGAATACCCCGACGCCTACGCATTGGTGGCGCATCGGCGTGTCTCGAACCCGTCCGTGCAGACGTGGCTGTTCAAGCTGATCGTCGCCTGGGAAATTTTTGCGACCCTTGTCCTTTGGGCCGGCTCCGCCGCCTTGATCCTGGCTGTCTTCGGTCGAGTAGAGGCCGCGTCCGCGCGCAGCTTGGCCCTGCTGGGGACGCTGTCTTTCACCAGCGTTTGGGTCGGTTTCTTGGTGGCGGGGAATTGGTTTTGCTATTGGTACTGCCACGAGGGCGCGCAAAGCACGCATTTCCAAATGACCCTGTGGGGGATGGCGACGCTGATCCTAATCGCGGTCGGTTAACGCCAAGCGTTTGAGAACGCCTCGACAAACCGGCGCACGTCAACGGCGGTATCTTCGCGGCGAGACCAGTGAAAAACAAAAGGCCCCGTCAGTGGCCTTTTGTTTTTCACTGGTCGGAGTGGCGAGATTCGAACTCACGATCCCTGCCTCCCGAAAACAGGTACAAGCGGTTTGTTCCCGAGATTTTCTCGAATTGTTCAACCTTTCGACCCACCCTAAGCGGTTTCAGGCCGATGAATTGGGGGCGAAACGGGGGCGCTTACCGATACTTCGGCAAGATTACAGATCCAGACATCGTAGCCCGATCTTTGGCCGGCGAGCGTCCACCGTTAAGATGCACGCGCCGCCGATCGAGAACCCAGATCAAGGCCCTTACGATTGGCTATGACCCTGCGGTCAATCCTATGGAAAATCGAATGGGTGATGAAAGCCACTGATGGCCGTTTGTGTGAATGGCAAAACACGCGGAGGAAGTTGTCGCTCCATCGGCGCATCCGTGATCCCGGTCCCGGCCCTCATGAGACAGTTGCCGACGCGGGCCGAATGCCCGCACCGCAGGGCGAAGCGGACAAGTCCCCAAGCTGTCGCTATCAACCAGCCGACCGATCTGCTCGGATTCTCATCGACATCGAAATCTGGCTCATAACTTCAAAAAGCGGTCGTCCGGTCACTCCGCAGCACCGTTCTCACACCGCTCGTCCAACAGGCGGAAAAACGTGAATTCGCAGCGTCGATGTCTAATGACTGCAATAAGGTGCATAGCGGGTTTTGGTACGCGCCGTTTCTGTGGTAAGATTGAATTCTTAAGTGATTTGAAGTCTGATCTAAAAAGGAGATTTATCGTGACAGACAAGTCCGTTCTGACGTCGTCCCGTGACCTTCCCACTGAAGATGAAGTATCCTCTGCTGCCCATCACCCTGAGAAGACACTGGAATTGGTGCGAAAGTACAATTTGTCAGCGGTTGATGTGGCTCAGTTGCTCGATCGTCTGACTGTCAAGCCAGTACCCTGGTAATTCGCCGGGCCAGCTGCAGGTGAGTCTGGAGATCCCCAGCGGCGTAGCTGGATTGCTGAACTAGATACCCCCATGACCCCTTCCACGCGACCGTGTCATGTGGCCCAACCCGTCTGCTGCGGCTGGCGGTAATAAGGCGCAGGTTCTGTTCGTATGTCTGGGTGATCTCAAAGGCGCTGAAACCGCTGTGACGATCAAGTGTCGGTATGCCGCCGTGCGGATCGGGGATCGATGCCTCATGTGCACGGAACTGACGCACCCAAAGCACCGCACAGCCAGAATCCGCCGCGATAAATCGCGTGATGGTTTCTGCTGGTGGAACACCGAAGCAGCATGTTCCATCAAATTGCCAACTGGAGCCGACCGCCGAAGACAAGCCCGCGCAAATCACGTCGGCATCGTCTGACCAATGATGATCAACCGCCAACCATGGCCACCGAAACCGCCAGAGACTGGAGGGCGGGTGATAGATGCCACGTGCAAGGTGTATGTCGTACCGGTCGTGCCGTGCCCAATAGCTGCGTTTGGAGAACGGTAATTGCGCTGCCACGTCGAGCGATGCGAACCCATCAGCCAGGTCCAGAACTCGGTCCAGATCAAACCGACCTGAAAGGCAGCGCAACTCGACATTCGTGCCATGCTGCAACCAAGTCACTGCTGGCAAGCCCGCATAGTCGACCCCCACCCATGCGACGCCGCCAGTCGACAAGGGGTTGACCGCCATGCTGTCCGCTGATTGGTCATAGAGTGCCGCGCAGTCAAGCGTCGACAAAGGACCCAGATCATAGAGATATTGTTTGCAGCGCAGCCGCATATCCCCAAGCGGGATCTCAAACGATACCGAGGAGGTGTGCGCACCACACCAGTTCGACCAGCGTGTGTACTGTGGAGCAGGGTGGCGGGAAATGGGTGGCCCTTCACGGCGCAATGACAACTGCTCTGGCAGCAAATCCTTTGGCTCCAGCAGGCGAAAATTGACCTGCGCCTGCGCCCTTTCCGGCGCACAGCGAATCAACCAGCGCCCTGGCGACTCAGTCATTTGACATGAAAAAACCCGTAAGCGAGCTGCGCACGTGATCGCCGGCTGCAGCGCCAACCGGGTTTATCCGGTGCAGAACACCGCGCCGGATCAGTGCCAATCGGTTTGGTTTAGGCATCACATAGGTGCCAACCCCGAAATTCATGACGGCACGACTGGTGATCTCGTGATCCATATGTAGACCCGGCGCACGCCTTTCTCCGTCATACATTTCCAACTCCGGATAGGTCAGATCGCGGAAGTCTGACCCGTCCACCAACAATTCCGCACCCCATGACGCGTTCCACTCAGGATGAGCGTAGTAGACAAAGGCACAAGACACATCTTGTCTTCCGTCAGTATGCCACGACAGGCCCGCCCCTGTCGGATAAAGATAGGGCCGCACGAAGAACAGTTCCCAGTCCGGGCCTTCTTCACCAACGAATTCCGGATAACCTTTAGCGGTCTCGGCCAGTGCCTCGATAAAACAGTCGATGCCCTTGCCCGTCGGATACGATTGCGACATTGCGGTTCGATCAGACGGCATTGGCTTAGAGGTAAATACATCCGACCAGAGCGCCGCCCCGTCCATGAGGCGAAAAGCCTTGATCCATTGGTCGTTGTTCACATACCGAAACCGGGCCTCCAGCACGAAATTCCAAACAAAGCGGAATGCCTCGGCACTCAGAAACTCATCGAACACGATGACTTGGTCGTTTTCCGTCGTCACCTCCATGCAGCCCTCCCTGACAGTGAAAGATCAGGCACATCTGAACCGCCGCGATAAGACGAAGTCAAATTGCTCCTGTCAAACTCGATAATCCAGTTAGGAGACGGTCACAGGTATTCTCGATCACTGCAACCGTTTTGCCTTGAGCTAGCCTGACGCCAATGCGCCTATACTGGTTCAGGCAATTCCGGCCGCAGGTGCAGAGTGACGGTGATCAGCACCACCCGAGTTGTCCGGTTGCCTGTTAATTCGTGATCAGCCTGTGATCCATCGAGATGATGGTTTCCCGGGCCCGCGGGGGGGCAAGCGCAACTGCGGCAGCCTCGCAATCACTCCAAGAACGCTATTATGAAATGGGCTTCTCTAAACCCAAACGACTTGACGGGTTATCGGATCGCCAAAATGTCGCGACCGGCCATTCGTGGCATCGCATCGAACGGGTAACTCGGGCTCGACCCGGACCGACGCGGTGCAGAAAGCAAGCGGATACGGCGCGAATCGAAACCGGACGATCGAGCCAGGCCGCCTGCGGTGCAGAATCAAGCGATTGGAGCAAGCCTCGGTCATTCGTATTACGACGCCTGACATTCACCGCTTCGGCTTGGGAGGTCGGCCCAGAGCCGATTTCGTTGAAAAAGTCGTTCGAACACTTGGTATTGGTCTGAGCGCGAGCTTCGCTCGTGGCCTCTTTCAGGCTGGATTTGGAGCCAGTTTGGCGAGTTTGCGAAGGTTTTGGGCGGTAGCTGCGAGGTGGAAC
>JASJDP010000002.1 GCA_030065095.1 Rhodobacter sp.
ACAACACCGTCAGGCCGCACAGCGCTCTGGGATACCGGCCACCGGCGCTGGAAAGCATCGTTCCATTGGACCCGAGACCGACCATGCACTAACAATCAACCCGGACCACCCAATGGGGGCTCTCCACGGCGCGATGAAACCTGACACCGGGTCGGCCGTGGCCGGCCCCAGGCGCCGGTCAAATTCACTCCTCCCACGGCCGGCCGGCGCCCTCCAACCTCCTCCTCCACCAGTCTATTTCGTCGCTGCGGATGTGTTTGAAACCCACCGCCGCCACGGTCTCGCCCCCAACCCACTTTATTCCATGGGCGCTGGTCGGGTCGGTTGCCGCCCCTACGTTTTTGCCCGCAAGGCTGAGTTGCGCCAGGTCTTCGCCCGGTTCCCGGATGTGGTCGAGAAACTCGAACGGTGGGAGGCCTTGGTCGGTCCCTCCTCCCGTCGCGGGTGGTCGTCTTTCTTCACTGCCGACAAAATCCCGCCGCCTGGGGGCGTCGTCATCGACGGCTTCATCCCGACGCCGGTGGAGGTGGTGGAGTGGACTTTGACGTCCAGAGGTGGCCGCCAACGCGACCTCGTCGCCCTGACCGACGACACCGCCGGGTGTTCGTCCGAAAATGGGCTGTGCGAATGAACGCGCCCGTCAAACACAAGCAGACCGAGGCGATATTATCCCCTTCAAGGGTGGCGCTGTATATTGCGGCTTGGGAGCAAAAGTTGGGACGCCGGATCGATCGGGCGACTATTCTTCCCGATGGCGGCATAGAGGTCTGCATTGAGGGGGTCGGTCAGCAAAAAAACCCAGCAGATTTGGTGGATATGAGCGAATGAAGGGTCGAGAACTGCCATCATACGTCCACCGGCGAAAGAGCGACGGGGTGCTGTTGTTTAGAAAACGCAGCGGATCAAAGATTATCGCTATTCGGATGCAAACCCAATTTCCGGCGGGTGCCCCAGTACCATTTGCCCTCTACCAAGAGCGGGAGCGCCTGCTTGCCGCGCCCGCTCCGGTGGTCCATGGCAGCACAGTCGCGCATGTCATCGACCGATACGAGCGGTCGCCGGAGTTCACCGGATTGGCGCCAAGAACTAAGGCCGATTACCGCAAGCACCTCGGATTTCTAGCAGATAAAATCGGGCACCTTGAACCAAAGAATATCGAGCGCCACCACGTCATTGCTTGGCGGGATGCTTGGGCGAAAAAGAGCCCACACCGCGCTAACTACCGGCTCCGCGTCCTCCGAATTATCATGGAGCGCGCTATTGATTTTGGGTTGCTCCCCACCGGCGGCAATAGGGTCAAAGACGTATCGGAGGTCAAGTACGAGAAACAAGAACGCCAGCCTTGGCCGGACGTACTCGTCGCCGCCGCCCGCCGGTCCGCGGATGGTCGGACCGTGTTGCTTTTCGAACTACTCATCGGCACCGGTCAGAGAATCGGCGACGTCCTGAAAATGAAGTGGTCGGATTTTGATGGTGAGGCGATTAGTGTCCGCCAAGGCAAGACTAGGACAAAGCTGTGGATCCCTGCGCCCCGGAAGCTGCTCAAGGCGCTGGGCGGCGCGCCGAGACGATCGGTATTCATTCTGACCAACCATGCCGGCACCGGCCCGTGGTCATATCGTGGCGCCGCCGATGCAATGATGAAGCTACGGCGCCAGGTCGGGGCAGAGGCTTTCGACATCCACTCGTTGCGGTATACAGCCACGGCCGAGTTGGCCCGCGTCGGTCTCGGCGATGATCAGATCATGGCGATCACCGGCCACAAAACCCAACGAATGGTCCAGCTTTATGCCGGGGCAGAGCGACAGAAGGCCCGCGCCAGAGCCGCGAATATCGCCCGGGAACGGAACATAAACGAAACATGAATGTGCGCAAACATGTGCGCAAGCCTCTCTTTCAGGAAAAGCCGATGCGGCGTAAGTCATTGAAAAGATTTGGAGGCGAGTACCGGAATCGAACCGGTGTACACGGATTTGCAATCCGCTGCGTAACCACTCCGCCAACTCGCCGCAGTGCAAGGCTGGGATGTAGACCAAGGATTGCGGGCAGGCAAGTGGGGTTCTTCGCCCGGTACGGAATGCGCGATACGGCCAATAAGGTGGCTGCCTGACGCCAATGCGCCACAATCGGGCGGTGCGATGCCGCAGGTCGTGTCGCGTGTTGTCGGGCCCGGGAATCTGTGGCAAGAACCGGACATCGCATGAAACGGGTAAGTAAAGCTTGATGACCGACTACAGCGCCCGGCGTACCTTGATGGTGGACACGCAGATACGCCCATCAGACGTTACGAAATTTCCGATCATCCAGGCGATGCTGTCCGTCCCGCGCGAGCGTTTCGTGCCGGATGCAGCGCGCGAGATCGCCTATATGGATGGCAATATCGACCTGGGTGGAGGCCGTGTGGTGTTGGAGCCGCGGACACTTGCCAAGATGCTCGATGCGCTGGCGATCGCGCCGGACGAACTGGTGCTCGATCTGGGCTGCGGGCTTGGGTATTCCACCGCGGTCATCGCGCGGCTGGCCGAGGCGGTGGTGGCGCTGGAGGAAGACCCGGACTTGACCAAGGAAGCCGAGACCCTTTTGGGAGAGGTCGGAGCGGACAACGCCGCAGTGGTCGAGGGCGCTCTGGCGGGCGGCGCGGCCAGGCATGGGCCCTACGATGCGATCCTCCTGCAGGGTGGCGTGGAGGACGTCCCGGCGGCGGTGACGGACCAGTTGAAGGAGGGCGGGCGCATTGCGGCCCTGTTCATGACCGGCCCGCTGGGCCAATGCCGGATCGGACACCGGCACGATGGCGGCATCAGCTGGCGCTTTGCCTTCAACGCGGCGGCGCCCGTGCTGCCGGGATTTGAACGCAAGGCGGAATTTGTCCTGTGATCCTTGGCAGTTATTGGGCAGTATACCGGTATGTTGGCTGACTCGCGCAGATTGATCCCTTGCAGCATGAAAAACATGCTGCTGGCCGCAGCGGTTGCCGCTGCCTCTCTTTTTGCCTCGCCACCGGCGCGGGCCGAGACGCTGACCGACGCGCTGATTTCGGCCTATCGCCATTCGAACCTGCTTGAGCAGAACCGCGCGTTGTTGCGGGCGGCGGACGAAAGCGTTGCGCAGGCCGTGGCGCGCCTGCGGCCGGTAATCAACTTCATCGCATCCGCCGGTTATGCCGATCCGCGTCCGACCACGGACAATTACACCGCGTCGATCGCCCTGACGGCGGAGTTGGAGCTCTATACATCCGGCAGCAACAAGCTTGGCATCGATGCGGCGAAGGAGGCCGTCCTGGCGACCCGGGAAGGGTTGATTTCGGTCGAACAGAACGTGCTGTTGGCCGCCGTTGCCGCCTATATGGAAGTGATCCGCGCGGCGGAATTCGTGGCGTTGCGGCAAAACAACGTGCGTCTGATCACCCAGGAACTGCGCGCAGCACGGGACCGGTTCGAGGTGGGCGAGGTCACCAGGACGGACGTGTCCATTGCCCAAGCGCGGCTGGCGGCCGCACGGGCCGGCCTCGCCGCGGCGCAGGGGGATTTCACCGTGGCGCGCGAGGCCTACAAGGCGGCGATCGGCAACTACCCGGGCAATCTGCGCCGGCCAAGCCGTCCGCCGATGACGGCGAAAAGCGTCGACGCGGCCAAGGCGGTCGCGGTTCGGACCCATCCGCTGATCCGCCAGCGCCAGCGCGAGGTGACGGTGGCCGAACTGAACGTGCTGATCGCCAAGGCTGCGATGAAGCCCAGCGTGACCGGCAGCCTCAGCACCGGGCTCGATCAGGACAGGAATGCATCGAACAGCGTCACGCTTCGGCTGACCCAGCCGATCTATCACGGCGGCCGTCTGAGTTCGCTGTTGCGGCAGGCGATTGCCACGGTGGATGCCGACCGGGCGGAATTGTTGCAGGCCGTGGTCACCACCAAGCAGGATGTGGGCAATGCGTGGTCGAACCTGGCCGTGGCCATTGCCAGTACCGAGGCCAACGCCCGGCAGGTGCGCGCCAGTCAGGTCGCGTTCAACGGCGTGCGGGAAGAGGCGACGCTGGGTGCGCGCACCACGCTCGACGTGCTGGACGCCGAGCAGGAGCTGCTTGATGCCCGCGCCGCGCTGGTGGAATCGGAAATTCAACAGTTCGTGGCGGTTTATACACTGCTGGCGACCATGGGTTTGCTGACCGTCGAACACCTCAAGCTCGGCATCGTGACCTACGATCCGGCGGCCTACTACAACGCGGTCAAGAACGCACCCACGCGTTATGTCAGTCCACAGGGCGAAAAGCTCGACCGTGTCCTAAAGAGCCTGCTCCGGGACTAACTTCGCGCTAAGAGTTGTGTGTTAGCTGTGCGTTGGCTACTGTTCCGGCGAGCAGAAAAAAGGGATTTCCTATGTCGGATCCTGTCACAAATGCCGAAATCGAAGACGTGCTTTCGTCAATCCGGCGGCTGGTGTCGGAGGAACCTTTAGGCGGAAAGGCGCGCAAGCAGGCGAAGGACCCGGAGAACGACAGCTTCTTGTTGACCCCGGCTTTGCGGGTCATGGAAGAGGCTGAGGATAGCGGCGAGACGGCCGATGCGCAGCCCGAGGAAGCGCAACCCGAGCCCGTTGAACCCGACCGGACCGAGCCGGCCGATGACGCGCCCGAGACCGAGGCGCAGGCGGAGGACGCGTGGCAGGCCTCTGGTGAGGAAGATGTCGATCTGACCGAGATTGCCGGCCCCGATACTGGAAATGAGCCGGATCAGGCCCCCGATAGCGCCGAATATGATGACAGGGCCGAGACTGGGCAATCCGAAGGCGCGGTTGCGGAAGAGACCGAAGAGCCCGATGTCATGCCGACGCTGACGCTCGAACAGCGCATCGCAGAGCTGGAAGCGGCAATCGAACAGGCGCCGGGCGAGTGGGAGCCCGACGGCAGCGAGGGCGCCACAACGGACGAGACGACCCCGATCGGCGTGATCGGCTCAGCCGGTCAACCGTCCGGGCAGGCCCTGGCCGAAGAACCGCGTGCGGAACCGGACGGCGATCTCGAGCACGCCGATGCACCGGATCAGGCTGCTGAGGTGTCCGAAGCGGAGGCGTATCACGCTGAAGCGGCGGGCGATCACCAGGAAGACCAGGAAACCGGCGAGGTTCCGGAAACGAGCGAACCGAACCAGCTTTGGGACGACATTCAACCCGACGAGGCCTCGGCAGAGGCCCTCGGATCCGGCCATGTCGACGAACAGGCGCAGGACGCTGAATCCGAGCCCGCGTCCGAACCGGAGGCGGCATGGCTCGCGCCGGAGGGGGTGGAGGCCGTTGACCTGGAGACCGCGCCGGTGGATGAACCGGACTGGCAGCCCGAGGCCCAGGCCGCAAGGGGAGCCGGATCCGACCATGATCCCGGTCTCGACCTGGTGCCGGAGATTGAACCCGAACCTGAGGCGGTTCTGCGCGACACGCATGGCGACGCGGCGGATCTTGCATCCGACGAGTTTGGCGCGGGCCAAGACGAAAACGCGGCAGGGACGGCGCCCGAAACAGACGGCCCCGACAATGTTCACGAGGCCGATTTCACACCGGAGACCGGGGCTGCGTTCGAGCTTGAACCGGAACCGGAAGCCGACGCCCCAGAGGATGCCGGCGCCCGGCACGAAGCAGCTTCGTTCGAAGAGGCCGCTGAAGAGGGAGACGACGCATCTGAACCTGCCTTCGATCTCTATGCCGAAGAGGCTTTGATGGACGAAGAGGCGCTGCGGGAAATGGTGTCGAACCTCGTTCGGCAGGAACTGCAGGGTGTGCTGGGCGAACGGATCACCCGGAATGTGCGCCGGCTGGTGCGGCGGGAGATTCAGCGCGCGCTGGCGGTACGTGATTTCGAATAGACTGCGCTAATCGCCCTTGGCGAGATCCAAGAGCCTATCCAGTTCCAGATGCTGCGCGAGGTGACCGGCAAGCGACTCCAGCGTTGCCTCGACCGTGGCATCGTAACTGAGGAGGCTTGCCACCCCCCCGGCGTCACCAAGAAACGCTGCCCGAAACGCGTCGGACGCAAACAGCCCGTGCAGGTAGCACCCCAGGATCCGCCCGTCCGGGCTGGCCGCGCCCGCTGCCCGGTCGCCGATTTGTAGCCACGCACGGCCGCAATCGGGGCCACCGGTGTCGCCGATGTGGATTTCATAGCCCTCGACCCGATCACCGGTCGGCAGATATGTCGCCTGCACCAGCGCCAGCCGCTTTTGCGGGTGCATGACGGTGGTGACGTCCAAGAGACCTAGACCGGGAACGCTGCCCGCCGGACCCTCGATCCCGCCCGGGTCAGAGATGATCCGGCCAAGCATCTGGTATCCGCCGCAAATGCCCAACACCCGCCCGCCACGGCGGACATGGGCAAACAGGTCGGTATCCCAGCCTTGCGCGCGCAAATGCATCAGATCCGCAATCGTCGATTTCGAGCCCGGGATGAGCACAAGGTCGGCGTCGCCGGGCAGGGGGCGCCCGGCCTCGACGATCTCGACAGTGACGCCGGGCTCGTTCGCGAGCGGATCCAGGTCGTCGAAATTGGCGATCCGGTTCAGACGCGGCACGGCCACCTTGAAGGCGCCTCCCGGAGTGGAGGCCACGTCCATCACATCCTCGGCCGGCAGTTTCCATGCATCGCCGAACCAGGGCAGAACACCCAGCGAGGTCCAGCCGGTGCGCCGCACGATCTCTGCCAATCCCTGGTCGAACAGCGTCGGATCACCGCGGAACTTGTTGATCAGAAACGCGGAAATTCTTTTCCGGTCGCTGCGAGGCAATACCGCATATGTGCCGACGAGCTGCGCGATCACACCGCCCCTGTCGATATCGCCGACCAGCACCACCGGCAGATTCGCGGCCTCGGCAAACCCCATATTGGCAATGTCGCCCGCGCGCAGGTTGATCTCTGCCGGGCTGCCCGCGCCTTCGACCAGCACCAGATCGGCCTCCGCTGCCAGCCGGTGGTAGCTTTCCAGTACCTTCGGCAGCAGATCCGCCTTGGCCCGCCCATAGTCGCGCGCCTTCAGCGTGCCATAGCGCTGTCCCTGCACGATGACCTGTGCGCCGGTGTCGGTTTCCGGCTTCAGCAGGACCGGGTTCATGTGCACGACCGGGTCGCGCCCGGCGGCGAGCGCCTGCAGCGCCTGCGCCCGGCCGATCTCTCCACCATCCACCGTGACCGCAGCGTTGTTCGACATGTTCTGCGGCTTGAATGGCATCACGCGCAGCCCGCGCCTGTGATACGCCCGCGCCAGACCGGCCACGACCATGGACTTGCCCACGTTCGAGCCCGCGCCCTGAATCATGATTGCCTTGGCCATCCGACATGCCCCGCCCTATCTTTCCCGGCATTACCGGGCGGCTTGGCGCAAGGAAAGGGGCGGCATGAATACTCCGGCGCATTTGATCTTTGGCGCAGCTGCCTTTGCGCGGCCGAACCAGCCGCGCGTGACCGGCGCCGCCCTGGCGGGCGCGCTGATGCCCGATCTGTCGCTTTATCTGATGGTGGGCACGTCGATCTATCTGCTCGGCATCGAGCCGATGCGGGTGTTTCGCGAGCTTTACTACAGCGATGGCTGGCAGCAGGTCTTTGCCATCGACAACAGCTTTGTCCTGTGGGGCGGGCTTCTGGCCTTGGGGATATACCACGGTCACAAGGTGCTTGTGGCCTTTTCCGGCGCCGCCTTTCTGCACCTCGCCTTCGACTTCCCCTTGCACAACCACGATGCCCGCATGCATTTCTGGCCGGTCAGCGACTGGGTGTTCGAAAGCCCGCTCAGCTATTGGGATCGGCAATACTATGCCAACGCCATAGGTCCGCTGGAGGTGGGCGTTTCGCTGATCCTGTGCGTCTTGCTCTGGATACGCTTCCGCAAGATCCTGATGCGTGGCTTCGTTGCCGTTCTGGCGGCGGCCGAGGCGATGGCCTCGGGCATCTGGCAGTTCATCTTTTAAAACGAAAAACGCGCCCGCAAGGGCGCGCTTTCGGCAAAACCATTGCACTGATTACTGTTACGCAGCCTCTGCTTGCGCCTGGGCCTGCAGCAGCGCGGCATTGCGACGCTCGCTTTCCTCGCGGCTGAGCGCGACCGAGGTGCGTACGCCCTTGGCAACGAATTCCATCAGCCCCGTGACCACGCGTTCGTTCGGGTCGATCCCGGCACAGGACAGAACTTCGCGGCCGTCACGCGACCGTGCCCAGCGGGCGATCTGTTCCGGGCCGTTACCAAATTTCTTGTCGTCGGCGATCGCATCGTCCAACGCGGCGAGCACAACAGCAGCAAAAAGCTTGCGCGCGCGCTGGCCTTGCTCGAAGTTGAATGCGGTGCCGTCAACGAAATCACTCATTTCGCGTCCTTCATTCTTGCTCTTGTCTTTTCTGGCGTGGCGGCCAATATGACTGTTTCCAAGCGATTCGGTATGTCCCATTTGGAATACCAGCCATGCACAGGAAGCATGGCTTTTTCGTGTCGGCCACTGTATCTAGTCTGCTTGCCACCCCACCGTGCCAAAGATATAGGGTTTGCCTGACTCTGATCAACCTTTTGCCATGGTTTTGCCACATGCCGAAAATAAACGGAAACGAGATTCGTCCCGGGAACGTGCTGGAACACAATGACGGCCTTTGGGCCGCGGTGAAGGTCGACCATGTAAAGCCCGGCAAGGGTGGCGCCTTTGCTCAGGTCGAGCTTCGCAACCTCCGCAACGGGTCGAAGCTCAACGAAAGATTTCGCTCGGCCGACAAGGTGGAACGGGTGCGGTTGGAACAGAAAAACCAGCAATTTCTGTATGAAAGCGACGGCAAGCTGGTGTTTATGGATATGGATACCTACGACCAGATCGAACTGGATGCCGGCATCCTTGGGGAACGGCGGCCGTTCCTGCAGGACGGCATGATGGTGCAGATCGAATATTACGAATCCGAGGCGCTGAACGCGACGCTCCCGCAAAAGGTGACCTGCAAGGTGGTCGAGACCGAACCGGTGGTGAAGGGGCAGACCGCGGCGAATTCGTTCAAACCGGCGCTATTGGACAACGGTGTGCGGGTAATGGTCCCGCCCTTCGTCGGCCAGGACGAGGACATCGTCGTCAATACCGAAACAATGGAATATTCGGAACGGGCTTGACCGCGGTGTCTTGCGGGGACATTTCCGACGCGCCGTAGCTACTCTGCTGCGCTGGCCAGCCTGACACGTGCCGGTCCTGCCGCCATGTCTCCTTTTGCGCGGTCGAAGCGAAGATAGGCGATACCATGCCCGCCGGACTGGGTGTAGAGCGTTCCGGCAGGCTTGCCCGCCGCCGTAATCTCGGTTCCGGATGGGGCAGCGCCTTCGACTGTAACGGCCGCGAACCCCTTGCGCAGTTCGGTTTTGTGCTTCATCCGCGCAGTGACTTCCTGGCCGACATAGCAGCCCTTGTGGAAATCGACGCCATTCATCCGCTCGAACCCGGCTTCAAGGATGTAACCGTCGTTCGGTATCAACTCGACGCCGGTCTCGGGGATGCAGGCGTTGACGCGCAATGCGGTCCAGTCGACGCTGGCAGGCTCTGCATCGAACTCGCCATAGTATCGCCAGCCGAGGCTCGCGTCGCGCGGGTCCGCATGGGCACCGGGCGGTGGGGGGCCGAGTCCGCGCCAGACGGCGATGTCGGCAGGTGCCAGCGTCACATCCGCGCGAAGCTTGTACATGGAGAGGCGTTGGACAAAGCCGGCGGAAAGCTCCGATTTTATATCCACAAGCACGCAATCGCCGTCGTCGAGAAGGAAAAAATCGGCGAGGTACTTCCCCTGCGGCGACAAAAGCGCGGCATAGACGATGCCGTCTTTCAGTTTCTCGACATCATTGGTGACGAGACCTTGCAGGAAAGACAGCCGGTCGCCGCCGGCAACGCGGATAACCTGCCGGTCGTGGCATCGGTCGGCTTGCATTTTGCGTTCCCTCCATTGGCCCTGTCGCTAATATAGGTGCACTCGTATCCTGCGGAAGAACCGATGCGCGCGCCTTTATCCATCATCATTCCAACGCTCGACGCGGCGGGTCAACTGCCGGCCGCCTTGGGGTGTCTGGGCGAGGGGCTGGAAGCGGGGCTGATCCGGGAATTGATCGTCTCGGATGGCGGATCGACCGATGGCACCGCGGGCATCGCCGAGGAGGCGGGCGCGGTGCTGCTGACCGGGCCGCCGGGGCGCGGCGGGCAGCTGAGGCGGGGCGCGCAGGCCGCGCAGGGCGAGTGGCTGCTGTTCCTGCATGCCGATACGCACCTGAGCGATGGCTGGCGCGAGGCGTTGCTGAGGCATCTGCGGGACCGGCGCGAGATGGCGGGGTATTTCCGGCTGGGCTTTCGGGCGGAAGGGCCCGCGCCGCGCATGGTGGCGGGATGGGCGAATTTGCGGGCCCGGCTGCTGGGGCTTCCCTACGGCGATCAGGGATTGCTGATCAGCCGCCGGCTTTACGACGATTGCGGCGGGTATCCGGACATTCCGCTGATGGAGGATGTGGCGATTGCCCGGGCATTGGGGGGGCAACTGGCGCCGATCGAGGCCGTGGCCTGGACCGGGGCAGAGCGGTATCAGAGGCAGGGCTGGGTCCGTCGCGGCGGGCGAAATCTGGTGACGGTCACACGGTATTTCCTTGGGGCCGATCCGGAACGTCTGGCGCGCAGCTATTCGCGCTGACCGATATACCGCCATCGGGATACATATCCAACGCTTTGATTTCGCTATGGATAGTGCTCACTTTCCGTGAGCGCTGATGTGTTTTTCAAGCGGGGTCACGGGGCGCAACGCTGCCTCGGGTCATTCACTCATTCCGCAGAGCCGAGACGTGATTCATCGGCGAATTGAAGCCGGTAGAGGTCGGCATAAAGCCCACCGCGGGCGATCAGCGCGTCATGCGTCCCCTCGTCGACGACGCGGCCCTGATCCATCACCACGATCTTGTCGGCCTGGCGGATGGTGGCCAGCCGGTGGGCGATCACCAGGGTGGTGCGGCCCTTGGCGAGCCGGTCGAGGGCATCCTGCACGACGGCCTCCGACTGGGCGTCGAGCGCCGATGTGGCCTCGTCCAGAAGCAGGATGGGCGTGTCGCGCAAAAGCGCGCGGGCGATGGCGACGCGCTGCCGCTGGCCGCCCGACAGGCCAGAGCCGCGCGGGCCGGCGCGGGTGTCGAGGCCCCGGGCGAGCTTCGGCAGGAAATCGGCGACGTGGGCGGCGTCCAGAACATCGGTCAGGCGGGCGTCGTCGCGGTCAAGGACAACGTTTTCCCGGACCGTCTCGTCAAACAGCTGGGCGTCCTGGGTGACAACGGAAAACAGCGCGCGCAGGTCGGGCAGGGTGAAGGCCGCGACATCCGTTCCGCCGATCCTGATATGGCCCGATTGCGGGTCGGCAAGGCGGGTGAGAACCCGGAAGACGGTACTTTTCCCGGCACCCGACGCTCCGACCAGCGCCGTGGTCTGGCCCGCCCTGGCCGTGAAACTGGCGCCATGCAAAACCGGCAGGTCGCCATAGGCGAAGGCGACGTCCTGCAGGACCACATCGGCCTGATGCGGGTTCGCAAGCGGGGGCGCGGGCAGATCTGGCGAGGTAATGGTGGGCTGTTCGTCGAAGATCAGGTGCAGGCGTTCGAGGCTGGCCAGGGCGGCCTGCCACGCGCCCGAGACATTGCCGATGCGGCGCAGGGGCTCGAACACCAGCGCCATGGCGGTAAAGAACGACATGAACTCGCCGACCGTCTTCGACCCCTCGATGATCTGCAGGCCGCCATAGGAAAGCACGCCGAAAAAACCGATACCGGCAACGATGTCCATCATCGCGGGGATGCCGGCCTGACCGGCCTCGGACCGCACCTGTGCGTCGACGAAGCCGTCGACCGCGTCGGCATAGCGCGCACCCTCGCGCGCCTCGATGGTGTTGAGCTTGATCGTGTCGATACCATGAAAGGTCTCGTCCAGCCGCGTGGCGAGACCCGCGGCGATATTGCGGGCGCGGCGGGTGGATCGGCGGACCCAGCGCTGCAGCAGGACCATGGGGCCCATCAGAACGGGCGCGCCGGCGACGGCGATCAGGGTCCATATGGGATCGATGCTTATGGCGACGGCCAGCAGCGACAACAGCGCGACGGTGTCGCGGCCGAGGGCCGAGAATACGACGGCCCAGATCGTGGATGCCGCCAGCGTGTCGCCGCGCACGCGTTCGATCAGCACGCCCGGCGCGTTGGCCTGAAAAAACGCGCTGTCGAGGCGCAGCATGTGCGCGACCATATCGGATTGCAGCGCTGCCGAGACCCTTTGTCCGACGCCCATCATCAGCACGCGCTGGCCGAAGCCCGCGATCGCACGGATCGCGAAAATGCCGAAGACCGCGCCAGCGACCCAGCCGATGGCCGCCCGGTCGCCCGCGATGAAGATTTGGTCGAACATCGGTTTGATCATGTAGCTGAGCAACCCCAGCATGCCGCCTTCGATCGCCATCAGACAGACGGCGACGCCGATGACGGCGGCATGCCGGTGCAGGTAGCCGCGCCAGAGCCAGCGGGACAGCGTGCGCGCGTCGGTCATGTCTGCGGCGGCGGGGGCCAGCCCATCTTGCGATGGAACGACGCGGTGATCGTTGCCGGGTCGTAGCGGCGGGCAAACCACTCGCGGATGGGCATCGGCGCGGTGGCGCAATCCTGCTCGTAGACCTCCAGCAGGTGGTCCATCAAACCGGTGCGGGTGTTCTTGAGGTGGACATATTTCAGCGACAGCATGGACTTGGCCCGAGGGAGGCCGGTGCCCTCTTGATCCAAGAGCCAGAGCGCCGAGGCGAGGCCTGCGCGGTCGGCGCCGGATTTGCAGTGCATCAGGAACGGCTTGTCGATCCTGTCGAAGATCTCGAAAAGTTGCAGGAAGCGGTCGCGCGGCACCAGGTTGCGGGCGTAGATTTTCAGGTCGATCAGTTCGATGCCAAGCCGGTCGCAGGCCTCTTTTTCAAACAGGTAAAAGCTGAAACGGTCCGCTCCGCGCAGGTTCAGGATCGTCTTGATGCCGAGGCGGTGCAGGCGGTTCATCCGCGCCGGGCTGGGCTGGTTCGAGCGCCAGACGCCGGGGGCGATCTGATACTGGTTGGTCCAGATCGTGCGCAGGATGCCGTGGTCGATCAGGTGGAAATGGGCCATGGCGGCGCGCCGGGCGGCGGGCGTCGAAATGTCGGTGCCGAAGCGGGTCGCGAGGCTGCGTTCGGCGGTCTTGAGGCGCTTGTTGATCTGGCTCAGCATGCCCGGGCGGCCCGTATTGGGATTCTGTGTTGACGTTCGGCGTTGGGGTCCGGCTCGTGTACTGCCAATCGCGGGATGCGGCAAGGCGGGCCGCGTGCGGCGATTGACGCCGGTTCGAGGCCGGAATACCTGTGTCCGGCCTTGAAAGCGGAGTTCGCGATGTCCCTTGCCCACGGCCGCCCCCATCTTGCCATTCCCGGCCCCTCGGTGATGCCCGACCGGGTGCTGCAGGCGATGCACCGCCCGGCGCCGAATATCTACGAGGGCGAGCTGGTCGAGATGGTCGAAGGCATCGTGCCCGACCTGAAGGCTGTGGCCCGGACCGGCCATCAGGTGGCGATGTATATCGCCAACGGGCACGGCGCCTGGGAGGCCGCGCTGGCCAACACGCATTCGCGCGGGCAGAAGGCGCTGGTCCTGGCGACGGGCCGGTTCGCCCATGGCTGGTCCGAAATGGCGCGACGGATGGGGATCGAGTGTGAGATCGTGGATTTCGGCAAGTCGTCGGATGTGGACATGGCCCGGGTGGCCGAGGCGCTGGCGGCGGACACTGAACAGGCGTTCAATTCTGTGCTGGTCGTGCAGGTCGATACCTCGACCTCGGTGAAAAACGACATCGCCGGGGTGCGGGATGCGCTGGATGCGGCGGGACATCCGGCGCTTTTGATGGTCGACTGCATCGCCTGCCTGGCCTGCGATCGGTTCGACATGGACGGCTGGGGCGTCGATGTGATGGTAACCGGCTGCCAGAAGGGCCTGATGACGCCGCCGGGCCTGTCCTTTGTCTATTTCAACGACAGGGCCGAGGCCGCGCGGGATCGCGCGGATTGCGTCACCAGCTATTGGGATTGGCGGCCGCGAGCCTATCCGGACGATTTCTATCAGTATTTCGGCGGCACTGCGCCCACGCACCATCTGTATGGGCTGCGCGCGGCGCTGGACATGATCGCCGAGGAAGGGCTGGAACAAGTCTGGGCCCGGCACGAGGTCTTGGCCCGTGCCGTATGGGCGGCGTTCGACGCCTGGGGCGTGGAAGGGCCGGTCGCGATGAACATCGCCGATCCGGCGAAGCGGTCTGTTGCAGTGACCTCTGTCCGGATCGGCGCCCCCCACGGCACCGCGTTGCGCAACTGGCTGAGCGAGACGGCGGGCGTGACGCTGGGTATCGGGCTTGGCATGGCCGACAGTCGCGATCCTGCCTGGCACGGCTTTTTCCGGGTGGCGCATATGGGGCATGTCAACAGCCACATGGTGCTGGGCACATTGGGTGCGATCGAGGCGGGGATGACGGCGCTGGGCATTCCGCACGGTAAGGGCGCGCTGGAGGCCGCCGCGGTGGTTTGCGCGGTCACGTAGGCTCTGGCGCATCTGGCAACCTTGAGATCGCCCCGCCCGGCGGGGATTCGTCCCGTATTGCCGTGCGGGAGCGCCGCGATGTCGGCAAATGGCCGGGCTATCCTGTTTCGCGGCAAAAGGACCGGTGGCTCGGATCACCGAAAACTGGGCAATCCGGAGTCGGCCGCCGCTGCCGTGGTTCCGCCTCTGTCGAAGTCTTGATCGCGCCCGTCTTGACTGGACCCGTGCCGATCCGGGACCATGGGCTGTATGACCGCACCGTTGCTCAGCGCCTTGCGCCCCGTCCTCGTCCTGTTTCTTCTTGCCGCGCCAGTTGGCGGCGAAGCCACGGGCGAGCGCTATGAGACCTTGCTCGCCGAACTGCGCCAGGCCCAGACCGAGGCAGAGGCCGACCGGCTGAACGGCGAGATCTGGCAGATCTGGCTGACCGCGCCCGACGAGGCTGCGCAAGAGGTGCTGGATGCCGCGATGCTGCGGCGGCAGGCCTACGACTTCGTCGGGGCGATCCGGCATCTCGACCGCCTGGTCGAAAGCTACCCCGACTATGCCGAGGGCTGGAACCAGCGAGCGACGATGTATTTCCTGATCGGCGATTTCGAGCGGTCGCTGGCCGATGTCGACGAGGTGCTGGCACGCGAGCCGCGGCATTTCGGGGCGCTGTCCGGCAAGGCGATGATCCTGTTCCAGCAAGGCAAGGTCCCGCTCGCCCAGATCGCGGTGCGCGAGGCGCTCAAACACCACCCCTTCCTGGCCGAACGCGCGATCCTGAATGCGCCCTCGGGGACCGAGCTATAGTCCGGACTGCGCAATCCGCACGATCCGGCGCCAGGCCGGCCCTGGTCGTGCGGAAATCTCCGGCAACACGGAAATCGGTCGGTTTCGCGTGCGGGTCAGTCGTTCGAAACCGCTCGACTTGCCGAAACCGCAATATAGGCTGGACAGAGCATCGGGGAATTCCGGCGATTCCGAGCAATAGGTTGCACTGCGGCCCTACATTTGCTTGGATTGCAGCCGGGGATAAGGGCTGGAAAAGAATGGCCCGAAGTCAGGGAGCTTGAGTTTGGCATCATCCGATATGGACGGCGCATTCGTAGAATTCGACCGGGTCCAGAAAAGCTATGACGGGGAAACGCTTGTCGTCAAAGACCTCAATCTCGCAATCGGAAAGGGTGAATTTCTGACCATGCTTGGCCCCTCGGGGTCCGGAAAGACCACTTGCCTGATGATGCTGGCGGGGTTCGAAACCGCCACCCATGGCGAAATCCGGCTTGGCGGGCGCGAGATCAACAACATCCCGCCGCACAAGCGCGGCATCGGCATGGTGTTTCAGAACTACGCGCTTTTCCCGCACATGACGGTGGCGGAAAACCTCAGCTTTCCGCTCGAGGTGCGCAAGATGGGCAAGTCCGAACGCGACGCCAAGGTCAAGCGCGCGCTCGACATGGTGCAGATGGGGGCCTTCGGCGGGCGCCGCCCGGCGCAACTGTCCGGGGGTCAGCAACAGCGGATCGCGCTGGCCCGCGCGCTGGTCTTCGAGGCCGAACTGGTGCTGATGGACGAACCGCTCGGCGCGCTCGACAAGCAACTGCGCGAACATATGCAGTTCGAGATCAAGCACATCGCCGATAATCTTGGCATCACAGTGGTTTACGTCACCCATGACCAGACCGAGGCGCTGACTATGTCCGACCGGGTCGCGGTGTTCGAGGATGGCCGCATCCAGCAACTCGATCCGCCGGATGTCTTGTATGAAGAGCCCAAGAACAGCTTCGTTGCCCAGTTCATCGGTGAGAACAACACGTTGATGGGTAAGGTCACCAAGATGAACGGCGAGGTTGCCGAGGTGACGCTGGACGATGGCGAGGTAATCGACACCATCCCTGTGAACGTGAACGCCGTGGGCGACCGAACGCTGGTGTCGATCCGGCCGGAACGTGTGGAGTTCAACAAGGAACGCCTGCACCCCGACGCCCACACCATCCATGCCGAGGTGCTGGAATTCATCTATATGGGTGACATCTACCGGACCCGGCTGAAGGTCGCCGGCAACGACAATTTCATCGTCAAGACCCGCAACGCGCCGGATCAGCGGCGGCTGCAGGCGGGCGAGAAACTGGAAATCGGCTGGCGCCCGCAGGACTGCCGGGCGCTTGACGCCTGACAAGTTACCCCCCCGGGAGGCCTGCCCGGGGCAGGGGGGGATCGGAAACGGGAGAAACGCAACATGGAGAGTAACCAGATGAAACTGAAGACAATCATGCTGACGACCGCGGCGGCGATGATCGCCGCGCCGGCCTTTGCCGGCAGCCACATGGCCAGCGAAATGACCATCGTCAGCTGGGGCGGCGCCTATTCCAAGTCGCAGCTCAAGGCCTATCACGAGCCGTATTCCGAAATGACCGGCACCACGATCCTCAACGACGACAGTTCTGCCGAGGCCGTGGCCAAGCTGCGTGCGATGAACGAAGCCGGCAACATCACCTGGGACGTGGTCGACGTGGTCGCCGCCGACGCCATCCGGCTCTGCGACGAAGGTCTGGCGATGGAAATCGACCCCGACACGCAACTGGCCGCGGCACCCGACGGCACCTCGGCGGCGGACGATTTCGGCGACCTGCTGGTCAGCGATTGCTTCATCCCGCAGATCGTCTATTCGACGACCTTCGGTTACCGCACCGACTTGGTGGGCGACACGCCCCCGACCAGCGTCTGCGCGGTCTTCGACACCGAGGCCTATCCCGGCAAGCGCAGCCTGGAAAAGCGCCCGATCAACAACATGGAATGGGCGCTGATGTGCGACGGCGTGGCCAAGGAAGACGTCTATGACGTTCTGGCCACCGACGAGGGCCAGGACCAGGCGCTCGCCAAGCTCGCCACGATCAAGGACGACGTGGTCTGGTGGTCGGCCGGTGCCGACACGCCGCAGCTTCTGGCCGATGGCGAGGTCGTGATGGGTTCGACCTACAACGGCCGTCTGTTCAGCGTGATCGAAGAGCAGAACCAGCCCGTCGCCATGCTGTGGGACGCGCAGGTGTTCGATCTTGACGGATGGATCATTCCCGCCGGCCTGTCGCCGGAACGCGAAGCGCGCGCGCTCGACTACATCATGTTCGCCACCGACACCCAGCGTCTGGCGGATCAGGCCAAGTATATCAGCTATGGCCCGGCCCGTATGAGCTCGGCCCCGCTGGTGGGTCAGCACGCCGATCTCGGCATCGACATGGCGCCGCACATGCCGACCGATCCCGAGAACGCCAAGAACACGCTGCTTTACAACTACGAGTTCTGGGCCGACTACCGCGACGACATCGACGCCAAGTTCCAGGCCTGGCTCGCACAATAAGACCCGTTCGCGGGGGGCGGTCCGCCGCCCCTCGCCCGTTTCCGGAGGGGCCGAAGCCGTGACGATCAAACGCGTGTGGCGGGGCTGGACGACGCCCGAGAATGCGGAGGCTTACGAAAACGTGCTGCTCGGCCATGTGATCCCGGGAATCGAAGGTAAGAACATGCCCGGATTTCGAGGCATCGAGGTTCTGCGCGAGGATCTCGGCGATGAGGTCGAGTTCCAGACGGTCATGACCTTCGAAAGTCTCGACAACGTGCGCGCGCTGCACGGCGACGATTACGCGGTCGCGTATATCCCCGACAAGGCCCGCGCGGTGTTGAAACGCTGGGACGAGGTGACGCGCCACTATGAATTGCGGGCCAGCCGCATGTCCAGCTGATAGAAGGGGGGGTCGATATGCCCAAAGGCTACATCATCGCCCATATCAACGTGACCAATCCCGACGGATATCCCGAATATGTGCGCCACACGACCCCGCTCATGGCCCGGCTCGGCGGGACATTCATCGTCCGCGGGGGCCGGAACGAGGTTGTCGAGGGCAGCAGTGGCGACCGGCATGTGGTGATCGAATTCCCCAGCTACGCCGAGGCTCTGGCGGCGTATAATCATCCCGAATACCAGAAGGTCGCCGATATCCGCCGCGCGAATTCCGACGCCACCTTCATCGTTGTGGAGGGCGCCCCATGAGCACCGTCAGCGGAACCGGTCCGGGCACGGCAGACGCCCCGTCGCCGGACGATGCCCTGCACGAGGCCGCGGCGCTCGCCGACCGCGATACCCCGCCGCGCCATGGCGCCGCGCCGGACGGCCCGGTGCTGGCCGCCGACGGCACGCCGCTGAAAAGATCGCTGGCCCGCGCCCTGCGCCTGCAGAAGACCCGCGCCCTGATGCTGATCGCACCGCTGCTGATCTTCGTGCTGATCTCGTTCATCGTGCCGATCGCGCAGATGCTGTGGCGTTCGGTCGAAAACGACATCGTCTCGAACACGCTGCCGATGACGGTGCCGGAGCTGGCACAATGGGATGCCTCGGATGGCGGCCTGCCGCCGGAGCCGGTGTTCCGGGCGATGTATTACGACATGTTCCTGGCCGCCGAAGCCAAAAAACACACCCGCCTGGGCACGCGGCTCAACTACGAACAGACCGGGATTTCCTCGCTCTTCCGGCAAAGCGGCCGCAAGCTCGACGATCTCGGCAAGGACATCCTCAAGCCGCTCCGAGCGCTTGACGGCGACTGGGCGCAGGCCGCGCCGTGGTTCGAGTTGATGTCAGGCGCGGATGGCGCGGCGAAGGATACCGCAGCCCTCGAGGCGCAGCGCGACCGCCTGCGCCGGGTCACCGAAAGCCCGCTTGCAGGCGAGATCGGCTTTGCCCCGTCGTCCGAGATTTCGGCGCTCCTGCCGCTGACCGCGCAGGCCTATACGGATTTCGCCATCTTCACCGTGCTCGAAGACGGTAAGGATCTGGCCAAGACCAAACCGTGGGAAACCGTATACCCCGCCTTGATCGAGGACATGCAGACGGCGGATGTGGCGGGCTATGGCGGTCCGCGTGCCGGCATGCTGCAGGCGCTGAGGGCCGGCATCGCCGAGTTCCCGCCACCGTCCTACAGCGCCGCCTTCGCCGATATCGACGCGGACTGGGCCGCGCCGCAGGTCTGGCAGACCATCCAGACCCATGCCCGCACCGTGACGCCCGGCTATTTCCTGAACGCCGTCGACATGCAGCTGACCCCCGACGGCGCGGCCGCGCAGCCCGAAAGCAAGCAGATCCTGGTCAAGCTCTTCGGCCGCACGCTGGTGATGTCGCTGATCATCATGGGCTCTTGCATCCTGCTGGGCTATCCCATCGCGTATCTCCTGGCCAACCTGCCGATGCGCACCGCGAATGTGCTGCTGATCCTCGTTCTGCTGCCCTTCTGGACCTCGCTGCTGGTCCGGACCTCGGCCTGGAAGGTCATGCTGCAGCAACAGGGGGTGATCAACGACACGCTGGTCTGGCTGGGGCTTGTCGCCGATGAAAGCCGGCTGGTGATGATCAACAACCAGTTCGGCACCATCGTCGCGATGACCCACATCCTGCTGCCGTTCATGATCCTGCCGATGTATTCGGTGATGCAGACGATCCCGCCGTCCTATGTGCGTGCCGCCAAGTCGCTGGGCGCAACGAACTGGACGACCTTCTGGCGGGTCTATTTCCCGCAAAGCGTACCGGGCATCGGCGCGGGCTCGATCCTCGTCTTCATCCTTGCCATCGGCTACTACATCACGCCCGAGATCGTCGGCGGCACCAAGGGCGTCTTCATCTCGAACCGGATCGCCTATCACATTTCCAGTTCGCTGAACTGGGGCCTCGCCGCAGCGCTTGGCACGATCCTGCTGGCGGTCGTTCTGCTGCTCTACTGGTGCTACGACAAGATCGTCGGCATCGACAACGTGAAGCTGGGGTAGGCCCATGAGCATCGCACTCGCCCATAAACCCGGCACCCAGTTCACCACGGCCGTCACCGCCGCCTTCGGCGCCTTCGCCGGGCTGCTGGTCGGGACCTCGCAAGGCTCGGCCCTGATCGGCATCGTCCTGGGGGCCGTCGCCCTGGGCGCACTGGCCTGGGCGCTGATGACATTCGATCTGCCGGAACGCATGGCCCGCTGGGCGATCCTGGCCGTCGTCGCGGCGCTGGGGCTACTGATCGGCGGTATCGCCGGTCTCTTCGTCGGCCTGATCTTCGGCTGGTTCTTCGGCTGGCTGATCTACTGGATCGGCTCGGGCCGCTACCGGATGAAGCTGGCCCCCTACCTGACCCCGGGCCAGGTCCTGTGGCACTACACCTTCCGGGTGATCTGCGGCGCGATCTTCGTTTTCCTGATCACCCCGATCCTGGTCGTGATGCCGCTGTCCTTCAATGCCGAGGATTTCTTTACCTTCACGCCCGAGATGCTGCGCTTCGATCCCGAGGGGTATTCGCTGAAGCATTACCGCGATTTCTTCACCAACAACGAATGGCAGCGCAGCTTCAAGAATTCGCTGATCATCGCGCCGATCGCGACGGTCATCTCTGTCAGCCTCGGCACGCTTGCGGCCATCGGCCTGTCGCAGTCCCACGTGCCGTTCCGCCGCGCCATCATGGCGATCCTGATCTCGCCGATGATCGTGCCGCTGATCATCTCGGCGACGGGGATGTTCTTCTTCTACAGCCAGATCGGCAACTGGATGGAGGGCACGCTCGGTCTCAACAAGACCTTCGTGGGCTATGTCAAGGTGGTGCTGGCCCATGCGGTGCTGGGTATCCCCTTCGTCATCATCACGGTGACGGCGACGCTGGTGGGGTTCGACCGGTCGCTGACTCGGGCTGCGGCGAATATGGGGGCCGATCCGGTCAGGACCTTCTTCAAGGTGCAGATGCCGCTCATTCTTCCGGGCGTGATTTCCGGTGGGCTGTTCGCCTTCATCACCTCGTTCGACGAGGTCGTGGTGGTGCTCTTCGTCGGGTCGGCCAGCCAGAAGACGTTGCCGTGGCAGATGTTCACCGGCCTGCGCGAGCAGATTTCGCCGACGATCCTGGCCGTGGCGACGATTCTTGTGGCGATCTCGATTGCGCTTCTGACGACGGTGGAACTGCTGCGCCGCCGCTCGGAACGGCTGCGCGGCATGTCACCGGGTTAGGGACGATTTTTCGTCGAAAAATCGTGACCTATGGCAGCAGGCTGAGCCAGATCCACACCGTCCCCACGCTCAGGGCGGTGCCGATCAGTACCGACGAGGCCGCCACCCGCTTTGCCACGCCGTATATGTTGGCAAAGATATAGCTGTTCACCCCGGGCGCCATTGCCGCGGTCAGCACCGCCGACCGGAACTGCCCGGTACTGAGCTCCGTCCAGCTGCCCAGTCCCCAGACCACCGCCGGGTGCAGCACCAGCGATACCCCGCAGATCCAGCCGATCGTAGCCATGTCCCCCTCGGGCCGGTACTGATACAGCACGCCGCCCAGCCCGAAGAGCGCGGCCGGCAGGGCCGCGCGGGCCATCAGATCGGCCGCATCCGTGACGATCTCGGGGACCGGCAGATCGGCGAGATTGACCACGAATCCCAGGGCGATCCCGATCATCAGTGCGTTCTTCACCATTGCCCCCAGGATCGACCGCGCCGCCCGCCGCAACCCGCCGCCCGAGGCGCGCACGATCTCCATCGCGGTGAAGCCGAGGATGTAGCAGAACGGGGCATGCAGCGCGACGATGGCGTAGTTCGGCGCCAGCGCCGCGGCCCCGAAGGCGCGTTCGGTGATCGGCAGGCCCAGCAGAACCGAGTTCGAAAACAGCGTACAGAACCCGATGGCAACGCTGTCCTCCCACGGCCGCCCGAACAGGAACCGCGCGCCCAGAAGGCCCGCCAGGAATCCGGCCGTCGCTCCGCCATAGAAGCTGCCCAGCAGGGCCAGATCGAAATCCTGGCCCAAATCGAGGGTCGAAATCGCGCGAAAGAGCAGGCAGGGAATGGCGAAATTCTGGGTGAACTTCATCAACCCGTCCACCGCGCTGTGGGCGAAAACCCCCCGCCAGACGGCCACATAGCCAAACCCGATCACCAGAAAGACGGGAACAATGACCTCGAGCAGCGCCTGCATCAGACGCTCGTCGGCTCAGAGATCATAGCGGATCACCATACCGTCATAGGCAGGCGTGACGCTGCTGGGCGTTTCCGCCTCGACCGTCGCATAGTCCAGGTCGATGTGCATATTGGTCAGCACCGCCCGCCGCGGCGCGGCACGAGCGATCCATTCCAGCGACCGTTCCAGATGGGCGTGGGTCGGATGCGGTGTCCGGCGCAGGGCATCCAGGACCCAGCAGTCGAGGTCTTTCACAGCCTCCCAGGCCTCGTCATACATCTCGGCCACATCCGGGAGGTAGGCCAGATCGCCGATCCGGAAGCCAAGCGAGTCGATTGCGCCGTGACCGACCTTGAACGGGGTCAGCACGACCGGGCCGCCCGCACCGTCGACCGTCACGTCGCCCTGGATCGTGTGCATGTCGAGGATCGGCGGGTAGGGAGAGCCCTCGGGCTGGGTGAAGGCGTAGCCGAAACTGCCGTAGAGCCGGTCCTGGGTGGCCCCGTCGGCCCAAACCGCCAGCCGGCGTTTCATGTTGAAGACCAACATCCGCAGGTCGTCGATCCCGTGCACATGATCGGCATGGCCGTGGGTGTAGATCACTGCATCGAGCTCTCCGATCCCGGTATCGAGCAGTTGCGCACGCAGGTCTGGCGAGGTGTCGATCAGAACACGGGTGGTCCCGTGCTCTGTTTCCCGTTCGATCAGCAGCGAACAGCGGCGGCGGCGGTTTTTCGGATTCTCCGGGTCGCAGTCGCCCCAATGGCCACCGAGACGCGGCACGCCGCCGGACGATCCGCAGCCGAGGATGGTGAACCGCAGTTCCGCCATCAGGCCGCGGCCTCGTAAGACGTCACTTTATTGAACAGCCGTTCAAAATTGGCCTGGGTCCGTGCTGCGAAGGCGGCATAGTCCATTCCGAAAATCTCCGCGCCCACCCTGGCCGTATACACCGTGAAGGCCGGTTCGTTACGCTTGCCGCGATAGGGCGGCGGAGCGAGGTAGGGGGCGTCGGTCTCGACCAGGATACGGTCGACCGGTGCCGCGGCGAAACAGTCGCGCAACTCCTGGCTTTTCGGGAACGCGGCGATGCCGGACATGCTGAGATAAAAGCCGAGGTCCAAGGTCGCTTCGGCCAGGGCGCGGCCGGAACTGAAGCAATGCATGACGCAAGTGAACGCCCCGGCGCGGTGTTCCGCGGTCAGGATGCGCGCCATGTCGTCATCTGCATCGCGGGCATGGATGATCAACGGCAGGCCGGTCCGGCGGGCGGCCTCGATATGCACCAAAAGGCTTTCCTGCTGCGCGGCCTTGCTGTCGGCGGTGTAGTGATAGTCGAGCCCGGTCTCACCGATGCCGACGAATTTCGGATGCCGCGCCAGCGCCGTCAGATCGGCCACCGTGGCCATGGGCTCTTCGGCGGCGCTCATCGGGTGGGTGCCGGCGGCATAGAACACGGGCGCATGCGCCTCGGCGATGGACCGGACAGAGGGTTCGTTGCGCAGACGGGTACAGATCGTCACCATCCGGGTGACGCCCGCTGCAACGGCGCGTGCGACGACGCCGTCCAGGTCGTCCACCAGGTTGGGGAAGTCAAGGTGGCAGTGGCTGTCGGTGATCTGCGGCGTATCGGTCATGGGGCTGGCTCAGGCAGCCGTCTCTGCCGCCGTTTCATGAATTTTCAGGACCATATCGAGGATCAGCGCGGCCGGGTCAAGGTTGACCGCGCGGCCATGGCGGGCACGGGCGCCGAGGCTTTGCTGCAGTTCGGCCCAGCGCCGGCCTGCACCGGCGTCCGGGGCGAGACGCGCCAGCAGCGCGGCCTCATCCGGCGCGGCCTGGGGCTCCGGCGGGCCGGTGACGCCGGTGCGGGCCAGGCGGGCAAGGAACAGGTCGAAAAGGTCGAGAGTTAGGTCGAGCCGGTCGGCCGCGGCGCGGCCCGCAACGCTGTCGGCAAGTTTCAGCGCGCGCTGGCGGTCGGACGGCGATGCGAAAATCGCGATGAGATCGGCATAAAGCGTAAGACCGTCGAGGGTTATCAGCCGAAGCGCGCCACCCACCGATCCGCCGGACAATGCCGCAAGCGCCGCCGGGTCGCCAGGCGGCTCGACACCCGCCTGTGCCAGCGCCGCCGCGATGTCCGGCGGTGCAAGCCCGTTGCAGCGCAACGCCCGGCAACGGCTGAGGATCGTCGGCAACAGGCGCGAGGGTTGGTGGCAGACCAGCAGTAGCACCGTGTCGGACGGCGGCTCTTCGAGCAATTTCAAAAGCGCGTTGGCGGCGTTGACGTTCATCTCGTCGGCGGCGTCCACGATCACGACGCGCCGCCCGCCGTCGGCGGCGCTGAGACCGAAGAATTCCTTGAGCTTGCGCACGGGCTCGACGGTGATGTCCTGCCTCAGCCGTTCGCGGTCTGCATCCCAGGCCCGGCGAAGAAGGAACAGGCGGGGTTCGCTGAGCGCCAGCATGCGATGGGCGACCGGGTGATCGGGGTCGATGTCGAGGCTTGTGGGGGCAGGGGGTGTGTCGTCGAACAAGCCCCCGTCATCCGCCGGAGTCGCCAGCAGAAACCGGGCGATGCGCCAGGCAAGCGTGGCCTTTCCCACCCCGCGGGGGCCGGTGAGGAGCCAGGCGTGATGCAGGCGACCGGCCCGGTAGGCGTTGAGAAACTCCGCCTCGGCCGCTGATTGCCCGAGCAGCCGCAACGTTTCGCGCGGATGTGGCGCGCCTGGAGCACGGTCGGCTTCGTGCGCCGTATCCATCACACCAGTGCCGTTCGAACGTGCGCCAGAACGTCGGCGGCCACAGCGTCAGGGTCGCGGTTGCCGTCGATCACACGGAACCGTGCGCCGAATTCCCTGGCGAGGTCGAGAAATCCGCCGCGCATGCGTTCCTGCAAGGCGAGGCCGAAATCTTCGAAGCGTTCCTCGTGGCCCTGCCGGCCCCTGGCCCGTTCCAGACCGGTCGCCGGGTCCATATCGATCAGCAGTGTGAGGTCCGGTTCGCGGCCGATCATCAGCTCGTGCAGCGCGTCCACCTTTGCCCGCAGATTGCCGCGCGACAGACCCTGGTAGAGCCGTGTACTATCGGCGAAACGGTCGCAGACCACGATCTGCCCGGCGGCCAGTGCCGGCTCGATCAGCCGTTCCAGATGGTCCCGCCGCGCCGCGGTAAACAACAATATCTCGGTTTCGGCGGACCAGCGGTCGGGGTCGCCTTCCAACACCAGGCGCCTGATTTCATCGGCACCCGGAGAGCCGCCGGGTTCGCGGGTCAGCACGACATCGCGGCCTGCGGCCCGCAGGGTCTCGGCCAGGCGGCGGGCTTGCGTCGACTTGCCCGAGCCGTCGATGCCTTCGAGCGTGACGAACAGGGCTTTGGTGCGAGGATCCGACATGGCGACCCGCCTAGCGCATCGCCGGGGCGAACTCAAACCCGCTTCGGCATCGTGCGGAGTTCCTTTGCACTACGTCTTGAGGACGGAACTTGCCTGGAATTGACATTGCATTTCCCTTGAGGAGCCGGGCCATCGCCGACCCGCGGGGAGGCGACCCAGACCTATGAACGGCTCGATTTATCCCAGCAAAGTCCGAACGACCTCAATTCGGTGCGCACCGTCAGCAAATCGCCTCCCCTTCGGGACGGGTCGGCGATGGCGCGGCGGCCTACGGCCTTGATTCCGCGCCTGAAGACGGGTGGCGAAGGTCTGGTCCAGGCCAAAAGCAGTCGAAGGCGTCGCCGTGGGTATCGAAGATCTACAGCGCCTCTTTCGCATTTCCGGCGATCATGGCGAAAAGGACGCGTGCGGCCGTGCGCATCCGTGGCAAAAGCCCGCCACGGGCGACATCGCGGTCCGACACCAGGGCAACGCGGGTTTCGGGCATGTCCTTTAGCGCAATAACCAGCTCGCCCACCTTCTGGCCCGCGGCAATCGGAGCCTCCAATGGACCCCGATAGACGACATCGCCCGAAATGTCGCCCTGCACGAGCGCCGGAATCAGCAGCGAAACGTCCTCCGACACGACAAGCCCCACCTGTTCCTCGCTGCCCATCCAAACCGGTGCCTGGGCCAGAACGGTGCCCTCCTTGACCACGGTTTTCTGCACGAACTGCCGAAACGCCCAGTTGACGATGCGTTCGGCCTCGTCGGCCCGTTCCTTCTCGGATGTCAGGCCGGTCAGCACGAAGACGATCCGCCGCGTGCCCTGCAGCGCCGAGCCGACAAGGCCGTACCCGGCCTCGGACGTATGCCCGGTCTTAAGGCCGTCGGCTCCGATCCCGAGCTTCAACAGTGGATTGCGGTTGAACCGGTTCTGTGGCGCGCGGTTGTCCCAGGCGAACTCCTCCATGCCGAAATAGCCGTAATATTCGGGAAATTCGGTGATCAGGCGGGACGCGAGCAGGCCCAGATCCCGCATGCTCATCCGGTGATTCGGATTCGGCCAGCCCGAGGAATTCGCCAAGGTGGTGCCGGTCAGGCCCAATGCCGTGGCCCGCTCGTTCATCATCCGGGCGAAGGCATCCTCGGTTCCGGCCAAACCTTCGGCAACGACCACGCAGGCGTCGTTGCCGGACAAAACGACAATGCCCTTGATCAGCTCTTCGACGGTGGGACGGTCCGTCTCGTTGAGGAACATGGTCGAGCCGCCCATATTCTTGGCCCGGGTCGAGACGCGGAACCGGGTGTCGAGCGTCACCCGACCGTCGCGCAGGGCCTCGAACAGCATGTTGAGCGTCATCAGCTTCGACATGGACGCCGGCGGCAGAGGCGCGTCGGCGTCCTTTTCCATCAGAACCGTACCGGTGGTCAGATCAACCACATAGGCCGCCTTTGCCCGCGTCTCGAGGGCGCGGGCGGGCAGGGTGGCGGCGAGGATCAAAGCAAGCGTTGCGAGCAGACGGGCAAAGCGCATGGGCGAAGGGCGGTCCTTTCTATCCTGGCATGTCAGTTGGTCACGAAATAGGCGTCCTCGTAGCCGAGCTTCTTCACTTTGCCGAGAAGGGCGGACCGTTCAAGCGCCGTCGGCGCCGGCCCGGCGAGAACCCGCCAATAGGTCTTGCCCTTGCTTTCCCGCTTCTGGACCGTCGGCAGGATCCCGGCATTGCGCAACGCCGTGCCATTGCGCCTGGCGTTGTCTTCAACGCTGAAAAAGCCGATCTGGATGAACGGTTTGGACAGCTTCGATGCCTGCGGCGGTGCGGCCGGCGGGGCCGATTCGATCGGGGCGGATGTGGGTTGCACATTGGTCACCGGAAGATCCGCTTCGGCCTGGTCGATGGCAGCGCTGGCCGCGGCGACCGGGTCCAGCGCCGCGGTCTCGATGGTCTCCGGGGCTTCGATCGCGGCGGTTTCGACCGGGGCTTCGCCTGCGGGCGCTTCCTGCTGAGGCTCGACGATCGGCACCTCCTGGCGGCGAAGGGCCGTCACGTTCAGCGTATCCGGCGCCCCGGCCAGCATGCCAAGCGCGGCCGCGGCATCCGACGAGACCTGGATCACCGGACCGGGATTGTCGCGTTCGCGCCGAAACAGCGCCCCGATGACGAATTTGCCGTTCTCTTCGTTGCGGATGATGACCCGCTCGGGTTCCTTGACACTCGGATGTGCCACCCAAACGCCGCCCAGCGATGGACGTCCGTCCCAAAGCCCCTGATCCGAGACCTCGAATACCTCGGGCGCCTCGATGTCACGCTCGACCAGCTTGACGGAATCCGTTGGGCGCGCGGCATCTGCCGCCACCTCTGCCCCGGCATCTTTTTTCTTGAGGAAACCTGGAGTTATGCCGTCGCTGCATCCCGCAACCAAGGCCGTGCTACACAGAATCAAGGCCAAACGCCCTGTCCGAATCCTTGCCATACCATGCCCCTTTGTCCACACGGTCGTTGCCGCGCATTCTTGCTCGATCATCATCCGCGGGCGTGCGGGTGATGCGGTATCTTATCCGGCGCCAGGCGAGTTGGAAAGAGTCGAGGACGTATTCGGCGAAATATGGCTCTGGAATGCGGCATTTATGACCGGGTTGAACTCAGAGCTCCTACGGCGGTAATCAGATCAGACGGAGAAGTGGCAGAGCGGTCGAATGCGGCGGTCTTGAAAACCGTTGAGGTGAAAGCCTCCGGGGGTTCGAATCCCTCCTTCTCCGCCACGAAGGCCATCATTTAGGGCGTTTTCTTATACCGAAAGAATGCGCCCATGTGGCAACTTGCCCGCTCAGTCTTCGAACCTCCTGATTCCCATGGTTTAGTCTTACGCAATCTTTGCACAAAACGGCACAGGATTGAGACGGCGCACGAAGTGGCCGAAAAGCGCTCGAGTCTTTGAGGCAAAGTCCACTTTTACAAGCCAACCGGCAGCCCGGTTTAGTGGTGTTCCGTTTCTCTCGTTGGAAAAAGTCACCGGGTCAGGACAAAACAGGACAACGCCAGGCAAGGCCTTGCCCGATAGCCGGTCATGGGAGGCCTGAAGCCTGTGCAGGCGATGTGTCCGCGCAGCGGGACTCCTCGGTCCGGGTCTTCTTCTAGGCTTCAGTGGCCGTGGTGGCCATGCCTGCGTTGGAAAGCCTCCGACGAGATCAAATGCGATAGTCACCCCCCGGGCACGCCGATCAAGCAACCACACCGTTGAATTCGAGTAAGGGTTTTTGGCGTCTGCCGGGGGTATGAAATGCATCGAGCGCATCGCGCCAGAATTCCACAGGAAAGATTTCCACCCCCGGCATCTTGGCGGCTCTGAGCCTTGGCCAAAGCGGACTGAAGCTCTCCTGCCAGGCCGGCGTACTCAGATTGCGCAGGACATCACGCAAGTGGAAGCGCCGGTGGGCGGCTCTGGCGCCGGGTGAGGGCAACACAGGCTGACCCGAAAGCAAACCATAGCTTACGAACTCGGTTCCGGGCCGCATCGCACTCAATATGGCCGAACCGAGCGTGCCGCCGACGGAATCAAAGACAATGTCGGCCTGTCGGGCACAGGCCTCGATGGAAGCCGGGTCATTTTCCGAGACTGGCCCGACGCCGAGGTCTTCGAGCCAGGTGCGCCGCTGCGGGGACCGGTAGATGCCACTGACGTTTGCCGCCCCGTCTGCTTGCGCCCATTGCGCGAGAAGCGCCGCGATGGACGAACCGGCGCCCGTGACGGCGATGCGCCGGTCGCAAACGGGCCAGTTGCGCAGCATGCAAACGGCGGACAGCGGATTGATATAGGCACGCGCGGCAAGGGTATCGGGAATGTCATCCGGAACCGGTACGGCGATCGCCGGGTCGCAGTCGACATATCGCTGCCAGGTGCCGGCCCCTCGTAGCGGAAGAACACGTCGGCCAAGCATCCGGGTCATGCCGGGCGGGGCAGAAATCACCCGGCCGACACCTTCGTATCCGGCGATCATCGGCAGGGTGATCAGATGGCTGTAGGCGCCGGTCATCGGAATAAGGTCGGACGGATTGACCGGCGCGTAGATCATTTCAACCCGCAAAACGTGCTCGGGTCCGGGTTTCAGGGGAGAGCTTTCCAGTGTCAGCACCTTGCGCGGATCACCAAAGGACCGGTACCGAAGCACTTGGTTTTCCAAGACGTGAGCCTGCATCCCGTGAACGCCGCGTTTCCAGACGACCGTTCGGGAAACCAGCGCGCCCGCGCACGCCCGCGTATCCGAACGGTTGTCATATTGACCAGTTGTCTCATTTGCACAATGATCCGCCGCCGAAATTCTGGAGCCTCATGTCTCATGCATCTCTTCGCCAGTCACTTCGGGTGTCACGAAGTCGAAGAGCATCCCTTGGGACCGTCGCTCGTACCATACGGAAAGAACGACGATCCCTTTCGCCATCGACATCGCCAACTTCATCGCCGGGAACCGGATCGTTTGGCCGATACCTGGAAGCGTCCTGATGCAGTCATTGTGAATGACCGGATAAGAACCGCGACCGTTGAAAACGCCGACCTGGTGTTGCCGGCGTCCGTCCCTTTCGAGCGGAACGATACGGCGATCGCCGATCCGAACGTCTTGCCCGGGCCTGTGGTTTTGCCGCCCGGAGCGTGGTACAATCTCATAACCGACAAGACCGGGCGCCGGGTTGACATCGGCGGCAACCCGGACACGGTTACCCACGATCAGGGCTCGTCTTCGTTCTCCCGTGGTGCAAGTGCAGGGGATGGTTCGTTGACACAACTTGCCGTTAATCCCATCAATCCCCGATAGAAATCGAACCCCGCAAAAACAGCCATAGCAAGAAACTCATGATTGAATTACAGTCTGTCTCAGTTTCTTATCGGGAAAGGCCCGTGTTGAAGGATGTCTGTCTGAGGCTTACTGAACGCAGAATCGGCATTGTCGGCAGCAACGGGAGCGGCAAAAGCACCTTCGCACGCCTTCTGAACGGCTTGCTTCTTCCGACAGAGGGCAGGGTAACGGTCGATGGGCTGGATACGCGTAAAGACGGCAAGAAGGTGCGTCGCAAAGTCGGGTTCGTGTTCCAGAATCCCGACAATCAAATCGTTTTTCCGATTGTCGAGGAAGATATCGCCTTTGGCATGAAAAACCTTGGGTTCGACAAGGCAACGATCAAAGAAAAGACCGAGGCAGTCTTAAGTCGCTATGACCTCATGGATCATCGAACCCATCCGTCGCATTTCCTCAGTGGTGGACAAAAACAGCTGCTTGCCATTTCCGGGGTTCTGGTAATGGCCCCCGAATACATTGTCTTCGACGAACCGACGACGCTTCTCGACCTGCGCAACAAGATCCGAGTGGCCCGTGCGATTGCCGATCTCGACCAGACGGCCATCGTCGTCACGCACGATCTCGATCTTCTGGCGGATTTCGACCGGGTGATCGTGTTCGGCGACAACCGGATCATCGCCGACGGGCCTCCGGGCCCGGCGCTGCAGTGCTACACCGAAACGATGCACGATGTTTGACCTCTTCCGCCCCGGACATTCGTTTCTGCACCGATTGCCCGCGGGGACAAAGGTCCTTTTGCTGGCGGTGTCCGGCACACTGGTTTTCCTGGTAGATGAGATCGTGATCATCGTCGCTTTTCTGGCAGTGGTTTTGACACTTTACCCCCTTGCCCGGCTGCCACTTACCTCCGCCTGGGCACAACTGCGCCCGGCGCTCTGGATTTTGGTGGCCATCCTTGTCGCGCAGGGGCTGATCAACGGATGGTTCGTCGGTTTCTTTGTCGTCGCCCGCTTTGCCGCGCTGTTGCTTCTGGCCGGGCTTTTGACCCTCACGACCCGCGTCTCGGATATGGTCGAGGGGATGGAGCGTGGCCTTTGGGTGTTGAGATATGTGGGTGTCAATCCCGGAAAAGTCAGCCTGGCGCTTTCGCTGGCCCTGCGTTTCATTCCGGTTCTGGCAACCATAACCGGCGAAGTCCGCGAAGCGCAGAAAGTGCGCGGTCTCGACCGAAGCGTCATTGCGGTCGCGATCCCGGTTGTCGTCCGCACCTTAAGAATGTCCGACGAGATCGCAGACGCCATCGAGACCCGCGGGTACGGTCCCTAAAGCCGCGGGAAGTCACCAGGAGAGACAGCCCCATGAACACCAAGGACATTGTATATATCGCTCTGTTCGCCGCACTGACTGCAGCACTGGGCCTATTCCCTCCTCTCACGCTGCCGGCTGTCGGCGTTCCGATCACCGCGCAATCAATGGGCGTGATGCTGGCTGGTGCTCTTGCCGGTTCCAAACGCGGCGGTCTGGCGCTTTTGCTGTTTGCGGTGCTGGTGGCCATCGGCTTGCCGCTGTTGGCCGGAGGGCGCGGAGGGTTCGGCATCTTTCTTGGCCCGTCGGGTGGTTTCATCCTGTCGTGGCCGATTGCCGCCTTTTTAATCGGCTGGCTGGTCGAGCGCCACAAAGGCGACGTGCCGTTTGTGACGTCGCTGATCTATATCGCCCTTGGTGGCATCGGCGTGGTGTACCTGATCGGTATTCCCTGGCTCGCATTCGCTGCGGAACTGACACTACTTCAGGCCTTTGCCGGGTCGATCGGCTTTGTGCCCGGTGATCTGATCAAGGTGGTGCTTGCCGCATTGGTTGCGCGCGGGGTGCGCCGTGCCTACCCGGGGCTCGGAGACGGCGGGTGACGGCCACATCGCGACAGGCGGGCGAACTGGAGGATCTGCGCTCCGGTTTGGCCCGCCAGGGAAGGGGTTGGAGATCTGCCTATCCGCAATCGACCGCGGCCGTCTGCGCGCGGTCTCACTTTTTGTCGGCATGATGAGGCGGCTGATCCACGAGGCATTGATCCATTCCACCGGGCGCCGGCAGTACGGGCGGTCGATCTCGGAGTCTCAACTCGTCCAGCAGCATCTGGCCGATTGCCAGGCGGATCACGATGCCGCATCGGCCCGGCTTGCGCAGGCCGTGCGTGCAACGGGGTCGGGACGGGAGATGTCACGGATCGCCGCAACGGCCAAGCTGTTCGCCTCGGAGGCGGTGGACCGTGTCGCGGATCGCGTGCTGCAGATATGGGGCGGGTCCGGGTCTATGCGCGACAGTGCTCCGGCGCGCTTTTTGGCGGATGCACGGCTTATGCGGATTTACGAGGGGACAAGCGAAATTATGCGCCTGACGATTGCGCGCGAGATGTTGACCGGTGCAGGTACGGGGAGCCTCTGACGATGTCGGCCATCATCGATCAGTTCTTGACCCGCGTCTCTGAAACGCCCGCGAAGACCGCTCTGATCGTCGGTCACGACCGGCGAAGCTACGCCGAACTGAAGGCCAACGCGCGGCGATATGCCGAAAAACTGTCAGGTATTGCCGAGGGTCGGCGTCTGAACGTCGCGCTGGCGCTGGAAGATTGTATCGAGTGCATCGAAATCGTCCTTGCCTGCCTGTGGTCGGGCCATTCCGTCGCCATCGCCGATCCGGATTGGCCGGCTTCGGCTCTGGCCGAGAATTTCGACGGCATCGGGATTGACCTGCTGATTGCCGAAGAGGCCGCCGCCCCGGCCCTCGAAAAGGTTCTCGGGACGGTCCCTGTCGCACCTCGCGACGCGCTGCACGACTGGTTCGACGAAATATCCGGGGCGGCCTTCCTCCCGGCCGGGGACGATGCGCCGTTTCTTATCGGGTTCACCTCCGGATCGACCGGGAAACCCAAAGCGTTCCGGCGCGGTCAAGGGTCCTGGTGCGCCAGTTTCGGCGCCAGCGACCATGATCTTCCGACCGGACCGGACGATATCGTTCTTTGCCCGGGCCTGATGAAACACACGCTTGGCCTCTACGCCGTGTTATATGCGGTTCTGCGGGGCGCGACCGCAATCGGAGCGCGTCAATTCGGCCCGACGGGCCCGGAAAGCCATGCGTCAGGCGTTCTCGATCTGGTCGCGGCAGAGCGAGTGACGCAGCTTGCGCTGATCCCGCCGGTCGCGCATTGGCTGGGGCGTGCTGCACGGCGAGAGAACCGCTATTTTCAGACGGTCCGGCAGGTCACCACGACGTCGATGAAACTGGCGGATTCCACGGCGTCGCTGTTGAAGACCTATCTGCCGAACGCGGCAGTCATCGAGTATTACGGTTCGGCCGAGACCGGGTTCATCACGGTTGCAAAACCCGATGCAGCCGTACCCGCGGCATCGGTCGGCAGGGCCATGCATGGCGTGTCGATCTCGATCCGCGATGCCGAGAGCGGCGAGGAGCTCCCCCCTGGCGAGATCGGGCTTGTGCATATGCAAAGCCTCTATCTGTCGGACGGCTATATCTTTGAGTACGACACGGGCGGGTTCCGGTTTTCCGCAAATGGTTGGGCCACGGTGGGGGATTTCGGTTGGCTTGACGACAGGGGCATGCTGACGCTGGCAGGCCGCGAAAACAATCTGATGATCAGCGGCGGCCACAAGGTCTATCCGGCCGAAATCGAGGCCGTCATTCGGGACCATACCGAGGTAGAGGCTGCCTGTGTTTTCGGCCTGCCCAATCCGGTGTGGGGCGATATCGTGTGCCTGGCGACGGCGCCGCGCCACGCCCGGCTGAAAACACTGTCGACCTTGTGCTACGACGTATTGCCGCCTGAACGGTGCCCTCAGGTGCATTTCCCGCTGGATGAACTTCCGCGAACGCCCACCGGCAAGATCGCACTGACGACCCTGCGCGAGAACCTGGGGCGGCGGTACGGCACCCAATTGGCCGGGATGACGATGGGAACGCTGCAGGCGACACGGAAGGCGCGTGCGTTCATTCCGATTGCGGCTCGTGCGGAATGACATGATGTTCGAGGGCGGCGCGCAAATCATCCGGCAGCGGGCTGGGAACCGACGATTGGCGTTCGACGCAGATCCAGACGATGTCGGCCGTGGCGCGCAGCTCTCCCTCCGGTCCCAGCATCCGTGGCGAGAACCCGAGGCTGGAGCGGCCCAACCGGCCGACCCTGCACTCGATTTCGATCAGGTCGTCGTAGCGGGACGGCGCGTGAAACAAGACCTCGACTTTTCGGACATGAAAGACATACCGCCCGCCGGGCGCAAAGTGCTCCGACAGGCCTTCGTAGCGCAGAAAGTGGCTTATCGCGGCTTCGAAATGGCTGACATGCGCCGCGTTATGCATGTGCCCGTGCATGTCGATGTCACGAAACGGCACGGCGATACGGTAATTGCGATCCAAAGGCTGCTTCCCAGCAAACGAACGGAGCCGATGCTGCATCGACATGCGCATCCCGACAGATGAAAGGTTTACAGTGAAACGCCGACTATGAGAATTGCGCTTTCGATTTTTCTTGCCGCGATCTATGCCGGTCAGGGGGCGTGGATCCCCTATGTCGGCCTTTGGCTTGCCGCGCAGGGGATGTCCGAGGCCGCATTGCCTCTTTTGTTCTCCGTCATGCTGTTTTCCAAGGTGTTCAGCAGCCCTGTTGTCGCGCATCTGTGCGACACGTCCGGACGTCCAGAGCTGGTGGGGGCAATCCTGTCGCTTGGCCTGGCTTTGTGTTATGCGGCCCTCCTGCTGCCCGGGTTGCCCGGGGCCGGTATCGCCGCACTGGTGATCGCCGCCAGCGCGATCGCCCCGGTTTTGTTTCCGATCGCGGATCGCCTGATCCTGCGCGTCAGCGGACATGGCGGACAGGGCTTTGGCCGGCACCGGCTTTGGGGGTCGGTCGGTTTCGCCGTCGGCACCCTGGCGGCCGGCCAGCTGGCAATGCAAGCCAGTTTGGACCTTGTCGTCATCCTCGTTGCCTGCCTGGCACTCACCTCCTTTGTGGTGCTCGCCGTCTTGCACTTTGGCACCGCTCTTGCGGTAATGCATGGCACGGGTGACAAGCGCTCTCCGTTTCTCGTACTTTTGGGCATCCGTCCCATTTGGCCGGCGCTGATCGCGTCGGCCCTGATTTTGGCAAGCAATGCCCATTTTTTCACGCTGGCCCCTTTGGATTGGTCCGCTGCCGGAATGACGCTGCGGACCATTTCGCTGATCTGGGCCGTCGGCATCGCGGCGGAAGTGCTCGGATTTCTTTTCGGGGGGCCGATATTGCGCCGGTTTACGCCCGGCTCCCTTCTCGTCGCCGCCGGTCTCTTGAGCGCCCTGCGCTGGCTTGCCATGGCGCTGTGGAGCAATGCGGCAATCCTTCTGATTGCCCAGTTGGGCCAGATCGCAACGATCGCCTTTACGGCCGTCGCATTTGCCGCCTCGGTTTCGATTCACGTTCCCCAAAACGCACAGGTTTCTGCCTTTGCGATGTTCACGCTTCTGGCGATGGGACCCTTCATCAGCGCGGCAACGATCGTGGCCTCTGCGACGACGGAGATCTTTGCGGTATCGGGGTTCGCCGCGATGGTGCCGATCTGTCTGGCCGCCACCGCAATTGCGGCAATCGGCTTGACCGACAAGGGCGATGGCGCCGCAGCGCAAGCCGAAACGCTCAACGGCGAAGGACGCTGAGATATGCCCTTGCACGACATCCTAAGACGGCACGGCCTGCAGCGCCCGGGCGCGACGGCGGTGGTGATCGGCGGCCGCGCCGTCACCTATGGCGACCTTGTGGCGCGGGCGGATCGGATCAACGCCGTCGTTGCGGCCTGTCCCAGGGTACAGCGCGAACAGCCTAAACTTCGAGAAATCCCTGTTTTCGGACTTCTCATGGGGAACCATCCGCATGTGGCCGAATTTCTGGCGGCCGCGCTGGTGGGCCGGTGTTGCGTCCTTCTTCTGGATACGCTGCTGCCGCTGAAACAACTTCACGACATACTCGACAGGGTGGCCCCGGACATTCTGTTCATTGCCGGGCGACCGGCCGATCCCTTTCAGGGATTTGGATTTCCGGTAAGGTCCGTGGAAACCGAAGCCGATCTGGAAATCCTGCTGGCAGCCGCGCCGGGGCCGGACCGGCACGGATCAGGGGAAGACGACCCCTTTCTGATCGCGTTCACCTCCGGGACAACATCCCTGCCAAAGGCGTTTCTGCGCAACAGGCGAAGCTGGCGAAAATCCCTGGCCGTCGGTCGGCGCCATTTCGAGACAGGTCCCGGCCTTCATACCTTGTCGCCGGGTCCGCTTGCACATGGTCTATCGCTTTATGCCTTTGCCGAGACGCTGGATGCCGGCGCGGCGTTCCATACGCTGGACAAATTCACCCCCCAAGCGGCATGGAAAACGATCGCCGAAAACGACCTCCAACGGCTGGTTTGTGTCCCGTCGGTTCTGGACGCCTTGTGCCGCCATGCCGGCCACGCTCAGGATCCGCTGAAGTCCCTTGCCGGGATCACAACCGCCGGCGCGAAGCTTGAGGACGATCTGCTGAACCGGCTTGGCAAGATCGCACCGCGCGCGAATGTGACGGAGTATTACGGCGCCTCCGAGCTTGGGTTCGTGACAACCGTTTCGCACCAGCCGCACGACGGCGGGTACACACGCGGCGGGGCCGGTGTGGGCCGCGCCTTTCCAGGCGTCGACATCGAAATCCGGCCGTCCCGGGAAGACACCGCCGACGGCACGAGCGGGACCATTTGGGTGCAAAGCGCACTGACCATTGACGGCTACCTTTGGCGGGACGATCTGTCGGCGTTTCAGCGGGACGGGGATTGGTCGACGGTCGGGGATGTCGGAAGGTTCGACAGCGCGGGCCATCTGCACCTGCTCGGCCGTGCGAACGGAATGATCATATCCGGGGGCAACAACATCTATCCCGGCGAAATCGACGCCTGTCTGAAAAACCATCCTGCGGTCAAGGAGGTGAATACCGTGGGATTACCCGATACATATCTTGGCAAGGCACTGGTCGCGGTGCTTGAGTTCGAAAAGGACGTCGAGCGCCCCGGGGAAGACGAACTGATAGAACACTGCGCGGAGAACCTGCAAAAGTATAAGATACCCCGCCGGTTCCTGCAGACCGGGGAATGGCCCATGACAGCCAGCGGAAAGGTGTCGACGGCACGGCTTGTCGACTGGATTGCCGAAAAGGATGAGAGACTTGCTGTACTCTGATCTGCCGGACGACCGACAGCCGGTCATCGTGGCCGCCAGGCGCAGCCCCGTGGCGCGCGCCTTTGGCGCGCTGTCGATGGTCGAGCCCCAGGATCTGGCGGCTCCGGTCATTCGGGCGGTGCTGGCGGACATCGGGATGACGGCAGATGCCGTTGACGACGTCATCCTGGGCAATGCCACCGGCGGAGGCGGCAATATCGCGCGCCTGTCCGGCCTGACCGCCGGGCTGCCGGTCGGTGTCCCCGGCGTGACCGTCGACCGTCAATGCGGCTCGGGTCTGGATGCAATCGTGACCGCCTGCCATCTCGTGGCGGCCGGGGCGGGATCGGTGTATCTTGCTGGCGGCGTGGAAAGCACCAGCCGTGCCCCGTGGCGTGTCGCACGTCCCCGCCGCCCGGGCGAACTCCCCTCATTTTTCGGACGCGCGCGATTTTCACCCGACGATGTGGGCGATCCCGACATGGGTGTCGCCGCGGAAAACGTCGCGGCCCGGTACGGGGTGGACCGCAGACGCCAGGATGCATTCGCGCTGCAAAGCCACCGCCGGGCAGTGCGGTCGCAAGCCAACGGCGTATTCGACCGGGAAATCGTGCCCATCGCCACCGGCCGCGGTCCACAGGTGTCCGTCGACGAATGCCCCAGGGCCGACACCACGGAGGCAAAGCTTGCAGGACTGCCGCCGGTCTTTGTCGACGGCGGCACCGTAACCGCCGGCAATTCCTGCCCGCTCAATGATGGCGCCGCGGTCGTGGTCGTAACGAGCTTGGCGCACGCGCGCCGGCTGGGGGCGGGGCGCGGCTTGCTCTTCGCTGGCGCGGCCGCGGCCGGTGTCGACCCCAACTATCTTGGAATCGGACCTGTCCCATCGACCCGAAAACTCCTGACGAGCCATCCCGATCTGGATTTGGAAACCGCGGCGGTTATCGAGTTCAACGAAGCTTTCGCCGCGCAAGTGCTGGCGACGCTCGATGAACTGAAGATAGACGAGACACGGGTCAACAGAGACGGTGGCGCCCTTGCGCTTGGGCATCCGTTCGGGGCCTCGGGCGCGATCCTTATAACCCGGATTTTTCACCAGTTCGGCACATCGGGGGGACGTCATGACGACGGCGATCTTGCATTCGCCATGATAGGTATCGGTGGCGGTATGGGGCTGAGCGCAGCCTTTCGGCACAGTCGTCTGCCATGACCGAAACCCCTGCATTCAGGCGTGTGCTGATCACCGGTGCCAGCAGCGGGCTGGGGGCCGCGCTCGGCATGGAACTGGCCGCACCTGGCGTCAGTCTCGTGCTGGTCGGCCGCAATTCCAAACGGCTCGACGCGACTGCGCAAACCTGCCGTGCGCGCGGTGCCGACGTCGAAACCTGCGTCCTCGACGTCGCGGATGCGGCGGCCGTGGCCGATGCGCTGGAAGATGCCGATGCCCGCCAAGGGTTCGATCTGGTCATCGCCAATGCCGGGGTTGCCTTCGGCAGGGAGACCCCGGAAACCGCGCGCCTGACGGTCGAGACAAACGTCATCGGTGTCCTGAATACCCTGATTCCGATCGAGCCGCGGATGGTGGCACGGGGCTCTGGCCAGATCGGTCTGGTCAGTTCGCTTGCGGCCTTTCGGGTCCTGGGCGGACCGCCGGCCTATTCCGCCAGCAAGGCCTGGGTTCGCATCTATGGCGAAGCGTTGCGAGGACGGCTGGCCCGCAAAGGCATTGGCGTAACGGTCATTTGTCCCGGCTTCATCGATACGCCCATGGTCGACGATCACACGAGGATAGCGCTCGGACGGCAGATGATCGGCGCAAAGGAGGCGGCGAAGAAAATTGTAGCGGGCCTTAAGCAAAATGCTCCGCGCGTGACTTTTCCCAGAGGCGCGGCCATGCGTGTGTGGTGGCTGTCCGTCCTGCCCGTTTGGTACACGGACCGCAAGATCCGGCGCAAATATCGGGCGGCTGCCGTCAAATGGCGCGGCGATTCAAACACTGCGTGAACGGGTCCGCAGCCTTCATCGCCTTTTGCCGACAGGTCGGGATTTGGCAGTTTCGACACTGGGCAAGCCTGGGGGCGCGCGTTCTGCAGATCGACATATCTCGGGTCTCTGCACGCCGTTTTGCGCCGGATGCGATCAGGGCCCTGCAGGGCATAGCACGGGAACAAGCCCCGCATTGCGGTGGCGTGACATCCGTGTTCTGGGACGGGATGGGCGCGTGAGGCGCTCTGAAGGATCGCGAGGCGGCCGCGTCGAGCGCGACAAGCGCGCTGTGTAAAGGGCGGTTGGGATTTCGACTTGCGTACGCCGGTTGCTTTTCGGTGCCGGAGTTAGCCGCTCGATCCCGGCGTGCGGTGGCACACAGTGCGTTTTATAGACTTCAAAACTTCGGTTGGCCCCAGCCTCACCCCCCCGTATGGCTCATATGCCGCGAGACCTGCCCATCTGCCCTCTGCCTGGAATAATCGAAATCATGGCCCTTGGGTTTCAAACCGATGGCCGCGTGGATGGCCTTGATCAGGGGCGCGTCGGTGCCGGGATGGGCGCGCAGGGGCGCGCGGAGGTCGGCCATGTCCTCCTGGCCGAGGCACATATAAAGCTCGCCGGTACAGGTCAGGCGGACGCGGTTGCAGCTTTCGCAGAAATTATGGGTCAGGGGTGTGATGAAGCCGACCTGCTGGCCGGTTTCCTCCAGCCGGACGTAACGGGCGGGACCGCCGGTGCGGTGGGCAAGGTCGGTGACGGTGTAGCGGCGCGCCAGCTGGGTGCGGATGTCGGAGACCGGCCAGTACTGGCCGATGCGGTCCTCGTTGCCCAAATCTCCCATCGGCATGACCTCGATCCAGGTGAGATCCATGTCTTCGCGCGCGCACCACGCGGTGAGGTCGAAGAGTTCGTCCTCGTTGAAGCCCCTCAGCGCGACCGCGTTGATCTTGACCCGCAGGCCGGCGGCACGGGCCGCCTCGATGCCCCGGAGCACCTGGCCCAGGCGGCCCCAACGGGTGACGCGGGCAAACTTGGCCTCGTCCAGCGTGTCGAGCGAGACATTGATGCGGCGGACGCCCGCGGCATAGAGATCCGTTGCGAACCGGGCAAGCTGCGAGCCGTTGGTCGTCAGCGTGAGTTCCTTCAGCGCACCGGTGTGCAGATGGCGCGACATGGCGTGAAAGAAGGTCAGGATATCGCGGCGCACCAGCGGTTCGCCACCGGTGATGCGCAGCTTCTCGACGCCGAGGCCCACGAAGGCCGAGCAGAGGCGGTCGAGCTCTTCCAGCGTCAGAAGCTCTTTCTTCGGCAGGAAGGTCATGTTTTCCGACATGCAATAGACGCAGCGGAAATCGCAGCGGTCGGTGACCGAGACGCGCAGGTAGGTGATGGCGCGGGCGAAGGGGTCGATCAGCTGGGGTGTCATGGGGTTTCAACTTAGGCCGGGCGGGGGGCCGCCGCAAGTTGGGGAAGTCGTTGAACGGGGGGGAAATTGGTCTTAGGGTGCCCGCCATGAGGTATGCAGTGTTTCTGATCGCAGGCCTTGCCCTGGCCGGGTGTGCGGGGCAACGCGAGGGGTTCCTGAGCGGTTTGCGCGGGGAGCGGGCCGAGACGCCGCCGCCCGCGCCGGTGGCCACCGTGCCCGAGGGCGAGGTGCCGGTGTCAGAGGGCAATCCGTTCGACGTGGCGATCGTCGAACCGCCGGCGGATGCGCGCACGGTTGAACAGTTCGATACCACCACTACGGAACAGCGCGAAGCGGTCATGGTCGAGACGCCCGAGCCGTCGGACGGGCGGCTGGGCACGACGATCGCCTCGCTCGGCGATCCCAACGAGCCGGGATTCTGGATCAAGACGCCCTTGGTGGACGCCCCGGCCTCGGGTCGGCTGTTATACGTGACCAGCGGGCGCAGCGTGCAGGTGCAACTGATCCCCTCGGGCACGTCCGCGGGCAGCGGCAGCCAGGTGTCGCTGGCGGCGATGCGGCTTTTGGATGCGCCGCTGGCGGGGTTGCCGGAGCTTGAGGTCTACGTCAACTGATCATGGATGAAAGCCGGCGGGTTCTGCCGCGGATCGGCGACTGGGCCGGGATGCGCGCGGGGTTCCGCTGGCGCGTGCCGGCGAAGTTCAACATCGCTGAACGGTGCTGTGAGTCCTGGGCCCGGCGCGCGCCCGGCCGCGCAGCGGTAACCCATATCGGCGCCGACGGGTCACGGACGGTCTGGACCTATGGGCAGCTAAAGCGGGCCTCGGACGGGCTGGCGGCGTCGTTTCGGGCGCGGGGGGTGGCGCGCGGCGACCGGGTGGCGGTGCTGTTGGCGCAGTCGCCCGAGGTGCTGGTCACGCATATGGCGGTGTACAAGCTGGGCGCGGTGATCCTGCCGCTTTTTACCTTGTTCGGGCCGGACGCCCTGCGCTACCGGCTGGCGGACAGCGGCGCGCGGGCGCTGGTGACGGATGCCGCAAACCTCGACAAGGTCATCGCGCTGCAATCCGACCTGCCGGAGCTGGACGAGATCTATTGCCTGGACGGCGGAGCGCCGCCGGTGCGCGACTTCCTGGCCGAGATCGCGGCGGGCCATGGCATCGAGCCTGTCGATACGGCCGCCGACGATCCGGCGCTGTTGATCTATACCTCGGGCACCACGGGCGACCCCAAAGGTGTGCTGCACGCGCACCGGTTCCTGCTGGGGCATCTGCCGTCGATGGAGGCGCATCACGAGGGCTATCCCATGGTCGGCGATGTCGGCTGGACCCCGGCGGACTGGGCTTGGATCGGCGGGCTGATGGATATGGCGCTCCCGTGCCTTTACTACGGCGTGCCGCAGGTCAGCCACCGGATGCGCAAGTTCGATCCCGATTTTGCCTTCCGGCTGATCCGCGACGAGGGATTGCGCAATCTGTTCCTGCCGCCGACCGCGCTGAAGCTGATGCGGCAGGCGGCGGCGCCTGCGGGCCTGGACGTGCGGTCGGTCGGGTCGGGCGGCGAGGCGCTCGGGGCGGATCTGCTGGACTGGGGGCGATCGGTGCTGGGTGCGCCGGTCAACGAGCTTTATGGCCAGACCGAATGCAACCTGTCGCTTGCGTCGTGCCACGGCTCGATGCGCGTGAAACCTGGGTCGATGGGGCAGGCGGTGCCGGGGTTCGACGTGGCTGTGATCGACCGCGAGGGCCATGAGGCCGCGCCGGGCGAAGTGGGCGAGATTGCGGTGCGCACGGGCAACCCGGTGATGTTCCTGCGCTATTGGAACAAGCCCGGGAAGACCGCCGAGCGGTTTGCGGGCGGCTGGATGCGCACCGGCGATCTGGGGCGCAGGGATGACGAGGGCTATTTCTGGTATGTTAGCCGCGACGACGACGTGATCACTTCCTCGGGTTACCGGATCGGGCCGGTGGAGATCGAGAACTGCCTGACCGGGCATCCGGATGTGGTGATGGCCGCCGTGGTCGGGGTTCCCGATCCGGTTCGGACGGAAGCGGTGAAGGCCTTCGTGGTGGTGCGCGACGGGGCCGGACCCGGACTGGAAGCGGCGCTGATCGCCCGCGTGCGCGACCGCGTCAGCCCGCATGTGGCGCCGCGGATGGTGGAGCGGGTCGAGGCGTTGCCGATGACGGCGACGGGCAAGATCATGCGGCGGGCCTTGCGGGACCGCGTTTGACCTGATTGTGCCGCGCGTCGCGCGGCGCCGGGTGCGCCCGTCCTCGCCTCCGGCTGCGGGCGGGCAGGCAAATGGCCGGTGATCACCCGGAACGGCGGACGATGAGCAAGTCGCAAATCCGGAGCCTTGATGCGGAGAAGGCCGGAGGGGGGCAGGCCGCCCGAATCGCGGACCTCAGGCGAGGTACTTTCCCGCTTCCTTCCGGGCGAAGGGTTTCAGACGGCTGCCGTATGTGTCGAGAAAGGCGCGCGTGCGGGCGGGGTCGTGTTTCGACAGATCGCGCAGCCACCAGGCGACGGCCTTCTGGATGAACCACTCGGGGTCGTCGACATAGGTTGCGGCCCAGCCAAGGACACGCTCGCGGGCGGCTTCCTCATTCGGTTTCGGGTGATTTTGTTTGGTCCAGGGCAGGGTCATGACCAGCGCGGCGCGGCGTGTCCACATATGTGGGCTGCGAATCCAGGGTTCGAGATCGTCGAGGCGGGACGGATCGGCAATCAGGCGCTTTTGGCCCGCGATGCTGGCGTGGTCGGCGATGGCCCAGGCATCGAAATCGGGAACCCAGGATTTGATCAGCGTCCACGCCGCCTCGTCGTCGGGGCGAATGCGGGCCTGGGTGAGAAGCTTGGCGGCGGCAATTCGGGCCTCATGGAGGTCCGTGTCCCAAAGGGCGCTTGCGAGGTCGAGACGGTCAGAAAGCATAAGCTCTTTGCGCCAAGCCTTTGTCAGGGCGTCGATATCCGGATTGGCGATGCCGAGATATCCGCGCCGGGCCTTGTGGTAGCGGGCCATGTCGGCAGCCTTGCCGGGTTGGGCATGGGCGCGCAGGGCGTCGAGCGCGGCCTCGGGCGTCATGGGTCGAGGATGCCGGTCGGCGCACCGTCGATGGTCTGTGTGTTGCGCTCCGCCCAATACCTGCGCACGCCGTCTGCGCCGCGATCGTCGGTCCATTTCTGCAATGTGTCCCGGTCGCCGGCGAATTCAAAGAACGGGACCGCGTAGCCGCAGGAGGTCTGAACCAGATCCACGGCCATATCATAGATTTGTCGCGCTCCGTCGGAGGGAGGGAAATGCCCGTTGAGCGTGTCCCAGTCGGCGTCGCGCGGGTGGATTGTGCGGGCGGTTCCAAACGCGCGCAGGATCATCGGGCGCGTCGTGAAGCTGCACCACATCACCGTCATGCGGTTCAGCTGCAGCAGGTGACCGGCGGTCTCGTTGCCGCTGCCGGTAACATTGCGCCAGAGGATGCGGTTCGGGCCGAGCACGCGCAGCGAGTCCATGCCTTTCGGCGAGATATTGACCCGGCCTTCCGGCGCGGCGGTGGCGACAAAGAACATATGCTGGGCTTCAATGAAGTCCTGCAAGCGCTTGTCAAGGCGGGGAAATTGCTTGCCCATATCCTACTCCACCGTAACCGATTTGGCGAGATTGCGCGGCTGGTCGACATCCGTTCCCTTGGCGACGGCGGCGTGATAGGCCAAAAGCTGGGCGGGAACGGCATAGAGGATCGGCGCGAAGGGCTCGGCGACCTCGGGCATGATCAGGGTTTGCCAGACGCCGTCGCCGGCCTCGCGTGCGCCTTGCGCATCGGTTATCAGCAGGACCTTGCCGCCGCGGGCCATGACCTCTTGCATGTTGCTGACGGTCTTGTCGAAGAGCGCATCGCGGGGGGCCATGACGATGACGGGAACGGTCTTGTCGACCAGTGCGATAGGGCCATGCTTCAGTTCGCCTGATGCATAACCTTCGGCATGTATATAACTGATTTCTTTGAGTTTCAGAGCGCCTTCCATCGCAAGGGGATACATCGCGCCACGGCCCAGAAACAGCACGTCGCGCGCTTCGGCCACCGTTCGGGCGGCGGCGGCGATGTCCGTCCCGCGGTCAAGGGCGATATTGACGAGCCCGGGCAGCCTGCGCAGGGCGGAGAGGTGGTCCGTCAGGGCGTCCGGCGTCAGATGCTTCCGGTCGCCGGCGGCCTTCAGTGCAAGCAGTGCCAGGACGGTCAGCTGGCAGGTGAACGCCTTGGTCGAGGCGACGCCGATTTCGGCCCCGGCCCTGATCTGCAGGTTCAGGCCCGCCTCGCGCGCGATGGTCGACGTTTCGACATTTGTAATAGCGGCAATCTGAGCCTTGCCGTCACAAAAGCGCAGGGCGGCCAGCGTGTCGGCGGTCTCGCCCGACTGGCTGACGAACACGGCGAGTGTACGGGGGGAAATGGGCGGCTCGCGGTAGCGGAATTCGCTCGCGATATCGACATCGACGGGGATCTGCGCGAGCCGTTCGAACCAGTATTTTGCAGCCAGGCACGCATAGAAGGCGGTGCCGCACGCAACCAGGGTAACCCGGTCGATCCGGGTGAAATCGAGCGATTCCGGCAGGGCGAGGCCCGAGCCGTCCCCAGTCAGATAATGTCCGATGGCTTCGCCGATGACGGTGGGCTGTTCGGCGATTTCCTTGGCCATGAAATGCTTGTGCCCCCCCTTGTCGACGCGGGTGGCGTCGATCTGGATGGTCCGCAGCGGACGATTGGCCAGATGGCCGCCGCTGTCCCGGATCTCGACGCTGTCGCGGGTGAGGACGGCCCAGTCGCCCTCTTCGAGATAGGTGATGCGGTCGGTCAGCGGGGCAAGCGCGATGGCGTCGGAGCCGACAAAGACTTCGCCATCTCCATGGCCGATGGCCAGGGGCGATCCCTTTCGGGCAGCGATCAGCAGGTCGTCATGCCCATCGAACAAAAAGCAAAGCGCGAAGGCGCCGTCGAGGCGGGCGATGGTCTGCTCGGCGGCGTCGCGGGGGGCGAGGCCCTGCGACAGGTAATGGCTGGCCAGCGCGGCAACCGTCTCGGTATCGGTGTCGGTGTGGAACTCGACGCCCTTGGCCGCCAGGTCGGCGCGCAGCTCGCGAAAGTTCTCGATAATGCCGTTGTGGACCACCGCGACGGGGCCGGTGCGATGCGGATGGGCGTTGGTCTCGGTCGGCGCGCCGTGGGTGGCCCACCTCGTGTGGCCGATGCCCGCCTTGCCGGGCAGCGGGTCGTGCACCAGCAGGTCGGAGAGGTTGACGAGCTTGCCGACGGCGCGGCGGCGGTGCAACTCCTGCGTGCCGTTGATCGTGGCGATCCCGGCGCTGTCGTAGCCGCGGTATTCCAGCCGTTTCAGTGCTTCGACCATGATCGGCGCAGCCTCGTGCTGGCCCAGGACACCTACAATACCGCACATTTTCAGCCGCCTTTCTGCCGCCTGGCTTTGGCTTTCCTATACATTTCGAACAGCCGCGGCGCTGCACCCGGTTTGACCTCTTGCGCGGTCCGGGATAGCCCCAGCGCGTTGTCGGGCACGTCCTTGGTGATGACGGATCCGCTGGCGGTAATGGCACCGTCGCCGACGCGGACGGGGGCCACGAGCATCGTGTCGGATCCGATAAAGGCACGCTCGCCGATCTCGGTCCGGTGCTTTTCCACGCCGTTATAGTTGCAGGTCACGGTGCCGGCGCCGATATTGGCCCCTGCACCGACCGAGGCGTCGCCGATATAGGTCAGGTGGTTGGCCTTGGCGCCGTCGGCCAGGCATGCGTTCTTGATTTCGACGAAATTTCCGACCCTTACGTCGTTGGACAGCTCCGCTCCCGGGCGCAAGCGGGCGTAAGGGCCGACGATTGCGCCGCCGCCGACATGGGCGCCTTCAAGGTGGCTGAAGGCGCGGATACGGGCACCGGTTTCCACGGTAACGCCGGGCCCGAAGACGACGTTGGGCTCGATCACGACGTCGCGGCCGATGACGGTGTCCTGCGCGAAATAGACCGTTTCGGGGGCGATCATCGTGACGCCGGCGCGCAGGGCCTCGTCGCGCATGCGGGTCTGGAAGATTGCCTCGGCGCTGGCGAGTTCGGCGCGGCTGTTGATGCCAAGGGTCTCTTCTTCCGGGCACCGGACGATGGTGGCCGAAAGCCCACGGGCGCGGGCGATTTCGACGATGTCGGTCAGGTAGTATTCGCCGCCGGCATTCGTGTTGTCCACAGACTTGATCAACTCGAACATCCGAGTGGCGTTAGCACAGACAACGCCGCTATTACAGAGTGTTACAGCGCGCTCTTCATCTGTAGTATCCTTGAATTCGACGATCCTTTCCAGCGTGTCGCCGGACATCAACAAGCGGCCGTAGCGACCTGGATCGGCGGCGTCGAACCCGAGCACGACGACGTCGTGGCTGGCGCGGGCGGCCCGCATCTTTGCCAGGGTCTCGGGCCGAATGAACGGGGTGTCGCCGTAAAGCACGATCGCGTCGCCATCGAAGCCGCTGAGCGCGTCTTGCGCCTGTGCCACGGCGTGGGCGGTGCCCAACTGCTCTGTCTGTTCGGCAATGGCGATGCCGGGGTCGATGTCATGCGCTGCCGTCGCCACCCTGTCGGCCCCGACGCCGACGACCAGAACCGTGCGGTCCGGCGACAATGCCCGACCGGACGCCAATGCGTGGGCAAAGAGCGGAACGCCGGCCAGCTCGTGCAGCACCTTGGGCAGGTCCGACTGCATCCGGGTTCCCTGGCCGGCGGCAAGGACGATCAACGCAACTGACATGACCTGCTCGTTTGGTTTCGTTGCGCCCTTCTACCTCACCTTGTGAATCCCGCAAGTCCGGGGGCTATCAAATGTGATGTCGGGGCGTTACAGCGGTCGGCGGGCTCCGGCCGAAAGGGCAGGTATGCGAACGGTGATTTTCGACCTCGACGGGACGCTGGCAGACACCAGCGGCGATTTGATCGCGGCTGCGAATGCCTGTTTTCGCGACCTGGGGCATGGCAATCCGCTGGATCCGGTGGCCGACCGGTCGACGGCGTTTCGCGGCGGGCGTGCGATGCTGCGGCTGGGCTTTGACCGGCTGGGGCTGCCGGACACGGCGGCGGTGGAGGATCAATATCCCCGGCTTCTGGCATGGTATGGTGAGAATATCGACGTTTTTACAAAGCTTTACCCAGGTGTGGAGGCGGCGGTAGAGCGGCTGTTGGAGACCGGATATACCGTCGGAATATGCACCAACAAACCCGAAGCGCTGGCGGAGACGCTGATGTCGCGCCTTGGCGTTCGGGGACTTTTCGGCTCGTTGGTGGGGGCGGACACCCTGCCGGTGCGCAAGCCCGATCCGGCACCCTACGCGTTGGCGGTCGCCCGCGCCGGTGGCGACGTATCCAGATCGCTGCTGATCGGAGACACGGTTACCGACCGCGAGACGGCACGGGCGGCCGGTGTACCTTGTGTCCTGATCACGTTCGGGCCGAATGGGCGGCAGGTGGCGGATCTGGCGCCGGAGGCCTTGCTCGACGATTACGACGCCCTGGCGGCGGTGGTGTCGCGGCTGATCGGCTGAATGAGCTGATCGTAAAGCGGCTGCAGGCCGGTTTTCGGCAGATCGCTCAGAGCGGATTCGATGCGCGCGGCACGGGCAGGGCCGATCAGCGGATCGGCAAGGTCGTGGAACTTGGCGCGCAGCGCGGCTTCGGTCGGCGGATTGTCGGCGTCCCAGCGGGGCTCTGTCCAGTCGCTGGTGAGTTGCGTGCCGTCGCGCAGGGTAAGGGTGACCCTGGCAGGACGATAGGCGGGAAAGCGGGCATTTGCGCCGGCATCCTCGGTCATCGTCATCGCACGCGACAGGCGCAGGATTTCGGGATCGTGCAGGGCGTCGCCGGTGATGTCGGCGGGGGTGACCGCACCGCGGACAAGCGCCACGGCGGTGGGGAAAGACGTGGAGTATTGCGCCTCTTCGGTGGTTTTCGGTTCCTGCGTCGCAAGGCGGGTGGATTCGTGGAAGGTGGCGACCTCGATCGCGGCGATGTCCTGTGCGGTGAGGGTGTGCCGGCGGCGCAGGGCAAGGGCGGCCTCGACCGGGGCCTGGGCCCAGCGGCAGACCGGGTAGGGCTTGAAATACTGCTTGTCGATCAGCCAGTTGACGCCCAGATCCGACCAGAGGTCCGCCGGATCCGCGATGGTCAGCGCGGGTGCGCCGGTAAAACCGTCGCGGGCGAGAAGCGCCGCCGAGACACCCGCCATGGCACCCCAGCCCGAGCCGTCCTTGACCATCGTCGGGTGGTCGATGCAGCGCATCATCTGGCTGCGTGGCCCGTGATATTCGGCGATGCCCAGTGCGTGGGCGGTCCGGTCCGGGCCGAGCCGCAGAAGCCGCGCGCCCGCCGCCGCGGCCGCGACGGCGACCCAGGCGCCCGACGTGTGGTAGTCGGGCGCGGTGGCGTGCAGACCGACGCCGAGGCGAGAGCCAAGTTCATAACCGACAACGATTGTCGTGAGGAATTCGGCGCCGTCGGTCCGGCCGGCTTCGAGCGCCAGCGCGAGTGCGGCGGGGAAGAGCCCGCAGCCGACATGGCCCTTGGCCGGATTATAGCCGTCATGGCCGTCGAGCGCGTCGATGGTCATGCCCGCCGAAAGCGCGAGGCCGGCGGCGCTGGTCGGGCGGGCGTCGAACAGCATCGGATGCCGGCCGCCGAACTGGGCGGCGGCGTGGCTGCGGATGATTTCGCTGAGGCCGGTGGCGGTGCCGCCGATGGCGATTCCGATCAGGTCGAGCAGGCAGAGCTCGGCCCGGGTTCGGATCTGCGGCGAGAGATCGGTGTAGCGCAGGCTGTGGAGGAATTCGAGCGTGTCCATTGGGTCAGTATGGCGGCGCCGCGCGGCGTTGCCTGCGGGTTCGCGACATGGGGCTGGCGCTGCGGCGACATTGACGGGCGCGGCATTGCGCCCCAGACTCCGGTCCATGAGCGAGATTTTCAAAGGCAGTTTCACCCAGCAGGAGCCGATTCCGGAGGACGGGATCTCTGCCGCGCTGGAGGTTATGCGGCACGGGCGGCTGCATCGCTACAACCTGGGGCCCGGCGAGGCGGGCGAGGTGGCGCTGCTGGAGCAGGAATTCGCCGGTTTCGTCGGCGCCGCCTATTGCCTGGCGGTGACGTCGGGCGGCTATGCGATGGCGGCGGCGCTAAGGGCGGTGGGCGTGCGTTCCGGCGATGGCGTACTGTCGAACGCATTTACGCTGGCCCCGGTGCCGGGGGCGATTGCGGGTGTGGGCGCGGAACCGGTCTTCGTCGAGGTGACCGGCGACCTGACCATCGACCTCGACGATCTGGCGGCCAAGGCGGGCCGGGCGCGGGTGCTGCTGTTGAGCCACATGCGCGGGCATGTCTGCGACATGGACCGGCTGATGGAGATCTGCAGGCGCGCCGATCTGACGGTTATCGAGGATTGCGCGCACACGATGGGGGCCTATTGGCGCGGCGTCCCGTCGGGGCGGCACGGGCTGGTCGGCTGTTATTCGACGCAGACCTACAAGCACATGAATTCCGGCGAGGGGGGGCTTCTGGTCACCGACGACCCGGAGATCATGGCCCGGGCGGTGATGCTGTCGGGGTCGTACATGCTCTACGGGCGGCACCTGGCGGCGCCGGGCGCCGAGGCCTTTGAGGCGGTGCGCTATGAGACGCCGAACATGTCGGGGCGGATGGACAATCTGCGGGCCGCGGTGCTGCGGCCGCAGCTGCGGGATCTGAACCGGCAGTGCGACCGCTGGACCGAGCGTTACCGGGTGCTGGAGGCGGGCTTGCGCGGGACGCCGGGGCTGCGGATCATCGAGCGGCCGGAGGCCGAGCGGTTCGTAGGGTCGTCGTTTCAGATGCTGTTGCCGGATTGGGACGGGGCGGCGGTTGACGCCGTGGTGGCGCGCTGTGCGGCCCGCGGCGTGGAGCTGAAATGGTTCGGGGCCCCTGAGCCGGTGGCGTTTACCTCGCGCTACGATTCCTGGCGCTATGCGTTGCCCGAACCACTGCCGCAGACCGATCGCGTACTGGCCGGGCTTCTGGACATGCGGGTGCCGCTGACGTTCAGTCTGGAGGACTGCGCGCTGATCGCGCGGATCATCCGCGCCGAGGTGTCGGCGGTTTATCCGGGCGCAGCCGCGGCGGAGTGACTGTTTCGGGCCGGGCGCGATCCGAATGTGCGCTTCCGCGCGTGCCTTTGTGTCAGGTGAGAGGCGACGCATCGTTTCGATGGCGGCGTGGGTTTGGCGATTGACCGGGGCGGGGTAGGTGCGTATTTATTGAACGTGTGTTCATTTAACTCCGGGAGCGCCCATGTTCACCGCATCCATGAGCTTCGATCTTGGCGAGGACGTCAACGCGCTTCGCGAGATGGTGCATCGCTGGGCGCAGGAGCGGGTGAAGCCGATCTCGTCCGGGGTCGACCGCGAGAATGTCTTCCCGGCCGAGCTTTGGCGCGAGATGGGCGAGCTGGGGCTTTTGGGGATCACGGTCGAAGAGGAATACGGCGGCTCCGGCATGGGCTATCTGGCGCATACCGTCGCGGTCGAGGAGGTGGCGCGGGCCTCGGCCTCGGTGTCGCTCAGCTATGGGGCGCATTCGAACCTTTGCGTCAATCAGATCCGTCTCAACGGCACCGAGGACCAGAAGCGGAAATACCTGCCGGGGCTGATTTCAGGCCGCCATGTAGGCGCGCTGGCGATGTCCGAGGCGGGTGCGGGGTCGGATGTGGTTTCGATGAAGCTGCGGGCCGAGAAGCGCAACGATCACTACCGGCTGAACGGAACCAAGTACTGGATCACCAACGGTCCGGACGCGGACACTCTGGTGGTCTATGCCAAGACCGATCCCGACGCCGGATCGAAGGGGATCACCGCATTTATCGTTGAAAAGCAGATGCATGGTTTTTCCACCTCCCCGCATTTCGACAAGCTGGGGATGCGCGGCTCGAACACTGCGGAATTGATCTTCGACGATGTGGAGGTGCCGTTCGAGAATGTCCTCGGCGAAGAGGGCCGGGGCGTTCGGGTGCTGATGTCGGGGCTGGATTACGAACGCGTGGTTCTGGCGGGCATCGGGACCGGGATCATGGCGGCCTGCCTCGACGAGGTGATGCCCTATATGGCCGAGCGCAGGCAGTTCGGTCAGCAGATCGGGTCGTTCCAGCTGATGCAGGGCAAGATCGCCGATATGTACACGGCGATGAATTCGGCGCGGGCCTATATCTACGAAGTGGCCAAGGCCTGCGACCGGGGCGAGGTGACCCGGCAGGATGCCGCGGCCTGTGTTCTTTATTCCAGCGAAGAGGCGATGAAGCAGGCGCATCAGGCGGTGCAGGCGATGGGCGGGGCCGGATTTCTGGCGGACGCGCCTGTGGCGCGTCTGTTCCGCGACGCCAAGCTGATGGAGATCGGGGCGGGCACCTCGGAGATCCGGCGCATGCTGGTCGGACGCGAACTGATGGGGACGATGGGGTGAGGGGATTTGTGGCGGCGACCGTCGGAGTGCTGGGCTGCGGAGCATCGGCAGCGGCAGAGTTCGACCGCGCGACGATGGAGACCTGCCTGGCTGCCGTGCCGGAGGACTCGTCGGGATCGGAATGCCTGGTGCCTTTGCGGCATCAGTGCAACTCGCTGCTGGACGGCGGGACGATGCAGCAGGATATCGGCTGTCTGCAGCGGGCCGTTGCAGCGGTTGCGGAGTGGTCGGACGAGATGCTGGCGGCGGAGGCAACGGGGCTGACGGCGGCACAGGTTGCGGACTACCGGCGCCGGCTGCGCGGATTTTGCCTGGGCCAGATGACGCGGGGCGATACGGTCGACGAGGTCGCGATGAGCTTATGCGAATTGGCGGGGCATGCCGCATTGCATCGTGATATCCTGCGGCGGTCAGGTGCGGCCGAGTAGGGCCCCTGAGGTGCGGGGACGCAGAGACCTCGGATGGGCGTCGGCGGTTGCGGTTCTGCCGGCCTTTGCGGGCCGAACGGCGGCGCAGGAGCTGACGGTGGATGCCGCCGAACTCGATGCCTGCAGGGACGGCGCGGCGCGCATCGGGTCGCGGGCGGGCTGGTTGTGGGAAAAGGCGGCGCCGCTTTCCACTTCCAAAGGGCATTTGCAGCGGTGAACGGGTGAGGCGATGGCAGAAAGCGGTCTACCGAAAAAACCGGACGGGGTAAGCGAAGCGGTCAGGAAGGCCCTGCGAGAGCAGGAGGCGTTCGAGGACCGGCGCGCGACGCGGCTGGGTCAGGGCGCCGAGCGGCTGACGGCGCCGTTTGGCGGGGTCCTTGCGCGATTGGTGCCGCCGGGTGTGGTGCGCCGGGCGCTGCGCCAGGCGGACTGGGCGGCGGGGCTGACGGTGCCGGACGAGATCACCTCGCACGATCTGGCCGATATCGCCGCCTGCGACCGGGCGGCGCTGCGGGTCCAGGCCTGGGCGCAGGGAACGAATGCGGCCACCGGCGGCGCGGCCGGCTGGTTCGGCGCCGCCGGCCTGGCGGTGGACGTGCCCGCGACGATCGCGCTGGCGGCGCGGAACGTGCGGGCGACGGGGGCGGCCTATGGTTTTCCGGGCGACAGCGAGGCAGAGCGTGCCTTCCGGCTGATGGTGCTGGAGGTCGCGACGTCCCTGGCCTCGGACAAGCGCAAGGAGACGATAGAAAGCCTGAACGACCTGGCGCGCGAATTGTCGTCGCCGGAGGCGAAGGTCATCCTTGACACGGGCGGGCGCTGGGTCACCGAAAAGGTTGTCGAGCGGATCGCACGGCAGCTGGGGATCTCGCTGGCGGCGCGTAAGGCGGGACAGATCGTGCCGGTCGTCGGCGGGCTGGTGGCGGCGACCGTGAACGCCTCGTTCCAGGCGGATGTGGCGCGCGCGGCGCGCTACGCCTACCGCCAGCGCTGGCTGATAGAACGCAAGGCGCTGCCGGCGCCGGAGGATGCGGTTTGAAGCTGGTTTCACAATTCGTGGCCGGATCGGAGGAGGCCAGGGCGAACCGGGCGGCGCATGAGGCGGCGCTGGCAGAGATTGCAGAGGCCGCGGCGTTGGCGGCGGCCGGCGGCGGGGACCGCGCGCGCGCCAGGCATGTGGCGCGCGGCAAGATGCTGCCGCGGGACCGGGTGGCGGAACTCCTCGATCCCGGCTCGCCGTTTCTGGAGGTTGGCGCGACGGCCGCCTGGGGCATGTACGATGGCGCCGCGCCCGGCGCCGGGATGATTGCGGGCGTGGGCCGGGTGATGGGGCGCGACGTTATGGTGGTGTGCAACGACGCCACGGTGAAGGGCGGCACGTATTATCCGATGTCCGTTAAAAAGCACCTGCGGGCCCAGGAGATCGCCGAGGAGTGCCGCTTGCCTTGCGTCTACCTTGTGGATTCGGGCGGTGCGAACCTGCCGAACCAGGACGAGGTGTTCCCAGACCGCGACCATTTCGGACGGATCTTCTACAATCAGGCGCGGATGAGCGCGAAGGGGATCGCCCAGATCGCAGTGGTGATGGGGTCCTGCACAGCCGGGGGCGCCTATGTGCCGGCGATGTCGGATGTGGCGATCATCGTGCGCGAACAGGGGACGATCTTTCTGGCCGGGCCGCCGCTGGTGAAGGCCGCGACCGGCGAGGTGGTGACGGCCGAGGATCTCGGTGGCGGAGACGTGCATACGCGCCTGTCGGGCGTGGCGGATTATCTGGCCGAGGACGACGCGCATGCACTGGCGCTGGCACGGCAGGCCGTGGGCGCGTTGGGACCACGAATTTTCGGCGAAAATTCGTCGTCGGGCGAGCCGCCGGCCTATGATCCCGACGAGTTGCTGGGGGTGGTGCCGGCCGATCTGCGGACACCGTACGACATTCGCGAGGTCATCGCGCGGATCGTCGACGGCTCGCGGTTCGACGAGTTCAAGACGCGGTTCGGCGAGACGCTGGTTTGCGGCTTCGCCGAGGTCATGGGCCTGCCCGTCGGGATCGTTGCGAACAACGGCGTGCTGTTTTCCGAAAGCGCGCAGAAAGGCGCGCATTTCGTCGAGTTGTGCGCGCAGCGCAAGGTGCCGCTGGTGTTCCTGCAGAACATCACGGGGTTCATGGTCGGCCGGAAATACGAAAACCAGGGCATCGCCCGGCACGGCGCGAAGATGGTGACCGCGGTTGCGACGACGGCCGTACCGAAGGTGACGATGATCGTCGGCGGCTCGTTCGGGGCCGGGAATTACGGCATGGCCGGGCGAGCCTACCAGCCGCGCTTTCTGTGGACCTGGCCGAATGCGCGCATCGCGGTGATGGGCGGTGCGCAGGCGGCCGGTGTGCTGGCCACGGTCAAGCGGGACGCCATCGAACGCGCGGGCGGCGCATGGTCGGCCGAGGAGGAGGCGGCGTTCAAGCAGCCGACGCTGGAGATGTTCGAGCGGCAGTCGCACCCGCTTTATGCGTCTGCGCGGCTTTGGGACGACGGCGTCGTGGACCCGCGCAAGTCGCGCGACGTTCTGGCGCTGTCGCTGACGGCGGCGATGAACGCACCGGTCGAAGAGACGCGGTTCGGCGTCTTCCGGATGTGATCCATGGCGCGGCGTAGCAAGATCGTTCCGTTCAGCCGCGACTACCGTCGGCCGCCGAAATGGGGCATGGGCCTGCCGAAAAGGCGCGGGCAGCGCCGACGCGGTCCGCTGTCCGGGCTCGGCGCCAAAGTCGTACTCGGGCTTGTGCTGTTGCTTTTGGTGATCGGCACGGCGGGGGACGCCGCGAACGGCTGGATCAAGGCGGCGTCCGACTGCCGCGTCCTGAAGATCGTCGATGGCGATACCGTCACGATGTCGTGTCGCGGACAATGGAGCAAACGCGCCCGCATCCGGGGGCTGGACACGCCCGAGCTCTACAGCCCCGGCTGCCCAAGCGAATATCGGCGTGCGGTTGCCGCGACCTACGCCTTGCGCTGGACCCTTTTGACGGCCAGACGGATCTCGATTTTTCGGGACGGGTACGACATCTATGACCGGGCGCTGATCCGGCTGCGCGTCGACGGCGTGAACGTCTCGATTCCGATGATATCGGGCGGCTGGGCGCGGTCCTACGACGGCGGCGAAAGGAAAGGCTGGTGCGCATGATCGAGACACGGCTGACCGAACGCTTCGGCCTGACCCATCCGATCCTGTCGGCCCCGATGGCGAGCGCCGCGGGCGGGCGGCTGGCGGCGGCCGTGACGCGGGCAGGCGGGCTGGGCTTCATCGGCGGGTCCTACTGCGATGCGGACTGGATCGCGCGCGAATTCGCGGAGGCCGGGAACGAAGCGGTGGGCTGCGGCTTCATCACCTGGGTTCTGGCCAAGGCGCCGTCGCTTCTGGACGAGGTGCTGGCCCGGAAGCCGCGCGCGGTGTTTCTGTCCTTTGGCGATCCGGCCCCGTTCGTGGACCGGATCGCGACGGCGGGCGTGCCGCTGATCTGCCAGGTGCAGACCCTGCGCGATGCCCGGCATGCGGCTGGCCTGGGCGCAACGGTGATCGTTGCGCAGGGAGCCGAGGCGGGCGGGCACGGTCAAGCCCGGGCCACGATGACGCTGGTGCCGGAGGTGGCGGACTGGCTGGCGCAGGCGCATCCGGACACACTGCTGGTGGCGGCAGGCGGGATCGGCGACGGGCGCGGACTGGCGGCGGCGCTGATGCTGGGGGCGGATGGCGTGCTGGTGGGATCCAGGCTGTGGGCGAGCGAGGAGGCGCTGGTGCCGCCCGCAATGCACGCGGCGGCGGTTGCGGCGACAGGGGACGGGACCATCCAGTCCAAGGTGATGGATGTGGCGCGCAGGCTCGACTGGCCAGAGCGCTATGCCTGCCGGGTGCTGAGGAACGCCTTCACCGACCGCTGGCATGACGATCCCGTTGGATTGCAGGCCGCCGTCGAGGCGGAAGCGCCGAAATGGGCGGCGGCCTTCGCGGCGGGCGATCCGCAAGGCGCGAACACGTTCGTCGGCGAGGTGACCGGGCTGATCGGCGGGGTTGCGCCGGCGGCCGAGATCGTCGCGGGCATGGTGGCCGGGGCCGAGGCGCTGCTGGATGGGGGATGGCGGCGGTGACCGAGCGATCACTGACCGAACGTCTGCGCGACGTTCTGCCGGGTTTGCCGGAACTGGGCCGGGAGGTGGAAATCCCGGTCTACGTGGTGCACAACTCGGCGGATCCCGAGGACTATTTCTTCCTCTTCGATTTCGAGCTCTTCGTCGAACGGTCGCGGCAGGGGCTGTTTCCGCGGCCTCGGCTGCGGGTCCGGGCGGGGCGCGACGACTTCTCTCGGCTCGATTTCGCCGCCGAGTTCCGCCGGACCTTTGCCCTGGAATTCGACCGGATGCGGGAGGAACTGAACCGGGTGCGCAAGGATGGCAGGGGCTGGCTGAGTTGGGACCTGGTGCTGTCGGGTCCGGTTCAACTCGCAGGCTCGGTGCTGGCGCATGTCGTGCTTTATGTGGCGGTATCGGCAGGTCGCGGTGTGCTGTCGAGCCTCGGCCTGCGCGACCTGTTCCGTGGCAAGAGCGATGCCGCGCGGCTGGAGGAGCGGATCGAGGGGCTGCAGGGCAAGGTCGATGCCGCGCTGAGCCGGGTGGAGATCCGGCTGCATGAAGAGCTGTTTGCGCATGCCTTTCCGGATGGGCTCGGCAAGCGGGCGGGGATCGACTATGGCGCTTGGCCATTGCCGGGGTATGTGCGGGCGCATCTGCGGGACGGGCAAAGCGGATCGTGGTGGTGAACATGGGCAAGCTGACGGTCTGGCAGGGCGACATCACGACATTGCCGGTCGACGCGATCGTGAACGCGGCGAACCGGTCGCTTTTGGGCGGCGGCGGCGTCGATGGCGCGATCCACCGGGCGGCCGGGCCTCGGTTGCTGGAGGCGTGCCGCGGGCTTGGCGGATGTGAGACCGGGCAGGCTAAGATCACCCAAGGCTTTGACCTGCCGGCGACATACGTCATCCACGCGGTCGGGCCGGTCTGGCAGGGTGGCGGGGCCGGAGAGGCCGATCTGCTGGCGTCGTGCTATCGCGAGAGCCTGGCGCTTGCGCGGCAGGCCGGCTGCCGGACCGTGGCGTTTCCCGCGATTTCCACCGGTGTCTACGGCTATCCGGCAGAAGATGCGGCGCAGATCGCGGTGCGGTCGGTGCGTGCCGGGCAGGGGGCGATCGACGTGACGCTGGTTGCGTTCGATGCCGCCTCGGCAGACGTTCTGCGCCATGCGGTGGAGGCGACCTGATGTTCCGGAAAATCCTTGTCGCAAACAGGGGCGAGATCGCGGTGCGGGTGATCCGGACGGCGCGGCGCCTTGGGGTGAGCACGGTGGCGGTCTATTCCGACGCCGACGCGACGGCCCTTCATGTCGAGATGGCGGACGAGGCGGCGCATATCGGTGCGCCGCCGCCGTCGGAAAGCTATCTGAACGGCGCGCGGATCATCGATGCGGCCCGCGCCGCCGGGGCTGAGGCGATCCATCCGGGCTACGGATTTCTAAGCGAGAACCCGGAATTCGTCGAGGCGGTCGAGGCGGCTGGCCTGGTCTTTATCGGCCCCTCGGCCCAGGCGATCCGGGCGATGGGGCTGAAGGATGCGGCAAAGGCGCTGATGGCCCGCGCCGGCGTGCCGGTTGTGCCGGGTTATCACGGTACGGATCAGGAGCCGGGGCATCTGGAGGTCGAGGCGATGGCCGTCGGTTATCCGGTGTTGATCAAGGCGGTTGCGGGCGGCGGCGGCAAGGGGATGCGGCAGGTCGATGACCCCGCGCAGTTCTTCGATGCGCTCGAAGGGGCGAAGGCCGAGGCGCTGGGGGCGTTCGGCAACGACGCGGTGCTGATCGAGAAATTCGTGGAAAAACCCCGGCATATCGAAGTGCAGGTCTTCGGTGACGGCAAGACGGCGGTGCATCTTTTCGAACGGGATTGCTCGCTGCAGCGGCGGCACCAGAAGGTGATCGAGGAGGCCCCTGCGCCGGGCATGACCGCCGAGATGCGCGCAGCGATGGGGGCCGCGGCGGTGCGGGCGGCCGAGGCGATCGGCTACAAGGGCGCGGGCACGGTCGAATTCATCGTCGACGGGTCTGACGGTCTGCGGCCGGACGGGTTCTATTTCATGGAGATGAACACCCGGCTGCAGGTCGAGCATCCGGTGACCGAGGCCGTGACGGGCCTCGATCTGGTGGAATGGCAGATGCGCGTGGCCTCCGGAGAGCCGCTGCCGCTGGCGCAGACGGATATCCCGCTTGCGGGTCATGCCATCGAGGCCCGGCTTTATGCCGAGGATGTGCCGAAGGGGTTCCTGCCCGCGACCGGGCGCCTGACTCACCTGGAATTTCCCGAAGACGCCCGGGCCGACAGCGGGGTGCGGGCCGGCGACGTCATCAGCCCGCATTACGATCCGATGATCGCAAAGATCATCGTGCACGGGGCGACACGGGCCGGGGCGCTGCGCCGGATGGAGCGGGCGCTGGCTGGGACCCGAGTCGCGGGCTGCGTGACCAACCATGCCTTTCTGCGGCGGCTCGTTCGGCATGACCGGTTCGTGGCAGGCGACGTGGATACCGGCCTGATCGGCCGGGATCTTAAGGTGCTGACCGCGATGCCGGTGCCGTGCACGCGGACGCGGGCGCTGGCGGCGCTGGGGGCCTTGGGGCTTGACCGGCCGGCGCAGCGCCTGGCGGGGTTCACGCTGTGGCAGCCGCTGGCGCGAACCGCGCGAGTCGACTGGGGCGATGACGCGGTCGAGGCGCGCGTGTCCGTGCTGGGCCCGGACCGGTTCGACGTGTCGCTGGCCGATGCGGTGCATCGGATCGAGCGGCGCGGCGGGGTTTGGTGGATCGATGGCGCCAAGGCCCCGGCGCGGATCGTGAGGAACGGCGCGGACGTGTCGGTGTTTTTCGGCAATGGCTATCACTTCACGGTCCCTGATCCCCTTGCCGTGGCGGGTGCGGCGGGTGCGGGCGGTAATCTGATCGAGGCACCGATGCCCGGGCTTTTGAAAACGGTTTTCGTCACTCCGGGCGCCGAGGTGGCCCAGGGCGACCGGCTGGTCATCCTGGAGGCCATGAAGATGGAGCATGTGCTGCAGGCCGCGCGCGACGGCGTCGTGGCCGAGGTTCTGGCCGGGCCGGGCGCGCAGGTCGAGGCCGGCGCGGCGCTGATCCGCTTGGAGGAGGACGGATGATCCGTCTGCACCACTGCCACCAGACGCGGTCGATGCGCTCGCTGTGGCTGCTGCACGAGTTGGGCGTCGAGTTCGAGGTCGTCGAGCACCCCTTCGACAAATCTCTGCGGTCGCCCGAGTATCTGGCGCTGAACCCGGCAGGGCGCGTGCCAGCGCTGGAGATCGAAGGTCAGGTGATCTGGGAAACCGGCGCGATCACGCAGGTGTTGTGCGAGCGTTTTCCTCAGGCGGGGCTCGGCCGCGCGGTGGACAGTCCGGAGCGGGCGGAGTGGCTGATCTGGGTGCATTTTGCCGAAACGATCAGCCAGCACGCCGCGGCGCTTACCCAGCAACATGTCGCGCTTTACGACGACGCGATGCGCTCGCCCATCGTGATGCGACTGGAAGCGAAGCGGCTGGAGAAGTGTTATCAAGCCGTCGAAAGGCGCCTTCTGGGGCGCGACCATATCCTCGATGGCGGGTTTTCGGCGGCGGATATCGGGCTTGGGCAGGCGGTCTACATGGCCCGGCATTTTGCGCGGATCGAGCCCTTGCCAGCCCTGGCGGCGTGGTATGGGCGGGTGACGGCGCGGCCGGCGTTCAGGGCGTCCTTGCCGCCAGAGGGGGCGGCGTTGCTCTATTCTCGCGATTTCTATGAGCCCTGGGATGGCTGAGCGGGTCGAGATATTCGAGGTCGGGCCGCGGGACGGGCTGCAGAACGAGCCGCGGCTGATCCCGGCGGCGGAAAAGATCGCTTTGGTGGATTGCCTGAGCGGCGCAGGGTTCCGGCGGATCGAGGTGGCATCCTTCGTGTCGCCGAAATGGGTACCGCAAATGGCTGACGGGGCCGAGGTTCTGGCCGGCATCACCCGTGTGCCGGGCCTGTCCTATGCGGCGCTGACGCCGAATATGAAGGGGTTCGAGCGGGCCGTGGCCGCAGGGGCGGACGAGATCGCGGTGTTCGGGTCGGCGTCCGAGGGCTTTTCGAAGGCCAATATCAACAAAACGGTCGCCGAGAGCCTTGAGGCGTTCAAGCCGGTCGTGGCGGCGGCGCAGGCCGCGGGGCTGCCGGTGCGGGGCTATGTCTCTTGTGTGGTAGAGTGCCCCTATGACGGCCCGGTAGCGCCCGAGCGGGCGGCAGCTGTGGTGGCGGCCCTTTTCGGGATGGGGTGCCATGAGGTATCGCTGGGCGACACCATCGGCCGCGGAACGCCGGACGCGGTCGCGGCAATGCTGCGCGCCGTGGCGGAGCGCGTTCCGGTGGCGCGGCTTGCGGGGCATTTTCACGACACCGGCGGGCGGGCGTTGGAGAATATCGAGGTCGCGCTGACGGCGGGCGTGCGGGTGTTCGATGCCGCCGTCGGCGGGCTTGGCGGCTGTCCCTACGCCCCAGGGGCGGCGGGAAATGTGGCGACCGAAGCGGTGGCGGCACGGCTCGCGGCGCTGGGCTACGAGACGGGGCTCGACCTGGCGGTGCTTGAAAAGGCGGCCGCGATGGCGCGGAGGATGCGGGATGTATGAGACGATTTCGGTCGAGCGCGATCCGCGTGGCGTGGCAACGCTGACGCTGGCCAGGGCGGAAAGGCACAATGCGTTGAATGCGGCGATGATCGGCGAGCTGACCCGCGCGGCGGCCAAGCTGGGCGGCGATCCGGGCGTTCGCGTGGTCGTGCTGACCGGGGCGGGGCGGTCGTTCTGCGCGGGCGGCGATCTGGGCTGGATGAAGGCGCAGATGGCCGCGTCGGGCCCCGACCGGGCGGCGGAGGCCCGGACGCTGGCGGACATGTTGCAGGCGCTGAACGAGATGCCGAAACCGCTGATCGGGCGGGTGCAGGGCCAGGCTTTCGGCGGCGGCGTCGGGCTGGCTTGCGTCTGCGACGTGGCGGTCGGGGTGGAGACGGCGAACTTCGGGCTGACGGAGGTGCGGCTGGGCCTGATCCCGGCGACGATCGGGCCCTACGTGGTGGCCCGGATGGGCGAGGCCGCCGCGCGGCGGGTGTTCTTTTCGGGCCGGATCTTCGGAGCGGCCGAGGCAGTGGACCTGGGAGTGCTGGCCAAGGCGGTGCCGGCGGCGGATCTGGATGCCGCGGTGGAGGCTGAGGTAGCGCCCTATCTGGCGGCTGCGCCGGGGGCGGTGGCGGCGGGAAAGCGTCTGGTGCGGGCGCTCGGGCCACGGATCGGCGATGCGGTGATCGAGGCGTCGGTGCAGGCCCTGGTAAGGCAGTGGGAGGGGCCGGAGGCGCCGGAAGGCGTGGCGGCGTTTTTCGAGAAACGGAAAGCGAATTGGGTGGCGGAGTAGCGGGTGTCCTCCATTTTACGGGGTGCACGGTTAATATTTTGATTTTCCTTGTGATACTGTAAAAAATGGTTGCGGGACCGGGTTGGCGTATGCGGCTCTGCGGTGGCGGCGCGCGGCGTGCCGGTCTGGTGCTGGGAGTGGCGGGTCGGAACCCGCCCGACGACCGTTGCCGCGGTCGGGTTGGCTGATGAGGGTTGCATCCGGCCCCAGGGCGGGTTCGGGCGCAGCCCGGGCTTTCATCCCGGTGGAAAGGCTCGCTGGTGTGACCGTTCCTTGGCGGGGTGGGAATCGCGGGCCGGCACGGCAGTTCGCTGCGGTGCCGCAATTGGGGATGGCAATCGGGCTGCGAGGGTATACAAGGCGGGGAAATCACGCGCGAGCGCGCGGTCAAATCGGGGCGGGTTCGGTTGACCCTCTGCCGGGGCGGGGGTAGCCTCGCGCCAGCCGATCGAGAAAGCCGCGCGCCACCAAGGAGCCGAGACGTGGAAAGCCTAGCTGCCGACTATCTGCCGATCCTGATTTTTCTGGGACTTGCCATCGGGTTGGGGCTGGTCCTGATCCTCGCCGCCGCGGTCTTGGCCGTACGCAATCCGGACCCCGAAAAAGTCAGCGCCTATGAATGCGGGTTCAACGCCTTCGACGACGCGCGGATGAAATTCGACGTGCGGTTCTATCTGGTGGCGATCCTGTTCATCATCTTCGATCTCGAGGTGGCGTTCCTGTTCCCCTGGGCGGTGGCCTTTGCCGATGTCGGCATCGTGGGTTTTTGGTCGATGATGGTGTTCCTGGCGGTTCTGACCGTGGGCTTTGCCTATGAGTGGAAGAAGGGGGCGCTGGAATGGGAGTGATGACGGGCGCAAACACCGCGGGCGTCGACCGCGAGATGCCCACCCAGGCGCTGAACAAGGAGCTGCAGGACAAGGGGTTCTTGCTGACCTCGACCGAGGACATCATCAACTGGGCACGCACCGGCAGCCTGCACTGGATGACCTTCGGGCTTGCCTGCTGCGCGGTCGAGATGATGCACACCTCGATGCCGCGCTACGATCTGGAGCGGTTCGGGACGGCGCCAAGGGCGTCTCCGCGGCAATCGGATCTGATGATCGTGGCGGGGACGCTGACCAACAAGATGGCGCCGGCGCTGCGCAAGGTCTACGACCAGATGCCCGAGCCGCGCTATGTGATCTCGATGGGCTCCTGCGCGAACGGCGGGGGGTATTACCACTACAGTTATTCGGTGGTGCGGGGCTGTGACCGGATCGTGCCGGTGGATGTCTACGTGCCGGGATGCCCGCCGACGGCCGAGGCGCTGCTTTACGGCATCATGGCGCTGCAGCGGAAGATCCGGCGGACCGGGACGATTGTGCGCTGAGGCGCGGGAAGAGAGGCGGGGATGTCGGAAGCGCTGAAGGAACTGGGCGCCCATATCGAGGCGAAACGGCCCGATTGCGTGGTCTCCTGGGCGGTGGCCCATGGCGAGCTGACGGTCGAGGCGACGGCGAATTCGCTGGCGGGTTTCTGCGACTTCCTGAAGACCGATCCGAGCTGCCGGTTTTCGACGCTTGTCGATATCACCGCCGTCGACCATCCCGACCGCGAGGCGCGGTTCGATGTGGTCTATCACTTTCTCAGCATGTACCAGAACCACCGCATCCGGGTGAAGGTGGCGGTGCGCGAAGAGGAGGTCCTGGCCTCGATCACCGACGTCTTCCCGGCGGCGAACTGGTTCGAACGCGAGGTGTTCGACATGTTCGGCCTGCTGTTTTCCGGGCACCCCGATCTGCGGCGCATCCTGACCGACTACGGGTTCCGCGGCTATCCGCTGCGCAAGGACTTCCCGACCACCGGCTATACCGAGGTACGCTATGACGAGGCCGAGAAGCGGGTGGTCTACGAGCCGGTGAAGCTGGTGCAGGAATACCGCCAGTTCGACTTCATGAGCCCCTGGGAGGGCGCGGAGTACATCCTGCCGGGCGATGAAAAGCAGGAGGCGAAGGGCTGATGTGGTGGTCGGTTCTGGGGGAGCTTGGCGCCTTTCTGGCCGGCCTCGCCGCGGTTCTCACCGTTGTGCGGCATGAAAAAAAAATCTTCGCTCCGATTTTTCACGTTCGTTTCACACCGCCGCTGACATCGCTTGGATCAATTTTCCAGTACGATAGGGTGACCAACTGTCGACTGCCAGGCGTCCCGAAGCGGTGATCGCGAATGACGGCTCCCACTCTTCTCTTCTGCATCGGGGCGACGAAGGCCGGGACGTCGTGGCTGCACCGCTACATCTCGGCCCATCCGCGATGCCATATGCGCGGGATCAAGGAGCTGCACTATTTCGATAGCGTCGAGTTCAACGACTACGGCACCTGGATCGCGGATGTGGAGGGGCGGCGCGACAACAACCTTACGCAGCTTCTGACCGAGGAGGATCCGCAGATCCGCCGCGCGAAGACGCGGGTCGCCGAAGACGCCGAGGCCTGGGCCGGGGTGCTGCGCCAGCACCGGCAGGACGACGCGGCCTATCTGGCCTATCTGCATGGCGGCCTGGGCGATGAATCCGTTGTCGGCGATTTCACCCCGGCCTACGCGCTGTTGCCGTTGGCGCGGCTGCGCGAGATGGCTGAGCTTCAACCCGAGGTCCGGTTCGTCTATCTCTTGCGCGATCCGGTCGACCGGGTCTGGTCGCATTGCCGGATGATGGCCAAGCGGCGCGCCAACAAGCCCAGCGAGATCCAGCGCCGGTCGGTCAACATCATGCGGCGGATTTACAAGGGCAAGGAGCCCGAGATCGTGCGCCGGTCGGACTATATCGGCCCGCTGGAGCGGCTGCGCGAGGCGGTGGCGCCGGAGCAGCTGAAGGTGGTGTTCTACGAAGACCTCTTCACTGACGCGGCCATCGCCGACATCTGTGCCTTCCTTGGCATCGACCCGGTCCCGGCGGAGTTCGGCCGCCGTGTGCTGCGCGGGCCCGAGGCGCAGATGGAGCCGGGACAGTTCGAAGAGATGCGCGCCTTTCTCGCGCCGCAATATGACTACGTCGCCGGGGCGTTCGAGCGTATCCCCGCGCGATGGACCCTCGATATGGAGGCTGCACAATGATGGACGGCGGTTTCGAAGACGCCCTGACCGGCGAACAGAAGATCCGGAACTTCAACATCAATTTCGGACCGCAACACCCGGCGGCGCATGGCGTCCTGCGGTTGGTGCTGGAACTGGACGGCGAGATCGTGGAACGCTGCGACCCGCATATCGGGCTCTTGCACCGCGGCACCGAAAAGCTGATGGAAAGCCGCACCTATCTGCAGAACCTGCCCTATTTCGACCGGCTGGACTATGTGGCGCCGATGAACCAGGAACATGCCTGGTGCCTGGCGATCGAGCGGCTGACGGGTGTCGAGGTGCCGCGCCGCGCCTCGCTGATCCGGGTGCTGTATTCCGAGATCGGGCGCATCCTGAACCACCTGCTGAACGTCACCACGCAGGCGATGGACGTGGGCGCGCTGACCCCGCCGCTCTGGGGCTTCGAGGAACGCGAAAAGCTGATGGTGTTCTACGAGCGCGCCTGCGGCGCGCGGCTGCACGCCGCCTATTTCCGCCCCGGCGGCGTGCATCAGGACCTGCCGCCCGAGCTGATCGACGATGTCGATGCGTGGGCCGACGATTTCCCGCGGGTGATCGCGGATCTGGACGGACTGCTGACCGAGAACCGCATCTTCAAGCAGCGCAATGCCGATATCGGCGTGGTGACCGAGCAGGACATTCTCGACTGGGGCTTTTCCGGCGTGATGGTCCGCGGGTCGGGCCTGGCCTGGGACCTGCGGCGGTCGCAGCCCTACGAATGCTATGACGAGTTCGAGTTCGGCATCCCGGTGGGCAAGAACGGCGACTGCTACGACCGCTATCTTGTGCGGATGCAGGAGATGCGCGAGTCTTTGAAGATCATCAAGCAGGCCTGCGAGAAACTGCGCGCCGAGCCGGGCGACGTGCTGGCCCGCGGCAAGATCACGCCGCCGAGCCGGGGCGAGATGAAGACCTCGATGGAGGCGCTGATCCATCATTTCAAGCTTTACACCGAAGGCTTCCACGTGCCCGCGGGCGAGGTCTATGCCGCCGTCGAGGCGCCGAAGGGCGAGTTCGGGGTCTATCTGGTGGCTGACGGCACCAACCGGCCCTACCGGGCCAAGCTGCGCGCGCCGGGGTTCCTGCATCTGCAGGCGATGGATTATGTGGCGGGCGGCCACCAGTTGGCCGACGTGGCCGCGATCATCGGGACGATGGACGTGGTGTTCGGGGAGATCGACCGGTGACAGTTTCCGGCCTCACGGAGCCATCTTTGCAGTGATCGCAAGTAAGGACCTGACGTGATCAACAGCCCGCATTTCTCGAACTACCTGCTGGCCATCGGAACGCTGGTGGCCGCGTTGTTCGTGGCGGTGCAGGCATGGTATGCGCGGACGACCTTCGTGCAGTCCTCGGAGACGCGGTTCCTGGAAAAGAAGCTTGAGATCTGTTTCGAGAACTTCGATGCCGCCGCGCAGCTCGACACGGCGCTGAGGTCGTCGGTCCCGGCGATGATGGATCAGGAGATCTGGCCGCCTCGTGTCGAGATTGCCGATGCCGAACAGCTGGACCGGATCCAGCGGGATGTTGTGCCGAAGATCGACTACCTCGAGGCCGGGCTGACCAAGGCCAGCGTGCTGGGGCCGCTTGACAAGTTTCGCGGATACTTGGCACAGCGCGTGCGCGGGCTGTCGAAGGGGCTGTTGGATCTGACGCCGAACGACCTGGGCGAGGGCAACGCGACCACCGCGGCCGTCCTGGCCGCACTAAGCGAATTCTTGGGCGCGCAGTATCAGGTGTTCACCGGCTGCCGTCTTCTTGCGGAAGGGAAAGCCTGATGCTCCGCCGTCTTCACCACGATCAGCCGGAAGGTTTCGCCTTCACGCCCGCCAATCAGGCCTGGGCCGAGGCGCAGATCAGCAAATATCCCGAAGGCCGGCAGGCCAGCGCGGTGATTCCGCTTTTGTGGCGCGCACAGGAGCAGGAGGGCTGGATCAGCCGCCCGGCCATCGAACATGTCGCGGATATGCTGGACATGGCCAATATCCGGGTGCTGGAAGTGGCGTCGTTCTACTTCATGTTCCAGCTGCAACCAGTTGGGTCCGTTGCGCATGTTCAGGTCTGCGGCACGACGTCCTGCATGATCTGCGGCGCCGAGGACCTGATCGCCGTCTGCAAGGACAAGATCGCGGCCAAGCCGCATCAGCTGTCCGCCGACGGCAAGTTTTCCTGGGAAGAGGTCGAATGCCTGGGCGCCTGCGCCAATGCGCCGATGGTTCAGATCGGCAAGGATTACTACGAGGATCTGACGGCCGGGCGGTTCGGCGAGATCCTCGACGAGCTGGCGGCGGGCACGGTGCCGGTCCCGGGGCCGCAGAACGGGCGCTATGCGTCCGAGCCGCTGGACGGGCTGACCAGCCTGAAGGACTACGAGGAAACCGGGCACACCAAATATAATGCAAGCGTGCAGCTGGCCACCGATCTGGGCGACACGGTCAAGCGGATCGACGGCACCGAGGTGCCGCTGCTGACCCCGTGGCTTGGCGGGGACGGCCCGGCCGCCGGGGCCGCGCCGAAGGCGGCGCGCGCGGCGAAGGCGAAGCCGGCGGCCAGCCCAAAGGCGTCTGAGCCGAAGAAGGACGCGCCCAAGGCTGCGGCCGCCCCGGCGGCGGCCGAGGGACCGGGCACCAAACCGGCGACGTTGGATGCGCCGCGGGACGGCAAGGCGGACGATCTGAAGATGATCAAGGGGGTCGGGCCGAAACTGGAGAAGCTGCTGAACACACTGGGGTTTTATCATTTCGATCAGGTTGCGAGCTGGACGGCGGACGAGCTTGCCTGGGTCGATCAGAACCTCGAGGGTTTCAAGGGACGCGCGAGCCGGGACGCCTGGATCGAACAGGCCAAGATCCTGGCGTCTGGACAGGAGACAGAGTTCTCAAAACGCGCTAAATACTAGGAACGCATAACGCATTCCGGAGAACGGGGAGAGAGTTCCGATGGATAACAAGCAAACTGGCGCCTCCATGGTGATGACGGCGTTGATCGCCGGAGGGATAGGCTTGGTGGCCTTCGTGGCTCTGATGGTGATCGGCGACTACAGGTTTGCACCGGCCCTGTTTCTGGGGCTGCTGTTGGCGATCGTGGTCTTCGTGTTCCTCCTGATCGGGTTCCACCGCAAGGCGGACGCCGGGCCGGGCCAGTCCGGAGGCGCGTCGGCGGGCGGTGGCGGAAGCGCGGCCGCGGCGCAGCAGGGCGCAGGCGTGGCGGCGGCCGGTGGCGACCTTGTCGGCAACGGGGCGGCGGCGGCTTCTGTGGCTGGTGCAGAGCCCGCTTCGGACGCATCGGCTGGCGACAAAAGCGGAGCCGGTGACGGCGTCATCAAGCCGAGCAAGCCGCTGGCCGGACAGGACGAACTTGCCGCGAAAAAGGGCGAATGGAAATACGGCGGCGGCGATGCGGCCGCCGGCACCGGGGGTGGCGAGGACTATGACAAGGACGGTGTGGTCGAAGGCGCTGACGAGGGCACAAAGCCCGCGACGCTGGAGGGGCCGCGCGGCGGCGGCGCCGACAATCTGAAGGAAATCAAGGGTGTCGGGCCCAAACTGGAAAAGATGCTGAACGGCATGGGCTTTTACCATTTCGACCAGATCGCGAACTGGACCGCCGACGAGGTGGCCTGGGTCAACGCGAACCTCGAAGGGTTCAAGGGCCGGGTGAGCCGCGACGACTGGGTCGCGCAGGCCAAGATCCTGGCCACCGGCGGCGAAACGGAGTTTTCCACGCGGGTTGACAAGGGCGAGGTTTACTAGAAGGCGCAGATGGCAAGACGATCCGATCAGGACCTGGCGCTGGCGCGGCAGGCGAAAACGGTGGCGCTGGTGATCGCCGGCACGATGCTGCTTTGGATGGCGGCGCAGTGGATCGGGGGCGAACTGGGGCTGCAGGCGCGGTTCGTCTTTCTTTTCGACCTTGCGGCGCTGGCGGCGTTCGTCTGGGCCTTTGTGGTCACGTATCAGATCTGGCGCAAGCGCCGGGACAATCAGGGGTAGTCAATGCTCAGCGACAGCGATCGCATCTTCACCAACCTCTACGGTATGCACGACCGGACGCTGGCGGGCGCAAAGATGCGCGGCCACTGGGACGGCACGGCGGGCATCATAGCAAAGGGCCGCGACTGGATCATCGACACGATGAAGGCCAGCGGGCTGCGCGGGCGCGGCGGGGCGGGGTTTCCAACGGGGCTCAAGTGGTCGTTCATGCCCAAGGAGTCCGACGGGCGGCCGGCCTATCTGGTGGTGAATGCCGATGAATCCGAGCCCGGCACCTGCAAGGACCGCGAGATCATGCGCCACGATCCGCATACGCTGATCGAAGGGTGCCTGATCGCCAGTTTCGCGATGGGTGCGAAGGCCTGCTATATCTACATCCGCGGTGAATATATCCGCGAGCGCGAGGCGCTGCAGGCGGCGATCGACGAGGCTTATGACGCCCGGCTTCTGGGCCGGAACGCCGCCGGGTCGGGCTGGGATTTCGACCTCTATCTGCACCATGGCGCCGGGGCCTATATCTGCGGCGAAGAGACCGCGCTTCTGGAGAGCCTCGAGGGCAAGAAGGGCATGCCGCGGATGAAGCCGCCGTTCCCGGCCGGCGCGGGGCTTTATGGGTGCCCGACCACGGTCAACAACGTGGAATCGATCGCCGTGGTGCCGACGATCCTGCGGCGCGGGGCGGATTGGTTCGCCTCGTTCGGGCGGCCCAACAACACCGGCACGAAGATCTACGCGGTCTCCGGCCACGTGAACAACCCCTGTGTGGTCGAAGACACCATGTCGCTGCCGTTCGAGGACCTGATCGAAAAACATTGCGGCGGCATCCGGGGCGGCTGGGACAACCTCAAGGCGGTGATCCCGGGCGGCTCGTCGGTTCCCTGTGTGCGCGGCGAGAACATGCGCGATGCGGTGATGGATTTCGACGCGCTGCGCGACAAGGGGTCGTCCTTGGGTACGGCGGCGGTGATCGTGATGGATCAGTCGACCGACATCATCAAGGCGATCTGGCGGCTGTCGAAATTCTACAAGCACGAAAGCTGCGGCCAATGCACGCCCTGCCGCGAGGGCACCGGCTGGATGATGCGGGTGATGGACCGGCTGGTGAAGGGCGAGGCCGAAATCGAGGAAATCGACATGCTGTTCGACGTCACCAAGCAGGTCGAGGGGCACACGATCTGTGCCCTGGGCGACGCGGCGGCCTGGCCGATCCAGGGGCTGATCCGGAACTTCCGCGACGAGATCGAGGACCGGATCAAGGCGCGGAAGACGGGTCGCGTGACCGCGGTGGCGGCGGAATAGACGATGACCGACGATACAGGAAATCTGATCCTGGACCATATGCGCCGGTTCGATTCTCGATCGGCGCATATGGAAGACGGCATGCGTGACATCAAAGAAGGTGTGACTGGCGTCGGGGAACAGCTTGCCCGCGTCAATCGCAGGCTCGACAGGCTCGATGCCTGCGTTGAAACGATCGCAAAACGCCTCGATCTGGTGGAGGGTTAGGTCACATGCTGCGTGTCTCGCTTTTGCTGTGTCTGATCGCCGGCACCGCGGCCTGCGGGCGGTTGGGGCTCGACCGCGTCGGGATCGGCGGCGGTTCGGTCGGTGCGAAACGGAATACGGTCGAGATCGACGGCGCGCGCTATCGCAGCCGGGTTACCACGGGCGAGGACGGCCGCGACTTCACCATTACCGTGACGCCGGCGGGCAATGTCGGCAATGCGCAGAGCGCCGGCCGCTATCAGGCGACGGTCTACTGCCTGCGCAACTACGGCGGGTCCGATACCGCCTGGACGGCCGGGCCCGACGTTCCGCCGGAAGAGGCGCGGGTGTCCGACAACACGCTGACGCTGGCCGGCCGCTGCATCCAGCGGTGACGCCGGCGGTTCGGGAGAAGGAGATCCGGAATGGAGCAATTCGCAGTCTATGGGCACGCCATCGTCGCAATGGCGGCAACGGCGGTCTTCGGTCTTTTGGTCAATCCGTTCACAGCCCTTGCAAAGATGAACAAGGGCCAGGTGGCGGGTGCCACGCCGTCTGAGGATTATGGGGACAGAACCTATCGCTTCAACCGGGCCTATCTGAACCTGACCGAGATCATGGGGTTCTTCGTCGCTGCGACCCTGGCCGCGATCCTGGCGGGCGCGGATCCCTCTTGGGTCAACTGGCTGGCTTCGATCTTCTTTGTGGCCCGGATCGCGCATTTCTTCGTGCATTACGCAGGCATCGGGCCGATGAATTTCGGGCCGCGGACACTCATCTTCGTGGTCGGATGGGCGTGCTGCCTGATCCTGGCGGCGATGGCAATTCTGGCGGTGCTGTGATGCGGCGCGCGGGGTATTATCTGGCCGAACTGAACATCGGCCGGCTGCTTGCGCCGACGGACGATCCGCGCGTGGCCGAGTTCATGGGCGCGCTCGACCGGATCAACGGCATGGGCAAGCGCATGCCGGGCTTCGTCTGGATGATGGAAGGCTCCGGCGAGCCGGGGACCGGCAACACCGAGAACAACATCGGCGACGACCCGCAATTCGTGGCCAACCTGACGGTCTGGGAAAGCCCCGAAGCGCTGGAAAACTTCGCTTTCCGGACGGTCCACAAACAGTTCTACGACCGCCGCAAGGAATGGTTCGAGGTTCTGGAGGCTATGCATTTCGTCATGTGGTGGGTGCCCGAGGGACATCGGCCGACGCTGGACGAGGCCCTGCAAAGGCTGGATGACTTGCGTGAAAACGGCGCCAGCGACGCGGCGTTCGATTGGGACTGGCTGCGCCGGAACGGCGGGCTGGAGGTGCAAAGCTGCGATACAGCGGCGGAATGACGATCCCGCCCGCGGCGATCGTCCGGGCGCGGGCCGATCTGGCGGCCACCGGCGCGGCGGTGTTGCAGGGTTTTGTGCCCAAGCCACAGGCAGCGGGGATGCTGGCCGAAGTCGAGGACCGGCTCGACAAGGCGTTCTTCAAGGTCAAGACGCATAATGTCTATCTGGTGGCGGATGACCCGGCCTTTGCCGCCGACCACCCCAGAAACCGAAAGGTGACGACCTCTTCGGCGACGCTGGCCTATGATCTGGTGCCCGACGGCGCGCTGCGGCGGCTTTACCTGAACGACCGGTTCCGGGCCGGATTGGCCGCCATTCTCGGGCATGACGCGCTGTATCCCTATGCCGACCCGCTGGCCGGGCTGAATCTGCTGACCTACCCGCCGGGCACGGAAACGGGCTGGCATTTCGACAACGCCAATTTCGTGGTCACCCTGATGCTGCGCCCTGCCGACGCGGGCGGCGACTATCACTACATACCCGCCACACGGACCGAGGAGGATCCCGGGTTCGACGCCGTGGAACGGGCGCTTGACGGCGACGGGTCGGAGATCGTGTCGCTGCACCAAGCCGCCGGAGATCTGGTGATTTTCCAGGGCAGGCACACGCTGCACCGGGTCACGCCGGTGAAAGGATTGAAACCACGTGTGATCGCGGTCTGCTCCTATGACCCGAAACCCGGCAAGATCCTGCACAAAGACACGCGAATGACCTTCTACGGGCGGGCGGCATGAGCGGTTGTTATTGGATATCAACGCGCAAGCGGTGCATCTGCGGCGGCAGGACCGATCACAGGAGACCGTTATGATCAAACCGACCGCCACCTTGCTTGCGCTTTTTCTTTCTGTCGGAGCCCAAGCCGCCGTGTTGCAGCCGCTGGAGGACAATCCGCGCGTCAGGGGCGAGTTTCTGGCTGCCGCAGTGGGCGATGAGATCCGCAAGAATTGTCCGACGATTTCGGCCCGGATGTTTCGCGTGCTTCGCAAGGCGAACGAGCTGGAAGACTACGCCCTGTCGCTGGGCTATTCCCGAGACGACATCAAGGAGATGCGAAAAAGCCCGGCTGCCAAGGCGCGTCTGAAGGCGTTGCGCGACGCCTATTTGGTGCGCAACGGTGTGACGAAAGGCGACGCGGAAAGCTATTGCCGCCTGGGCTATGAGGAAATCGAGAAAAACAGCCTCACGGGCTGGCTGTTGCGGGCGAATTAGGCCAAAACGGACGCGCGGACCAGCCAGCCGTCTGACAGATGTGGAAGACCCATGACCGAGCTACGCAAAATCATCATCGACGATCACGAGGTCGAGGTCGATCCGGCGATGACGCTGATCCAGGCCTGCGAGCAGGCGGGGATCGAAATTCCGCGGTTCTGCTATCACGAACGCCTGTCGATTGCCGGAAACTGCCGGATGTGCCTGGTCGAGGTCGTGGGTGGCCCGCCGAAGCCCGCGGCATCTTGCGCGATGCAGGTGCGCGATCTGCGCCCCGGCCCGGAAGGCCAGCCGCCGGTGGTCAGGACCAATTCGCCGATGGTGAAGAAGGCGCGCGAAGGTGTCATGGAATTCCTGCTGATCAACCATCCGCTCGACTGTCCGATTTGCGACCAGGGCGGGGAATGCGACCTGCAGGATCAGGCGATGGCCTATGGCGTCGATTTCAGCCGCTTCCGCGAGCCGAAGCGGGCGGTGGACGATCTCGACCTGGGGCCGCTCGTTGAAACCCATATGACTCGCTGCATCTCGTGCACCCGCTGTGTCCGGTTCACAACCGAGGTCGCCGGGATCAGCCAGATGGGCCAGACCGGACGCGGCGAGGATGCCGAGATCACCGCCTATCTGGGCGAGACGCTGGAGTCGAATTTGCAGGGCAATATCATCGACTTGTGCCCGGTGGGTGCGCTGACGTCGAAGCCCTACGCGTTCACCGCGCGGCCGTGGGAGCTGACCAAGACCGAATCCATCGACGTGATGGATGCGTTGGGATCGAACATCCGGGTGGACGCCAAGGGCCGCGAAGTGATGCGGTTCCTGCCGCGCAACCATGACGGCGTGAACGAAGAATGGATTTCCGACAAGACGCGGTTCGTCTGGGACGGGCTGCGGCGGCAGCGGCTGGACAAACCTTACGTGCGCGAGAACGGCAAGCTGCGGCCCGCGTCCTGGGGCGAGGCGCTGGCCAGGGCCGCCGGGGCCCTGAAAGGCGCGACAAAGATCGCCGGCCTGGTGGGCGATCTGGCGCCGGTGGAAGCGGCCTATGCGCTGAAAGAGACGGTCGAGGGGCAGGGCGGGTCGGTCGAATGCCGCACCGACGGTGCCGGGCTGCCGGCCGGGAACCGCTTTGGCTATGTCGGCAACGCCACGATCGAGGAAATCGACACGGCCACGCATTTCATGCTGGTCGGCAGCAACCCGCGCGACGAGGCGCCGGTGCTGAACGCGCGCATCCGAAAGGCCTGGCTGAACGGGGCAAAGATCGGCGTGGTCGGCGCACCCGTCGATCTGACCTATGACTACTATCACTACGGCTCGGGGCGCGACGGGCTGAAGGCCTGGGACGAGGCGTCGGTCGACGACGTGCTGGACAAGCCGACGATCCTGATCGTCGGGCAGGGCGCATTGATGGGCGATGACGCGGCCGCCGTGCTGGGCCATGTCCATGCCTTCGCCGAGCGCAGCAACTCGAAGGTGCTGATCCTGCACACGGCAGCGTCCCGCGTGGGCGCGATGGATATCGGTGCGGTGACCGAGGGCGGCCTGGACGCGGCGTTGGACGGGGCGGACGTGGTCTATAACCTCGGTTCAGACGAGGTCGAGATCGCCGAGGGTCCCTTCGTGATCTACCAGGGCAGCCATGGCGACCGCGGTGCGCATCGGGCGGACGTGATCCTGCCGGGCGCCGCCTATACCGAGGAACAGGGGCTGTTCGTCAACACCGAGGGGCGGCCGCAGCTTGCGCTGCGCGCCGGCTTTCCGCCGGGCGAGGCCAAGGAGAACTGGGCGATCCTGCGGGCGCTGTCGGCAGAGATCGGCGCAACGCTGCCCTATGACACGCTGATCCAGCTGCGCAAGAAGATCGTGGCGGACATTCCGGTGATGGCAAAGATCGATCACGTGGCGGAAAACGACTGGCAGCCACTGCCCAAGGGCGAACTTGGCGAGGGGGATTTCCGCAATGCGATTTCGGATTTCTACCTGACCAACCCGATCGCGCGCGCCTCTGCCCTGATGGCCGAACTCAGCGCCAATGCCCGCGCCCGGGCCGAGACCCGGATCGCGGCGGAGTAGGCCCATGCTGCGCCAATTGCCGAAAGCCGTGGCAGCGCTGGGCGGCGCCGGTCTTGCGGCCTGTGCGCCGTCGGGCCCCGAGCCGGTGGCCCAATCCGAATTCTCGCCCGCCTACAAGGGGATCGAGACGCGATTGCTGGACGGCGATCTGGTGAATTTCCTCGTTACGATGGACGGCGCGCGGGGCAACGCGGATGTCGCGGATTATGCCGAATGCGCCGCGGCGCAGTATGCGCTGATCCGGGGCTATGGCTTTGCGCGGCATGTGCGCACAAATGTGAGCCAAGAGGGTGGCGTTTGGCGGGGAGATGCGGTTTACACAATCTCACCGGCGCTGCCGCGCGGGCTGAAGACGATCGACGCCGAGGTGACCGTGTCGAATTGCGCTGAGACAGGCATACCGACGGTATGAGGACGCATGGCTGATTTCTTATCCACCAATCTGGGGCTGGCCCTGATCATCGCCGCGCAATGCCTGCTGGTGATCGGGTTCGTGATGGTGTCGCTGCTGTTTCTGGTCTACGGCGACCGCAAGATCTGGGCCGCGGTCCAGATGCGGCGCGGGCCCAACGTGGTGGGCGTTTACGGTCTGTTGCAGACGGTGGCCGACGCGCTGAAATACGTCGTCAAAGAGATCGTGATCCCGGCCGGCGCGGACCGCACGGTATTCATGCTGGCGCCGATGATCTCGTTCGTGCTGGCGATGATCGCCTGGGCGGTGATCCCGTTCAACGATCGCTGGGTCCTGGCCGATATCAATGTCGCGATCCTCTATGTCTTCGCGATTTCGTCGCTCGAAGTCTACGGCGTGATCATGGGCGGATGGGCGTCGAACTCGAAATACCCGTTCCTCGGCTCGCTACGGTCGGCGGCGCAGATGATTTCCTACGAAGTCTCGATCGGCTTCATCATCATCGGCGTCATCATCTCGACCGGCAGCCTGAACTTCGGCGATATCGTGCGGGCGCAGGACGGCGCCTACGGTCTCTTCAGCTGGTATTGGCTGCCGCATCTGCCGATGGTGTTTCTGTTTTTTATCAGTGCGCTGGCAGAGACCAACCGCCCGCCCTTCGACCTTCCGGAAGCGGAATCGGAATTGGTGGCGGGCTATCAGGTGGAGTATTCCTCGACGCCGTTTCTGCTGTTCATGGCGGGTGAATACATCGCGATTTTCCTGATGTGCGCGCTCACCACGCTTCTGTTCTTCGGCGGCTGGCTGTCACCGATCCCCGGCCTGCCGGACGGGGCGCTGTGGATGGTCGGCAAGATGGCGTTCTTCTTCTTCCTCTTCGCCATGGTGAAGGCGATCACTCCGCGCTACCGCTACGACCAGCTGATGCGGCTGGGCTGGAAGGTGTTCCTGCCGATGTCGCTCGCCTGGGTGGTGATCGTGGCGTTCTTCGCGCAGTTTCAGCTGTTCGGCGGTGCCTATGCCCGCTGGGCCGTGGGGGGGTGAGCCCGTGGGGGTCGATTATGTCCTCTTTGAAAGGCTCGCCGAGCTCTCCACCAGGTGGACGCCAAAGGGCCGCTCGCTTGGCCTTGGCCGGCACACGTTCAAGATCGAGTCGCAATACGCCAAGCTTTACGAACGCGCACTCGATACCCACGGACTGGCGCGCAAGCGGTTCATCTATTTGCAGGAAGACGGCTATTACGAAACCCTGATGCGCAAGATGGGGTTCGGCGAAATCGAATCGATGGACTTTTCCGACTACGAGGGCGCGTCGATCCTGCATGACCTGAACCAGCCGATCCCCGACGAGCTGGAAGGGCAGTTCGCCTTCATCTTCGACGGCGGCACGATCGAGCATGTTTTCAACGTGCCCCAGGCGCTCGAGAACGTATTCAGGATGCTCAAGCCGGGCGGGCGGTTCGTGTCCGCAAACGGGATGAACGGCTGGCCGGGGCATGGGATTTACCAGTTCAATCCCGAACTGGTCTATACGTTCTGGCGGCGCGCCTGCCAGTGCGAGGTGCACAGCTGCCTGGGCATCAAGAAGGCCCCCGCCGGGAGCAAAGAGTTCCGGATGGCGTTTCCGGACCCGGCGGAACTGGGCCGCCGCCTGCGGCTGAAGGGCCGGATTCCGGAGGGCCGGTTCTATCTGTACTACGAGGTCGAACGGCTGCCCGGGTCCGAGATGGTCCCGCTGGCGCTGCAGAGCGACTACGAAGTGAAATGGGCCGGTCACGAAAATGCCGGCGAGACACGTGTAGAGGGAGCCTGACACTTGGGGTCCATCGATTATACCCGCGCCACCCGGTATTTTCTGCTGGCCGATTTCTTCGCCGGCTTCAAACTGGGGCTGAAATATTTCTTCGCGCCGAAGGCGACGCTGAACTATCCGCATGAAAAGGGCCCGCTCAGCCCCCGGTTCCGAGGCGAACACGCGCTGCGCCGCTACCCCAACGGCGAGGAGCGCTGTATCGCGTGCAAGCTGTGCGAGGCGATCTGCCCGGCCCAGGCCATCACCATCGACGCCGAGCCGCGCGAGGACGGATCGCGCCGCACGACCCGCTACGACATCGACATGACCAAGTGCATCTATTGCGGGTTCTGCCAAGAGGCCTGCCCGGTCGATGCCATTGTGGAGGGCCCGAATTTCGAGTTCGCCACCGAGACCCGTGAAGAGCTGTACTACAACAAAGAGAAGCTTCTGGAGAACGGCGAGCGCTGGGAGGCCGAGATCGCCCGCAACCTGGAACTGGACGCGCCGTACCGATGACTGCCGCTGCGCCGCATAACGCGCTGAGCGTCGGGCGGGAGCTTTCGGAGCAGGTCATGCCGGGCCTGGAGGCTGCGCTTGCGAAGAAGTACGACCGGTTTTTGCCTGGCTTTTCCGAGTGGCAAATCGCCACCGTCTACGGCGGCCCCTACGCGCGAGACGGCGTCAGCGCAAAGACGAGGCAGATCGCGACCGTCGCCGCACTGACCGCCATGGGAGCGCAGACCGCGCCGCAGCTAAAGATCCACATCAAGGCCGCGCTCGACGCGGGCTGGTCTGCGCGCGAAATCAGCGAGATCATTCTGCAGATGGCACTCTATGGCGGCTTTCCTGCGGCCATCAACGCGCTGAATGCGGCCATCGAGGTCTTCGAGGCAGAAAATACCGCGGAGGGCGACGCGTGACCGACTCCAGAAATCCCTTCGAGGACCTGATGAAGATGGGTCAGGACTGGGCCAAGGCGATGGGGCCGATGATGGAGGCGTTCACACCCCAGTCGATCGAGGCGATGTGGCCGACCATGCCCAAGGAGGTGATGGAAACTTTCTGGGGCAAGACGCTTAACCCCGAGGGGCTCGACGCCAAGACCAAGCTTCTTCTGACCCTGCAGGGGCTGACGATCCTGGGCGCGCAGGCCGAGGCGCAGATCCGGTTGACCGTGCGGCACGCGCGCGAGGCCGGGGCGACGGATCAGGAAATCACCGAAACCATCGCGCTGGCCGGCATGTTCGGCGGGGTGCCGGCGATGACCAAGGCGATGAACCTTGCCCGCGACGTGATGTCGGGCGGCACGGAGGGAAGCGCATGACGATAGCCGATTTCACGTTCTACGTCTTCGCCATCGTCGTGGTGGCGGCGGGGCTGTTCACCGTGATCAGCCGCAACCCGGTGCATTCGGTGCTGTGGCTGATCCTGGCGTTCCTCAGTTCGGCGGGGCTGTTCGTTCTGCTTGGGGCGGAATTCGTCGCGATGCTTCTGATCATCGTCTATGTCGGCGCGGTGGCGGTGCTGTTTCTGTTCGTCGTGATGATGCTGGACGTCGATTTCGCCGAACTGAAGGCGGAGATGGCGAAATACGTGCCGCTGGCGATCCTGATCGGGATCGTGCTGCTGATGCAGCTGGGCCTGGTCTTCGGCACCTGGGCGTTCTCGGACCAGGCGGAAGGGCTGCGCGCGGCGGTTCCGCCGGAGGACACGCACAACACCGCAGCGCTCGGCCGGCTGCTTTACGACGACTACATCCTGCTGTTCCAGCTGGCCGGTCTGATCCTGCTGGTCGCGATGATCGGGGCCATCGTGCTGACGCTGCGCCACCGCACGGACATCAAGCGGCAGGACATCCTGGCGCAGATCTACCGCGATCCAGCCAAGGCGATGGAAGTGAAGGATATCAAGCCGGGGCAGGGGCTGTAGCCCGCGGCGGTTGTGAGATGACCGCAAGCATGCGGTGCGAGGGAAAAGGGACCGGAATGGTCGGAGGGACGCAGAACTTGGCTTGGGCCGCACTTTTCGCGGCGGGCCTTGCGGTGCCCGCCGCGGCGCTTGACCTGACCGACTGCGACCGCACCACGCATATCAGCCATGGCGGCGAGACCGGGCACCGCGATCTCGGCGCGGCCCGTGTCGCCTTTGCCGAGTGGTGGAGCCAGGAGGGCGTCTATCTCGACCTTGTGGTCGCGGATTGCTCTACCGGCGTTGCGCTGAAGACCCGCACCCGGGAGGAGCGGATCAGCCCCCGCCCGCCCTTCGACCGCACGGACAAGGCGGTGCGCATCCTGAACGAGCAACTGGCGGTCAGCCCGTCGCTTTTCAGCTTCGCGCGGCTGGCGGATGCACTGGACGGAACGGGCCGCGATACTGAGATCGCCATGCTTGACGCCGAACCCTGTGCCTGTGCGGCGCTATATCCGGGCCTCAGCGGCAACCGGACGCCCTATGAGGCGGCAGAATGACCGGGATGGGCGCCCTGGGTGCGTTTCTGCCCCTGCTGGGGTTGCTGGCGCTGATCGTGACCGCCGTCCAGCGGCGGCGGGAAAAGAAGAAGAGATTTGGGGAACGCGATGGTCGGACTTGAGCATTACCTGGCGGTGGCGGCGGCGCTTTTCGTCATCGGCATCTTCGGGATCTTCCTGAACCGCAAGAACGTGATCATCCTTCTGATGTCGATCGAACTGATCCTGCTGGCGGTGAACATCAACCTTGTCGCCTTTTCGGCCTTCCTCGGCGATCTTGTCGGCCAGATCTTCACGCTCTTCGTGCTGACGGTCGCGGCGGCCGAGGCCGCCATCGGGCTGGCGATCCTGGTCTGTTTCTTCCGCAACCGCGGCACCATCGACGTCGAAGACGTCAATGTGATGAAAGGCTAGCCCCGTGGAACCCATCATCCTTTTCGCCCCGCTGATCGGCGCGATCCTGTGCGGCTTCGGCTGGCGGCTGATCGGCGAGTTCGCCGCGCAATGGGTCGCGACCTTCCTGCTGTTTCTGTCCTGCGTGCTCAGCTGGATCGTGTTCTTCGGCTTCGACGGCGAAACCCAGCAGATCCAGATTTTGCGGTTCATCGAGTCGGGCAGCCTCAGCACCGACTGGTCCATCCGGCTCGACCGGCTGACGGCGATCATGCTGGTGGTGGTGACGACCGTCTCGGCGCTCGTCCACCTCTACAGCTTCGGCTACATGGACCATGACGAGAACTTCCGCGAAGGCGAAAGCTACAAGCCGCGGTTCTTCGCCTATCTGTCGTTCTTCACCTTCGCGATGCTGATGCTGGTGACGTCGGACAACCTCGTTCAGATGTTTTTCGGCTGGGAAGGCGTCGGCGTCGCCTCGTATCTGCTGATCGGGTTCTATTTCCGCAAACCCAGTGCGAACGTCGCCGCGATCAAGGCGTTCATCGTCAACCGGGTGGGCGATTTCGGCTTTGCGCTCGGCATCTTCGCGCTGTTTTTCCTGACCGACTCGATCGATCTCGACATCATCTTCCAGGCCGCGCCGGAACTGGCGCAGACGCAGATCACCTTCCTCTGGACCGACTGGAACGCGGCGAACCTGGCGGCCTTTCTGCTGTTCATCGGCGCGATGGGCAAATCGGCGCAACTGTTCCTGCACACCTGGCTGCCGGACGCGATGGAGGGCCCGACGCCGGTGTCCGCCCTGATCCACGCCGCGACGATGGTGACGGCGGGCGTGTTCCTGGTCTGCCGGATGTCACCCTTGATGGAGTTTGCGCCGGGGGCACAGACCGCCGTGGTCGTCATCGGCGCCACCACGGCGTTCTTTGCCGCCACGGTCGGCCTTGTGCAGAACGACATCAAGCGCGTCATCGCCTATTCGACCTGCTCGCAGCTGGGGTACATGTTCGTGGCCGCCGGCGTCGGCGTCTATTCGGCGGCGATGTTCCACCTGTTCACCCACGCGTTTTTCAAGGCGATGCTGTTTCTGGGTGCGGGCTCGGTCATCCACGCGATGCATCATGAACAGGACATGCGCAACTATGGCGGGCTGCGTCACAAGATCCCGCGGACCTTCTGGGCGATGATGATCGGCACGCTGGCGATCACCGGGGTCGGCATTCCGCTGACCCATATCGGGTTCGCCGGGTTCCTATCGAAGGACGCGATCGTCGAAAGCGCCTGGGGTGCCATGTCGGGGCCGGGAACCTACGCTTTCTGGCTCTTGGTCATCGCCGCGGTCTTCACCAGCTTCTATTCCTGGCGGCTGATCTTCCTGACCTTCTATGGCGAGCCGCGCGGCGACAGGCATGCGCATGAGCATGCCCATGAAAGCCCGATGACCATGCTGGTACCCCTGGGCGTGCTGGCGCTGGGGTCGGTCTTTGCCGGCATGATCTGGTTCAACCAGTTCTTCGGCGACCACGACACGGTCAACAAATTCTACGGGGTGCCGTCGCATCACGCGGAAGAAACCCACGCGCAGCGGGCGTTGCCCGGCGCGGCGTTCGCTGCGAACGAGGATGACGGCCATGGCGAGGCAAAGGCCGACGATCACGGCGAGGGTCATGCCGCCGAGGCCGGATGGACCCCGGGCGGCGGCGCGGTCTACACCCATCCCGACAATCATGTGATGGACGAGGCGCATCACGCGCCGAAATGGGTCAAGGTCGCACCGTTCATCGCGATGCTGATCGGCTTTGGCGTGGCATACCTGTTCTACATCCGCCGCCCCGACCTGCCCGGCAAGCTGGCCGAGAACCAGCGGCCGCTCTACCTGTTCCTGCTGAACAAGTGGTATTTCGACGAGATCTTTGACGCCGCGTTCGTCCGGCCCGCGAAATGGCTGGGCGGTGCGCTCTGGCGGCGCGGGGATCTGGGCACCATCGACGGCGGGATCAACGGGCTGGCGATGGGCATCGTGCCGTTCTTCACCCGCCTCGCCGGGCGGGCGCAGTCGGGCTATATCTTCACCTACGCCTTCGCCATGGTGATCGGCATCGTGATCCTCGTGACGTGGATGACGCTGAGCGGGGGGGCCGAGTGATGGAAAACATCCTGTCGATCATCACCTTCCTGCCGCTGGTGGCCGCCGGCATTCTGGCGCTGTTTCTGCGCGGCGACGACGCGGCGGCGCAGAAGAACGCCAAATACCTGGCGCTGATCGCCACCACCGTCACCTTCGTCATCTCTCTCTTCCTGATCGCCCAGTTCGACCCCAACGACACCGGGTTCCAGTTCGTCGAGGAACGCGACTGGCTGATCGGGCTGAAATACAAGGTCGGCGTCGACGGCATCTCGATCCTGTTCGTGATGCTGACCACCTTCCTGATGCCGCTGACGATCCTGGCATGCTGGGGCGTGACGCACCGGGTGAAGGATTACATGATCGCCTTCCTCGCGCTCGAGACGCTGATGCTGGGCGTCTTCGTGGCGCTCGATCTGGTGCTCTTTTACCTGTTCTTCGAGGGCGGGCTGATCCCGATGTTCCTGATCATCGGCATCTGGGGCGGCAAGGAGCGCATCTACGCGGCCTTCAAGTTCTTCCTCTACACCTTTCTCGGCTCGGTCCTGATGCTGGTGGCGATGATCGCGATGTATGTCGATGCCGGTACCACCGATATCCCGTCGCTTCTGACCCATAATTTCGGGTCGGAGACCTTCAGCGTACTGGGCATCCAGATCATCGGCGGCATGCAGACGCTCTTGTGGATCGCCTTCTTCGCCAGTTTCGCGGTGAAGATGCCGATGTGGCCGGTGCACACCTGGCTGCCGGATGCGCACGTGCAGGCGCCCACCGCCGGGTCGGTCGTGCTGGCCGCGATCCTTCTAAAGATGGGCGGCTACGGGTTCCTGCGGTTCAGCCTGCCGATGTTCCCCATCGCCTCGGACCTGCTGGCGGATTTCGTGCTGTGGATGTCGGCGATCGCCATCGTCTATACCTCGCTGGTGGCGCTGGCGCAGGAGGACATGAAGAAGCTCATCGCCTATTCCTCGGTCGCCCATATGGGCTATGTCACCGCAGGCATCTTCGCGGCGAACCAGCAGGGCATCGACGGTGCGATCTTTCAGATGCTGAGCCACGGCTTCATCTCGGGCGCGCTGTTCCTCTGCGTCGGTGTGATCTACGACCGGATGCACACCCGGCAGATCGACGCCTACGGGGGGCTGGTGAACCGGATGCCCGCCTATGCGCTGATCTTCATGCTGTTCACGCTGGCCAATGTGGGCCTGCCGGGCACCTCCGGCTTCGTCGGCGAGTTCCTGACGCTGATGGGCATCTTCCAGGCCAACACCTGGGTGGCAGCGGTGGCGACCACCGGCGTGATCCTCAGCGCGGCCTACGCATTGTGGCTCTACCGGCGGGTGGTGATGGGCGACCTGATCAAGGAATCGCTGAAGTCGATCACCGACATGGACCGCCGCGAAAGGGCGATCTTCGCGCCGCTGGTGGTGATGACGATCCTCCTGGGCGTCTATCCCAGCCTGGTGACCGACATCATCGGCCCCTCGGTCGCCGCCCTGATTTCCGACCACCAGACCGCGCTGGCCGACTGGCCGGGTGCGGCGACCCAACTTGCGGAAGGCCACTGAGATGAGCGCCGACCTGACCATCCTGCTGCCCGAGATCGTTCTGGCCGTTTATGCCATGGCTGCGCTGCTGTTCGGGGTCTACACGACCAAGGACAAGACCGCGCCGATGCTGACCTGGGGCACGGCGGGGATCTTTGCCGTGCTGGCGTTCTGGATCGGGTTCAATGGCGAGGGCACCAACGCAGCCCTCGGCGGCATGTTCGTCGATGACGGGTTTTCGCGTTTCGCCAAGGTCGTCATCCTGATCTCGGCCGCCGCCGTGCTGGTGATGAGCGAAAGCTACATGGCCAAGCGCAACCTCTTGCGGTTCGAGTACCCGCTGCTGATCGCGCTGGCGGCGACGGGCATGATGGTGATGGTCTCGGCCGGCGACCTGATCGTGCTTTACATGGGGCTCGAGCTGCAGTCCCTGTCGCTATACGTCGTGGCATCGCTGCGCCGCGACAGCGTGAAGTCGACCGAAGCGGGGCTGAAATATTTCGTCCTCGGAGCGCTGTCGTCGGGGCTGTTGCTCTACGGCTGCTCGCTGACCTACGGCTATGCCGGAACCACGATGTTCGAGGGCGTGATCGCGGCCGCGAATGCCGAGCATATCTCGCTGGGTCTCCTGTTCGGACTGGTATTCATCGTTGCCGGGCTTGCCTTCAAGGTTTCGGCCGCACCGTTTCATATGTGGACCCCGGACGTTTACGAAGGCTCGCCCACGCCGGTCACCGCCTTCTTCGCAACCGCGCCCAAGATGGCGGCGATGGGGCTGTTCGCCCGCGTTGTGCACGATGCCTTCGGCAATGTCACCGCCGACTGGGGCCAGATCGTCGCCTTCCTGTCCGTTGCCTCGATGTTCCTGGGCGCCGTGGCCGCGATCGGCCAGCGCGACATTAAGCGGCTGATGGCCTATTCGTCCATCGCCCATATGGGCTTTGCGCTGATGGGGCTGGCCTCGGGTACCGCCTTCGGCGTGCAGGCGATGCTGGTCTATATGGCGATCTACGTGACGATGAATGTCGGCACGTTCGCCTTCATCCTGTCGATGGAGCGCGACGGGCAGGTGGTCACCGATATCGGTGCGCTGAACCTTTACTCCAAGCACGAACCGCTCAAGGCGCTGGCGGTCCTGATCCTGATGTTCTCGCTGGCGGGCGTTCCGCCGCTGGTGGGATTCTTCGGCAAATTCTACGTGCTGCAGGCCGCGGTCCAGGCGGATATGGCCTGGCTTGCGGTGGCGGGCGTGATCGCATCGGTCATCGGTGCGTTCTACTACCTGCGCATCGTCTACTACATGTATTTCGGCGAAGAGACCGAGGCGCTGGATCCGGCCATGGCGCCGGCGCAGTGGGTGTTTCTGATGGCGTCCGCGGCGATCATGGTATTCGGCGTGATCAACCTTTTCGGCATCGAGGGCCCGGCGGTGGCGGCGGCGGCAGCCCTTGTCAACTAGGCCGCACGCCGGCGCGGGCGCCAAAATTCGTCGAAGAATTTTGCCAAGGATTTTCGAAAATCCCTGGTCGCGCCGATGGGCGCCGGTGGTGCAATGAGCTTTTGGCCGGACGGGTATGATCGGATCGTCCTGGACGAGACGGACAATACCATGGCCGAAGCCGCCCGCCGTGCGCCGCATCTGGCCGGTCCCACCTGGATCTTCGCACGGCACCAGACGGCAGCCCGCGGGCGGCGCGGGCGGATATGGGTCAATCCTGCGGGAAATTTTTCCGCCACGCTTGTCCTTCGACCGGCCGAACCGCCGGAAACCGTGGCTTTGCGGTCCTTTGTGGCTGCACTTGCCCTTTACGACGCCATTGCGCGCGTGACCGGCCGGCCTGGGCTGTTATCGCTGAAATGGCCCAACGACGTACTGGTGAACGGCGGAAAGGTGGCGGGCATATTGCTGGAAAGCAGTGGTCAAGGCAGGGTGATCCGGCATCTTGCCATCGGCATTGGCGTCAATCTTGCTCGGGCGCCCGACGCCGGCGCGGTGGAGCAGGGCGCCACGCCGCCCGTGTCGCTCGCCGAAGAGGCCGGACTTCAGATAGGCCCCGAGGAGTTCCTGGCCGAACTCGCGGCTGCCTATGCCGGCTGGGAAACCCGGTTCTCCACCTATGGCTTCGCCCCCTTGCGCGAGGCGTGGCTTGACCGGGCCGCAAGGCTGGGTCAGGTCATCACCGCCCGGACCGGCGCCGAAGAGATCGCCGGTGTCTTCGAGACGGTGGACAAGTCCGGCGCTTTGGTGCTCAACACCGCCAACGGCCGCCGGGCGATCCCGGCGGCGGATGTCTATTTCTGAAGGGAGGGCGCGTTGCTTCTCTGCATCGACTGCGGCAACACCAACACCGTTTTCGCCGTCTGGGACGGCACCGGTTTCCGCGCCACGTTCCGCACCACGACCGAACATCAGCGCACCGCCGATCAGTACTGGGTCTGGTTCAGCCAGTTGATGGAGCATCGCGGTGTGCCCATCGACATTCGGGAGGTCATCATCTCGTCTACGGTTCCGCGGGTCGTCTTCAACCTGCGGCTGCTCTGCGCCAATTATTTCGAGACGCGGCCATATGTCGTCGGCAAGCCCGACTGCCTGCTGCCCGTCCACCCGCGCGTCGACGAAGGCACCATCGTCGGCCCCGACCGGCTGGTGAATACCGCCGGTGCCTATGACCGCCATGGCGGCGACATCATCGTCGTCGATTTCGGCACTGCGACCACGTTCGACGTCGTCGCCCACGATGGTGCCTATGTCGGCGGTGTGATCGCGCCGGGCGTGAACCTGAGCCTCGAAGCGCTGCACATGGCGGCCGCGGCGCTGCCGCATGTGGACGTGACCAAGCCGCAGAAGGTGATCGGCACCAATACGGTGGCCTGCATGCAATCGGGCGTGTTCTGGGGCTATGTCGGCCTGGTCCACGAGATCACCAAGCGGATCAAGGGCGAGTGGGACCGCGATATGCGCGTCATCGGCACCGGCGGCCTGGCCCCGTTGTTCGCCCAGGGCGAGGTGCTATTCGACGGGATCGAGGACGACCTGACGATGCACGGCCTGACCGTGATCCACCGCTACAACAAGGACAACGCGTAACGCCATGAGCAACGAACGCCTGATCTACCTTCCCCTTGGCGGCGCGGGGGAAGTGGGGATGAACTGTTACGTCTACGGCTACGGGCCGGAAGACGCCGAACGCCTGATCGTCGTCGATCTGGGCGTGACCTTCCCGGATATGGACGGAACCCCCGGCGTCGACCTGATCCTGCCCGATGTCCAGTGGCTGGCCGAGCGTGCCGAGCGGATCGAGGCGATCTTTATCACCCACGCGCACGAGGACCATATCGGCGCCCTGGCGCATCTCTGGCCGCGGCTGAAGGCGCCGGTCTATGCCCGCGCCTTCACCGCGCATCTGGGCCGGATGAAGTTGGAGGACGCGGGGCTCGATCCCACGACGGTCAGGACCGTGTCGACCTGGCCCGAAACCGTGACCGCGGGCCCGTTCACGGTGGGCTTCGTGCCGATCTCGCATTCGATTCCGGAAAGTGCGGGGCTCTGCATCGATACGCCCCGGGGTCGGGTCGTACACAGCGCGGATTTCAAACTCGATGAAACGCCGGTTGTGGGCGAACGCTTCGACCGGGACCTCTGGGCCGGGATCGCCCGGCCCGGCATCCGGGCGCTGGCCTGCGATTCCACCAATGTCTTCGTCGACCGCCCGGGCCGGTCCGAGGCCTCGCTCGGCGCCGAAATTGAACGCCTGGTCAGTTCCGCCACCGGCATGGTTGCCGCCACCACGTTCGCAAGCAACATCGCGCGGCTGAAGACGCTGGCCGAGGCCGGGCAGCGCGCAGGGAGGTCGGTGTGCCTGCTGGGCCGGGCGATGCGGCGGATGATCACCGCGGGCATCGAGACCGGCATCCTGACAGATTTCCCCAAGACCGTCAGCCCGGAGGATGCGCTGGAGATCCCGCGCGCCAATCTGATGCTGCTCAGCTCCGGCAGCCAGGGCGAACGCCGGGCCGCCACCGCGCAGCTCGCGCGCGGCAAGTATCTCGGGCTGGAGATGAAAGCGGGCGATCTGTTCCTGTTTTCCTCGAAAACCATCCCCGGCAACGAAAAGAGCGTGCTGCGGATCATCAACGCCTTCAGTGAAATGGGTGTCGATGTGGTCGATGACGCCAGCGACCGCTACCACGTCTCGGGGCATGCAAACCGGCCGGACCTGAAAGAGATGCATGGCCTGTTGCGGCCGCAGATGCTGATCCCGATGCATGGCGAACACCGGATGCTGCGGGCCCATGTGGCGCTGGGTGCCGAGACCGGCATCCCCGGCGTCATCGCGCCCAACGGGGCCGTGGTCGATCTGTCCGGCGATGCGCCGCGGATCGCCGAGTATGTCGAGGCCGGGCGCAGCTATCTTGACGGCAAGGTTCAGATCGGTGCGCTCGACGGGGTGGTGCGCGACCGGATCCGCATGGCGCTGAACGGCCATGTGATGGCCAGCGTGATCATCGACGAGGATGGCGAGATGCTGGGCGATCCGTGGTGCGAGATCATGGGGCTGGCCGAAACCGGGCTGTCGAAGGCGCCGCTTGTGGACGTTCTGGAACACGACCTCGGCCAGGCCCTTGCTCGCGCCGGCGGAAAGACGCTTGCCGACGACGACAAGCTGGTGGACACCGCGAAGCGCGCGGTCCGCAAGACCGCAATGGATGAGATCGGAAAGAAGCCCGAGGTGACGGTGGTGATCAGCCGGCTGTCTTAGGGTGGGATGCGCATTTGGCTAAGTGGAGGTAATGGCGTTGAGCGGACTTTGCCACCCAGCCCCTGGCGCGGAATCAAGGGGCGCAGCCCCGCCGCGCCATCGCCGACCCGCCCCGGAGGGGAGGCGATATGCTGCCGGTGCGTATCGACTTGAGGTCGTTCGGACCTTGCTGGGATAAATCGAGCCGTTCAGAGGTCCGGGTCGCCTCCCCGCGGGTCGGCGATTGCGCGGCCCTTCAAGAGAAATGCAACGTCCGCTCCAGGCCAAACCTGCATATCACGACTTCGCCTGACACCCGCCACCCGTATCGACTGTCACTCCGCGCTGAGACTGCGCTCCTTGAGAAACGCTTCGACTTTGCCGTGCAAGGCGTCCTCATCCTTGAACTGCGCGCCGATCCGGTTGCCGCGGCGCCAGCGGCATTCGACCTCGGCCACGCCGAGACCTTCAATTGCGGCGTGAAACAGCATCCCAGGTTCAATACGTTCCGCCGTGTCCGGCAGCGTCAGCCCGATCCCGCCGTAACCGATATCTACAAGCTGTGCCGAGAGTCGTGCGCCGCCAAGTTCCAACGGGCAAGGCATCAAAACAGAGGGGCGGTCGGGCCGCCCGGGGGCGCGTGAAGCGCTGCTCCCACCGGTCGCCATTGGTTTCGCCTTTCGACTTTGTGCCCGCACCTGCATGTCACCCTGCCGTAAATGTCTTAACGAAACGGTACCTGCCGCGGCGCCGAGACCGGCCAAAACCGCCGCGGCCGATGTCGGAAGCCGACAAGACGCCGGGCCTGCACAGTGCGTGACTTGCCTCAAACCGGCGAAGGAAAGGCCCGTGGCACCGGACGCGCATGACCTGATCGATCTGGAACACACCCCGATCGCGGCCCCCGGCCCCGGGCGCGACGCCGTCCTCGCTCGCGTCAGGGCCGACCTTTCCCGTGATGGCTGCGCCGTGATCAAGGGGTTTCTGACGCCGGCTGGCGTCGCCGCCGCCGCCGCCGAGGCGGACGCTGTCGCGGATATGGGGCACCGCAGCTTCAACCGCACCAACCCGTACTTTACCGAAGACGACCCGTCGCTGCCCGGGGATCACCCGAAACGCCGGTTCTACGACCGTTCCAACGCCTTTATCCCCGCTGACAACTTCGCACCGGATGGCCCGTTGCGCAGGATTTTCGATGCACCCGGCTTCGACGATTTCATCCGCGACTGCCTTGAGGAACCAAGGGACCGATTCTTTCGGTACGCCGATCCGCTGGCCGATGTGATCGTCAACGTGGCAGAGGACGGTCCGGGGTTTCCCTGGCATTTCGACACCAACACGTTCACCGTCACGTTGGCGCTGCAGAACGCCGATGAGGGTGGCGCCTTTGAATACGTCCCGGCGATCCGGGAGGGGGACGAAAATTTCGAGGCCGTGAAGGCCGTTCTCGACGGAACCTCCGCCGATGTGAAGACGCTGCATCTGGAGCCCGGCGATCTGCAGCTTTTCAAGGGCCGCTATTCGCTGCATCGCGTCGCGCCGCTCACAGGCCCGACGCCGCGCTATGTGGCGATCTTCTCCTACGTGGATCAGCCGGGGATGGTGGGATCACCGGAACGTACGAGGCAGCTATATGGACGGGTTCTGCCGATCCATCTGGAGCGGGCCGGTATCCGTGGGGACACGCTGATCGACTGACCAGCCGTCCCGCCAGCACCATGGCGATGCCGGGAAGGCTTTGGTATGTATCGACAAGGCCTTGGGCAAAGGGGCGTAACCGCCGGTCGTCCTCTCGGCAACGCGTTGCCCGAAGGCGCGGCATTCTCTGCCGATCTCCAGCATCCGGGCCGGCCGGTCCCGATACACGGCGACGGGCCGTTCGGAGATGCCGAAATAGCGGAACCACGTGTACAGCACGGCGTTCGACCGAAACGACCGAAGCAAATCGCCGCCGGGCCTTATTGGGGCATCTTTCGTGACGGGCAGGTTAGCTGGCGCGGCGCTCTGCGAAACTCATCGCAAGGAAGTTCGGCATGTGATCGCCCATGCCGATGACCGCATCTTCGCGGCGATCGTCGCGGCGCGGTTCCCGGCCACGGTCCCGGTCCGGCTTTGCGTCGGCAGACCGCCGCCGGCTGCCACGGCTGCGGGCCGGCTTTTGCGGTTCCTCCGCCGATGGGTGAGGCGCAGTGGCTGGCGCGGCTGCCTTCACCGGATTTTCGGCGCGCGGGATGTCCTTGCCGATCAGCTTTTCGATGGCATCGAGGTTTTTCTCGTCCGCCGGCGCGCAGATCATCACCGCCTTGCCTTCACGGCCCGCCCGGCCGGTACGGCCGATACGGTGCACGTAATCCTCTGAATGCGACGGCACATCGTAGTTGAAGACATGGCTGACCGACGGAATGTCCAGCCCGCGCGCGGCCACGTCCGAGGCAACGAGTAGCCGCAGACGGTTCTCGCGGAAGGCCTCCAGCGTTCGGGTGCGCTGCGACTGGTCGAGGTCGCCATGGATCGCCTCGGCGTTAAAGCCGTGCTTTTTCAAAGACTTTGCGACGATGTCCACGTCCACCTTGCGGTTGCAGAAGATGATCGCGTTGGTGCAGGCGTCGCCCTCGGCCTCGATCACCGCTCGCAGGACTTCACGCTTTTCCTTTGCCAGCCGGTCGCGGCGGCTGGCCCGGAACATCACAACGGCCTGTTCGATGGTTTCGGACGCCGTCGCCTGGCGCGCCACCTCGATCCGGGCCGGGTTCGACAGGAAGGTGTTGGTGATCCGCTCGATCTCGGGCGCCATCGTGGCCGAGAAGAACAGTGTCTGTCGAGTGAAGGGCGTCAGCGAGAAGATGCGCTCGATATCCGGAATAAAGCCCATGTCGAGCATCCGGTCGGCCTCGTCCACAACCATGATCTGAACGCCGGTCAGCAAAAGCTTGCCGCGTTCGAAATGGTCGAGCAGACGGCCGGGTGTCGCGATCAGAACATCGACACCCTTGTCAATCAGAATGTCCTGTTCCTTGAACGAGACCCCGCCGATCAACAGGGCCTTGGTCAGTTTGACGTGCTGCGAATAGGTGTCGAAATTTTCGGCCACCTGCGCCGCCAGTTCGCGGGTGGGGCACAGCACCAGCGACCGCGGCATCCGGGCGCGGGCCCGGCCGCGGGCCAGCATCGTGACCATCGGCAGGACGAAACCGGCGGTCTTGCCGGTGCCGGTCTGGGCGATGCCAAGGACGTCGCGGCCTTCGAGCGCGGGCGGAATCGCGCCTTCCTGGATCGGGGTGGGGGTTGTGTAACCTGCGTCAGAGACGGCTCGTAGAACTTTGGGGGCAAGCCCCAAGTCGGAAAATTCGGTCATATGTGCCTTTCGGGTCGGCGGCTATCGTAACGGCCGCATTCCCACGCGGCCCGGCGAACCGTATTGTCCGCCTTTCGTCATGTCGGGTACATAGGGTAAGGCATCGGTCCGGTCAAGTTTTCCCCAGGCACGGCTGACGGGCGAGGTTCTTGGGGAAAAGCGTGCAGGCGCCGATCCCCGGGGAAGGACCGGCCGGCGGCGTGGCGGCGGGCGGGCGCGGTATCCACAGGACGTGGAATCGGCTCAATGACGCCACACTCGCGGCCCAAAGCAGGCGTTTAGTCGCCGGGCCAAACCATGGAGGCCCAGACATGAATCTCACCCCCTACCTGGTCCCGGGAGCTGCCACCATGGCCGTTCTGGCGATCGTCTACCTGATCTTCGTCTTCTGGACGCGCCGCCCCGGCCGGAAGGACGACCTTGCCGCACGCGACAGCGCCGAGGTCTGAGGCAAACTCTTGCGAATGCAGAAGATTCGCCTGCTGCCGGAGGGATCCGCGGCAGGCGTTTTTCTTTTCGCAGGGTGTCTCGGGAATGGCCCGAGGCTGCAGGACCCGCTAGTCTGCCTGAGGAATCCGTTCAGACAGGCCTTTCCATGCGCCGATCCTTCGCAGCCCTGACCGGTCTGGTCCTTGCCGCCGCGTGCAGCCCGCCCGCGCAACCGGTTGCGGGCGCGCTGGTCTCCGAAGGCACCGGCAGCGGGCCGCCGCAGGTGCTGGTGGCCGCACGTGGCGGGGTGGGACCGGATGGTCTGCCGCTGCCGTTGCCGCCCTGCACGATCACCGGAAGCCCGGTCGAGATCACCATAAGCGTCAGCGATCCCGACGGGCTGGCGCTGGTACGCATCGCCCATGGATCGGGCGGCATCATCCAGCCCGGCAGCCTGCGGGTCACCCCGGCGGGGCAGGACGTCTCGGTGCGCCGCCGCGGTGCGCCGGGCGATGAGCTGGTGGAGCTTGTGTTTGCCGGCCGGCCCGTTCCCCGCACCGGCACAGTTGCCAGCTTCGCCACTGCCGCACCCCATAGCGGGACCGTGTCCGTCGCCGCGACGGACCGAAAGGGCGCAACCGCCCGTGTGGGCATCTTCCGTCTCGCTCGTCCCGGGCAACCGGACGGCTGCCAGCCCGCCGGCTGAGACCGCATCCTTCGGCGGGCGGGGCGTTGCGCAATCGGAATGCGGGCCTATCGCGCGGCTGTGTAGGCCGACATGCCCTGGAAGATGTGGCTGACGCTGGTGCCGGCATTGTATTCCGGCGGACCGGCCGCGCCGGAAACGCCATGACAGTCGAAGCAGTTCCTGGGGATAAAGGAACCCTCAGGGTCCTGCGCGCCGAACTGATGGAAGGTTTCCATCGTTGAATTGGCCAGGTTCAGGCCGCCGCGCTCGACGTCGTAATCCTGATAGGTCGGCAGCGTGCCGGTCGTCCAGACGGCGCCCAGCTGATAATAGTTGTCACGGGCATTGGCGTCCCCCGACAAAAGGTCGAGAAGGCTGGCGTTGAGCGAGACAAGATCGGTGTTGCTGTCGATTTCCGCCTTTGTGATCTTCGAAAGATTGGCCTCGGTCGCCGGCGCGTTGCCCCACGGATTGATCTGCACCGCGTTTAGCGGCGAAATCGTCTTGCCCTTGACGGCCTCGATGGCGCCGTCCGCGTTCAGTTTGGCATTTTCGACGATCTTCTTCGGCCAGGGCGCGCCGTTTTCGGCAAAGGTCCAACGGCCCGCGCTGTCATAGGGCCGCGTGACAGTGTCACCGTCCGCATTGGTGTATAGATACGGTCCGATCGGGCCGTTGCCGAGGTGTTCATAGCTGGTCCACACCAGTTCGGGATGGCCAACGACCGGCCCGGCGATATGCATTCCGACCATGGCGAGCTCGATCATCTGGGTCTTGTCGGCGGGCCACAGCGTGTCGTTGCCGGGAACGCGCTTGAAGTTGGGCACCATGGCGGTGATCCGGACAAAGTCGTCGGGGTTCGAAACGGTCGAGGCGTCCACCCATGACGTCTTGAGCTCCAGCGTGCCGGCCAGGGCCGCGATTTCGGGACGCCTGCCAATGACCCCGGATTCAAGACCTGCGGCGACAACGCCTTCGATCTGCTCCGGTGTCGTTGGGAACAGGTGGTCCTGGGCATTCACGTCGTCGGTGAAGTTGAAATCCTTCGGTGCCGTCAGCGTGGCCTCGAGAAACGCCACATAGGCGTCGTTGACATGCATGCCGTAATAGGTCAGCGCCCCGTTCTGGCTCAGCAGCACTCCGCCGCCGCCCGCCTGGCCAGAGCCGCCCCGCGCGTCGGGTTTGACAGACCGCAGTGCGAATATGTTGGGCACGTCCGGAACGTTCGGAAACACCTCGACCGTGGCGATCTTTTCGGACCCCGCACCGGTATGGACCACATCGAAAAAGCCAGGGCTGTCGAAAACATAGGCGCCGTCGGCCGATGAGGTCAGCCATAGGAACATCTGCGCGCCCCATTTGTAAAAGGCGCAGTCGCTGTCGAACGGTCCCTGAAAACTGTTTGGCGGGCTGAAAACCGGGTTCGAGGCGTCGCCGCCCGCCCTCCAGCCCCTAAATTCCTGGGCGGTGACAGCGCAGGTCGGCTTGGCGTCCGCCGGAATGGCATTCTGTGCCAGAACGGGCAGCGAGACGTTGACAAGAAGGGCGGACAGGCAGGCGGTCAAACGCATTTGGCAAATCTCCGGTCTGAAAAGGTGCAAGCAGAAAAGGACGGCACTCAATACGCACCGGCATGCAGCCCATCGCGCACGATTCTGTCAACCCGGGGCCGCCCCGGTCAGACCATCATCTCTTTGGTCGCGGTCAATTTCAGCTCCGGATAATCCCGCTCGATCCGGTCGATGTCCCATTGCAGGCGCGTCAGATACACGATGTCGCCGTCATGGTCGGTCGAGATATGCTGTTTGTTGGCCTGCGCGAACCGCTCGACATCCGCCTTCGGCCCGCTCACCCAGCGTGCGGAGGTGAACTGCGACGGCTCGAACCGCACCGGCAGCCCGTATTCCAGCTCGATCCGGCTCGCCAGAACCTCGAACTGCAGCGCGCCGACGACGCCGACGATGAACCCGCTGCCGATCATCGGCTTGAACACCTTGGCCGCACCCTCTTCGGCGAACTGCATCAGCGCTTTGTCCAGATGCTTGGCCTTCAGCGGGTCCATCGCCCGAACGGTCTGCAGAAGCTCGGGCGCAAACGACGGAATCCCCGTCACCCGGATCGCCTCGCCCTCGGTCAGCGTGTCGCCGATCCTGAGTTGCCCGTGGTTCGGAATGCCGATGATGTCGCCGGCCCAGGCCTCTTCGGCCAATTCCCGGTCGCTGGCCAGAAACAGCACCGGATTGCTGATCGCCATCGGTTTCTTCGTGCGCACATGGGTCAGCTTCATGCCGCGTTTGAAATGGCCCGAGGCCATGCGGACGAAGGCCACCCGGTCGCGGTGCTTGGGGTCCATGTTCGCCTGCACCTTGAAGACGAAGCCTGCGACCTTTTTCTCCTCCGGTCCAACCTGCCGCGGAGACGCCGCCTGCGGCTGCGGCACCGGGCCGAAGGCGCCGATGCCATCCATCAGCTCCCTGACCCCGAAAGAGTTGATCGCCGAGCCGAACCAGATCGGCGTCAACGACCCGTCGAGGAACTCCTGCACGTCGAAGGGCGGCAACAGCTCGCGCGCCATCTCCAGGTCTTCCTGCAGCTTCTCCAGCAGATGCGCCGGGACATGGTCGGCCAGTTTCGGATCGTCCAGCCCCTCGATGGCGATCGATTCCGCCACCCGGTTCCGGTCTGCCCGGTCCATCAGTTCTAGCCGGTCGTTCAGCACGTCGTAGCAGCCGATGAAATCCTGACCCACCCCGATGGGCCACGACGCCGGGGTCACGTGGATCGCCAGCATCTCCTGGATTTCGTCAATGATCTCAAAGATATCCCGGCTTTCCCGGTCCATCTTGTTGCAGAAGGTCAGGATCGGCAGGTCGCGCATGCGGCAGACCTCGAACAGCTTCTGCGTCTGGCTTTCGACCCCCTTCGCCCCGTCGATCACCATGATCGCCGCGTCCACCGCCGTCAGGGTGCGGTAGGTGTCTTCGCTGAAATCGCTGTGCCCGGGCGTGTCGACCAGGTTGAACCGGTATTTGCCGAAATCGAACGACATGGCCGAGGCGCTGACCGAGATCCCCCGGTCCTTTTCCATCTGCATGAAGTCCGACCGCGTCCGCCGCGCCTCGCCCTTGGCGCGCACCTGCCCGGCCATCTGGATCGCTCCGCCGTAGAGCAGGAATTTCTCGGTCAGCGTCGTCTTCCCCGCATCGGGGTGGGAAATGATCGCAAAGGTCCGCCGCCGCGCGATTTCGGCGGGCAGGTCAGGGGTGTTCGAGGCGCGGTCCAGCATGGGCGGCGATATAGGGGAAGGGGCTGGGGCCTACAATCCCAAGAGCTTCGGCAGGTATTCCAGCCACTCCACCAGCCACCGCAGCTGGTTTGGTAAAAGCCCGGCAAGGTCCAACAGGATCGCCCCGAGTTGCACATTGAGCGCCGTGGCGATGTTCTTGACCAGTTGCTTGCGTTGTTCGCTGATAACCCCGGATGTCAGTTCCTGTGCCATCGAAAAGGTCTTATGCGCAATGTTCAACAAGAGGTCCTTCGAGGCCAGATAACTGACCATCGTCGCATCGTCGAGATACTCGCGGATGCGTTCGAACAGAGACGGATCGAAATGCTCCGGGTCACTTTCCAACGCCTCTGCGGCATGTTCGAGAATGGCCTCAATGTCTTCCTGGCGCGCCTCGAACACAGGTTCGGTCTCGGCCTCGTCCTTTTTGAATTCGAGCCAGATCGGCAGGTTCGCCGCGATCAGGTTGGCGTGCATCAAGGCCGCCTCCAGATGCCCGATCTTTTCCGGTGCGACCTCTTCCAAAACCGGCCTCTCGCGCGAAAACTGGATGCTCAGGGCTTGCGTCCCGGCCCCAAACCTGACCTGATCGAGCTCAGTGAGACTTGTAGGAAGGCGCAGTAAGAAGCGCTCGACGCCCTTTACCAAGAGCGGGGATTGATTGTCGAGGTTGCCAAAGTTCTTTAAATCTTCGACGGCTCCATGCAGGTCCTGAAACAATCCGTCGAGTGTCGATTCGTCCAACTCATTTGGCTGGAGTCCAAGCGACAATCCAGTCGCGCCAGCGTCGACCTGATGACCGACTGGCGAATTCGGTAGCCCTGGCGCCCCCGTTTGTTCAGCCGGAGCGACCGCCTTCCAAGCGTCTGGGAGGGGTAAGCGACTAGGGAGCTTGGTATCAGCGTTGCCCAGCATTTGCATATAGTAACGTTTGTCTAAACCCTTTGTCTTTGAAAGGTCGGTTCCACGTACATCTGTATTCTGTAACCGAGAGTATTGAAGCGAACAATTCTCCATTATTGAATCGCGCAAGTTCGCGTCATCTAATATCGAAGAGAGGATCTCTGATCCAATTAGGATAGTATTTCTTAAATCTGCTCCAGTAAAATTGACATCATTCAAAGTTGCACCGCTGAGATTTGCTTCAAATAGGTTTGCATTTCGAAGATCCGTCGTTGCCCAAATGAATCTAACGTGCGAATTATCTCCTAAATCATCATCCCTTAAAAATTTTGCACCTAAGTCTACTCCGCTCAAATTCGCTCCACTGAGATTCGCACCGCATAATGGTGCCCCATTAGATTCCCACGAATCTTCGGCGTTGATAAATGCACCAATAATATCAAACCCAGCGAGTTCGGGGCGGAAGTTGTCCCGTTCCCGCCGCGCGTTCCACGCCTCGACGCCTTCCAGCAGCCAGTCCAGATGTTTCGGGTTGCCCATCACTCGTACCCTTCTACCCCGCGCCACTCTAGGGCGCGGCGGGGCAGGGGTAAACGCCTGTTAGGAGACCACCATACGGGCTATTAACCAGGGGAAATCCGACGACTCCGGGTCCGATGGAAATCCGACGGAAGTCCGATAAAACTCCGACCCCCGGTCTCCCCGCCATTTCAGCGCGTTAACCTACGATTCGGCGACTCGCACCCAGGTCATCATCCCCGCCGCCTGATGCGCCAGCATGTGGCAGTGGAACATCCAACTCCCGGGGTTGTCGGCGACGAAGGCGATCTCGACCGTCTGGCCCCGGTCCATCAGGACCGTGTCCCGCGCCGGCCCGGTTCCGGCCTCGCCGACCACGTGAAAATGATGCCCGTGCAGATGCATCGCATGCGGCCAGGCGGTGTCGTTGACCAGTTTCACCCGCACCGTCTCGCCCCGCGCCGCCTCGACCAGCGGCGCCTCGGGCATCCCCGCAACGCCGTTCAGCGCCCAGGCAAAGCCGTTCTCCACCAACTCGCGCATGCCCACGGGTCCGCCCATATGGCCACCATGCCCGCCGTCGTGCCGCATGCCGATCCGCGCCTCGGCCAGACCGCCCATTGCGCCGCCCTCCATCCGTAGATCGACAGCCCGCGCCCCGGAAAGTTCAAGTGGTTCCAACCGGTTGGGCGGCAACGCCGCCGGGGCCGGGCGCGCGACGGCCGACGCCGTGCCGGTTACGTTGAACGTCGCCAGGGCATAGCCTCCATCACGCTCTTCGCTCACCAGATACGCCGGTTCGCCGGCCTCGGCCGTCACATCCAGGATCAGATCCGCCCGCTGCGCCGGTCCCAGCACAAGATCCGCAAACGGCTCCGGCACCGCCAGGGGCATCCCGTCGAGAGCCACCACATGGCCCGACAGCCCCAGCGCGCTCAGCCGCAGGACCCGCGCCGAGGCCGCATTGATCAACCGCAGCCGCAACCGTTCGTTCCGGGCCGCATCCCATTGCGGGTCGCCCTCGCCATTCGCCGTCAGGTAATTCCCCAGCCGCCCGGCATGGGACCCGTCCCGCATGTTGCCGAAGCCGCCCGCGATCTGCGCGTTCTCGTCAAGGCGCCAGTCGTTGATCGTCAGCGCGATGTCGCGGTCCACTTCCGGCGGCTCGGCCTCTTCCACGATCAGCGGCGCCGTCAGCCCGCGCGAAAGCTGTTCCAGCGTGTTACTGTGCGGGTGATACCAGTAGGTCCCCGCATCCGGCACCACGAAGTCATAGAGGAACTCTCCGCCCGGCGGCACCGCGTCTTGCGTCAGACCCGCGACACCGTCCATCGCGTTGTCGATCCGGATGCCGTGCCAGTGGATCGTCGAGGCCTGAGGCAACCGATTGACGAACCGCCGCCGGATCCGCGTTCCTTGCGCCACCCTGAGGCCGGCGCCCGGCACCGCGCCGTCATAGGCCCAGACCTCGGTCGGCCCATATTCGGCGGGCACGATCTGCGCCATCGCCGGGGCGGCCGTGACGGTCGTCTCCGACACTGCGGCAAGCGACGGCCTAGCCGCCAGTGCTGCGGCGGTTCCGGTCAGAAAGGCGCGTCTGGTGGGCATTGGCCGGCTCCGTTTGGAAAGGCTTTCGCTGCCACTCTGATCGGACGCTCACGCACTGGCAAGTCCTCGCACTTGACGGCCGCCAGGGCTGCATTTTTCGCGGCCTCGGTGCGTCAATGCTTGGCCTGGTCTCAGGGCCGGACGATCAGCAAATCACATGGCGGGTTGCGCATCATGTCGTTGGCGAAGCTGCCCAGCAGGAAGGGCGCCTTGCCGGTGCGCCCATGGGCGCCGAGCGTCAGAACGTCCGGATGCCAGCCGGCGATCAGCCGGTCCAGCACCTGGTGCAGCGCGCCCTCGGCAACCTCGGTCCTCGCAGCCAAGGTCTCGGTCTGCGCATGCCGCGCCCAATCGGCCAGATCGGCCCGCGCCGCCCTGAGATAGAACTGCGCATCCCGGCTATGTGCGGCCGCGTGGGTCAGACCCTCGAACGGGATGTGCACGGCATGGAATCCGCGCTGTTCGGCCTGTGGGAACAGCCGTGCAGCCATTGCGGCTGCGGCTGTCGCACCCGGTGAAAAATCCACGGCACACAGGACCTTGGCAAAGTCGTGGTCGGCCCGGTCGTGGACGATCAGCACCGGCCGGTGCGACAGCCGCACCAGCCGCTCGACCGTGGTCTCGCGGATCAGGTCGAGGATCGGCCGGTGCCGGTGCACACCCAGAACGAGCAGCCCGGCGTCAATCTTTCGTGCCAGATCATGGATGTCGGTCGAGACGTCGCCATGGCCGATATGCAGGGTAAAGCCCGGCCCGTATTCCCCGGACAAATGGGTGCAGAACCGGTCGAGCAGGCGGGTCGCCTCGTCCGTCATCCGGGTGGCCAGGCCGTCCGGCAGGCCGTGATCGACGGTATGGGCGACATGTACGGCCGCGTCATGTTTCGCCGCCAGCCGGAACGCGCGCCGCACGGCACGGTCGGCGCGCGGCGACAGGTCGGTCGCAACCAGTAGCGCATCCATGACCAGCCCCTATCGTGTTGAAAAACACCATCCGGTCAGATGGTGTGTTCCATCGCGCCCCGCAAGGGACACGCTGTCACAGGGATGAGGCGCGGCGCAGGATGTCGGCGGCGATAGCGCTGTCGAGCATGCCTTCGCCGATGTCGAACGGGTCGGGGCGGTTGCGCGCCCCGCGCGTCGCGGGCGTTATCCCAAGCTTGTCCTGGACCTCGCGCGGCAGCGCCGGGCTGGTACGGGTATCGACCGTCAGGCTTTCGGTGGCGATGCCCTCGGCAAAGATGAACTCGTGGTTGTCGAACAGAATCTGGTAATAGTCCACGAACCCGCCGTCGCTGCGCGTGACGGTGTCGCCGTTGACCAGCAGTTCTGCCTTGACCACCACTTCCGAGCGGCCCGCGTTCAACCGGTCTTCACGCTGGTAGATGAACAGCCTCTGGTTGGGGCTGAGGCGCAGCTCGTTGTAATTGTTCATCGCGCCCGGGGCGAGCACAATGGGGGCAAAGGCGCCGGTGGCCCGCACGGTATGGTGACCGATCCAGCGGACCTCCTGAATGCCGTTGTCGCGCGTCAACACCCGGTCGCCTATGCGCAGATCCTCGATCCGGCGCTGCTCGCCGCTGGCCATGGCGATATGCGTGCCACGGGTGAACGAGACGCAGGCCAGCCCGGCGAACTTGGCCCGCGGGGCGTCGGTGTCGACGGTGACCAGGGCATAGTCGGTGCGCGGGCGCAGGTCGGCGAGCGGCAGAAGATAGGTCGCCGCGATCATCTGGGTGCCGGGTTCAAGTTCGATCATCACCAGCGCCTCGACGATGGCGCCGTCGGGGGCCATGAAGGTCGCGCAGCAATCCAGGTGCACTTCGGCGCCGACCGACCCCAGCTGAGCGCCCTCGGCCACGGTCAGATGCGACAGCCCGTCGGCGGCCGACACGCTCAGCCGCCAGGACCGGGCGTTGGGGTCGAGCTGGTAGATATCGTCAAGCATCATCTCGGTGGCATCGGCCACCGGGTCGCCGAGATTGGCGCCATTCGAGACGCGGAAATCGGCAGCGCGAAACACGCGCAAACCTTGCGCGGTCGGCTGGCAGTCAATTCCTTCGATACTCATAATCGGCAACCTGCTCTATGCTCGTGTGGGTCCGGCTGCACGTCGAGCGGTCTACCCCCATAGACCGCTGCCGGCGCACCCCACCGCCATAGACGGAACGAGTGTAATCAAGGGGTCATATGCGCGTCAACGAGAACCAATAATCGCCGGGATTTTGGATTGTTTTGTTATTGCGATGGCGACATTCTCAAGGCTTTTCCGGCATTGGTGCCGGTTGGGGAACGGGCGGGGCCGGAGCGGATTTGATTCGAGGCCTTTCTTACATCCGGGTCCGGTGATAGCCCTTGCCCGGTCACGAATATCTGCAGGAGGCGGAGACATGGATTTGGGCATCAAGGGCCGGCGCGCACTGGTCTGCGCGTCGTCTAAGGGGCTGGGTTTGGGCTGCGCGCGGGCGCTGGCGGACGCGGGCGTCGATCTGGTGATGAACGCGCGCGGGGCCGAGGCGCTGGAGGCGTCGGCACAATCCGTGCGCGATGAATTCGGGATCTCGGTCACCCCTGTTGCCGCCGACATCACGGACGAGGCCGGTCGCGCCGAGGTGCTGAAGGCAGCGGGCCAGATCGACATTCTGGTGACCAATGCAGGCGGGCCGCCGCCGGGAATGTGGACGGACTGGGGCCGGGAGGATTTCCTTGCCGCGCTCGACGCCAACATGTTGACGCCGATCGCCCTGATGACCGCGCTGGTGCCGGGCATGACGGATCGCGGCTGGGGCCGGGTGGTGAATATCACGTCGCAATCGGTGAAAGCGCCGATCGCGATCCTCGGGCTGTCCAATTCCGCACGCGCGGGGCTTACGGGCTATGTGGCGGGCATGTCGCGGCAGGTCGCCGGCAAGGGCGTGGCGATCAACAATCTTCTGCCCGGCAGCCACGCCACCGACCGCCGCTTTGCGCTCGACCGGACGATCGCCGAGCGGCAGGGCATACCGCTCGATGCCGCGACGGCACAGGTGCAGGCCGAGATTCCGGCGGGCCGCTACGGCACGGTCGAGGAATTCGGCGCGGCGTGCGCGTTTCTGTGTTCGCAACATGCCGGGTTCATCGTCGGGCAGAACGTGCTGCTGGACGGCGGCAACGTGAACGCCACGATCTGACCTGCGCTGTGCCACCAGGCGCGCATCGATCCGCCCGGCATGCGCGCTCGGGGCGCCTTGGCGCGGGGTTGCGGGGGCAGGGCGGGGTTGTTATCTGCGCCAAAGCCCGATGGATTTGATCGGGAATAGGGCGGGCACGGCGTGATCGGCACCACAGCACGGCTGAAGATACAGAACATCACCCGGCGCTTTGCCGGCAGGGCGGTGGTGGACGACATCTCGCTCAAGGTGAGGGCGCGGCAGGTGACCTGTCTGCTTGGCCCCTCGGGGTGCGGCAAGTCCACGACGCTGCGTTGCATCGCCGGTGTCGACCGTCCGGATCAGGGGCGCATCCTTGTCGATGGTAAGCCGGTTTGCGACGCCTCTGTCAGCGTGCCGCCCGAGGCCCGCTCAATCGGACTGATGTTCCAGGACTTCGCGCTGTTCCCGCATCTGACGGTGGCCGAGAACGTGGCCTTCGGCTTGTCCGGCAACAGGGCGTCCAAACGTCTGCGGGTCGAGGAGTTGCTGGAGCGCGTCCATCTCAGCCGATTCGTCGACGACTATCCGCACGAGTTGTCGGGCGGCGAGCAGCAGCGCGTCGCGCTGGCGCGCGCCATCGCGCCGCGGCCGAAGATCATGCTGATGGACGAACCGTTTTCGGGCCTCGACAACCGGCTGCGCGATGGTATCCGCGACGAGACGCTGGAGATCCTGAAAGAAGAGGGCTCTGCGGTCCTGCTGGTGACGCACGAACCCGAAGAAGCCATGCGCATGGCCGACGAGATCGCATTGATGCGAGACGGCAAGATCGTCCAGCAGGGGGCGCCCTACAACGTGTACAACGCGCCGGTGGACAAGGCGGCGGCTGCGTTTTTCAGCGATATCAATGTGATCCGCGGCACGGTGCGGGGCGCGCTGACCGATACGCCGTTCGGGCAGTTCCTGGCACCGGGCGTGCCCGACGGGACCGAGGTCGATATCGTGATCCGCCCGCAGCACCTTAAGATCGACTTCGACCGCGACGGGCGCGGCCCCGACCCGACACCGCAGGACGGTATCGCGGCGCGCGGCGTGGTGCAGCGGGCACGGTTCATGGGATCGGAAAGCCTGGTCGAGTTCCGCATGGACCACGACCTGTCGATTCTGAAGGCCACGGTGCCATCGGTCTTTCTGCCGAAAATGGGCATGCCGCTGTGGCTGACGATCCGCCGCGACCGGTGTTTCGTGTTTCCGGCCAGATAGCCCGCCGGTCCGTCTATTCGGAGATCAGGCTGTCCGACATCGCGGTGGTGATCAGCTGAAACGTGTCTTGTCCCTGCTGGATCTGCCCGCCGCCGCTGTTGATGTAGACGAGATTCCAATCGGTGCGCAGTTCATAACCGGAACCGACGCTTGCAAAATATCCCGTCCATCCCGTGATCGACTGGCAATTCGCCGTCGTGTTCGACCAGGCGACCGAAAACGACATCGCGAAGTTGCCAGAGTAATAGTAGCCGCTCAGCGGATAGGGCGTGTTCTGACAGCCGGTGCCTGACGCACGATTGATATAGGTGCCCGAGACCAGATAAACGCCCGGCTGGTCCACCGACGGCGTGAAGGAAAACGTGGCGGTGGACCCGGACTGGTTCTGCCAGCTCGACGTGGACGCGGCCAAGGCCATGCCTGGGTCGCTGGCGTGGCTGTCGGCTGCTGCGGAGTTGGCAAGAACGACCGAAAAAAGTAGGATCGCGAGGCGGGCGAATATGGGCATTGATCTACTCCAGACAAAGGCTCAATAACCTGACGTTAGCACAGCTTTTGCGAGCGTCGGAGCGGAAATTCAATCTACCGTAGACCCCCTCCATGAGTTAGGCACACGTTCAAATCCGGGAAACCGCGTCTTTTACATTTTCCCGTCGCGCCGTGTCCGGAAATCCGTCAGTGTCTTGCCTTGCTCTTCGACGAATAGCGCTGGAAGAACTTCAAGCCTTGAAATACGATCGACTCGTAATACATTGAAATCGTTTGCAAATTCGCACCAGGCCGTAACTGTCCAGATGCGGCCCCAGTATTCGAGCAGCAACGGGCGGATGGTGCGCCGGGTCTCTTCGCCGTCCAGGGCGCGATACGTGATGTCGAGCTTCTGTCGGGCGCGGATCGCGGCGCGGATGGACGGCATGTACTGAAACCCGGCAGCCGCATCGGCAAACGGGTATACGGCGAACCCCCATCCGGTGGGCGGAGCGCTGCGGTCCTCAGGCAGTACGGCGTCGATCTTGGCCGACAGGCTGTGCGCGGCCTGCTTCAGTTCATCGTCAGCGGCCTCGCCGACAACCGCCATGCCCAGATGCAGAGCCTCCAACTCGGTCAGGGTCAGGTTCAGCGGGGGCAGGGTGATCGGCGCGGTCATCCTGTATCCGATTCCACGCTCGCCCTCGACGGGCACACCGGAGGCGGCAAGCGTGTCCATGTCGCGATAGACGGTGCGCAGCGACACGTCCAGCCGCGCCGCCATGTCGGCGGCACGATGCAGACGTCCGTCGCGCAGGATCTGGATCAATTCGTACAGGCGATCGGCACGGCGCATGCGCTGGGTGATTCGGTCGTGATTGCGGTCTGTTCAACCGCACAACTGCCATTTTCCTTGCAGTTGTCAACTTATTGACATTTCCAACTTCAAAAACCCGGGAAATCCATGCCCGAATTGCCGCATAAAGGGCTTTTGCCGCTTTCACACTGCGGGCGGACTCCATAAATACATCCAGTGATCCGCTTCGGGCCGGCCTGTGCGGCCCTGCAAAGGGAGATACCCCATGCTGAACAATATCGGCCTTCCCGGCCTTCTTCTTATCGCTGTCGTCGTTCTCGTGCTGTTCGGGCGCGGCAAGATCTCGTCGCTGATGGGCGAGGTCGGCAAGGGCATCACCGCCTTCAAGAAGGGCGTCGATGACGGCAAGAAGGAAATCGAGGACAACGCCGCCGACGTCGCGCGCGACGTGACGCCGGAAGAAGAAAAGGACAAGGCCTGAGACGCCCGTCCGCGTCTTGAGCCTGCGCCGGGATGTTTGATATCGGCTGGACCGAACTGCTGCTGATCGGCATTGTCGCGCTGATCGTGGTGGGTCCCAAGGACCTGCCGGGCATGTTCCGCACGCTTGGCCGGTTCACCGGCAAGATGCGCGGCATGGCGCGGGAATTCTCGCGCGCGATGAACGAGGCGGCGGACGAAGCGGGCGTCAAGGACGTCACAAGCACGCTGAAATCGGCAACGTCGCCGGGCAAGCTGGGGCTCGATACGCTGAACCAGGCCGCCGACAAGTTCGAGAAATGGCAGCCGGGGCAGGCGTCGAGGCCGAAGGGACCCGCCACCCAGAAACTGAGCGAAGAACGCGCAGAGGCGGCCAAGAAGATCCACGAGCAGACCGCGAAGAAGGCCGCCGAAAAGCGCGCTGCCGAGGCGGCCGCCAAGGCCGAGGACGCACTGGCACCCGATCCCAAGCCCGCCGCGGATGACAGCGCATGAGCGACACGGACGAAATCGATGACAGCAGCGCGCCGCTGATCGAGCATCTGGCAGAGTTGCGCACGCGGCTGATCCACTCGGTGATCGCCTTCATCATCGGCATGGTGATCTGTTTCACCGTGTGGAACCCGATCTTCAATTTCCTGACCCAGCCGCTGTGCGACGCGCGCGGTGCGATGGGCGACGATTGCGGGCTGATCCTGATCAAGCTGCAGGAAGGGTTTTTCGTCGCGATCTCGATCTCGCTTCTGGGCGGGCTGGCCCTGTCGTTTCCCTATATCAGCTTCCAGATGTGGCGCTTCGTGGCGCCGGGGCTCTACCGTTCGGAAAAGAACGCGTTCCTGCCCTTCCTTCTGGCGTCGCCGTTCATGTTCTTCCTTGGTGCGGCGTTTGCCTTCTACATCGTCACGCCGCTGGCCTTCGATTTTTTCCTGGGCTTCCAGCAAGAGGGAACGCTGGCCGCCGAGGGAGAGATCGACAACACCACCGCCGGCATCGCCTTTCAGGGCTCGGCGCAGGAATACCTGCGTCTGACGATCAAGTTCATCGTCGCCTTCGGCTTGTGCTTTCAGCTGCCGGTTCTGCTGACGCTGATGGGCAAGGCGGGGCTGGTCAGTTCGTCCGGCCTGCGCAGCGTGCGGAAATACGCCGTGGTCGGCATCCTTGTGCTGGCCGCGCTGGTGACGCCGCCCGACGTTATCACCCAGGTGATCCTGTTCATCGTGGTCTACGGGCTTTACGAGGTGTCGATCCAGCTTGTGAAGCGGGTCGAACGGAAACGCGACCAGCAGCTGCGCGAGGAAGGGATCCTGGGCGAGGACGAAAGCCTCGACGACATGTTCGAGGAATTCGACGACGACGAAGAGGCCGGGGAGACCAAGGCGTGAGCAAAAAAAAGCTGCGGCGGATCGCGGAGGCGCTGGAACGTATCGCCCCCGTGCCCGGGCCCGTACCCGATTTCGCCGCCGCAGACGCCTTTGTCTGGCATGTCGAACCTGACCGTTTGGAACCGGTCGCAAAGGTCAACCGCGTGGGCCTGCCGCTTTTGATCGGCATCGACCGGGTGCGCGACATCCTTTTGGAGAACACGCTGCAGTTCGCCCGCGGTCTGCCGGCGAACAACGCGCTTCTCTGGGGCGCGCGCGGGATGGGCAAGTCGAGCCTGGTCAAGGCGGTGCATGCCGAGGCCGTGGCGCAGGGGCACGGGTTGAAGATCGTCGAGGTCCAGCGCGAGGATCTGCCATCCATCGGCCGCCTGCTGAACCTTCTCCGCGCCGCCTCGGCGCGGTTTTTGCTGTTTTGCGACGATCTCAGCTTTTCGCATGACGATCAGCACTACAAATCGCTCAAGGCCGTGCTGGACGGCGGCATCGAGGGGCGTCCCGACAACGTCGTCTTCTATGCCACCTCGAACCGCCGCCACCTGATGCCGCGCGACATGATCGAGAACGAGCGCTCCAGTGCAATCTCGCCCAGCGAGGCGACCGAGGAAAAGGTGTCGCTGTCGGACCGGTTCGGCCTTTGGCTGGGTTTCCACCCCTGCAGCCAGGACGAGTATCTCGCCATGATCCGCGGCTATTGCGACGCCTACGGGGTTGCCGCCGACGATGCGACGCTGCGCGCCGAGGCTATCGAATGGCAGGCCACGCGCGGCGCGCGGTCTGGCCGCGTCGCCTGGCAGTACTTTACCGATCTGGCAGGCCGGCGCGGCGTCACGCTTTAGCGCCCGAGTTGCCCGACGGCACCAATCGCGCTAGCCTGCGGTTCATAGTCATTCGACCATTCCAGCGCCGCTTGCAGCGTCCGGGCGGCCCAGCGCATATCGGGAGATTGCCCATGTTGCTAAAAACTGCTTGCAAAGCCGCCGCCATCCTTTTGGCCACAGGTGTCACCACCGGGGCCTGGGCCGACGGCCACACGCGATCCGCCCTCGTCGTGGCAGAAGAGTTCGAGGGCACCGTGATATCTTTCGAAATAAGGGAGGCCCCAAAAGGCCTGCGCAATCTGACCCTGACCGTATCCGGCCCGAACGAATTCTCCGCCACCTATTTTTCCGACGACGCGGCCCTCAAGATCGACCTGCGCGACTATGGCAGGCCGTTCGACGGCGCTTACCGTTACGACATAACGGCCGCGACCGGCGCGCGAATCGAGATCAATACGCCCATCGACGAGAACGGACGTGCCGGCACTGCGCGCAACCAGGTGCTGGTTCCGGTATCGGTCGACGGCAATTTTGTGATCCGCGACGGTGAGATCGTGAGCGTGGACAAAGACGAGAAAGAAGACGGCTAGGCCGCCAGCCCCCGGTTGAAGGTGCGCGGCCCGTTCCGCCATCCCCGCAGCTTTGAGTTGCCCAAATGGCGCTTTCAGCCTAGGGTTTGCCCGGGAAAGATCCGTTCCGTCAAATTGGTTCGAAACGAAGGAGTTTTTCATGTTCAGAGCTTTTGCGATCGCCTTGGCAGCGCTCGGCGCCAGCGTCGGAGGCGCCCAAGCTATCGAGATCAGCGATGGAGATATCGTCGTTAAGCAGCTTTCGTCGGGAACGCGTCTCGGCTTCGAGCCCGTCAAGTTCCCCGATGAGGTGCGCGGCATAACCATTCGGATCGAGGGTCCGGAGAAATACGAGGCCATGGTCTTTTCCGGAAATCGCCTGCCCGAGGTCGAGTTGACCAAGTTCGGCAAGGTGACCGACGGCGAATATCACTACGAGATCACCGGCGGCACCAGCGAAAGAACCTTGCGGAAAGAAAAGCTGAACAACGGCCGGGGAGAGGACGATCCATCGGTCTACCGTTTCGGCAGCTTCGCCTTGGGCGGCAAGATCTTCGTCAGACGCGGCGGAATCCTCGAATTCGAGCAGATGGTCGAGAAGGGCAGCGAAGAGACGATCCCGGGTAAGGAGGTCGACGACGTCGACGAAGGTTACGAAGAGCCGAAAGACCCCGGTGGCGAGCCCAAGGAAACCAACGACACGGACAAAGGCTGAGCCGGGACAACACAACCGCCTGCCCGGATCGTGTCCGGGGCGGGTGGCCAGGTCGGACCGGGGTCGGGTCAGGCGGCACTTGTCGAAGCCGTGTCCACCCGGCGTAGCGACAGCTGTTTAAGCACCTCGCGTCGCTTCAGATAAGGCCGCGCGGGGGGGCCGTAAGCCTTGGTCAGCGGCTGGTCTCCCAGGCCCGGAACCGCGGCCTTGATTTCCCTCACGATCCGCTCGGGAAACATCTTCAGGGATTGCGGACCCGGATAGAAACTCTCGGTCGCGGCGCCATTGGCAAAGATCACCTGATGGCGGGCGAACATCAAATGGGTATAGGTCACACGCTTCTTGCCCTGTGCAATCCGCACCGGACCCGCGATCTCGGCCAGATGCTTGGCGCGGGCGAGCGCCTCGTCCGCCATGCCGTGCGCGTCGCCCACCAGCATTGCGTGCTGAGGCGAGACCAGCAGCGACGCATAATTCCCCAGAACTCCCGCGGGGATCAGCACCGGTTTGTGGTCTGGCTGCGCCAGCAACTCTCGCGGCCCCAACATGCGCCGGCCGATCCACAGGATGTCCTCGGCGGGCCCGTCCAGCGTGGTCACCCGATCCCCGATCTTCAGGGTTTCGACCGGCACGTCGCCCCCGGGCGTGCGAATCAGCGTCCCGTCGGTAAAACACGGCACCCCTGCATCGTTCAGCGCCTGCGCGCCGGTCACCTCGGCCGGGGCGACGCCCTGCAACACGACGCTTTCGCCGTTCGGAAAGGTCAGCAGCGCGTTGCCCGACCCATCGTCGCTGACCACCACATCCCACGCATCGACCGGGTTGCCGCCCGCGTCGGTTAACCCGCTGACGTCCAGCTGGTCGTTGAACGCGCCGTCGCCGTCGTCGTCGCCGGTGTCGAAATCGGTGATGACGTCGGCGCCCGAGCCGTCGGCCAGCACGAACACATCGCTGCCGCCGCCGCCGGTCATCGTGTCGTCGCCGGCGCCCCCGTCGATGGTGTCCTGGCCAATGCCCGCGTCGATCACATCTGCGCCGTCGCCGCCCGCAAGGCTGTCGGCATCGCCAGAGCTGGGATCTACGATTGAATCGAAGTAGATATCGCTTAGAAAGATCGCTTGTGTGCCGTTCAGTCCGTTGGAGTAGATCACCTCGATCGTCGCAACGGGCCCGGCGATCTCGACCAGTACCGAGCCGTTGGCGTCCTGCGGATCGTCAAGCGCCCCACCAGCGGTAATTGTATTGCCCGCCACCGTGTCGTCGCCTGCGGGCGTCAGCGTCACAGCGACCGCCTGACCATCCTCGTCATAGGCGTTGACGGTGATGACGTCCTGATGGTTCCCCGCGAAGAAATCGACGTCTTGGATTCGGAACGAGACGTTTTCGACCTCGTTCTGCATGCTGCTGCCGGCAGTGGCGGCAAAATCAATGGTTGTCGTCGACGTTGCCGCGTCGCCGTCACCGTAGAGCCGCACCATCGAATTTGGATCAAAGCTCTCGCCGCTCGCGACATAGCCGGTATCCGACGTTTCTATGTTGAAGGTCGGAGTGTTGTTGCCATCGTCGGTGAAGGCGACGGAGACCTCGATATCACCGGTGACCTGCGTAAACCCGGCGGAAACATCTGCCCCATCGGCACCCTCGGCGCTCCAGTCGAGGAATTCGGTGCCGGCCGTCGGCGGGGTGGCGTCATTGCCTAGGATCGTATCGTTGCCGTCGCCGCCCAGCACGGTATCGTTGCCGTCGCCGCCCTGCAGGCTGTCGTTATCCGCGCCGCCCTCGATCGAGTCGTCGCCCGCGCCACCGACGATCGTATCGTTGCCCGCTTCGCCGTAGATCGTGTCGTTGCCGTCGCCGCCAGAGATCCGGTCGAGCGATCCCGCCCCGGAAAAGTCGCCGTCGTCGCCATAGATCAGGTCGTCGCCGGTTCCGCCGTCGATGGCGTCGGTGCCGGTGCCGCCGAATACGGTGTCTGCGCCAAGACCGGCAGAGACATTGTCGTTGCCCGCGCCCGCCTCGACCCAGTTGTTGTTGCCGTCCGCCCCGCCGCCGAACCCGTCGTCGATCTGGTCGTTCTGCGGGTCGCCGGTATAGCTGGCGTTGATGACGTCATTCCCGGCAGTGCCCGACACGATGTGATCGGGTGCGTCGTAGTCGGCATAGGTAAAGACGGGATCGCCCGCGCCGTTGTTCGGCGTCGTGTCGAAGGCCAGTGTCTGATAGATCCGCCCGGCGACAAGCTGCATCTCCGACAGCGTATAGTATCCGGTCAGCGGACCGGCATTGATCCGGAACGTCACGACTTGAAAGACGTCGCCGGTGACCGTGTCCTGCAGGGTCCAGCTTTCCTCGGCGTAGACCTGCGTACCGCTGCTCGAGGTTCCGTTCAGCTCGACATATGCGGTCGCGGTTTCGCCGCCCGACGCCGTCTCGTCCAGTGTCAGGCCATCAGAGCCCGCCTCGTTGTCGGTGATCGTCGCCTTGCCGAGCGCGTCGCCCGGTCCGGTCCAGGTCGCCGTGCCGTTGACGGTCTGGCTGAGAATGAAATAGGGGTCGGCATTGTAGAAGCGGACGTTGTGATCAGGCATTGCGCACCTCGCAGATCAACGCCGTGCGATGGCTGCGCGTCAGCCAGACGGTCAGCCGGAGCCGCGAAGACGTGCCGCGCTTGCTGACGTTCTGTCTGATCTGCCCTTCCAACATACCCCTGGCCTACGTTCCCGCGGGATTGTTCTGGTCGAGGAAACGGTCGGGCAGAGGGAAACAATTGGGTAGTTTTTAGGTAATTGATCCGCAAATTATAGGCGAATTCAGCGCGCTGCCCTGAAATTGTCCAAAATACCCGGCTGATCGGAGGGCTATCCCCTGAATGTTTCCGGATCGCAGCCGTCGTCGCCATGAGGTTGCCGCGCCGCTTGGCCGCGAGCGTTTCCGGTCAAGGATCAATCCGGCGGGAACGGCCCTCCGGCGACCGGCGCGCCGATCTTGGTTGGCCTGATTGCGGATGGTTGCGGGTGCCCTGGTTCAGACCGTTGCGGGGATCAGTTCAGGTATGGCACCGGATCGGCGCTTTCAAAGCCTTCGCGCACCTCGAAATGCAGAAAGCTCGGGCTTGTCTCGCGCACCTCGGCGATGGTCTGGCCCCGGGTCACGGTCGCACCCTTCTCGAATTTCACGTCGTCGATATTCGCATAGACCGTCAGCAGGTTGCCGGGATGCCGCAGGACCAGGATCGGCACCTGGTCCGTGTCGCGCGTGATCGCGGCCACGGTCCCGTCCGCTGCCGCCCGCACCGCCGTGCCCGGCGTCGCGGCGATGTCGATGCCGTCGTTCGTGCCCTTCTCGTAGCCCCGGATGATGCTGCCCGTCACGGGCATCATCAGCCGCGAAATGCCGGACGCCTCGGTCCGGTCCGCGCCCAGGTTCGGCGAAGGCGGCGCCACGCTGGCCACGGTCACGTCTTCTTCGTCCGGAAGCGGTTTCGACGCGCTCGGCGGCTCCGGTGCCACGCTGCCTTCGCCGGGTTCCGGCGTCGCCGGCTCGGGCTCGAGGCCGGCTGTGTCCACCGCGTCGGCCGCCACCGGGATCAGCAGGAACTGTCCCTCGCGGACGGTCAGGTCGGGGCCGAGACCGTTCCAGTCGGCCAGCGATCGCACCGAGACGTTGTAGAGCCGCGAGATCGAATAGGCGGTCTCGCCCCGCTCCACCTTGTGGCGGATCGGTTCGCGTCCGGTCTGGGCGGGCGGGGTGCGGCTTGCGGTCGGCTGAGGCGTCTCGCGCTCTGCCCGGTCCAGCGCGCTGTCCGCAAGCGACGCGATGTCGATCTCTTCGGCGGGCCGGATCGGCCCGGTTCCATCCGCCCCCGTCGCCGGTGACGGCTCGCTCACGCGGGCGGGCAGGGCAACCACCTCGCCGCGGCGCAGGGTCGCCTCCATCGGGATGCCGTTGTAGCGGGCCAGCTCGTCCGCATCGACGCCGACCCTGGCGGCAACATCGGCGATCTTGTCGCCGCGCCGTGCCACCGCAACCTGGTAGTTCGGGTACGAGATGATCCCGCGGTCATCGGGGTCGGGGCGTTTCTCGGTGGGCTGACGAACCGCATCGGTGGTGTCGAATCCGCCGCCAATATCGCGCAAGTCCAGATCGAAACCATCCGAGCACGCGCTCAGAAGCAGCAGGCCGACGCCCAGCATCAGACCATAGCTCGTCCGTCGGCGGAAATCTGCCATCGCTCGCCCTCTTCGCCGCCCCTTGTTTGCCGGGGCCTCGGCGTCAGTCCTGTCCAAGCCCCTCGACGAGGGGCACAAAACGCACCGGCCGCAACTCTTCATAGTCAAAGCCATCGGGGGTTTTCACCACCTTTATCAGGCTTTGCACCGCATCCGACTGGCCAACCGGCAAAACCATGATACCGCCATCCCTGAGTTGCGCCAAGAGCGGACCTGGCGGATCCTCGGCCGCTGCCGTCACGATGATGCGATCAAACGGCGCCTGGTCCGGCAATCCGTGGCTGCCGTCGCCGGTGATCGCGGTGATGTTGACAAGTCCCAGCCGGTCAAAGACGGCGCGCGCCTCGCGCACCAGCCGCCTGTGGCGATCGACGGTATAGACCCGGCGCGCCAGCTGGCTGAGGATGGCGGCCTGATACCCCGACCCGGTGCCGACCTCGAGAACCTTGTCGCGCGGCCGGACGTCCAGCGCCTGGGTCATCAACCCCACGACGGCGGGCTGGCTGATCGTCTGGCCGCAGGCGATGGGCAGCGGCATGTCCTCGTAGGCGCGCGCGGAAAACAGCCCCCGGACGAACTCGCCGCGGTCGATCTTTTCCATCGCCTCCAGCACGCGTTTGTCGGTAACCCCCTTCGAGCGCAGCGCGAAGAGAAACTGCATCTTGCCTTCGGCGTCCATGGTCATCGGCGCGCCTTCGAAGTCATTCCAGCCGGTCGCTCAGGGATTGCAGCACCTCATGCGCGGTGAAATCGGCCCGCATCGGCGTGACAGAGATATGGCCGTCGATATTGGCCCGGGCGTCAGTGCCCGGAGCGGTTTCGATCTGCTGCGGGCTGCTCGAGATCCACATGAACCGGCGGCGGTTCGGGGCGGTGTAGGGTATGACGGTGTGCGCGCCGTCCTTGCGGTAACCTTGCGCGGTCACACGCATCCCCAGGACATCGGCGCCGGGAACAGGCGGAAAGTTGACGTTGTAGAACATCCTGTAGCCGTCGCGGGCATCCCAGATACCCTTGCCGAGCAGAGCCTGGACGATGGCGGTGCCGTGTTGTGCGGCGGCCTCGAACTGGTTCGGCTCGTTGAAGTTCCGCGGGCCGAGGAATTGCGACAGCGCGATGGCCGGAAAGCCCTGAAGCGCGGCTTCCATCGCGGCGCCCAGAGTCCCCGAATAGGCTGCGTTCTCGGCGGAGTTGTTGCCGCGATTGACGCCTGACAGAACGAGGTCGGGAGGCGCGTCCTTCAGAATGTCGTGAACCCCCGCCAGGACGCAGTCGGCCGGCGAGCCCTCGGCGGCGAAGCGCCTCGGCCCGAGCTCGGCAATCATGGTCGGCCGGGCGTGGCTGGTGGCGTGGCTGACGCCGGATTGCTCGAAGGCCGGGGCGACGGTCCAGACCTCGCCCTCCGGTCCGGCGACCGATTCGGCGATGGTATGCAGGACCTGCAGGCCTTCGGCGTTGATGCCGTCGTCATTGGTGATCAGGATGCGCATGCCCGTGCCCCGTTTGTTTGCCACTCCTTAGAAGAGCGGCGATTGGGCGGCAAGCGGAGGACGATTTTTCGTCGAAAAATCGTGCACGTCAGAGGCGACCGAGATACATGCGGTATTCGACCGGTGTGATCTCGGCGGTAAGCTTGGCGATTTCGTCGTATTTCAGCGTGGCATAGATGTCGCGGAACTTCTGACCCATCAGGTCCGCGGCAAAGCGCGACGCCGCGTAGCGGTCGACCGCCGCCCGCCAGTCATGCGCAAGCGGCGGAGCAGGGGCGGCGTCGCCGCCGTCGAGCGGCGGGGGTAGGTCGGGGCGGGTGTCGAGCCCGTGTAGAATGCCGCCCAGGATCGCGGCGACGGCCAGATAGGGGTTCACGTCCGCCCCGCCGATCCGGTGTTCGAGCCGCGCCGCCGGGCCTTTGGTCTCCGGCAGCCGTACGGCCGCGCCGCGGTGGTCGAGGCCCCAGTCGGGACGGTTCGGAGAAAAGCTGCCGGGACCGAAACGGCGGAAGGAATTCAGATGCGGCGCAAAGAGCGCGTGCGCCTCGGCCATTGTGTCGAGCAGACCGGCGACGGCATGACGCAGCGGGCCCGCGACGCCGTCATCGGCCGAAAAGATGTTGCCGTCTTCCCCGTTGACGCTGACATGGACATGCATGCCGTTGCCCGGGTGATCCGCATAGGGTTTCGCCATGAATGTCGCCGACAGGGCGTGGTTCCGGGCAACGCCGCGCACCAGGCGGCGAAAGATCAGGGCGGTGTCGGCGGCGGCCACCACGTCATCGGTGTGGTGGAAATTGATCTCGTACTGGCCGGGCCCGTATTCGGCGATCAGCGAGTCGGTCGGCAGACCCTGAATATCGCAGGCGTCGCGAATGTCGCGCAACAGCGCCTCGCTGCGGTCGAGCACGTTCAGCTCGTAGTTTTGCGCCTCGGGGGCGAATTCCGGCGGTTGCGGCGGCTCGTCTGGATTGGCGCGTGGCTGAACGATGTAGAATTCCAGCTCTGTCGCCGTGACCGGTGTCAGGCCCCGGGATTTGTAGCGGCCGGCGATCCGGGACAGGACGCCACGGGTCGACAGACCATCGAAACGCGGGTCTTGCGCCTGCATCTCGACCTGTACCTGAGCAACGCGGCCGGGCATCCATGGCACGGGTTTCAGCGTACCCGGAACCGGCGTGATCACCCCGTCGGGGTCGCCCGCGACGATGCCCAGGCCGGTTTCGGGCAATTCCTCGCCGATGATGTTCGGCGCATAGGTCGAAATCGGCAGCCGGACCTGGCCCCGGGTCAGCTTTTCCGCGTCGGTCCCCGGCAGCCACTTGCCGCGCAGAATCGCGTTGACGTCGCACAAGAGCAGTTCGATGCGGTCGGGTTCGCCATGTTCGGTCGTGTAGGCGGCAAATTCGTCGCGGAAACTCATGCCACCGCCTTGATCGCGGCCTGCTCGTCGCGCTGGCGCCGGATGATGGCGCGTTTCGATACCAGCGAGGCGGTGATCACACCGACCGCGACGATGGCGATCAGAAGCGTCGAAAGCGCGTTGATCTCGGGGCTGACGCCAAGGCGGACGGCCGAGAAGATCTTGATCGGCAGCGTCGTGGCCGACGGGCCGGAGGTGAAGGATGCGATAACCAGGTCGTCGAGCGACAGCGTGAAGGCCAGAAGCCAGCCGGAGATGACGGCGGGCGCGATGATCGGCAGTGTCACCAGGCGGAAGGCGTCGAAGGGCGTGCAGCCGAGGTCGAGCGCAGCCTCTTCCAAGCTGCGGTCGAAGGTGACGAGGCGGGACGAGACGACGACCGAGACATAGCACATCGAGAATGTGGTATGGGCCAGCACGATAGTCAGGATCCCGCGATCGAGGCCGATGCCGATGAAGAGAAGCAAAAGCGAGAGCCCGGTGATGACCTCCGGCATGACGAGCGGCGCATAGATCATGCCCGAAAACAGCGTGCGTCCCAGAAACCGCCCGCCGCGGATCAGCACATAGGCGGCCATCGTGCCCAGTACTGTCGCGATGGTCGACGAGAACACGGCCACCTTGAGCGTGACCCAGGCGGCATCGAGAAAGGCCTCGTTGCGAAAAAGCTCGCCATACCATTTGGTCGAGAATCCCGACCAGACGGTGACGAGGCGGCCGCCGTTGAAGCTGTAGATGATCAGGATGAGCATCGGCAGATAGAGAAAGGCGAAGCCGAGCGTCAGCGCGGTGGCGTTGAACCAGGAAAAACGTCTCATCGCCGACCCCGTCCGTGGCCACGAAGTTTCGCCGAAAATTCGTTGCGTGCCGTCATTTGCCCTCGGCCTCGCGCTGCCGTTGCTCGTTGCGCTGGAACAGGATGATCGGGATCACCAGGATCAGAAGCAGGATCACGGCGACGGCCGAGGCGACGGGCCAGTCGCGGTTCGAAAAGAACTCTTCCCACAGCACCTTGCCGATCATCAGGGTTTGCGAGCCGCCGAGAAGCGAGGGGATGACAAATTCGCCGATGGTGGGAATGAAGACCAGGAAACAGCCCGCGATGATGCCGGATTTCGACAGCGGCACGGTGACCAGCCAGAAGGCCGAGAGGCGCGAGCAGCCGAGGTCCTCGGCGGCTTCGAGCAGGGACGCGTCCATCCGTTCCAGCGTGGCATAGATCGGCAGGATCATGAACGGCAGGTAGGTGTAGACGATGCCGATATAGACGGCCGTGTTGGTGTTGAGGATCGTCAGCGGCTCCGAGATCACGCCGAGGCCGACAAGAAGCTGGTTGAGGTAACCTTCCTGGCTGAGGATCCCCATCCAGGAATAGACGCGGATCAGAAAGCTGGTCCAGAACGGCAGGATTACGAGCATCAGGAGCGTCGGGCGCCACGCCTCGTCGGCGCGGGCCATGCCGTAGGCGATGGGGTAGCCCACAAGTAAGGTGAGAAACGTCGAGACGACGGCGATCTGCAGGCTGGAGAGATAGGCCTTCCAATAAAGATCGTCGGTGGTCAGGAAGGTGAAGTTTTCCAGATCGAGCGCGGCCAGAAAGGCGCGGAAACCGGCCCAGCCCTCGGAGAGGTCGAGGGTCGGGGTATAGGGCGGGATCGCCAACTCGGTGTCGGAAAGCGAGATCTTCAGGACGATCAGAAACGGGACCAGAAAGAGCGCGAGCAGCCAGAAATAGGGAACCGCAATGACCAGGGCGCGGCGCATCAGGCGGTCCGTCCCGGGCACGTGTCCCCATCGAGACGCATATCCACGTAGTCGGAATGGAACGCGATTGCGTTTGCAGTTTGCGCCGATACGGTGCGGTTTTGCGCCGGCGGGCAAGCAATATGTACGGCGGCGCCCGGCATCCCTATCGCTCCAGCACCACGCCGGCGGTGGCCGACCAGCTGAGCCATACCGCGTCTTCCCAGGTGAAATCGCGCCGGGCGATACGGTCGGTATTGGCCGTCTGCGCCTTGATCACCTGCCCGCCCGGCAGCTCCACGTGATAGGTCGAGATGTTGCCGAGATAGGCGATATCCAGCACCTTGCCCGCCACGGCGTTCGCGGCGCCCTCGGGCTTCTCGGCGCTGATCCGCACCTTTTCCGGCCGGATCGCCATGAAAACCGTGGCACCGCTGGCCAGCGTCAGGTCGCTCGCGCCGGTCAAATTCGGCTGGCCCTCGGCCCAGGCGATGCCCATGATGCCGTCGCCGGGTTCGGCCTTGCCCTCGATAATGTTCACGTCACCTATGAAGTCCGCCACGTAAGTCGAGTTGGGAGTTTCATAAATCGCCGCCGGGGTCGCGACCTGGACCAGGCGCCCGTGGTCCATCACCGCCACGCGGCTTGCAACCGTCATCGCCTCTTCCTGGTCGTGGGTCACGATGACGAAGGTGGTGCCGGTCTTTTCCTGGATGTCCATCAGTTCGAACTGCGTCTCTTCGCGCAGTTTGCGGTCGAGCGCGCCAAGCGGTTCGTCCAGCAGCAGCAGCTTCGGCGCCTTGGCCAGACAGCGGGCCAGTGCCACGCGCTGGCGCTGGCCGCCCGAGATCTGGTGCGGCTTGCGGCTGGCGAAGGGCTCGAGCTGCACCAGTTTCAGCATTTCGTCCACGCGGGCCGCGATCCGGTCCTTCGGCATCTTCTCGCGGTGCAGGCCGAAGGCGATGTTGTCGCGCAAGGAAAGATGCGGGAAAAGCGCGTAGGACTGGAACATCATGTTGGTCGCGCGCTTGTTGGGCGGCACGGGCGCGATGTCCTGACCGTCAAGCTCGATCAGGCCCTCGGTCGGCATCTCGAACCCCGCGAGCATCCGCATCAGTGTGGTCTTCCCGCATCCCGAGGGTCCGAGGAGGGCGAAGAACTCCTTTTCGAAGATATCCAGATCGACATTGTCGATGGCGGTGAAATCGCCGAACCGCTTGGTCACGCCGGTAAAGCGGATCAGCGGTTTCGCGGACGGGTCGGTCCAGGGGGAGAACTCGGCGGGGGCGGTCATGTTGCCCGGCTCTTCTTTTTCTTGCCAGAAATATCCCTGGGGAGCGCGAGGTCGTCATCGAGTCGCGCCATCGGTCCGAGAGACCGATGACGACATCCCCGCGCGCCGGTCGGATCGCGCAAGCGATCCGAAACCAGGGTGGCTATGGTCAAGTTCCCGACTTGATCCGGGTCCACATCCGGGTCACCACCCGCTGCACCTTCGACGGGTAGGGCGTTGTGGTGTAAAGGTTTTCCAGCGTCGCCTCGTCGGGGTAGATCGCTGGGTCGCCGATGACGTCCTCTTCCAGAAGCGGTTGCGAGGCGAGGTTGCCGTTGGCGAAATAGACGTAGTTCGACGCATCCGCCATGTTCTGCGCGTCCATGATGAAGTTGAGGAAGGTATGCGCCCCCTCCGGGTTCGGCGCGTCGGCCGGGATCGCCATCTGGTCGAACCACATCAGCGCGCCCTCGACCGGCGCGTTATAGACGATCTCGACGCCGTTGTCGGCCTCGATTGCCCGGTCGCGCGCCTGCAAAACGTCGCCCGACCAGCCGATGGCCACGCAGATATCGCCGTTGGCCAGGGCGTTGATGTATTCCGAGCTGTGGAATTTCAGCACATAGGGCCGCACCGCCGCCAAGAGCGGTTCCGCCTTGGCGATGACGTCGGGATCGTGGCTGTCGGGGTCCTCGCCGAGATATTTCAGGGCCGCCGGGATCAGTTCTGCCGGGGCGTCGAGGAAATGCACGCCGCAGCTTTGCAGCTTTTCCATGTTTTCCGGTTCGAAGACCAGCGCGAGCGAGTTCAGCGGGCCTTCCTCGCCCAGGGCCTCGGCGACTTTGGCGACATTGGCGGCGATGCCGGTGGTGCCCCACATGTAGTTGATCGAATGCGCGTTGCCGGGGTCGTATTGCTCGGTCCGGTCCTTGATCACGTCCCACAGGTTCGCGGAATTCGGCAGCTTGTCGAAATCCAGCGGCTGGAAGGCGCCGGCGGCGATCTGGCGCTGCAGGAAGGTGCCCGACGGCACGACGACGTCATAGCCCGAGCCGCCGGCCAGCATCTTGGTTTCCAGCACCTCGTTCGAGTCGAAGACGTCGTAGATCAGCTCGAGCCCGGTTTCGGTCTCGAACTTCTCCAGCAAGGCCTCGTCGATATAGTCCGACCAGTTGTAGACGCGGACCTCGTCGGCGCCCGCGGCGGTGGCGACCACGGCCAGGGCGGCCAGCGGTGCGAGTGTCGATTTCATGATTTTGCTCCCCATATACCCGGCGAGAGTCGCCGTTTGTCTTGCCCGGTATTTGAGCGAATCTTTCGAAGGCGCGCAATAGGCAGCGCATCCGGCCATGTCCGGGCCGTCCGGGCCGCTCCGAGCGGTGTTTGCGCAACCGTTTGTGCCTGTAAGGCACTGATTTCAAGGATTTTCCGGCCCAGCTTCAAAGGTGGGGCTGCGCCCATGGCCCGGGTTGCATCCGGTTTCGTCAGGTCAAGACAGCCATTGCCTTTGCCCTTTTGATGGGCAACGTGGGGTGCGAATGATCAAGCTGGGCTGCCCATGCAGATGTCAAAACCGGTCGGACCGCGCGTTCTTTGGTTTGCGCTGACATTTCTGGTCACGGCCGGCATGTTCCGGGTTTTCTACGAGTATCACCAGAACTGGCAGGGGATTGCCGACCTGACATTCGGAATTCTCGAGGGGCGGCCGCATTGGCGGGCGTTCCAGAACCGGTTGCTGGGGTCCTATCTGGCGCTCGGGCTGCATGAATTGGGGTTGACGCGGCGCGACGCGGTGATTGCGCTGACGGCGATCCTGCTTTTGATCCATGCCGTCGCGTTCCACGCGCTGCTGCGGCGGGCCGGTCAGGGCCCGCGGGAGGCGTTCGTCTGGGTTCTGGTCTTCGCCTTTCTGTTCCTGGTGTTTCAGGATCACCGCTGGTTTCTGCCGTGGGATGCCGCCGAGATGGTGATCGTGACGCTGGCGGCCTATGTGCTGTTCTTCAACCTGTCCGCCTTTTATCTCTATCCGCTTTTTCTCGTTGCCTTGCTGAACCGCGAAAGCGCCCTGTTTCTCGCGGTGATGATTGCCGTCTGCGGGATCAGCCTGAGCGACCTTGGACGCCTGCGCCTGAGAGTCCGCGACGCCCGCCACGTGATCTGGGGACTGGTGTTTCTGGTGGGCGGGGCGATCGGCATCAAGATGGTTCGGGACAGCGCGTTCATCGAAAGCCCTATCGCCGGACAGGATGCGGCGAACGCCGTGTTCGGAAATCACTTCCGGCTCTGGGACAACCTGCGCGAGGTATTCGGGACGAATCTGTGGGACCGCAACGCGCTCTTTACCGCGGCGCTGGTTCTGTTCGTGGCGGTGCTGGTCCGCGGCTTGCCGACCGCGCCCGAGCCGAAGCTGCGCGGAACGGTCTTTGCAGGGCTGTTTCTGGCTGGCGTGCTGATGTTCGGGATCTTCAACGAAACCCGCATGATCATTCCGCTGATTACCGTGTTCATCTTCTATTGCATCAGCGAGCCGAAACTCGTCTGACGGCCCGGCGCCCGGCCGGCGGATGTTGACCGCGCCGCGCAAGCGCATACTCTGCGCGGACGGGCACGGGGCCCGGAACGATGGGTAAAGACGAACCATGACTGTGATCGCCAACCACCTGCCGACCGAAGAGCTGCAGCGGCTCGACGCGGCGCATCATCTGCATCCCTTCACCGCCGGCGCGGAACTCAAGGCCAAGGGCGCGCGCGTAATTACCCGCGCCGAGGGCGTGTTCCTGACCGACAGCGACGGCAACCGGATGCTGGACGCGATGGCGGGGCTCTGGTGCGTGAACATCGGCTATGGACGCAAGGAACTGGCCGAGGCGGCCTACGCCCAGATGCTGCAACTGCCCTATTACAACACCTTCTTCCAGACGACGCATGTGCCGGCGATCGCGCTGGCGAAACGGTTGGCGGATCTGGCGCCCGGTGATCTGAACCATGTCTTCTTTGCCGGGTCCGGGTCCGAGGCGAACGACACCAACATCCGGCTGGTGCGGCATTACTGGGCCGCGATGGGCAAGCCCGGCAAGCGCGTGATCATCAGCCGGAAGAACGCCTATCACGGCTCGACCATGGGCGGCGCGTCGCTGGGGGGCATGGAGCCGATGCATGAGCAGGGCGGGCTGCCGCTGCCGGATATCGTGCATATCGGGCAGCCGCACTGGTATGTCGAGGGTGGGGATATGAGCCCCGAGGCGTTCGGTCTGATGCGGGCGCGCGAACTGGAGGAGGCGATCGGGCGGCTGGGCGAGGATCGCGTCGCGGCGTTCATCGCCGAGCCGATACAAGGCGCCGGCGGCGTGATCATACCCCCTGACTCCTACTGGCCCGAGATACAGCGGATCTGCGACGCGCACGATATCCTGCTGATCGCCGACGAGGTGATCACCGGGTTCGGGCGGACGGGCGCATGGTTCGGATCCCAGGCCCTGGGCATCCGGCCCGATATCATGACCATCGCCAAGGGCGTGACCAGCGGCTACCAGCCGCTTGGCGGGTCGATCGTGGCGGACGGCGTGGCCGAGGTCGTGAACGAAGCCGGCGATTTCAACCACGGCTACACCTATTCGGGGCACCCGGTCGCGGCGGCCGTGGCGCTGGAGAACCTGCGCATCCTGGAAGAAGAGCACGTGCTTGCCCATGTCCGCGACGTCGCCGGGCCGTATCTGGCGGAAGAATGGGCGGGTCTGGCAGAGCATCCGATGGTGGGCGAGGCCAAGAGCTTTGGCATGCTGGGCGGGCTGCAGCTGACGCCGGACAAGCGCACGCGCGCCGCGTTCGACGCCCCCGCCGGCACCGTCGGGCTGCGATGTCGCGAGATTTGTTTCCGCAACGGGCTGGTGATGCGTCACGTGGGCGACCGGATGATCATCTCTCCGCCGCTGGTCATCACGGCCGCCGAGATCGACCTTCTGGTCGAACGCGCCTGGGCGTCGATCGACGAGGCCTGCGACCAGATAAAGGCGGATGGGCTGTTTGCGGCCGGCCCCGGCGTTTCGGAAAACGCGTGAGCCGCCCTTCACGGTCTTTCGGTTTCGGCCCGGCCGCAAACGGCACCGCCATGTGCGTCAACCACGGCCCGGAACGCCCTGGTCAGCGGGTGGCGGTCAATTCGTTCAGCAGATCCAGCAGCGTCTCGATCCGCTCTGTCCCGAATTTCGCCTCGAGCTCGACGAAGATGCGGTTGGTTTCTTCAAGGTTGTCGGCGATGAGCCTGTGTCCCGCGGCAGTGATTTCGATGAGCGTCTTGCGGCGGTCGTCGGGGTGATTGCCGCGGATGGTCAGTCCCTTTCGTTCCATCACCTGCAGCATCCGCGTAAGGCTGGGCATCAGCAAGCAGGCCTGTCTGCCGATCTCCGTGACATCGGACGGGCCGGATTCATCCAGCACGCGAAGCACGCGCCATTGCTGTTCCGTCACCCCGGCCTGGTTCAGCATAGGCCGGATCGGCCCCATGACACGTTCGCGCGCCCTGAGCAGTGCGATCGGAAGCGATCGAGAGGTGGCGCGCGGCGCACCCTGCTCTTTCTGTCCGGAAAAACCGTTCACATCAACTACGCCCGGTACTGGTCCCCGGGGACAGCTTGTCTGAAACGAAGCGAAAAAGCTAGATTAACCCTGTGAGAGAATTTAGCTCGAATTTTAACTTAATAGGAGAGGCCCTGTGCCGCATGTGAGCATCGAGTATTCGCCGAACCTCGAAGACGCGGCGGGCATTCAGGGCCTGTGCGAGGCCTTGCGGCATACGGCGGCCGGGCTGGATATCTTTCAGATGACCGGTATCCGCGTGCGGGCCACGCGCGTCGATCACTATGCGATTGCGGATGGCGATCCAGAGAACGGGTTCATCGACATCTCGGTGCGGTTGCGCGGCGGCCGGCCACTTGCGGTACGGCGGGCGGCTGCGGCGGCGCTGTTCGACGCGGCAGAGACGCATCTGGCGGATCTGCTGGCGGCGCGGCCTGTCATGCTGAGCCTCGAGATGCGCGACATCGACCCCGAATTGAGCCCCAAGCGCAATACCGTGCGCGACCATATCGCAAGAAAGAAGGTGCGGGATGAGTGAGCTGCAGTCCAATCTGGCAAAGCTCGAGGGCTATCTGGCGCGGTTCCGCGAGGCTGGCGTGCAGAACCTGATCGGCGGCGCGGCCGTGGCCGCCCGGACCGGTGCGGTATTCCGGTCGGTGTCGCCGGTGGACGACAGCGTGGTCTGCGAGGTGGCGAAAGGCGGGCCTGCGGATATCGACGCGGCGGCGGCGGCGGCGAAGGACGCGTTTCCCGCGTGGCGGGACCTGCCCGGGGCAGAGCGCAAGGCGATCCTGCACCGTATCGCGGACGGAATCGTGGCGCGTGCCGAGGAAATCGCGCTCTGCGAATGCTGGGACACGGGCCAGGCCATCCGGTTCATGTCGAAGGCGGCGCTGCGCGGGGCCGAGAATTTCCGGTTCTTCGCGGACCGGGCGCCGGCCGCGCGGGACGGCCAGACCCTGCCGTCGCCGACGCTGATGAACCTGACCACCCGCGTGCCGATCGGCCCGGTCGGGGTGATCACGCCCTGGAACACGCCGTTCATGCTGTCCACGTGGAAAATCGCCCCGGCATTGGCGGCGGGTTGCACGGTGGTGCACAAACCGGCCGAGTTTTCGCCCGTCACCGCGCAGATCCTCTGCGAGATCGCCCACGAAGCAGGCCTGCCGCCGGGTGTATGGAACCTGGTGAACGGGTTTGGCGAGGACGCAGGCCGCGCGCTGACCGAACATCCAGATATCCGGGCGATCGCCTTCGTGGGTGAGTCAAAAACTGGCTCGATGATCATGCGGCAGGGTGCCGACACGCTGAAGCGGGTGCATTTCGAGCTTGGCGGCAAGAACCCGGTGGTGGTGTTCGACGACGCGGATCATGACCGGGCGCTGGATGCGGCGGTGTTCATGATCTACTCGCTGAACGGCGAGCGCTGCACGTCGTCCTCGCGGCTTCTGGTTCAGGCCTCGATTGCAGAGGACTTCACGGCGCAGCTGGTCGAGCGGGTGAACGCCATCCGGGTCGGCCATCCGCTGGATCCGGCCACCGAGGTCGGGCCGCTGATCCACAAGGAGCATCTGGACAAGGTGACCGGCTATTTCGACGTGGCCCGCGCCGACGGCGCCACCATCGCCGCGGGTGGCGAACGGATCGGCGAGACCGGCTGTTACGTCCGGCCGACGCTGTTCACCGGCGCGCGCCCCGACATGCGGATCAGCCAGGAAGAGATCTTTGGCCCGGTCCTGACGGTCCTGCCGTTTGCCACCGAGAACGAGGCGCTGGAGATTGCCAATGATGTGCCTTACGGTCTGACCGCCTATGTCTGGACCAACGATCTGAGCCGCGCGCTGCGGTTCACCGACAGGCTGGAGGCCGGTATGATCTGGGTGAATTCAGAAAATGTCCGGCACCTGCCGACGCCCTTCGGCGGGGTCAAGGCCAGCGGCATCGGCCGCGACGGCGGAGACTGGTCGTTCGAGTTCTACATGGAGCAGAAGCATATCGGGCTTGCGCTGGGTGAGCACGGGATCCCGCAACTCGGCAAGCTGCCCGGGGGCGCGCCGTGACCGCCGCGGCGACGGCCGGTTCGAACCGGCTTGACCCAAGCGGCGTCGAAGCCGCTTGCCATGCGATTTCGAAATCGCGTGAAACAAGGCCTTTCGAAAGGCCTTGCCGCGTGCCCGATACAGTCGACAGGAGGCAATAGTGTCCGTTCCCGCCCCGGTTCTCTACCCGCCCTTCAACATCGTGCGGCTGTCCCACGTGGAATACCGCGTCACCGATCTGGCCAAAAGCCGCGCCTTCTATGTGGATCTGCTGGGCCTGCAGATCACGCAAGAAGAAACCGGTGCGATCTATCTGCGCGCGATGGAAGAGCGTGGCCACCATTGCATCGCGTTGATCCAGTCCGACACGGCCGAGGTCGGCGTGCTTGGCTTCAAGCTGTACGACGAGCCGGACCTCGACAAGGCCGCGGACTGGTTCGCGGGTCAGGGCCTGCCCATCGACTGGGTGGACCGCCCGTTTATGGGCCGCACCTTGCGCACCCGCGACCCCTGGGGCATTCCGCTGGAATTCTACGTCAGGATGGACCGGCTGGCGCCCATTCACCAGAAATACGCGCTTTACAACGGCGTCAAGGCACTGCGCATCGACCATTTCAACATGTTCGCATCCGACGTCGACGCCTCGGTCGATTTCTACAACCGGATCGGCTTTCGCACGACCGAATACACCGAGGATGCCGAAACCGGAAAATGCTGGGCCGTCTGGATGCATCGCAAGGGCGGGGTGCATGACATCGCCTTTACCAACGGAACCGGGCCGCGGCTGCACCACACCGCGTTCTGGACCGCCAACGCGCTCAATATCATCGACCTTCTCGATCTGATGTCCACCACCGGCTGGCTGGAGGCCATCGAACGCGGCCCCGGCCGGCACGGCATTTCGAATGCCTTTTTCCTTTACATCCGCGACCCCGATCTCAACCGGATCGAGATATACTGTTCCGACTATCAGACGGTGGATCCCGACCACGAGCCGATCAAATGGGATCTCAAGGATCCCCAGCGACAGACGCTGTGGGGCGCGCCCGCGCCGCGGTCGTGGTTTGAAGAGGGCAGCCTGTTCGCCGGCGCCACCTTGCAGGACTCGGCGCTGGCGGCGCAGCCGATCATCGCGCCTTGACGGGTCGGCGATCGCGCATTTCGGCCAAGATGAAGAAGCCGGGGGAGGAGCCATGCGATTTGCGACCGTGATGGCGCAGGGAGTGCGGCTTTACGGCGTGGTCGCGCCGGACGGTTTTGTCGCGCTGTCGCCGGAGTTCCCCCATTGGCCAAGCCTGCGTGACGCGATCGCAGCGGGCGGGCTGCCGGATCTGGCGCTGGCCTCGGCGGGCCGCGCGGCGACACATACCAGCTGGAGCTACGACATCCCCATCCCGAACCCCGAAAAGATCATCTGCGTCGGCGTCAACTTTCCCGACCGCAATGCCGAGTATAAGGACGGGACCGCAGCGCCGCCGAACATGTCGCTGTTTATCCGGTTTCCCCGATCCTTCGTGGGCCACGAGGCCCCGTTGATCCGGCCGCCGGAAAGCCACAAGCTGGATTACGAGGGCGAGATCGCCGTGGTGATCGGCAAGGGCGGGCGGCGCATTCCGCAGGACCGCGCCTATGGTCATATCGCGGCACTGACGCTGTGCAACGAAGGCACGATCCGCGACTGGGTGCGGCATGCCAAGTTCAATGTCACGCAAGGCAAGAACTGGGACGGCTCGGGCGCGCTCGGCCCGTGGCTGGTGCCGTTCGAGGATGCCGAACAGCTCGACGACATCCGCCTGACGACCAAGGTGAACGGCACGTTGCGCCAGGACGACCGTACCGGCCGGATGCTGTTCGGGATCCGGCGGCAGATTGAATATATCTCGACCTTCACCACGCTGGTGCCCGGCGACATCATCGTCACCGGCACGCCGACCGGGGCCGGGGCTCGATTCGATCCGCCCAAATTCCTGAAACCCGGCGATGTGATCGAGGTCGAGGCCGACGGCATCGGCGTGTTGCGAAACTCGGTGATCGACGAATGACACTGACGCGAAAGGACATCGCGGCCGCAGGCGGCGCGCTGTTCGAAGCCGAGCGGAAGCGCCGGCAGATCGGCCTTCTGACGCTGGACCATCCCGGGATGGACATGGGTGACGCCTATGCGGTTCAGGCCGATTTCTGCGCCCGGAAGGAGGCCGCGGGCGCAAGGCGGATCGGCTGGAAGATCGGCCTGACCTCGAAGGCGATGCAGGACGCGCTGGGGATCGACACGCCCGACAGCGGCCTGCTTTACGACGATATGCGGTTCGAGACCGGCGGTACGGTACCCGCGGGCCGGTTCATCCAGCCGCGGATCGAGGCCGAGATCGCCTTTGTCATGCGCAAGGGGCTGCAGGGTCCGATCACCCGCGCCGAGGTGATCGGCGCCACCGAGTACGTTGCGCCGTCGCTCGAGATCCTCGACACGCGCATCCTGCGCCGCGATCCCGCGACGGGGGCTGCGCGCAAGATCTTCGATACCATCGCAGACAATGCGGCCAATGCCGGTATCGTGCTGGGCGAGGCGCGCCACCGGATCGGCGATGTCGACCTGCGCTGGACCGGGGCCATCGTGGCCAGGGACGGCGCGGTCGAGGAAACCGGGCTCGGCGCCGGGGTGCTGAACGATCCGGTGATGGGGATCGTCTGGCTGGTGAACCGGCTGGCGGAATACGCGGCCGGGATCGAAGCGGGCGAGGTGGTGCTGTCGGGGTCGTTCGTGCGGCCCGTGGAGGCGCCGCCGGGATGCCGGATCGAGGCGGATTTCGGCGGCTTCGGGTCGGTATCCATCCGGTTCGGGTGAGGCGCCGCGGCCGGGGTGCTCCGCCATATGGCGAGGCCAGGGAAACAGGATTTGCAGGGCGTTGCATGCCCCAGCGCGGATCTCTGCCCGCGCAGGGGCGAGGCGGTTACTCGGCCGCGATGCGCAACGGCGCCGGCTCGGCCGTGACAGGGTCGACCAGCTGCAGCGGCTCTGCCTTGGGCTGCCGGCGGCGGATCAGGGCGTAGACCGGCGGCGTGAAGTAGAAGCTGACCACGGTCGACAGCAGGACGCCGCCGGCGATGGACATGGCGAAGGGCGGCCAGAAACCGCCGCCCGCCAGGATCAGGGGCAGGAAGCCGCCGAAGGTGGTGATCGTGGTCGAGACGATATGGCGGGACGAGCCCATGACGACGCGGACCATGGCCGCGCGGTCGCCCGCGGCGGCGTCGGCGTCTTCCTGCAGGCCGCTGAGGATGATGATGGCGGCGTTGATCGACACGCCGATGGAGCCGATGACGCCGATCACCGCATTGATGCCGAAGGGGTACTGGAAGACGGCGAGCGCGAGGATCGAGAGGCCGGCCGAGAGCCCGGCGACGACGAAGGTGACCGCGGTCAGGCGGAACGAGTTCAGCGTCAGCGCGACCGTGGCGATCGACAGCGTGACGATCAGCCCGAGCGAGGCCAGGAGGTTGTTCAGCGTCGACGACCGCGCGTCGGCATCGCCGCCGTATTCCAGGCGGTAGCCCGCGGGCAGGGTGAAACCGGCCTCGGTCAGTGCGGCCTGGGTGGCCTGCAGCGCCTCCTCCGGCAGGATGCCATGGACCAGGAAGGCCTGGATCAGGTTGACGCGTTCGGAGTTGCGCCGGGTGATCGCGCCTTCGGAGGGCTCGACCGACACCTCGGCCAGCGCGGACAGCGGCACGGCGGGAAAGTCGCCCCGGGCCGAGACCGCCGCCGCGCTGGGGGGAAGGATCGAGAAGTTGGAAATGGCGGACAGATCGCTGCGCAGATCGTCCCCAATGCGGACGCGGACGGGCAGCTGTTCGGTGCCTTCCAGCAGCGAACCGCCGGTGACGCCTTCGAGCGACGCCTCCAGCTGGCGGGCGATCTGGCCGAGGTCGAGACCGAGAAGCCGCGCCTTGGCCTCGTCGACATCGAGGCTGACATCCGGCGCGCCGCCCGAGATCGAGGTGCGCACCACGGTGACGGCGTCCTGTGCGGCGATGATGGCGCGGGCCTCGTCGCCGAGCGCGCGCAGCTCTTCGGTATTCGGGCCGATCAGGCGGATCTCCACCGGCGCGTTGACCGGCGGGCCCTGCACCAGCCCGCGCACCAGGATCCGCGCCTGCGGATAGGCGTCGGAGAGGCTGTTCTGCAGCGCGGGCACCAGGCGTTCGGTGGCCTGCGGCGAGGCCGAGGTGATCAGCGCCTGGGCGAAGGCCGGGGCCTGATCGCGGTCGCCGACGATGTTGTAATAGAACGCCGGGGCAGAGCGCCCGATCACCCAGTTGACCTGGGCGATGTCGGTCTCGGCCCGCAGATCGGTGTCGATCCGTTCGGCGAGGGCCTGGGTGGCGGCGATGGCGGTGCCGGGCGGCATGTCCACCTCGATATAGAACTGGTCGCGGTCGACGCCGGGAAAGAACTGCGCCGTCAGGGTGGGCATGGCGGCGAAGCCAAGGACCGGCAGGACCAGCGCCAGGGCGATGGATTTGACCGGGTGGGCCACGGCGAGGCGCAGCGTATCCTCGAACCGGCGGCCAACCCAGCCGCCCTTCAGCCCGCCGCCCTCGCCGCGCAGCGTCCAGCCGGCGATGGCCGGGGTGATGGTGACGGCGATCAGGAAGGACCAGACCAGCATGGTCACGACGGCGATGGCGATGGCGCCGACGAAGTCGCCCGCCGGGCCGGGCAGCAGGATCATCGGGGTAAAGGACAGCGCCGTGGTGATCGTCGACGCCGCGAGCGGGGCGAACAAGCGTTTGACGGCGCCGCTGACGGCCCTGATGCGGTCGAGCCCGTCGCGCAGCCGCTTGGCCACCTCGTCGGTCATCACGATGGCCGCATCGACCAGCAGCCCCAGCGCCACGATCAGCCCGGTGACGGACATCTGGTGAATGGCAAGGCCCATGGCGTTCATCGTCATCAGCGTCGCCAGCGAGACGACGGGCAGGACAAGGGCGACGATCAGCGCCGAGCGCAGGCCGAGTGTGATCAGCAGGACGGCGACGACCAGCGCGACGCCGATCCCCATGTTGATGGCGACCTCGGTCAGGCGGTCGGCGGTATAGGTGGACTGGTCAAACACCAGCTCTGCCTGCACAGAGGCGGGCAGGGCCTGCTGATAGGCGGCAAGCGCCTGTTGCGCCTGCGCCATCCAGGCGTCGATCTGCAGGCCGTCATTGACGCGGGCGGCGACCAGAATGGCGGGGATGCCGTTCGAAATCGCGGCCTCGGTGACCGGCGTCTTCGGCCCGCGGGTTACCGTCGCGATATCGCCAAGCTGGGTGACGCGGCCCGCGGCATCCTCGCGCAGTACGACACGGCGCAGGCGGTCGAGCGCGGTGATCTCGCCCTCGACCGACAGCACGATATCGGCGCCCGCCGCGCGCAGGCGGCCGGCCTGAACCTTGCTGTCGGCGGCCTGGATCGCGGCGCTGATCTGGTCGGCGTTCAGGCCGAGCGCGGCGGCGGCGATGGGATCGACCTGGACAAGCACCTCTTCCTCGGGCGCGCCGAAGGTCTCGACAAGCTTGGTGCCGGGCACCGCACGCAGGGCATCGGCCAGATCCTCGGCATAGCGGGCGGCGAGCGTCATCGGCACGCCGTCGCGCGCCAGCCGCAGGGCCACGATGGCGGCAAAGGCGCCCGCGCCGTCGCTGCTGAACTCGGGGTCCTGCACACCTGCGGGGAAATTGCGTTGGGCATCGCCCAGGGCGTCACGGATTTCGGACCAGACACCTTCGATGATATCGGGATGGATGGTCTCCAGAAGCTCGATCGAGACGATGGAGACGCCGGTGGAGGACGTGGATTCGATCACGTCGACCTCGGGGATCTTCTTGAGCTCGTTCTCGATTTCGGCGGTGACCAGCGATTCGACGCGGGCCGGGTCGGCACCGGGATAGACGGTGGTGACGGTGGCGAAGAGATTGGTGATCGTGGGGTCTTCCTGCCGTCCGATGGCCAGAAGCGATGACAACCCGCCCGCGATGAGCACCATCAGCGCAAGCATCACCAGGCGGGGGTTGCGGAAAGTCAGGGTTTCCATGGTGCTAGTCCGTCTCGGTCAGGCGGATGGATTGGCCCGGCGCGATGCGGTGCGGCCCGTTTGTCACCAGCATTGCGCCGTCGGGAAAGCCGCCGCGCACAAACGCGCGGGTGGCGTCGGCATAAAGCAGTTCGACCGCTTCTGGGGCGACGCGAAGCTGGGGGTCGGCGGGGTCGACCGTCAGAACGGTCCAGCTGCCGCGGGCGCCTTCGCGCAGCGAGAGAAGGGGGACCCAGGCGCCGGCATCGGCAACGGTCTGTGTCAGCGTGATGCTGCCGGACTGGCCGAACGGGGGAGGTGCGGCGCCTGGGTCGGGGCGCAGCGTGAAAATCGCGCTGCGGGTGCGGGTTGCGGGGTCCAGATCCGGGCGGAGCTGGGTCAGTTCGGCGTCGTAGGTCCGGTCGCCGAAGGTCGCGGTGACCTGCATTCCGGCCGTCAGGCCGGCGGCGATCTGCGGCGGCAGGCCGACGCGCATCTGCGGGGCGCCCGATTGCAGCAGCGTCAGGACGGGCGTGCCGCTGGCCACGGTCTGACCGGTGTCGGCGGCGCGGCGGCCGGTCTTGCCGTCGAAGGGCGCGCGCAGCACCGCCTTGTCAAGCTGGATGTCGATACCGGCCAGGCTGGCCTCGGTCTCGGCGATGCGGGCCGTCAGCTCGGCGACGTTGAACCGGGCCTCATCGTATCTCTGGGTGGCGGCGAAGCCCTTTTCCTCGAGCTTCTGCTGACGCTCGGCGGTGAGCCGGGCCAGCGAGAGCCGGGCCTGCAGCGCGTCCCGCGCCGAGACGAGCGCATCGCGCTGGGCTTCCAGACCGCGGGTGTCGAGCCGGGCGAGGATCTGGCCCCGGGTGACGGCAGCGCCTTCCTCGACAAGGATGTCCGCAAGGGTGCCGCCGGCCTCGAACGCGAGATCGGTCTGCTGCAGGGGTTCGATCTGGCCGATGAAGGCGCGCGAGACCTCGTATCCGGACAGGATGTGGAGCGGTGCGGCCTGAACGGCGACCGGCGGAGCGGTGCGGGGCAGTTCGACGCTTTCGGCGCGGTCGGCCAGAAAGCCGGCCCCCGAGATCACCAGCCCCGCCGCCAGCGCCCCGGTCAGCGCGGTGGTGGTCAGAGTCCCCAGGCGGTGCAGGGTGCGGCGGGTCAAAGAGCTTGTCTGAACGGGGCGGGGCATGGTAGCTATCCCTTGCGATGTTAGATGCTCTTACATATGTGAGAAACTCTAACATCGTCAAGGAAGGGACGGTTAAAAAAATGCAACGACCTGAAAAGGCGGAAATAATGGCGAAATCCACGAAGCGCGACGGGTATCACCACGGCGATTTGCGCGCCGGATTGGTGGAGGCGACCCGCGCGCTTGTCGAGGAAAAGGGGCCGGACCGGTTCTCGGTGTCCGACGCCTGCCGTGTGGCCGGCGTCAGCACCGCCGCGCCGTACCGGCATTTCCGCGACAAGGAGGAGATGCTGCGCGCTGTGGCGCTGGAGGGTATGCTGCGCAACCGCGACGGCTTTGCCGCGGCGTCCGAGATTCACCCGTTGGGATCGCTCGATGCGATCGCCGCGATGGGCATGGCGTACATCGCCTTTGCGCAGGCCGAACCGGGGGTGTTCCGGCTGATGTTCGGGCTGACGCGGGAACATGACAAGGATCCCGAACTGATGGAGCAGGGCCGGGCGAATTACGGCATTCTGCTGCAGCACATGGCAGCCCGTATGGGCAAGGAAGAGGTTGACGACGACGTCGCCAAGCGGGCGTTTCCGCTCTGGACCTTCGTGCATGGGCTGTCGTTTCTTCTGATCGACGACAAGGTGTCGGCCATGGAACTGGATCTGGATATCGCGCAGGTGGTGCGCGCCAACACCCGGCGGCTCCTGGCCGATTGAACGGGGCTATTTCCCGGCGGAGGCGCGCTCGGGCGCCGCTCGGCTCTCTCCATCCTCGTCTCCATCCAAGCGCTGCCCTGTCGCCTGTGGTGTAGGACGCGTTCCGTTGCAGCGTCACGAGGTCGTCCGAGGGCGATGCATTGTGAGTTAATCGCAGAGTCGGTCTTTTTGGCCTGAAGTTGCCATTCACAACCGGTCTTCAGGCGCGGAATCAAGGCCGAAGGCCGCCGCGCCATCGCCGACCCGCCCCGAAGGGGAGGCGATTTTCTGACGGCGCGCATCGCATTGAGGTCGTTCGGACTTTGCCGGGATAAATCGAGCCGTTCAGAGGTCCGGGTCGCCTCCCCGCGGGTCGGCGATGGCACGGCTTCGTTCTCAATAGGCAAAGTCCGCTCCAGGCCAAAAACGGGCAGATCGGCGGCATCAGCCGACCCGGTCCGCGCTAGGGGGTGGCTGAGAGCCGATCCAGGTCGGTGCTGATGGCGGCCGCGGTCCGGCGCAGGGCGCCGGCATGGGCGTCGGCGAACTCAGCGACGGATTTGAAGCTGCGCGGCCAGAGCAGGGACAGCCCGCCCACAGGCGCTCCGTTCAGGGTCAGCGGGACGGCGATGGCGTGGAGCGCGTCGTCGAGCACGGTCTCACCGAGATAGATCGCCAGGCGCGCGCCGTAGCCGCGCGCCTGCGCCAGAGCGCGCTCTTTCAGGAATTCCGTCAGCGTCATGCCGAACCGGGCGAGGCCCCAGGTCGTGTCGCCCTCGGTTTCGCGGTGCAGCCTTTCCACTTCGGCGTCCGGCATGGCGGCCAGACAGGCCAGCCCGGTGGCCGACCCCCAAAGACTGACGCGGCGGTTGATCTGGCCGCGATAGAGGTGGAAGGGCGATGCGGGTCGGGTCGAATCGACGATACGCATGGCAATGCCGTCGAGGACCTGGATGTCGGACGGCCAGCCCATCTTCGCAGTCAGTTCCAGCGCGCGCGGCAAGGCGGCATCGGCGATAAGCGCCAGCCGGGGCGGAACCGGCTCGGCCGACAGGTCGGGCAGGGTGACGGCGGCACGGTAGCGTCCGTCGGCCAGCGAGCGGTGCACAAAGCGGCGCCGGGTGAGCGTGGCCAGAAGCCGGCGGATCGTCGATTTCGGCAGCCCCGTCGCGCGGTGGAGATCGGCGAGCGACATCGCCCCGCCCCGGGCGAGGGCCTCGATGACCGCGATGCCCCGGTCGAGCGAGCGGTTTTGCAGGGTCATGGGTCATGCGTGCCACCTGGCGGCACAAAGGGGAAGAGGTTTTTGAGAAATCGCGGGGCTTGCGGCACAATCCGCGCCGAGGGAGGAGTTCTATGGACCGGATGTCCTGGGCGCTCACGCGGCTCAGCGACCTGCTGGCCTTCGGGCTGGCGGCGCTTGCGGTTTACACCGCGGGGTTCGGCGTGTTCGACAACGCCTGGTATTCCGGGCTGACCGTTGCCCTAGGGATGACCATCGCGCTGATCCGGGGCGTCGAGGGGCCGCTGATGGCGCTGCATCTGGTTCTGGCGGCCGCGTTTCTGTGGCTCAGCTGGGTCTGGCTCGGCGTGATGCTGGAGCAGGAGGAATTCTTCATCGACATCACCCGGGGCCAGTTGGCGCTGGCCTGGGGGGCGTTCGCGATCATCGGCTACGCCACCTGGCGCGGCTTTGGCTGGCCGATGCTGATCGTCTACCTGCTGCTCGGCGCCTATATCCTGGCGCCCTTCGGGGCCGACGAGGCGTGGACCCGGGTGGCCGAGAACCTCTATTACTCGACCGACGGCGTTTATGGCCGGCCGGTCGAGGTCGTCGGGCGCATCGTGCTGGTGTTCATCGCCTTCGGCGCGGTGCTGCAGGCCAGCGGCGCGGGCGCGGTGATCCTGAAGATCGCCTTTGCCGCCACCGCGCGCTTCACCGGCGGGCCGGCGCATGCGGCGATCGTGGGCTCGGGACTGTTCGGGACGCTCTCGGGCTCGCCCATCGCCAATGTGGTCTCGACCGGGGTCTTTACCATTCCGATCATCAAGCGGTCGGGCTTCAGCCCCAAATTCGCCGGTGCCGTCGAGGCCGCGGCCTCGACCGGCGGGCAGATCATGCCGCCGATCATGGGCGTCGTGGCGTTCCTGATGGCGGATGTCACCGGCATTCCCTACCTTCAGATCGTGATCGCGGCGACCCTGCCGGCGCTGTTCTACTACGCGTCGCTCTTCATGGTGGTGCTGGTCGAGGCGAAGCGGCTGGGCGTTGCGGCGCATCCAGCGGCCGAGCGCGAGCGGATGTCCGGCACAGACTGGCTGCAATCCTTGGCATTCTTTGTGCCTCTGGGCGTCATCGTCTGGCTGCTGATCGAGGGGCGGACGGCGCAATATGCGGGCTTCTACGCGCTGATCACGGCCTTCGTGCTGTGCCTGCTGCTGTTTCCGGCCTTCCGGCACCCGAAGAAGTGGCTGCAGGCGGCTGTCGATGCGGGCGTCACCTCGGCCACTCTGATGGTGATCGTGGCGGCGATCGGCTTTGTGATCGGCGTGATCAACATGTCCGGCGTGGGGTTGAAATTCGCCCAGGCCATCCTGCTGGTCTCCGGCTCGTCGCTGTTTCTGAGCCTTTTGCTGGTGATGCTGGGCTGTCTGGTGATGGGCATGGGCGTGCCGTCGGCCCCCGCCTATCTGATCGTCGCAATCGTGATGGGCCCGGCGCTGGAACAGCTGGGGGTGCCGACCGCCGGGGCGCATCTGTTCATGCTGTATTTCGGGGTGCTGAGCGTTGTGACGCCGCCGGTGGCGCTGGCTGCCTTTGCAGCGGCGCCGATCGCCGGGGCAAGGCCGATGGAGACCGGGGTCGAGGCGGTGCGCCTGTCGATCGCCGGGTTCATCATCCCCTTCGTCTTCGTCTACCACCCCGATATCCTGTTGATCCAGGGCTTCACGGCGCCGGGCCTGGCCTGGGCCGTGGGGGCCTTTGCGCTGGCAAGCTGGCTGATCGTCACCGGATTGTCGCGGTTCGAACGCCACACGATCCAGAGCGTTGAGGCGATCTTAAGGGTTTTCGCGGCTGTTCTGGTGCTGATCCCGCTGCCGGTGTTCTCTGCCGTCGGCGCGGCGATCGGCATTGCGATGATCGTGCTGCACCGGATGACCGACCAACCACAAGAACATGTCCGATAAGGGAGGAACCTGATGAAAACCTGGACGAAACTGGCCCTTGCGGGGGCCTTGGCCGCCAGCCCGGCGGTGGCAGACGAGCTGAAGATGGCGACCATCGCGCCGGGCACGTCGGCCTATCTGGTGATGTCGACCATGGCGACCATCGTCAATCAGGAACAGGACGCACACAACATCACCGTCGACGCCACCGGGGCGGCGACCAAGCACATCATCGACATGGCCAAGGGCAATCTCGACATGGTGATGACCTCGCCGACGGTCTATTTCCTGATGAAGAACAAGAAGGCGATGTACCAGAAACTCGATGCCGCGCCCGAGCTGGCGAAGAACGCCCGCCTTATGTTCTGGTTCCCGTATGGCCAGTACCACGTGCTGAGCTATGCCGAGGACGGGATGACCTCGCTGGAGGATCTGCGCGGCAAGACCGTGTTCCTCGGCCCGCCGGGCGGCGGGGCGTGGAATGCGGCCAAGGGCTGGGTCGAGGCGCAGACCGGGATGGTGCCGGGCGACGACTATGAGAATTTCAAGGCGTCCTGGTCCTCGGCCCTGCAGGCGTTCCAGGACCGGCAGGTCGACGTCTACATCAACGGCGGCATCGCGCCGTTTCCGCAGGTCGAGCAGTTGGCGGCGACGTCCGAACTGCGCATCCTTGGCCCCACCTGCGCGGAGTTCGAGGCGCAGGATGAGGCGATGAAAAAGCCGACGCAGGGTCTGGGCCGCGAGGTGGGCGTCATCCCGGCGGGCGTCTATGGCGAGAATGTCGTCAATAGCGAAGACGTCTGTACGCTCGGCGCCGTGGTGGGTGTCACCGTCCGGGCCGACATGGATGCCGATACCGTCTATGAGGTCACCAGGGCGTTCTGGGAGGGGGCCGAGAAGATGCGCGACAGCGCGCCCTGGCTGGCGGATGTGACGCTGGCCTATGCCGTGCGCGATGGTGGCATGCACCTGCACGAAGGCGCCCAGCGATACTATGACGAGATCGGGCTGACGATCCCCGAAGGCTCCATGGCCTCGGCGATGTGATGCGCAACGGGCCGGACGGGCGGCGTTCCGTCCGGCCCAGGAATGTTCGAAAATTCTTGGCAAATTTCTTCGAAGAGATTTGCGCGGAGGCATCCGGCGAATGGCGCCCAGAAACATCCTGTTCATCATGTACGACCAGCTGCGGTTCGACTATCTCGGCTGTGCCGGCCACCCGCATCTCGAGACGCCGAATTTCGACCGGGTGGCGGCCCGGGGCGTGCGGTTCAGCAATGCCTATTGCCAGTCACCGATCTGCGGGTCGTCGCGGATGTCCTTCTATACCGGCCGTTACCCGCAGAGCCACGGCGCCGAATGGAACGGCTTTCCCTTGCGGGTGGGCGAAAAGACGCTGGGCGATCACCTTCGCGACATCGGCATGGACTGCTGGCTGATCGGCAAGACGCATATGAAGGCCGATGTCGAGGGCATGGCGCGCCTGGGTATCCCGCCCGACAGCATTATCGGCGTCCGCACGGCGGAATGCGGTTTCGACGTCTGGGTGCGCGACGACGGCATGGTGCCGGAAGGACCGGACGGCAGCTATGACGGACGCGTGTCGCCTTACAACGAGTGGCTGAAGGACCAGGGCTATCCGGGCGACAACCCCTGGTCGCACTACGCCAATTCCGGCATCGAGAACGGCCGGATCGCACCCGCGTGGCTGATGCAGAACGCCGACAAGCAGGCGAATGTGTGCGAGAAGGACAGCGAAACCCCCTGGCTGACCGACCGGGCGTTGGAATTCCTGCAGGCGCAGACAGGCCCTTGGTGCGCGCACCTGTCCTATATCAAGCCGCATTGGCCCTATATCGCGCCGGCGCCGTATCATGCGATGTACGGGTCCAACCACGTGCCCGCGGCACAGCGCCATCCGTCCGAGCTGGAGGATGCGCATCCGGTCTTCTCGGAGTTCGCCCGGGGGCAGATCGGGCGCAGTTTTCACAGCGATCAGACCCGGGCCAAGGTGATCCCGGCCTATATGGGCCTGATCAAGCAATGCGACGACCAGCTGGGCCGGGTGCTGGACCATCTCGAGGCCACCGGGCAAATGGCCGAGACGATGATCGTACTGACCTCGGACCACGGCGACTATCTGGGCGACCACTGGATGGGCGAGAAGATGTTCATGCACGACTGCTCGGTGAAGATCCCGCTGATCGTCTACGATCCCTCGGCAGAGGCCGACGCGACACGGGGGACGGTCTGCGACGCCCTGGTCGAGTCGATCGATCTGGCGGCGACCTTCATCGAGACGGCAGGGGGCGATGTTCCGGCGCACTGGGTCGAGGGACGGTCGCTGCGGCCGTTCCTGCACAGGAAGGCACCGGCGGCCTGGCGCGACGTGGCGATCAGCGAATACAACTACGCCGTCACGCCGACCGCAGCAAAGCTGGGCGTGGCCGACGCGGATGCCCGGCTGTTCATGGCCTTCGACGGGCGGTTCAAGCTGATCCATTTCGAGGGCGGCTTCCGGCCGATGCTGTTCGATCTGCGGACCGATCCGGATGAGTTCACCGATCTGGGCGACAATCCGGATCACGCGGCGGACATCGCGCGGCTCTACGGCCATCTGAACGGCTGGGCGCGGCGGCAGTCCCAGCGCGTGACCCGGTCGGCGGAAGATCTGACGGCGATGCGCGGGGCGTCGCGGCGGCGTGGCATCATTCTGGGGGTCTACGACGAGGGGGATGTCGACGCCGAGTTGATGCAGAAATACCTCGGCCCCGCCGAAGCGGATTACACGACAAAGCCATGACCGCGCATCCCGATCTTGTCGCACATGCGGGCCAGTTTCCGAAACGGTTCGCAGACCTTGCCCCCGGTATCTGGTCGGCGGTCGGATTTGCGGCCTCGAACGTCTATGTGATCGAGGGGCCGGACAGTCTGGCGGTCATCGACACCACCGAATCCACCGGTGCGGCACAGGCCATCCTGGCCGAACTGCGTGCGCGGACGGCAAAACCGGTGGGCCAGATCGTCTATACCCATTCCCACCGCGACCACATCTCGGGGGCGGCGGTCTTTGCCGAAGGCGGCGCGCCCGAGATCATCGCCAGCCACCGCTTTGCGTCCGATATCGTCGGCGACCGCGGCGGGCCGCAAAAGGCGCTACGCGACCGGACCCGACGGCAGTTCGGCTTCGGGCTGGACTTCCCCGGCGAGCGGGTGAACCTGGGCTGCGGCCCCGGTGACCGGCCGGTCGAGGGCATGGGTGCCGGCCATCTGCCGCCGACCCGATGGATCACCGAAGACCGGGTGCAGGCCTCGCTGGCGGGCCGGACCGCCGACCTGATCCATGCACCAGGTGAGACGCCGGATCACCTGATCGTCTGGCTGCCGGACCGGCGCATCCTGTTTTCGGGCGACAACTTCTATCATGCGTTTCCCAATCTCTATGCGATCCGAGGCACCCCGTACCGCGATTTCGCCGCCTGGGCGGACACGCTTGACCGGATGCTGCGGATGGCGCCCGAGGTGCTCGCGCCGGGGCACACCTTGCCGATCGTCGGGGCGGCGGCGATTGCCGAACGGCTGACCGACTATCGCGATGCGATCCGCTTTGTGGTCGAGGCGACCGCGGCGGGGCTGAACGCGGGCCGGACGCCCGACGAACTGGCGGCCGAGCTGCGGCTGCCCGGGCGGCTGGCAGGAAAGCCCTGGCTGCAGGAATTCTATGGCAGGTTCGCCTGGTCGGTGCGGGCCTATGCGGCCGGCACGCTGGGATGGTTCGACGGAAACCCGACGGATCTCGGCCGGCTGCCCCCGGCCGAGGAGGCGCGCAAGGTCATCGCATTGGCCGGCGGGGGCGACGCTGTTCTGGCGGCGGCCGAGGCTGCGGACGACCCGCAATGGGCGATGGAACTGGCCGACCGCCTGATCGCGGCGCAAGACCAGGTTCAGGCGGCGTTACGGGTGAAGGTCCGCGCATTGCGGATCAGGGCCGAGGCCGAGGTCAACGCGACGGCACGGAACTATTATCTCAGCTGCGCACGGGAACTGGAGGCTGAAACGCCCTGACGGGATGCTGGCCCTTGCCGGTCGGGAGGGCGCCAAGAGTTTTCGAAACCTCTTGGCAAACTCTTCGAAGAATATTGCCCCTTTCGCTCTGCCGCAGAGCCATCCGGCAAAACGCGCAACCGGTGGACATGGCTGCATGTCGGGCCTAAGTCATCCAAAATGCGTCGGCGCGCCGCGGCGCACAGAGAAGCGGGACAGGGATGCCGGATCTGATCGTTTACTTCGCCCATCCCGGGCAAAGATTTTCCCACGTCAATTCCGAATTGCTGAAGGTCGCGCGCGGGGTCGACGGGATCACCCTTGTCGACATGTACGCCGAATACCCGCGCTTCGACATCAATATCGAACGCGAACAGAAGCGGCTGCTGGCCCACGACATCATCCTCTTTCAGTTCCCGCTGTTCTGGTATTCGACGCCGTCGATCATCAAGGAATGGCAGGATCTGGTGCTGGAACATGGCTTTGCCTATGGCGCCGGCGGCACCCGGCTGCAGGGCAAGCGGCTGATGCTGGCCATCACCGCGGCAGGCCCCGAGGATGCCTATACGCCCGACGGATACCAGCACCACCATCTGCGTACCTTCCTGCGCCCGCTGGAGCAGACCGCGCGGCTCTGCAAGATGCATTTCCTGCCGCCCTATGTGCTTTACGGCGCGCTGAAGGCGCCGGGCGCGGGCCGGGTCGCGCCGCATGCCGAGGGCTACAAACGCCTGCTGACCGGCCTGCGCGACGGGCGGTTCGACGAATATCAGGCCGAGCAGCACGAGGTGCTGACGGCCGAGACGCTGCCGCTCTGGAACGAGGCCTGACCTATGGATTTCCTTTCGCTCGCCTTCCTTTTCCTGATCGCCGGGGTTGTGGCGGTTCCGCTGGCGTCGAAGTTCGGCCTTGGCTCGGTCCTGGGCTATCTGATCGCCGGGATCGCCATCAGCCCGCTTCTGGCGGCGTTCAACGTGGACGTGATCAGCCTGCAGCATTTCGCCGAATTCGGCGTGGTGATGATGCTGTTCCTGGTGGGGCTCGAGCTGGAGCCCAAGATGCTGTGGCAGATGAAGACGCGGCTTCTGGGGCTTGGCGGCCTGCAGGTGGGTATCACCACGGTTGTCGTGATGGGCGTCGCGATGCTGTTTTCGCTGCCCTGGACGATCTCGCTGGCGATCGGTTTGATCTTTGCTTTAAGTTCGACGGCTATTGTTCTGCAAACACTGAACGAAAAGGGATTGATGAAGTCCGACGGCGGGCAGGCGTCTTTCTCGGTCCTGCTGTTTCAGGACATCGCCGTCATCCCGATGCTGGCGCTGATTCCGCTGTTGGCCGACCCGGATCTGATGTCGCAATACGCCGACATGGCGGAAACGGCGGTCGTGGCCGAAGACGCCGGCTGGGCCGCGGCGCATGCGGCGGGCGACGCCGGCGGCCATGGCGTGGCCGAGGCGCACGGCGACGGCGACCATCACGGGCCGACGGGCCCGGGCTGGATCGAGACCATTCCGGGCTGGCAGCGCGCGCTGATCACCATCGCCGCGATCGCGGCGGTGATCGTCGGCGGATCCTACCTGACGCGGCCTATCTTCCGGTTCATCGCTTTGGCAAAGCTGCGCGAGCTGTTCACCGCCACGGCCCTGATGATGGTGATCGGCATTGCACTCTTGATGACCCTGGTCGGCTTGTCGCCGGCCCTGGGGACCTTCCTGGCGGGCGTCGTGCTGGCCAACAGCGAATACCGTCACGAACTGGAATCGGATATCGACCCGTTCAAGGGGCTGCTTCTGGGGCTTTTCTTCATGACCGTGGGGGCTGGGATCGATTTCGATCTGCTCTTCGGCAATTTCGGGGTGATCCTGGGCCTGACGTTGGGGCTGATCGCCCTGAAATCGGCGATCCTTCTGGGGCTGAGCTATATCTTCAACGTGGGCGGGGCGGACCGGTGGCTGTTCACGCTGGGGCTGGCGCAGGCCGGGGAGTTCGGGTTCGTCCTGCTGAGCTTCACGGTGGCCAACGACGTGGTGCCGGGCCCGGTCTCGGACCAGCTCTTGCTGATTGTGGCCCTGTCGATGCTGCTGACGCCGGCGCTGTTCATCGCCTATGACAAGCTGATCGCGCCCCGGTTCGCCGAGGCACAGGCGCAGGAACCCGACGCCATCGACGACGAGGCGCCGATCATCATCGCCGGTCATGGCCGCTGGGGCGGGATCGTCAACCGGATGCTACTGGGCGGCGGGTACAAGACGGTGGTGCTGGACCACAATTCGGCGCAGCTGGATATGCTGCGGACCTTCGGGTTCAAGGTGTTCTTCGGCGACGCGACGCGGCCAGATCTGCTGCATGCCGCGGGCATCCATGACGCCAAGATGATCGTCGTGGCGATCGACGACAGGGATCAGGCGACAGAGCTGGTGCATCACGTGGCCGAGGCCTATCCGCATGTCCACATCATCGCCCGGGCGCGCGACCGCAATCATGTCTACGAGCTTTATGCCGCGGGCTGCCGGGACATCATCCGCGAGACCTTCGACAGCGGAGTGCGGGCCGGGCGGTCGGCGTTCGAGGCGCTGGGGATGCATCCGTTCGATGCCGAGCGGCTGTCGCGCGGGTTCGTCGACGAGGACCGCCGCGCGATCCGCGAACTGGCGCAGGTCTATCGCTCGGACATCCCGATCCACGAGAACGAGGCCTATGTCGCCCGCGCCCTGGAGCTGCGCGCCGAGACCGAGGCGGAGATGCGCGGCAACGGGCGCGCGTTCGCCGACCGGATCGACCGCGGCTGGTCGCCGCCGACCGTTCGGGACGTCGAGGCCGAGACCGAGGAGGCGCGCAAGGCCTCGGTTTGATGGCAGGCGCAATTCGCCAAGATCTGCACGATTACCGATTTGGCATTATCGCGTTATAAATCAAAGGCTTGACAGTGTAAGCCCGTGGCGGCTCGCCCCTGCTGGCTCTGGCAATCCTGGCCGTGTCGGGTTATCTGGCACCGCATGCCGCGCCGTTTTTCCAGCCTCTCCGATTTCTACGATACCCCGTACGATACGGTGATCGACGTGCGCTCGCCCGCGGAATACGCCGAGGATCACGTTCCCGGCGCGGTCTCGCTGCCGGTCCTGTCGAACGAGGAACGCGCGCGTGTCGGCACCATCTATACCCAGGATAGCCCGTTCAAGGCACGCAAGATCGGCGCGGCCCTGGTCGCCCGCAATGCAGCGGCACATATCGAGGGGCCGCTGGCGGGTTTTGACGGCGGCTGGCAACCGCTGGTCTACTGCTGGCGCGGGGGCCAGCGGTCGGCATCCTTCGCCGCGATCCTTGCCCAGATCGGCTGGCGGGCCGAAACCGTCGAGGGCGGTTATCGGTCGTACCGGCGCCTGGTGGTGACGGCGATGCACGAGACCGCGCTGCCCCACCCTGTGGTGATGCTCGACGGGAATACCGGGACGGCGAAGACCGAACTCTTGGGCCTGCTTGCGGTGCGGGGTGTCCAGACGGTGGATCTCGAGGGGCTGGCGGCGCATCGCGGATCGCTGTTTGGCGGCCTGGCTGGCGGGCAGCCATCGCAGAAAGCGTTCGAGGGGGCGTTGGCCCGGGCTTTCGCCGGGCTCGATCCGGCGCGGCCGGTGGTGTTGGAGGCCGAAAGTTCGAAGGTGGGCGATTTGCTTGTGCCCCCCGCGGTCTGGGCGGCGATGCGCGAAGCGCCACGGATCCGGATCAGCGCCCCGTTGCCGGCGCGCGCCCGATACCTGGCGGCGGCCTATGCCGATGTAACCGCCGATCCGGTGTTGCTGCGCGACAGGCTGGCACAGCTCACCCCCTATCACGGGCGCGCGCAGGTGGCCCTATGGCAAGCGCAGGCCGCGGCCGGAGAGCATGTGGCGCTGGCAGGTGAATTGATGGCCGCGCATTACGACCCGCGCTACGCCAAGGCGCGGGCCCGGCCAGAGATCCGGTACCTGGCGGATGTGGCGGTTGCGGATCTGGCGAAACCCGATCTTGAGCGGGCGGCCGACAGGGTGGTGTCTGTTCTGTCGGGGGTGTTTGCCGCGATGGCCTGAGCGTGTGGCCTACGACATGTCTGACGATGAAGTGCGTGGCTGGTTTTGGCTTGGAGCGTTCGTTGCCTGCCGCGAGATGGGCCGCGCCATCGCCGACCCGCGGGGAGGCCGCCCAGACCTATGAACGGCGCGTTTTATCCCAGCAAAGTCCGAACGACCTCAATGCGATACGCACCGGCAGAAAATCGCCTCCCCTCCGGGGCGGGTCGGCGTTGGCGTGGCGGCCTTCGGCCTTGATTCCGCGCCAGGGGCTGGTTGCGAATGGCAACTTTTGGCCAAGAACCGATGGGCGATCCAGGCATGTGTCGTGCCGTGATCCGAAGTGCCTTGCACCCGCCCGGACCCTTTCGCTGCCCCCGCAAGCCTTCGCCGCGCTCGCAACCGGCCATTTTCACCTTGAACCGCCCAATTGTCCGGCGCCGCATGCCGGTCATGGCGCCGGGCTCTTTCCTTTTTCGCCGCAACGCAGTACGCTTTGCTGCACTGCCACATCGGGAGGGGACCCATATGGCTGAAACCGATGCGCCACTGCTGATCAAGCGGTATGCCAGCCGGCGGCTCTATAACACTGAGACCAGCGATTACGTGACGCTCGACGATATCGCGACCTTCATCCGCGAAGGGCGCGAGGTTCAGATCATCGATCTCAAATCCGGTGACGACCTGACCCGGCAATATCTGCTGCAGATCATCGCCGACCACGAAAGCCAGGGCGAGAATGTGCTGCCGATCAACGTGCTAACCGATCTGGTGCGCAGCTACACGACCGAGGTGCAGTCGATCGTGCCGCAATTCCTGGCCAGTTCCTTCGAGATGCTGCGCGAAGGGCAGTCCAAGATGCTGGAAAACCTAACAAACCCGATCGCGGCGATGCCGGGGTTCGAGGCGATGCAGGCCCAGCAGCGGGCGTTTCTGAACGCGATGACCGGCGGCTGGGCCGGCGGGACGGCGCCAAAGGACGAGGGCGAGGCCGGCAAGTCCGAAGATCTCGACGAGATCAAACAGCAATTGGCCGATCTGCAGGCAAAGCTGGCGAAGATGAGCAAATAGCCCGGATCGTAAGGCGCTCGCCCGCATCTGGACCCTGTGGGGCGCAGCGAAACACCCCGCTGCTGGATTGTGCGTCTCGTTCACGCGAAAAATGATGAAACCACGGAATTGAAATAGCGTCCGCAAGGGGACGCCAGGCGTTATTCTTGGGTCTCAATCCGAAGTTTCTGCCGCAATTCCCCGGTTTCGCGGTCAAAGATCAGGATCTCATCCGCCTCGGTGACGACCGCGATCCAGTCCGACCCTTGTGTGAACGCAACCGCCTGCTGCCCCGGCTCCAGTCGGATCGCTGCCGGTACCTCAACCTCGCGTTCCGGCGGCCCCGATAGCCGCATCGCAAAAAGGCCGATCAGGAACAGAAAGCCCCCGATCATCACCACCAGCAGCACCGTCACAAGGATCCGCAACAGCCGCAGCGACTTGACCTCGCCGCCGATTTCCTCTGGAACCTCGTCCATGCCCGCCACCCGTCTCTCGATCACCATCGCCGCCGACCCGCCGCCGCGCCTTGATAAGGCACTGGCCCGCGACGTGCCAGAGGAGGCCGCGCTCAGCCGCTCGCGCCTGGCCCGCCTGATCGCCGACGGCGCGGTCAGCCGACAGGGCAGGGCGGTCACCGACCCCAAGCTGCGCGTGACGGCGGGCGAGGTTTTCGATCTGGTCGTTCCCGCCGCCGTTGCACCCGATCTGGCCGCCGAATCCATCCCGCTCGATATCGTGTTCGAGGACGACGATCTGATCGTCGTCAACAAACCGCCCGGCATGGTCGTGCACCCCGCCCCGGGCACGCCCGGCGGCACGCTGGTCAACGCCTTGCTTGCCCATTGCGGCGACCGGCTGTCCGGCGTCGGCGGCGTTGCCCGGCCCGGCGTCGTGCACCGGATCGACAAGGACACCAGCGGGCTGATCGTCGCGGCAAAGTCCGACCGGGCCCATCACGGGCTGGCCGAGCAGTTCGAGCACCACACCGTCAGGCGCCACTACCGTGCCCTCGTACATGGTGTCCCCGACGCCGCCGATCCGCGCCTACGCGGCGTGCCCGGCGTGTCTTTCGAGGACGGCGGCGTGCTGAAGATCACCACCCGGCTCGCCCGTCACAGGACAGACCGGCAAAAACAGGCGGTGATCTTTCAAGGCGGCCGTCACGCCGTGACCCGGGCACGGGTGCTGGAACGCTTCGGCGCGCCCCCGGCGGCGGCGATGCTCGATTGCTGGCTGGAAACCGGCCGAACCCATCAGATCCGCGTGCATCTGGCCCATGCGGGCCACGGATTGATCGGCGATCCGGTGTATGGGGGCCGGCGCAAGCTTTCGGCAGGCGCGCTTGGCGAGGGTGCGGCGGCTGCCGCAGCCTTTCCGCGGCAGGCCCTGCACGCCGCCACCCTGGGATTCGAACATCCGGCCACCGGCCAGGTCCTGCAATTCGAGGCACCGCTGCCGGCCGACCTTTCGGCGTTGATTGCGGCGTTGCGCGGCGCCTGAGGGGCTGGCCCGACAGGAGCGCGGGAAATCTCAATCGGATCATAGCCTGACCGGTTCGGTGATCCGCTCTGCCGCATATTCCGAGCGATCAAACCGTTTGCTGCATGTGCCCGTCTGGCGAATAGGGTCGAAACGGGGCCTAGGCATCTCTCACTTCCTGCGATGCCCCGGCTGCGGTCACGTCACTGCCGCCGATTCCATCTGGTGGCAGAGAATTCAGGAACCGAGCGAGGTTGCGGTTCAGCGCTTTGCGGATATAGAGGCCGAAATTCGTGTGATTGACCAGGTTCTGCGACACGGTGATGGAATGGTCTTTCGTCACGACGTGGTGCCACCAATCCGGAGGCAGAAAGAGCATGTCCCCGGGGGTCATCACACAGCGGTGACAGGTGGCCATCTTCAGGTCCGGAAATCGACTGTGGTCCGGATCGGCCGGGTCCACGGCGCCGTGATAGACGGCCTCGGCGTCTTCGGGTGCAAAAAGATACGCCTCTTTCGTGCCCCTCAGCTGAGCCAGCAACGTGATCGTGTGATGAGAATCGACGTGAAGCCGGGAAACGGCGCCCGGCGGACTTAGCAGGATCCATCCCTGAACATGGGGGAAATGCGATCGTTTGAATTCAAGATCGAAATACGGCCACCAATCGAGAACAAACGGCGGCAGGGCGATGTCGTCCCACAGTTCGGGGTGGGCCAGGAACGGCTGGTATGAGGTGCAGTAGAAGGGGCGTTCCGCGCCAAGTCTGCGATGGTGCCGATGCAGATCCGCATCGGCCTCCTCGGCGGTCAGATAGTCGATGTAGTCGGCCAGCGTGGTGACCAGGTCGCAATCGCCGCTCATCGCGTCGCAGCCAAGTTTCACCTCGTCGTCGCCATATGTGTCTTTGAAGAAATCGAAACTCCAGGCGTCCATGGCCGGCCAGCCCTGCATCCAACCTCTGACAATCAGCGGCTTGCCACCCGGACGTGTGTAGTCGTCGAATTCGCGTGGTGACAAAAGCGTTTCGGTTGCGACTTCGGTGAACTCCATATCCGGCCAATTCTCTTTTCTCGTCTACTCTGCCGTACGCTGAATCGAATCCGCCAGTGCATTGTGCGTAATTTCAGGCGCAGAATCCCGCGAGGTGGATCAAGTCGGCGATTTCAAACCGGTTTGTCCGATTTGTCACGCAATGCCGCACAGTGAACCGGGCAAGGGGGATTTCGCAATCCTGAAGGGGGAAGCATCGCTCCCCCTCACCGCAGCTGACTATCCTTGCTCCCCCGCCGGTTGATCCCCGGTCGGGGCTCGAAGCGCCCGTCGCGCTCGGCCTGGCAGTCGATGCACAGCTTCACCCCCGGCAGGGCCTGCCGGCGGGCTTCCGGAATCGCCTCGCCGCATTCGGCACATTCGGCCAGGCTCTCGCCGGTGGGCCGAGTCCGCGCCCGCAACCGCTCCAGCTCTTCGGATATCGAGGCGTCGATCTGGTCGTTCACCGCCCCGTCCCGGGCCCAGCCTCCGGCCATCAGATCCCTCCCGGCGCGCCGCCGGCACCCGTGTTTGACAGCGATATCTCGAACAAAACCATTGGCTTATACATGGCGCCTCCTGAGGGTGCCTCAGTCTAGTTCGGTCCACGGCCAGGGCTTCACCTCGCTGGCCCCGGTCTGAAACCGCGCCGCCTTGGCCATCCAGATCCCAAGGGATTCCCCGAACTCACCCAGCCTTTCGTTCGGCTCGCCCTTGTTGATCACCATCACGATGAACTGGATCACCGTGGCCACCCCCAGCACGGTCAGCCCGATCTGCAGCATCAGCCAGATCAGCACCATGTAGACCAGCCTCAGGACCAGCCCGTCCTTTTCTTCAGGATCGAATTGCGGCCCGTTGATCCGCCCGTCGAATTTCTCTTCCTCGGTGGCCATCGGACCCTCCTGTCAGAACGCGGCCACCTCCGAGAAATGCCCCGCAAGCTCGGCCAGCGGCGTGTGAAGTAAATCCTTGTCCAGCTCTGCGGTCAACGCCTCTGCCAGCCCCGTCGGCAGGCGCTCGCGGACCGCTCCCAGCATCTTCGGCGGGGCCGAGATCACCAGCCGGTCGTAGCTGCCCTTTGCCCAGGTCTTCTCGACCTCGCCCAGCAGATCGGCGGCAAAGGTTTCTCTGTTCTGCCGCACCTCCGAGCTCGACGGCTCCATCTTGTGATGTGCTCCGCCCGGCCCCGAGCGAGACCGGCCGCTATCGTCGGCATAAGCGATCCGGTCGCCCGACACCGCCTTGCGGCTGAGATGCCGAAGCTGCCGCAGCCCCTTGCCGACGCCTTCGTTCACCAGAACGCGCGCCTCGCGCTCATTGGCCAGCACCACCAATGTCTCGACCGGTTTCATATTGTTCCTCCCGACGGTTTCGATCACCGCAGCCTAGCCATGGCGGCGGCGCGTCTCCTTGATTTGGCGCAAAATAGCGGGTTTTGCCGGACGGTCATGGAAACCGGGTAGGCACGGGACCGCACGGGAATCCGGAGGCTTTTCGGGACCCCGTGTCACCCAGCAGCCAGCGCCGTGTCGATCATCGCCTGTGTCCCCCTGCTGAATTCCAGCGGACAGGGGTATGGCGTGCCATCGCGTACCGAGCGGCCGAAATTCTCGACCTGAAGCACGTAGTGGTTCACACCCGGCCAACGCTCGACCGTAGCCGACATGCCCGGACCGTCCAGCGTCAAGGCCGCCTGACCGACGACATTGGCGTTGAACGGGCAGGTCAGCGTCATCACGCCGTCTTCACCATGAAACGCCATGTACTGTCTGCCGAACATTCGCATCGAGGTGACCGAGGAAAACCGGAACGAGGGGAAATCCGCCGTGACATGCGCGAAGACGTCGACGTCGTTCTCGCGGCGGAGATGGGCCTGGACCGCCTGCGGTTCCTCTCCCGTCACAAAGCGTGCCGAGCCAAGGGTGTAGACGCCGATATCCGGCAGCGATCCGCCGCCGGTTTCGGGGCGGTTGCGGATATTCCCGGGATCGGAGCGGTTGTCATAGCTGAAGACCCCGTCGACCAGCACCAGCTTGCCGATGGCGCCCTGTTCGTAGAGCGTTTTGGCGCGCTGCCATTGCGGGTGGTGCACGATCATAAAGGCCTCTGCCGCCAGCAGGCCGGTTTCGTCGCGTTTGGCGATCACCGCGTCGAACTCGGCGGCCCGCATCGCCAGAGGTTTTTCGCACAAGACATGCTTGCCCGCATCCAGCGCCTTCAGCGTCCACTCCACATGCAGGTGGTTCGGCAGCGGGACATAGACCGCGTCGATGCCGGGATCGGCCAGCAGCGCGTCATAGCTGTCGTGTACCGTCAGGTCGGGGCAGAACGCCTGAAACCCGGTGGCCTTGTCCGGGGATGAGGTCGCCAGCGCCGCGAGCCGCGCACCGTTGGCCATATGGATCGCCGGTGCCATCTGCTCGCGGGCGAATCTTGCGGCGCCCAGGATGCCCCAGTTGATCGGATCTGCCATGTCCTTGTCCTCCCAGACGGCATTCAACGATGGCGGTTCTATCCCCAAGACGTTGGGCAGGAAACCGCCAATCCGCCCCAAAAAACCGGCAAATCCGTGGCCAAAATGGCATAGCACATGAGTTTTGCCAGCTATCTATCAGGATTCGATGCAGAATTTCTTGGTGATGTGACGGGCCCAGCCTATGGTCGGGGAAAGTTATCCACAAGGGTCCTTCGCGATCCGCAAGAGATGACGCGAGCAACCGTTGAGGCAAAGACATGACACGCCCCCAGCGTAACGGCCCGCCCATGTCGAAGAGGCGGGTGTTTGGTACGGCCGTCTGCGTTCTGGCGCTGACCGCGGCGCAGAACCAGGCGTACCCGTTTTTCGGCGACCTGACACCGCTGGCAAAGGCCGAGAAGCCGGATGTCGGCCGCAGCTTTGACAACCCGGCCGATGATTTCGCCGGAGAGACCGCGCCGCTGGACCGGCATCCGATCCGCGTGATCTCGGTCGACACCGCGAACCAGCTGGACGAGGGCGAGGTCAATCTGGGCGTCGGCTGGCACCAGAACGATCCGGGCACGGCCGCCGGAACCGGCAACCAGATCTATGACTGGCATGGCGACTGGGGGGTCAGCGACCGGCTGCAGGCCAGCTTCACGTTTCAAAGCTACAACGACCCCTTTCACAAGCCGATCAACGGCACCACCTCGCGGCTGAAGTTCCTGACCTATGGCGTCGCCGGCAAGTTCAAGGTCTTCGAGACCTCGCGGCTCAGCTTTGCGGTACAGGGCTCTGTCGAGCACATGACCTGGGAAAGCCCGCTTTGGGGCAGCGATGTCGCCAATGCCGACCATGTGATCTACTCGCTGCAGGCGCCGGTGACCTTCCGGTTCTCGCCGCAGCTGGAAATGCATGTGACGCCGGGCGTGTCGGTGTTCCCCGACGACATCAACGGCTTCGATTTCTACGGCACCGTGGGCTATGTCGGCCTGGGCGCCACCTGGCGTCCGAGCGAACGGGTGACGGCCTATGGCCTGGTCAACGTGCCGGTGTCGGGAAGCAACACCGTCTCGAACACCCAAACACTGACCGACACGCCCGTCTGGACGGTGGGCGGTCGGTACAACGTGACCCCGAAGGTGGCGGTGGACCTCTATGCCACAAACGGGCTCGGAACCTCGCCCGCAACGGGCATCCTGAGCTATCCGCCGGATGGCGAAACGGTACTTTACGGCATTCAGCTGAACTGGACGCCCGGCAATCGCCCCGGCTACCGGTCGAGCTATCGCACCGGCCCGCGCAAGCAGGTAACGGCACGCAGCCGCAGCCTGCAACAGGACGGCTTCACGCTGGGAACCGGGCGCACGCTGTCTCCGGGCACACTGATGGGCGTCGCCGCTGCCGACGCCGACGGCGCCTATACCGGGGCGCTGCACCTTAGCCCGGATCAGGATTTCGAATTCGGTGGGCTGATCGAAAGGTTCGCCAACGACGGCAGTGTCGGACCGGGTCTTGTCGACAACATCAATGACAAGCGATTTTTGTATTTCGCCAAGCTGCGGTTCCTCGATCAGGATGCCGGCGACCCGGTGTCGATGGCCGTGCGGGTTTCGGCGGGGCGCGATTTGGCGTCGGGTCCCAATACCGGGACGCTGTCGCTGGATGTTCCGATCAGCTACGATTTCAACGACCGTTTCACCGTCAACGTGAACCCGCGCGCCGCGGCGCAGGGCAACACCCAGACCTATGGTCTGGGCCTGGGTCTGAACTACGAGGTGCTTCCGGGTCTGGAAGCGATCGCCGAGGTGACACCGGTTGTCGACGGCAACGGCACGGTCTGGGCCGCCGGCGCGCGGTACAACCTGCCGAATTCGGATGCCAGCATCGATCTGCACGCCACCAACGCGATCGGGCGCTACGGGCAGGGCACGCTGATCGCGCAGGACGATGTCCGCTATGTGCTGGGTGCGTCGATGAAGCTGGATCTGTCCGGCTGGAGATAGGCTTTGGGGTACGAAAAGAAGGCGCCCGGGCCGGAAGGTCCGGGCGTCTTCGCATTTCGGGGGCGGGGCCTCAGGCGACGCGGCTCATCAGGCCCTTCTCGCGGGCAAGTTCCTTCATGCGCTTCTGTAGCTTTTCGAAGGCGCGCACCTCGATCTGGCGGATGCGCTCGCGGCTGACATTGTACTGGCCGCTGAGGTCTTCCAGCGTGACCGCCTGATCCTGCAGCCGCCGCTGGGTCAGAATGTCCTGCTCGCGCTCGTTCAGCACGCCGAGCGCTTCGGCCAGCAACTCCCGGCGCACCTCCAGTTCGTCCTTGGCCTCGTAGGCCGCGGCCTGGTCTGCGTCTTCGTCTTCCAGCCAGTCCTGCCATTCGGTGGTGCCGTCGCCGTCGCTGCCGACCATGGCGTTCAGCGAGGCGTCACCGCCCGAGAGCCGCCGGTTCATCGAGATGACCTCGTCCTCGGTCACACCGAGGTCCGTGGCAATCTTGGCCACCTTGTCGGGGTGCATGTCGCCCTCTTCCAGCGCGCCGATCCGGGCCTTGGCCTTGCGCAGGTTGAAGAACAGCTTTTTCTGGGCCGAGGTCGTGCCGAGCTTCACCAGCGACCAGGACCGCAGGATGTATTCCTGGATCGAGGCGCGAATCCACCACATGGCGTAGGTGGCCAGGCGGAATCCCTTTTCGGGGTCGAAGCGCTTGACGGCCTGCATCAGGCCCACGTTCGCCTCGGAAATCACCTCGGCCTGGGGCAAGCCATAGCCGCGATAGCCCATGGCGATCTTGGCCGCGAGCCGCAGGTGGCTGGTCACAAGCCGATGCGCGGCGCTCGAATCCTGACGGTCGACCCAGGCCTTGGCCAGCATGTACTCTTCTTCCGGCTCCAGCATCGGGAACTTCCGGATATCCTGCAGATACCGGTTCAGGCCGCCTTCGGGCGTCGGAGCAGGGAGGTTGGCGTAATTGCTCATTTTCAGTCCCTCTTCAGCGCAATGTTGCGCGGGTTAACATTCACCTAAGTGCGCGCACGCGTCATTTCAAGATATGTGGCGTCGCCATGCATGGTACGGCAGATGTTGCCGTTTCCGTCGTAATTCCAGAAATGTTAGCGTTTCTCACACCGATGTGTGCCGGAGTGAACCAATCGGTCGCGAATGTTTCATTTGTTGCGTGACAGCGAAATTTGCAGAATTTGACAAGCAAATTTACAGCAGAGAGGTTTTTAGCACAAAATGTGGGGTGGGAGCAAGGGGAGAAGGCCCGGGCGGAACGGGTTGGATGCGGCCGATGTGCTCAAAAATCCGAGGGTTCAGATGATTTCAAACAACCTTTCATAAGGTGTTTAAACGGTCAACCACACTGTGCCGGGGGCAGCTCTGCCGCCCGAAGCGTGGGAAACAGACCACGGCTGAGCCACCAATTCGAACTCGTCAAGACCGGCAAGGACGGCGGAAACCGGAAGTTCGCTGCAAGTGCTGCTTTCAAAAGATAGACTTGGCAAAGCGGCCGTTCGGTTCACGGAACCCGATTACATTGTATCAGACGGTTTCTCGGAGATGTCGCGCGTTACTGCGACCACCATCTTACCGTTAGCGAGCCCCTCATTTACTGCCGCACACTTCTCTCCCACGTACGCCACGAGTTCCTCGAAGTTCACCGCTTTGCCAGCGACGGTCTTACGAAAGGCGCTTCTTTTGACCTTCTTGGTCTTCTTGTCTTTCTCGACCCTTCTTGGACGAGCTGCATTTACGAGAACATAGATGCCTGTGTGGGACGAAGGCTCAAACAAATACTGCTTCGAAAGCTGTTCACCCGGAGTGTTGACTAGCTCATCCCCAGTCCAATGCTTCATATCGGCAAGCTTAATTTCGACCGATACCTTCCCTAAAGCATCAACTCTTGAGTGCATCCTGAGATCAGGCCGCTTCTCACCCGCAACTTCTTGCTCCCTGACGACGGTATAGTAGCGTTCCCCCACGTCTCTCAGGCGGGCGGCAAGCCAATTTCTTAAATCGCCTTCTTTCGCTTCGCCCCGCCGGAAGAAGGCGCTTTCATCATCGTCGGAAGTATGCAGCCGTTCGAGGAGCGTCTCTAGATGCGTTTGGCAGAGCTTCCTGAACTCGTCCACAGTCGCTGGTGGCTTGGACTGATCGTTCAGAAACTGAATTGCCTCATCAGGTGAGAGTTCAGGCCTTCTTCCGGCTCCTCGCTTCATAAGTTCGATTTGATACAAAAACGTATGTCGGTAGCTCGAAAGCGCCTTTGCTCTGGCCAGTCTTCCAAATGCGCTGACAGCATCGGGTGTTTGAAACGCCGCCAACATATTGGTGTAGTTCCGCCTGTTGCTCTCGGCGTGGTCCTTTTTTCCCGGCGAGTAGACACTCTCGTGCTTCACATCCTTCTCAGGCGGCCACGCCAAGTATGATGCCTCAACCAGCCACTCTAGAAGAATTACATCTTGCTTATACTCCCCTCGCACCTCGCCCGAACTTTCCTCCAGAGCAGGCTTGTTTCCCTCGCGACCCAAATATTCGAAATAGAGCGCCCTCTGTCCGGCGCTATGCAGATCACCAAAAGTCGAGAGCAACACACTTTTTGCTGCACTTGAGTTCGCGTTCATTAGACCATCAAGCCACCCCCATGCCTCTCGGAAGTCAAACCGGGTCAACGCCGCTCGATAGCCTGAGACCAGAAACCTAGAAAAGCGGTTTTGCTCAACCGTGGGAGCGCGAGCCACGATGTCTAAGCAGAGCATTCTATCGCGCCGGTTGCTTGGGAGTGCACACATCATCATCCGCAGAAGCATCGGCGCGACTAGGCTCCTAATTCCGGCACCAGAGTAGGCGATCTTACGTACGCACTCCGACACATGGTGGTCATCGTCACCTTGCTCAGAGTTGAAGTCCGTCAGTAACGCACCTTTGATCTCAGAGCAAAATTGGCTTGGGAAATTCTGTGCCAACTCATCAACCCATTTGGGAAAGCCACCCGCTTCGTGAAACGCGTAGCGGAAGGCCTTTCGTGCAAGGTCGGCATCGCTAGGCAACTCTCCAAATGAGTAGTCCAAGTTGACGCCCGCTAGGCCAATGTGGCCGAGATATGTTCGCCTTTCAGCGTAGCTCGTGTCATGAGTCTTCCAGTATTGCCGCAGGCCATCACTGAATAGCTGGGCAACCTTAGATCCACATTCCTCTTGGACCGCGCGGATCGTTCCTGACCCAAGGTTATTTGGAGCCTTATCAAAAAGCCAAACCGCATTGCTATTGTCGAAATCACCAGCAGCAATGCTCTTGCGGTTACTCGTGATGAATTTTCGGTTTTTTCGGGCTGTTCTCCAAGACTGAACGGCTTCCTTCTTGCCCCGGAACCACCTTTGCGCGTCATAGCGATATTGATGCTGGAAGCGTGATTTTATTCGAAGAAACCAACCGCCGACGCCGAATTGTCGCCGTTGATCGTCGTCCCCATATTTCTTGAGATATTTTCTGAACTCACCTAACGCATTGCTATGCTCTTCCCCCCGGAGTTCGGCCAAAATAGTTTGTGACAGGTCAAGTAGGAACGCCCGCTCAAATTGATCGGAGGCCTTTGATGCGAGTTCGCAATAGTGGGACACATCGGACTGATCGAAGACGTATCCATTTTCCTCTTTATCATCAAATTCTAAAGGGTAGATCACTCCGAACGGAACGCGGTGCCGCTGAACTCTATCAGAAAAAAGAGCTATTCGTCGTTGAACGAGAGCGTGTTTGACATCCGGTCGTGCCCGGAGGCCACTCGCCAGCTGCTTCGTTAGCGCTTTGCGGCCAAAAACGTCGATCCTGTCATCCTTGCCCATCGCCATCTCAACGGCATTGAGTAAGTCTTCATCGTCGGGGCGCATCTCCTTATCAATCAAAAACTCCGAAGCTAGATAGATGACGGCAGGCACAAACCGTCTATACCGAGCCGAAGCTTTGGGTATTCGGTAACGGCTCTTGGATCGGCCAGAAGATGCAAAGCGCAGCAATATTGACAGCCAGATCTGCTTTTGGGGCTTCGGCAGGCCTTCAAGTATTTCGATCAAATACTGAGATGTCGCAGATGAATAGTTCGAGCGCTCTCGTTGTATTCTCGAAAGAATGTTGATACTGTCGAGCAGAGTGGCTTCGCCAGAGCCGTACTTCAATGCCTTCAGCAGGAACATGTTCCAGTTCGGAGATGAGTCGGTGTCTTCCGCACCTGGCGGTGAGGCTGTCAGGGCTTCGGATAGCGCGTCAGCGCGAAATGCTTGATCTCCTATTTCGTCGAGGGCAGCACACGCTTCCGCTTTGCTTCGATAGCCAATTTCTGAATTACTGACATAGCCCGCCAGTTTGGGAGCAAGCGGTTCCATTTGGCCAAACCGAGCGACCTCGATCAAAAAGTCGGTCAACTCAGGAGAACTGGATTGGTCCAGAAGCTCATCGACTACAGGCCATAAGTCAGGGTGCGTGAAGCGCTTTACGTCATCATGATAGAACCACTCGCCTCTGTATCGAAGGTCATCATATAGACGCGCTTGGTTGCGCAGTATGATCTCCTTGTCACCCACAGATAATGATTTTGGGTCTCCAGTCTCGATGAGAAGGGCAGGTCTGACATTCGCGACAACCGCCTTTGCGGAGCTGTTCAAGGCTGCCAGCCAGCCCATGACGTGTTCTGTCGACTGTGGAATCGACTGCCGTCCGAGTCCCTCGGCAAGAAGCGGCGCGATTGTCGTTTCGGATTGTGCTCTCGCTCGCAAGCTCTCGTCGAAATGCTCAGCAGCGAGGAAGTCCCGCAACTCCCGGTGTGCGAATCTGATGCGCCCTCCAATAGATGGCTGAAACAGCCCGCAAGCGAGCAGTTGACGGACCTCTGTGGTTGTCCAAGCTTCCACATCTGTAGATAGGATGTTTGCAGCATTCATGGCATCGCCTGCTGCCAACGGAAGGACCGAGAAATCCTGTTTGCCCGACAAAACCACGAAAGCTGCAAGTTTTGCCGCGGCCTTGCGTGCCCTGTTTATGTCAATGCTTAAGCGATCCTTGATTTCAGATCTACCGAACAGCCGCCACGTTACCAAATCGCGCATTACTTGAAGTCTTGATTTAAAGATTTCTTCGGGGGAGCGGCCCTCATCAACCGCCTTTTTCCAGACGTCTAAGAATTGATGCGCGTCCAGCGGTTGCTGGATTAGTCCTGTGGAAAGATGGGAGTTCACGGCATTGATGAAGTCCACGGGCTCCACATCGCGAGAAACAGCAAGTTTCTCAATGTCCCCGGTCGCCAGCGGCGCGAGACGATAAATCTTGTGTTTTGGATCGTCTGCTCCCAAGTCCTGTTTGGCATCTCTTGTTTGCCTTATGAAACGAGTTAGACGTCTTACATCGACGTCCCCAAGCCACTCGCTTGGGCGACTGGTAACCAGAACATGCAGGGGTTCCTGTCGTCGCCCGACCTCTCGTGAGACAATGTCTAGGGCCTTTTCCAGCGCACTTTCATTGCGTGAAGACGGTAGGCGCGCCTCGTCGAGAGCGTCAAAAAACAGAAATCCGCCTTTTTTTGACCGCTTCCATTTTTCAAAGCGCTCAACTTGATCTTCCAATTCGAAGTCGAATGAACCAACCAAGTTCCCATCTTGTAAGGCCTCCAAGCGCAACAGAAATGCGTCTTGCCCCGCCTCAAGGTGTCGCATCACTTGCTGCCGAACTTCGGTTGTTTTACCCGAACCAGCGGTGCCTAGGAGTACGGAAACATCGTTCGAGAGAATTTCTTCCCACGTTTTCCCCATCTCGCGTGTCGCGAGCGAAGCCCAAATGTTTTCAGACTCGTTCTCAAAATCGCCAGTGGTGACTTCCAAAAAACGTCGAGACAAGGAAACATAATCGGCGGTCAAAGAATGAAGGCTCTCTTGCTAGTGCTAATTTCCGAATAGTCTTTGATACTAACCAAGGCGCGCGTTGCTTTCATGCCTTAACCACTCTGCCAATGGGGTGACCCGCTCATCAGTAAGAATCGAAATTGTGGTCTTGTGGGCTTCTGCCCGGACCATCTGTCCCGCGAATTTTGGCAAGTTCGGTGGATAGTTTGCTTCGGACAACGCTTCTCTACTGCGAGTGAAATAGGTCGCCTTGCCGTCCAGGAAAACCACCAATGCAACACCTGCGCTCGCTGCAAACTCAACAGCACCACTCTGAAATCCCAAAGTTGAGAACAAAATGGATTTTTGCGCGCCAACGGCTTGGGCTTTGGAGTGAACGCCCAGAATGACATCTCGCTCTGCTGGCTGTCTGTGCCTTTTGCACTCGATCAAGACACAGACTTTTGTGCCCCCAAAAATCTCGAACTCCGCCCAGCCATCAATGCTGTATTCGCCACCATTGCCAGGTATTCTTTCTAGGTGATTGATGGTGAATCCCTGAAGCTCTTGCCCCGCCGATCGAAGCCAAGCTACAACCTGTTTTTCATAGTCTTCTGGCGTAACCTTGATAGGATTGTCGGGGTTCCACCTCGGATTGTTTGCAGCCTTCAACTATCAAGTCCTTAAGGTTTGGCTTTTGGCGGAGTATGTATAGCACCGCTTGTGACAACAAGGTCGTTGAAGCAGTAGAATGAGCGATTTGGACCAATGTCCGCTATGTGGGCTGCGAGTGCAGCATCCAAGCTAGGTGGTGAGAGTCCGGTTGGGGCCGACAACTGCGCGGCGCTAGTCCTTGGTATGCTCGTATTCCCTAAAATGGCGAGAGTTTTCAACAGTAGGCCAATCGGTTCTTTCGGCTCGTCTCCGGGCGGCCCAACTTCCTAGGGTCAGGACTCATAGCCAGAATATGACGACGGCGGCAAGCGCGCAGGCTGAGAGGAATACCTTCGGGCATCGGTCGTAGCGCGTCGCGATGCGTCTCCAGTCCTTGAGGCGAGCGAAGCTGTTTT